>NZ_JAJJMN010000002.1 GCF_020905335.1 Flavobacterium lipolyticum | reverse complement strand
TTACGAGTACCCCTTTGACAGATGGAACGCATTATTTTGCTTCTCAGACGGTTTCTGGCTGTGAGTCAGCTGACAGATTTGAGGTAATCGTTATGGTAGATGCGCTTACCATTGCAGGTTCCGTAAACGGAGGAAGTACGATTTGTTTGGGAAGTCCAAGTGCAGAACTGACTTTAAGCGGACATACAGGTACCGTAGTCAAATGGCAATCTGCTGTTAATCCATTTTTAAGCTGGAGCGACATTGCTAACACAACAACTAGTTATACTTCAGGAAATTTGATTCAGACCACACAGTTTAGAGCGATAGTTAAAAACGGCAACTGTACGGAAATAAGCTCTAGTAGTACAACCGTAACGGTAGATTTAATACCAAAGCCAGTATTAAATAATTTGATTCAGCCATCTTGTTCAGATGCTAATGGTAGCTTTAATATTTCAAATTATAATGGTTTATACTCCTATGAAGTAATTCCATCAAGTGGTGTAAGTATAGTTGGAAATAAAGTGACTGCTCCTGTTGGTTTTTATACTGTAATAGCAAAATCGGGATTATGCAGTTCATTATCATCAGAAGCTATTGTGTTAAATAATTATGTATGTCCAATATTCGAAAATAGAACCATTGTAGCAAAAGGAGGAACAGTTTTCGCAAACATCACATCAAATGATATTGTAAATGGAATGCCGGCAACATTAGGAGCGACAGGAAATGCGACTGTTGCAGTATCAGGAGTATGGCCAGCAGGAATCACATTGGATCCGGCAACCGGAAAAGTAACTGTGGCCGCAGGAACAGTACCGGGTACTTACAATGTAGTTTACGAATTGTGTGATAAATTGACTCCGCAGGCTTGCGCAACAGTTTCAAATGAAATCAAAGTGCTATCAATTGTAGAGCCAATTTCTGAAAATGGGAGCATTGTAGTAAAAGGAGGAACAGTTTTCGCAAACATTACGTCGAATGATATTGTAAATGGAATGCCGGCAACATTAGGAGCGACAGGAAATGCGACTGTTGCAGTATCAGGAGTATGGCCAGCAGGAATCACATTGGATCCGGTAACCGGAAAAGTAACTGTGGCCGCAGGAATAGCACCAGGGATTTATAATGTTGTTTATGAACTGTGTGATAGATTGATTCCACAGACTTGTGCAACAGTTTCAGATGAAATTGTAGTAACGTGTAATTCAACAGTAAATATTGCAGGGATTGTTAAAAATTTAAAGACTAATACTGTATTGGCAAATGTCCCCGTGACTTTGATTCCACAAAATAAAACGACCGGCCCCATTTTATTGCAAATTACAAAAAGCGATGGATCTTATAGTTTTTCAGGAATAATTCCTGGAGATTATTTGGTACAGGTTCAGGATGCAAATATAAATACTGTATATCAATTGTATCCTGTAAACGGAAGTTTACGTTTTACAACCATACAAAATTGTGAATTCCAAAAATTTGATTTTGAATATGATCTCTCTGCATTACCTGTATTAGGGGACTATGTATGGTATGATCTGAATGGTAATGGAATTCAGGATGAATGGTATGATGCCAATAATGATGGAATTGTTACCAAAAATATTCCTGATGCAAACGGTTCTGTTGATTATAGTCAATGGGAATGGATTGATTTTAATGGAGATGGTAGTAGCAAAGGACCGCTTAATGCCGGAGAGTTAAATAGGGCAGGGTTTGGAAATTCTAAAAGTCCAAATATTTTGATAACAGGTCCAAACGGATATTCAAAAAGTACGATAATAGGAATTCAAGGATACTGGAGAGACAGACCTGGAGCTTCAAACCCATGGGGAGAGTATAGCATTAAATTGCAAATGGATTCAAATCTAGAGGCACAATCGCAGGCAATTGGCAGTACTGGCTTGGTAAAAATTATTCCGGGCAATACTCTAAAGGAAATTTCTTCTAAAACAAATAGAACCCAAAGTTTTATGGTTTGCGGTGTCACAGCCCAAAGTATCAAAACGGTTACGCTGAGTACAACGGAAAGTGTGCATTTAGATTTAGATTTTGGAATCAGTTGTACCTCTTTTGCAAATCTGGTCGCTGTCGATGATTCAGCAGATCCGGTTGATGGAATATCTGGTACAAAAGGTTTCTTAAATGTTCTTGCAAATGATACCTTCAATGGATTACCTATAGATCCGCAAGATGTTATATTAACTGTTGTGCCAAACGTCAACTTCGTATCTAATTCAAATGGAACTTTGGATATTTTACCAAACACTCCTGGGGGGACTTATACTTTAACTTATACGATTTGTGAAGAAGCAAACCCTTCCAATTGTAGCGCGGCTTCTGTAACTGTATTTGTAGCAAGGCCAAGTATTGCATTAGTGAAAACAGCTCATTTTAATGACGAAAACGGAAATGGGTATGCAGAGGCAGGAGAAACTGTTACCTATAATTTTATAGTGACTAATACTGGAAATGTAGCTTTGACAAAGGTATCTGTAAGAGATCCGCTAACAGGAATAATCATGACAGGGGGGGCAATAGATTTGGCAGTTGGTCAAGTAGATTCAGCTTCATTTACAGGTGTTTATTCTATTATGCAATCGGATATTAATCTGGGAAGTATATCAAATCAGGCTGAAGTATCAGGAATAAGTACAAACGGAGTTTTAGTGAAAGACAAATCAGATTATGGAAGTGTGGTTGATGATAAACCTACAGTATTGCCAATTTCGGGTTGTGTTATAAAAGTATTCAATGCTATTTCCATGAACTCGGATAAAATGAATGAGCTATTTTATATCCAAGGAATAGAATGTTATCCTGATAATGTTGTTGAAATTTATAATCGTTGGGGAGTTTTGGTCTACCAGGGAAATCATTATGATAATCTTAATGTCGTATTTAGAGGATTTTCAGATGGTCGCGCAACTGTTAAAGATACTGACGGACTACCAGAGGGCACCTACTATTATATTTTAAAATACAAAAATAGTGAGTCAAAGACGCATCAATTGGCAGGATATTTATTTCTTACTAAGTAATTGGAAAAGGGAATAATAGTTTTTTATTAAACCACTCTTAAAAGTAAAATAAATGAGAAAATTAGTTTTAGTTTTAATGTTTTTTTCTGTCATGGGGTTTGCGCAACAAGATGCTCAATTTACACAATACATGTACAATACTATAACGATCAATCCCGCGTATGCAGGATCCCGGGGAGTTTTGAGCATTTTTGGATTATATCGTACGCAGTGGATTGGACTTGACGGAGCTCCTAAAACAAGTAGTTTCTCTGTAAATTCGCCCATAAATAATAGTAATTTAGGGGTAGGTTTTTCTTTTGTTAATGATAAAATTGGACCCACCAACGAAAGTACTTTTTCTGCTGATCTTTCTTATTCCGTACAAACTTCTTCAGATTTCAAACTTTCATTTGGTCTCAAAGCAACTGGAAGTCTATTCAGTTTGGACGTTAATAAACTCAATACTCTCCATCAGGGAGATCCACAATTCCAGAATTTAGACAATATTTTTAAACCCAATATCGGAGCCGGAATCTATTGGCATTCCAGTAAAGCCTATTTAGGTTTATCGGTTCCGAATTTTATTGAAACCAACCGTTACAATGATAATGATATTGCCATATACAAGAGTAGAATTAATTATTATTTTATGGCGGGCTATGTATTCGATTTCGGCTCGGATGTAAAATTCAAACCAGCTGCATTTTTAAAAATGGTCGATGGAGCTCCATTACAGGCAGATGTTTCGGCAAACTTTATGTTTATCGATAAACTCGTCGTTGGCGCAGCCTACAGATGGAGCGCTGCAATAAGCGCTATGGCAGGATTTCAGGTTAGTGACTCACTGTATATTGGCTATGGTTATGATTGGGAAACGACCAATTTGAACAAGTATAACTCTGGCTCGCATGAAATATTTTTACGTTATGAATTATTTAAATATAAGGGTAAAGCGACAACTCCTTAATTTTTCTAGTGTATTAGTTGGAGAATGTTAAAGTAGTAGAGTTGTTTTTAGGTAGATACAGTACATGGATGTGCTAGTTTAAAATGGAGTAAAACTTAAGGTAGATCTTTCATTCAATTATGTTTTTAAGAATTTGGTTTTGAAATTTTCAAAGTTCTAAATAGATCAAAAATGGTTAATTTATATATAATTATTTAAGTGAAGATTATATTGATACTTAATATATCCGAATCTAAAACTTTTAGAATTTAGTTTTACCGAATTCCTTGTTTAAAAAACGTATATACCGTGCTACGATTTTGCAATGATCGGATGTTACAAAGTAAAGCAGGATTATAAATGAATTTGCTGCCTTAATTTATTGTGGCACAATAGAAGATAACTCGAGTTTACTTTTCAGTATGTTAAATGGGAATACTTTTTTATATAAAATGGCGATGGGATATTACTTTGTGACCTTTTGAAGATAATGTTTTCAACAGTAATTCTATAATGTAAATAATTTTACGCAAAATTATTTTTTTTAATTTTTATTTTGTAAGATTTTTTATATCTTCACATAAGCAAATTACCTAATTTATTGTTGTTATACCAAAAATAGAATAATAAAAAAATTACAATTTAATCAATTTCGCAACTCTTAATCCTAAGTAATATGAAAGTTAAATCGTTAAAATTGGTAGTAATTCTTCTTTTTATTTCGCATAATAACATAGCTGCGCCATCGCCCCCAGTACCACAACCGCAATCCATACCTCCACCAGTTGGAGATCCTGTACCAATAGACAATGAAATTTCGATATTATTTCTAAGCGGAATAATACTTGGAGCTTTTTTTTTAATTAAAAAAAGAAAAACATCCAATATACAGTTTTAGTAAATAAACGCTATTAATCTTAAAGTTAAAGTAATGAAGATCATAATTCTATTTATTTTCCTGTTGATTAATTCAAAATGTATCTCACAAATTTATTTCAGTCCAAATACGAACATGTATGTAAAGAATGAAGTGTTATATGTTCAACAGAGTATCAACTTAGCTTTGAATTCTAATCTCTACCTACGTAATAATTCACAATTGTTGCAGGGAACAACAGGGAATTCAACTAATTCGGGATTGGGTACATTGTCAGTTTATCAAAGGGGAACTTCAGATAATTTCGATTATAATTATTGGTGTTCTCCTGTTGGAAACGCCACGAATTCATCCGGAAATGAAAACTTTGGTATTACATTGCTGAGCAGACCTACCACGGAAATTGCTTCAGTAGCATCAACAATTTTACCCGTAAGTAATTCCGATGGAACTTCCAATCCTCTGGCAATAGCATCAAAATGGGTTTATAAACTCATAAATGCCAATAATTATTCGCAATGGATTTTTGTTGGGGGATCTACTATTTTAGCACCTGGTGAAGGTTTTTCAATGAAAGGAACAAGTGGAACTGATTCAACCGATCCTGAGGGAACCGGTGTTACAAATAATTCCGGCGGGTCACAAAGATATGATTTTAGAGGAAAACCAAATGATGGCAATATTACTATTTCCTTAGGGGCTAATAATGCCACTTTAACCGGAAATCCATATCCATCAGCTTTACATTTAAATGCTTTTCTTTTAGATCCTTCTAATGCAAATACAGGTGGTATTGCTTACTTCTGGGAACAAGATAAGACAGTAAACACACACACCTTAGTAAATTACAAAGGGGGCTATGGTGCATATTCTCCAATCAGTTTAGGTTCCAATGGTATATATGTACCGGCCACTTTCAATACTTATAATCCGGATGGCTCAGTAAACAACACGGGACTGTCTTCCGGACTTGTAATACAAAGAAAATATTCTCCAATTGGCCAGGGGTTTGTAATTAATGCGACCGCTAGCGGGACTGCGACGTTTAAAAATGCCCATAGGGCATTTTACAAACAAGGAAGTGGTTTGTCACAGTTTGAAAAACATATTCCTAAAGAAAAGAGCGTCAAAGGAATTGAAGCCACTGAGGGGATTTCATACCTTAAATTAAATGTTATAATCAATAATGAGTTTACCAGACAATTAGCTCTTGTATTTGTCTCTCGCGCAACAGATGGAGTTGATATTGGTATTGATGCGCTAGGTATGGATGAACTTCCTAATGATGTGAACTTTTTAATAGAAAATAATAATTATATCATTCAGGGTTTAAATTTTGATGCTGAAAAAAAAATCCCCATAATCGTAAAAGCAACTACCAATACTACCTTTAAATTCAAGATTCCCGAGGTAATAAATTGGGAAGCTTCGCAAATGATTTACCTCTATGATGCACTGAATAATTCTTTTCATGACATAAAAAATGGAATGTATGAGGTAAATCTTGAAAAGGGCGTTTATACAGATCGTTTTAAAATTACATTCAAAGACGATAAAACACTTAATACCAGTGAAAAAAACTATAATCCGTTTTTCATTAATCAGGATAATATCAATAATAGTTTAAAAGTATCTAATCCCAAAAATCTTTCTTTAAGAACGTTTAAGCTTTATGAAATAACCGGGAAAGTTATTCTGCATAAAGAAAATCTGGGAACAGAACAAAATTATATTTTTTCAACCAATGGATTAAGCAATGGAGTTTATATTGCCCAATTTTTAACTCTGAATAATGAAAGATTCACGGAGAAAATAATCATTTTAAACTCTAAAAATTAAGAGTAATTACTCAAAATAGACAACAGAAAAAAATAACTAATACCAAAAAATTATGATCAACAAACCTGCTCTTAGAAATCATAAAATGTTCTTAGTGTTTCTCTTTCTTCTTTTTGGATTTATAGCTAATGCGCAAGTCGGAATTGGGACAATAACGCCAAATTCCAGTTCAATACTAGATCTTACCTCTACTACACAAGGATTACTTACACCCAGAATGACAACTGCTCAAAGAACTGCGATCACAACTCCGGCTGATGGTCTTATAGTCTATGATACGGATTTAAAAGTTTTTTACTATTATTCAGCAGACAGCACTTCATGGATGCCGTTAAGTAGCGGAGTACAGGGAAGGATCAATTTTAAACGTATAAAATCTACAGATAATTTAGCCACTATTTTAGCTGATGAACTTGCCGCCGGAGGAGGTTCTAAGTATCTTTTGAATTCCAGTACATTATATGAAATTAACGGTAATGTTACTTTTAATTTTCCTATTGACCTAAATAATGCTTATTTACAGGGAGTGGATTCCAATCAAGATGTTATTATCAGATCATCAGGAAATATTTTTGAAGGTGCCAACGGAGGAACTATAAAAGGTCTAACTCTTCTTGCTCCAACTGGAAATGTGTTTAACCTTAATGGAGCGGCAACTCAAAACTTAATATTTCGAGATTGCATAGTGGCTAATTCCAATTCTGTAGGAAGCATATCTGGCTTTGGATTGGTTTTTTTAAGTATTATACAATTCTCAGGAAATACAAATGGAATAACATACAATAATATCACACAATTATTACTTAGTAATTTAGGATGGTTCAGTAATAATTCAGGCACTTATGAAAAACTAACCGGAACCTTTACTCTTGTGGAAAAGCAAGGAGGCTTCAGTCAGGTCAATGGTACTGCTATTGGATTTGATGTATCTTCAAATCCAACAATATTAGGAGATGGTGTCTTAGAATCGGTTGTTTTTACCGGCACCAACACAAGTGGATATGTAAAATCCTATACTGCCGGTACTTATACCGGATATAACTTTACCAATAGCTGGAGCGTACGGTCGGCCGGAATTCCTACCGAAACGGATGCCAGTGCTGTAGCCGATTTCACTATGGATTATCCTGTTGGCTCCGGTGCTTCTACAAGCTTTAATACATCGAATCCAAGTAATATTGTTAAAGTTAATGGGAATTCAACATCCTATAATTTATTTAGATTTTCCTTAGATGCACCAACAAATAATAATAACAGATTGAGATATATGGGAAAAAAGAAACGAATTTTTCAGGTTACAGGCTCTATTTCCTTTCAAGTATCCGCAGTAGGTACCTATATAATCTATATTGCAAAGAATGGAACAGCTTTAACACAGAATAAAATTTATGGAAGAGGAGTAGCAATAAATGACATTATAGTCCTTCCTTTAAATGCTTCGGTTGAATTATTAACAAATGATTATCTTGAAGTTTATGCTCAACGATTCACAGGAGGAATAACTGACGCTATAATTGTTCCTAATATGACATTAACTATTAAATAATTTTTTTAATTTGAATTAGTGTCATATTTTTATAATAATTTTTCATAGGTGAATATGCTTGCAATGTGCATTTTCGGCATTTAAAGTTCATTATTTGACCATTTTTCTTGTGAGTAGTTACTGTTTTTATGTCCTGTAAAGTAGTTTACCTTACGAAATACAAACCATTTTGTATAAGATTTAGGGAAATTGGTTTGCTTTCAAGTGAATTTGTAAGATAATTTTTTTAGATTTTTTATTTTGGAAATGTTTGCAAGTATTAATTATGAGGATTAAATGTTAAAAAGTGTTAATTCGACGAAGGTGTTCTTTGGATTGTAATGATTTAGGAATATAAATTTTGGCAATAGAATTTGAAAGCAAAAAGCCAAACGGTTGAAAATAAATTCAAACTAATATCATAGAAAAAAGTGCATCAAAATTTATCAATTTTTATGAAGCTCATTTGAAAAATCGGGGATTTAAACAATCACAATATATAAGCCCGATGAGAGATGCTGTTGATGCAGGATTAAAACCTACTAATCATACTGATTTTGTCGTTGTGCCGCTTGATCAGATGATGGTTTTATGGTCCGCGGTAAACAGAATTTCCAGAGGAGGAGAAACAGTTGGAGCTGACCAAAGGGTTACTCCGTATGAAGGCCTGCGGGCAATGACTATTAATGTTGCCTCACAGTATGATGAAACACACAGAAAAGGCAGTTTGACAGCCGGTAAACTTGCCGATTTAGTTATTTTAGATAAAAATCCATTAAAAGTAGATGGTATGAAAATAAAAGATATTAAGGTTTTGCAAACGATTAAGAATGGAAAATCAATATATAGAAGAGAATAAAATTTAGAATACATTTTAATGTTTTAAGTCAGATTATAGACCGAAATAGTGTAATTATTTGCAAATCTGGTTTGATATGAAATTTAATTATTACCAGAAAAAAAATGGATAAAAAGTAACTTTATGGTGGATATTTAATTTCAAAAAAAGGTACGCAAATTTATGGTATGCTAGGGTGTAATGTTGTGAACAATTGAATTTTATTCTAAACATAGGAATCTAAAAATTGAGTATTCGATAACGCTTTGTTATTTTAAACAAGAAGAAAATTTGAACTTAAAAAAAATTATAAGATTAATTTTTCAGCATCATTCAGCCTCAATGCTACATTATCCCAGTTTATAATATTGAATAATGCGTCAACAAAATCAGTGCGTTTGTTTTTATATTTAAGATAGTATGCGTGTTCCCATACATCAATTACCAAAATTGGAACCGCACCCCATTGGGTTAGTTTTTCGTGATTTTCACAATGAAGTACTACAAGACTGTCACTGTAGGGTTGGTAGGCGAGTATTCCCCATCCATTTCCGTCTACATTTTTAGATGTTGCAGCGATAAGCACTTTGAGCTTATCAAAGCTTCCAAAACTTTTTTCAATCCTTTTGAGCAGATTGCCTTTGGGTGCATTAGCTTTATTGGTAAGATTGGTCCAAAAGATAGAATGAAGAATATGAGAAGAAAAGTGATACGATAATTTTTTGGTCCAAAAATCTATTGTTTCTAGATTGTTTTCTTCCAATGCCTTTTTTATCATTTGAAGGTCTTTATTAGCTCCTTTTACAGCACCGCCATGGTGAAAGGCATAATGCAGGTGAAGTGTTTCTGCGTCCATATAAGGTTCAAGAAAGTTTTCACTATATGGTAACGTCTGCTGTATATAATTTCCGTTTGCGTCTACTAGTTTATCAATGGAATTACCTGCCAGATTATTTAAAAAAGCATTAGAGGATGGAATGGAAGTACTAAAGCTGCCGCGCCAAAAAGGGTGCTTGATTTTAAAAAGTCTTTTCTGTTCATATTATTACTAATTTAATGATTATTCCTAGAACAGCCGCTGCGACAATAATATAGGGTTCCTGAATTTTCTTTATATAAAGTAGTGCAAAAATTGTGATAATTGCTACTAGAGCCGTTGGAATGTCTATTATACTTCTTTTAGCTATAACCATTACAGATCCGACAAGAGCACCTATCACAGCCGCTGTAATACCTTCGACAAATGCTTTAACGGGTTTGTTTTGTGCTATTTTTTTAAAAGAAGGCGCCATTGCAATGGTAAAGAGATAGCAGGGAAGGAAAGTGGCTAGCGCAGCTACTAATGCGCCTAAAAAGCCATTGACCAAATATCCAATAAAACCAACCGTTATTACGACCGGACCAGGTGTAATCATAGCAACAGCAACCGAATCCAGAAATTGTTGCTCAGTAAGCCATTGATTTTCGATTACAACTCCTGAGTGTAGAAAAGGTACTATCGCCAGACCGCTTCCAAATACAAAAGTTCCTGCTTTAGCAAAGAAAACAGCAATTTTAGTAAGAGTAGAACTTTCATAGCTCGAAAACCCTGTTAGTAAAAAAACTAAAGAAAAAGAGTTTACAGTTTTGCTATTCCACCATTTAGGAGGCGCTTTAATTACCATGTATAAAAGACCGGCTGCAATAAATAAAAGGACTTGTTCCTGTTCTGTAATATAAGTAATAAAAACGGCAAGAATAAAAAAGAGCCAAAGCAGCCACTTAGATTTCATTGATTCCCAGTTCAGCTGCCCAATGGATTTTAAAGTAAGTTTATAAGAACTTAATGCTATAATTCCGATTACAGCTGCTCCAACTCCGTAAAATACTGCCTGAATCCAGGACAGGCCTCCGTAGAGTTTATAAATGATCCCTAATAAAAGGACCATTAAAAAAGAAGGCAGAACAAAGGCAATTCCAATTAATGTCGCACCAAGAAAGCGGTAATGTACAAAACCAATATAAATTCCAAGCTGAGCCGCCAAAGGCCCCGGAGCAAGCTGAGCCAGAGCGAGTCCTTCGCGGTATTCGTCCTCTGATATCCACTTTCGGTTCTCAACCAGATCTTTGTGCATATAGCCCACCAGAGCAACGGGACCGCCAAAACCTGTAGTACCAAGCTTTAAAAAATAAAGTGTTAATTCCCGTAATGTATATTTGGGATTTTCGTTCATGATCTGTAAATTAAAATGCAATTCCAAACTGAAACCCTACTGTAAAAGAAGCGGGATGATTATTACCAAAGTGGATGGGCAGGGGGATTGCGGCAAAGTAGCTGCAATTGGTGCTTTTTATTATTGTTTTATTCAAAACAGGCGTAATGCCATATCTTCCGGAGGAGTCAAAAGCAGCCCTTCCTGCAAAAGTATATCCGTGTCCCAAGGCTACCAGAATTCCGGGATGAAACAATATGTGAGTTACTTTACTGGTACCCTGATCGTCCTTTATATTGGGAACTACCTCAAAAGAAAATCCGATTTTCTCGTTTTTCCAGATATTGATTCCGGTTGGAAATCCTACAGCGTAGTAGTCTCTGAAATTTACTGCAGTTTCATCTTTATTTAAGGTTACCAGAAGATGCAGTATACCAAAATATCCTGTGATTTTAGGATACGTAGTCTGAGAAAAGCAGGGAAGACTAAATAGTAGTAGAATAGAAAGGTACAGGAATCTTAAAAGCATCGATTTTGTTTTTATAAATTATAGAAACAAAATTACAAGCATTAAACTTCCCTAAATAGAATGCGTTTTACGTTTTGTATATGGATTACTTTTTTTGGATTTTTTTTCTGTACGCCGACGGATTCTTTCCGGTTTGAAGTTTAAAAATTCTTGTAAAATGGCTTTGGTCTGAAAATCCGGTTCTATAGGCAATCTCCGTCAAAGTATAGGTAGTATTCTCAATAAGATTTACCGCTTTTTCAATCCTTTGTTTTCTGACATAGTCCCCGAAATTTAAATCTTCAAAATATTTAGAAAATTCTCTCGACAGGTAGGATGGGTTCAAATCGAGTTCACCCGATATTTTTTTAAGGTCGAAAGTAAACTGAGCATCAATCTGGTCCTGAATAAGATTTTTGAGGTCTTTTACCCAGGATGGTGTTTTTCCGGTTGTTTTTTTGTCTTTAAGAAACTTGTTGTAAACTTCGTGTAGCAGGTTCTCAAAGGGACTGTTCTTCAGATGTTTCTGTTTATATAGATGTGAAGCCCACCTGTAAAGTGCGTCATAGAGCACCATTCCGGTTTCAAGGAGTTTATAATCATCGGTAATATTATGCGAAAGTCCGGCAGACACCGCCCAGAGTCCGGCAGATTCTTTTGCAATTTCATGACGATCGGTATCAGCCCCGCGTACAATTCCTGCCATGATGGAAATAGCGGGATCTTCGATTTTATATTTTTTTACAATATAATCGAAGGTGCACTGCTCCTGATAATGTGTGAATTCAACATTTGGAATATCAAAAGGAACGGCATTTAATTCTTTTGCTTTGTCCAGAACCTGATCAAAAGGGACGTAAATAAATTCAGCCTCAGGATCTACAAAATTTCTAATAAGCCATGGGCATGCAATTCGGTCTATTTTTGGCCTTTCTCTGGTGATCCATTTCATAAATCAATTGTTTTTTAGAATACGTACTAAGGTACATTTTTTTATTATTTAAGTATCAGTTAGTGAGAATGTGCAAAGGAATGAAATTAGTTTTTTGATAAAATTTATAAAGAATTAGTTTAAAAAAGCATGTTTAAGTAACTGGAAATTGATTGTGAAATTCCTCTATTATCAAATTGCGAGACCAGAATGTTTTATACGCTTGTTATAAAAGTTTTCTATATAGTCTGAAATAGAGTCTTTCTGCTTTTTCTTTTGTGGCATAGGTGTTATGGTAAACTCATTCGTTTTCCAGTGTTTTGAAAAAACTCTCGGGTACGGTATTGTCAAAGAAGTTTCCCTTTCAGCTCATGCTGCAGGTTATCTGTTCGATACCTTCCAATAAAGAAGCAAATCACAGAAATGGATATTGTGTGCCTCTTCTTTTAGGTTATCGCTTAAAGGCCAGCCGATCATTTTTGGGAAAAAAGGTCTATTACCATGGTGGGATACAGACATCCTTCATCGGTTTCTATATAAGCTATGCCCGAAACTCATACTTCATTGAGGTCTATTGCTTTAAAATCGTACCCAAGTATGTTCTGCGCAGTCAGATATCTATGAGCAGAGTTTGTGATTTTTCTGAATCTCATTTTTGCGATGCTATGCAGATGATTTTCCGTTTTGTTTTTAGCTACAAACGCCCAGAATGCTTTAATGTCGATTACCGATAGTTCTTTGGCAATTCTGGGGCTCACATACCTGCACTGGCTCCAATGATAAATCCTGGTAATTAAGCTCCCGGGTCACATCTATAACTTTTCCACAATGGGTGCTTATCGAAGCGGTCAGCATCTTAAACTCTAACGTGGACTTTTATCTGTTTTTTTTTCATAGCTATAAAATTTAGAGAGTATTATTTTTTTAATCTTTAGAATTATAGGTCAAAAAAACAGGTAATTTACCTCTTTTTATGTTTTTTTTCAGAAACCACCTTAGTTTTTTGTGGCAAAATTGGAGGCAACGCCAAAATTATAGGGTAACTTCAATTTAATTTTTATATCTAATCGCTAATTTTTGAACCAGATTTCTTTAATTCTTCAGAATTCGTATTGGAGCAAAAAAATAAAGTCCTGAAATTTTCAGGACTTTATTTTTTACAAAGTTTAAAACGATAATCTTTCAAGTATTTTAAGATTAGCTTTTTGATTTAATTTGTTTTTGTAGTAAACTGAAATTATCTATTTCCGTTTTGTGCTGTAATTTTTCCTAGTTGTAATCTGAAATCCGGTCTTTTAATGTTGAATATGTCCACAAAAGTTTCCTTATTATCACTTTTCGAATAGACATTAGAAAATAAGCTATTACCATACCAATGTTCTAGGTCTTCTTTATTTCTGTTTCCTTCTGTTAAGATGTTTCCGGTACACAGGTTAAAAAACATTTCTTCAAATTTAATTCTTTTCAGATTAGCAGAATTAATTTCCGTTTTACTGTCTAATAAAACTGCTGGATTAAACCCCGAAATTACACTGCGTTTCATTTCGAGAGAAGCACCTTCTGCTACATAAAGTGCTTCTTTAACTAAACCTGACTGTATATCGGTATTGATATTCTCACTGTCATTTAACAATGTTATATTAGTTGCCGAAACAAAAGTTTGTTTTTTGGTAAAATCTGTTTCATTTTTGTTTTCATATAATTTTACTTCCATAGAACGAGAGCCATCTTTGTTACTTGACAAGTAGGAAGATCTTGCAGCCAGCGAATTATACAAGCGACATTGAACACCCTGTGTAAATTTATAATCATCATTAATTGATTTGTATGAAACAAACTTGACAGCATTTACATCACCACCATAGAAAGCAAATGAGTTGCCACCGCAATAGCTTACCATTATATTTTCTAAAATGGTCTTGCTGCCAACACCCGCAATTGTGAGTCCGTTGAAAGTAGCAACATTCTTCAGGTTTTTGCCCGCAAATTCGATTCTAACATATCTTAAAATTCCCGAATTTGAAAAAGTATTATCTCCGCCGTAAGTTGTTAAAGAAGGGTCAAGATCTAAATTATAAGAACCAATATTTCCAAATTTATTGGTTGGAGCATCGCCTAGAATTACTATGCCTCCCCAGTCTCCTGCTTTTTTAAGACCGCGGTTCGAAGTAAATACAATTGGGTCAGTTTCTAAACCATCAGCAATAAGTTGTGCACCTTTCGTAATTACAAGCGTTCCTTTCGTCTGGAAATCACCAATAATTAAAGTTCCGGGTTCAATGGTTAAAACAGCATTGTTGGTTATATAAACGTTTCCTTGTAAAACATATATATTCCTTTTGAGTAACTTAGTATTAACAGAAATATTTCCAGTTAAAATTTGGTTAGGTTCTCCATACTCAACTTTATGAGGCTTAAATTCTGACCAATTGGACAACCAGTTTGTATAACCAATTATTCCTTTTTCCTGTTGGGCATTAATACTTGCTACTGTGAAAAGAACGCAGATTATTTCAATAATTTTTTTCATGTCAAGTTGTATTTTATTAGTTTTTATCCTTGTGTTTTTTGAAACTATTAATATTTTATTTGATATGTTTAGTTTTTTCTATTAATACAGAGGCACGCTTTAAGTCTTTAGAAGAGCTTTAAATACTTTTAATAATAGAATGCTAAAACTATAAGATTTGTTTTCTAAAGCGATGTACACTAAGAAACAATATAGCTTGTAAAAAGAACATCAAAAAGAATAGCAGAAATTCTAAATTTAAATTAGTCAGGACAGTCTCTAAAAAAAATGGTAGAGGTGTAGATAAGTATGTCGTTGAATTTGATAAACAGATACAACACCATAGGATAGGCGATTTTTAGAAAACTTAAAACGTATTAACTTGGTTAGATAAGGCGTATTTAAAGTACTGTTTTCTGAAGCTGTAGCACGATACTTAATCTTCTTTTTAATTTTTAAATGAACATCTGCATCTTTTAAGTACTTTAAAGTTAATGTTGAGACAAGCTGAATTTTAGCAGAGATAAAGTTATTCTCGGATTTAAATTTCTCGCCACCGAACACATATTTATTAAATTCTTCTCTACTAACAAAAGAAAGAAGGAATAGTAAAATAACACTTAAAAATTTAAACTGTTTCATGCGGAGTATTTGAGAATAGAAAATTATCTGAACGGATAAAATTTATACCAAAATATTACAAATATAACAATTTTAAAGAATTAATCATTTTAAATAATTGAAAAGATTAAGAAAAATTAGGTGATACAATAGATGTTGGGAGTAATTTCTATCTAAAATTAACAGATAATGATAAGTTTATAGTGATATCATATAAAAAGTAAAGCAACAATCTTTTTTATAGGTTTCTCATTCACGCTAGAAAAAACATCATTCATGACATTAAATTTTTCGTTCATGACATTTTTGTTATTATTTATAGAATCAAACAGTAGTTTTATTTTGGAAACAAAATTTTACGATAGTTTTTAGGTAATTTTTTTAAATATAATTTAAAATAGGTTTGATTGAATGATTAATCAAATTGGATTTAGAAAGATCATAAAGAAGTAGAGTAAAAAATCTTTTTTATTTTTAAAATCTGGTTATACGCAGTAGTTTACATAATGTAAGATACAAATAATTCGTATATAAAAACAAAATTATGAAACATAAACATACAGAAGGATTACAGTGTTCGTGTTGTAGTCCATTATGGAAAATGCTATTACCCAATACAAATGGGATGGCTATTATGACTGATAAAAACAATGAATTAGAAAAACATCCATCTTGTAAAAATCTTATTTTTCGTACTGGAGTAAAAGAAGATAGTACAGGTAGTAAGCAAGTTGGATACATTCAAACCCTAGAAGGAGGAAAAGATGTAATGGTAGAAGCCATTGCCATATCTGAAGGTAAAATTGTTGCAACAGGGTCTTACAAAACTGTTGTCGCACAAATGCCACCAGGAACTTCGGAAAGAATTATTGATGGCGGAAAAATTTTATTACCTGGATTTATTGAACCACATCTTCACATTATATCCTCCGCGGTTTTTAAAAAAGCTACGGATGTTAGTCCTTTTAGCGGGCAAGATTTAAGATCCAGCATAGCTGAAACAGAAGAAGGTAAGTACAGTCGAAGGTGGGTATTAGAAGAGCTAAAAAAGAAAGTAACAAACGACAAGAATGTATGGATTATTGGTAGAAATGTTGATCCTGCTTTATTTGAGGGCTCAGATAAAGAGTTTAATGCAAAAATTTTAGATCTAGTATCAACTATACAACCTGTTTTTATCTTGAATTCTTCTATGCATTTGGCATACATTAATACTGTTGCAGTAACATTATTGAAGAGTCAAATACCTAAAATAAGCACTAATGGTGTTTTAAAAGAAGTTGAAGGAATTGAGCCTGTTTTAGCAGTTGTGGCCAAAAGTTTACATATAGATCCCATTCTTGCTTTAGAAAAATTAGCAGAGGAAGTTAAAGAAATCTTTAAAGAAGCCAGTAGAAGAGGAGTTACTTATATGTTTGATTGTGGAATAGAGCCTTATGATAACAGCCCTAACAGAGAAGTATTAAATCTTAATCAGCCCCTTTTTTTAGATTTTTTAGCCCATCAAAAAAGTTGTCCCGTTCGTATAGGTGGTGCTTTAGTAGCACTGTCATTAGAGAAATTCAATACTGTTATTGAGGGGAAATACAAACCTAATAAAGGTAACAATAAGTTCAACTTGGCATATATTAAACTCATTGGTGATGGTTCTAACCAAGGACTTACAGGTTATCAGTATACGCCTTATGCTTGCGATGCAAATTATAAACCTTATGATATGGTTTGCTGTCACAGCCAAAACAATACTGGAGTGTTTAATTTTGGTTATCCACTAGAGTTTAATGCTTTGGTTAGTAAAGCGAAAGTAAATAACTGGCCAGTGATGATTCATGCCAACGGGGATCATGCTATAGATCGAACAATCAATGCGTTTAAATTTGCAGGAATAAATAAAAGCACTATAAATATTAGAAGAGACCGAATAGAACATGCTTCTTTATTGACAGATAAAAATTTGAAGGACATGCAAGAATTAGGGCTTTCTCCAAGTTTTTTAATAGGACACGTAGGTTATTGGGGGTGGGTTTTTCAACAAACCATTTTTGGAAAAGAAAAAGTAAATCTTCTTGATAGATGCCAAACCGCTTTAGAGAATGGCATGCGAATAACTCTTCATAGCGATAATAGTGTTACTCCATTGGGACCATTGCGTATGATGGAACAGTCAATTGCAAGAGTGATGGAAGGTACTCCTAAAAAAACAGATTATCAGGTACTTAACGAAGTGGAGTGTATTACAAGATTTCAGGCATTAAAAGCTATGACTTACGATGCTGCTTGGCAATGTCATGCAGATCAATGGGTAGGCTCATTAGAAGTAGGGAAATGTGCCGACTTTGTAATCTTATCAGAATCACCTTTAACTTACTTCAATAAAGAAGGGTTGAATTCTGTTGCAGGGATGCGAAATATACTTGTGTTAGAAACATGGAAAGATGGGGAAAAGGTGATGGACATACAAGGAGATTTATAATCTTTTTGACAGTTAACGTTGCTGTACCAAATATGGAAAAATATAAGCTATTTAAAATTATAAGACACTAGGCAAATCCAAATACTATGGAGGAACATTTATCCAATCAAATCAGTCAAGACAGCCAAACAGATCTTAATGTCTTAACTGCTCAACTTAAAATTTACAATAACACAAATCAAGTCTTAACTAAAACAAAAGATTTAGAGAAGAATAAGTATTACTTAGATTTTCCTGAAAAAATTGATGCCCATAGTGAGGTAAAATTATGTCTTAAAAATGAAGTAAAATATAAGAAAATAGATATCTCTGTTTATTATCAAAATGAATACGGTACTGTTGAACTTAAAATATACAAGACCTCTAATCTATTTGAATCTAGAGTTAGTGTTATTGTAAAAAATGATTTGATAGGTGATGTTATACTTCTAAAGAATACAAAATTCGAATTAGATACAAAAGTGCTTATAGCCGAGAGTCTTGTATCAGTTAATATGAGAAATGTGTATCATTTTCTGAATGAACTGAAAGAACATATTAACAGAGATCAAATAGAAATGGGGGGAGGCAATTTGTTTGATATGATTAGTTACGCAAAAGCATGTCAAATTTTTAATACAAGGTTACAGCTTAGGCCTTTTGCCATTATTTATTGTATTTCAACCGAAGAAGTTCAGCGGGTTTACAAGGGAGCGATGAGTAATAATTTAGCAATCCGAGTAAGGTCAGGAGGACATGATCATGAAGGTGAATGCTCGGGAACCGATACTATTTTGATTGATTTATCAAGAATGAATATGGTAGAAGTTGATAAGAAGAGTGGAGTTGCGACTATTGGACCTGGTAATCGATTTGAAAGATTGACCACTTTATTGGCAGAGCAGCAAGTAATGATTCCGCATGGAACTTGTGCAACTGTTGGAATTGCAGGTTTTACATTTGGGGGTGGATGGGGGCCTTGGACACGCTCAAAAGGAATGTGTTGTGAGCGATTGGTAGGCGCAACAATCGTACTTGGCGACGGGAGTATTAAAGAATTGTCAGAAGATGGTGATCTCCAAGCCAGAGAATTATTATGGGCATTAAAAGGTGGAGGTGGTTTTAGTTATGGTATAGTGACTGAGCTAAAATTACAAACTTTTGAACTGCCAAGCGAGCTTATTAGATTCGAGATAGAATGGAATAAATATGAAACTGACTTTGACACAGAACGATTAAAAATAGTGCGCAAAAATAGGGTGCCAACGATACAATTCCTAAAAGAATGGGAAGATGTAATCAATGCAAATAGGAATTTAGAAAGTAATGCAAATTATTTGAATTTGAATAAAAAGTTAATCGGTACTAATTTGAAAATTTCAGCTATACCAGCTATTGAAAATTTTGATGCAAACACAGTGGTCCATAATTGCGTGATGTATGGTTATTGGGAAGGAAGTGCGAGCGATCTCTCCAAGTTTATTGAAAAGAGTTTCAAGAATCCACAAACCTACGATTTTATAATTACTGATATCGCAGGAAAGCAGGCAGGCAAAGCCTATGGAGCGAACATGATGAGTAACTGGGATAGAGAATCTTTTCATACTATAAAACAATTATTAAAAGGGGAAGTTCAAGGTAAATTATCAAAAAGCCGTCCTATATCTCCGGATTTAGAAAACCCCGCACCTCACAAAATCACTTCCTGCCTAGTAGATACTCAAGGTCTAGGGCCGAAGGGGCATGAAGCCTTGTTACGTAGCTTGACTTCTCCATTGATATTAGATGGAAATAGAGAGATGGGACTGTTTACTTACATCACTTTAGGTGCTATTTCGGGCATATTTTATCAAGATGAAACAAAAGAATTGGAAAGCGCATTTCCTTACAAAAACAAGCAATACACGATTCAATATCAAACCTGGTGGAACGAATCTTTGGAAAGAAAAGAAGAAGGGAAAAATAATTTTGTTTATGACAGAATCAATCAAGCATTAGATTGGATGCAAGTTTGTCGAGATTTTAATATTCCAAATACATCTGGTGCTTTCATTAGTTTTAAAGACAGTTCCATTCCTACAGAAGTTTATTTTGATACCAGTTATGAAAGATTAAAAGAGATTAAAAAGAAATATTCTAGAGATAGCCTCAATCATTTTAGAACCAGAAAAACAATTATTTAATAGTGAAAAGAGTCAGTATAGCTGTTTAAGACTTTGAGTAGAGTTAGAAAAGAAATATCTATTTCTTGATATTTGTCAATAATAATTCATAAGAAGAAATTCAAATTTGCATAAAAAATAAAAATGCTAAAAATCAAACTTTACCTAATTTTAATCATCTCCATTATAGTTGCTATTCCTATTATTAATTCTTGTTGTAGCACTTTAACAATCCCTAAAATACCTTTGGAAAGAACATTAAATTCTCAAACCGTTAATAAGAATATACAATTTTCTATTATTGAAACCGGAACTGTCATTACGCAAAAAGCATTTGCGTTTAAAGGAGGAAGTCTTTTTAAAAATCATAAAATAGTACATATGCGGTTTGGGTAAAACATACAAAAGGAAGTTTTCTATTTGACACAGGGCTTGGAGAATCGTAACTTAATTGAACTGCTTTCTCTTTGAAAATGCAGTCGTAATTTTTAAGATTTTCTTTCATGCTTTAAAGTTAAGATTTTGTCCTTAATTAGGACTCCACGATAAGTTAGCACATCCAGTTGTTAGTTGTATGTTTGTAATGAATTTTAGAGAAGGGAGAGGTGAGTATTAACTGTTGTAGGAATTACTAAAACCCTCTGAATACTATAATAATTTTTGGCTTTTTCTTTTCTTGAAATTTAAAAATTGTTAAAAAATCCCATACTAGGCAGTATAGGACTTTTCGATTAAATTCAAATCTTCCAAATTTAAATTTGTTTAGGGGCAAAACTACAGTAAATATAGTGAAATTAATTTATGGTTTTAAAAAAAGTATTGTAATTGTATCAAGATCGATGAAGTTACTGCTTTATTTAATACATAAGTAACTTAATATTTTATTCAATCAATAAATAATAGTGTGTGCTATGTTTGGGGAAAGATTGATTTTAAAACAGTTGACAGCAACAGTAATTTTCAATTCAGACTTGATCAATCAAAATTATAGTTATTATTAGTTATAATAGGTGTTATTTTTTTAGTAATATTTGAACTTAAGTCTGTTAACTTTTGATCTTCCACAAAAAAAAACATTTTCCTAATTTTTAGACACCTTTTTGAGTTCATTTATACTGCTCACTTTGTCCAGAATATCCGCACTATGAACATAATTACTTGGTTCTTTTGAATCTTTATATGTGGTTGCAAAACAACTTTTGGTGCAATACTGTAAATACTATCTCTATTACCAGTTACAAAATACCATTTATTAGATATTCTGTCACTTTAGTATAAGCTTTAAGTCTTTCGACAGTATCGTGTTCTGAGTCTATAGTGTGTGATAGGAATAGTATGTTTGAATTGTTTTTGTAAATTCTATAAACACTTGTTAGCGGTTCGTTCTTTTTTATGTTTGATTTCATCATCAAATACATTATTGGATTCTAACTCAATCATTAGTATTGAAATTCAGGAAAATGTTTTAATGTTTTTTGGATTTCAAAGTCGTGTGCAGGTATAACTACTAAATTTGTATCTAATTTCATTAAGGTATGTATCTTTATAATGGTTGTATCTAGTTTATTTTTATCGTAGTCAACTAATTTACTTGGTATTCTATTTTTGGATGATGGTCTTTTAAAACCTTCAATAGCCCAAGTGACATCACCTGTAAAAAAGTATCTTTTTTGCCCATTGATAAACATTCCTATTGAACCAAGCGTATGTCCAGGCAGTTTTACAAAAATCACACTTCCGTCGCCAAAAAAATCGCAAGATTCTTCAAAAAATTCGTATTTATTTTTTTCAAAATTAAGAAATTTCCATTTTGTAGATTTGTTGTTATATTGAGATTTTATAAATGCTGGCGAAAAGGATTTGTTTGATTGTGCAAATTTTAGCTCTTCTTCAGTAGTATAAATATCCGAATTTGGAAAGTCATTAATCCCACTTGCGTGATCCCAATGCAAATGGGATAAAATAATAGTTCTTATTGAATTATTATTTAACCCATTTAATAATAATTGTTCTTTGACACTTTGTCCCTTTTTATACTTAAACATTAGTTTATGAAAGAACGACATTCCCTTATCAAATTGAATATTAATACTATCTCCAAGTCCTGTGTCAAATAAAAAATCGCCATTAGGGTGTTTGACCCAAACAGAAATATGTGCAATTTTAAGGTTTTCAAACAAGCTACCACCTTTAAACGCAAACGCCTTTTGTGTTTTTGCTGTTCCTGTTTCAATGATTGAAAACTGTACTTTATTATTTGTCCTTGTATTAAAAGCCCTATTTGTTTCTATTTTAGAAACCTCTAAAATACTATTACAAGAGTTTATGGATAGAATTGATACAAAGACTGAAGCCATTACGATGAGAGAAAGTGTATTTTTTTTCATTTTGCTTTTTTTTTAGCAAAATTGCAGTACATTTCACTGCTTGGCATTGACAAATGTCAAGAAATAGAAATTTCTTTTCTTACCCTGCTCAATGTTTCCGGAGTAATGCCCAAATAACTTGCGATATGTAGTTGTGGAACTCTTTGGACAATTTTTTTTTCATATTTTTCAATAAAATATAGATACTTCTCTTTTGCTGATTTCGACTGTAAGTAAATCATCCTTTCTAATACACATAAATAGTTTTGTTCTGCTAAAATTTTTCCAAATTTTTCAAATTTAGGATAGCTTTCGTATAGATTGTTTAATTGTTCAAATGTAATTGAATACAATGTACTTGACTCAAGAGCTTCTAAATATTGGATTGATGGTGTTTGTGTGATATAGCTAGAAAAGGAAGTTATAAATTGTCCATTACAAGCAAAATAGGTATTTATTTCTTTCCCATCAGATAAGAAGTAAGTTCTCAATAAACCTGATTTTACAAAATATAGCTTTGAAACTTTTTGATTAATCTTTATAATTATGGTATTTGTTTTAATCTCTTCTACCTCCAATTTAGATTTAATTAAGTCAAACTCTTCATCAGCCAAACTCATAAATTGACTTAAACTTTGTCGAATATCATTCATTAATTTTTATTCTTTATTATTTTTTTACTTCCGTCTAATATATGTGTAACTAAACAAACGTTAATTATAAAATCTTAATTGATAACTCGTTTTCAGTTCTTTAGGTTCAAGATTTATTATTTTATTCTTTTTTGTACCTGAATTATTCATCATTTAAAGATTTAATCCTTTTTTCGTGCAATTTGGCTAGTCAATTTAAGATAGTCTGGTTAAATATTTTTTTATTTCTAAGAACACACATTAGCCTAATGGTAGAGACAAATCTATAAAATCTATATCAAACTGAAAGATATCTGGTGTTATTTATATTGTACTGGTAGATAAATTTGGCCATACAGTAGATTTTCTTTTGACCAGAAAAAGACAGAGAATGAGTACTCAGTTGTTTCTAATTAAAGCAATTAGTCATAACTACAAACCAGAGTAATAAACATTGATAAAAGTGATTGTAATACTGCCGCTATCAAAGTTTATAACAAACGCTCATTCACAAAGATTAAGATTCGACAGTGTAAAATATCTCAATAATATCGTCGAGTAGGACTATCGTTTTATAAAATGGAGGGTACAAAATGGTTTGGGTTTCAAAAATTTTGAATCTGCGAAAAGAACCTTGGGTGGGATCGAGGTTATACATATGTTGAGAAAGAATCAGATGTTTAAGCCTGAAAAAATTATGTTTAAATCATTTTGCAAATTGGCTGCATAATTTTCGGACCTCTGATTTTTCTTAGATTTATATTGCGGATGTGACAGAATCTTATTAAAACATCGGATTTTAACTTTAGGAATGTCAAAATTATTTAAAACTTTTCTTATTTTTATAAAAAAAATAGGATATGTTTTAGTTTTACTTGAAAATAAAAATCTGTCTAATATGTATAAACCTGAAGTTCCTAAAAATGAAGCTTTTAGATTCGAAGCATTAAGCAGTTATAATATACTAGATACCCTCCCAGAAGAAGAGTATGATTCCTTAACCAAAATAGCGGCCCAAATTTGTGACGCCCCTATTGCATTGGTAACATTAATAGATCAGAATCGACAATGGTTCAAATCACATCATGGTTTAGATGTAACCGAAACACCGAGAGATTTTGCTTTTTGTGCACATGCAATAAATACGCCTAATGAACTTTTTATTATTCCAGATGCCTCTAAAGACCAAAGATTTCATGATAATCCATTAAGTATAAATGCTCCGAACGTAATATTTTATGCAGGTGCTCCTTTAAACACCAAGGACGGTTATTCATTAGGTACTCTCTGTGTTATTGATAGCAAACCAAGAGAAGGTCTTACATATAGTCAGCAAGAATCATTAAAGGCATTGGCAAACCAAGTGATTTCTCTATTTGAACTTCATAAAAAAAATAAATTTTTGGAAGATTTGAATGATGAGATTATGAAAAAAAATATACGGTTGAGCCAATTTGCTCATCGTCTTAGTCATGATTTAAAAGTTCCAATTCGAGGTGTAAATTCGTTATTAATTTTTATAAAAGAAGATTATAATACACTCATCAAAAACACAGAGATAGAGGCCTGGATTGATTTGATTTATTCTAGAAATGAATACATGGATTTCTTGATTAATGGCATTTTAGAATATACGAAAGTTAGTAACGATCAAATTCATTTTGAAGATTTTAATGTCGAAAGTATTATTCAATATATAGTTGATAATGGTGCTTTATATGTTCCAACTTATATTCACTATAGGAATTGTAATACCATAATAAGGCATTCAAAAATAGGTTTTGTTCAAATTATTCAAAATCTTTTATCAAATACAGTAAAACATACTGATAAACAGGAATGTAATGTTTGGATATCACTAACAGAAAATGAAACTAGTTGTTTTTTTGTCTATGAAGATGATGGACCAGGCATACCAGAAGAATACTGGGAAAAAGTATTTGAATTATTTGAAACGGTTAGTTCAAAATATGAGAAGAATGCCGGTATTGGCTTGTCAACAATAAAAGCCATAATAGATAGAGTAGGAGGTACTATCTATTTGAAGAATAGAGAAGCCAATAAAAAAGGTGCTTGTTTTTGTTTTACTTTACCCAAAGAGTACAACTGCTAAATTCTATACAGATCATAAAAGATTAGGATGGAATTTTTGTCGCAACGTTTTATGCGTCTATAATAAGCATTTATGTTTTTTTCTTTAATGAAAGTAGAATAGAAAATGTTTTTGTAGTAGAAAAATAGCACTTCACTAGAATTACATCACCTTTACTGATTTTAATTGGCATAAAAACTTAGGGATTTTGGAAAAAAAGGGGTGTCATATTTTTGGTACTTAGGAAGTTTTTTTTGAAAAGGTAGGCGATTTCAAAATTGATTTTTGTAAAGAAAAAGTCAACAAAAAATGGCAACGTAATTCTGGAAGTTGCTGCAATAATGGAACAATATTTTAGACGAGTTCACAAAAAGATCTTGTTTGATATTCTAACTTGTTATAATTAATATCGGTTTTGGTACTTATAAAATTTCAAAAATGATATTCAATCACTATTGAGTGCGAAAAAATATTGAGGTTTAAAATTGTTTTAATTTTATTTTTATAATGGATTACCTGCATAAATACTATTCACCGACACTTTTTTTCCAGTTGTCTACACTTTGTTATGATTTGACGAAAAAGAATCTTTACTCTTACGTTAATGAAATACATTTGAAATTGAATAAGTATGCATTAAAATTTAAATAATAAGAAAAATGGCAAAATCATTAAATATACTATTAATAGAAGATGATGTAATTGAAGTGATGAAATTCAATAGAGTGCTAAAAAGTTTAGAACTCAATCATCGAATCATCGAAGCAGATAATGGTGAGGAAGCGGTTAATGTATTGAAAATGAAAGAAATAATTCCGGATATTATTGTTTTAGACCTCAATATGCCTAAATTAAACGGAATCGAGTTTTTGACTATCTTAAAAGCGGATGATGTGTTAAAATACATACCAGCAATTATCTTAACGACTTCTAACAATCATAGGGATGTTATGGAGTGTTATAAAATAGGTATTGCGGGCTATGTTTTAAAACCACTTAAATATGAGGATTATGTAGATAGAATAAAAAAACTACTTGATTATTGGAGTACAAATGAATTAATTTCGCAGTAAAAAAATATCACGATTTTTTAAATTTAGTCTTATAGAAAAAAAAATAACGTTTTTTGTTAATCTGCTTTTTTTTAATTGAAAACGATTTGAAATTTAAATATTTAATATTTTAATAAAAATAGCACTCCTGAAGTACAATTCTGGTAAAAACGAGTAATTAGAATTTGAGGTCGTTTTAGTAGTTGGCTTAGCTGTTTTCTGGTGTTAAAAACATTCCAAATAGGATAGTGTTGCGAGGATTAGATTATGTACAAATAAAATTTTAAAATTAAAGGAGGTAGAGGTATGGAAAATTCTCAATTTCATTTTGATAGTGAGACATTCAATAGGTTTTTCCCTTTTTATGTTCTGCTCGATCAAAACTTACTTATCCAAGATAGAGGTAGAAGTTTAATCAAAATTCTTCCTGACTTAAAAAGCAATGACTATTTTTTGTATTCATTTGCCATCACCAAACCATTTTTGGAAGAGCTAAACAGTGACAACTTTTATAAGATCACAAATCAATTGGTCATAATCAAATCACTCAGGAATGAAATCTTGCTCCGAGGGCAATTTGAAAAATATGGTAATGGCTATTTGTTTTTAGGCAGTAATTGGCTTACTTCTGATAAAAATTTTGAAGAAAAAAAACTCTCTCTTTATGATTTTGCTCAGCACGATGCATCATTAGATTTATTTGATTTAATGTACAATCGTGATAAGTCTGATGCCGCATTACAAAAGTCTTTGACTATAATACATCACGAGGAAAATGAATTAAAAGTGGACAATAAGGAAATTGATGATAGAGAACTATTTCCTACTCAAAATCAGGATCTATTAATTCGGATTGATTTTGAGGGGCATTTATTAAAAATGAATCCAGCAACTCAGAATTTAAAAAGACTTACATACCATGGAATTAATTATGAAATTAAGGATTTTTTCAAGTTCATCGTCCATAAAATAGATAAAACAAAAAAAAGATGGATGTTTGAAGCGGAGAGTAATGGTAAGTGTTACTCCTTTGTTTGTAAAAGTATGCAGGAACAGTACTATGTGAAGATCTATGGACGTGATATTACAGAACAAAAAAGAAATCATGAGGAGCTAAATAAGCTGTCCATGGTAGCAAAAACAAATAAAAATGGCATTTTATTTACATATCCGGATGGAAAGATATTTTGGTGTAATGATGCTTATCTTAAATTGACAGGATATGAGAAAGATGAAATTATTGGTAAAACACCTTTAGAGGTAGGTTCAGATCCTTTATCGGATAAAGAGGAAATCCGTAGAATGATCAGTGCTTTTTACGATGGAAATGCTTTTGAGGTAGAAATTTTGCATGCTAGAAAAAATGGAAGTACTTTTTGGTCTAAAACGGTCGGACAGCCCATTCTAGATCCCTCCAAAAAAGTGATTCAATATTTTGCAATGATTGAGGATATTTCAGAAGTCAAGCAAAAAGAAGAACAACTTTTATTACTGTCCTCGATAGCTGATAAAAATATAAGTGCAGTCATTATTTGTGACAAGTCAGGTAAAATAGAGTGGATCAATAGTAGTTTTACCAAAATGACTGGTTATTCTAAGGAAGAATTGATTGGTCAGAGTCCAGGTCATTTATTGCAAGGAGAAGCAACTAATCCAGACACCATTACCTATTTAAAAAATCAAATAAAACAAGGACTTCCTTTCACTTGTGAAATCTTAAATTATACAAAATTTAAAGAAAAATATTGGGTTAGAGTGCAGGGACAGGCACTGCATAACAAACACGGAGAAGTGATTAAGTATTTTGCTATTGAAGAAAATATAAGTCAGGAAAAAGAATTCAATCAACAGCTTATAGATTCTGAGAATCGTTTGACTTCGTTAATTACCAATCTTCAATCTGGTATTTTATTAGAAGATGAGGATAGAAAGGTTCTAATTGCCAATAAACGCTTTTGTGATTTATTTGATTTTAAAGGAGAACCAGAAGAGATGATAGGTTTTGATTCAAAAATGGCCACTGAGGAAAATAAATACTTTTTTAAAAGACCAGATGAGTTTATTGAAAGAGTTGAAGAAATTTTAAGAAACAAAAAAAATGTATTTTCTGAAGAAATTGAACTGGCCGATGGACGCGTGTATGAAAGAAGCTTTATTACTATATCTAAAGGGAACAAAAATGACGGTCATTTATGGAGCTTTGAAGACATTACAATTAAAAAAAAGTATAAAGAAAGCCTGGAAGCAGAAAAAGAAAAATATCGAAATATTATTGCCAATATGAATATGGGTTTATTGGAAGTAGATAAGGATGATATAATACAATTGGCTAATCAGTGCTTTTGTGATATGAGCGGTTTTTCTTTGATTGATTTGTTAGGCAACAAAGCATCTGAAATTTTGCTGCATCCTGAAGATAAAAAATTAGTTACTTTTAAAAATAAAGAGCGTATTAATGGGAAGTCAGATTCTTATGAAGTAGCCTCTATTAATAAGAAAGGAGAAACAAGGCATTGGCTAATTAGTGGTGCGCCCAATTACAATGTCAATGGTGAAGTAATTGGTTCAATAGGAATACATCTAGACATAACTAAACAAAAAAACCTGGAATTACAAAAAGAGGAGTTGCTTAAAAAATTAGAAAAACAGAATGAGCAGCTCAATGATTATGCTCAAATTGTATCACATGATTTAAAGTCACCGCTGCAAAGTATACATTCTCTGGTTACATGGATCAAAGAGGACAGTGATAAAGAGTTTAATGCACAAACAGTTAAATATCTCAATATGATAGAAGACAAAGTGGAGAAAATGGATCATTTGATTGAAGGAATTCTAACATATTCTAAAGTAGATGATATAGAAATGATTACTGAAAGCATCAATTTGAATCTTGAAATAAGTAAAATAATTGATATTATTCATATACCAAAAAACATTCAGGTTTTGGTAAAAAATGAACTGCCAACAATTAAGGCAGAACGATTTAGAATGCAACAATTGTTTTTAAATATTATAAGCAACGCGGTAAATTATATTGACAAGCCTCTGGGAATTATTGAAATAAGTTGGGAAGAGGAAAAAAAGCACTATGTTTTTGCAATTAAAGACAATGGACCCGGTATTGCTCTGAAGAATCAGGAAAAAATTTTTAAAATGTTTCAATCTTTTAGTTCTAATAAAAGATCAACAGGTATTGGATTGTCTATTGTAAAAAAAATAGTCAAAAATTACAACGGAAAAATTTGGATTGAAAGTGAACTTACTAAAGGTACAACCTTCTTTATTAAATTACCAAAATAGAAACTATGAAAATAATTCAAGCGTATAAAAAAAAGAATAAAAATTGGGAGTATCTGAAAAAGGAAGGGGAATTAAAAAATCCACTTGTACTTGTTTTCGGAAACAGAATGCAATTAGAACGTCTGGAAGTCATTGAAGCGATTAGAAAGGAGTTTCCTTACGAACATCTGGTATTTGGTTCTACAGCAGGCGAAATTATCGATGCAAATGTATTTGATGATTCTATCGTAGTTACTGCTATAGAGTTTGAAAAAAGCAGCTTTGAAATTAGAACGGATAATATTTTTAATTACAAAAAAAATGCGAATACTTTAGGGGATTCTCTTTATCAACAGATACCGAAAAAAAATTTAAAGCATTTATTTGTACTTTCAGAAGGAAGTTTCGTAAACGGAAGTTCGCTTATTGAGGGGTTTGAAAATTGTATTCAAAATAAAGTTTCTATCTCGGGCGGTATGTGTGGAGATGACGCGAAATTTGAGAAAACGTTGGCTTCTTACAAAGAAAATCCAAAAGAAGGAGAAGTTGTTTTAATTGGATTTTATGGCGAGACTTTAGAAATTTCGTTTTCGAGTTTTGGAGGATGGAGCTCTTTTGGTCCCGAAAGAATTATTACCCGATCAGAAGCCAATGTATTGTATGAGATAGATGGACAACCTGCTTTGGATTTGTATAAAAAATACTTAGGAGACAAAGCCAATCAGTTGCCGCAAGCTTCTTTGTTGTACCCTTTAAACGTTACTCCTGAAGGCAAATTGCAAGCTGTTGTTCGTACCATTTTAAATATTAATAATGATGATCAGTCCATGATTTTAGCTGGAGATGCGCCCGAGAATGCCAAAGTACAGCTCATGATGGCTTCAGTAGATGCTATCGCAGAGGGAGCATCTCAAGCGGCCATTTTAGCAATGAAAAATAGAAAGAATCATCCACAACTTGCTTTACTAGTAAGTTGTGTGGGAAGAAAATTAGTTATGAATCAAAGGGTTGAAGAGGAAATAGAGCACGTTCAGGAAATAATAGGAAATAAAGTAGCGATTACTGGGTTTTACTCTTATGGCGAAATGGCTCCATTTAGCGATAATACTTTTTGCGAGTTGCATAACCAAACAATGACTTTAACTCTAATCAGTGAATAATGAATACGCTACTAAAAAGGCAAATTGTCAAATTTATAAACCCTGAGCATTTAAAAGATTTAAAGTATTTTTTGCAGGCAGTCAATGAATCTTATGATAATCATGAGGATCAGATGAGTATGTTTCAACGTGCGATGAAAATTAGTTCCGATGAGCTTTTTGAAGCCAATAAAAAACTGCGAGAGGAAGCTAATAGTTTAAAAGAAATAAATTCAAATTTGACAGAGATTTTAAATTCTATGAATTTGGATGCCGAAAAATTGGGTAATGAAAAAGATTTTAATCAGTCTGATTTCTTAAAAAAGCAATCCATAGAAATTGTGGCAATGAACAAGCAAAGAGAAGAATTGTTGTTAAGTTTAGAGAACCAAAATAGAGAACTTAACGAGTATGCTCATGTAGTTTCTCACGATTTAAAAGCGCCACTCAGGAATATAGATACTCTTATTAATTGGGTTCTTGAGGATAATAAAGACCTAATGAGGCAAAGTTGTTTAAGTTCGCTTAATCAGGTATTACTTAATGTGGAAAAAATGGATTTGCTCATCAAAGGAATTTTAGATTATTCTACTGTAGACAAAGTAGAATCAGAAGAAAGGTTAATTGACTTTAATCTGGTGATTGACGAAATTAAGAGAGAAATTCATACTCCGAAAAATATTAAAATTTCAATAATTAATGATTTACCAAAAATAAAGGGAAATAGCTGGCGATTCAAGCAATTAATGCAAAATTTAATTGAAAATAGTATTCACTATAACAATAAGGCTCAAGGTCAAATTGAAATTGGCTGTACAGAAAAAGAGCAGGATTTTGAATTTTATATCAAAGACAATGGGGTAGGGATTGCTGAAAAATACCACGGCAAAATTTTTAAAATATTCACGAAATTAGAAAATAACAATCAAAATTCAGGAGTAGGGCTTTCTATAGTTAACAAAATTATAGAGTACTATAAAGGTTCGATCCGGCTTGAAAGTAAAGAAAACATTGGAACAACATTTTATTTTACCTTACCTAAAAACTATGGAGGAGCCTAATTTAAATTATATTGACCAACTTTGTGCAGAAGACGATGAGTTTAAGCAAAAAATTATTACTATTATTAAAAAAGAACTTCCGCTTGAAATAACCGCATACTATAAAAGTATCGAAAGCAAGAATTACAAACTTGCCTCAGAGGTTATTCATAAATTAAAACATAAAATATCTATTTTAGGTCTTGAAAAAAGCTACGATCTTGCACAAGAATATGAAAATCATTTATTAAAAAATGGCACATTTGAATCTGAAGGTGAATTTGCACGTATTTTACAGTTAATGCAAAGTTTTGTAAACGACTTGTAAAAAAACATAGTTTTCTAATGGTATATTTATTATTAGCGGTTAAATAAATAGATGTATTATTATACCTTGCATTCTTATATATATATTATGTAAAAAAACATGATAAAAAATAATCTTTAACTGTTTGTAATTAACACATTTCTCTAATAAAAAAAACTCAAAGCAAGTTTTTTTTGACTTGCTCTATATAGTATTGGTTGTAGTTTTTTTACCTGTAATGGAGTGCAATCTGGCCAATTTGCCCCATAATTTTTACTGAATCTTTAAATGATAATTTAGAACCATCCATATGAATCCATCTATTTAAAGGTTTCTCTAAAATTAATTCCTGAGTTTTTGCAGAACCATATATTTTTTTCATTCTCATGAAAATCTCTACATCAAAAATCCATTTTGTTACAAATTTTTCACTAAAAGTTTTTTCTATAATTTCTTTTGTCATTATTTTGGCTCCACATTGTGTATCATTAATTTTCATTCCAAGAATCTTTATGATAATATAATTTATGGTTTTACTGATCAGTACTCTTGCAGATTGTTTGGTAATGTCAGCTCCCATTCTTGAAATTCTCGAACCAAAAACTAATTTGTATTTAGAGTTATAGATAGTATCTGCCAAATCTTGAAAATCATCAAAATTGGTAGACAAATCGGCATCTAAAAAACCGATATAATCAAATTGATTTTGCTTAGCTAAGTGTAACATTCCGAGGCGAACAGCTTCAGCTTTTCCACCATTTTTTATGCAATCATATACACTAATATATTCTTCTTTCCCTTTTGTTAATTCATTTAAAACTGCTAATGTATTGTCTTTACTTCCGTCGTTCACAAAACACAAATGGTATCCTAAATTTTTATGTACAAAAGACTTAAATTCATCACTAGACAAACGGGTTTCTTCGTTATAGCACGGAATAACAACTCCAATACATTTGTTTTGGATATATCGCTCTTTCGAATTGGTTTTTTCTGTAACACTTTTTTCAATAGTAGAGCCAATTAACCTTTTTACTCTTGCGCCAATTTCGCTTAAACTCAAAGGCTTCTTCATGTAGTCATCAATGCCTAAATCAAAAGCTTTTATAATGACTTCTTCATCAGTATTACCAGATAGTACCATTACAGGTGTGCTGTCTTTTTTGATTTGCTTGATATATTTGACGACCTCCAAACCAGATCCACTTTCGTTCAAAGATTCCGCATTAGAAAGGTTAGACATATTAATGTCAACAATAATTAAATTTGGTTTTTCACTGTCATATCTTGCAATGGCATCCATTATATTGTCTGCACTGATAACTTCATATCCTGAACTGCTTAGTAATTTTTCTAAAGACAACAAAACCAATTGCTGATCATCTACTATTAGTATTTTCATAATATTCAATTTAAGTTTATTGTATTGATTTGAAACATTCTATATACATCATTATAATTTTATCCATTGAATGGGCACTCGCAGCCTGAAAATTCGCAATAGCTAATTCTTTTCTATAGGCATCGTTTGAAATAATTTTTTCGATGGCTACAGCTAAAGATTCTGCACTTTCGGGATTAAAAAATTCTCCTTTATACCCTTCATCTTTAATTAGCAAGGCCAAATCGCCCAAGTCAGGCATGATAACTGCTTTGCCATAGCTGCCCGCTTGGTGCAACACTCCAGAACTACCAGTAGTAGATGTATAAGGGAAAACCACAATTGTACTATCAGTAAAGATTCTTTCTACATCATTTTCATCAACATATCCGGTAAAAATAATTCCTTCAACATTTTTATATTTTTCTTGTAACGCCTCTAAATATCCAGCTGTGTTTGGACTATTTGTTCCAGCAATCACTACCTCTAATTTTTCTGGATTTGTTTTTCGAACAATTTCAACTGCTTCAATTAAAATTTCAACTTTTTTATAAGTTCCAAATTTTCCAAATGCCATAATTTGTTTGGGTCCGGATTTAATTTCAAAATTTGGATTTTTGACCGATTCGAATGTTCCATGTGGTATTAGTATTACATTTTGGCTATGGTATTTAACATTTAAAACATCCACATATTTATGAATAGTTACAGCAACTCTATTGGCTTTCAAAATGCATCTGGTAATGTTAGTTCCAATAAAATTATAAATCTTCTGCATGGATTTATTTTCTGTGAATCCCGCTTTTTTCAGATCAACCTGTTCTAATATATTGTGCAATAAAACCACTGTTTTATATCCAAAAAATCTCAAAATCATAGGTAACAATAATCCCAAGGCAGAAGGTATTTTTTTATCTCCAAATTTTACAAACTGAAGATTAAATAAAATTACATCTGGTTGTTCTTGTCGAACTGCATTAAGAATAGAAAAAATAGTGGTGTAACTGTTAAATCTCCAACATTCTTTAACTTTAACTTTTTCTTTTTGGTCAAAGTCTAATTGTTTCGCTTCAAGTGTTTTATCCGATAATAAAATTAATTCGGCTATTTCTGAGTTGTGAACAAAGTTTTTTACCAAATGATAACCATATTCATTTAGTGTAACTTTACTTGGTGGAAATGCAGTGACTAGAGCTACTTTCATGTTTTAAAAATGTTACTTTTTATTGTTATTAAAAAAGAAAAAAAACAGTTGAAATAATAATAATGCTGTCATCGCGATGATTTGCATAACAACGATCTGTTCGATTGAATTATGATAGAGGACGATCAGAATTATTTGTGTAAGCCCCAGAAAGGCTGATATTATAACAGGTACATACTTATTTATAGAAAGAAAATAGTAAGTAAAAATATTTGCAATGGCAAAAATTGAAGTAGCCAATGCATATTTCCAAAGCAAGAAAGCAATGGGTAGGTATTTCTTGCCAAACATCAATTGCACTACAATTTCGGGAAATAAGAGTGTACCTAAAACAATTATAGTAGACAAGCAAACAATATATAAAACATATTTTAACAGAATTGGAAGTGTATCTTCTCCTTTTTTTTTTAAATGTATTACTTTAGGTAAAAGGAGCATTACAAACATCCAGGCAACAAAATATACAACCCGGCCTATTAATGCTAAAGAAGCATATAAGCCCGCTTTTTCATTATCAAAATAATGTTTAACCAACATAATATCACTATTGTTAATGATAATTTGCGTTAATTCATAGAAGGCTGTTAGAGCAAAAAATGTAATAATGGATTTTTTATCTAAATTATTACTTAGAGTTTTGTTGTTTTTGCAGTAAATTATTTTTTGAAAAGGAATCAAACCAAAGGCAAAAGAAATTAAAATTCCTAGTGAGATAATAATAGAAGATTGGATTTGAGGTAAAAAGTAGAGCAACAAAAGTGTCACAATCAAACGACATAACATCTCAAAGTAGTAAGTTTTTGACAAATTTCTCAGATCATTTTTTCCCTGGTATAAACCTCTATTAATACTCATTATAAAATAGATTGGAAGTCCCAAACCAAACAAAATGAACATTAATGAGGTTTTGGTTTTAAAAATTTCCTGTAATTGAGTACTGAATACGGCTACTATACATCCTAGTATTACACCGAATAACATTGCATACTTAAAAATAAATTTTAAAAAGAAATGCGATTGAGTTACTGAGAGTAAAACGGTATATTTAGTAGCAGTAACCTGAAATGTAATTCCAATAAAAGATAATACTAAGAGCAAAGTTATTAAGATTGCAGCATCAGCAAATCCAGAAGGTCCAAGTATTCTTCCTAATAGCAGATTGTACAAATAATTGCCTGCATTTACAAATAAAATTGTAAGCATGAAAAAATTCTCCGCAGTGATCTTTCTATATGTAGTTTTAATATTCAATTCAAGTGTATTGTAATAAATAATAAAAATAATATTTTAAAGGGCTGATTCTTACAAACAAATATAATAAAAATAAGAAAATTTTAACAAGAGTAACAAAGAAATTTATTAGGATAAATTCCCTCTTTTTAACAATTAACTAAATCAACATATTTATTATGAATTGTAATTTTGAAATTTAACTGTAATTTAAATCAATGCCAAGACATAGATTTAAACAAACAAGGTTATGTAATGCTGTCTTTTTCTAAACCTAAAGCCAATTTGAAAACCTATTAAAAAAAAACTTCAACTTTATTTGATATAATTTATTGAATTATATTTTTATAAAATAATATCACAGTAAATGTTCTCATTCTGTTAATAATTACCTTTAGATCATTATTCTGATATAATATTGGTGCTTTTGTATGTTTTTTTTTGATATTTTAGATGTTTGTAAGTATTTCTTTTGATGAAAGGATATCTGTACAGTTATATTGTTTTCTTCTATAGAGCGATATCGATGTATTTACAAAACAATAATCTAAAATAAAAGCGATTGAGAGAGACTTCTAATAAATATTTGATAGTAGCCTTACTTTTTGGATTAACTTTCCATGGCAGCGCTATTTTTTTTACTTTGGAAAGTACTTACGACGCTTTAATTCATATTTTTTTCGGAAATCATTATGCCCACAGTTGGTTTGAACCTTGGAATTATAGTTGGTATACGGGTTTTAATGTGATGAGTTACCCTCCATTAGTACATCAGGTCATTGGATTACTTTCTTTAATTGGAGGTTTGAAATTTGGTATGTTTACTGTGGCTATTGTTGGAATTATTTTATTCATTACAGGAGCTTTTAGATTTTCACTTTTAATAAGTGGAAATCGAGCTGTTGCAGGTTATTCAGCTATTCTGGCAGTTGTTTCTTCTTCTTTTATTGAAACATTGCATATTTTTGGACAGTTACCCAGTATTATTGGAATTTCCGTTTTGATGCATGCACTTCCAGAGATTTATCTTTTTATTAAAACAGGAAAAAAAAAATATTACTTCACATCTCTGTCTTTGATGGCTGTAACTGTTTGTTCGCATCATGTTACACCTTTATTCGGGATGGTGTTTTTCGTTTTGCCTTTAATCGGAATGATAGTAATGGATACCGCTCGTGGAAATGTCAATTCCTTTAAGCAAATCACTTTCAAAATATTCTGCAAAACATTTCTGTCACTATTAAAACGTATTATTCTTTTCTGTGGTAGTGCCGTTTTTCTGTTGGTATTTTGTATACTGCCTTATTGGATTAATTCTAAAGCCAATCCCATTACTCAGGTTCCTATTCCGCATGGGAGTCGTGATAATTTTATAGAAGTAACCTCATCCGGGTTGATGTTCTTCTTAATACCTTGGGGAATATTACTTTTTATATTGCCTTATATATTTTATAGATATTACAGTAAAAGGTATATTTTTTTCGGGTTATCCTTAACCTTGCTAACTGTTTTAGGAACTGGTGGCACAACTCCAATTCCGTTAGCAATTTTAGGAAAAAATGCTTTTAATATCCTAACCTTAGATCGCTTTACACTTTGGGCTTCTATAATGAGTTTGCCTTTTTTTGGTGAGTTTGTTTACCGATTAGTTGAAGGTGACTTAAGAACGGCTTTGCAAGTAAAATTTGGCAGTGTTTATCGCAGAATTATAGGTGGATTATTTGCCGGTTGCTTTTTGTTTTTTGCTGTTTTTACTATGACTTTAGGGTATTTTAGACCCTTTCAGCCACAAAAAATTAACTTTTTGCCAATTGTCAATTTCTTAAATCAGGATCAGCACGATCACTGGAGGTTTTTGCCATTAGGTTTTGGTGATCAGATGGCCTACTTGTCGACACAAACAAAGGCAATGACGGTTGATGGAAATTACCATTCGGCAAGAAGATTACCAGAATTGACTTCTCGTGCAGTAGAACGGTTGGAAAACTCCAAATTCAGGGGACTTGAAGGTATTGGTTCATTGCAGCAATTTCTAACTGTTCCTGAAAAATACAATTTGAAATATGTTTTTTCTAACGATAAATTCTACGATCCAATACTCTATTTCTGCGGTTGGCATCGATTATCACAATTAGAAAATGGTATTATGGTATGGGAAAAACTAAATGTGCATCCATTGTCTAAAATTCTTCCAAAAGATGATGTACCAATCTATTTGAAATTGATGTGGGGAGTTATTCCAATGTTAACCATTCTTGTGGCTTTTATGCTTAATGTTCAGATGATTTGGCTTCAGGCCTTAAAAATAAAGCCTTTAGAAAAACCTTCTTTCAATAAGTTTGGAATTATTTATGCTAATTTTCCAACACCGATGGTAAAATTTCTACACGTTTGGACAGTAATTTTACTTCTAATTATAAGTTTTGGAGTATATCGAATTTACATTAAGAATGCTACGCAGATTAGTCCAGAAAATGTTGTAAAAGCATATTATGATGCTTTAGATTTTAAGTTTTACGATAAGGCACACTCTTATGTCGTTCCTAATAAAGAATACTCGGTGGCTCAGTTTATGCTGGAAATTTCTGTTTCTGATGGAGTTCTTAATTCTTACGCGAAGTTAGATGCTATCGAAACTAAAATTATCCAGCAAAATAAAGACAAAGCCCGAGTAAGCGCTGTAACCAAATGGGTTACACCATTAGAACTTATTGAAAAAAAGTACATACATGATGTTCAGAAAATAAAAGGGAAATGGTTTATTATTCGGGATAAAAAAGATAGCGATATTCCTCCGGACGAATTTATTTCAGACAATGTTAATTCGTATTACAAGCAAGGGAGACGAGAGATTACTACCCAACAGACCTATCATGAAGATGTGTTGCGCCAACCAGATTTAGAAATTGTATCGGCAAGTTTGGTAAAAATTAATAATCAATATATCGTAATTGGTGAAGTTCAAAATATAGATAATGTTCCTGCAGATGTGGTCTTGAAAGCTACTTTGTATGATAAAGATTATAAATCAATTGCCGTATTTAACGCTAAGTATACTATTAAACATAAGTTAATGCCAAAAGAGGTCACAAGTTTTAAGGTGAATTTTGAAGATATTGCGTGGTTAAAGCCAACTGATGTAAAACCAACTACTTTTAACCCTGATGAATTTACGCCAAAGGAATTGAAAAATATTCCCACAACATTTGATATTCAAAGTGCTGGAAATGTGGCAACCACCGACTTGTATAATTCGGTTGCTATTTCAGATTTACTGATAGATGATAACCAAATCAAAGGAACTTTATTCAATTACGGAATTCAGGAAGTAACCATCCCTGAGCTTTTAATTTCGTATTACAATGACAGAAAAGAATTAGTTTATGTTGATCATCAGTTTATAAAAGAGGGAGTTCGCATTCAGCGTAAGCAATATTTTGCGTATAAATTGCCTAAGGATTTGAAGCCTTGTATCATAAAATCTTCTACAGAAAATTGTTTTGTAAATGGTTTAAAATCAAAAGATCTTGGACGTGTTATAATTCCAGTACGAAATAGCAGACAAGAAAGTGCACAAATGCAAAAAGTTAAAGGACATAGAGGGTATTCGTTTATTAAAATTGAAATCAATAATTACATTGGAAATCCTAGATAATGAAGTATAAAATATCTATATTTAGTTTTTGTTTGTTTACTATATTATTGGTCTCAGTCACTTTAATGCCTAAAAAGCAAACAGGTACTATTGTATTAATTACACAGCAAAAGACCTTTATAGCGGGTGACAAAATAATTTTAGATTTTAAGGGAAATTCGTCAAATAAACCGAAGTTATTTCTAATTCATTCTTTAGGAAAAACACTTTTAGATGGTACGATAAAAAATGATAAATTGACTTTTATCCTTCCTAGAATTTATGCTGAAAAAGCAGGCCATATTGATTGGTTTTTGGCAGTAAACGGAGAAAATAAACTACATGGAAATTTTGAAATTTTGCCCAACAACGGTACCAAAACCAATATCGAAAATTATTTAGGTCCACCAAGTACGTTAGTAGGGGATGATCATTTTGTAATGTACGTTACGATTCCTACTGATGACTTTGATAATCCAAAACCTGAAAATACTCTCGTAATTTTTAGAAGTCAGTTTTTGAATGCAATTACAACTCAAACAGTAAAAACGAAAGACCTTATTGCTTGGAAAATAATTAAGGCCCCTACAAAATCTGGAATCGTTTTGGTTTCTGCTCAATGTAATGCCACAATTACTAAAGAATTTAACGCTGTAATTTTTGCTGGAATTGCTACAAATTTTATGATTTCATTTATTAGAAATCATCAATTTGCTGATGGAAATCAAATTACTACCTTAAAAACCACTATCATTAAAGATAAATTTGGTAATGTTGTAAGCGACGGAACGATGGTGTCATTTATAATTTCTACCACTGGCGGTATGGTTTTAAAATCATTTGGCACAACAATAAACGGAATTGCAACTGCTCAGATTTTGCATCCTGATCACCAGGATGTTTATACCGTAAAAGCTTATGTAGCGGGAATAGCAGAAAGTAATTCTATAGCAATTAACTATATGCCGATCAATCCAAAAATTGAATTTGGATTTTCAAAAGATAATCGTACTATAATAGTCGGTCCATTGCGTAGTTTTATGAATCAGTTAGTTCCAGATGGAATTAAAGTGAGTCTAAAAGTATATCATCATAATCAACTCATAGCGACTTTGCAAGAAGATAGTGAAAAAGGTTATGCCGTTTTTATTATTTCATCTGAATACTATAAAGAAAAAAAATATTCATTTGAAATTTCAACCTTAGGAAGCAGTGAAAAAGTAGAAGAAAAAAAATATGATAGTAATTAACAATAAAAATAATTATCGGTCAATTTTAATAATTTCATTTATTGCAATTAATGTTTTGGTATTATTTGGTATTAGTGAAATTTTAGGTTACTTAAATTCTGGAGCAGATAGAAGCTCTATGCTGCATCTGGAAAAAGAGACCTCAAATACATATTTACCGAAAGTAACTTGGGAAACTTTAAAAAATCAAGGTAGAACAATGGAAGCTCAAACCATTCGGAAAATTGAGGAGCATTATTTGTTTTCTTATGTAATAAAAAATAATGCTCTCAAAAACAATATCAACGATGGAATTGAAGATTATTTTACAGAAAGTACGAGGAGGCAATTAGAGCAGGTTATTTCCTATAATAAGACCAGAAAAATTTCAATCCGCAGTACAACAATAGAACATCATGCATCCTTAGATTTTTATAGCGAAGACGGACAACAAGTCGTTTTTACCGATAAAAATGTAGTTGAATTTCAAAATATCTATCAGGATAATAAGCTTATAGCTTCTGTTCGGGACACTGCAAATTATAAGGTTTTAATGCTGCTGGAAGATGGTTTTTGGCGCATTCGGCATTATGTTCGGATGCAAAAAGAAAAGAGTTTGGTTGCTGTAGAATTAAATAAAAAGATATACACGGTAAAAGGTAATGAAATTTTAAAAAATGGTGTTCCCTATATCATAAAAGGGATTAATTATTATCCTAAAAATTCTGCCTGGGATATGTTTGGAAATAAATTTAACAGAGACACAATAGCTGCTGATTTTGAAATTATTACGAAAGCAAAACTCAATACGATCAGGATTTTTGTTCCTTATGAAGAATTTGGCAAAGCAGAGATTCCACAAGAAAAATTAGACAAGTTAAAAATAGTTTTAGACTTGGCAGAAGAAAAAAAACTAGCTGTAATTGTGACATTATTTGATTTTTATGGAGATTATTCTCCAGAGAGCTGGACTTTAACGCATCGCCATGCAGAGAAAATCGTAACTATTTTTAAGGATTGTAAAAATATTATTGCTTGGGATATTAAAAACGAGCCTGATTTAGATTTTCAATTGCATGGGGAACAAAATGTAAAACCCTGGCTGGAACAAATGATTGTAACAGTCAAAAAATTCGATCCTAATCATTTGGTTACTGTTGGATATTCTAATATTGAATCGGGAGAGATACTAAAAGATAAGGTAGATTTTGTATCGTATCATTATTATGAAGATAGCTCGCTTTTTGAAGATAAGCTTGCTGTTTTAGAAAAAGCAACCAAGAAGCCTTTGGTAGTACAAGAATTTGGGCTTTCATCTAATCGTGGACTTTGGAGTTGGTTTGGTAATTCAAAAAATGTTCAGGCCAATTATCATAAAAAGATGCAATCTATATTCAAAAAGAAAAAACTTGCATTTGTGTCCTGGACTTTATATGATTTTCCAGAAGTTCCGGATAAAGTTGCTGGAAAATGGCCGTGGATCAAAAACAAACAAAAACAGTTTGGATTCATAGATTCAGAAGGAAAAAAGAAACCTTCTTTCCTGTATATAAATAATTGATTTTAGAAAAAGGCAAAAGTCTAACAGAAAAAAGCAATGTACTTATGGAAGTAATTGGAACAGTGCTGACAAAAATCAAAAAAATGATTTTAATCTGCCATCTTGCTACTTTATCTGTTATCCATAATTAATTTATTCTTTTGTTTCTTATTTCTGACGCAAATACACATTGCTTATAAGATTTTTTTTTTTTTTTTTTTTTATTGATATGCAGTTTATTGTGGACGAATAATCAATGTTTATACTTAACTTGCAGTTAATTACAAATTATATGTTATAAAATGAACATTAAAAAGGAAATAGTCTTGTTTTTTTGCTTTCTCCTTGGATTATCAATTCAAGCACAAGATATGCAGGAGGGTTTTACCAATTTAGAGAAAGGGGAATTTGCCCAAGCTGAAATTTTTTTCAGCAAAATCTTAAAGACATATCCAGATAATAAAACGGCAAAGCTATGTTTCGGCAGAGCTGTCGGTTTAAATTCAAGTCCTGAAAAAGCTACAGTGATTTTTTCTGAACTGCTAAAAACGTATCCCGATGATTTTGAAATCCAACTGAATTATGCTGAATGCATGTTATGGAATAAAAAATTTTCTGATGCAAAACCTTATTACCTTGGTCTGATAGCAAAGTATCCCGAAAGTTTTCCGGCTTTGTTAGGATATGCAAATACTTTGTCTAATTTGAAAGAATATAAGGAAGCTTTAGTATATGTAAATAAAGCTTTGGCAGTTTCTGCTAAAAATCCAAATGCCTTGGTTTCTAAGAAATACATACGAATGGGATATGCCAATCAATTTGTACAGCAAGAAGATTATGATAGCGCACTTTATTTATTAGATGAAAATTTTGAGGATTTTCCAAAAGACAAGGAAACATTAATGAATAAAGTTAATATTTATTTAATGACTAAAGATGAAAAAAATGCAACCAAGATATATCAAGAATTAGCAGTAACAAAAAAGGACAGTTTGTTTTCTCTGAATGGATTATCATTGGTTGCACATATCGCTGAAAGAGATAGCGAAGCTTTATCTATAGCTGAACAAGCATTAAAAAAAAGCCAGCATATTGAGGATGCAAAATTACAAAATCAAACAAAAGAGCGATATGTTCAGGCATTAATTTGGAATAAAAAGTACAAAGAAGCAGCCATAAAAATTAAGGAATACCAAGCTGGTAATCCCAATGAAAATTGGGTATTTGCCCTTTCTGCAACTTTAGGAATGTATCGTAGTGATTTTAAAGAAAGTATTACAGATTACCAAAATATATTGGCCAACGATGCAAAATCATTCGATGGAAACTTAGGAATATCGAATGCTTACTTTGCAAATGGCGAACCATTAAAAGCTTATAAAGCAGTTGATATAACCTTAAAAATTTTTGAAAACCAAAAAGATGCTGTCGGATTTCTAAAAAAAATAAATGAAAATTTTACACCAAGTGTAGAAGAGAAGTTAAGTTATTCATTTGATAATGGAAAGAACGAAGCCTACGCAACTAATACAGTTTTTAATTTTCCAATATCTACAAAATGGACATTTTTAGGAAAGTACCAATACAGAAAAACAGAAAATACAGTAACTAAAAATTCGGCAACCTCTAATGACTTTGAGTTAGGCGCACAGTGGCAATTTCATCCCAAAATAAATTTTTATGTTTTACTAGGTTTTAGTAATGCACAATCTTTCGTTAGTAGGTATAGTCAATTATTAGCAGATGTGTTTTTCAAAATAAAGCCGTTAAAATTGCAAGATTTAGAAGTGGGTTACAAGCGAGATATACAGAACTTCAATGCTGATCTGGTAAGTAGAGAGATAACAGCTGATAATTTTTATTTCAATTATAATATTGGCACTAACTTCAAATTAGGATGGTTTACACAATATTTTTACAGCACACAAAGTGATAATAACAAGCGAAACTTATTATTTACCTCATTATATTATAATTTTTTATCAAAACCAATTTTGAAAGCTGGATTTAACTATCAATTTATTGCATTTCAAAAACAAGTACCGATAATTTATTTTAGTCCAAGTAAATTTAATGCTTATGAGATCTTTATTGATTTTTTGAAAGATGAAAGGTCGACTGAAAGCAATACTATCTTTTACACACTAAGTGCCGCAACAGGATTTCAATACATTGAAAATGATGCCAAGCAATCGACTTATCGGGTGCAAGCTAAATTTGGTTATAAATTTTCGGATCGTTTTTTGGTTAATTTTTATGGTGTTAAAAGTAATATTGCGTCTGCTACGGCTGCTGGATTTCAATATACAGAAGTAGGTTTGCGTCTTAGATGGATGTTGACATCTAAACCCTTATTCAAAGTCAAAAAAGACAAGGAGTAAAACCTTTTAACTATTAATAAACAAGTAGTACTATTTTTATTTAAAAGCTATAATAAATTCAAACGCTTCATCAAATCTGGTCGATTGGCACGACTTACAGGAATAACATCCTTACCGACTAAGACACTGTTGTCTTCAATGTCAATAATTTTTTTTGTGTTGATGATAAAGGAACGATGTACTTTCAAAAACAAATCTTTAGGTAATTTGTCTTCAATTTTTTTAAGTGTGGAGTGAACCACATAGTTTTTGTTTTCCGTCTTGATATGAATATAATCTCCCTTGGCTTCTACAATATTTACTAAAGCAAATTCAATTTTGATAAAACGACGATCAATATTAATATAAAATTCGTTTATATTATCTTCATTTATTCCTTTATTAATATTTTTTTTTTCAGATGATGGTGTCGTATTCGCTTTTTGAATTGCTTTTTGAAAACGATCTTCTGTAATAGGTTTCACTAAATAATCAATAATACATTCGTATTCAAAAGCTTCGATAGCAAAATTTTTATCAGAAGTTACCAGTATAATTTTGGGAGGATTTTTAATTGTTTGAATAAAATCGAAACCGGTAAAATCAGGCATATGGATATCCAGAAAAATCAAATCGACCTCATTCTGATTAAGATACTTTATGGCATTTATAGCATTTGAGAACTCTTGTAACACGTTTAACTGGGAGGTACTCTCAATCATTTTTCCCATGATGGCCCTTGCCATTTCTTCGTCATCAATAATAATGCAGTTCATAGTTTAAGACGATATTATAATAAACGCCCTTCGGAGGATTAAAAGTTATCACAAACCCAAATTGCAGCGTAGAACTATTTTTTTTTAATTTTCTTATGCATTAGCAAGATAATAACTTTTTTTAAGACCTAACATGGAAATTTTATATTTTAATTTTTTTATTATTCCAAAAGGAATTGTTAATAAAAGATTTTTTTTAGAAAGTTTCCCCAAAATGACAATTAAATGCTCTATTTGATTATAGTTACAGGAAGCTGTACTTTTTTAAATCGAGTAAAATTATTTTTATATTACATCAATATGCAAATTCTGACCGAGGAATCCAATATGCAAATAAAAAAAAATGCTGATGTATTTGACTTCTATAAAAATAGCACAAGAAGTATGGGCCGTAAAAGAGAAGGCTGGGATAATGCGGTTGCTGAAAGTTTTTTCAAATCTTTAAAAACGAATTGTTTTGCGGCAGTAAATTAATTTCTAGAGAACAGATGGGACTTGAAGTTTTTGAATACATCGAAATTTGGTACAATAAAAAAGAAGGCATTCGGCTTTGAACTTTAAAACAATTGAAGAATTTAATAAACTAACTGATTGTAAAAATGTAGTTTAATTTTTTCTCCGTTTTTTGTTTGTATATTCAGTTTTGGTTTACAAATTATTTTAATAGTTATATTTTATTTTTATAGATGTGACAAAACCTTTTTTCAGTTTGAGTGATAAAATTTATATTTAAATTAATAGAAATCAGCTTACAATAATGAAATGTAGTTTTAATTTTATATTTTCGCAACAAAGTTTAAACTAATTTTTATGTGTAAAAAATTACTATCACCCTTTGATGAGATAAGGAGAGCACTATTTATTTTTTTTCTACTCAATTCTTTCTTTTTGTATTCGCAGGCTACTATACTTACAAATCCAACTAATTCTCAAATTAATTCAGCACTTAATGGTCCAGGAATCGTTATCACTGGGGGGACTTTGAGTGGCGCTGCAGCTATTTCGACTGTAAGGTCTAATCAAGTTGCTACATTTACAAATGGAGTTGCGGGAGCAGGACTGGGGTTAACAAGTGGAGCTTATTTTTCTACTGGAAATGCACCATTTGAGTTAACAAATAGAAACACAGCTAATCAAAGTTCTTATAATCCAGCAGGTGCAACTACTCTTTCAGATCCTAATTTATCAACAATAGACGCAACAGCTACGCGAGATTTGATTTCTTACTCGTTTACAATTACATTGGGGCCTACTGTTTCTGGTCTTAAAATTGGATATCAATTTGGTTCTGAGGAATATCCTGATTATGTAGGATCAAGTTTTGACGATGCCTTTGGTTTTTTTATTACTGGCCCTGGCATTGCGGGTACATTAAATATGGCAACATTGCCAAATGGAAATGCAACATCAATTAATAAGGTGAATTCGGGAGTTCCTGGTTTTAGTGGTTTTCCACCTGTAGCGGCTTATGATGGTACGCAATCTGCTTTGTATACTAATAATGGACACACAACTACGATTTCAGGAGGTAGATATATTACAAATCCTCAACCTCAACCAGGTCCTTTTCCAGTTTTTGTAGAACTTAATGGTTTAACAAAATTGATAACTAGGAACGTAACAGGTTTAACTCCTGGAGCAACTTATACTTTTAAAATTGTTATTGCAGATGCTGGTGATTCATCATTAGATTCAGGTGTTTTTGTTGATTTAATTGAAGGTATAACAAATGCAGATTTAGGTGTAACAAAAGCAACAAGCAGCATGTCTCCGCAAGTTGGGTGTGGTGTTACATTTACATTAACAGCTAGTAATGCTGGACCTAGTAACTCAACAAATACAAAAGTTACAGATTTACTACCTTCGGGATATACATTTGTATCTGCTACGCCGTCTGTTGGAACTTATAATTCAATCAATGGTGTTTGGGATGTTGGGTTGTTAAATATTGGAGCTGCACCGACTTTGTCGATAGTTGCTACAGTAAAGCCGTCGGGTGTTTATTTAAACACTGCAAGTATAGCATCGGCAGATATTATTGATATAAATGGAACAAATAATTCTTCTTCTGTAACCCCAGTCCCCACAGCTGCTGTTGTAGCAACTAATACAACAAGCACTGCAGCTATTTGCGAGAACAGTACTAAATCCTTATCAGCTACACCAGCAGGTGGTACCTGGTCAGTTGTTTCAGGAGGAGGGACGATTTCAGGAACTACTTATACACCGGCAGATGTTTCTTCTGATACTTCGGTAACAGTTCGTTATACTGTTGCAGCCAATGGCTCTTGTGCAGCGACAACATCAGACACTACATTTACTGTTAATGTATTTTCAGGAACAGCAACTAATACAACAAGCACTACAGCTATTTGTGAGAACAGTACCAAATCCTTATCAGCTACACCAGCAGGTGGTACCTGGTCAGTTGTTTCAGGAGGGGGAACGATTTCAGGAACTACTTATACACCGGCAGATGTTTCTTCTGATACCTCGGTAACAGTTCGTTATACTGTTGCAGCCAATGGCTCTTGTGCAGCGACAACATCAGACACTACATTTACTGTTAATGTATTTTCAGGAACAGCAACTAATACAACAAGCACTACAGCTATTTGTGAGAACAGTACCAAATCCTTATCAGCTACACCAGCAGGTGGTACCTGGTCAGTTGTTTCAGGAGGGGGAACGATTTCAGGAACTACTTATACACCGGCAGATGTTTCTTCTGATACCTCGGTAACAGTTCGTTATACTGTTGCAGCCAATGGCTCTTGTGCAGCGACAACATCAGACACTACATTTACTGTTAATGTATTTTCAGGAACAGCAACTAATACAACAAGCACTACAGCTATTTGTGAGAACAGTACCAAATCCTTATCAGCTACACCAGCAGGTGGTACCTGGTCAGTTGTTTCAGGAGGGGGAACGATTTCAGGAACTACTTATACACCGGCAGATGTTTCTTCTGATACCTCGGTAACAGTTCGTTATACTGTTGCAGCCAATGGCTCTTGTGCAGCGACAACATCAGACACTACATTTACTGTTAATGTATTTTCAGGAACAGCAACTAATACAACAAGCACTACAGCTATTTGTGAGAACAGTACCAAATCCTTATCAGCTACACCAGCAGGTGGTACCTGGTCAGTTGTTTCAGGAGGTGGAACGATTTCAGGAACTACTTATACACCGGCAGATGTTTCTTCTGATACTTCGGTAACAGTTCGTTATACTGTTGCAGCCAATGGCTCTTGTGCAGCGACAACATCAGACACTACATTTACTGTTAATGTATTTTCAGGAACAGCAACTAATACAACAAGCACTACAGCTATTTGTGAGAACAGTACCAAATCCTTATCAGCTACACCAGCAGGTGGTACCTGGTCAGTTGTTTCAGGAGGAGGGACGATTTCAGGAACTACTTATACACCGGCAGATGTTTCTTCTGATACTTCGGTAACAGTTCGTTATACTGTTGCAGCCAATGGCTCTTGTGCAGCGACAACATCAGACACTACATTTACTGTTAATGTATTTTCAGGAACAGCAACTAATACAACAAGCACTACAGCTATTTGTGAGAACAGTACCAAATCCTTATCAGCTACACCAGCAGGTGGTACCTGGTCAGTTGTTTCAGGAGGTGGAACGATTTCAGGAACTACTTATACACCGGCAGATGTTTCTTCTGATACTTCGGTAACAGTTCGTTATACTGTTGCAGCCAATGGCTCTTGTGCAGCGACAACATCAGACACTACATTTACTGTTAATGTATTTTCAGGAACAGCAACTAATACAACAAGCACTACAGCTATTTGTGAGAACAGTACTAAATCCTTATCAGCTACACCAGCAGGTGGTACCTGGTCAGTTGTTTCAGGAGGGGGAACGATTTCAGGAACTACTTATACACCGGCAGATGTTTCTTCTGATACCTCGGTAACAGTTCGTTATACTGTTGCAGCCAATGGCTCTTGTGCAGCGACAACATCAGACACTACATTTACTGTTAATGTATTTTCAGGAACAGCAACTAATACAACAAGCACTACAGCTATTTGTGAGAACAGTACTAAATCCTTATCAGCTACACCAGCAGGTGGTACCTGGTCAGTTGTTTCAGGAGGGGGAACGATTTCAGGAACTACTTATACACCGGCAGATGTTTCTTCTGATACCTCGGTAACAGTTCGTTATACTGTTGCAGCCAATGGCTCTTGTGCAGCGACAACATCAGACGCTACATTTACTGTTAATGTATTTTCAGGAACAGCAACTAATACAACAAGCACTACAGCTATTTGTGAGAACAGTACTAAATCCTTATCAGCTACACCAGCAGGTGGTACCTGGTCAGTTGTTTCAGGAGGGGGAACGATTTCAGGAACTACTTATACACCGGCAGATGTTTCTTCTGATACCTCGGTAACAGTTCGTTATACTGTTGCAGCCAATGGCTCTTGTGCAGCGACAACATCAGACGCTACATTTACTGTTAATGTATTTTCAGGAACAGCAACTAATACAACAAGCACTACAGCTATTTGTGAGAACAGTACTAAATCCTTATCAGCTACACCAGCAGGTGGTACCTGGTCAGTTGTTTCAGGAGGGGGAACGATTTCAGGAACTACTTATACACCGGCAGATGTTTCTTCTGATACCTCGGTAACAGTTCGTTATACTGTTGCAGCCAATGGCTCTTGTGCAGCGACAACATCAGACGCTACATTTACTGTTAATGTATTTTCAGGAACAGCAACTAATACAACAAGCACTACAGCTATTTGTGAGAACAGTACTAAATCCTTATCAGCTACACCAGCAGGTGGTACCTGGTCAGTTGTTTCAGGAGGGGGAACGATTTCAGGAACTACTTATACACCGGCAGATGTTTCTTCTGATACCTCGGTAACAGTTCGTTATACTGTTGCAGCCAATGGCTCTTGTGCAGCGACAACATCAGACGCTACATTTACTGTTAATGTCATTCCAACAACACCAACATTAGGTACGATTATGCAACCTACTTGTGTAGTCGTAACAGGTAGTGTAGTTTTGAATGATTTACCTGTAGGAAATTGGACAATAAACCCAGGTAATATTAATGGAAGTACATCTTCTACAACTATTTCAGGATTACTGGCAGGGTCAACTTTTAATTATACAGTAACTGTTAATGGGTGTTCGTCTGGATCAATAGAAGTAATTATTAATAATTATTTATGTGCATTGACAGAGACTACAGCATCAATTAATGGAAATACGGGAGGTAATAGTACTTCTTTGACATCAAATGATACTTTAAATGGTAATCCAGTAGTTATAGGTACAAATCCGGGTCAAGTAAGTTTGACGTCAGTAACTGTTCCTGCAGGATTAACTTTGAATGCAGATGGTACTGTAACTGTAGCTCCAAATACTGCGGCAGGAAACTATACAGTGGAATATAAAATATGTGAAATAACGAATCCATCTAACTGTAGTACAGTATCTAGTACTGTTGTGGTAAGTGCAGCAGCAATTGTTGCATTGACAGAGACTACAGCATCAATTAATGGAAATACGGGAGGTAATAGTACTTCTTTGACATCAAATGATACTTTAAATGGTAATCCAGTAGTTATAGGTACAAATCCGGGTCAAGTAAGTTTGACGTCAGTAACTGTTCCTGCAGGATTAACTTTGAATGCAGATGGTACTGTAACTGTAGCTCCAAATACTGCGGCAGGAAACTATACAGTGGAATATAAAATATGTGAAATAACGAATCCATCTAACTGTAGTACAGTATCTAGTACTGTTGTGGTAAGTGCAGCAGCAATTGTTGCATTGACAGAGACTACAGCATCAATTAATGGAAATACGGGAGGTAATAGTACTTCTTTGACATCAAATGATACTTTAAATGGTAATCCAGTAGTTATAGGTACAAATCCGGGTCAAGTAAGTTTGACGTCAGTAACTGTTCCTGCAGGATTAACTTTGAATGCAGATGGTACTGTAACTGTAGCTCCAAATACTGCGGCAGGAAACTATACAGTGGAATATAAAATATGTGAAATAACGAATCCATCTAACTGTAGTACAGTATCTAGTACTGTTGTGGTAAGTGCAGCAGCAATTGTTGCATTGACAGAGACTACAGCATCAATTAATGGAAATACGGGAGGTAATAGTACTTCTTTGACATCAAATGATACTTTAAATGGTAATCCAGTAGTTATAGGTACAAATCCGGGTCAAGTAAGTTTGACGTCAGTAACTGTTCCTGCAGGATTAACTTTGAATGCAGATGGTACTGTAACTGTAGCTCCAAATACTGCGGCAGGAAACTATACAGTGGAATATAAAATATGTGAAATAACGAATCCATCTAACTGTAGTACAGTATCTAGTACTGTTGTGGTAAGTGCAGCAGCAATTGTTGCATTGACAGAGACTACAGCATCAATTAATGGAAATACGGGAGGTAATAGTACTTCTTTGACATCAAATGATACTTTAAATGGTAATCCAGTAGTTATAGGTACAAATCCGGGTCAAGTAAGTTTGACGTCAGTAACTGTTCCTGCAGGATTAACTTTGAATGCAGATGGTACTGTAACTGTAGCTCCAAATACTGCGGCAGGAAACTATACAGTGGAATATAAAATATGTGAAATAACGAATCCATCTAACTGTAGTACAGTATCTAGTACTGTTGTGGTAAGTGCAGCAGCAATTGTTGCATTGACAGAGACTACAGCATCAATTAATGGAAATACGGGAGGTAATAGTACTTCTTTGACATCAAATGATACTTTAAATGGTAATCCAGTAGTTATAGGTACAAATCCGGGTCAAGTAAGTTTGACGTCAGTAACTGTTCCTGCAGGATTAACTTTGAATGCAGATGGTACTGTAACTGTAGCTCCAAATACTGCGGCAGGAAACTATACAGTGGAATATAAAATATGTGAAATAACGAATCCATCTAACTGTAGTACAGTATCTAGTACTGTTGTGGTAAGTGCAGCAGCAATTGTTGCATTGACAGAGACTACAGCATCAATTAATGGAAATACGGGAGGTAATAGTACTTCTTTGACATCAAATGATACTTTAAATGGTAATCCAGTAGTTATAGGTACAAATCCGGGTCAAGTAAGTTTGACGTCAGTAACTGTTCCTGCAGGATTAACTTTGAATGCAGATGGTACTGTAACTGTAGCTCCAAATACTGCGGCAGGAAACTATACAGTGGAATATAAAATATGTGAAATAACGAATCCATCTAACTGTAGTACAGTATCTAGTACTGTTGTGGTAAGTGCAGCAGCAATTGTTGCATTGACAGAGACTACAGCATCAATTAATGGAAATACGGGAGGTAATAGTACTTCTTTGACATCAAATGATACTTTAAATGGTAATCCAGTAGTTATAGGTACAAATCCGGGTCAAGTAAGTTTGACGTCAGTAACTGTTCCTGCAGGATTAACTTTGAATGCAGATGGTACTGTAACTGTAGCTCCAAATACTGCGGCAGGAAACTATACAGTGGAATATAAAATATGTGAAATAACGAATCCATCTAACTGTAGTACAGTATCTAGTACTGTTGTGGTAAGTGCAGCAGCAATTGTTGCATTGACAGAGACTACAGCATCAATTAATGGAAATACGGGAGGTAATAGTACTTCTTTGACATCAAATGATACTTTAAATGGTAATCCAGTAGTTATAGGTACAAATCCGGGTCAAGTAAGTTTGACGTCAGTAACTGTTCCTGCAGGATTAACTTTGAATGCAGATGGTACTGTAACTGTAGCTCCAAATACTGCGGCAGGAAACTATACAGTGGAATATAAAATATGTGAAATAACGAATCCATCTAACTGTAGTACAGTATCTAGTACTGTTGTGGTAAGTGCAGCAGCAATTGTTGCATTGACAGAGACTACAGCATCAATTAATGGAAATACGGGAGGTAATAGTACTTCTTTGACATCAAATGATACTTTAAATGGTAATCCAGTAGTTATAGGTACAAATCCGGGTCAAGTAAGTTTGACGTCAGTAACTGTTCCTGCAGGATTAACTTTGAATGCAGATGGTACTGTAACTGTAGCTCCAAATACTGCGGCAGGAAACTATACAGTGGAATATAAAATATGTGAAATAACGAATCCATCTAACTGTAGTACAGTATCTAGTACTGTTGTGGTAAGTGCAGCAGCAATTGTTGCATTGACAGAGACTACAGCATCAATTAATGGAAATACGGGAGGTAATAGTACTTCTTTGACATCAAATGATACTTTAAATGGTAATCCAGTAGTTATAGGTACAAATCCGGGTCAAGTAAGTTTGACGTCAGTAACTGTTCCTGCAGGATTAACTTTGAATGCAGATGGTACTGTAACTGTAGCTCCAAATACTGCGGCAGGAAACTATACAGTGGAATATAAAATATGTGAAATAACGAATCCATCTAACTGTAGTACAGTATCTAGTACTGTTGTGGTAAGTGCAGCAGCAATTGTTGCATTGACAGAGACTACAGCATCAATTAATGGAAATACGGGAGGTAATAGTACTTCTTTGACATCAAATGATACTTTAAATGGTAATCCAGTAGTTATAGGTACAAATCCGGGTCAAGTAAGTTTGACGTCAGTAACTGTTCCTGCAGGATTAACTTTGAATGCAGATGGTACTGTAACTGTAGCTCCAAATACTGCGGCAGGAAACTATACAGTGGAATATAAAATATGTGAAATAACGAATCCATCTAACTGTAGTACAGTATCTAGTACTGTTGTGGTAAGTGCAGCAGCAATTGTTGCATTGACAGAGACTACAGCATCAATTAATGGAAATACGGGAGGTAATAGTACTTCTTTGACATCAAATGATACTTTAAATGGTAATCCAGTAGTTATAGGTACAAATCCGGGTCAAGTAAGTTTGACGTCAGTAACTGTTCCTGCAGGATTAACTTTGAATGCAGATGGTACTGTAACTGTAGCTCCAAATACTGCGGCAGGAAACTATACAGTGGAATATAAAATATGTGAAATAACGAATCCATCTAACTGTAGTACAGTATCTAGTACTGTTGTGGTAAGTGCAGCAGCAATTGTTGCATTGACAGAGACTACAGCATCAATTAATGGAAATACGGGAGGTAATAGTACTTCTTTGACATCAAATGATACTTTAAATGGTAATCCAGTAGTTATAGGTACAAATCCGGGTCAAGTAAGTTTGACGTCAGTAACTGTTCCTGCAGGATTAACTTTGAATGCAGATGGTACTGTAACTGTAGCTCCAAATACTGCGGCAGGAAACTATACAGTGGAATATAAAATATGTGAAATAACGAATCCATCTAACTGTAGTACAGTATCTAGTACTGTTGTGGTAAGTGCAGCAGCAATTGTTGCATTGACAGAGACTACAGCATCAATTAATGGAAATACGGGAGGTAATAGTACTTCTTTGACATCAAATGATACTTTAAATGGTAATCCAGTAGTTATAGGTACAAATCCGGGTCAAGTAAGTTTGACGTCAGTAACTGTTCCTGCAGGATTAACTTTGAATGCAGATGGTACTGTAACTGTAGCTCCAAATACTGCGGCAGGAAACTATACAGTGGAATATAAAATATGTGAAATAACGAATCCATCTAACTGTAGTACAGTATCTAGTACTGTTGTGGTAAGTGCAGCAGCAATTGTTGCATTGACAGAGACTACAGCATCAATTAATGGAAATACGGGAGGTAATAGTACTTCTTTGACATCAAATGATACTTTAAATGGTAATCCAGTAGTTATAGGTACAAATCCGGGTCAAGTAAGTTTGACGTCAGTAACTGTTCCTGCAGGATTAACTTTGAATGCAGATGGTACTGTAACTGTAGCTCCAAATACTGCGGCAGGAAACTATACAGTGGAATATAAAATATGTGAAATAACGAATCCATCTAACTGTAGTACAGTATCTAGTACTGTTGTGGTAAGTGCAGCAGCAATTGTTGCATTGACAGAGACTACAGCATCAATTAATGGAAATACGGGAGGTAATAGTACTTCTTTGACATCAAACGATACTTTAAATGGTAATCCAGTAGTTATAGGTACAAATCCGGGTCAAGTAAGTTTGACGTCAGTAACTGTTCCTGCAGGATTAACTTTGAATGCAGATGGTACTGTAACTGTAGCTCCAAATACTGCGGCAGGAAACTATACAGTGGAATATAAAATATGTGAAATAACGAATCCATCTAACTGTAGTACAGTATCTAGTACTGTTGTGGTTAGTGTTATGATACCAGTATCTAAACCAAGTATTGCTTTAGTGAAAACGGCACATTTCAATGATGAAAATGGTGACAGTAATGCAAAAGTAGGGGAGACTATTACGTATAATTTCACCGTAACCAATACAGGAAATGTAGCGTTGACTAATGTTTATATAGTAGATCCGTTAACTGGAATTACCATGACCGGAGGCCCAATAAATTTAGGGGTAGGAGAAGAGGATAACACTTCTTTTACAGGAACTTATTCGATCGTACAAGCCGATATTAATGCAGGAAGTATATCGAATCAAGCCGAAGTTTTTGGAACAAGTCCTGATCATATTGTCGTAAAAGACAAATCAGATGATAGTAGTGTAGAGGGAGATAAACCAACAGTATTATCGCTACAAGGTTGTGTAATTAAAGTATTCAACGCGGTTTCTATAAATGGAGACAGCAAGAACGAGAGATTTTATATTCAGGGATTAGAATGTTATCCTGATAATACGGTTCAGATTTTTAACCGTTGGGGAGTTTTGGTTTTTGATCGTGATCATTACAATAATAATGATATTGTTTTTAGAGGTATTTCTGAAGGACGTGTTACAATCAAAGATTCAGATGGATTACCGGAAGGAACTTATTATTATATCATTAAATACAAAGACAACCAATCCAATCCACATCAGGAGGCGGGGTATTTATACCTGACCAAATAATATTCTGTACTAATAAAATGGCTTAGTCAATAGGCTAAGCCATTCTTTAAAAATAAAATAAATGAAAAAATTAGTTTTAGTTTTATTGTTTTGTTCTACTGCAGGTTTTGCCCAGCAAGATGCGCAGTTTACACAATACATGTATAATACCATCAATATAAATCCTGCTTATGCCGGTTCCCGCGGAGCTATGAGCATTTTCGGATTGTATCGCACCCAGTGGGTCGGATTGGATGGAGCACCCGAAACCAGTAGTTTTTCGTTAAATACACCCATAAACAATAATGTAGGTTTAGGAGTATCGTTAGTCAATGATAAAATAGGCCCTACAAATGAAAACAATCTGTCAGCTGATTTCTCTTACTCCATACAAACATCAGCAACCGCGAAACTGTCTTTTGGTATTAAAGGTTCTGCCAATATATTTAAGCTGGATCCTACAAAGTTAAATCCCGAACATCAGGGAGATCCTCAGTTTCAGGATTTTCAGAATAAATTCGCTCCCAATATCGGAGCCGGAGTTTACTGGCATACGGATAAAGCTTATGTGGGATTATCCGTTCCTAATTTTATTCAAACTACCCGCTTTGACGATAACGATTATTCAATCTATAAAGACCGTATCAACTATTATTTCATAGCAGGTTATGTATTTAATCTAAATCGTTATGAAACGATAAAATTCAAGCCGGCTTTAATGACTAAAATGGTAGAAGGTTCACCATTACAAGTAGATGCATCGGCAAATTTTATGTTCAACGATAAATTTGTGATCGGACTAGCTTACAGATGGAGCGCCTCTTTTAGTGCTTTGGCAGGATTTCAGATAACCGATAGTATGTATGTAGGGTATTCCTACGATCGCGAAACCACCCGATTGGTAAACTACAACTCAGGGTCGCATGAGATATTTCTGCGTTTTGAATTCTTAAAAAATTACAGCCGAATAACTTCACCTAGATTCTTCTAATTATGAAAATAAAAAAAATAGCATATACGGTCTTTCTGTCTTCCGTTTTTTTTAGTGGAATGGCACAAAAGTCAGGTTTAGACAAAGCTGATAAAAATTACAATCAGTATGCTTACATAGATGCAATTGCTACTTACGAAAAGGTAGCAGAAAAAGGATATAAAGAGGAAAAAATGCTCCAACGATTGGGTAACGCCTATTATTTTAATGGCGAGTTGGTGAGAGCATTAAAATGGTACAAAGCTCTTTTCGGAATGAATGATCAACAGGAATTTGAGTATTATTACCGATATGCTCAAACCTTAAAAGCAACAGGAAATTATACCAAAGCCGATAAAATATTAGAGCTTTTCAACCAAAAAGCAAGTACTGATAAAAGAGGATTGTTATTTGAAAAGAATAAAAATTATTTAGAGCAGATAAAAAACAATTCAGGGAGATTTGAAATAGCCGATGCCGGAATTAATTCAAGATACTCAGATTATGGAAGTTCTTTTTTAGATAATAAATTGGTATTTGCGTCTGCCAGAGACACGGGCGGAGTTGCCAAAGTAAAATTTAAATGGACCAATAAATCGTTTACAAATCTTTATTCGGCAGAATTAAACGCCGATGGTAGTGTAGGAATTCCGAAGCGATTTGAAAATAAGATCAATTCAAAATTTAATGAATCGACTCCCGTTTTTACAAAAGACGGATTAACGATGTACTTTACCAGAAACAATTTTCTAAACGGTACAAGAGGGGCAGACGACAAGAAAGTCACTTTATTGAAATTGTATAAGGCAAATTATATAGAAGGTAAATGGACGAATATCGTTGAATTGCCTTTTAACAGTGATCAATACAGTGTGGCACATCCGACATTAAGTGTAGATGAAAAAAAGTTATACTTTGCTTCAGACATGCCGGGTACTTTTGGACAATCAGATTTGTATAGTGTGACTATTAATACGGATGGCAGTTTTGGTAAACCTGAAAACCTGGGAGCTGCAATTAATACTGAAGGAAGAGAAACCTTTCCTTTTATATCAGGAGATAATGAATTGTATTTTGCCAGCGACGGACGTCCGGGATTAGGAGGGCTTGATGTGTATGTTTCGACTATTAAAAAAGATTTGACGTTTAGCGAAGTTCAGAATGTTGGAGCTCCTATAAATACAAAAGTGGATGATTTTGGTTTTATAATAGACAGTAAAAGCAGAACTGGTTTTTTCTCCTCCAATAGAGATGGAGGGCATGGTTACGATGACGTCTATCGTTTTTCGGAAACCAGAAAATTGCCTTGCGAGGAGATTTTATCAGGGATTGTTATAGATGCCGAAACAAATTTGGTACTGGAAAACGCTAAAGTAAATTTACTTGACAATCAGCTTCAGATAATAGGTGAGGTAATAACCAGAGCCGATGGGAAATATAGTTTTAAAGTTAATTGTAATAAGGAATACTTTGTTCGCGCGGCAAGACAAGATTATGATACTAATGAATTACCTAAAGCGATCGATAAAACAAGTTTGACATTGCCTTTGAAAAGAACACCTCAAAAAGTGGTCGAAAAAACGATTGAAAAATTGATTGTTGGTGATGATTTGGCGAAAATTTTACACATAAAAATGATTTACTTCGATTTGGGTAAATCTATTGTTCGAAAAGAGGCGGCCATTGAGTTAGAAAAAATCCGTCAGGTGATGATTCAAAATCCAAGCATGAAAATTGATGTTCGCTCGCACACAGATAGCAGACAAACACATGCGTACAATGAAAAACTATCCGACAGAAGGGCTAAAGCAACAGTGGCATGGCTTGTTAAAAAAGGAATAGCTGTTGATCGTATAACCGGAAAAGGATACGGAGAAACACAATTGCTGAATAAATGTGCTGATGGTGTAAAATGTACTACAGAAGAACATCAGGCAAATCGAAGAAGTGAGTTCATTATTGTTTCGATGTAATAAAGAGTTAGCTTTTTTAATAAAGTTGAGTCAATTAAATTGTTATGAAAAGCTGCAAGGTAATCTTGCAGCTTTTTTTTGTGCCGTACAGTCCGGAAGAAGATCCAATTGTATTAAGCTTTTATACAGATTAATTTATATTTTATTTATGACAAAACAGATTTTATTTTTTTAAGAGTGTTAAAACAATTGTTATATTTGATGTAGTTATTTGTTTTAAAATAAATAACATAGCAAATTCCCCTTTTATCAAATCTATAATAGGTTTAGTATATTCTATTATTTAGGGGAGTATCTCACTAACTTTTAAACAGTCTTAAGAAAAAAGAAGATTTATTGTCAGATGAATTTTCTTGGAGACAGAGCTTATTATCAGCCCTCAACAGATAAACTCAATATGCCCAACATTAAGGCTTTTTAAAAGAGGCTTCGTATTACTGAACTTATTTACATGAGTTGACCCATTCCACAAGAGCAAAGAAAAGATTAAATAGTGATTTGACGGGAAGTTTTAGAAGTAAGAGTTATGCTTTTGAAGAACTTATTGTGGAATTGGGTGTTGTCCTTATGTGTTCTGAAGCGAGAATATTATTCCAAACCAAAGACAATTCGGCAAAGTACTTGAAAAGTTGTAACAAAATTGTGGTCAATGAATTGAAAAATTGCAATCGTTTTTTCCTCAAAGTTTCGACACAATCCCAAGAGGATGTCAATTACATATAAGGTAGAAATGCGGATACTGATTCAGCAGAAACACCTAAAGAAGAGGCTAAGTGGATATTTTGGACGAAGTGACCACCTAATTCTGGATGAAAGTGAGCAATATAAATGAACTCAAAAAGGTGTCTAAAAAGTAGTTTAAAATATAAAATTATTTTACTCTATGATTGTTTATCTATTTTCTTTTTTCTCATTGATTCTCCTTTTAATTCTATTCGAAGAGCATTGTGAACGATTCTGTCTAAAATTGCATCTGCAATGGTTTGCTCTGTAATAACTTCATGCCAGGATTCAACTGGAAACTGCGAAGCAATAATAGTTGATTTTTTTCCATGCCTGTCTTCAATTATCACCATAAGATCCTGCCTTTTAAGATTATCTAATGACTGCAGCCCAAAATCATCTAGAATAATGAGATCCTGCTTTTCTATTTTATTAATTTCTTTTATATAAGAGCCATCGGCTTTAGCCATTTTAAGTTTGGAAAAAAGTTTATTGATATTAAAATACATTACTTTGTAGCCCATCATACAGGCTTTATAACCAATTGCAGTAGCTATAAAGCTTTTACCAAAACCTGTACTTCCACAGATTAGAAAGTTTTGTTTGTTTTTTATAAAATCATAAAACTCAAGTCTGTTTATCAGGTTTTTCTCTACTCGTCTGGAACTATCAAAATCGATTTCTTCCATAAAAGCTTTATATCTAAACTTGGCAATATTGATTAATCTTTCTACTTTTCGATTTTCTCTGTCATCATATTCGGAGTTAATTAAATAGGTAATAAGTTCATCAATGGTACTTGCTTTTAAAGTAGTATTAAAGGCTCTAGACATCCCGTAGAGCTTTAATTGTTTCATTTTTTTAACGTTTGATCATTTATACAGTTATTTATTAATGGTTATTATTTGTAATATTCCCGACCTCTGATATTATTATTATTATTATTATTATTATTATGTTTGGGTATTTCTTTGTCTTCAATAGTAGGATCTTCATCAATTAAATCTAATCCTTTCTCTAGGATAGATTTGATGATTGGGTAATTGATTTTTTCATAATCCATCGCTCTCTTACAAGCATTGTTTAATCTGTCATTGCCTACTTTATTGGCTAAGCTTAGTACACCGGTACAGGATTTATAAGATTGCTCTGGATGCTGTTTTTTATCTAATATTTGTGTAATAAATGATTTACAAAATTCTCCAACAGAAGTTCCTCATTGGATAAACCTCTCGGGGTTCCACTCTGCCACAAACTGATATGATGTAGGTATGTGTTCTTTATTTGTCGTATAAAGATATTTGGAATAATCTCTGCTATGACAGGCTATTATGCGCTGTCCATGATAAATTTCAACACTGGTTTTACTGTAAATAATCAAGACCTTCTTACCCATATAAATAAAAGGAACACTGTAGTAGTGTTTGTCTTTGTTGAGATAGACATGACTGGATTTATGGACGGTTGCTTTGGAAAAACATTTAAGCTGATAGGCATTAAGAGGTAAGAATGATAGTGTTTCTTTTTCTATTTCATTAAATAAATCTAATCTGGAGTATTTCCTGCCTTTAAAAGACATTGTATTATGCTTTTCTAAAAGCGGCAAAATAGCATCATTCAAAGCTTCTATAGTAAAAAAATCTTCTTTGCGTAAAGGAGCAAAAATTCTGGTATAAATTATTCTTACTGCATTTTCAACCAGAGCCTTATCTTTTGGATGATAAGCTCTGTTAGGTAGTATCGTAGTTCCGTAATGAGAAGCAAAGTCTAGAAAATATTCCGTTACTAAGGGCTCATATTTATCACTCTTTTTAACAGTAGTTCTTAAATTATCAGTTACAATAGCACTAGGAACACCCTAATAATAGTCTAGCATTTTTACCAGACTTCCTATAAAGTCTTCTTTGTTGTGGGTTCTGGTAGCCTCTACAAAAGTAAGTCCGCTTGCCCCTAGAACACTTACAAAAACTTCTACCTCATAAAGCTCTCCTGTAGATTGGTCAATAACGGATAATTTCTTTCCGTTATAGTCTACAAAAACTTTATCTCCTGCCTTATGATGCATATGCATAGATGGCTTGAGTTTGCCTCGCCAATTTTGATAATGATAGCAAAACTGAGAATAACTGTAACCATCAGGGTAATGTTCCCTATATTCTTCCCAGAGCAAATGGCGGGTAACACCAACTTGCTTTAACTCTTTTTCTATCGTGGGAAATAAGGATTCTAAAACTATGTTTTTTTCTGGAGCGGGTTTTATCTGGCCATCAAAGAGTTCTTCCAGATCTTCATTACTAAGACCTGATAACTCTTGATAGGTAAAAGAATTTTGATGAAATGATTCAATATATTTCTTTACAGTATTGCGCGACAAATCTAATTGTCTGCTTATTTGGAGCTTACTTACTCCTTGAGTATATAAACGTAATAATTGCAAAATGTTTCTCATATCTAGTCGTTTATTTGCCATATCTTTTGTTTTAAAAACAAGTAAGATATTCTTTGCAAACATGGCTTTTTGAGGTGGTCACTTTGAACCGGAGTCAATTGATCTCTTTTACCGGAATAGGGTGGTCACTTTTACCAGAATTTACACATTGGTAAAAATGCAGTTATGCAGGGCATCTCCTTGATCCATAAAATCCTTTACGGTTTCAATTACAGATATGCTGAGGTTTTCTTTGGAGAAACACAGTCCGAAAAAAGGTTTCTTTTGCTTGGCATAAATTTGCTGTGCTTCGCGCATCTCTGAGCGTATTTCCAGCAGGTGTTTTTTTCTCTGCACTTTTCTTTTTTTTGTAACGAGCCTGTCATGTGCTTCATTGAGGTTTTCAGGACAGGCTAGCATCTCGGTGCTGAGGTCTTTTTTAAAGAATCGGAGCAGGTCGATATAATACTCCCATATTTTATAGTCTTCAATTTTATAGTGGTATTTCAGAGTGGTTTTTACTACCTGCCAGTTCTGTTTTATGTTTTGTCCTCGTGAGGTCAGATAATAGCTGAGCAATGAAGTTCGGGAAGCTTTGAGAATAGTTTCTGCAATGGAATCTTTCAAAAGCGCAGTGAAGAGGATTTGTGGAGCGATACCATAAAAAGCGGTTTAAAAGCCATTGCGTTTTAAAAGGGGCAGGATTTTCATTATGGGATAAACCTTGTAAGGGTTAATGTGGTATTTTGAGGAGTTCTGAAAATCCTTAGGGCGAATTTCAAGTGGGTAATAATATTTCCAAACGTCGTAGAGATTTAAAAAAACGTTTGTGCTCAGTGAGAGTGTTCACACTTCGCCTTTTGGATTTATCCAATGTTGCATGACTTCTTTGTGAGAGTAAGCGGGGGGAAATTCTTTTTCATGTGTTTGTGTGAGCAGATAATGCGTACCACCTGATAACTTTCACATATCTCTAAAACGGCAGAGTATTCGATTTCTCTGAAATGTACTTGGTTACAGCCCTGTATTTTTAGTTTTCCCCCGCAGGCATTACATTTTATATATTTTGCGCAAGACTCATTCTGCAGTTGAGGTTTCCAAGAGTGGATGCATTCCAGACAGTGGAATTCTCGAGTTCTTCGCGGATATTTTCCAAATCATCAAGATGTTTGATGTAGAATTTTTTGCAGTCTGTATAGTAGATAAATTAGGAAATCATACCGCTGATACATCCTGCATTTTGTAAATCTTCTATAAAGGATTTTAGTTTTTCTTTTTTTGGTTTCGCTGTATGATTCCAAGTTGGAAAGGATTATTTTATTGAAAGCTTGACAAAGGTCAAACTCGGCGTATATTGATTTTTCAAAGGCTTTCGTAACTGATTTTTTTAAGGTTTATGCATTTAATGTTTTATTAAAAGGGCAGGCCGTCCGGTTCTTTTTCGGTATTGGCTTTAGCGCCTGCACTTATCTGCAGTGTTTCCTTTTCACTTTTAGCAAATGCGAGGATTTTAATGTGACTTGTATGAAAGGTCAGAGAGCCGTGCGCCTCGGAATCGTTCCCGATATAGACATTCATACTAATGCGCCCGAAGAGTTCCACTACTGAGGCTTTTTTGAGCCATTGAGCTTTTTTGGCGGAAAGCCAGTAGGAGCAGTTGATGTAGGTGACAATTTTTTTCAGCTCGGTGCTGTCTTTTGGTTTATAGCTGTCGTTGACTGCTATGGAGAAGTTTACGGCCTCACGGTTTTGTTTTACTTTAAAAACGGAGGCGTCTTTTACAATTCGTCCTGTGATTTCCATGATTTTAAATTTTAGTGATTACTATTGTTTAAAATTTCTTTCTCCCTGTACTCCCAAAAATTGTTTTCAAAAGAAATTGTCATGATATAAAAAAAACGCAAGCGCAAACAGCCATGAAAATGGGGTACCGTAACTTTATGGTAAATTTTATATCATGGAAATCACAAATCTCATTTCCTCAGGTTGTTGAGCGAGGCGCAGGCATGGATGTGCATCGTGATACTTTGGTTGTGACTGTAATGGGTACAGGTATCATAACTGAGACAAAAACTTTTACTACTTATACCAATGATCTACGAGGTTTATCCGGTTGGCTTAAATCCTTTTGCGATCACTCATTTGTCAATAGAGAGTACAGGTGTTTACTGGAAGCCTGTTTTTAATATTCTCAGTGATGAATTTGAAATACTTCTTGTAAATGCAAGGCATCTTAAGAATATTCCGGGGCATAAAACCGATAAAAAGGACAGTCGATGGCTAGCTAAACTCCTTTTTAGCGGTTTGTTGAAAGCAAGCTTTGTTCCACCAAATACAATAAGAGACTTAAGAGACCTGACTCGTTATCGAAAAAAACTCGTACAGAATGCAACAGCAGAACGGAACCGATTTGAAAGAGTTATTCAGGATGCTAATTTTAAACTCAGTAATGTTATTACGGACTTATTTGGTAAAACAGGAATTTTAATCATAACAGCTTTACTGCAGGGCAATAATAATTTTGAAGAACTACTTGCCTTATGTCATGGATCTATCAAAATGAAAAAAGATATTCTCAAAGAAGCTTTAAAAGGTAAGCTTACTGATCACCATAAATTTATGCTTGAGACTATTCGACTTAGTATTGAAAACATAAATTATAGGATCGCTAAGATAGACAGAGAAACAGCTTTACTGTGCAATCAATATTCAACAGAGATTGATCTTTTAAAAACAATTCCAGGAGTTAATTCTATAAGTGCCGCTTCTATGATTGCTGAGATAGGTGTTGATATGGACAAATTCCCAACAGTTCATCATCTGGTATCTTGGGCAGGAGTCTGCCCCGGTAATAATGAGAGTGCTGGAAAAATGAGCTCGAGCAGAATTACAAGCGGCAATCAGCATTTGAAACTAATGTTAATAGAATGTGCATGGTCAGCGACAGGTGTAAAAGATTGTTATCTGCGTAAAAAATACGAAAACCTTCTTGTTAGACGCGGTAAAAAAAGAGTTCTAGTTGCTGTTGGTCATAAAATGCTGACTGCTGCCTATTTCATGATAAAATATAAAGTTCCTTATTTAGAATTAGGCTATGATTACATTGATTCCAGAAGAAAGCAAAATCAAGTTCAGTCCTATATTGACAAACTAAAAAAATTGGGCATTGAGGTTGAAATAACCCAAGCCCTCTGAGGTCGTCTTTTGCTGCCGACACAAATGTGATCGCGCAAAAGAAATTGCCCCTAAACGCTAAGAACAAACAGTTGTAGCCAAGAGCGCGCAAAAGAAAATATTACCCTCTAGTGTTTTATTTATGTCAAAGAACTTATCAATTAAAAATTATTTTCAGAAGAAAACGGGAAAAAAGAAAGCACAAATCAAGTGTCCGGATAAGGAGCCGGAGTGCTATAAGTCCCGAAGGGCGTCGTGAGCCGTTATGCGCATGCAGGAGACGGCGGGCACTACTTTGGCTGCCCTTTTAGCCTGTTTTCAATGAAAGTGTTCCTGTTTTTTTAGTGTATTTAGCAGCAGTCAGACAGATTGTTATGTAAACAAATTTGTTTATATTTGCAGTATGAAAAGGGACTATGAAAAATATAAGGGGATTCATCCCGGTGCTGTACTGAAGCGTGAGCTGGATAAGAGAAACATATCCCAGCTTTCTTTTGCGCATACCCTCTCTGAGCATGCTCAGACTATCAATGCGATTGTAAAGGGAAAGAGAAATCTGAATACTGCTTTGGCCATTAAAATAGAAGAAGCCCTTGGTGTTCCAGAAGGGGCGCTGCTGGTATTACAAGTTTATTACGATATTAAAAAGGAGAAAGAAAAATCAGCACAGAGGCGGCATCCTGAATTGAGCCGTCTTCGCAGAGGACTTTTCTGGGATACCAATATCGATGCGATTAATTGGGAGAAGCAGTCGAAGGCTGTTATCTCGAGGGTTTTTGAGCGCGGAAACATGAGTGAGAAAAAAGAAATTGTACGTTTTTACGGTATTGAGAAAATAAAGCCTGTTCTTCGCGAAACGGCTGCAAAGCCCCACTTTACCGCAAGTCCGAATTACAGTAAAGCCAAAAGGTCGTGATGTATTGGAAAACGGTAAATCCGCTTTTAAAGGAGAGTCTTCTAAGGCTGATGCAGGCTGAAGAGTTTGAGGTATTTCGGCTTGTTGGCGGTACAGCTCTGAGCCTTCAGATCGGACACCGGCTTTCTGTTGATATTGATCTTTTCACAGATGAGGATTACAACAGCGTAGATTTTGATGTGCTTGAAGGGTATTTGAGGGAAAATTTCCCATATGTAGATAAAGTTTTTGGAGGTATTACTGCCATGGGCAGATCTTTTCTTATAGGGATCGACAGGGAAAACACAGTAAAGCTGGATGTTTATTACAGCAATGACAAGTTTATCCAGGATGCTATTGTAATTGAGGGGGTACGTATGGCCACAGTGGAGGAGATCATTGCCATGAAGGTGGATGTTGTTTCAAGGGGAGGACGTAAGAAGGATTTCTGGGATCTTCACGAACTTCTGCCCAAGTACAATATTGGTAAAATGCTGAGGTTTCATAAGATTAGAAGCGAATATACACACGATCAAGCGCAGATCATGAAAAACTTTACGGATTTTAGTTCAGCTGATGATGATTTTGATCCTGAGTGCCTTAAAGGTAAATACTGGGAGTTTGTCAAAGAAGATATTGAAGCTGCTGTGAAAAAAGTAAAGAAGGCTTAGATAGTGGTATATCACATGTACTGTATGTCTGACAAAAGTTTCATATGCCCGTTTTTTATTTAATAATCACAACAGACTTCTTTTTATTGGGACTGTTACTGGTTTAGAACTTCTTTTCTAAGATCAAAGTTTTCGTAATGTCCATCACTCCAGTGATATTCTATTTTATTATCTGCCATCAAATCAATTATTTCAATGATTAGTTTTATGACAGATGTCAGATTGTAATACAGTTTTGAGCCTCACCTTTTTTGACCTTGAATTTGCTACATTTCTGGTTCCCAAAAACAGCATGTGCCACGATTCTGCCACAAAACTTAAAGTGGTGAAATATCTTTAAAAAACACCTAAACTTTTTGTGGCAAAAAAAATATCTACTTGTGAGATAAAGAACTCAAGTTTCTCATAAAAATAGCTTTGCTATCTTTTACTGAGAATTTTAGTAAACTCTTAAACGGTGAAATATATTATGCTCTTCTGATTTTTATTTCTCTTTGGAAGATAATTTATATAACCGTAATCATTTAGGTCTCTGATACATCTATGGTAGGTAACAGGGCCGCTTATTTTAGCAATCTTCATAATTTCATGCCTATAGGCTTTAATAGGATTCGTATAACCTGCAGCAGTTCTGAATTGTAGTAATGCCGCAAAAATTCCAATAGGGGTAATGCTGATACGCCGGTCTTTTTCTATTGCTTTGAAGAATTGCGTTAAAGGATTTAGCTGGTCCATTACTCTTGTTATTTAGATTTTTATTCACGCTGTCATAAAAATGAATTTTAATGATTGTTATTTAGTTTGCTTTTTTTATGAAACGGCGCCAGTGCGGCTTATTTTGGCCTGCTTTGTGCAGGCAGTAAGCTTGCTAGGGAATATAACAATGATATAGTGAATCTCTTATTTGTGCACCAATAGCTTTGAATCAGTTGTTTTGCTTTTCCTGATGCTGTTTTATTATAGCTTAGAATCAGCTGATTTAGTTTTAGACCTGGATGAATCACGTATCAGGAACTGTCAGGGAAACTGCTTTGAAGTGGTCATCATGGTCAATTGTATATAGTATTATTTTTTTTAGGTTTGATATTGTTTTTTTGGAGCTGGTCCCGCTGTATCTTACACCGGAGCGTTAGCGAACTGCCTGGGCAATCTTTTATTGCCGGAATCTAATTCATAGTGATCATCTTTGTGAGTTGTATATAGTGCTGTTTTTTAGGAGCTTTTTCCCGCTATACGTTGCAATCTTTTGTGCCGAACCCCGGCACAAAAGGATTTCCACTGCTATCGGGGCTAAAGTATTAGCTTGCATATTTTTTGTGACAGGCAACCACAGAGTAGGTATGAATTAGCCAATTAATCAAACCAAGTTGGTGTACTGCTAATCATAAATGAGAAAGTGACCGAAAAAACCTTACAGGATTCGAAAAAAAACAGGGATGGTATATGTCATATATGTCATCAGATATCTGACAAATATTTCAAAATCAATAAACCTTCTGCCAAAAACAGATATCTATAGAACGTTATACCTCAAGAAGATGGAAGAATCATTTATGGCACAGATTTTGAATTATATAAGTGCCTTCGGTAAAGTCCGGAGGGTTGAATGTTTAAGTTGACTATTCTGCCTATCGCGACAGACAGAATGTGATTTATGACATACACTGCAATTTCTGTACCAAAGGGGAAGAAATATTCCACCAATATACGAAATATCAGCCATAATGTCAAGATTAAAGTTGCTTTCATAACATTTCTATTGTTTGTAAGATTTCCCGGGCTCTGTCTGGTATGTCCGAGCAGGTGTAAAACATTTCTGCAAGGTTTCAAGGTCCACAAAAGCAGTTCAGTCAGACTGCCGGTAATCTTGGGAAGGTTGGAAAAAAAAAAGCCAATCTGAAGTGCTGAGAACAGAATTCTATCAGCCAATGTGAGGATTAAGGCATGAATGGGTGTAAACCCCAGGACGATGGAAATCGGTCGTCTGCCAAGCAATGTTTAACATTGTACATCAGCAGGAAATGTTAATGACTGATACTGCATTCCTGCTGGTGTCCCTATAAAATTGTAATGAAGCAAACTCTACTCTTTACTGAGGATTTATGGAAACGTTTTGTAGCTAGGACCGCCGAAAGCCAGGAGAGTTTTGAACTTAAAACCTATCCTCATCTTGATCCTTATTTTAATTTCTTTAAACACAGCAATGACATCAAAAAGCTCGTGTCAAATATGGAGCTTATAGCAAAACATTCTTTTCTGCCTTTTGTAAAAATACTTACTAAAACACCGAGATTCAGATTTCAGGAAAACGAAAAAACTTATGGTCTGGAAACTAAAATAAGACCTATCGCTTTCGCTTCGCATTTTGACTCTTATATTTATGGTTATTATTCTTTTGCTTTAACCGAAGAGTACCAGCACTATATTCGTGCTAAAGGTTTTAGTGAATGTGTTCTGGCCTACAGATCAGATCTTGATGGGAAATGTAATATACAATTTGCCAAAGAAGCATTTGAAGCTGTAAGGAAAAAGACGTCATCTAACGGACATTGCACTTCAATCGCACTTGACATCACGGGTTATTTTGATAATATTGACCACACTATTTTAAAAAGTAAATGGTGTAAAATACTGAACCTTCAAGAGCTGACAAAAGACCAGTATAAAATTTTCAGATCTCTGACAAAATACAGCTACATAAGCCGTGACAGTATATTGAAGCATTTTAAAATAGATTTAAAAACGGCATCAAGCTGGAACTCCCTTCTGGATTTAATGCCGGACAATGCTGCAGGGGCAACATTCAACAATAAATTTGATCTGCTAAGGAAGAGAAATCTTATTACGGTCAATCTTCCTAAAGTTTCCCAAGCAGGTGAAAAAAGTTTCCGGGGAATACCCCAAGGCTCGCCCATGAGCGCACTGCTGTCGAATATTTACCTGATTGATTTTGATGAAAAAATATTTAATCTCAGTATCGAGCTGGACTTTACCTACCGTCGCTACTGCGATGATCTTTTGATAATCTGTGACTCTGAAAAGGCAGTACAAATCAATGAAATTGTTCTAAAGGAAATAGCTGCTTATAAACTGGTTATTCAGACAAAAAAAACTGAAATAATCCATTTCAGGCCTACATTATCTGGGAAAATCAGAGGATTTAACCAGAAGAAAATTGAAAAATTTTCACCAGTTTTCACTCCCCAGAATGAGCAGCAGTTTTACAGGAATCTGCAGTACCTCGGTTTTGAGTTTAATGGAGTCTCAATTTATATCAGACCCGGGAGTCTTTCCCGTTATTTTAGAAAAATGAAAGGCAGGATTGTAAAGACTGTTATGATGGCGTATAGTGATAAATCCAAGAGAGATAAAATATTAAAAAAGCAGATTTTTGAAAGATATTCACATTTAGGAAAAAGGAATTTTCTTTCTTATGCAGTAAAGGCTTCAAAGAAGCGTTATTACTCTAAATCAATGAAAGCCTATCGGGAAGGGATGGATTCCAAATCTATTAGAAAACAGCTGTCTGCACATTTTGTAATTATGGAAAAAGAGATTTTAATGAAATCTCTCACACGCCACGAATTTAAAGAATATATATATACCAAAAAGAAAGAACAGGGACGAAGGGTGAGCAGAAAAAAATTGAAGTTTTAAATTTTATCAGCTCCATGCTTACATTGTAATTTTTTTTAAGGAGTTGTGATAAAATTGAGTCAAAAAGCTGTTAGCGGTTCGGCATTTTTTCCTACGCTGTATATTTCACGTTTAACAATAATCAATCGCAGGCGGTATTACAGAATATAACCGTGTAAAGAAGTAAAATTTATAAAATGTAAAGATAAAGAGGCGTCTAAACGTGCTTCATCTTAAGATTCTTCCGTTGGCTTTTCACTTTTGGCTTCCTGCGCCATGCGTTTGACAAGCACGTAAAACTCTTTTAAATGCCACCAGGCAGGGCACATCTCAAGGTCTCCTTTATAATGGTATATAGTAAGGAAACAGCTTTTAAGGAAAAGCTGGGAATCTGTGATTTTAGCCCATGGCTTTAACTCCACTTCCTCAGGCGGGGGAGTGGCTTCAAAATAGCGTTTTATTTCTTCTGGGGTCATGGGGCAAAATTAGGTAAAAATTGCAGAGAGGGCAAGGGCGGAGGGGGATAGTATAAAGTATTTTTATTGTTTTGGGGTTGTTTTTTTTAACTCATCTGAAAATCAAAGAATTGTAGCTGCGGGATTGGATTTATTTTTTACACGCAGATAATTTTGTGATCCCATAAATCTTTGTTTCCTTTTACTGTTTGAAGAAGTGCTTTCAATGAATTTTAGATATTAATATACCCAGGTTACCACTTTAATTTCCCTACATAACCTAGATTTTTAATAAAGATAATGATATGATTACAAAAGCATTATCTTTTATATATCTATCTCATTATTTCTTAAATTCACGTAATGGAACCTAAACTTTAGGAAATGGAGAAGAATAAAATTTATAACCGTAATTTTAAAATAAATATTGTAAAACTAGCGCTCGAAACAAATTTTTCTAAAGTTGCAAAAGAATTTGGCATCGCTGCTACAAACATCTATAGATGGAAAAATGAGTTCCAGAAATATGAAGAAGTGAAATAAGTACTGATTAACATCGGTTAATAATAAGTGTTAAATCGCTGTAAAAGAAATGTTTACAGCGGTTTTTCTTTTTTATTCCTTTTTGATTCGGCTGTTTTTTAATCGTTTTTTACCATATATTTGTACCACATTTGTACCGGCACTTAAAAGGCGATAAAGTGGCATTTATGTATACTTATGGTACCTTAATGAGGAGATAAAGGCGATGAAAAGAATAAAAAAACAATGTCTTAACTGTGGCGAGGAGTTTCTGCCCAAAACAGTGGCTTCTGTTTACTGCTCGGCTATATGCAGTAAAAAAGCATACAAACAGAAGATAAAGCAGTTTAACAAGGACGCGGAGCTGAAAAGGATGATAGATAAAATACCGGAGGACAGAGTATTTCTTTCTGTCCCAGAAGCTGGCATACTTTTTGGCATAGCCAAAAGAACCCTCTATAGGCTTGTCGGCCAGGGAAAAATTCCTTCAGTCAATTTAGGAACCCGCCTTGTAAGGATAGACCGGAGTATCATGGAAGGGATGTACGGCCCTGGCCACAGCCTGCCGAAAGCTGAGAACACACCGAAGAGAAAATTGTACAGCCTTGAAAAAGAAGACTGCTATTCCATTGGCGAGATAGCTGAAAGGTTTCAAATATCTGAAGGTTCTGTCTACAATCATATCAGGAAATATTCAATCCCAACCAGACTGATCGGAAAGCATGTATATGCCCCCAAAACGGAAATTGATAATTTGTATAACGGAAATGATTTTATATGAAACAATTAGCAAAAACCAAGGTGACTGTGCGTCTTCGAAAAGCAGAAAACCAAAAAGAATGGTATGTCTACATAGAAAGCTATCCTGTTGAGGTTTCCAGAAAGAAAACGCCCCAGAGAATCCGTGAATATTTAAACAGAACCGTAACAACAGTGGAGTGGGACAAGAAAAGAACTGCCCGCACAGATGCAGAGGGCATAAAATCCTACAAACCCAGACGCAACGATAACGGAATTATAATGTGCAGAAGCGAGAGCGACCGTGAAATAATGCTCTATGCTGACGCAGTGCGTAATATACGGCAGAAAGAATACGATAATACAGATCTGTACAGTGATGCTGAGAACCTATTGACTCAGCAAAAAGAAAAAGCAAAAGAGGATTTTATTAAATACATTGCTGCTGTGGCGGCTAAAAGGCATGCCCGAAGTTCAAAATCCATTCAGATCACTTGGGAGCGCACCAGAGAATTTTTAAAAAGTTATTCAGCGGACAGCCTAATGTTTTCGCAGATTGACAGCAGAATGGCGGAAGATTTTAAACTGTTTTTATTATCAGCTCCACGCGGAGGAGGTAAAAAAGGAACCATTTCCCGCAACACTGCGGCAACCTATTTCTCCATATTTAAAGCCGCTTTGAAACAGGCTTTTATTGATGGATATTTAACCGTTGACTTATCTCCAAAAATAAAAGGCATACCTGAGCAGGAATCAAGACGCGAATATCTTACCATTAAAGAATTGAATACATTGGTCGAAACGCCCTGCGAAAAAGATGTCCTTAAAAGAACCGCGCTTTTCTCAGCGTTTACTGGCCTGCGGCATTCCGACATTCAGAAGCTCCGCTGGAAAGAGATCAGCCTGGAAGATGGCATCGCTAAACTACATTTCACGCAGAAAAAGACAAAGGGTGTCGAATATATGCCTATTTCCCAGCAGGCTTTCCAGCTGTGCGGAGAACCTAGGCTTTCCGCGCAGCTTGTTTTTGAGGATCTACCGGACCCGTCGTGGATTTCACGCCCTCTGAAAAAATGGGTTGAATCTGCTGGCATTAAAAAAAACATTACCTTCCATTGCTTCCGCCATACATTTGCAACACTGCAGCTGTCGAGCGGGACAGACATCTATACGGTCAGCAAAATGCTGGGGCATACCAATGTAAAAACTACTGAAATATACGCCAAAGTAATAGATGAGAAGAAAAACAGAGCTTCGCAGGCAATACAATTGGAATCTTTAAAGAAAAGAGCGTAATGAAAATAAAGTACTTCGAATATATTGCAGTTTACCTGTCTGTTTTTTTAGTCTGCGTCTTTGTCGGCATAATCGGAAGACTGGTACTTCTGGAAAAAGGTGCGGATGAATATACGGCTGGCATATTTTTCTGGATCAGCACTGGATTTGGAGTTTTAATGTTTGCAATTCTAAGCTTATTTCTAAACGAATTGGCTGCCAGAATACTGAATCGTTTTTTGAAGGCTAAAAAAAAGGAATTACCTGAAAGCTGGATTCCAAGCATAGACCTTGAAAAAATAGAAGAGAGGCAACGAGATGTTTTAATTAAACCCGGATTGTCTGAAAATAAAAATTCAGCCGGAGATATTGAACAGATAAGGGAGCAGCAACAGCTTGCAGTCAAAAATCAAAAACAATCTAGAGTTGATACTGCCATCCGTTATGCACAGCAAGAATTCGCGCTGTATACGTCAGATGATGATTTGAAACAATTGGGCAAGAATATAATCATATATGCGGAAGGCATAAATTTCGAAAAGATTAGACCGGTAAAAGTAAAATATCTGTCTAATCTCGATCTTTATCATTTTGGCTGGAATATCTGGAATTGCTTTAAAGTCAGCAGACAGGACAGAGTCGCACAATTTTTAAAACTGACTTTTGCCGATGCTTTAAAAGATGTTGAAGAGAATAGCATTAAAACGCATCTAAAAGATGATGAACAGAAAGGGATTATAAAGATTATGGAAGATTTTACTAATTTTTAAATACCAATAGGTATAAAACACTGTGTTTTTCAAGTGTTTTTGTTGTAAAGAAGCACACAGCAGAAACACTTTTTTCATTTGTGTCATAACAAGTAAAAATGTTAGTTATGGACATAAACGAAATCTCTTTTGAGAACCTGCCCAAAGCAGTAGCACACTTAGTGAAAGAAATTACCGAGATTAAAATTCTGATTCAAAATATACAGGTATTTGAATCTAAAGAAAAAAGTATTCCTATTGGTATTGAAGAAGTAAGCCGGCTAATTGGAAAAGCAAAGCCTACAATTTACACTCTTGTAAGGCAGAGAAAAATCCCATGCTATAAATATGGTAAAAAGCTGTACTTTTTTGAAGAAGAACTTTTAGAATGGATCTCTAAAGGGAAAAAGAAAACAATACAGGAAATCGAATCAGAAGTATTGAAATATAATCATAATCGAAATAAATAGATGGATAATAGCCCGCAAGAATACTTATTTCAATCCATTACAGTATCAAAAAAAATTAGTGCAAAGCGATAAGTTATCTAAAGAAAAATACAACATCCTTTTAATATTAATTGCTTTGACACGATTTCAACTGTTTCAAGGAGAGCAGGATTCGAACCTAAACGTCTAAACCCCTGCTTATACTGCATTTGTTAAATTTTTTTAACCACTGTGCCAGATTTTGCCACGAAACTTAGAATGGTCAATTTTTAAGAACATTATTTTGTTTTAAATGAGGTGATATAATCCTATTTGTATCAAAAATAGGCAATTCCTTAGTAAACTAATAACCTTAGTTTTTTGTGGCAAAAAAAGGTATCACTTTCATTTTTTTATTAATTGCGCACATATTTTTGGGTACATGGGCAATTGCTTATGGATTGAAAGAACCTTAGTCCGATAGATATGGAATGGGTACCAGAATTGTATTGTGATAAATCATTCATCATGATTTGATAGGAATAACCTAAAGTAAAATAAGCCTTTTTGAAGCCTATCATTGGTCCGATCGTTAATGGTTTTCCTATTTGATCATTCAGAAATCGGTACGATATACCGGCCCAGTAATAATCATCGTACCGATTAAATTTTCGGTATTTCAAATTCAGGTCGGTAACAGAACGTCCATCACTTTTATACCACTGGTAAAAGATAGAAGGCTCGATTTCCGTTTCGTTTTCTAAACGAACAGCATATCCGGTGTAGAATTGGTAGTTGGTCAGTTCTTTGGGTTCAGGACTTGTAAAAGAATCCAATTTTTTAGGCAAAATATTGGTCATATTGGCGCTGAAATAAAAACCTTTGTTGCGATACAAAAAACCAGCTTCAAAATTATTATTGGATGTAAACCTGTTATCGGTTATATCAGGATCCGGTTCAGCAGGTTTACTATTATTGATATCTATTTTAAATGAATTATAAATATAGGAAATACCAAAAGAAAGGTATTGTTTTGAATAATAATCCAGAATAAGATGATGGGCAAAAGTAAATTTGCCACCAGCCTGTTTGACATTCCCATTAGTATCATTATACAAGGATAATCCAACTCCGGATCTGTCTAATATTCGAAGATCGGCATAAAAAGATTGATTCTGAGGGGCATTTTCGATACCCACCCATTGCTTATAAGCATTCAAATTAATCCTAAGATCATCACCAATTCCGGCATAACCAGGAGAAATAATAAAGGGATTATCTGCCAAATATTGAGTAGCTACCGGTACATTAAGTTCTTGACTGTAATTGATCATTACATTCAACAGAAAGAAGCAGTTTATAATTTTCTTCATCTTATTTTTATTACTTAAACGTTAGATTACAGACTATCTGTAAAGAGTCACATTTCCAATAAATTCCCGGTCATCTCTGGTGTTTCTAAGTTTTAAAACATACCAGTAATCTCCGGTGGGAAGGTTGGCACTTTCATACTTTCCATCCCAGGACTCTTCATGTTTTAGCACACATATTTCACGGCCATAGCGATCGTAGATCCGGATTCTGATATCGGGATAGTTATCCTGTCTTAATGGTTTCCAGCCATCATTTATACCACTGTCATTTGGAGTAAAAATGTTGGGAACTATGATATCGATAAATTCAAAGTACTTAGTTGCTGTTGCGGTACAGCCATTACTATCGACAACAGTCGCCGTGTAATCTCCGGATTTGTAATAAATATATTTAGTAGTAAATTTTAAAACTTCATCATTGATGGTAAGGCTGTTATAAAAACCTGAACCTCCTTTTATGGTTATAATGATTTCATTCAGTCCTCCCTGACTTAATGAAATCGTCAAAGGAGGGTTTGATTCATCAACGGCAAACAAAGGTGAAACCTCACTACATCCACTTACATGCTCTACCTTTACAAAATGATTTCCGGCGGGGACATTGCGAAATATATTACTGTCCTGCTTAGGTTCTTTTCCGTTTAATGAGTACTTTATTAAAGTGGGATTTGTATTACTGGCGTCGATCTTTACAGTAACCTTATTTCCGGGAGTATTACTTTCGCAATCATAGCTCACCTTTGCAGTGGGTTTAAGAACAATGGTTGGAATATCCAGCAGGATTGCTAATTCAAACGGACAATTATTTTTATCCAGAATATATAAAGTGTGTTTGCCTCCAGAAAGGTTGTCGAAATCTAGTTGATCCTGAGTGTAAGTCCCATTGCGATTGTCTAAACTTGTTTTATAGGGAGGAATTCCTCCTGATATGTCAATACTAAAAGCAGCTGTTTTTTCTCCAATACATATTTCTTGTTTTATACTGCCCTGTACTACAGAAGCGTGTATTGGCTTCGGATCGATAATCGTAATTACATCATTAATGCGGCAATCATTTTCATCTTTAATGGTAATATTATAGGTTCCTGCTTTTATCCCCCTAAATATACCCGTATCAAAAAACTGGTTGGGTAATGACGAAATTGCATATTTAATTCTTCCGGTTCCACCGCTAGCTTCCATTTCAATAGTTACATTGGCTAAACCGGCGCAGGTAACATTGTCATATTTTACGCGGTGGGTAAGGGAGAGCGTGGGTTCTTCTATTTCTATCGGAACAATCACCGGATCGCAGTCCCCACTTGTAACTCTAACCTGATACAAACCGGCCGGTAATTGCGTAAAATTACCCGGAGTGCTTTGTGTCGGATTAAAGGGAAGTTCAAGCCCTTCATGATCTAATAGCGTAAAAACATAGTTGCCTAAACCACCTTTTGCCTGGGCCGAAAGCTCACCCGTTAAATTTCCTTTGCATTTGATGTTTTTTGATGAATTTATTTTTAACGTCAAAGCCTCTAATGGATTATAGTTGAATGACCCTGCATAAACTTCTTTGCAATTATTCGCGTCTATGACATAAAATCGATAATTCATAGCGGAACTATGATTTGGTATGATGATACTCATTGGACTAGGACCGGTATAATATTTTTGATATTCCTCACCATTTGCATTATTGCCCAATACCGTAAAAGTGTAGGGAGGCGTTCCGCCTATGGCAGTCACCGTGATCTCGGCAGGAGTACAGGTAGGAACTTTAGTAATTTGAGTACTGGCGGTAAGTACTTTTGGACCTGTAATTGTAAATGGATAACGAGCTTCGCATCCGTCTGTTGTAGTAACCAAAATATTATAGTCGCCAGATTTCAAATTGTCAAATGTATAGGTGTTACCTGCAATTGTTCCAGAGGTTTTTAGAACTTCATTCCCGGAATAAATAGTAAACACATAATTGGAACGTACGTTGTTTGCCGTGACTTCAATAGAGGCCGTATCATCAAAACAGTTTAGAATTGAATTGGAGATTTTGTGGGTAATATTTAAGTTTTTATGTTCAATTTTGATATTAGGAATCTCATAAGAGCACTTTGCCTTATTGGTTGAATTGGGTCTGATGTACACCGTATAGGTTCCGGCAATTTTTACGGGCAGATTTGTACTGGTCTGATAATTTATTTTATCCAGACTGTATTCATAGCCGGTTCCCATTGCCGGGCTATTGACAGTAATGTTGCCTGCTGTTTGGCAAAAAATATTCTCAGAAGTTGCTGTTGGTACTATTTCGCCATAAACGTTGAAATAAAATGGAGCCGAACAATTAGTTCCGTAACTGAGTATGACACGATATTGTCCTTCTGAAGTAATCGCATAATTTCGATTATTATTGTTGTTTAAAGTATCCCACTGACAAGCTGTGGATTCATCAGGGCAAGTTGCGCCGGGAATGAGAGCACAGTTACTTTTTTCCCATGTTATAGAGGACACTCCTTCGGGTATGTTCAGATTAATAGTTTTAACAGGGCTATTGGGACACAGATAAAAGTTGGTTAACTCCTTAGCATTGTTAGCTGCACAAATGATCTTCTCACCAAAAGCTCCTCCCAGAGGATCCAGATCGGACATGATGAAAGGTTTGACTTCGATAATTTCTTTAAGTGTGGCGCAAGCCTGATTGGGTAAGGGGTTTGCAAAAGGAGTGCAGACCACATAATAAGTCCCTATAGCGTCTACAGTAATGGTTTGACCCGATTGAAACACAGGGATCCCCGATGGATTTTTGGACCAACTGTAGCTCGCAAATCCATTTTCTGCTGACAATATTGTATTAGGTGGACATAATAGGGCTTCTGACTGTTTGTCGCAAAACAGTAAATTGCTTAATATGTTATTGGTTTTTCCATCTATATTTTCACAGTTATAAATTAAACCCGAGTCACCGTTAAAATGGGTTTGATTGACAACTCCCGTGAAGCTGGTAGAAACCTCATTCGTAATGGTCAGGTCGCAGCTCTGTTCAAAATTTGGATCTGAATCTAAAGTAATACAGGAAACGACCTTAACTCTGAATTCGATAACAGATGGGGTGCCGTCAATATTTACTAAACTGTCTGAGACTTCAAAAATAATGGTTCTCGTTTCGGGATTATAGCCCGATAACTGATTGCCATTGGCATCATAAGTGACCACTGAACTTACAGTAACACCGTTGGGTAAACTGGTGAGGTCTTGCGGATAATTAAAAATTACATTTTTAGGCAGAATGCTCTTAATTAAAACTTCTCTGGCATTGTCATCGCCATTATTGTTAAAGGTTATTTTATATTTTAAGTATTCTCCTAAATTGACAACCTCATTGTCTTTGACTTCAACATTATTTTCATTTGTAACCGTTTGTTTAATGACAATATTTGGTTGTACAATATCTATTGCTAAAGTGACTAATGAAACGGCATAAGCATCTCCGGCGGTCGTTAATTGAAGGTCGAGCGATGTTTGACCGTTCCGTAAATACCCTTTATTGATATTGATAAGATCCATATCAAAACCGAAGGTATTTAATCTGGAAGGGCTTCTTTTGGTGATGTATTCGGCACCAGGTATGACCGGACTATCTGTAAATAAAGGGGCAGATGGAATGGTTATCGAAGAATTAAAAACATTCCTCACATCATTAAGCTCATTAAAAATAGATTTGAACACCGGCTTTCCATTGCTGCCTATCGTTTTGATGTTCAGATAGTCACCCAGGTAAGCCAATTCGCCCTCCTGAGAAACAATACCTATAGTGGCCTTTACCGGTTCGGGACCTGCGGGGGTGATAAATCCGTCAACGGTAAAATTGAGTTCCGTCAGTTCTCCCTGATTTGCATCTCTTTGAACTCCGACAAAACCATCAAAAGTGACAATTTTTTTACTGGGCTGTGTGATGTCTTCATACACAATTACTAATGTCCAGCCGGAAGTAGAACCTAAAGTCCTTCTTCCTTTGGTTGCTTTAACATTTGCAACAAAATAATTACCATTAGGATCTCCAAATTCTTTTAAGCGATTTGTAACGTCTGCGTAACACAGGTAAGGAGCATTTCTAAAACTTTCACGTATGTTGGTTTCATTTAAACCGTCGAAAATGATTTCATCTGCTGTTATGTCCTGATAATTGGTATCCCAAGGACGTTTAAACTTAACTTTTTCCCAATCGTCTAAACGTTTTGTCCCTGAAAAGTTGTTTTCGTTATTAGGGTTAAATTTCCTGCTCCTGTCGTTGATATAAACGGCCTGCCAGTATAAACCGGCATATATAATCTTTTTACAGGCGCTCTCAATATGGAGTTCAGCACTACTCGAAGCAAAGTGATGTTATCGTTATCGATATACTCCATGCTTTTTCGATTATTGGCTAATCCATCTTCCTTATCTTCACCATCTAAGTCAGGATCGATCTTCCAGAGACTTCCATTGGATAATAATCAATCATTTTGTTTTTTCTGAAATGCTCAAAAAAAGCCGATTCTGGCGCAACATGAAACAGCTTGATTCTGGTTTTAGAATTTAAGAGTGTCGTTTTATTTTTAAAAAACAGGCAGATAAGTCTGTGGCGTTCCAGAGAAAAACAATTCAGGCAAAGTGCATTGGGTCTTTTATGTTTTAATCCGAAGGGAAGAAAAGTCATATATTTTTGCTCGCAGATAGAACATTCTACGTTTTTTCCCTTAAGGAAATATTTAAGGAAATTAAATTTAACTTTTCGTCTAAAAGACAATTTATGCTCTGATAATATATTGTTTTATTTTTAAAATAAAAATCTTAGATTGAACTACTTTTTTATGCTAAACTTTGTTTTTGAAGTAAAACTAATATCTGATTGTAATACAAATAAAAAAAATGCTTTAAATGAATAATTTAGTGCTATGAGTTAGAGATTTTCTGTTATGAGTGAGAAAATATTTGCCATATCTTTTGTTTTAAAAACAAGTAAGATATTCTTTATAAACACTGCTTTTTGAGGTGGTCACTTTGAACCGGAATCAACTGATCTCTTTTACAAGAATAGAGTGGTCACTTTAAACCGGAACAAATTGCTCTCTTTTACCGGAATGGGATGCTCACTTTTGCCAGAATTTGCAAACTCTGCGATTTCTTTCGAGTTTACATGGCAGATGCGACAGTACTGCCTTATTTTTTTGTGCCAAAAAAGGTATTCCTTTCATATTTCAAATGTGACAAAACTTCCCTTGGCCTAAAAATATTTTTGTACAGTTATTTCGGTTTTTTATACATAAAAAAATGGCACTCATGTCATTTTTTTAATTTACATCATAGGGGCTAACTTATCTTTAAAAAAAAACTTGGTTTAATAAAAAAAAGATCGAGAAAATTTTTAAGCTTTAAAAGTTTTCAATTTACTAAATGTGCACTTGTATGGATCGAAATTGTTGAAGCGCTTAGGAAGAATCAAATGATTATATGGCATTTGGAAAAAAATATGAGTTTGAATTTTTAAATAAATAACACTAATATCAAATTATATGAAAAAAGGAATAAACATCGTAACGCTTATTGTTTGCTTAGTGGCAAATGTTCAAGTATCGTTTGTACAAAACGATGCGCTAAAAATACTTCCCAATGGTAATGTTGGCATAGGAACAACAGATCCAAAGGAGAAACTTTAGGTAGATGGAAACATTAAGTCTGAAGGAAGAATTGCAGATAAAACGGGTAGTATTATGCCAGTTGGATCTATTTTGGCTTTTGCAGGTTCAAAAATACCGGAGGACTGGCTATTGTGCGACGGAAGTTCTTATGCGACAGTCAGGTGACAAAAGTGAACTTTTTAGCGTAACAGGCACGTTGTATGGAGGAGGAAATGGACAATTTAGAGTTCCTGATTTAAGACAAACCTTTGTTATGGGAGCAAATGCGGCAAATGTAACAGAACAGGTTGGCAAAAATGGCAATGCAGACAGGCATTCGCATTTGATCACCCCGCCGGAAACGTCAACTATCACCACTACAGTCGGTTATCATAATCATGAATTTCCGAAGCGCTGGTACAAAAAAGATTTTGGTGGCGTAGGTCATTCCGGTCTTGATACTGATGGTACTGATGTGAAGGAAATTGGTACCGAATACGCCGGTAGTCACCACCATCTCGTTACCGTAAAGGCACCCGTTTTTCGGAGTGATACCTATACAGGAGATAACCGTCCAAAATGGTTGGCTATGAATTATATAATTAAATACTAATAAATATTCTAAAATCAACAACTATGGCAGTAGCAATCACAGAAATTAAAAATCTTAGAACTTCAGATCTATTATCTGAAGAAAATGTAAAAAAATTTGACAATCAAATCGCTTATTCCAGCACAATTGTGGCTGATGGAATTATTTCAGATTGGATATCTACTGATAATATTCAGGTGACCTGGAAGGATGCTGATAAGGTGATAGCCAGAGCGGTTGGCGGAAGAATGACTATCGATAAGACCAAATATACGATTAGTGGATTAATAAATGTTTCAAACTACAAATTTGGTTTAAACGGAGAGATAGAAATTGGCCCAAAAGACAAATCAGAACCTGCTGTAGTGGTTAGTGTGAGGATAGGGAATATTCCTTCTGTCAAAAATCCAAAAGCAGACTGGATTATCGATTTTAGTGATAAAGAAGATGGTAAACCGGGTTCCAGCATCAAACTTAAGAATTTGGTAGAGTGGATTCAGGATAAAACCGGTGATACTGAAAAACCAGCTTATCCTGAAAGTGAAAAGGATAATAAACCAGAAGATTTATCGATTGTTTTTAAAGAGTTTTATTTCAATATCACCCAAAATACCTTCGATTTTGATGTGCAAACGCAAAAGGAGAGTGACTTTAAATTTGGAAAGTTTATCATCAAAAAAGCAGGTTTTAGAGTGACCAATACTCCGGTAGTTGTTGATACTAAGGCGTTGGCAGAATAATATTTTACACACAATCAAAATCCATATCTAAGGAGTTGTAAATTCAAAAAGAGCAATTTATACTATCCTTGACTACAATGATAGTGCGTTCAGGAGACTGATTGCCAGTTGACTTACCCCAATATCTTTTAAATATGTCAGATTCAAACTCTTTATTGTTGGAACTTACAGGGCAGACAGAATTCCACTTAGGAAATTCGTTTGATCCTGTTGCTGTTGCGATTACAATAGGTTATAGAAAGAGAATTAATGAAAAGGCAGAAAAAGAAAGTTTTTTATATGCTTCGCTGGAGTCTGAAAAAAAAGAGGGTTTAACCGTACAGGATTTAGTTAATTGTTGTACCGAAAAGGAGATCGAGATTCCTGAGATTTTAAATGCTGTTGCTTTCAAACGGTTCTGCGTAACCTACGGAACCGGAGGAATTGACGAAACAGAATTTAAAATTGAGTTTGACTGCAAAATAAATATAAACGAAAAAGATTTTGATGCCGGAATTGTAATCCATTCTCAAGTAATAGAGGGAGTAAAGACCTTTTTGTTTGGAGGGATCTTAAAAGTGGATGAGCACTTTTTCTCGCTTGAATTTGCTCAGGATAAAGGAATATGGTATGTGTATGCTAACTATCAGAATAAAGGGGAAGTAACGATTGATTTAAGAGGAATCGCTACAAAATTCTTTGGGGAGGAAGCCACATATAAAATGCCTGAGGTTTCTTTTACCCTAAAAGAATTTAAGGCTTTCTTGCTTTATAAGAAAACAAAGAATACCTCCGGATTATTTTTTGGAATGGGATCGGGAATCAATTTAGATTTAAAAGATCTTCCTTTAGCAGGCCCAATCTTATCTGAGAACAATGCCTTTGCTTTTAAAGAGGTTTTAGCCATTTACGCGGGCGGAACTTTTGGAAAAGAAGAATTGGAACAATTTGACGGATTACCGCAAGTTGCTATTAGTTCCGGTTTTAATATTACCACACTGTTGGAGATCAATAAGAAAGAAGAATATTATGTTTTAACTAACGGGACGGATCAGGACTATAAAGAACCGGAACAGTCAAAGCAAACTACTGTTACCGCTGTCGTACCTTTAGAAAAGGGGGGGGCTTCTAATGCAAAATGGAAAAAATTAGATAAAAAAATTGGCCCTATAACCATTCAAAGATTGGGTTTTGCTTATCAGAACAGCAGCGTTATTATGCTGCTCGATGCCTCAATGGAAATGAAAGGAATGGGGTTACAGTTAATGGGGTTTGGTCTCGGTTTTAAACTGCACTGGCCGCCTTCAATACCGGATTTCTATTTAGACGGATTGGGGCTTTCTTATAAAGCGCCTCCGATAGAAATATCCGGAGCATTTTTGCACGCAACAGCCATTTATGAAGGAAAAAAGATTGATGTTTACAACGGAGGAGCAATTATAAAAGTAAGTCGTTTTACGATTGCCGCCATAGGATCTTATGCCAAAGTAAGTGATGAGGCCTCTTTATTTATTTATGGCGTTTTTGATGGACCGATTGGAGGCCCGGCCTTCTTTTTTGTAACAGGAATTGCAGCCGGATTTGGCTACAATCGTAAGGTAAATGTACCGTCTATTGACGAGGTAGCCCTGTTCCCGCTTGTAGCTTTGGCCATGAAGCCGGAAAAAGATGAGGGATTATTAGCCGTGCTGGCTTCATTGGAAACACCAATGAAAAATGGCAAAAAACCAATCGAAATTTCTATTGGGGATTATTGGTTGGCGGTAGGGATCAAATTCACTTCTTTTAAGCTTATTGAATCGTTTGTTTTATTGACCGTGAATTTTGGGACACAGCTTGAATTTGCCATTCTGGGGCTTTCCAGATTGAGCTGGCCCGAAAAATCAATGGCACCTGAGCCCATCGTCTATATAGAATTCGCGATTCTGGCTCATTTTGGCCCCGGAAGTGATGTAATCTCCGTTGAAGCTGTTATTACACCAAATTCATATGTTCTTTCAAGAGATTGCAGATTATCGGGAGGCTTTGCTTTTTACACCTGGATAAAAGGACCTCATGAAGGTGATTTTGTCATTACGCTTGGGGGCTATCATCCAAAATTTATAAAACCGGCTCATTATCCTGCTGTACCAAGGTTAGCCTTAAGTTGGAGAGTCAGTGATCTGATGTCTATTAAAGGAGAAATGTACTATGCGCTTACTTCTTCGGCAATTATGGCAGGAGGTAAATGGGAAGTTCTTTTTAAGACTTCTATTGTAAAAGTGTCTATTGTAATATGGGCAGATATGTTAATTTTTTGGGCTCCTTTTCAATATTATATTGATATGGGCATCACCATTAAAATTGAGGCCGATATTAAAATTGTATTTATTCGGGTCCATTTTAGTTTTGAAATGGGAGCGCAATTACATATCTGGGGGCCCCCTTTTGCAGGAGAAGCCTATGTCGATTGGGTTATCTTTTCATTTACGATCCCTTTTGGAGATTCTTCTAAACAGAAACCGAAAAAACTCAATTGGGAGGAGTTTTCAACAGGTTTTATTCCGCAGAAAAAAGCAACCGGACGTGAACAAAACAGACTTGAAACGGCTACGGTCACAAGCCCGGAGCCAACGAATATCTCCATTAGTAATGGACTGATAGAGGTCAAGGGAGAAGCTAAATTTCCCGTCATAAACCCTTCTCAATTGGCGATTACAATAGATTCATTTATCCCTGTTTTAGTTTTAAAAATAAACGACAAAGAAGTCGCCAAAGATACAAGAATGAAATCTGAAGCAGGTGCTAGAACCTATGCCGAAAGAGAAAGAAACATTGGTATACGACCGTGTGGCTTTAAAAAAGATGCGGTGTCTTTTGAAATGAATGTGGATATCATCCTCCATAATGTTAAAATGGACGTAGCCGTTTTGTGTTTGGCCAAAGGAGTAGCAGAAGCGTTATGGAGCGGAGAAGATTCAGTACACAATAATTTGAATCCGGGCACCTCAAAAGTAATTCAAAATGTGCTTAGTGGTTTGGTGTTACAGCCTCCGGCTTTACCGGAAGTTGCACAAATACGGACATTTGATTTCTCAGCGTTGTTTGATAGGACTGAACAGAAATTTTTCTGGAAGTTTTCGTTAGCAAGAGCCGGTGAAGCCTATCATGCCTTTGAAGTTTTGGGGTACTACGACGAGGAACATAAAGTAAAAATCGCCGGTATACTTGAAAAAACATACGAAGACGCAGCAGTAACGATCCGTCGAAAAAAAATACATGCGCTTCTTAAAGAAGGTTTTGATGAGAGTCTTTCGGATATCGATGAGGCGGCAATTTTTACCAATATGACGAACGAGGAAGTGTATTTTAATGGTATCCCTGTCTTATGTGAGATCGGGCAAATACCGCAATACAGTACCGACGTAAAATAATGTATCGTATAAAAACTAAATGATGAGTGAGCATACTAAAATAGTGCAGTGTTTTTTGCCTCCAATGGTGGCCGGTAAATATACGACTGAAGTAAACCAACGGATCTTAAAAGAGAATAGAAGTATTCAGGATATAAAAAAGACATTTGATTTTGGTGTTGATGCGGCACGTTTTACGCTTAATCCAAATGATATTTATTCGGTGTATCCGCCTGCAAACAAATCGGGGAGTTATTCTGAGTCGTTGCCGCACCTTGTTTTTACCCGAAGAACCCTGCCCTGGGAACGTACTATAGACGGTTTGCCCCCGGTTTTTCAGAGAAGTACAACTCCTGAAGAAAAGCGCAATACGCTGGATTCGCCACCAGTGCCCTGGATGGCACTTCTTCTTTTTGATGAAGACGAGATGAGTCAGCTGCAAATAGAAAAAAATACACTTGCCGCAGTGATTCAGTCTGATACAGCAGATGGAATTATTCGGCCTGAAATTTTTGGTACGCAATCAGCAATTAAAGAAGAGGTGCTGCAATTAATGGAATGGGAAAAAAGCACAGATGGTTGCTTTACCATTGATCTTACAAAGGAACAATTTGAAACGCATGTCCCCTATATGGAAAGTCTTTCCTTACTGGCACATGCAAAAGAAGTGAGTATTGAAAATAAAGACAAAGAAGGCATCACTGACCTAAATGCGGATGGCAACGGAGTTTTTTCTGTTATTGTGGGCAACCGACTACCAGCAAGCGGAAAACAGAATACGGCAATAGTAGTTTCTTTGGAAGGGCATACCCGTTATCTAGCAGATGCAAGCCCCAAAGCAAATATTCCGACCGACATTAAGATCAGACTTGTTGTACTTGCCAGCTGGAATTTTATGGATTCGGGCAATGCGAGCTTTTCGCAATTAGTGAACAGTGTGGATATAAAACCGATCAGTATTCAAAGAGAAAACGAAGCAATTGAATTGCGTCCTTATTTTGATTCGGGTTATGTACCCCTGGAACATTTAACTAGAACAGGAGCCAGTACGATTAGCTGGTATCATGGGCCGTTTGTTCCAAAATTATTTCCGTCTACTTCAAAAACGGTTTCGTTCTCCTCTTCAGATGCTGCTTTGCGGTACGATAAAACAACGGGGTTTTTTGATATTTCTTTTGCAGCAGCATGGCAATTAGGACGTATCCTTGGTTTGCAAAATCAGGAGTTCGCAAAAGCATTACTAAACTGGCGACTAGCGCAAACTCAGTTTACTGCCGGCAAAACAAAAGAAGCGCTTCTAAATACTATTCTTGAAGACAACAGTACCCTTTATTTAAAAGATAAAGTAATTCATTATTTAGGCGCGATTGACAAGGTTGAAACGGAATTGGCAACAGAAAAGAGGTTCGATGAAATAGTAGATGTTCCAACAGAAGTGAAACGTTTTTTAAACAACTTATATAGCGTAAACGGTATTCCTTTTTCTTATCTCTTGCCTCATGAATTTTTATTGCAAAAGGAGCATCACATCAAGGAAGATACTTATTCCGGCACACTTTCCCTGTTTTATGTAGATCCAAACTGGATTGAGGCATTGCTTGACGGAGCGCTTAGCATTGGCAGGGTAGCAAACCATGATCCGTTACTCGAAATGACGATAAGTGGCCAATTTATAGAGGGGTATAACACCGGATCTGTTGTAATTGATAAAGAAGGAGAAATATACGGCAGAAGATTAAATACTACGGGCTTTTTATTTCGCTCTGACCTGGTTTCGGGCTGGAGAGGATTAGAAATTATGGCCTTTGATGCTCAAAATAAGGCTCTTAATGCCCTGCGTTTTGAACGAATTGATTCGGATATTTTTTTAGGGATTTTCAATGGGAATATTGCCCGTATCATTATAAAACAGCCTTATGAAGGTCTTCATTTTGGACTAAAAATCGATAAAGGCGGTTACAAAAAAAATATAAAAAATGAAGATGGTACCAATCAGGTAATAGTTGACGGAACTGCCGATGTTAATCGAGAATTAAATAATGGTTTGCTAAAAAACAGGATCTTAGACGTAGCAGGTTTAGCCGCTGTAATGCACAAGAAACTGGTAGAAAAAGATTGGATGGATACTACAGAAAAGAGTGCCGGAAAGTATTTTACTTCTGCAGAATTTGCTTTTCAAATGGTGGACAGTCCGGTTAAAAAAGAAATTTTGATCGAAGTATAAAAAAAGACAACCATGAGTAATAATTCCAAACTTTTTGTACCCATGTATATGGAAGCACTGGCGCTGAGCAAGGACAAGAAGGATTGCGTGGATTTAAGTCCACAATTGCAACAATACACTCAGAGTATTTTAGGAAATGTGTTACAACCCAATATAAAGAAAGAGGTAACCTTAAAAAGAGGGATACACCTGCATTGGACCTTGCCGAAAGCTTTGAAACATTCTTTTGTAGACGAAGGGGGAGAAGCAAAATTTCCATTTGCGCCTAACCGATGGATAGTAGCTCGTATCCGAACCGATAAAGGATTGGAAAATATGGATTGTCGGCTATGGATTGTTAGAAGCGATGAAAAAAATGCTGTTAAAGGCAGGGACGCGGAATTAAACTGGATTACAATACACAAAGACAAACTCGATCTTAGTAATTTAGGAAAAACCTTTGAGTGGTCTTCGGCGTATGATGATGCCATTTCGGAGTCAATTCTAACAGGAGTAGGAGCCGCCAATCCGTATTTTTCGTCCTTTTATCTCAGTAGTAAAAACGTTTTTGGCTTTCATGATGACATGGAAGATATAGATTCGGATTGTACTTTAACTTATGTGGTTACAGGATGGTACAACAATCCGGCCGATGATCCGATCTCGCCTCCGGATTTTGACGGAGAAGCAAAAACAAACGAACAGACGGGCAAGGAAAGAGAATTAGACTGGTTTAAACAACAGTGGAAATATGACGGGAATGAATATCCTGAATCCTGTTTGCTTCATTCTTCTATCCATAGCATTCAATGGAATACGGAATTAAAAAGCGGAGTTCCTGACGGAGAGGTACAGGTTTATGCGGGCAATACGGCAGTAGAATCATTAAGCGCTCAAATTATAAAAAGCAATGAAATTGAAAAAACAGGTATCGAAGAGTTGCTTAATGCCTTACAGTACCAATTTCTGGAAGACAATACAAATGAACCCGGTTTAAAAGCCATACAAACCGAAATTCATAAAAGAGGTTTTTCTCCCAAAAACAGAAGTTCGTTTTGGGAAATAACGAGAGTTGAAGCAGATGACAGCCAATTGGAAAGTAAAAACGACAGCCCTTATTTTCCTGAAAACAATGCTATTTCAAAAGAGCTGAATGAGTTGAATGAAGTTCAGATTAATAGTAACAAAATAAAAGAGGAAATCATAAGCCTGCAGCAGGAACATTATTTTTTATGGTACAAACAAGCTTCTAAAACTGTTAATGGTTACGATGTTGCGGACTTTGATTACAACGCATCCCGGGAGCCTATTTTAAACCAGTTGGTAAGCAGAAAGATAGAGATTGAATTATTGACTACAGAAGTAGAACAACGCGTTGCTGCTTTAAATACGCACAAGGAGCTATCAGGTAAAAACGCAGCGTTTATCCTCAGGCAGAAACTCGAAGATCGTTTTTGGGAACCCAACGATCCTGTGCTTTTACTTTGCGGTTCAGGAATTGGTAACACCGAAAAACCTGTTTTTCAAAGTTCAGACAAAGAAATCAATTGCAGAGTTGCTTCTCAGTTATTGAGTAAGCTTTATATAAAAGTGCCCTACAACGAAACCACTATTCCGGTCACGATTTTCAGTTCTAAAATTACGATTCCGAAAGTGGATGAATTAGGGTCTGCCAAAATACCTTTTAAGGAAATAAAGACACTGGTCTGTGAAACGCTTTTGCTGGATCATTCGCTTTCTTTAGACTTTGCTCTTGAGGCCTATAAGGAAGCACAGTTGGGGGAAGGAAAAGACAAAACCAGCCCTGCCATTAAAGCTTTTGGCAAAGAGGTAGTCAAAATTCAATTGAAGCCTCAATATGAGGATAATGAAAAAGCGCATGAAAGTTTTGCCATAACCCTATGGCAACAGGCATGGACCCCTTTATTTATGGTGTGGGATGCTGTATATACTCCCGATGATTCTGATATTAAAAATTTGGATCTGGTGGAGTATACAGATAAATGGGAGTTGCAGGAAGGTCTTTATTTTAATAAGCATTCGACTGGGGCTAACGGACAAGGGGTTTCGATAAGTGGCATAAGCCCATTCTCTAATTCGGTTTTTGCAAACCTTAAAAGAACGATTCCGGATAGTCTAGTCAATAAATATGGAAATCTGAATCTTTTGGCTCAATCATTAAGCGGGTTGAATAAAACCTTGTTAATGCAAAGAACAGACATTCAATTGCCTCCGTTTAAATATGTAAGCGATGAAGACTACAAATTTGCTACGGAATATTTGATTGACCGCGACGAATTAAATATTATTGGTGACGATGGCTACAAAGTCGGGTGTAATCCCGGCAACATTTATGGCACCGATTTAAACCTTTTTAATCCGTTGCGTTCAGGGAGTCTGGATATAAAAAACCTTTCGATAGTAGATGTTTTCGGACAGGTAAAAAAAGTAATAACAGATAAAGCAACTAATAATCCTGAAATAGCCTGTGCTGTTATGCTAAAAGCCAATCAGAAAGATCAGGGTACCACAATACCGCTGCCACCGAGAATAGTTCAGCCTTCGCGTTTAAAATTCAGCTGGTTAAACGCAAAAGACAACTTGGTGTATCAGGATACCGGAAAAATCGATAATCCGATTTTTGGATGGTTAGTTCCCAATTATTTAGATAAAAACATATTGATTTATGATGGTGAGGGTAATGAAGTTGTCGTACTTCAAATCGCATCAGATGTGACAAAAGACGAAGGACTGAGTTTGCTAAAAAGGCCTTTTCCGGGCGGGAATGTCATTCCGGATTTAGAGGACAATCTACCCTTAAAGAAGCTGCTCGATGCATTAGATAGCGGAAGTAAAGTATCAGGTCTTATGGATTTGGCTTATAAGATAGGTTTAAATGCTTTGGGCAGCAATGCGGTACAGCAAAATACATCGGCATTGTTATACGGTCAGCCATTAGCTTTGGCTCGTTGTGCAATAGGGTTGGAGGTGCTGGGATTACCGTATTACAACCAAAGATGGGATAGATCAGGCAAAGAAGACATTGGCTTTATAGACACGGTTAAATTTCCGCTGAGCATAGGGGATTATTCCATGGAGAAAGATGGCCTGGTAGGTTATTTTCGTGATGATGATTCAGACGCATTTTACATGACAACCAATGCTCCTGACTTTAATTTTAGCGATATCCCTTTTTTTAGAAAGAACGCTTCATTAAAAATGACCTTACATCAAGATCCATTAAAAGTGAGCTTGTTACTCAATCCTTCCATGGGAACTCATCTGTCGACGGGGATTTTGCCTACTAAATTTATTGAACTGTTTCATTCTAATTCTTCCCGGGTATTGTCACAATTGAATATTAGTTTTAGGGTAGCTCCCTTTATTGCAGAGCAAGTAGCCCCGGGTATCCCGATACCAACGAGTATTAGTTCAAACTGGAAATGGACGCATAAGTCGGACGTGATGACCTGGAAAAACAATGAAGACCTCCCTGAGGGAAAAAGCAAGCAGATTTCGGGTTTTAAAAAACAACAAGTGTATGAGGGATGGTTGAGATTAAGCAATTTAAAAACCAATAATTAACGTATTAAATTCAAAAAAATATGGGGTATGTAACAACTGGCAGTAGTAATTTGGTAAGAAATGGTGATGCTTTGAAGCTGGATATACTAATTTCTGAGGAAAATTTAAGAGCCATTTTATTAATGGGCGTTTTTTCGATCGGGAATCTGGAAACTATTGTAGAAAAAGAAGATTTGAAAAACCTGAGTTGTGAACTATGGGCAAAAATTGACGATACCAATAAACTTGCAACTTTTCCGGTAAAAATTTGCGAGTTTTTATTTGATAGCAATGACCCGGGCAAAAGATCGTATATTTTTCCAAGAGACTATACCGATGAATATACCTATCTGATCCTAAAAATCAGAGCAGAGAAAGCTACGGTTACAACACCGTCTACAGAATTACTAATAACCTTTAAAGATAAAAAGGACACAAGCGTACCCAGAGAAATTGTGGAGATCCCTTTTACCGTTATAGTGAAACAGGCAAAACCGGAAATTAATCTGTTCGAGTCCAACTATACGGTTTTGCAACGCAATAAGGCTGTGGTACTATCCTGGAACATTAAAGGCGAGCGCTACATTTTGAGAGAGGGATTGCAAGAATTACAGAAAGGGGAGGTAACAACAGGTTCCGGAAATTATTTGATAAATAGTGTCGCGAGTGGGGATCATTCTTATACACTGGAAGTAAAAACCGGAGACGCTTCTATTACAAAAATAATTCAGGTAAGAGCCCTGGGAGAATCAAAGTTATATACAAACGCAAACCCGACCGGGATTGATGCTTTATTTACGATAGGTAATTTTTGTGTGAGTCAGGATTCTTCTTTTCTATTTAGTTTAATGTTAAAAACGGAAGGCGGGAGTACACGGATCAATCATGTTGGGTATACAAATACCAATGAAGGTTTCTCGGAGAATTGGCAAAGAGTAACACTATCAGAAGAGGAGAAAAACAGCTTAAAACCTTTTGCCAACTCTCCACTGTTACACCTGAAAAGTACGGGAGAATTACATGGGCGATTGTTTTTTACAGGGGGGAGTTATATAGAACCTATGAAATTTAATAATCGTGTAGCGATCCTTAATTTAGATGCCGAAGCCGGAGCAAGAGTAGTCATTACAGAGGCTTTACCATGGTCTTCACGGACAGGACATTCTGCGGTACTCTTTCCTCATGGAGATGAGGAGAAAATTTGGTTGTTGGGAGGCGTCGACGAGTGGGGAAGAGCGTTAAATGACGTATGGGTATCGGGAAATGGCAAAGATTGGGACAACATCAACGCAAACGGAAGTGTTAATGTGAATAAAAACAATCCTGCAAAAATGCCCTGGAGCCCAAGATATCTTGCCGGTATTACAGTAGAACTTGACAACAACGGAAACAGGAAAGAACTATGGATAGGCGGTGGTTTTTCGGAAATAGGAGGGACTGAGACTTCTGATATCTGGAAATGGAATAAAAACAGCTGGATGGAAATAAAACCCTTAAAAATCAATACTAATTCTTATCTGTCCAGTGGCTTATCATTTGTAGGAAAGGATACGATAGACAGTACCGGTATTTTTTTGTTAGGAGGTTATCAAGAGAAAACTGATAAGAAAAAATATTTTAGCAGAGTAACCTTAAATAATGGCGATTATGGCAGTAGTCAGCTGGACACATCATCCGTCGAATTTAGTTTTGACACAACAAAAGACTCCAAAATTGTAACCGGTTTTTTTAAAGGTTGCTTATGGTACATGGTTCTGACTGATGGAGGTGATCGCGGAATTACGTATTCTATTTTGTTTTATTGGGTACCGGTGGTAACTAGTCAGACTTTGATTTTAACATAATTTAAAAATATAAATTAATGATTATGAATAAAATATACCATACCTGTGTCGTTTTTTTACTAGTAATGCTGATAAAACCTCAAAATGGGTTTTCGCAAGTAAAATATACGGTTTTATTGCCCGAAATTGACAAGGCAATACCTTCGGAGAGTAGTGCTGATTTACGCGTTAGTGCCAATGAAAAAGGAGAAGAAACCAGTAAGTCCTTTTTTAAATTTGATTTTAAAAGTGTACCTGTTAATGCTAAAATTGGATCACTGGCTTTAAAATTATACAACAGACCCAATGACAGGATGTCTGAATTTTCGGTTCAGACCATTACCATTTTAAAAGGCCCTAATGGATGGAGCGGAAGTGAAATTAGTTTGACGGATCCGGGATTAAACTGGGCCGATATAAAAAAAAATACCGAAGGTCCTATAGGGATGGATCAGTTAAAAAAGAGTTCTGCTTCAGCGATGATGAAACTCAGAATACCCGATTTGCCTAAACCTGTTTTAGGATTTTTGCCGGATGGAATTTTATCTTTAGCGGCTCGTTCACCTGAAAAGGGACAGGATACGCGTTTTTTTTCTTCTATAACAGCCGAAACGCCTTCGAACTTTTCTAAAAAACCAAAAGTACTGGCAACTTATGAAGTAGACCCGTATCCTTTTAGAGAAGACTGGTCTCAGTCTTTTGTAAACGCGCAGCATAACAGTTTATTAAATTGGAAATCAAATAGCTTTGTGGTCGAGGCACAAATTCGAAAACTGCCAATAGGGAATGAGTATTTTCAGGAGATTGGCCCAACGGGTGCCCTGGCAATCTATAAAAACCAGCCTCTTGTTTTTACTCAGGCAACTTCGGGTACACAGGCTGTTTTTTATGTAAAACAACTGGACTCGAGAGGAAACGTTTTGTGGCTAAAAGCAGTTGATGATGTTGCCAGATCATGGCCTTTAATTGACGAAAGAGGAAGGCTGTATTATATTTCGAGATCCGGAAAACTGAGCATACTGGATTTAAACAATTCCGGAAATATACTGTTCAGCAAATCCCTGTCGGAAATCACAAACAGACAGTTGAGCACCATCAACAATAATGCAACTATCGGGTACGACGGAACGCTTTACCTCCCATCGGATCCTGGAATTGTGGCCCTATCGGCCTATCCGCAATGTAAAATACGTTGGAAATACGAACCAAAAGCCAATGAAATTATTGGTCCGGTTTCGTTAAGTCCCGATGAAAGTAAAGCTTTTTTTATAGCTGTTGATACGCAGCAGAATAAAAGCCGTCTGATCGTATTGAACAATTTGGACGGAAGTAGTATAGCAACATCTGACTATGTTTTGGGAGGGTATAAGAATGATACTAATTTTTATATTCCGTTTCCGGTGGTTCAGGACAATTTCAGAGTTTTTGTACTCAATGGTTATGATAATAGCAGTAAGCTGTTTGTTTTTGATGTTGACGAAACAACAGGAGATATCAAAACACAATTTATTGACTCAGAAAATAACGCTAATACCGGGATTTCGCAACCCGTTATGGATGCAAAGTTAAATGTTTTTTTTGTTTACAATAATAAACTCGCAAAATACAATCCCGTCGAGAATAAAGCGGTTGTTTTTGATAAATCGGTCGTCCAGTTGAATAATGCATCGATACTGGTTTCCGATGCCTCTTTTACGATTTATGCTACAGATTCGTACAGCTCGCCGCAAAAAATAATGGGATTTAAAAATGATGTAGATCATCCCAATGCTTTTTCAGTTGGTTTGGAGGCTTCTGTTGGTAACATCAAGAAAAATGTAACACTTGCGCCCGATGGAACACTTTATACGGTTACTGCAACCAATCTGATAGCAGTAACTGCAAGTAAAGTTGCCGAAAATGAAGTAACTGTTAGTCAGTCTAATTTAAGTACGAATACGGTATATCGCGCCTCTGCTTCTATTATTGTCGAAGGGCTCACGATACCCCCCTCTGTTACTACCATCTTTAATTCGGCGGGAAGCATTGCTTTCAAACCCGGATTTACGGTTACCAAAGGAGCTCAGTTAACTTGTAAAACAGGTTATTAATTCGAAATTTTATTTAATTAAATCCTTATAAAATGAAAAAAATACATAGAATAACAGGAATCATTTTGTTTGTAATAACAATTCAGTTGCAGGCGCAAGGTACTGATGCATTAAAAATTCTTCCAAATGGAAATGTGGGCATTGGCACCTCTACACCTACACAAGGCAAATTTGTTGTTTCCGGAGGAGAAAGCAGTTATCCCAGTAATTTTTTTATATACGGCTATAAATCTTCCAAAGTACTGGAAATGAATGTGCTGAAAAATTCAATATATGCGTCAGATGGTATTTCAGCACTGCAGTTTAATGTATTTTCAGACGAGCGTATCAAAAAAATATTGGGCGAGAGTAACAATGCCAATGACCTGGACATCCTTTCAAAAATTGTTATAACAGATTATAAAATGATCGATACCGTACAAAGAGGCAATAAAGTATATAAAAAAGTCATTGCCCAACAGGTAGAAAAAGTGTATCCGCTTGCTGTTATTACCAAACAGACAGAGGTCATTCCGAATATTTACCGGTTAAGTACGATTCATAAAAGCTGGATACCGGTAGATACCAAAGACCTTGTCGTTGCGGATAAAATCAAATTGATTTTTAGCGGTGAAGAAATGTTAACAGAAATTCTGGAGATCAAACAAAATACAATCAGAGTAAGTTGTACCAGAGAAGGAACTGTTTTTGTTTACGGGAAAGAAGTTCGTGATTTTCATTCTGTGGACTATGAAGCAATTGGCATGCTCAATGTAAGTGCTACTCAAGCCTTATTAAAGCGTATTGAAGTACTGGAGGGAGAAAAATTTACCTTAACCAAAACCGTTAGTGCGTTAAAAAAAGAACAGGAAAAGACCGATGATCGTTTACGAGCCATAGAGCGGGTATTGGTTTCGGAGATAGCGGAAAATAAGTGACAACAGTAAATAAAATAAGTAACAACATTAAATAAAAATAGATATGGGAAAAAATTCAATTTTAGAGTTTACACAGGTTCCGATAGGAACGATATTACCATTTGCGCTTAAGGATGAATACATACCGGAGGGGTGGTTGAAATGTGACGGAAGAGACATACTTGATAAGCATGTGACATTAAGAAACGCCTTAGGGGATGTAAAAACGCCTAATCTTGTCTGCAGGACTCTTGTAGGGAGTGGTACTGTTGATGTTGATTTCGAACAATCGGATAAGACAAAGGCCAATTTTGATAAGAATGATACCAATTGGCTTTTAGGCAGGACAGGTGGAGAGTACAAGCACCAATTGACAGTTGCTGAAATGCCAAGTCATAGCCATACTATAAACAAAGGCAATTTCGGATTTCATTTTCTAAATTTTATCGGTGACAGTCTTTATGCAAAGATCGATATAGACCTTCTTAAAAACGACATACCTTTATATGGTACAGATTCTGAGGGTAACGATAAGGGCCATAACACCATGCAGCCTTATTACGTCATCCATTACATTATTTACGCCGGAAGTGAATAAATGGATAAAAAGACTGTGAATTAATAGCGAAGTAATAATATTAAAATAAGATTGATATGGGAAACAATTCAATTTCAGATTTTACTCAGGTTCCGATACGAACGATAGTACCATTTGCGTTTAAGGGTGATTTCAAATTAGATGGCTGGTTGATATGTGACGGAAAGGAAATACCTGCTAAGCATGTAACATTAAGAAACTCCTTAGGGAATTACACTCCTAATCTTGCCGGCAGGACTCTTGTTGGGACTGGTACAGCCGATGACAGCAAGCAACCTTCGTCGATCTCAATATAGGTTATGTCCGAGACCCATACTTCGCTAAGGCGGGATACTTTAATGCCAATTGCAGAAAGTTCTTTGGCAATCCGCGGGCTTCCGTATCTGCACTGGCTCCAGTGGTAGATCCTGGTAATCTAGGAGGTTACAAAAGCTTTATGCGCAGCCCTGCCAGTGGAAAGCCTTCTGAGCCATTTATAATAGCAGCTGGCAAAAGATTTATGATTAGTAAATTAAAAAGACTAGAGATTTGTGACTGGTTTATATTCGAAATAATTATTTCCCCATTTTGAATGGTTAGCCTGATAGACAAATAAACTGCAATTGAGGCAAAATGAAAACCATTTACGAATAAATGAACAATATATTCCCAGCGAGGCAATCCTCCCATAAACTGCCTGCTGTCTTTTTCGACAAAGGCATCATACCCCAGTACCAGTATATCAAAAAGCACAAAGGTTAATCCTATGAAAAAACTAGTATGACTATCCTGTTTAAAGAACAAAAAGTACAGCATTGCTGGAAAGAAAACAGCTCTTATAGTATGGGCGAGATGTTCCGTTTTACTTTCAGTCCTATTATGAAGCTGGTATTTAAAAATATGCAGATAAAAGCCATCATATAAGGCTAACACCGCAAAAAGAACAAGAAACAAAGATGAGATGATAATTGCTATTTCCATTTCAGTTTTTAATTAAATATAACTGCAAAGCTATGGGACATCGGGATTAACATTAAGGACAAATGTCCTCTAATTTTGTGTAATTTCTTTTCTTATCCGGCTTAATGTTCTTCGGGTTATCCCAAGATAAGAGGCAATGTCATTTATAGTTGCCTTATGCAGAATACTTGGTTGTTCTTTTAAAAGACGCAAGTACTTTTCTTTGGCGTTTTCATTGCATAACACACTTGCATATTGTTCCATTACGATATATTGTCTTTCGGCAATGACCCGCCCAATAGTCTGCCAAACTATACTTTCCTTAAACAGTTTCTGCAAATCTTCGTAATCAATTACTAAAAGTTCTACATTTTCCATTGCCTGAATTGACAGAGTAGAAGGCTCTTGTAGAATGAAACTTTTATAGGAAGTTGTGAAACTATTTTCAGTACAAAAACAGGAAGTTATTTCTTCCATATTTTCATTCATATAGGATGTTCTTAAAGTTCCCTTTTGTATGAAAGCGATTTGTCTGCAAACTTTACCCAGCTGAATAAAATAGCTGTTTTTCCCTAAACTTATCTTTTTGAAATTCGGAAGAGTATTTTCGAATTCTTCATCTGTGATGGGGGCTATCTGCTTTAAAAATGCTTTGAATTGTTCCATAACTTATTAAAGACTGTAATATTTTTTTCGAAACCAAAAAGCGACATTTACCAATGCAATCAATGCAGGCACTTCTACTAATGGACCAACAACACCTGCAAAAGCCTGTCCGCTGTTGATTCCGAAAACACCTATGGCAACTGCAATGGCTAATTCAAAATTATTACCGGTTGCGGTAAATGCAATAGCCGTTGACTTCGAGTAATCAGCCTCAAAGTATTTTCCAATGAAAAAACTGATTACAAACATCACTACAAAATAAATTACTAATGGAATTGCAATACGCACTACATCCATTGGTATCTGTATAATAAGCTCTCCTTTGAGGCTAAACATCAATACGATGGTAAATAATAATGCTATAAAGGTTATTGGAGAAATAAAAGGAACATATTTATTTTGAAACCATTCTTCTCCTTTTAGCTTGATTAAACCGTAACGGCTAATTATTCCAAGCGCAAAAGGGATTCCTAAATAAATGCCGACACTTTCTGCAATTTGGTCAATGCTGATATTTACATTGAAGCCTGTATAGCCGAAATAAGGCGGCAAAATGGTTATAAACACATAAGCATACACGCTGTAAAGAAATACCTGAAAAATACTGTTTAAAGCAATTAATCCTGCTGCATGTTCTCTGTTGCCGTCAGCTAAATCATTCCATACCACTACCATGGCAATACAGCGTGCTAATCCGATTAAGATTACTCCAATCATGTATTCAGGATAACCTTTTAAGCATAGTAATGCCAATACAAACATTAAAATTGGACCGACAATCCAATTTAGGAATAAGGATGCTCCTAATACCTTTGTGTTTTTGAACACTTCTCCCATTTGTTCGTATTTTACTTTTGCCAGTGGAGGGTACATCATAAGAATTAACCCAATCGCCAAGGGAATGTTAGTAGTTCCGTTTGAAAACGAATTAATAAATCCACTACTTGATGGTATTAAATATCCTACTATGACGCCTATAATCATGGCGAGAAATATCCAAAGGGTTAAAAACTGATCAAGAAAACCTAATTTTTTTCTTTCTAATGCTGGTGCACAATTATTTACCGACATACTTATTTTTTAATTTGTGAGAATACATAAAACATTTCAGTTCCGATTTGAAGACTGCGCTCCTTGTATATTTCTTCCTGCTGTGGTGTGTTATCAGAAACTTTTGGGTCTTCAAAAGTGATTGGAATACGTTTTTCTGCGCCTGGAATAAAAGGACAGCCTCCATCGGCTTGTGAACAGGTCATGATGGCTGCAAATTCACCTTGCGGATTAAACTCATCATCGTAGGTTTTGGAAAAGCCGATTATTGGATTTTCATTTTCACCATATTTTATGAAGTAAACAGGATTGCTTCCTTCAGCAATGGTATTGACTTTAAACCCTTGTTGTATTAGTGTCTTAGCTACCATAGGAAAGAGTGCTGTAGCTTCTGTACCTCCAGAATAACAAAATACATTTTTGATATTATAATAGTTAGCTGCTGTCTGTGCCCAAACTTGAGACAAATGGCTTCTTCTGGAATTATGGGTACAAATCAAATTAAGTCGTACTTCCTGTTGATTGGTTATTTTGGCTTGAATAAATTCGACTAATGGTTGTAATGTTTCCTTTCTGTCTTGGGTCAGGTAACCAAAAGATAAAGAATCAATTGTTTTTGTTAAATCTGCGTACATTCTTATTTCTTTTTAAAATTACAAAAAATGAAGTTCTGTACCGTTTCAAATGGAGTATGATGATTTTCTGTAAAACATTCAATTTTATCAAAAGTATCAGAAAAAATCATATCGAGTTTTGATTCGGAATATTGCGTTATTTCCAATCCACTACATTTTAAAGGACCGGATTCTGAAAAAGTTCCCATAAAAAGATTGGCTTTCTCTACTGTAGATTTTTCAACAATTGCTTTATATGCTTCTATTTCCTCTTTGTAAGTTAAAAAGTGGAATGAAGCCCGGTCATGCCAAAAATTAAATGCCTCTTCGGGTTTAAAATCCAAAATATCCGAAACAATGAACGTTACATATTGAGATTTCTCACCTAAACGATTTTTGATCCGGTTAATGGCATTTTTTGAAATATCCAAAAGAAAAAGATTAGTATATCCTAATTCAATCAATTTATCAATCAGGTAGCTGTCACCTCCTCCAATATCAATAATTTTTGCATCTTTTTTTAAATTAGCTTTTAAAATACCATTTACAGAAGCTTCAGGATTTGTTTGATACCAACTTACTTCAGTTTCTTTTTTGGTGGAAAAGACGTTTTCCCAATGTTCTTTTTTACTCATTAGTGTGTGTGTTAACAACAGTTCCCATCAGGAGCACAACAAGGCTCACTGTTTTTATCTGATAATCTTACTTTTTGCTTTTCAGCGGGAATACCGCAATTGTCCTGAGCTAAGCAAGCAGTCTGTTTATTTAATAAAATGAAGTTTTTACCATTAAAATCTAAATCATATTTACCAATGGTGGTATCCTGATATTCCACTTCAATTTCATGATCTTCAATGCCCAAAACTTTTTCTGAAAGCTCAATAATATGAATCAGCTTTTGAGGCTTAAGTCGATGTTCGTAATCATTGGCATCCCAAAGCTGGAAGTTTACAACGTTTTCCTTTCTTACAGTACCACCGCAATCAATAAAGTTTTTAGTTATCAAACCAATTTCGGTTACGTGGAAATATTCCGGGACAAAAGTTCCGTTTGGCAGTTCAAAGTTTACAGCTTCAACCCTCGTTAGTACTTCTTTGATTTGTGAAAGTTTCATAATTTATGTGTTTTAAAAAGTTAACAGCAATCATTTTTCTTTTTTTCAAGATGACTGCTTATGTGTTCAAAAAATCCTTTAATTTTCTCTAAGCCCGGTTCATTAATACAGTAGCAGATAGAATTACCATCTATACTTCCTTTAATTAAACCAGCGTTTTTAAGTTCCTTAAGATGTTGTGATACTGTCGGCTGAGAAAGCGGCAATTCATTTACTATATCCCCACAGATACATGTATCAACCTTTAAAAGGTATTCCATTATGGCTATTCGGGCAGGATGTCCCAATGCTTTAGCCAAAACAGCAAGTTCGTTTTGATTGTCTGTAAAGTGATCTGTTTTAGTAGCTCCCATCGTTTTATATTTATATTGCAATATTACGATTATTCTCTTGTGAAAAAAAATAAAATAAATTTTTGTGTTTCTTTTAAAACTTCTATCGACGGAGAAGCTCGAAATTCCTTTGAAAAAATCACTATATCCAATTATAGGGTTTGTCTTTACGGTTCAGGTAACAGTACATTTCTTCTTTTTTGAGTTCGGGGAAGAATCTTAGCGCGGTCAATGGCATAATTGGGAAGGAAATAGATTTCGTCACGAATAGTTTTGATAACTTTTTCAATACCGTAGAAGCGAACGATTTCGTCTATTTCCTCTTGTTTTCCACGTTCTATGATACGTGTAATGGTAGTTTTATAGGCTTTCTCAAAGTCCATAGTGTCTATATCGAAATCCCAAAAAAAGACCCGATTCAAATTAAGAACTTTGTTGTTTTTTTTAACTCCAGCCATAAAGTAAAGATACGATTTTTAGGCTTGTTATTCAAATTTTCACCTCCCTAATCTACGATTTTTTATGAGGTGGAGGAATTTGATTTTTTGGTTCAGAAAAATCAAAAGAAAGATTTAAAACTGCTTTTTTTAGACGGTGAGTCATTTTTGCCTAGCTGTTTTCTTTTCCTTTCATTAGTTTGACTTTTTCTTCTCTATCTATATTTTTATGATGTAGTAATGCAATGACGGCCAGTCCTGGATTTCCATTATATTTGTTCTGGTAAGCATCTAAATAGGTCATAAGGGGATGATGTTCTAAAAGAAAATACATATCCACAAAATCTTTTATTCTTGTGTCGTTTTGAAATATAGCATGAAGCTTCATAGCACCTACGTCATTTAAAGATACCAGTCTGATTCCATCCTCGCTTTGAACAGGTTCTTGCCACGGATATGGGGGGGCAATGATATCAACTTTAATATGACCTATATCAAGAAACATTGTATTATTTAATATCTCCCTGATTTTAACTAGATATTTACTGCTTAGATGAGTAACTCCGAATTTGTCAGGATATCAGGACAAATGAGGTGTATTTGATGGTAAATAGCAGTGATGATACTGGCACTTATGTGCCATTCGACTTTAATACTGTTAAGGCTGTAGATGGAGGATTTGATATTTATTGTAATGTATTTAGTTTAAAAGTAGATATCAGAAATAAGTTTTTTTTAGTTAGTTTTTTAATTTTAGTTAAAAATACCGTTCCGCGTTTCGCAACGGTTCTTTTTGTGATCTATTCTAAGGATTATTTGCTTAGTAATTTGTAATTTCTTTTTTTAAATTATCACAGGAAATATTTTTAAGTTCTAGTTTCAAACGTAAATTAAGATGTACATTTTGACTGTAATTTATGAACCCAGTTCCCGATTCACTTATGACTACAAGAGAGACTAAATAATTAAAATGTTTTGCAAGATTTGTTTTTAAATAATGAAACAATTTTGATTGCATCTGATCGTATTCAAGTATTAGTGTCGATTCGCAATAAGAAGATATTTTAATATATCCAGTATTTCCTGGTACACATAATAGGTATCTTTTGGCTTCATCATAGCTATCTCCAAAATCCTTGTTTAACGTCAATTGCATCATAAGATAAATGGTATTTCCTACTCATAAAAAGTTCTTTAGTTGGTTAAAAACAAATATATGAAAAGTTTTATGATTACGACTGGTGTAATTTAAAAGTAGATTAATTTCAATCCAGGAAAGATCTGCAGAAAGAAGCGCAAGTAAAAAAAATCTACAATTTATTTTTATAAAAAAGTAGATTTATTTCGGCTCCGGGTACTTTAAGAACTCGTAAATATTTGCTTTTAATTTTCCTGAAAATAGTATTTTTGTTTTTACAGCTTCCATGCATATAGTTTTCTTACCTAACGATCTAGATTTTCCTTGAAAGCCTTGGTTTGTGGCGGTCAGTACAGGGGAACCGTAAAAATAATCCTAGATTTCCATGAGCTTCGGGTGGATATCGAAATTAAGAAGATAAGTGTTGAGTGGTTGTTCCTGACCTAGCTTAACATCGAAAATCCAATCAGGAAACAAACGTGTAGAAAGCTCTTTAGTTGCTTGTTTGGACCCGGGTTCGATTTCCATCGACTCCACAAAAAAGCCTGCAAACTCAATGTTTACAGGCTTTTTATTTTTTAGTTGCCGTTTTTCATATGCTGATAACTTTTTTCAAACAGGAGAAAGTCATCAAAAAAGTAAAAAAAATGAAAGTTTTACCAAATCAAATAAAACAATCTTGTTTGTTAAATCAGAGCCTATAAACACGTAACCTATTGGTATTTTAAAAAACGTAAATACAAGCTATAGAAAATTTTTGATTGGAAATACTTGATTGATTTTCTATAATAGGTTTGAATGACAACGACTCACTCACATTAAACTGTGAAATAGCCGCGTCAATATTAGCATCGACAATATTTAAAACATAAAATCCAACAATAAAGAACGCAGATAAATCCCTATTTCTTTGAAATTGTTTTTGAGCTGCAATTAACTGATTGTCATTTAAATTTCTTAAATAATCATCCTTGTTTATCTTTCCTTCTAATCTATTTTTATATTCATCTCTATAAGTGTTGTACTTCTTTTGATTATCAATGTAGAAATAAACACTTGTACCAATTGCTCCATAAACTAAAGGAATTTTCCAATATTTTTTATTATAAGCTTGACCTAATCCAGGCAAAATAGCGGAATAAAAAGCAGCTTTAGCAGGTCTAAGCGGATCAATTTCAGTAGTTTTTATAGTGTCTTTTGATCTCATTATATCAGCTTGTCCATAAGTATCGAACAACCCGATGCAAAATAGAAAAATAAAAAAATATATTCTTTTTACCATTTTTTAATTCTTTGTAATAAGTTTAATAAAATGCGTTAAAATAATCTGCTTCGCAAAATAATTTACGAAGCAGATTATTAATTATTGTTCTTTATATTCCAAATCACAGCTCATTTCTCTATTTATCCCACCAATGGTCGTAGTGAAAGTTGCTTTTAACTTACCTCCAACTGGCACATAAGCATTATTTATTTTTCCTCCTGAGTATCTAACAGAAACACCTGAACCTGATAGATATGGATAAGTAAAAGAATAGTCTCCTATAGCAACAGTATTACTTAATGCAAAACCAGCAACAGAACTTGGGTCAACATTAAAAGTACTCGGACATGCAACAAAACTATCAGGCATAGGAGCATATCCAGAAAACGTCTTTAATTCGGTAAAATATCTGAAAAACTTAACTCCAAGATCGTTTCTATGAATTTCTCTTCCAGCAGAGTAGAAAGCCTTATAATCTCTACTTATTACAGCTACTGATCCAGCTACAGCTTCATCACCAACATATCTCCTAGTGTTATTTTTTTCACTAGGAACAGAAAAATACTGATCATAATCCATTTTCTTACCATTAATTAAGACAATACCATCTGCATTTAATACATTTGATGTTCTACCATCAAAAATAGTACTAACTACACCAATTTTAGGATCCTTTATAAGTAAATTTCTATAAATCTTAGTTAAATAAACAGCCTTTTCAGGGTCAACTGCATTTAAAGAGTTTATCTCATCAGCAATACTTTGAATACTTGTAAATTTTAATTGTTTTCTTAATTCATAAATGCTTGAAAGAACTAAATTATGATAAGCTTTTAAACTGTTATAAATGGCTTCGTTTTGTTTTTTAATATCAGAATCGTTAGTACTCTTATTACTTACATTATATCCTTTTAAAGCTTCTTGTCTATTGAAATCGGCTAATACTTTTCTTTCGTTTTCAGACTTAATTGCAACAATTTCGTTTATTTTTTCTTCCATCTTTTCTTCAGAAGAAAAACTCATCACATTTAATTCCTTTTCAGCTAGTGAATTTGATTCAGCGCTTTACTGATCTTCATTATTGCAAGAAACTAAAGCCATGCATAACACAGCTATAACATAAATTCTTTTCATTTTCAAAATTTTAATTAATTTAATCTATCTTTTTTCACGTCGAGATAGAATTTTCGACATAGCTGTAAATTTTAATTTTACAATTAAACAGAATACAGCAGATTAATAAAATGAATGAAGTTAAAGTTGGCGCCAAATTTTAAAATCGGATGCAAATAAACAACTAAATTTAGATTTTTGTAAACATTTTCTTTATTATTTGGAATTTTATTTATAATAAATACGTAAAATACTGCAAATCTGCGAGCTAGTTTTTAAGAATTCTACAGTTTAAAGCGTTAAAAAGCCTATTATTTGTATCATTTGACAAAAATAGATTCGTTTAATCAATTATAAAATATCTAAACCATCTCATTTTTTGACTTCTATAGAACTGTGCGAACTTTAAAATTTTCATAATTTTTGATTGGCCAGTTGTAAGGACTTTTTTGTTTTTACGTTATTTTTTTATCCATGTAATCAATTTTTTCCATATTTTTAATGCTTTTGCTTTCATTACGTGTAAAGCATTAAGTTTAAGTATTGGATAGTGTTTATCTTCAAAATCTTTAATTAGGATGATCAGTAAATCTAGTTCATCGTCTTCAGGTGTATTAGGTTCAGTGTAAAAAAATCTCAACTGGACAAACTGCAGCTGCGGATCTAATCAAATAAAGTATACTTTTTGTTTTATATTAAGTTTCTAAAGATTGGAAACTTATTCAAGATCAGGTTTTTAAAATAAAACAGAACAAACGGCTGAATTACAGTAGTTTAAGTATAAACATTTCCAGGTTTCCAAAGTTTTCTAAAAAAACGCTGTTTTTTCAGGTCAATGATTAAAACATTTAAAAAAGTAACATTTGCTCCTTGAATTGTTGTATCAAAGCCCTTATTTCTAGGGGCTTTAACTCCACTTCCTGTGGAGGGGGAGTGGCTTCAAAATAGCGTTTTATTTCTTCTGGGGTCATGGGCAAAATTAGGTAAAAAGTATTGGCCTGTCAAGGGTTAGGGGGGATACTTTTAAAGTGTTTTTTCTGTTTTGGGGTTGTTTTTTTTAACGCGTCTGATCTTCATAGAATTGGCGGTGAAATTCAACCAATTGATATTTTCGATTATTGGGGAATATTTGCTGACGTGAAAAATATAGCTTTTTCTTTCTTTGATGTAGTATTGGGCAGAATTCTGCACGGCCTGAATTAATTGGGTATTAATAATTGTTACGAGAATCTAATTGAAGTGATGATCATTATCAATTGTATATACTGCATTTTTAGGAGCTTTTTCCCGCTATACGTTGCAATTTTTTATGCCGAACCCCGGCACAAAAGGATTTTCACTGCACACGAGCGAAGCAATCGGGGCTAGTAGTATATGTAAAAAAAGGCGTCAATTGTCTTGAATTGGCGACTTTTGGTGAATTCGATGGGACAAATTTCTATACATTTTTATTGAAGATTTTAAGAGAGTGGCCTACTACATGTAGTATTTGCATTTCGTTGACTTTAAGAATTTGGTTTGGATGTCGTGTTGGATATTGATCCAAATAATGCGCACCATGATATTGCCACAAAACTTAAAGTGGTAAAATATCTTAAAAAAACACCTAAACTTTTTGTGGCAAAAAAAAATCTACTTGTGAGATAAAGAACTCAAGTTTCTCATAAAAACAGCTTTGCTATCTTTTACTGAGAATTTTAGAAAACTCTTAAACGGTGAAATAAATTATACTCTTCTGATTTCTATTTCTCTTTGGAAGATAATTTATATAACCGTAATCATTCAGGTCTCTGATACATCTATGGTAGGTAACAGGGCCGCTTATTTTAGCAATCTTCATAATTTCATGCCTATATGCTTTAATAGGATTAATATAACCTGCAGCAGTTCTGAATTGTAGTAATGCCGCAAAAATTCCAATATGCGTAATGCTGATACGTTGATCTTTTTCTATTGCTTTGAAGAATTGCGTTAAAGGATTTAGCTGGTCCATTACTCTTGTTATTTAGATTTTTATTCCGGTTCTTCTCGACTGATTGTTTTGGGGTAATTTAAGATTCTGATTTTGTTCATGATTTTTTTGCAGCTCTGTTCGTAATGAAGTTATATCTACTTTACGTAAATGCTGATCGTAGATTGTTAAAGATTTAAAATGAGGATCAGCCTCAATATGGAATAGTTGTTCTTTTCCATTTTTAATCAATACTGCTGATATCCTGTCACCTTGCTTTAAAGTATTTTTTAGTTTCTCAAATTCAAATTTATTTGAGGTAGCTTTTAAAGGAACAGCTTTTAATGTCTTTTCCAAATAGTAACCATATCCATTTCGAAATTCTTTCAGATGATTATTTCCTGCGGCATCTTTATCGTTAAAGTCTATCTGGAACCATGATTCATTATGATATACCGAGCGGCCGGATAATAAATTATGGACTTCATGCAGTTTGAAATTGTATCCCTGCTCATTTTTAAAATAATATTGTTTGTTTTCTTCTGGAACAGCACTATTATACAGGTTGATTTTGTATCCTTCAAGCTCAAAATATCCTTCAGCATTTTTAGAAAACGAAAGCGTGTGATTAATTTTTTCTTTTCATTAATGTAATAGGATAGAGGCAGGGTGAAGTTTTCGTGCTCTTTTTCAATTAACATTTTTAATTTCTCTGAGAGGTCCGGAAATCCAATTCGCTGCATCTGCTCCTGCAGCGGATTGAAATTTTTTTCTACTTTTTTAACATCACTGCCAATGGAAATCTGATTTTGCGAAGCAGTAATTATTTTTCTGAAAAAGTGGGAAATTAAACCTGGGTACAGCTGCTTTGACATTCTGCTGCTTTCCATTTTAAGAATTCGAAGCGAATGCTGCTCTTTTATATTTTTTGAAGATTTGTATTTAGCCCTGATTCTCTAAAATTGGCGCAGTTTCTCTGCAAGTAAAGATTTATTATCAGCCGGTGTAATTGAAAACAAGCTACTGAAGCGTTCTTCTCAGGCTTTCCACTGGCCCAATTCTATTTCTACTCTGTTTATGGGAAACTGCTCATTTATGACTTAAGATTTAATTCTCCGGAATTTCTAAACTGAGTTAGATTGTTTTCTTTTTTTTTTGTTTGCGGCAGGGGTTTCGGTGCTGTCTTCAGCAGTTTGAGATTGTTTTGTGGCAGATTGCTTTTCCGATGTTTTTTCTCCTTCAGCCTGCTTCTGGTCTTTACTTTCACGGTGGTTAATTCTCTGGAAACTGGAATCATAAACATTTACGGTTTTAAACTGCGGATTAGCTTCGACATACATTTTTGTTTCTCTTGCGCCCGCCGTAAAAGTTACCGACTGCAGATTTCCCTTTTTAAGAGAATTTATAAGGTCTTCTTTGTACTTGGGAGTCTGGAGCTCTTTAATGGAATGTTTTTCAAGACTGGCCTCTAGATCATAACCATAGTTCTGATGATATTGATTCAGTTTGAAGCTGCTCGAATTTTCGGTTTGCTTAAAGTCGATTTTGATCCAGGCGTTGTACGCTTCGCCTTCTTTAGTTTTCAGGTCTTTGTTCACCGAACGTCCCTGCATTAAATTGTAAGCTTCCTTGAGTGTGATACTCGTACCGTCATTATTGATATAAAAAGTCTGCCCAAATGCTTCCTTTGAATCGTCTTTTTTTAAATTCACATCATAGGAATTAAAAAAATACATGTCAGTCTGGTCTGATTTCTTAAAGTTTAAATCAACCGACATTGTATCTTTATTATAGACACCATTGTGAGTGATTTTAAATTCTTTTTCTCCTTTGGCCATACGCTCTCTCAGTTCAGTATCGAACGTTTCTCCAAAACCGGTATATTTCAACTGATCTTTCAAATACTCTAGGTTTTTCTGATTCATGATACAATTATTTTAAAGTTATTACTGATTTTAAAAACCGTTAAGAATATCCAGATGTGTTAAATCAGTATTCTTAACATTTATTTCTATATGCCTGCCGCCGTTTTTCTCCATAAGCTCAATAGTGAGGTATTTGTTCTCCGGGATAGTAAATTTTGAAAAAGCATATACCATGCTGACTTCGGATTTATCCGCAATAACAGACGAGCTATAAGTAGAATAAAGCGGCAGTATCTCGATTTCCTGGGAAGCGGTGCGTTTTGACTTTTTCTGGTCTCGTATGAAAAATCGCAGCTGGTCAATATCGTAATTAATCTTTGAGGTATTGCCCAGCACCATTCTAAAGTAGATCACATCCTGATGGATGAAGATGCCGTTAACGGTAATCTTCATTTCATATCTTGCCTTTTTTAGCCCGTTTATCTTTTTACTCTTTGATAAGGCAAGCTTGGCATTCTGCTCAATTTTTTTCTGGTTTTCATGATCCAGCGAAAACAGAATGTCGTTATTTACAACAGCGGTATGATCAGCCTTTATATTTAAATCCGGACAGGCATCATCATAATTTAAAACAAATACGTAAAGCCGGCTGTCAGCTGTAACCACTGTTAGATTTGTCTGCGGGAAATGCTGTTTTGCCGCTTTTAAAAGAAGGATGTTTTCAGCTCCCTTGGCTTTCTGAATTAAAATATCCGAACTTCCCTTGTCTGCACTTTTTACGGCATAGGGAAAAACGATGCTTGTTGTTTTAGAGTAGCCGATCTGCAGGTTTTTATAGTTATCTTCATTATAACCTGCATCCTTAGTAATAATCTGTGCATAACCTGATAGGCAGATCAGGATCATGCAGGCCGTAACCAGCCAGTTATAGTTTTTCATATTTATTTCTTTTTATTGGTTGAAATTCTTTTGTTTCTCATCGTAGAGCAGTACCTGGTATCCGGCTTTAACCAAAACTTTTACGAGTTTCACCTTTTTACTCATCAGGCTTTTTGCCGCTTCAATTCCCATTCCTGCCGCCTGTGCTCCCCAGGAATCCGTGATGCCGGTAAGTCCCAGAGTTTGTATGGAGCGGTCTGCAGAAGCCTTGGCTGAATCTCTGTTAATTGTTCCCGGAACATAAATCCCCTCAATGCCGTCAATGTCATAAACTGATAATTGAATCGGGAAAATTGAGTTGCGGTATTGAATGTTGTCAATCTTGACCTCAAGTCTTTCTCCTTTTAAAGCCGCAGTGCCGTATAAAAAAGTGTTTTTTGGAATGACGTTTCCCTGAAGCGTCACATCATTTTGGAGACGAAGTTTAACAATTGAGCTGTTTACAATAGTCTGGGTTTCATGAATAACGGCCTGAATTGAATTCTGCTGCTGTGAATCATCATTCTGCTCAATTGAATAGAAAGAGTTTGGCTTTACAGCTGTAGAAACTGGACCTTGCTCCAGATAAGAAATGTTGTTTTCTGCTTTTTTATGGTTTACCGCATATGTTTTTCCCTTTTTGTTCTCGGATGATTGTTTTAAGCGTTCCTGAACCCTTGAAGGATGCTGGATATCGAGTATGTTTTCCAGCATGCCGCCCAGCTGAGCCAGTTCAGGATCAGGCCCTGTGGATTCTCCCATTACCGACATCATCTTTTCAAGGTGCTGTATTTCATCGGTGACACCTTTTGATGAGCCGTAGTTTTCAAACTCGCGCATATCATGTCCGTATTTATCCGGCACTTCCGGCTGGCTGACCGCTTTTTGAAGCGCCTGGAGTTTTTCATAGATTTTCTGCTCATTGCTGTCCTGAAGAGGTTTTGAATTCAGACCCGTTCTGTTTTTTGAAAAGCCCTGCGTGCTAAAATCCGATTTTGTAAAATCATTCAAAGATTCTTCCAGAATTTTTTGGTTCAGGTAATTGGGGTCTTTTTTAATCTGCTCCTGCAGTTTTAGAGAATCGACAGCTGCCTTATCGTAATAACTCATTTTATCCAGGGAAGAATCTTCTTTGAATTTTGGAATTGGAAGATTAAAATTAAATCCTTTTTTGATTTCATTTTCAGCTCCCGCTGCTTCCATTCTGCCTCCTCCTAAAATATAAAACAGCAGGGTTATAAAAGGAAGTGTAATGACGGGCATTACCAGTAGCATCTGGCGTTTTTTAGATGCTCTACGAGATATTGTTTTTGTTTCCATGTTCTTGTTTTTTATTGGATTTTCTTAATTTTTGAAGGGGTATCTGCCTTTGTAAGTGATGCAGGGCAGCTCTCGGTAAACGAATCGTAAATGTTATAGAGAAAATAACCGGCTGATAAGGCAGTAAAGAAAACCAGCAGCAAAATGAGTTTTCTTCTGGAAAGCCCTTCTGTTAGGCTGCTCATTTTCTGGGTCCATTTATGCTGGGCAGCAGTGTAATACTTGTTATAAACAAATGGAGTTTCCTTTTTTCTAAACATTGATTTCATAAGGTTTATTTTCTGTTTTCAACCGCTAAATCGGTATTCTCAATAGTATTGAAGCGTTCAATTAAAAAACCATGAGGATTGTTGTCACTTCTCGATACATTGCGAAGGGTTCCTTCCGTAATCAGGTTTCTTTTCAAAATGCTTGTGGTTCTTATGATGTTCTGTCTGGCAAAACATTTAAATCGGTAGGGATAGTCTTTGATATCAACAGCAATACTATCTATCTGAATGGTCTGGCTGATATTCCCTGAAATTATTCCAGAGTAAAAGCCGTTTTCTTTCAGGTCGTCATAAATCCGCTTGGCGCTCTCGTCTGCCAGATAAAGTGCCTTGGTAATATTGGTTTTAATTACTTTGTCATCAGGATCAAGGGTGAAGAAAAACTTATGAAAAGTCCTGACGTGATCCCTGGCTTCCACAGGCAGGTTATCCTTTCTCTCAGATGCATATACCTCCAGAGCTTTTCCGGCGGCAAGGATATATACCTTGTCCTGCATTTTAGCGACGGTCTGAAAACTTTTGTGAAGCGTAAAACAGCATATCACAACGCAGCCCATAACAACCAGCATTGTAAAGCCCCTCACGTATTTAAATGCGGTATCTATATTTTTCATTTTGCTGAACATGAGCTGATCTTTTAAGTTTATTTTGAATTTCCTTTAAGCCTGTCGCTCATGTAATTTCCTTTCTCTTCAAAATAGGGAGCCGAAGCGCCCGATGCGGAAATACTCTGTGACATTCTTCCTGCTGCATTTCCCATGGAATCCAGAACCATAGCCGTTCCTTGTGATGTTTTGGAAATCACAGAACTGGTTGAGGTACCGAGTAGAGTAGTGGCTTTCTGGCTCAGGGCTCCGCCGCCGCCTGCATGAACGATGTAGTTAGCCACCGATGGCACAGTGAAGTAGCCTATAATGCCTATAATCATAAATATCAAATAAGCAATGTCAGTACTGCTGAAAAAGGTGTCACCGGTGGACTGTACCTGGGACAGATCCAGCTTGAGCATCAGTTCCTGTATCTTGCCGATTATGCTTCCAAAAATATTAGCAACAGGAAGCCAGAGGTATATGTTAATGTATCTCGCGAGCCAGACCGTCAGTGTATGCTGGAATCCGTCAAAAACCGCTATGCCGAAAACAAGCGGGCCGAGAATAGAAAGCACCACCAGCTGGAAGGTCCTGAGCGTATCTATGCAGAGCGCCGCCGATTCAAATAAAATCCGCAGCACCTCACTCATCCACTGCTTAACGGAATTCCTAAAACTGTAAGAAGCCTTTTCCATGGCAAATTTCACATCGTTGCCTATACCCGCAAGCATGCTCTCATCAGATGGGTCTAATCCGTCATGAGTGTACTTGTACCATTTATCACGGTCTCCCGTGCCTGCCGTACCTACATACATTTTCCAGGGATCGGTTTGCCTCACTGCCTTTTCTTTTTCTTTTAAAAGAACAGCAATTGCATTATTGGATCCTTTTACCATAGCAGCCGTTGCGGTAACTGTGGGTTTCATAACGCCATTGATAAGGGCCAGCACCGAAGGGAAAATCATAATACAAAACCCGATTACAAAGGGCCGGAACAGCGGATAAAAATCAATCGGCTCGGCAGCTGCGATATGTCTCCAGACACGCGAGGAGATGTACCAGATGGTCCCAAATCCTGCAATTCCCTGTCCTACAGCCAGCAGATTACTGCACAAAGGCATCATCTCATCATAAAGCTGGTCCAGCACCAAGTGCAGACTCTGCATGTTATCGCCCAGACCCTGTGCCCGGCTTAAAAATGGCAGCAGCAAGGCTGCCAGAACAATTTTGTCTTTTATTGGCAGTTTCATCTCTTTAGTTTTTAAGTTCCTGCAGCTCTTTGGAAGCATAAACATCATTTTTCTCTTTTGCCCGCTGCAGCGCCAGAATATTTGACGATGCATTAAAATTTCGAAGAAAAAGCAGCTTATCCTGCATCTGTAGATAGATCATATCTGCGGCTTGGAGTCTTTCATCATCGGACATCCTGAGTTTATCAGCTGTAACGATCATAGTGAGTTCATCAAGATTCCGCAGGCTCTGGCTAAGAAGATTTCCGTAAACCTTTTCAAAATATCCAATTTCCTGCGGGCTGAAGCTGCCGTTTCGCGCAAACCGGTTCAGCCCGTTTCTGCTTTCCTTTACCAGCAGTATTTGAAAATTTACAATTTCGCCCACTCTTTTGTAATTCTTTACCGCGGGGCTTACCTGCATAAGGGCGTCTAAAAAAGTTTTATGCAGGGTGAAGTTGCCCTCTGACATATCTTTCACTGTTTTATAACCTCCAGAGAGCAGTTCATAGCCCTTTTTCATATTACTGAGGATCTTTTTAAACTGGGAGAGTTTTTCAATGTTCAGGATCAGCTGCTGTATTTCTGCTGACTGGGCACGAGCTTTGCTGGGTATCATAGACAGGCAGATAAGCAGTCCTAAAATCAATATCTTTTTCATTATTTTTAAGTTTATAATCCGTAAAGAGCATCCATATTCTTAGTGTCTTTTTGATCTGCCGACTTTGAAAGTGCAAGCAGTTTTGCATCACGGCTGAAAGAAATGCAGAAATTGTAATCCTCCAGCATGGTCTTATGCAGCTCATCAATCCTCTGAATTCTCTGGTCATCCTTGAGTTCCAGCTTTGAATCAGTCGTAATTGCCAAAAGCTGGTCCAGAGTGCTGCTGCAGTTCTGAAGCAGCCTTTCAAAAGAACGTTCTATATAATCCAGTTCACTGCCGTGAAACAGGTCGCCTGCCTTAAGATCGGCAGAGGTTTTTTTATATAGGTTCATTATTTTAAACTGCATCGATACAATTTCGGCTGCCTTGTAATAATTCCTGACTCTGGGATTAATTTTCAAAAGCGAGGTGAAATAATCACCGTGCAGATTCAATTCTCCCTTTTTGGCATCACCGATAAAATTGAGTCCTTTTGACACAGCGGAATATCCTTTTTTAGCATAATCGATATAGACCTGCAATGCGGTAATCTGAAGCAGGAGTTCCTTTCTCTGCTTTGCCTGAGCCTGTATTCCCAGAGGGAAAATGATAAGCAGCGAGAATATAAAAAACAGTTTTTTCATTATGATTGTTTTTAAATTATGGAATTCCGTAAAATTCTTTCACATGGTTTACATCTGCTTCTGTTTTGGCCCGCTGAAGGCTGAGCTGTATATTCTGCTGATTAAACATCCGAAGGTCATCATAGCTGGCATCAATCTGGTCAGCGGCTTTATTGATGATTTCAAGTCTTTTGAGATCACTCATCTGTGTGGTAAAGGAATCCAGTATTAAAAAGATCTGGTCAATGTTCTTGATGCTTTGCTCAAGAATGCCTGTGTAAACATGTTCCATATACGCAATCTCGCTGTCTTTAAAATGGGTATCCTGTCTGAGCAGGTTCCACGCCTTTTCGTATTCCTGCACAAGTTTTGTCTGTTTTTTGGTAATATCTTTTATCCTCTGGTAATGAGTAATAATAGATTTTACTTTCCCCAGTTCTTCGTAGTAGCCTTTATAAAGGTCTTTCTGTTTCTGTGTCCAGTCCGAGATTTCATCAAGCTTTAGTTTGGAGAGCACATTTTCAACCTGTTTCTGGGCATTCTGAAGCCAGATGGTTTTGTTCTGCAGTTTTTGGATCCTCAGGTCAATGGCTTTGATGACTTTTTTGGTTACTGCCTTTACGATCTCCAGTATCGGAAGTGCCGCGGTTTTTTCGGCAGGTCTTGCAGGAGTGCTTATAAGCAGCAGCAAAATCAGGCAGGTAATTAGTTTCTTTTTCATTGTTCATTTTCATTTAAATTCCGTTTCTCATGTCCTCAGCCAATGCTGCAATGCCTTTTTCGATGTTACCGCCGAACTTTGCCGCATAAGCATTCATTTTCACCTTCTCGCTTTCCTCGGTGGTGTAAGCCAGATATTCCTCCAGTGAAACCTCTGTTCTGTAGACCTTTGAAAGCATGCCTCCCAGAGAGATAAAAACTTCTTTGTATTTTCTATTGGGATCATTGGCTTTATTTACCGAAAGCACAAGTGCTTTTTCTTTGTCGGTAAGGCCGAGAAGTTCCTGTATCTGATCAAATTTATTCTGGTACTTGCTCTGGTCCAGCAGGATTTTGCAGTCACTGTTGTTGATGATAGCCTGTTTCACCACAGGGGAAGAAATAATATCTTCTACTTCCTGGGTCACTACTATGGCTTCTCCGAAAAATTTGCGCACAGTCTTAAATAAATACCGTAAATATTCTGCCATCCCTTCCTTGGCAATCGCTTTCCAGGCCTCTTCAATGAGGATCATCTTGCGAATGCCTTTGAGTTTTCTCATCTTGCTGATAAAAACCTCCATAATGATAATGGTCACCACAGGAAATAAAATAGGGTGGTCTTTGATGTTATCAAGTTCAAATACAATAAACCGCTCTTTTAAAAGATTAAGATTTTCTGTGGCATTCAGAAGGTAATCAAACTCGCCTCCCTGATAGTACGGGCGTAGCACGTAGAGAAAATTATTGATGTCAAAGTCTTTTTCTTTCACCTTGTCACCTTCCAAAATGGAAACAAAATCTTCTTTCAAAAACTCGTAGAAGCTGTTAAAACTTGGAAAGACATCCTGTTCTTTATCCAATTTTTCGTAATATAGCTGCAAAGCATTGGAAAGAGCAACATACTCGCTCCTATTAAAGGTTTCATCGTCTTTTTTCCACAGTGCCAGCAGCAGTGTTTTGATGCTTTCCTTTTTCTCTGTATCCAGATTGTCTCCCTCTGAAATATAAAAGGGATTAAAACGGATCGGGTTCTTTTCATCGTAAGTGAAATAATACCCTTTTACCATATCACAAAGCCCTTTATAACTGTGACCAACATCTACCAGTACAATATGCGTCCCTTGTTCATAATAGCTCCTGACCATATGATTGGTGAAAAACGATTTGCCGCTCCCCGAAGGACCCAAAATAAATTTGTTCCGGTTGGTGCAGATTCCCATTTTCACAGGCTCATCACTGATGTCTACGTGGACAGGTTTGCCGGTCAAACGGTCTCCTAGACGAATACCCACTGGACTCAGAGAAGATCTGTAGCCGGTTTCCATATTCAGAAAACATACCGCCTGCTCAGTGAAAGTATCAAAAGTGTCATTCATAGGGAAATCCGCGGCATTTCCCGGGATTCCCGCCCAGTAAATCTGGGGAGCTCCAGTTGTTTCCTGTTTCGCCGCTGCATCCATCTGGGCCAGCGCTGAGGATACCTTGTTCTTAATTTCCTTCAGCTCTTCGGTATCGGTGCTCCACGCCAGCACATTAAAATGCGCTTTAACCGGCAGCCGTTGCTGGGCAACCGCCTCATTGAGAAAATCATTAGTGGCATCCCTGGCAATCATATTCTCCCTGCTGTAGGCCGATAAAGACTGCAGGCGTAATCTTTTGTTTTCGAGTTTCTGGATGGTTTTCTGCGCATCTTCAAGGAACAAATACTGATTATAGATATGGTTACAGGATAAAAGCTGCCCAAGGGTGGACGCAAAACCAATACTGAACTTGGTTTTATCAGTGGAATACCGGTCAAAATTAATCCTTGAACCGCACAGCGCCGGAAGATCAGCGGCGTCGCCCAGGGTGAAAAGCTGACAGTGTTTATCACCCACCTCGAGGCCCTGATTAAAGGTAATGTCATTAAAGACAAAGGAATCTTCCCTCTCAGAAAGGAAACAGTACCGCTCAATTAGTCCTTTTTTTCTGCTGTCGCTTTTGAGTTCGTTATTCTTCAGACGGGTGAGTTTTACAAAACCGCTGTCCTCCATAATTCTTTTGAACTGTCCCGTGCAGTCAATAAAATCCTGCAGCAGCTGCGGATTTAAAGTTTCTTCCGGGACGATGGAACTTCTTAAAAGATTAGAAAAAAGAGAACTTGAATTTTTTCTGCCGCTGGGTTTCTTGGTCAGCATGATATAACAGGAATGATCCAGAAAAGGTCTTTCATTGAAAAACCGCTCGCTGCTGCGGGTGAGAAAACTGCTGTCATCACTTGCAAAATCAGCTTTATAATGCTGCTCTAAAAACCAGTCTTGCTTGTGAAAAACACAGAACTTTGGAAGTATCTTGACTGCTTTGATCCACGACTGGTGGAAAGCTTCATATTCTTGATCCGACAAAGTAAAAATCTCAGGCAGTTCTACCTTGAATATTACTGTTATATCCCCTTGTTTTGATACAATACAGTCATGTTCCACTGCCATAACAGGCAGTACGTTTTCGATCCTTTTCTCCATTTCTCCTTCATTTTTATTTCAAACGTTTTATGGCTATATCTTAATGAAAACAGACCTGCTGTACACTTTAATACATTTTGGAATCTGCTTTTTCGCTAGTGCCTTCATCATGCCATACTCTCCATACTTATTGCTCATTTTATAAATCTTCAGCACAAGAAAGGCACCTGCTGCTGCTATCAAACCAATACATATAAGGGAAGGAAGGCCGATAATGTACAGTATGGCAAAAAGTATCATAAGGGCGACAACTCCGCCTCCTAAATACCAGATGTACTGCGCTTTTAAACCCTTGAATTCTATGCTTTGGTTGATTCCTTTGTTGATCTGGTAGACGCTGCTGTACATTGCATGCTTTGCCTTTAAACCCCAAAAAAAGATTTAATTACAGTTGCCACAACAACCAGAAAAACACAGCTGCCGAACCAGGCTGCCGCTACTTTACCGGTATCAGGATCCCCGGCATTCCATTTCTGATAAACTTTTACGGCGCCAATAAGCCCCAATATTGCTCCAACGGCATACATAAGTTCTGTACCCGCATCAAAATAGCTTCTGACTTTCTGATTGGCCTCATTAATCCCGGCAACACCGTCCTGTGCGTAGCCGGTTCCATTAATCACGAGTAACAAAAGACATGAAGTAGCCAGCACCTTATTCTTTTTCCAAATACGCTTTAAATTTCTTTTACATTTTCTCATCATACATCATTTTAAAGTCTTGATTATTATAAAAAGCAGAGGAACACCACTGTTGCAGCTCTATTTTCTTGTCACATAAAGCCATACCGCACCAGAGAGAACAGGGATATAATTCCTCCGCTGAATTTTAAAAAGCAGTTCCTTCCCACAGACTGTCCGCCTCGCTTAAGGTTAAAAGCAGAGCCGGGTGTTTTTCAGATTCCGAGACTATCAATTTATTGATGCTTTCACGAAGGGAAGAGATCTTTACATAAGGATACTCTTCGAGCACCATCGACAGGTAATTTTGAAACTGCTCTTTTGATAATTTTTTTTCTGCACTTTCCTCGGTAGCCTGGATAATTCTTGAAGCAAGCTGCTCAGTATCATCAAGAGTATCGAATGATTCCGAAAAAGAAGCTGAGATAGATTTTGGCTCTTTTGAATTTTGGCTGTTGTTTTTAAAAGAGGGAATTTTAAGTTTCTTTTTCCCTGATAAGATTTTCTTTAAATCGGTACTGTAAAATTTAAGGATTAGGATCAGATACCAGATTATGACCAGTATAGCTATGAGAGTCAGGTAACTACTCCATGGAATATTTGTAAACATAGTTTTTCATTTTATCGTTCAACATTTATCTCCCTGTAAAAATCATGACCACTTAATAAGTTATGATTTATTTTACAAGTCAAAGGAACAATAGTAATTACCGCCTTACAAGTCCAGCATTTGGCTGTACCCTGGCTGGACTCCACTGGACCTCCAGTAAAATCTGGAAAAAAAAATAAAAAAAAAGTGATTTTTTTTTTAGCGGTTAATTGTATTGCCGGAAAAATTGAAGACTTAGAATTACTGCATACAGGTTATAATGCTGTTTTGATATTCTTCTAAGAGCTGTAGTTTGAAATGGGCAGTAAAAAATGAAGAGCAGAAGGATTTAAGTCTTCCGCTCTTTTGGTTGTTAGTATTCCCGTATTTGTTTAATGATCCGCTGCAGGGTTTCCACGGCGATCTCCTTATCCCTTTCCTCTGCAACATAAGCTTTACTGCGCATGGAATCAAAGGAGAGGTTCTTTTTAAAAGGTGTTGACAGAAACGGTACAATGGTTTTAAAAACCTGGTTCATTGATTTTGAAACAAGGATTTCAAGTTCCTGGCATGCCCTGAGTATAAGTGCGGTCTGGTCGGTTGATAACTGGCATAGGATCTTTTCTTCTCTGCTGACTGGATTTTGCTGTGAAAGTTTTTTATTTTCAGAAGGAATGCTGGCAGCAGTTTTAAGATTTTCCTTTTTTTCAAGAAAATTAATTTCCTGTTTAAACCAGTCCAGCAGTACTTTCTTTAAATTTTGATGGTCACAATTAAGGGCCGCGGTGGCGTTAGCTGCAATTTGGTTAAGCTCTTTAGCATACAGCAGCAGCCATCCAATTCTATCGGAGCCTTGCTCAAATTCGCTGATTTTCATAGCTACGGCCTGGGTATAAAAGTTGATGAAAAGTTTGCTGTTGAAATTCATATAAATCAGCACCTGCATTAAATCGGTATGAATCAGGTCTTCTGTTTTATTTGTCTTCAGCGATTCAAGTTCTTTAAGCAGCTCTTTATAGTAGAGTATTTCCCTAAAGGTGACTTTTTTATTTTCTTTGGCATTAGCAAAGCAGTACAGCGTATTAAAAACAATCTCTGCAAGCATCTTTTCATCCGGATTAAAATGCAGAATGGTTCTGAGTTTATCGATTCTGAGTTTTATTTTCTTATAGGAAATACTAAGATAGGAAACAGGTATCTTGGAATCTAAACTTATAAAGCAGGCAAATCTCGACTCCAGAAAATTTAAGAGTTCATCCAAAGCGCTAAGAAGGGCAGTGGTGACTTCCTGCAGATCCTTTCTTTCTGTAGCTATGCTTTTATTGATAACAATCAGCTGATCCCAAAGACTAATCAGGGCGGAATGATAATTTTTTACCAGTACTTTAATATGCTTTTCTTTACTGAGTGAAAAAACGCGAATAGTAAACTGAGTCTGGATGAATTGTGTTTCCTCTACAGCTTTATCAATTATTGCCTTAGACTCAAGGGGAGTAAGGTTGCTTATGGCGCTTTTTTTCGGATTTAAATTCAGCGTCACTACTGAGTCCAGCCATTCTAAAAGATAGGTTTGATTCATGTTGCTTCATTTTTAAGTAAATATTATTTCAATATTGTATTGAAAATACTCCAAATCAATGTCTGTACACAATTCAAACCCAGGTGGAATTATTTAGTGTTGGTTCAGCCTTATTCGGTATGCAGAAGGAGATAAAGAAGTATGCTTTTTAAAAAAATTACTAAAGAAAGAAGTATTTGCAAATTTTAGTTCTTCAGAGATTTTAAGAATGGTTAAATCACTATTTTGAAGCAAAATCTTAGCTTCCAGAATTAATGCATTTTCAATGCACTGTTTGGCCGTTATCTCTGTAATTTGCTTGATTGTTTTAGTGAGATGCCCTGAGGATATATTCAGGGCATCTGCGTAAAACTTGACACTGTGCTGTACTCTGCAGTGAATTTCCAGTAATCTAAAAAAATGGACTGCTGTTTTTTCCGTGCTGGAATATTTTACCCTTTCATGCCAGGTAGCTTTATAATAATGGCTGGCAAGTTCATAGAGAAACAGATTAAAACTCAGCAGAATCAGCTCTTTTTTAAAAACCTTTGAATCAGATATTAACAGCCTGGAGTTCACTATTTCCAGTAAATCCATCAGGTTCTTGATCTCCTTTTTCTTTAAGAAAATTTTAGAGGCATACTGGGCAGTGAAGAAATTAAAATATCCGATATGAGGCCATCTGATACTGTTCTCTAATGCAAATTCTGATGTAAAAGATACAATCGAAATGCATAATTCCCTGCTCATCAGCAGAATTTCGCAGTTTGCTTTCTTAGGGATAACTGCCGATTCATTAATGAATAAGTGTACTTTTCTGCTGTTAATACTCATCGCTGCAGCGCCTTTATTTACAAGCAGCACAGTAGAATGATCTTCCGGAATCAAATTCTTTAATGTACGCTTGGAGGTTAAACTTTCAAAAATGCACAATTGAATTCCCCCAGTTTTATAGTTTGATTTTCTAAATTCCAAAGTATTTTTTTTAAGATTAAAGGCCTATTTTCTAACTGTATAGTTTTGCGATCAGCGAAACACAGATAAACAGCATATTTGACATCCCATTTATAAATAAGAGATATACTAATTTTCTGAGGGAATACATTTTAAGGATCTCTGCAAGAGAGATACATATTAAATGATCATCAAACAATAAGGATAGGATTAGGTATATGGTTGTCAAATTAAATAGTATCAGAAAAACATAATAACCGTATAATATCTGTTTTTCAAAAAGTAAAATCCAGTCCATATTTTCTATTCTGTAGTGTTTCTGCTGAGAATCCCCGCGAGTAGTGATCTGGTAATTGCAGTTGCAGAATTGCTTAAGGCTCCCTGAACGGCACCGACCCTGTTTCCCACAGAGGTTTCCCAGTCTTTGTCTTTTCTCTTTGATGCATAATAAAGCGAATACCTTGTAATGGCTGATGAAGTAAGGATTATTCTTTTTTCTTCAGCTGTAAACTGCTGGTTATTTGTAACAATGGCCTCAAAAGAGATGATGGATGGATGAACAGCCTCATAGTCACTGTTCTGCCAGAGTGCAGCCGAGGACATAAATTCTGACAGACAGTTTTTTGAAGCCATGGACATCGAAGAATTTGCTATAATCTGCTCAAGCTGTATTTCAGGGAAATCGACCATTTCTTGTATTTCCTGAAAATTGGCGGGATAATAAGAAGGCAGGTTTTGAAAATCACTGTTCAGAAATGAAATAGAATCAATTTTACTGCTGACAGCATTAATGGTGTGATCCGAAAAATTACCCGAAAGATAGGCATCCAGTAAGTCATTGTGAATTTTCCCGGCAATGTCATACGCATTGGCCGTATTTTCAGGATTCAGGCCTGCATTCTTTTTTGTATGGGCATTCTTTTTTTTGAAATTAGAAATTGAATCTTCGCGAGTAAAGTCGTTGGTGCATGAAAGGGACAATACCGCCAGCATGCTGATTAAAAAGTTTTTCATGATTAAAGTGTGTTAAATGGAATGACTTTTCAGTCAGTTCATTTCACCCGGGTAAGCAGAACTTTAAAACAGCACGATGCCATTTTTTTTGCTTTTGAATTCACCGCAAATCTAGAATCATCAATTCAGCCCTGCAAACTCTCATCTGTGGATTTTCGGAATTTCAACTATGGATTTTCCGAAAATCCACACCCTGTTTTTTAAAAGTTAAGCCTTTGTTATCAATATATTACGTTATATTTGAAGCTCTTTTTTACAGAATGCTTTACTTATGATCTGCAGATCTGAAAATTGTAGTAAGCAAAAGCATTTTTTGATAAATATTGTTCCATTTTTAATTATCAATCTATGCTTAAAATACAATTCGGACTTCTTTTTTTATGTCTGGCCCAGGAGGTTTCTGCCGGCTGGAATTCACTGAGATTACCTGACTCGCTTTACGGCAAATCCTTTGATTATTTATTTGACAGGATTGAAGAATCAGAGCACAGCAGCCAGTTAGTTTATCTTGCGTATTTCCTTGGGAAAGCTAAAAGAGAAAAAAATGAACAGGAAATCGTAAATGGATATAAAAACTACCTTCATTATGCCCCTGATAAATTAAAATTGGTTTATGCCGACAGTATGATCTATACCGCCAGAAAGTCTGGAAATGATGCGCTGATCGGTTCAGCTTATCTCTCAAAAGGAATTGTCTTTTACTCCTTTAAAAAATATAAGTCGGCTTTAGACCATTACCTTATTGCTGATAATTTTATTTCAAAAACAAATGATGATTACCTAATTTATAAAGTCAAATACAATCTAGCCCAGATTAAGTATTACCTGGGTTTTTATGATGAAGCTGTTTCTTTATTTAAAGAGTGCATTGACTATTTCAACGCACATAACCCCAGAGCCTACCTCAATTCATTACACTCACTCGGCTTATGTTATAACAGGATGGGAAACTACGGCTTGTGCTCTGAGATAAATGAGAAAGGGATTCAGGAGGGCCGCAGACTCTCCAATGAGGATATGAAAGTGTATTTTATGCACTCCGAAGGCATCAATCAGTATTTTAAAAGCAACTACTCGGATGCCTTAAAAAACATCAATGCGTCACTTCCCGGGATAATTAAAAACAAAGATTTTGCAAATGAATCTGTGGGCTATTTCTACCTTGGGAAAAGTTACTGGGATCTTCACAAACACGAAAAGGCACTCCCTTACTTTATGAAAGTAGACCGGATTTTTGAGAGTAAAAATTACATTCGTCCGGATCTTAGGCAGAATTATGAACTTCTGATAAAATATTACAAAGGCAGGCAGGATCTGAGTAAAGAACTTTTTTACATCAAAAAACTACTCAAAGCCGATAGTGTGCTCAGTAGCCGATACGTTTATCTGTCGGGTAGAATCCGTAAAGTCTATGATACAAAAGTGCTGATAGAAGATAAAAATAAAATTGAGAATTTATTGAATAAAAGAAAATACAATGATCTTATCTTTAGCGGTATTACCATTGTGCTGTTTTCAGGACTTCTGTTTTTTGCCGTAACACATTTCAGGAGTAAAAAAATCTATAAATTAAAATTTGAACAGGCAATGAATAAAAAGGCTTCCTTGCAGCCTAGAGTTCAAAGCAGAAACGGCGGAAAAGTCATTGATGATATCAGTAAAGAGACCGTGGCGCAGATACTCAGAAAACTCGATAAATTTGAAAGCGATAAAAAATTTCTTTTAAAAGACTTAAATGCAGCCAAGCTTGCGGCAATTATAAATTCTAATCCGAAATACTTATCCAGTGTGATAAGGAACCATAAAGGTAAAAAGTTTGTAACCTATATCAGTGATCTTAAAATCGATCATATTATTACTTTATTGAAGGAAGATAAAAAAATAAGAAAATATTCAAATAAGGCACTGGCTGACGAAGCGGGATTTAGTACTACGCAGAAATTCGCGCAGGCTTTTCATGCCAAAACCGGATGCCCTACTTCCTTTTTTATTAAGGAAATTAATAAGATCTAAGGAATATTGTTTTTGAGCAGTTAGTTATGATGCATGAAGTTTTAAGCCTGTGGTTTAGTAAACTGAAGTAAATTTGAAGCAGAATCATGAGGCATTTTCATTAGGCAGCCTCTCCCGCTTTACGCTGTAAACGAAGTTTACTGAACTGCGATTGAGATAAAAAGTAAGTGAAGTAATCTTTTATGCCGAACCCCGGCAGAAAAGGATTTCCACTGCACACGAGCGAAGCGAACTGGCGTAGCAATCGGGGCTGGAGAGAAGCATTTTGCTTTTGAGTAAAATCTTTACGAAAAAACCATAGTTGCGGAATCTCAGCGGTTCCGTTCAACACGGGTTTCATTGTTCGTGCTACGCAGGCAAGGAACTCTAGCTGTTTTAGCAGCTGTGACTTTAAATTAAGAAATTTAAAATTTTATACTGTTTTTTCATTTATCCAGTTTGCAATATCTTTGATTACGTTTTTATCATTATAAATATTGCTATGTTTTATTTTATAGCAAAATATCCTTTTGTTTTGTACGATTTTATATTACAGTTATTCAAATGATTAGGAATATGGCTTATATCAAATTTTAAAAAAATACAATATTTGTAACTAGTATAATCCAATATAAGGAAGTTAGATTCCTTTAACAGCATTATTATCCTTAAAGTAACATTGAATATGCAGTAGAAGAGAAAAATCAAGAAGATTATAATTGCTGTATATGAAAAAATATGTATTATCATATCTTCTACTTTTTCTTTAAAGCCAATGGCTGAAATGCTGATTGCAAGAAGGAAAAATAATAAAATGATAAATATGAGATATTTTTGAGTTTCCTTCCATGTAAGCGTTATCATAGCTGCTAACGTCAGTTTGTCTCAAAACCTCCATTTTTTATTATTTTGAACGTAAATATAGCTGATTTAAACTACAAAAATAACTTCCTGTAAAAACTCAATCTGTTGATTGTTTTGAACGAGTACCCTTTTACTTGTATAAACTAAATCAAAGCGTTTGCAATGTGGCTTTTTAGATACTTACTACTTAATAAAACATATTAAGAACCTTTTTTTATTGCCCGCGTTACAAACGCTACAATTATCTTTTAAGTATTATGTAGGCACTCGTTGCATACGAGCACAAGAGGGAATAAAAAATCACTAACCGAATACTCCGTTGATCTGCGATAACACCCAACTGAAACCTCCGCCTGCCAAATTCACATAACAGGTTTGTCCACTGAATGCAATAATAGTTCTACCCGCCGGAGCAGTCACCTGAAAATTTTGTGTATCAACTACATTGGGATTAATGGTGGCGGGATAACTTGTGCCGTTGATGGTGATTTGAACTACCACATTTTGTCCGTACCAGTAGCCTGTTACGTAACTGAAAGCGGTGAGACCATTTGTGAGATTGATCGGATTATTCCCATTGCCGCCATCACCACCGTGTTGTAATAGTTGTACCACATACGAGCCGTCGCTGCTGGCATTGGTACATTGGATGGCATCCACAACATCTCCGCTACGGATAACGATACTTTGGATAATAGTAGGAGTAGTTTGCGCATTCAAGATGGCTCCATCGTCGAACACAACCACATCGGGTTGGCCGGTCAGGTATGGCCGCATCAATAGTTGCTGACTTTGCTCGAAAGGCCAGTTGGAGGAATCAAGCCGCCAACTCATCATAGTTTGGTAGGGGTATTGCTTATTCTAGTACTGAATCCCAGCAGCGTATTGCTGAGAAGCATAAAGCGCAGTGACACCACTTTCTAAATAAGCACCGAATCCCAATAGATCGGCATTGATGCCGTGTGCAATAAATACGCTAGGATCGCTAACCCAGTAACTTTGCAAATTGAACACATCCACATTGGCATTCACAGCATCCGCATTCAGGTTGTTGACATTACCGGACTGGTTAGAACTCGCCGAAATGGCCAGATAATAGGTATCCCCGAAAGCCTTACTCAATGCGTTGAGCCAGTAGCCACATTGCTTATGAGAGAGTTGGCTCGTGGGCTGTTCCCAATCAATGTCGAAACCATTGAGGTCATTGTTAGCCAGAAAGTTGGCAACATTGATCGCAAAAGTGGTCAGCAGGGCGGGGTTGTTGATGATCGTTTGCAGATCGTTGGTGATTTCTTGGGTATAGGCCAGTAAAGCAAATATGGTGATGTCCGGGTTTTGTGCACGGGCATCTAAAACCTGTTGTGCAAGATATGTGTTACTGGTTTGCAGGGTGGGACTGCTAGGGTTACTCATATCCACGCCAAACCAGCCGATGCTCAGGTAATCAAGGGTGCTGTATATCCCGTTGAGCTTAATAGAACTAAAATTGCTGTTGGGTGAGCTGTAGGTCGCGTTTGCTGGATGTAGCTCATTAGTCAGCCACGCACCGATGGCGCCGGTAAAGTTTTTTTTGCTTTTCATGTGATTAGAATTTTAGAGTTTTCTACCTAAGTTTTTAATTTCTTTATTAAAAATACCAACTAATAGGCTTTTATAATGCAAAAAATGTAATGAGTACGATTTTTTAATGTATGAGTAAGCATAATCTTGGAATAAGATGCAGTTAATTATTGTAAACGATTTAGGAGAAGAATAAATTCTAATCCGAAATATTTATCCAGTGTGATAAGGAACCATAAAGGTAAAAAGTTTGTAACCTATATCAGTGATCTTAAAATCGATCATATTGTTACTTTATTGAAGGAAGATAAAAAAATAAGAAAATATTCAAATAAGGCACTCGCTGATGAAGCGGGATTCAGCAGTACCCAGAAATTCGCGCAGGCTTTTCATGCCAAAACCGGATGCCTGCCCTCCTTTTTTATTAAGGAAATCAATAAGATCTAAGTATAGAAAATAATGTTTTTTTACAACAATCAGTGATGATGTAAGCAATTTAAGGTTGTGATTTGGTAAACTGAAGTAAAAGGCTATTTTTGCGGTCTTAATTTTAATAAATAGAGTATCATGAAAGATTTAGTAGCAAAAATAAACGCCGAGATCGAAACATTTAAAACAGAATCTGAATCTTTAATTGAAAAAGGTGTTAAGGCAGCAGGGGCAAGAGCCCGCAAATCAACACTGGAAATTGAAAAATTATTGAAAGAGTTTAGAAAAGTTTCTATTGAGGAGTCTAAGAAATAATTTTCAGCAGTCTTACTTACTTTTAAAAGAAGAAAATGGGGTTTTTAAGCCCCATTTTTTTTGATTTCCTTATTTGATTATGCCAGCTTCTCCCGTTTTTCGCTTCAATCTTTTATGCCGGACTCCGGCAGAAAAGGATTTCCGCTTCACACGAGCGAAGCGAACTGGCGTAGCAATCGGGGCTGGATAAAACATTCTGCTTTTAATAAATTAACTTTGCTTAAAGTCAGTCATCAAAATGCTTTTAAACTGATAATTATTTAAACCTTGACTTTGAAAGTCTTTCATTTTTTGGATGTATGCCTGAATGTCCATATTTTAGATGTTTAATTTCTGTTAATTTTTTTAATTGTCTTTGTTTTGGTCATTCAATAATGTTTTATGTATAGAATCATTTTTGCAATATGTTAAGCCTTATTTTCGGATTTCCAAAACACTTCAAATACAAACTAAATTTCCAAATCCGTTTTTAGCTGTTACAAGTGGGCTTATTCTTTTAGAAATTCTATGTATTCAGTAAGTGTAAAGACTTTATTGGAATAACCAAAATCTCCAACCATTTCTGTCATATCCTTATCAGAAGTTACGATAATAATTTCTCGTCCTGACAGTGTGCTTTCATTTAAAGCAAACGAAACGTGGTAGTCCCAAACCCAATTCCATCTCTTTTCTCGAGAAGTTTTGGATGACATATCTATATCGTCATTTACAATTTTATATGCTACCCATCTAAAAAAACCTACTGAGAGAGGAAATTCTATATTAAGAGAAAATGCTCGATTTATGACTTCGCTTTCTGGTAATTGAATTTGGTATTTTGATGAAACTGCAAGTATAACTGCGAAAGCCATTAACGGCTCAAAAACACCATTCTCTATATAATCCAAAAGTTTAGCACGTAATTGTTTTTTTGCGATTTTAGGATGCTTATTTATAATCTCTTGTCTAACGCCTTCAATCAGAATTGTAATTTGACTTGAAAACGTTGCTTCTTCGCCATCTATATACTGCTTGATATCATCAAATGTATTTCTCTCCCTATGTGTTTTTACAGCTGATTTAGAATCCTTCTTTAAATCATTAATTACTCCTCCAAGATTGCGTACGCGATCTTCCAATTCAGTAGGTATAAAGTTGAAATATGATTTTGTAATATGCAAAGCAGCATGTGGAAATATGCGAAGAGTCTCTCCATCATCTTCTTGACAATGGGTTGCCATAGTCTTAACTCCATTTAGGCAGTCTTTAAAATTAAAACCATAATCAGACTCTGTTAAATTTGCCAACATTTCCATTCCAACAATAACTGAAGCGTAAGGAATAATATTCTTTTTTTGCTCTAATGTTTTTATTTCGGCTAATGAAGTCTTTTGTTGCTCTTCAGTTTTTTCATTTACTAAATATCGATAAGAATTGGTGTCGAAAATTACTGCATATTCTTTCATTAAATTTATTTTATTGATTATTACTGTCTTTAAATGATTGTTAACTGACTAATATCTTCCATTAAACAGTGTTGTTGAAATCCCAATATCAGATAGATAAAACCGCTGTTGTCTTAATTTACGGTTTTGCATAATGTATTTTATATTAAGTTGCAAAATAGTTCTTTTAGACTTAAAAGAATACTGTATAAATACCTGTTTTAAACTTTTATTGAGCATAAAAAAAGATGCGGAAGCATCTTAAAATTTTAATTATTAAGTTCTCATTCTTCTAGACGTTGAAAGTTGTGAAAACAAGTATTTTCGGCTAAAAATAACGTAAACGGTAATTCTACTAAATTTGAAAATGTCTAGAAACGGGTGTTACAATTAATTGTTTTTTATCGTTTCAATTCTCCCTCAGCGATTTCTTCCATCGTGAATAAATCGAAGTATGTTCCTTGGACCTTAGCAAATGACATAGGATTAAAACTATTGAAACCATTCTCATAAAATCTTTTTTTGTTAAGTGTTGTCAAAAACAATTTGTTTTCTCGAACGATGTCAATTGTTAACCCATGAATAACAGGGAAAATTAATAATCTACTTTTAAGATCGTTATCTAGATTTGCAGATTTGTCATTGAATTTTTTTTCTAATCGTTCACAGATAAATTTTTCAAACGGTTTGCCAATTTCATATTTGGTTGAATTGTAATCAATATTATAAACCTCGACTAAAAAAAGATTGTTTCCGTCATCTTTAAACTCGAAATCTATACTTTTTTTATTTTGTAAAACTCTTTCGTATTTTACTAATTCCGCTCTAGTTGATAAATGGAGACATACAGCAATTTCTGCTAATACATTTTTAAAATCATTCTTTTCAAAATTATTGATTACGCCTTTGACAAGGTTTTTAAATTCTTTGTTTTTTTTTACCTTTTCAAATTGACCTAATAAATAATTGAAATATCCCAGTTCATTTCTTAATTCATGGCTGCTATTATTTTTGACTTCTTCAACTAGCATCAAGAAAGTTGCTACAAAATTACTATTAGCAGTTTTTCCATCGTTTAAAAGAGTAAAAGAATATAAGTTTTCTAATAAAGTTAAAAAATCTTTTTCGGTGTAATAAGTTAAAAGATTCGGAATGTACAATTGAAAAAGTTTTTTACAATTGTCAATCATATTTTTTGTTAACATGTTTTAGTAAAATAAGTTTTTTAGGTTAGTCGGTTACATTGACTAGTGATGTTCTGGTGCTAAAGGGGGGGCTACTAATTTATGGCCATTTTCGGATTTGCTACCTGAGCGTAGCTAATAGACGAAGTAAATCATCCCAAATACAAGACCAACTTTACAATTAACCCTCTTGTCCAAATCCGTTGTAGCTGTTGGTAGATAGTGCTTTTTCGATTAGTTTATCTAAAATATTTATTTCAGTTTCGCTCAAAATGTTTCTACTCAATTTTTTAGTTTTTGTAACATATTTTCCTCCGTATGGATTTAGTAGAATGTATTTTAAATCGCCAAAAATTTGTTTTTGAATTTTACGATTAAGTTCTCTTTCTAACTCATTGATCTTTTGTTTACTTTCAAGTCTAATTTGCGCATTATCTTCATATTCTCCAAAATGACAATAAAAATATTCATAATCATATTCGTCAGTTTTTTCGATTTTATTTCTAATTTGAGAATGAATTTTATTGTAAGAAAAATGATTTCCTATTCTTGAAATTACGGGATTACATCCGTCACGATTATCACCAACTTTACCAACATAAAGTTTTATAACTTCATTTTTATCTCTAGGAGTTGCTATGAATAAATAAACTGCCCATTGTCGTTTAGTTGATTCGCCGGGAATTTTAAAGCTTTTTATTTCCATATTTTATTTGATTGGCGGAGAAAGCGAGGAATCGAACCTCCCTTCGCATTCAGTCTTGAATTCAGTTATTAAGTTTTTATTTATTTCTATGCTTTATAGTCAGAAGTAAGATCGTCTTTCTCCACGAGTGCGACTCCTAATGCAATACTTTTAATAAAATTTATAATTCTTTCTTTTGTTTCGATTAAACTAATTTCCAAATTTCTAGAAACGTGTTTTAATTATAGGCTTTTATTTTATTTTTGATAGAATTTTTATTATTTGATTTCTTAAATAATCTGGAATTTCACGAGATAATGTTGATAGCTTTTTAATTCCTTGAGCTTCGTTTAAATTATTCATTTCAAATTCTTTCAATTCGAAATAATCATATGTAAACTGACCTTTATTCTTGGTTAAAATAACGTATTTATTTAAAATTATATTCCCATTTCTCCCTGTAATTATTTTTAAATGATCATCATATTTGTCAATATTTGGATGAATTATTTTATAATGTTGGGATTGATAATAATTTGTTCCAATTATGGTTTCATCAACAATAAAATCTAACCTAGCTTTTTTAATTTCCATATTGCATCTTTTACAAGCAACATTTAAGTTTAGTTCTTCAAATCTAAGGCTTGAATATTTACTTTGTGGCAAAATATGCTCTATGTCGATTACCATACGGAATTCGCCAACAAATAATCTGCTACAGTAACAGCATTTTGGCAATTCATTTTCAATGTAGTAATCCTTTATTTTTCTTTTAACTTCATTAAGAAGTGGATTTGCCCAAACATTTCCACCTGCAGTAATGGCGGTTCTAATATTTATATGATCTTGATTTTCAAAATTTAAAGGCATCTATTCTAAATCAGTGATTATTTTTTTTCCCATTTCTAAAACTTCATCGAGCAATTTTTTTTGCTTCTCATCATATGAATTATCTTGAATGTTATTTATTTCTTTTAAAAATTCATCTAATCCAATATTTTTAGAAGCCAACAAATTCATTTTGTCTATAAGATTTTCTGATAAATAACGGTTTTCAGGTGTTGTTACATCAAAATATTCTTGATAAATTTCTTCAACATTAATTTTTTCATTTAGTTCAAGAATAAAGTTTCCATTCGTCCCTTTAAATATTTTTAAATTTTGGGAATTCATTTCTGCACCATTTATTATTAATGGAGAATGTGTTGCAACAATAATTTTTGGTTGATAGAAATAAAATAGGTTGTTAATTCTCGTTATGTATTCTATTTGCCATTTCGGATGCAAACTGTTTTCGGGTTCATCAATTAATATGACAGAATTTTCAGTTATGACAGAGGTCAAATAAATAAGAGATGTTACCAAAGTTAATTCTCCTGAACTTGCTTTGTTTAAAGGAATATGTTGATTATTTTTATGTAGATATATGTCTATTCCACGAATTAGCTTTAAAGATTTTAACTGTTTCTCATACAAGAACATTGTTAGTAGATAAGAATTTTTGATATCTTCAAATTTTTCATTATTGAAATTTATATTTACAATTTTTTCTTCGTAAAATTCTCTATCCACATATCTATTTAAAAAATACATCAAGATTTCTATTTCTTCACCAGGTAATTCCGAATCTATTACTTTGTCTCGAAAATCCGGATTAACACCTTTTAATTTAAAACTTATTACAGGATCAAAACCAATATATTCTAATGTATTTGCAATGTTTCGTAGTCTTTTCAAATCATCATTTGCTAAAATTTTAAAAGCATTGACAATTGTGTTTCTTGCTAATGTTTTGCCTAACGAAGATCTAAGTATTTTGAAATGAAGATTCCGCGAATTGAATTTGTCATAAATTGTATTAGCAATTGCTATCACATTATAATTTTGACCTAAATGGAATTTTGAAAGATCATTTAATAAAGTGCTTTTACCACTACCATTTTCACCTATTAATATGTTTATATCCTCATCTGAATTTGAGGGCAATAATAATTGAGAAGGAATGTTTTTGTTATCGAATATAAACATATATTTAAAGATTTTTATCTACAATTTTGTTAGCTTCCCGTTAATGTTCTGCTACAACAGTAGGTTTTGAACTAAATTTAGTCCATTCTTCGGATTTGCCACCCGAGCGTAGCTAATATACGAAGTAAATCATCCCAAATACAAAACCAACTTCCCATTATGCCAATTGCCCAAATTCGTTGTAGCTGTTGTAGGCAGTGCTTAATTTAAGCTATTTGGGTATTCTTCTGCAATTATCTCTTCAATAGTTTTAGTTTCTTCGGTAGAATTCATTTTTTCCAATAAAGCTAATGTTTCTCTATATTGCATTGCTTCTGGTAAAATTGTAAATTCTGCTTCAAATCCTAATTCGTCAATTTTCTGTTCAATTTCTTCTAAACTAACATTGAAAAATTCTTTTCTGTAGTTTAACATATTTACCTTTTTATTAGAAAACGCTTTATGAAGTTCGCATTCTAAAGTTCTCGCTTCGTCTGAATAAATCATAGCGTGAACGTCAAATTGAAACGGAACAGAAGCATCTCCAAGTTCTTTCACTCTATCAATAGGTTCAAGTCTTCTTGTCATACCAATTTTATAAACGTTTTCTCCAAACGAACCAATGTTAGAAATTATATAAACGTGCCCTCGTTTTGTTTGTTGAGCCATAGACAATGCTCGTTCTTTTTTTTCTTGAGCTATTAATAATTCTTGTTCGAGAATTAAAATTTTAGAATTCAATTCTTCTTGTAATTCGCCAGTTGCTTTTTCAACTTCTTTTCTTGCTTTTAGTAAAGCTCTTTGATAAGTTTCTTCTTCTTTTTCAGCTTGTTTTTGAGCTTGCTCAAATTCACGTCTTGCTTTTTCTTCTTCTCGTAATTCTTCTTGAATAGCTCGCATTTCTTCTTTTTCCTCTTGTCTTTTTACTTGAAACTCATATTCAAGAGTAATTTCTTTTAATTTAAGTTCAAGAAATTCGTAAGAAATGCTAACTGAATAACCATCACCAAGTTTGTTCAAAGTTTCATATGATTTATGAATGCGTTCTTTCATCTGATTAACGTTATTCCATTTAACTTTTGCAATTTGAGAATTACATTCACCATTAAAAGCACGAAGCACTAATTTTATATATTTTTTAGTGGTTGCTCTACCTTTTGTAACACTTCCATCAATTGTCCATTCTGTTCTGCAAGTTGCAGCCGTTTCTGATTGAATCATCAATTTTTGTTCTTCAATGATTCTATTTTGTTCAGTTCTATAATCTTCTGATTTTTCAAAATCATAGATTGGTTCATAAATTCCAAATTCTATTAAATCTAATTTTGATTCATATAAACTAACATCTTTTCGAAGTCGTGTGTATGTTTCAAGTGCTGTTTGATAATTTAGATTTAATTCGTCAAAGTCTTTTTGAATATAATTTATTGACTGTTTTTTGTTCTCAATTGTTGAATTAAATTCGACTTCCTTGTCAGAAATAATTTTATTTAGCTCTATTTCCTTTTCTGAAATTTCACGTGTTTTGTTTTTAATCAGTAACTCCAGTTCAGATTCTTTCTGTGAAATTAATAGTTCTAATTTTTTCTTTTTATTATCAACCTCATCTTGAATATTAATAATAGATTTAAATTTTTCAAGTTTTTCTTTTAGGGTTCTTATTTCTTCAAACTCTTTCTTTTTTAGAAAATCAAATAATCCCATAGTTCAAAATTTATGATAAGGTTTTGTCTTTTATTCTTGGTTTTTTGCGCAATTTTGGTTGCATTGCCTACAACTTACTTAGGCGATAAACTTACTTAAATAAGTACTGTTTTAGATAGCTTTATGTCATTGTCTAAATTTCAGAATCAAACATACAAAACCGATTTTGTTTTAGTTTACGGTTTTACGTAATTTGTGTCATTAAAAAAGTTGCAAAATAATTCTTTAGTGATGACAAGCCTACCGTATAAATACCTGTTTAATAAAAAAAATACCATTGGAAGGTATTTTTAAATATATTATGATTAAGAATGAGAGAGAACAAGTTTTAAAAAAATACAACTGCTACAGAGAATATTATACCAGTAGCAATCATAATAAAAGATAGTACCATTAATATTCTTTCAATTAACGTTACTAACCAAGCTTGTTCATAATTTTTAAAATGTTGTAAACCACCAGGACCTTTACGATTAAATCTACGTTTATTAATTTTATATCTAATAATAAAGCCCAAAATAACAAAAGAGATTCCAATTGTAATTACAGTAAATTCAGGGTTAATAATTTTCATATTTGAATATTAATTTAAAAATATAAAAATAACTAAAATTTACATATACGATTGTTTATCAATATTATAATCCTAAAAAAAGATGCTTCAGCATCTTTTTTTTATTTCTTATCTAAATATTTATCAATGATTGAAATCCCGTATTCTTTTTCAAAATCAGAAAAAAAAGTTGACAATACTATATTTTCTTTATTACAAATGGCACTTATAATTGCGAAAGGTATATTATATCCATCCGGTCTTTGCAATTTGGTTATCGTTGAAGTTGCTAAATTACATTCTTTTGCATACTGTCTTTTAGTAACTTCGTTGCCATTTTCATCAACCCTATTGACAATCCAACGCTGCGAAATATAATTGCAGATATACTTATTGATAAGTATATTTCTTTGTATAGCTTCACTTTTAGTAGTCATTTGGCAATTATCATATAGTTATTTTAACAAATTAAAGTAAACGCACTAAAAAAAGTGTTCGCGATCACGAACAATGGAATATTTTATATTATATTTGCATATGATCCTCAAAGGATCGTATTTTTGCGACTCTTCAAAAAAATATTGAAGCATTCGCTTAGAATCTCGCCTTAGAAAACTGGTAATTTTGCAACGAGATAATAAGTAAGATGCTCACGCCATAGGCGTGGGCTCACTTATTGTTGCACGGTATACCAGTACCTCTAAGGCAGTAAGCTGAGTTCCATGCCTTTTTTTATACTCAACTCTTATTATTCTTAGCGATATTCCTTTCATTTTTTTTAAGTTTCGCATCATAAAGTCAAACCTTCTAAAAACTTATGACTGTGAAATAGATAATTCATCTCTCTTATGAACATTAAGCCGTTTACTTGATGCATAAAAAATGGTCCTCTACAGCAGCGACTAAACTAGAGCAGAGGACCATAGCTAATCAAATCATCGTTTAACTAACCAATCCAATATTATGAATATTTTTTCATTTAACAAGGATGGGAAAGCTCTTTATTGCCTAATTTTTATCTGGCTGTGTTTTTCTTTTTCATCTGTTTATGCCGAGAAATCTATCAGGCATAGTATTTTATTTTCTCAACAGTTTCAGGTTAAGGGAACTATTAGCGATGGTGTTAATCCGCTTCCTGGGGTAACTATTGCCATAAAAAACAAGCGTGGTTCCGGAACTATTTCTGATTACAGTGGTCAGTACAATCTTTCTGCTTTGTCATCGGATACCTTGATCGTTTCTTTTATAGGATTTAAGACTGTTCTTGTTCCTGTTCAGGATCGAAAATCAATAGATATTTCATTAGAGTATGATACCACAACTCTAAAGGAAGTGAAGATCAATGCAGGATACTATTCCATTAAAGAAAGCGAACGTACAGGAAGCATTGCTCGAATCACCGCAAAAGATATTGAAAACCAGCCCGTAACAAATGTGCTTGCAGCTATGCAGGGGCGGATGGCAGGTGTAAGCATTACACAGACGACAGGGGTTCCCGGTGGAGGATTCGATATTAAAATCCGTGGACAGAACAGTATTAGAAGTGATGGTAATAATCCACTCTACATAATAGATGGTGTTCCGTACGCCTCGGATCCTATTGGCTATAATCAGACAGCCTCCACATTTCCAACCGTTACAAGTCCGCTCAATAGTATAAATCCTGATACAATAGAAAATATCGAGATACTTAAAGATGCTGACGCCACCTCAATCTATGGGTCAAGAGGTGCCAATGGTGTGGTGCTGATCACTACTAAAAAAGGAAAAGGCGGAAAAACTGTTGTGAGTGTCAAAGCTGCAACCGGCGCCGGCGCCGTAACTAAATTTATGAAACTGATGAGTACCCAGCAGTATCTTACAATGAGAAAACAAGCTTTTATCAATGATGGTCTCAATCAGTATAATCCATGGGACTATGATATAAACGGGACATGGGACCAGAATCGTGAAACAAATTGGCAGAAAGAATTTTTAGGTGGTACTGCGCAGATAACGGATGTGCAGGCCGCGCTCTCGGGCGGATCTGATAAAACGCAGTTTTTATTGAGCAGTACCTATCACACAGAGTCTACCGTATTCCCCGGCCAGTATATGTACAAGAAAGGAGGGACACAGTTCAGCATGAGCCATCGTTCAGAAGATAATAGGTTTAAACTCACTTTTTCAGCAGGATACAATATTCAGGATAATGATCAGCCTGCGTATGATCTGACTGCGATCTCTAGATATCTGGCGCCAAATGCGCCTGCGCTGTATGATGCGGCCGGCAATTTAAATTGGGAAAATGGAACTTGGCAGAATCCGCTTCGTTACAGAGATGCAGAGTTCAGATCCAAAACGAATGACCTTGTTACTAGCGCTGTATTATCTTATGATTTGCTGGATAATTTAGTTCTGAAAAGTAATTTTGGTTTTACCGACTTAAGACACCAGGAAACCAGAACTTCTCCATCTACCATCTATAATCCTTCTTATCAGTTGACAAGTGCCTTTTCCGGTATTTATTTAAATAATACAGACAGGCAGTCCTGGATAGTGGAGCCCCAGATAAGTTGGGAAAAAGAAATGACTTTTGGTAAAATCAATATTCTGGTGGGAGGAACTTTCCAGAGCCAGAGTACCGAGAGACTGTATCAATTCGGAAGTGGTTTCACATCAAATGATTTGATCTATGATCTGGCATCTGCATCTACAGTGCGCGTCTTATATAGTGATGATGCACTGTATAAATATCAGGCTTTTTTCGGAAGGATCAACTATAACTGGCAGGACCGTTATATTGTAAACCTTACAGGAAGACGGGACGGTTCAAGCCGATTTGGTCCGGGTAATCAGTTTGCCAATTTCGGAGCCGTGGGCATGGCATGGATTTTCACTAAAGGAGGATTTTTAAACGATATTTCATGGTTGAGTTTTGGCAAACTTCGTGCAAGTTATGGAACAACAGGAAATGACCAGATCGGGGATTACCAGTTTCTTGATACTTATACCTCATCGGGATTTAATTATGATTCAAATGTAGGATTGCAGCCATCACGGCTTTATAATCCTGATTTTGGATGGGAAACCAATAAAAAAATTGAAGCTGCTCTGGAAGTGGGATTCCTGCAGGATAAAATATTTCTAACAGCCGCGTGGTATCAGAACCGTTCATCCAATCAGCTGGTTGGTATACCTTTGGCAGGAACTACAGGGTTTCAGTCAATGCAGGCCAATTTAGATGCTGTTGTGCAAAACACAGGATTTGAATTCACTCTAAGGACCCAAAACTTCAATACTCAGAACTTTAAGTGGACAACCAGCCTAAATCTTACTTTTGCCAGAAATAAGCTTATTAGTTTTCCCGGGCTTTCTGCCTCTCCCTACAAAGAGCAATATCGTATTGGCAAGCCCTTGAATATTGAACTGAATTACAACTATACAGGAATTGACAATCAAAAGGGCGTTTATCTTTTCGAAGACATAAACAAGGACGGTATCATTTCATTTCCCGAAGACAGGCAGAGTGTTGTAGATTTCAACCCGCAGTATTTTGGAGGGCTGCAAAATGTACTATCCTACAGAAGATTAAAACTTGATTTTCTTTTTCAGTTTGTAAAACAGGATACCAGAAGTTACTATAATGGTGTCACCGGACAGATGTCTAATCAACCGGAAAGCGTAGCAGTCAGCTGGACAAAGCCCGGAGATATTGCATCTCAGCAGATTTATACCAGTGGTTATAACGGGGATGCAGTTACAGCCAACTATCTATTCAGGCAGAGTACAGGTTCCATAACAGACGGGTCTTTTATACGCTTAAAGAATATAGCCCTTTCATATGACCTGCCTTTAAATATGAAAAGCACGCAGTGCCAGATAATCCTGCAGGGACAAAATCTGCTCACTTTTACAAAATACAAGGATGGGGATCCTGAATTTATTGGTTCGCGATCTCTGCCACCATTGAAAATTATTACTGCTGGAATCCAGCTCACTTTTTAATACTTTGTCATGAAAACACTATCCCTTAAAAATAATTCTATACACTATTTATTGCTGTTTCAGGTAATAGCAATGGTGTTGTTGACCTCATGTGATTCTTTTGTAGAAGTTGATCTTCCCAAATCACAACTAACTACAGTTTCAGTTTTTGATAACTATTCCACTGCAAACGCAGCATTATCCGATATTTATTCTAAAATGAGAGAGCAGGGCTTGCTTTCAGGTTCGACATCAGGCGCTTCCAATCTGTTGGGTAATTATGCAGACGAGCTATACTGCCTTGCAAGTCCCGGCGATCCAACACTCCCTTTTTATACCAATGCACTTCTGCCTGCAAATTCCACTATTACAGAATATTGGAATCTTAGTTATAATCAGATTTATGCTGCTAATGCCGTCAAGGAAGGAGTGGAGTTAAGCAACAAACTCACCGTAAAGGAAAAAGAACAGCTAAAAGGAGAAGCCCTGTTTATAAGAGCCATCGTGCATTTTTATCTGGCTAATCTCTACAGGGAAATCCCTTATATTGTATCTACAGACCGAAAGATAAATAATGAAGCTTCGAAAATTCCGGTAAAAGATATCTACAGGAATATAATTGCGGATCTGGAAAATGCAGCAGCCATGCTGGCGCAGGATTATTTAAATGCCGGGCGGGTACGCCCCAACCAATTTGCGGCAAAAGCATTATTGGCAAGGGTATATCTGTACAATGAGTCATGGGCAGAAGCCTCAAATGCCGCATCAGCGGTCCTAAATGCTTCAAATCTTTATACCATCGAGGATAATGCTTCTCTGGTATTCTTAAAAGATTCCAAGGAAACCATATGGCAGTTTCAGCCATCTGTGGCCGGAAAAAATACAGATGAGGCCAGTATTTTCATATTTTCTTCTGGTCCTCCGCCCTTTGTGGCATTAACTAATAATCTGATCGAATCCTTTGATCAAAATGACCTTCGAAAAGCAAACTGGACAAAGGCTCTCAGCGACGGGACTGATACATGGTATCATGCATACAAATACAAGGAGTTTGAAAATACTGCCGCTTCAATGGAGTACTCTATAATTTTCCGCCTTGCCGAACAGTACCTTATAAGGGCAGAAGCAAGGGCGCATCAGGGAGATTTAATAGGCGCTAAAGAAGATTTGAACAGAATTAGGAAACGCGCCGGGCTTTTGGATACAGATGCGGTTTCTGCTCAGCAGATTGTTGATGCGGTTTTAAGGGAGAGGAGATGGGAACTGTTTACAGAATTCGGACATCGCTTTTTTGACCTCAAGCGCTCCGGACAGATTGATAATGTCCTTGATCCTGTAAAGACTGGCTGGAATTCAACAGATGTTCTGTTTCCTCTGCCTCAAAACGAACTGAGCATTAATCCTAATATACGCCCGCAGAACAGCGGTTATTAAATATGAAAACTCAAAATATTTTTCCTTATGGAAGCAAGAAACAGGAATCTCTGTGTATGAAGCTGAAACAGACTTTATTTTTATTTTTTATTTTGCCATTAGTAGCCTGTCCCTTATGGGGGCAGGTGGTGCAAAAAAAACAGCTGACAGAATCCGATTATATGAAATGGGGAGAGCTCATCGTTGGAAATCCCTCCCCGGATGGCCGATGGATCACTTATCGAATGCGTTATGAAAGCGGAAGTGATACGCTGTTTGTGCGAAATACCATAAACGGAGAAACCTTTAATATGCCTGGTGGCATTTTTCCACGTTTTGCCGGAAATGAGCACCTTATTGTCAACGACAAAAACAGCATCCAATCCTTAAGTTTGAAAACAGGAATGCACCAGTCTTATCCATTGGATACGCATATCGAATATTCCACGGAAACGGACCAGATTATTACACTTTTACGGAAGGAAAAACAACTGCAGTTGCAAAAATTGTCAACTGGTGTAATCAGCTTAGTGAATGATGTAGCAGATTTTTCAATGAGCCCAACCCAAAAAGAGATTATTATTTCGATAAAAGAAAAAGAAAAATATTCTGTGGGAATTCTAAATCTTCGGAATTCGGCAATAGAATGGATCGCAAGGCAGGGAAATGGTGTGTTTTATAATTTCGCATGGGAGGAGAATGGAAAAGCAGTTGCTTTTTACAGTTCATCAGATTCCATAGGTAGTAGTACTGATCTTTGTTTATATAAGCTGGAGACAAAAAAAATACTCAGGCTTAATCAAAAGGAACTTAACAATTTTGCATCTGATAAAATTTTTGATAAAACGGATAGTTATCCCCTGACCATATCGTCCGATTTGGATAAAGTCTTTTTTGGACTTAATTCCACAAATATAGAGGTTGAACAAAAAGCAGGGGACGGGGTGGAAGTTTGGAATACCGCCGATAAATGGATCTATCCCCTGGAACAATCATCTGGGAGATTTTATGAGAAGGCTAATCTGGCGGTTTGGCATCCTTCAAATGGTTGCGTGGTGAAAATTTCTTCTTCGGAATTTCCCAGTGTAATGCTAAATGGCAATAAAACTTTGGCGATAATATCGAACCCTAAACAATACGAACCCCAGTTTGAAATTGTGGCTCCAAGGGATTATTATTTAGTGGATCTTGATACTGGTCAAAAAGAAATTATGGTTAAAAAACAAAGCGGATACCATACAGATCTGCTGCCATCGCCGTCTGGCAGGTTTGTTGCGTACTATAAGGACAAGAACTGGTGGATTTATGATGTTAAGATGAAAATTCATATCAACATTACACAGCATATAAAAGTTCCCTTTTTTGGCAGAGTGAATGGATTAGGAGGAGATGCAGCATACGGAAATCCTGGATGGACTCCGGACGAGAAGGAAATCTTATTATATGACCAATATGATATTTGGGGAATAAAGAACAACGGCACATTAAGCAGAAGACTCACCAAAGGAAGAGAAGATAAAACTATATATCGAATTAATACACTTGGAGATTATGATCTCCTTTTGCGAAATTTTGACGGCTTTAAAAGCATTGTTGTTGATTTAAATGATAGACTCATTCTTCGTACGCAGTATGATGATGGCAAGACAGGATATTGCAGTTTAGAAAAAACAGGTGCAATAGAACAGATTATATGCCGCAGCAGTTTTTTAAACCATATGCATTACATAAAAAAATCGGAGCTGTATATATATCAGGAACAAAGATTTGATCTTCCTCCACGTCTAGTTGCAAAGAACAATTCTTCTATGGAAAAAATCACATTTCAGAGCAATGCGCATTACGAGAAGTTCCAGCATAGCACTTCTGAACTTATTACATACCGCAATGCAGCAGGTAAAGAGTTAAAAGGTATTTTGTATTTTCCTTCCAATTTTGATACCAATAAAAAATATCCCATGATTGTCTATATTTATGAAAAGCAGTCGCATAATGTTCATAAATATATCAACCCTACTTTGTTGTCGGGCAATGGCTTTAATGAATCTGTAATAACAACAAAAGACTACCTGATATTATGTCCAGATATTGAACATGAGACTGGCACAGTTGGAGAAAACACAGTTGACTGTGTTGTTAGTGCAACCAATCATGTAATAGGCAAAAACTTCGTAGATCCATTGAAGATAGGTTTAATGGGAGAATCCTTTGGAGGATATGAGACCAATTTCATAATCACTCAGACAGACATTTTCGCAGCAGCAGTTTCGGGAGCTTCTATTGCTGATTTGACCAGTTTTTATCTGACTGTCGGGTGGGATCTTAGTATTTCTGATATGACCCGCTTTCAAAGCGAGCAGTGGCGCCTGGGAAAAAGCCCTTTTGAGGATCCGGATTTGTATTCCAGGAATTCTCCTATAACTAATGCCACCTCTATCAAGACTCCTATTTTAATATGGGCAGGTAAATCAGATTGGCACGTAAACTGGAACCAGAGTGTAGAGTTTTATATGGCACTTAGAAGGTTGGGAAAACCAGCGACTATGCTGCTATATCCGGATGAAAAACATATCCTAATGAAAGAAAAAAATCAAAAAGATTTGAGTTTGAGAATTAATCAGTGGTTTGATTACTATCTGAAAAATGACCAGTCAGTTGGGTGGCCAAAAGAGGCCGTTAACTAAAAAAAACAATGCAGTTCTTATATAGAACTGCATTGCATTTAGAGATCTTGTTAATCAATTTAAACGATAACGCACCTGTTGACAATTGTTGGCTTTCCCAAAAGCCTGTTGCCCACTGGCTTCACAAATTTGTGGCTTGGGAGTACTGTCACAGTTTACAGGAACATCACAAGGCTTTGTAGTGCTGTTAATGTATCCCGGAGCAGGCGGCTTTGATGCGCTCTGCATCGAAGTGGTCAAAAAAGCGCCCGAAATTCCCATTACTGCAACAAGTGCAAATGGCATTGTCGATTTTAAAAATGTGGTTTTCATAATAATATGTATTAAGGTTATTTGATCTACTATTTTCTACAGGTGTTCGATCTTATTTCCTGGCACCGGCCGGTATACTTTTATAAATTATTCAATGGATGTGTGTTGATCGGTTTGCATAGCATTTTTAAGGTTCTCTTTCAGCTCGTACATCAAAACTTTTGTGCCAATTAAAACATAAAGATACTTATCAGTTAAGTATAGGGATTTAAGCTTGTCATCTCCTATTTTAAAGATTGGGAAACTCAGAACATAACTTTTTTTTGAGATGTCATAAACATCTATTATCGAAGCGTGTTTCCAAAGAGCAGGATCTTCATATTGGCCTGGAATCTTCGATTCTATAAACAATAGATTATTATGAAGCGTACTTAGTGAATTAACCGTAAGAGGTGGTGCGGACATCTTACGGACAGTTTCGTTTTTGAGATAGGACACCTTGATTTTTGCTCTTGAAAAAGTATCAATTGTTTTGCTGCGATAGGCTAAATTTCCATTTTTATCTGCCATTATAATTTCATTACGATAAAAATAAACATACACAGCCTTTTTCATTTTACTGCTGTAATGTAGTATGCCGTCGGTGTCAAAAATTCCATCGATCTGCTTTTTCAGCAGACTTGGCTTATACTGAATTTTCCTTTCATTATTTGCAGTGTAAATGCCGAGAATGTTGGCCGATTTTATCCCATTGTTGTTGCGGAATATAAAAGATGATGTGTCAATGGGTTCCGCCGTCGTAAAATAAGGAAGCCCTTTTAATTTAATGGAAATCTCCCAGTCTTCAGTACTGCCCGCTGATATGCTTGGAACACTACCATCCATTAGATAAAAATATTTTTCCCTAACTAAAATCTTGATAGAGCGAAAATGAATTTTAGGATCACTATTTTCTATATAGTGTGTATCCTGAAACTTGAATGAGGTGTCAATCGAGATGATTTGCAATGGCGTGGTGTAATTTCCTAAATAAAGCTTATCTGGACTGCTTCCGGAAAAATAATAAGAATTATAAATTAAATCTTTGGAATGGACAAGCTGTACAGTTCGTTTGATGTATCGCCTGATAAATGGATTTTTGTGCTCCATGATTTCTTCCGAAGAGACAAATAAAGCGATAATAATAACTATACTTAAGGATATGAAAATCGGAATAGCTTTAATTGGTGAGAATTTGTTTTTTACACTAATTTTTTCAGTTTTAGATCTATAATTCAAAACAATTGCAACGACAGCTAATCCAACAAAAAAAAAATTAAAAACTAAATGAACATTCCAGCTCATTTTCTCTAAAATCCCACCACAGGAACAGGGAACGAAAGAGCTGTAATTCAAGACAATATAAATATATGCCGTAAACATAGTCATTAAACACAGGCAGGCATAAAGACCGTAATCGCGCCATTTCGGAATAAAGAGCAGAAAGGCAACTAATAGCTCGATCGTGGGCACCATCCATGATATGTAAGAGGCGTAAGCGCTTAATAATGGAGACTGTCCCAGCTGTACTTGGAAATTCTCAAAATCCAATAATTTGCTTACAGCTGCATACACAAAAAGCATCACATACAGGAGGCAGATTATTTCTTTGGCAATAGTGCCTAGGTTGCTGTTTAACTTCATGATTTCTGTAGGTATATTTAAAACAATTGTTTGGAGATTTCTGCAGTAGTTCGAATTTATTTGATTAGGATAAATATTTAACTTAATAGAACTGAGGCAAAATTACAACAGGTTGTAATTGTTACCTAAAACAAGCCGGTATTTTTCAAAAACAATCAATTGTGAGTTAAAAACAAAAAAAAGCAAAGTTTTAGATAGATAAAGAACGAAAAAAAATGCCAATAAGATTTCTCTTTATTGGCATTAAGTCCGGTAAATTTTAAATCAGTTTATTTTCCGGATTGGTTGAGGTTCTGCAGCTTTTCACGAAGTTCTGCCAGACCTGCTTTTTGAAGGCACTCCTCTGCAAGCTGTTTTAAATCCATAAGGTTTTCCTTAGGGATTGCAGAAACCAAAATAGATGATTTTTCATCATCCGGCGCCGTGAGCCCACGCTCAATCACATGATTTAGGAGCAGTACATTTTTGCGTGAAATTTTCAAATCAATCTTTACCGTCTCATTCATCCCGGGAATACTAAGTATAGTATCAAAAACCCTTGCTACATCATTTGTTGTCATCATAATTTTCACGTTTTTAAATTAATATTTATTAACACAAAAGTATAAATAGACTTTTTAATTATCATGGACATAATATGTCCATGATGGGCTGAATAGCTAGAGCTTACTTAACTTCGTATAGTTTTAGAAACAGTCCTTAGATGTTTTCTAAGAATGTGTCTATTGTGATTTGATTTAAGTGATCTGCAGAAATGCAGAAATTCTAAAATGATATTTAAAATAGTTTAAAGATTGCCACGTTCCTGCAATCGGCCAGATGTCCGGTTGTTAAACAACCGAATCTGGCTGCTCTTTACTCGGAACTCGTGAGCAGTGAAACTGAAAGAAGAAAAAGAGTTTGAAAATAATGAAAATGAAAGATGATGGAAAAGGAAAATTCAAACAGAACACGCATTGTAGGCCTGCGTTTTACACCTTGGGAGTATGCAGAAATAGAAAAAAAATGGAAGGCAAGCACCTGCAGAAAACTTAGTGATTATCTAAGGAAAATTATATTCAATAAACCCATCACATCGAACTACCGCAATCAGTCCTTAGATGAATTTATGTTTGAGATTATCAGACTAAGAACTGAACTTAAAGCGTTAGGAAACAACTTTAATCAGGCCGTAAAAAAGCTCCATACATTGCAGCAGATTGCGGAATTTAAAACCTGGATTATCACTTATGAACTGGAGCGCAGAATACTTTTCAATAAGGTAGAAGAGATAAATAAATATATTGAGAAAATCTCCCGAAAATGGTTGCAGTAATTAAGACCGGAAATTCACTGCATAACATTTTCAACTATAATGAAAATAAGGTAAAACAAGGTGCAGCGGAGTGCATAGGTGAGGGGAATTATCCTCTTGAAGCCGATAAAATGAGCATTACAATGAAGCTCAGCAGACTGCTCAATCAAAATGCTTTAAATGAGAATGTAAAGCGCAATAGTGTACATATTTCGCTGAATTTTGATCCCTCTGAAATTTCCTTAACCAACCAAAAATTAATGCAGATTGCAGATGCCTATATGCAGAAAATTGGTTTTGGCGAGCAGCCCTACTTGGTATACCGCCACCATGATGCGGGGCACCCGCATATTCATCTGGTGTCCATAAAGGTTAAGCAGGATGGAAGCAGGATCGATATGCACAATATTGGCAGGAACCAGTCTGAAACAGCCCGCAAAGAAATAGAGAAGATGTTCTCTTTAGTGGCCGCTCAGGGCCGTAAAAATAATATAAATAAAGTACTTAAACCTGTCAGTCTTCAGAAGATTGCATACGGAAAAATGCAGTCAAAAAAAGCGATTGCAGCAGTGCTTGACGGAGTGCTTTCAACCTATAAATATTCAAGTCTTTCTGAACTCAATGCTGTGCTCAAGCTTTACAATGTTTTTGCTGATCGGGGATCTGAAGACTCAAGGATTTTTAAAGCAGAAGGATTGGTGTACCGCATACTTGACAGCGATGGAAAACCTATCGGGGTTCCTATTAAAGCCAGTGACTTTTATAATAAGCCGACTCTTAAATTTTTAGAACAAAAATTTATGTCCGTCGGCAACGGTGATATATCGATGAAAAACAGGATAAAGAATGCTGTCGACCTGGCGTTTCTTAATAAAAGTATTTCATTTTCCGAGCTCGGAAAATTGCTCGAAAAAGAAGGGATTAATATTGTTTCAAGAAAAAGTGCTGCCGGATTGATTTACGGCATCACCTATGTGGATCATACTACAAAATGTGTGTTTAATGGAAGTGATTTAGGCAAACAGTACAGCGCAAAGGCAGTACAAGAACGCTGTAATTTAAGGGGTAAAACTCTGCAGGGTTCCGATAAGGACATAAAGATAAAATCCAAAGTTGAAATACAGGGAAATATATCGAATAAAGATTTATTTGAAATTAGTAAAACGGATAATTTCGATACTGCTCTGGCTAAAGTTTTGGATGTATTGACCCGGATGGAATCCGTACAGACTTACCTGCCCAATCAGCTTAAATCAAAACGCAGGAAGAGAAAAAGAAAAGGGCAGTCAGATAATCAATAAAAATTTAATATCATGGGAATGCAGACGGGAGAAAATGAACAGGCACTGAGAAAGATTCTTGATATGACAAGACTCATAGGGATTATCATTCTGATGATTCACTTTTACTATTATTGTTATTCAGCCTTCAACCAGTGGCAGCTGGTAAGTGAGTTTACCGATAAAATTTTAGCAGGTATTTATCGTGCGGGATTATTTGATAATTTTCATAAATCGAAATTTTTTGCCCTTGGATTTCTCGCGATTTCGCTCATTGGTGCAAAAGGAAGAAAAAATGAAAAGCTCAGTTACAAAACTGCTTTTGCTTATTGTATTTCTGGAATGCTCATTTATTTTATAAGTTATTTTGCACTTTTGTTATTTTCATTGCAGACGTATAAAGCAATAGTTTATATTGTAATTACTTCGACGGGATTTCTGATGATGCTTTCCGGGGGGACCCTACTTTCTCGGATTATAAAAAACGGGCTGAACCCCAAGGATATTTTCAATAAGCTCAATGAGACTTTTCCCCAGGAAGAAAGACTACTGGAGAATGAATATTCTATTAATCTGCCTGCCAGATATTATCTAAAAGAGAAACTTCGAAACAGCTGGATAAATATTATAAATCCTTTTCGTGCGCTGCTGGTTCTGGGTACGCCTGGATCTGGAAAATCTTATTTTGTGATCCGTCATGTTATTACCCAGCATATAAAAAAAGGCTTCAGTATGTTTGTCTATGATTTCAAGTACGATGACCTGTCAAAGATCGTCTATAATACTTTTGAAAATAATAAACAGGCTTATAAAATCCTGCCCAAATGTTACTTTATAAATTTTGATAAGATTATGCACAGGTGTAATCCGCTGGATCCTCAGAGCATGGAAGATATAACAGATGCTTCGGAATCAGCAAGGACTATTCTGATGGGGCTTAACAGGGAATGGATTAAAAGGCAGGGGGACTTTTTTGTAGAGTCTCCGATCAATTTTTTATCGGCCGTAATCTGGTATCTCAGGAAATATAAAGATGGTGAGTTCTGCACCCTGCCTCATGTCATTGAACTCATGCAGATTGATTACGACAGTCTCTTTACGCTGCTCAGAACAGAGAAGGAAATTGAGGTTCTGATAAACCCTTTTATTAATGCTTACCTCCAAGAAGCCACAGACCAGCTGGAAGGGCAGATTGCTACTGCAAAGATCGCTATGGCGAGACTTTCCTCCCCACAGTTATACTATGTTTTATCAGGAAATGATTTTACTCTGGATATCAATAACCCCGATGAACCTAAGCTTGTATGCATGGGAAACAACCCTCAGAAAATACAGATTTACGGGGCTGTTTTATCTCTATATGTAAACCGTCTTGTGAAACTTGTAAATAAAAAAGGGAAAATGAAATCCAGTCTCATCTTTGATGAATTCCCGACAATTTATCTTAACAATATGGACAGCCTGATCGCAACAGCCAGAAGTAACAAAGTAGCGGCTTGTTTAGGAATCCAGGATTTCAGCCAGCTTCGAAAAGACTACGGGCGCGAGCAGGCAGATGTAATTATGAATATTGTTGGAAATATTATAAGCGGGCAGGTTACAGGGGATACATCCAAACAATTATCAGAACGTTTCGGAAAAATTATGCAGGATAGGGAAAGCCTTTCCATTAACAGTGCCGACACTTCTGTCAGCCGCTCAAAACAATTGGAATCGGCTGTGCCCCCTTCGAAAATATCAGGGCTGAGTTCTGGTGAATTTGTGGGTATGGTAGCAGATGACCCGGACTGTAAAATTGAGCTTAAAACTTTTCATAGTGAAATTATTAATGATCATAAAGCGCTCAAAAAAGAAATGGAAAACTACAAAGAAATCCCCCCGGTTCGTAAACTTAATAATGCGATGATTCAGCGGAATTATCTGCAGATAAAACAGGATGTTCAGGATATAATTCATTCCGAAATGGAACGCCTACTGAATGATCCCGCACTGGTGTATTTGGTTTTAAAAAAATAGTTTTATTTTATTTGAAATTTTTGGATGATGGTAGTTTGCAGGTTAAATATTTTAATAAACATTTAAATCTGATTTAATAGCTTTAAGATCCGTAGATGAATTTTCTATTAGTAGGCAATGATAAAAAATTAAACTGTAATGATTATTCATTTAAAAATATTATTTAAAATTTTTTAAATTTGAATGATATTTTACGCATTAAGCCCTTAATTATGTATATTAAGAATGCTATATCATACAATTACGAATACATCGATGTTGGGTATCATAGCCGATGTATTCCAGACCGTCAACCGTTGGAAGCCACACGTCCTGCAGTATGGAGTAAACGAAAATCTGACTGCGGCAATCTACAGTACACTGCTTAAAACACTAAAAGATTAGATTTCATAGCCGGTTTTTATTATCGCTGGAGTGTTTGATTTGCAGATAAAAAATTAATTAAGATCTCTCATTAAGGATTCATATTTATGAATAAATGATAAATTTCAACATTTTTTGAACTTCTGAAGTGGTTTATTTTTGCAATTTTTAAATTAGCTGGGGTATCTATTTCAAATTCTTTATCAATGCCCAGACTCTGATATTTTCCAAAATCTATCTGCTCAATATAAGTCTGATATTTTTTCCAGGTTTCTTCAAAAGATTTGCTCTCGCAGTACACCACTATAAATAGAGGGCTGATTCCAAGAGGTTCATTTCGGAAAATTTTTACCAGATGGTCCCTTATTATTGTATCTGTCGATTCATCTCTTGGAATAGATTTTATTCTCAGGCATTCCATAGCCGATATATGATCTGAATGTTCATTCTCAATTATAATGTCTCTGAAGGCAATTCCCGAAGTGTTGGATTCAGTTGCTGGATCCGTCGTTCCTCCCATAGACTGGTCTTTTACACTCCAATTGCGGCTGCTGAGTGCGTGCTTCAAAAAATTGCGTATCAGTATATTATATTTATTCTCACTTTTGGATTTTCTATATTCAAAAACATTATCCAGAAATGTCATGCATACGCTGAGCACGGATCTTAATAAAAAATCCTTCTCCTCAATTGTGAGTTTTTCTCTTTTTTCATTCAGCCATTCATAAAATAATCCCTCATACAATTTATGGCTCGTACCTGTAATATTTACCAATCTCGGGAGTATCCTGAATTCTATATGGTTAAGAAATAGGACTTTCTCCCTGCTGAATGAATTGTAGTGGAAGTCCAGAAGCGCTTTAATATTTCCTCTTGGCTTTGTTTGATATATTGCCCATACAAATTCGGTATGATACTGATCCAGCAGATAGGCAATGTTTCCAAATCCTTCAAATGTATTTTCAGAATCAGCATGCTTTTTCAGCATTTCATCCCAGTCGTGCCTTAAATCTTTCAGCTGATGCGTTCTAAGCTTGATTTTTGGATGGGTCTGGACGTTATAGTAGCCAGGGATCTCATCTGTCTCGAGAAATTGTTCATCAATTTTTTCAAGTTCGTCTAGTAGGGAATAATGCGCCCTCTCGTCTTCTATAGGTTCAATTGCAGTCATTATCGACAGGAATTTTTCAGCTTCCTCATAAGTGCCTATAAGAAATCCTATCCTTTCAAAATCAATGTCTTTTTCCTCCGAAAAAAAGGACGCCTCATGTTTGATAAGTATGTTTTCAGCTTCGTGTACGGAATCTTCTTTAATCTTATGAAACCAGTATATGAGCTCTTCTTTCGAAAAGATAACCTTTCTTGCCTCATCAAGCATCTTCTGGAGTTCGACTTTGCCTTCTTTCTGGTTTTCAAGAATCCGGGTAAAATAGATATCCCGGTCTATAAGGTTAAAATACCTTTGCGGCAGGATGTTGGTCCATGAATGTTCTGGTTTTTCCGCTAGTAAAGAAGTATCTATACCACTTCTGAAATGTATTTTCTTCTGGCTTCCCTTATCCATATCCTGCATTTTAGTTAGCAAATCTCTGCAGTTTTTTACTGCCTGCACAATCTTTTTGAAATCAAATATAATCAAGTTTTTAGAGATTACAGTTTTCATTCGAAACGGATAAAAAGGCAGCCAAGTTAGCGTGCGCCGGATCCTGCAGGCGCATAACGGCGCTGCCGCCCTCCGGGACTTATAGCCCTCCGTTTCCTTGATGCCCGCTTTATTACTGCTTTCTTTTTTTCCGTTTTTCTTTTGAAAACATTTTGTGGGAAAGGCAGGGGAAAAGAATTTTAAAACAAGTAATCACTTAAAATTTAGAAATCATGGAAATCACGGGACGTTTGACAAGGGATGCAGTTGTTGCCAAAACAGCAAAAGACAGGGAGGTGGTAAACTTCTCTATAGCAGTTAACGATACTTACAAAGCCAAAGGAAGTACAGAAACAACAAAAATAGTCACCTATATCGAGTGCTCGTATTGGCTCAGCGCAGGTGTTGCACAATGGCTCAAAAAAGGCGCAATGGTGGAACTCTACGGAAGAGTAGGAGTGAACGCCTATATAAATTCTGAGGGCAAGGCTGTAGCAAGCCTCACTTTTCACACAAGCAACATCAAAATATTGGTGTTTGTCTCAGATTCTCAGCCCCTGCAGGCTTCTGCCGTTCCCGCCAAAAATAGCAAAAAGGAACAGCCTGACGACCTGCCTTTTTAATTCGAATCAATTATACAAGCCTAAAGAAATGAGTTATGAAAGCCTTGAAAAAATCAATATACGCCGAGTATGAAGTTCACGATGCATTCCAAAGGATTGTCCTTTTAGAAATGCAGTCCTATGAAGGAACAAAAAAAGAACAGCTAAAAGCATTCCTTGAAGACATGCAGAAAGGGGGATGCATCAGCGGTATGATATCCCAGTTTATTTATCATGCCGACTGTAAAAAATTCTACATCGAACATCTAGACGATTTGGAAGACATCAGAAAAGAAATGGAAGATTTCCTTGGGGAAGCTGTAAAAGACCGCTACGATCTGCCTCACTACACCTTTATGTGTTGGCTCTGTTTTGAAGAATACTGTTATGACATCTACAGAACCTCTTTTGAATAAACTTTTTGTTTCATCTTAAATCATGTCTTATGAAAGCTTCAGAAAACTTTAAGACCGCTATAGAAAATTACCTCAATCAGACCGCCCTTGCCGATGCTGTCTTTGCAAAGGACTTCGCCAAGGAATCCAAAAACTTGGAAAACTGTTGCAATTACATTTTCGGCGAGGTAAAAAAAACAGGACTGTGCGCCTTTGACAATCAGGAAATATTTGACATGGCGGTCAAATACTACACCGATGACAGCATCGGACAGCCTCATCCAATTATTTGCAGGGTAGTGGCTAGTCCGCCTGCAAAGGCTGATTTGTTTACTACTATGCCCGAACTTCCGCAGAATACTGCCGTAGTAAAAACGGCAGTCATTGCTCCCAAAGCCGAATCAAGAACATTGACACTTTTTGACCTATGATACCTAAAACCATCATCGAAAAGCAGATTGTGTCCCTGAGTGAGACCCTTGCCCCTATAACCCAAAAGATGCAGGTTTGGGCAGAGAGAAATATTTTCATCAAATGGGGCGTGCCTTCAAGAGGGAAATTCCACTGCCTTGACTGTGCACACTCGTGGAAGCCTGATGCTCAGAAAGCATCCTGCCAAAAGTATATCAACTGTACAGCATGCAGAGGCAGGCTGAAAATGCAGCAATATAATCAGGTGCATTTCAAAGAAATAGAATATTTTGCTGTTTTGGATGTGTGCGGAGGATTTCAGGTGGTGCGCATCATCTGTTCGCACAAGGACATGAAAAAGAACTGTATGCCGACTTATTTTCATAAGGAAGTGATGCAGCATTGGATAAACGTGAAAGCGGAGGTACGAACGCTTTCTCTCGGCACCAATGTTTTCTCGCAGGCCTATGATGCATGGAAATATTATACTTCCCTTGAAATCCGCCCGAAAAGTTTTGAGAGTTCCCCAAAATACCGCATTAATCCTTATAAGGTTTATTCATCTTCAAAGGCGATTTCGGTATTGAAAAGAAACGGCTTCAAGGGCAGTTTCTACGGCATTGCTCCGCAGATTCTCTTTACCGCCCTTTTGAAAGATTCACATGCAGAGACGCTCCTAAAGACAGGACAGACCGATTTTCTTGCCCATTATTTAGTTTCGCACTCACAGCACATAAGAGAGAACTGGCAGGCAGTCAAAACCTGCGCTAAGAACCATTACAAGGTAAAGGATTTTACAATGTGGGAAGATTACATCTCCCTGCTCAGATGGTTCAAAAAGGATTTGAATAATGCAGATAATGTATGTCCTGAGAATTTGGAAAAGGTGCACGACAGGCTTGTGGAGAGAAAACGCATAATCCAAAGGCGTCAGCATATAAAAGAGCTTCGCCAAGAAATACAGCAGGCCCAGATTGGCTATAAAGAGCAGAAGAAACAGTTTTTCGGACTGGAGTTCACTCGTGAGAATCTTTCCATCTGCGTGATGGAAAGTGTGCAAGATTTTCTCGAACAGGGCGATATGCTCCGCCACTGCGTATTTGCCAATGAATACTACAAGAAGAGAAACTCCCTTATCCTGTCGGCTAGATTCGAGAACAAGCCTGTGGAGACCATAGAGGTGGCGCTTCCCTCACTTGAGGTTCTGCAGTGCAGGGGAGACAAAAACAGGGTTTCCCCGCATCATAAGCAGATTTTGAAGCTTCTTCATCAGAACCTCTATCAGATAAAGAAGCGACTTCAAAACAAAAAAGAAAAGAGAGCCGAAATTTAGTTTTCGGCTTTTTTGTGCAATATCGGCGAGCAGACACTTACAGGCGGGGATATTGCCTTAGGGGTTCAGGCTTAATTCCGAAACAAAGTTCGGGAAGGAAAGTCGGTTCGCCGAAAAAAATTCCCCCATAAATGCAGGCGGAAAAACCTGCTTTATTGCGTTGCTTTTTTCGCTCGCTTTCTCATTCCCGGTGCAGGTTCCATTATTAATTTTTAAACTTAAGAAATCATGGAAACTTCAAAAACACTTCAAAATTGGAATCAGGTGGCAGAAATACAGTTGGTCTACAAAACAAAAGTAAAAGCATCAGACAGACCTTATATTAGTTCCTCCAAAACAGTTTACCAGCTGGTGCTCCAGTTCTGGAATCCAGATACAATCGAATTTTTTGAGGAGTTTAAGATCCTGCTTTTGAACCAGTCCAATAAGGTATTGGGCATGTACGAAGTATCATCGGGAGGAATTGCCGGCACTTCAGTTGACCTCAGGTTGATTTTTGCTGCAGCAATTAAAGCCAATGCAGTATCACTGATCATGATTCATAACCATCCCTCAGGACAGGTGAAGCCTTCTGAGGCGGATAAGCAGATAACTAATAAAGTAAAAGAAGCAGGCAGAATTATGGATATCACACTGCTGGATCATATTATCATTACTCCCGAAACCTATTATTCCTTTGTAGATGAAGGCGCTTTGTAGCGCCTTCAGTTTATTATGGTGTTTAGGCGCTCTATGTCGGAATAGCATCCTGTTCAATTTCGCTTTTTTAAAACTGGGCACTCGATTTGGTGTGATTTATTACACATTTAATTTTTAAATACATAGCCAATAATTTATATATTAGCGAAAAATCTTAATTTATTTAAAAACACTATTTGTAATTTATTTATCTTATGGAGGATTTTCTCAGAAAATACAGGGACAGGCTGCGCATCATAATAATCCTGTATGTTTTCTGCGAGCGCAGCCAGGATGGCGGTTCCCCTTATTTTGGACTGTTCCGCACTGAAATAAAAATTCAGGCGCTGGATTTTCTGCTCAGATATCCCGATTTCCTTTCAATGGAACTCATGGATCTGACGGATACCGATAATGTTATTTCCTCAGAGGAAGTAAGTTCTGTTATTGAAGGCATTTATTTAAATAATGAACCCCAGCTAAGGGTGGAAGAAATGGAGAAATTTTTCCACGGGGCTTATGAAAGCATTGATGAAGCGGTAGCCTTTCATGTCAGCATTGGTTTTCTTAAACACGAAAGTAGACGAAGAACTGATGGAAAAACATATGATAAAAATTATTACGTTACCCGTTACTGTGCCGAAAGGATCGAAAGCCATCTGAAGACAATTCCTGCAGTGCAGTGGTATTTCCAGCGCTGTGAACTTATTAAAAAATATTTCGGACACTTTACGGGCTCCCAGCTCAAAACCAGACAATATAATTATGCAGAGTACAGCAATATCTCCTATAAGAGCCATATTCAGAATATAAATGCAAAAGTAAGGAACGCCTATGAGCAGAGATTTAATAAACAGTTATTATGAGCAGTACAGATATTAATTACAGGGACTTTGTTGCTTTTGTTTACAAACAATTCGAGGATAAATTATCTGTTCAGGAAATAGAAGATATACTTTTTCTGGAAGAAAGCTACAACAAAGACAGTCCGGCTTCTGTAGGTAAAGCGCTCCGTCTGAACAGGCTTGTCTTTTCAGGGATAAGGAATTCCGGAGCTGTGTTAAATTTTGACCAGCCTTTCCACAGCGGAATTAATATCTGGATTGCCGATAACCAGAAAGGAAAATCAACCGTATTCAAGATCATAAAATTTGCCCTTACCGGAAAGGATAGCATCAAAAAAGACATAAAGCCTTGGATAGAGGAAATTCTGCTGGAGTTTACCGTAGGTAAAGTGACTTATACCTGCCATATTGATCGCACCGGGCGCGACAGGGGGAGCCTTTACCGTTTTAGCATTGACCAGTACAAAAGTTATAAAAGCGGATTTAAGCTCGATACGCTGGATAAACAGGTTGAATTTTCTTTTAGAAGCGCACTGGAACTTGAAGAGAAACTCCAGAGTTTCTTTTTTGAGCAGTTTTCATATTATGTCTTGAAATTTACCCAGAAAAACAGCGCAAAGGATTCAGTTGACCTAAATACTTCAAGTCTGAGCTGGGCGACCTATTTTAAATCAATTTATCTGGAATCCAGTAATTACAAGCATTTATTCTTCGAACAGGAAGGCATTGGACTGCAGGGAAAAAAAATCTTCGAAATGGTTCTGGGACTGCCACTCACTTATCCTATAAATATGCTAAAAGTGCAGCAGGACCTCGTGAATGTGAGTCTTGGACAACTAAAGCTTGTCAGCGGAACAAAGGCCGATACGGCCAAATCTTTGAAAGCGGGACTTGAGAAAAGATATAACGAAGTAACAGCGGAACTGCAGACAGGAATCGATAATGTAGCAATTATTTTTCAGGAGCGCCCTTTATTGGAGGAATATGCCCAAGTTCAGCAAAGGGTTGCCAGAGTCAGAAAAGTGCATAGAGAACTTACTGAGTCCTATCAAGGGGAAAAATCAAGGCAAAACCGTATTGAAGATGAATCTGATAACCTGAAGAGCGACCGGAAGAAAGTGGAAGCGGAAATTGTAAGGCTTCAAAGGCAGGTCCTGAACATGGAGCTTTACAGCCAGTCTCAGAGCTTCTTTACCAATCTGGATATTAAGTCTTGTCCGCACTGTGAAATCACAGTAAGCGAGACTAAAAAGGAAAAGGAGAAAGAGTATCATGTCTGCAGCCTGTGTGGAGAAGAACCAAAGGATCAGAAGATAGAGAAGGATGAAATCGACCAGAAATCAGCTCAGATCCAGCAGGAAATTACAACGCATCAGCAGCGTCTGGAAAAAATAATTAAGAGTCTCGATGAGAAAAAAGTACTTATAGGCGAGGCAAAAAAGAATGCGGAAAATTACAATGAAAAGATTTCTTCGCTTCCATCTGCCGAAGCAGACAACAAAAGAATGAGTGAAATAGAAGAACATATTGCCCAGATAGGCAGAGAACGTGAAAAGCACAAAGAGCAGCTCGAAAAGAAGGAACAGCTTATAAAGGAACAGGCCGTGCTGGATTTCCAGCTTGAAGAAATAAAGCGCGCCGAAATCAGCCCAGTTTCGGAAGAGTTTGAAAGCCTGAATCTAAAAAGAGCTGTTTTGGAGTTTGCACTCTCTTCGCTGGAAAAAAAAAGAAGCAGGTTAAATCAGGATATTTTAGAAAAACTGGAGACACTCATACTCAAAGAAGTGAATGCCTTTGGTTTGAAAAGCATTACAAAGGTCAGCATTAATGAAAAATATGAATTGATATACACCCAGAATGAAGTGCAGATCGGCTTTAATGACTTAAGCGAAGGGGAAAAACTCAGGGCAAAACTGGCTTTTTATCTCAGTCTGATCCAGCTCGATATTGAACACAGTCTGGGAAGACATCCGCGCTTTCTGATATTTGACTCGCCCGGAAGCGAAGAAATGGTGCCCCAGCATCTTAAAGGGCTAGCGGAAATTTTTAAAAATGTGAATGACAGATTTGAAAATGAACTGCAGATATTTGTGGGCTCTGCTTTAAGGGAATTCTCTGAGATCACCGATAAAAAGCGCACTTTTATGAAAAACGCAGATGAATTTGTTTTTTAATGGATAATTATCAGAAACACTCAGACCTTTTTAAAACAGGAAGCATCTTTGAGCAGGTTTTGTTTTTAGATAACTTTTACACCGGTGATGAGGCCAGTCAGTTAAGCGCATCGGAGCTGTCCGATGTTCTGTTTTTGGGAGCAGAGAACTCTCCAAACCTCTATGTAAGACGCTCCTGCTTTAAAATTATCAGTGACCTGACCTTAACGGGAATGCTGGCCAACAGATTTAAAACTGCCGGGCTGGTTGATGATTTTTTGAACAGCGATCAGGAGGAACTGCTGGTTATAAGCCTGAAATATCTGCCCTATTTTCCAGAAGTATTCACGGCTCAGACAAAGGAAAACCTTAAAAGGCTTTCTGATAGCCCCAATGCTGATATAGCCAGCCAGTGTTTGATATGTCTGGGATTGTTCGTCATTTCGGAAAATATAGACGGCGATGATATAAAAGAGCTGATCGAAAACCTTCAGCAGGCACAGCGGTATTTTCAGGCAGCATTAGATTCAGTGGAAAATCGTGACGATGCGGCTTATTATCTGCTGCTGCTACAATGGATACTGGCCGCCATAGCTGATAATGCCACAGATTCAGATGAAAAATTATCGGCTCTTGAAAAGTCACTGCTCCTCAGAAACCTTTATGAAAGGTACGGGCTTGAGCTTGATTTTCTGATTTTTAAAATGATCAGAAATATCAAATCCAGTTATGATATGCTGCGCTCATCAGAAGAGTGGCTGGACTTCAGCACAAATGTTCGCGTTCTGATGAATCTCAATGCAGAGATCGGCTTATACCGGAGTTTCAATGGTAACGCCAAAGGGCTCATGAAAACTATTGATGACAATTTCTTCAGTACAGTAGAAGCCCATATTTATAAAGTCCATCTTCAGGCAGAAAAGATAAGGCTCAATAAGCTCAAATCCGCAGCTAAAGAAGACCTTATACAATTTATAGATAAAATAACGGGGTTTTTCCCCGATGCTGAGCAGTCCAATCCAGAAAATTACGAGCTTCTGATTTCCCTGCAGCAGAAATTTGGAGACGACGGAATTGCCGCCTACCAGAAGATAATAAATAAAAACCTGCCTTGGGAGAAAGCAATTGCGGAGCTTCTCAAGAATGACATCAGCAATAAGCTGCCTTTTAAGACCGGAAGCATTTATGGAGAGCAGGTTTATCTTGCCCTGTCATTAGAGATAGATTCCCTTCTTACAAATTACGATCAGGAGAGAAAAACGGCATTTCTGAAAATACTGGAAGAGGTTATCAGATATGCCAGACTCACTTTTGTAGCTAATGATAAAAGCCGTTTTCCATTCCTTTACAGTAAGTTAGAAACAAACGGAAAAGGACAGGATGCCAGCGAGCAGGATTTGCAGGAGAGCATGATTTCTTTTTTCGAGCATTCCCAGATTGCGGACGGGCTTGGGCACGAGAGAGCAAAATTTGTTGACGGAGGGCGTGTGGATATACTTTATCAAAAAGACATTATTACCATCCCAATCGAATTAAAGAAATCACTCTTCAGACCCGATCAGGCCGCTTTGGAGCAGAATTATATTGCACAGGCCCAGACCTATACCTCCGGATATGACCAGCTGGGAATTTTTGTTCTCCTTGAGCTCAGTGATAAAGCCAAAGAAGCGCCTGCTAATTTTAAAGACTGGTTTAGAATCCATCACCTGAAACCCTCAACAAATCTGGCCGTCAGTTATCCTGATTTCGTGATTTCAGCGGTGATACCGGGAAACCGTACCGGACCAAGTTCGAAAAGCACCTATAAATAGTACCTTGTTACGCAGTCTAAATTAAGAAGTGTAAAGTCAAACAAACAATTAAGTAAGAATCGGACATTCTTTTTGAGTTGACAATAAATGGATGTCTCGATTCTTTTCCTAATTAATTTTTGCAACTCTTTAAGATATTGATGTGAAAATTTTATTTTAGAATAAATCAAGTAAAAATACGTATTGTGTGTGATTGTAAAATTTGTTTTCTTGTTTCGATTTCTTTCGTAGAAAAAGTCCTTTTACCTTTCTTGCCATTTACAAAAAAGATATAAATTCTAAAAAGATCAATCCTTCTGGATTAAAAATAAGAAACAAACCTGTTCAAAAATTTATTAAATATGATATTAAAAAGATATAAAGTAGAAAAGTTCCGGTCAGTTGTTGATAGTGGTTGGATTGATTGCGATGATGTAACCACATTGGTAGGAATAAATGAAGCAGGAAAGTCAAATTTACTTTTAGCGTTATGGAAATTAAACCCTGCTAGAGAAGGAAGTATTGATATCTTGCACGATATGCCAGTTTCTAAATTAAGTACCTTTCGAAAAACTCCGCAAGACATAGGATTTATAACTGCTGAGTTTGAAATTGATGATGAGAGCATAGCCTATATTGAATCCAAAATTGAATGTAATTTACAAGGAGATAAATCTGTTATTGTGAGACGTTATTATGATCGACATTATACATTCGAGTTTCCGAGCGGTAATCCAATATCAACGAAAATGGAAAAAGCTAACATCGAAATTTTTGAAGGAGAAGAAGCTGCAGAAGTAGAGGGTGAAGAAGAACTAAAACAAGAAGAATTAACTATTATTCCATATAAAGATGCAGATTTACATCAGGCAATTCTAGATGTATTACCGTCTTTCGTTTATTATTCAAATTATGGCAATTTATCATCCAAAATCTATCTTCCAAATGTAATTAAATGGCTTAACGGTCAAAGTGTAAGCGGTATTGAAATAAATGAAGACCAAGTTAGAACATTGAGAGTACTTTTTGACTTTGTTAAGTTAGATCCACAAGAAATCTTAGAATTAGGAAAAGATCCAAAAGAAATGGCAATTCAACGTAATGGAGGACATACAAATGTACAACCCACGAGCGCTGAAATTAAAGATGCAGAAAATGATAAAGAAGAACGTAGTATTCTTTTACAATCAGCGTCTGGAGATTTAACTAAGAAATTTAGAGAATGGTGGAAACAAGGTGAATATAAATTTAGATTTGAAGCAGATGGCGATTATTTTCGAATTTGGGTTTCAGATAGTATCAGGACAGATGAAGTAGCATTAGAACTTAGAAGTACAGGATTGCAATGGTTTATTAGTTTTTATCTGATTTTTCTCGTAGAGAGTCAAGAAAAACACAAAGATGCAATATTATTACTTGACGAAGCTGGACTTACTTTACATCCTTTAGCACAAAAGGATCTTGCTCTTTTCTTTAATAATTTATCTGAGGATAATCAAATTATTAACACAACTCATTCTCCATTTATTGTCGATACTTCTAATATTGACAGATGTAGAGTAGTGTATATGGACAAAGATGGATATACAGTCGTATCAAGTAATTTAAGACAAGGTAGTGATGCTCTGAATGAAAAATCCATTTATGCAGTTCATGCTGCTTTAGGATTAAGTGTTTCAGATGTTCTTTTACAAGGTTGTCAGGGTGTAGTGGTTGAGGGGCCATCTGACCAATTTTATCTCAGTGCTATTAAAGGGTTTTTGATTCGAGAATCGCTTTTAACTCCTGAACAGGAAATTGTATTTATACCGTCAGGTGGAGTAAAAGGAGTACCAGGAGTGGTTAGTATGATATCAAGTAAAGCAAATGACTTGCCACATATAATCTTAGATTCTGATAAAAGTGGAGAAGATGCAAAGAAAAGGCTGTTGGATGGATTATATAAGGGATTCGAAACTAGAATACTGGAAGTGAAAGCATATACCGGAACTGAGCAAACTGAAGTAGAAGATTTGATACCTTATCAGTTGTTGAAAAAAGCTATTGACAAACTTTTTAATTCTTTAGATGAAGTAGATTTTGAAGATAGTTACACGCCGGCAAGACCAATTGTTAGTCAAATTGAAGAATTTGCATTAGCTAACGGAGTTATCTTGGAAAAAGGTTGGAAAGTGGTAGTATCAATGGCTGCTAAGACACAATTAAAAAATAAAAAAACAGATGCTATTCCAAAAGAATATATTGAAAAGTGGATTCAGCTTTTTAAAGCAATTACAGCATCTTAATGAGTACTTTTATCAAGAGCTCATTATTTATATATAAAGCCGCAATATCAATTTATTTCTAAAATGTGAGTAGTTATGAATTCGGATACTAGTACAGAAAAATATATTTGTTATGATTGTGTAGGTGAAAATCATTTAAAAAATATAATAAAAAACACTGGTTCAGAAATCAGATGTTCCTATTGTGAAAATGATGGGCTTGAAGGTTTTTCACTAATTGATTTAGCTAATAAAATAGAGATTGCATTTGAACATCATTTCATACAATCACCGGAAAATCCTCTAGAAAACTGGCCTTTTTATCAATTCCAAAATTCTGGTTGGGAAAATAATGGTATGCCGGTAATTGAAGCAATTATGGATGCCGCAGAAATTGAAGAAGAAATGGCGGCAGATGTTCAAGAAATATTGGCGGATCGACATTATGATCATTCAGCAGCAGAAATGGGTGAAAGTAGTGAGTTTGAAAGCGGTTCATCATACGAAATTAAAGGTCATGATGATTTTGAATGGCAGATGCAGTGGGAAAATTTTGAGCATACTCTTAAGACTAGAACGCGCTTTTTTAATAAAAATCATGAGAAGCTTCTAAAATCAATTTTTGAAGACATTGAATCTTTACATACTCATAAAAGAAAACCAGTGGTGCGTAAAATTGGACCTAAAAATCAATTGAAATATCTCTTTAGGGCAAGGGCATTTCAATCTGATAAAAAGCTTAAATTCGCGTTAGAGTTTCCCGATAAAGAAATTGGTCCACCACCTTCAGAATATGCCACCGCGGGAAGAATGAACTCAAGAGGCATTTCAGTTTTTTATGGATCGTTCAATCCTGAAACCGCGTTGGCAGAAATTCGACCTCCAGTAGGTTGCAAGGTAGCGGTAGCACGTTTTGAAATTAAGCGAACATTACAGGTACTCGATTTAAGCGCTCTCAAGTTGACAAACATAGAGGGAAGTTATTTTGATGAAAGCTATGCTCGTCGAATCACGAACATAATGTTTCTAAAAAAATTAAGTCAGCGATTGACTAAACCGGTAATGCCAGATGACGAACATGCTGAATATTTAGCGACGCAAGTTGTTGCAGAATTTTTAGCATCAGAGTTTAGAATTGATGGAATAATATTTCCTTCGGCTCAATCCGATGGAGGGCTTAATGTTACTTTATTTCACTCTGCTTCCAAAGTGATTACTCCAGAAGTTATCAATGGTTCTTCTATTGAAGTAAGCCTTATGGATTGGGATGGTGAGGAATTAGTGCATGATTATAGAGTTTGGGTACGAATGCCATCAAAGCCAGATTCTAATAAAGCTTCCCAACATTTTCCTTTGGATTTGCCCGGACAAGAATGGGGAAAAAACGATACTGATCTTAGAGAAGGGACATTGTCAATTGATTTGGATTCAATTAGAGTTTCGCACATTAAGTCTGTGAAAATTAAAAGCGTAGTATACGATGTTAATCACACAGAGTATAAAATTTCATCTGATGAAGTCGAAGATAAGTAAAACAATATCAAAAAGATTTGTAGTTTTTGAAGAAAATATAAAAAAATATTTAGATATGTTATGTCTTACAAAAGTCGGAATTTGGGAGATTGATAGAAATTTGATAGCAGTAGCAGGTCTGTAAGTTCTATCTAACAAGTTCGATTGCACCGGTGTTAATATTAAACCCATTAATTATAATGATTTGATTTCTTTTTGAGTACTCGGCCCTAATTTTCAGCAGATTTTTAATTATATAATATTTATAATTCTCATTATGAATTTGTAGGTAGGATGCAAATTGATAAAAAATATCTATAGATATAAAAAGAGGTAAAGTTTCAGGGGTAAAACTTGTAGAAATGTTTTTAAAAGAGTTTGATAAATCTCTTCCATCGTCATAAAAAATGCATATTTTTAAAAGGGCTTCAAAATTTGACAACCCCTGTCGCACGTTTGGGTCTGCAATGGAGTCTGGCTTTTCTATTGCTGTTTTTTCCGCATTTGCAAGCTGTTTTACTGCTTTACTTATAGCTTTATTAAACATAGTTTGTTTAGAGCTGATAGTGTATTTTGATTCAATTAGTACTACCGCTTTTTCATAAATTAGAACGAAATCTGTAAATTCCTCTCCATTTGATTTTTTGATAGAATGAAATAATTCCTTATTTGGTTCATAGTAAATTGAAAGTATATTTCTAAATGAAAACTCTTGATGATATCCATGTTTTCCATCTATAGTGTACTCATCAAACTTAAAATATGCTTTGTTGTGAATTAGTTTGTTATCCCATATTTTATTTTGAAATGAATCAATGTACATTGGCATGTTTTCAGTTTTTAAGCTAGTGTTTGACAGTGTGATTTCAAAAACTTGCTCACTTTCTCCAAGCCATTTTTTAAATATGTTAATTGAATTTGCTTTGTTGATTTTTGAATTTGCAATTTGATAATTTGCTTCGTTCAACAATACTAATGTAAAACTTTCTGCTTTGATCAGCTCTATTACAACTTCCTCGAAATTTGGGAATTCTTTGTGTTTGTCCGTAAAATCCAGGCCTTTAAAATATAATGGCATTTGTGGATTATCCATAATGTACAAAGTAGTCAGTTTTTCATCTTTAATTAAATATAAAGTGATAGGGCAACCCTTTACAATAGAAGTAACTACACCGGCAACTGCTTTAATCGAAAGAACTACATTTTCGTCATTATCATAAGAAAGATAAAATCCTTGAGGTAAAGTTTGTATTCTTTCAAAAGTCTTTTTTTCGTAATCGTGTAGCATTTATTGATTTTGATTGGTGAAAATGTGTTAAGTAAATATAAAAAAAAACATATATTTCTGCCTTATGTTCTGTATTTAATTAGCTAACAGTGAAATTAAACGAAGTAATGAAAAGTCTGAAGTTAATTCTATTTCATATTACTACTAAGTACTAAAACTTCATCTTGAAATGGTTGACGTAAGTTGACAAGGTTTAGAGCTTCCCTGAATTGCTCAAAATTATAGCTGTTGGAGTAGCGGATTTTAAAATCTAATGACGAAGTATGATGAAGTATTATTTCAATACTTTCGTTTTCTGATAAACGTCTAAATAGATAATAACATAATTTGTAGCTTTTTCCATCTGGTTGTTTTGTTGAAGCCTCACAAGCAATAAAATCATATTTGAATTTTAAGTTGCTTTCCTCGTCCGCTTTTAGATAGCCTTCATCACTTAGGGTATCAAAATCAAATTCGCCAATCAAAACCGAATGGTCACATGAATGTTTTTTCTTTAGTATTTCACTTAGTTCATTTATGTGATCTGAAATTTCTATTCCATGATAAATTTCATTTTCCAGTTCCTCTAATTTAGAATAGTTAGTGAAATATAAAACATAAAGATATACAAGTTGGTTGGTAGTCAGCGACTCTTTGTCGAGGTTATCTAAAAGATAATAGTAAGTCCAAAAATTTGGTGTAAGGTTATGTAGAGTCCACTTACTTATTGTTTCATCTAAAAGATTAATAAACTTGTTTCTTATAAAATATTTTGAAATCAGGTCATCGTGCTGGGCAAGTAATTTACTTAATCTCTTTCCTTCGATAACATGAATTTTGTAAAATCTGTCTCTCTTAACTTTTTCAAGCCATTCTCTGGCATTGTTTGTAAGGTACGAAGAAATAAAGAATACTATATGTTGCGGTTTTTCTGCATCAGCCCATGCTATTTTTGAATTTAGTTCAGAAGGAGGAACCCCTTTTTCATATCTCTTACATTCGAAAAAGAACTTTTCATTGAATGTACCAAGCACCCCATTCGAAATGGATAAATCTGCTTCTATGTCTCTGCCATTATCGGCTCCACCTTGTCGCCAGGTTATCGATGTAAAGCCATGCTTAATCAAAAGCTCGAAGCATAACTCTTCGAACTGATCAGGGGTTAATTGATTAAAATCTATGTGTTTTTCTAAGGACATTTAAATTGTTTTAAGGACTATTATAAAATAACTTTGTAAAAATAATAGAGTTTTGTCCTAATATAAGTCAGATGAGCGGAAAAATCTTTCATTTAATAGTTTTGTTTTTTCTATTCAGTACCTGTTTTCTAGAAATAAATTGGATTTATTTTGTACCTTATTTGTACCATATATTTGTAAGTTGTTGATATAGAGGATTTGTTAGTTTTGAAGAAGTGAAATAAGTATTAAGTAATTAGTACTAAGTATTGAGAAACCGAGTCAGAAATGACTCGGTTTTTTTGTTATATTTACATTGTAAATACAAAATAAGACATGGAAAAATTAATAGTTAAAAATTTTGGACCTATTAAAGAAGCTGAAATAGATTTGACTAAATATGTTGTGTTTATTGGAGATACTTCTACTGGAAAAAGTGTTTTGGCGAAGCTGATTTCAATTTTTAGAGAATTTTCAAATGTTTTAAATAACAGAGTCGACAATTCAGAATTTCTTGCATCGTTTAGAGATCAACTTGAGAATTATAATATTGATTTTAATTGTGAAAATAGTATAATTGATTACTTTGATACTGATTTACATATTAGATTGTTTAGAAATGAAGTTTCAGTATTGAATGATTCCCGAAAGAAAATGACATTAGACGATCTCGAATATTTTGTAAAAGATAAAAATATTATAGAGTCAAATGAAGAAATGCAGATTGCTATTCGTTCCTTATCTATGAGAGGACAAAATATATATATTCCTGCGGAGAGAATTTTGACTTCTTTGGTAGGTGCTTCTATATCAGGCCTTTGGGCGAATAATGTGGCTCTTCCAAATTGTTTTAAAGATTTTGCTGGGAAATTCGAAGTAGCCAGAAAGAGAATACGAACGAAAAAATATCCAGAATTTGATATTGCTTATTTTTTTAATGGACATAATCAGGATTTTGTAAGGATCGGGGATAACAGAGAAATAGAAGTTTCTCTTGTTCAGGCTTCCAGTGGAATTCAGTCGTTGATCCCGTTGCTTTTAGTTTTGGATTTTGAATTGTTAGGAGGAAGAATTGAACCAAGATTATCTTTTTTAATAGAAGAGCCAGAGTTGAATCTATTTCCAATTAAACAAAAAAAATTAATTGACTATATAATTACAGGTGTTAATCCTACTAAATATAAAGTCGTAATTACAACTCATAGTCCATATGTACTTTCGTCTCTAGATACCTTGATGCTTGCAAAAAACACATTTAACGAGCATCTTGATCTAAGAGAAAAAATAAATTCAATTGTATCGGAAGATAAATGGATAGATTATGATGATATTTCCGTGTATGAAGTTAAAAATGATGGAAAAATATATTCTATTAAAAATGAAGAATTTCGTAGTATAGATACAAATGCAATTGATGGAGTTTCAGATATTATTTCTGAGGAATTTGACAAATTAACAGAGTTACGATATGCACAATAGTTTTGATGAATTAATTATAGCAAATCAAGGTTGTTGTTCAAAAAGTAAAGTAGCTTCTGAAAATGGAAAAAGATTTGAAATTGATTCAAAAGAAGATTTTACAAAAATTAGAATAGATAATTGTTTAATAACTTCGCAACAAGTTCAAAAATGTGATTTTGGTTTTGTTCGATACTTTAACAATGATTTTTATTTTGTAGAATTAAAAGGAAAGGATGTTAAGATTGCTTTAGATCAAATAATAAGTACAATAAATATTTTTGAAGATAGTGTAATTAGAATTCCTAAAGAGAAAAGATTCGGTTTTATTGTGAGTTCCAGAAACCCTTTATCAGGAGCAGAAACAAATAATTTAAAACAGGCTTTTGCGAAAAAACATGGAAGACTTTTAGAAATCAAAAGTGTGCAATGTAAATATGTTCCAAAATAAACCGGGTCAGAAATGATCCGGTTTTTTTATGGATTATAATTAGTAAAATGATATTTAATCATCTTCTGTTTCTGTCAGAACCACATCTCCGGTAAGAAAATAATCTCTCATTTTCGGTTTAATTTTAATATCGTTATTAAGTTTAAATTCGGTGGTTAAGAAATTTTCATGTTGGAATATTAAAATGTACCCTTTTTTTGCTTTTATTGTAAATTCTCCGTCAAAATTAGTTTTGGTTTCAACTTTAGTTTGCTTTACTTTAACATTAACCCCGGGTAATGGATTATCTTGAGAATCATATAAAGTTCCTGTATAGGTTACAAAGTCTTTTTTAGATTTTGACTTTATGCTGTCTTTGAGTTGTTTACGGTCTGTTTGTTCTGTTTTTGATTTTTCTTGTGCTTTGATTGTTTGATTTCCTAATCCTAAAAATGCAATTATTGATGCTGCTGCGACCATCCACACAGATCTTTTTTCTTTGGGAATAATCATATCCCTGTTCAATTGCGATACGATGAATCGACCGCATAAATTTTCATTTTTATTATAAGCAAGAAGAATTTCTCTGTTAGAAGATTTTGTAAAATCAATTACATTTTTTTGACAGTTGCTGCAAAACTTACCTTTTTCAGTTGGAGACATTTCATGCCAGTTTTCATGACAAGGTTTTGGTATTGAAATGGTTATTTTTCGGGTCATTTTGGCTTTATATTTTATAGACAGATTGCTGTTTATAAAAGTAATTATTATTATGAATATCTTAACATTGTCTTCTGATCAAAATGACATTTGTCATTTCCCATTCAGATTCTTTTTCGTAATATTACTTTGTAAATCATTTTTGAATGAGAAAGATAAAATACAAGAAAGGCAGAAAGTTGCAGCATACAAGTCTGGAGTACACAGGCACACATAAAAGCCATGAAACAGAAATGCAGCTTTTTGTTTATAATGATACTGATGTTGTTGAATACGAGAAATTTACGGTTTTGGCCATAAATTCATGTTTTGATTATACTAAAAACAATTGGTTGAATATTCACGGATTAAATGATATCGCTCTTATTAAAACAATCGGGGATCATTTTAAAGTAGATGATTTTTTACTGGCTGATATTTTAAATACGACCAAAAGAACCAAACTTGAGGAACAAAAAGAGGTTTTGTTTTTCAACATAAAATCGTTGTTGCCTTCAGAATACTCAGACGGTCTTAAGGTCGAGCAGCTCAGTTTTATTTTAAAAGACGGAATATTGATTTCTTTCCAGGAAAAAAGAAGTGACTTCTTTACACACATACGCGAACGCCTTCGTACCCATGCCGGAATTGTAAGAACTAAAAAAGTAGACTATCTGCTTTATTTGTTGCTTGATGCCGTAATGGAAAACTTTTATATTACAATCGAAGATGAAGAAGATAATATTGAAGAACTTATAGATTTAACCAAAAAAGGAGCAGATCCGATTATTCTGGAAAAAATTGAAAATCATCGCGATAATTTTAATTTTTTAAAACGTTCCATCACTCCGCTTCGTGATTCGCTTTATTATTTGAAGACCATTAAAGATGATGATGAAAATAATGGCCTTATTCAGAAGGAAACCTTTAATTTTTTCATTAGACTGCATCAGAAAAGTTTAGAACTTCTGGAGCAGATTGAGTCTGATATGAGTTCTTTAGAAAGCGCTTCCAATTTCTATTTTTCGGAGCAAAGCCGAAAAATGAATGAGATTATGAAGACCCTGACCATCATTTCAGCCATATTTATTCCGCTCACTTTTATTGTTGGAGTATATGGGATGAATTTTGAATATATGCCGGAATTAAAGGAGAGAAACGGCTATTTCATTGTAATGGCAAGTATGTTTTTATTGGTCATAGCCTTAATTATTTATTTTAAAAAAAGACGTTGGTTTTAACGTTTATTTATCTTTAGAAAATAGATTATATACGACATTTGTTGAGTTAATACATAAATTATGAGTAAAGCAATATATATAGCTACGAGCGATCAAAACAGCGGAAAATCAATTGTAACACTTGGTTTGATGAGTATTTTGATTGGAAAAACGGCTAAAGTAGGTTATTTCAGGCCTATTGTGGAGGATTTTGTAGATGGCGAGTTAGACAATCATATCGAAACAGTACTGTCACATTTTAATCTGGATATTAAATTTGAAGATGCCTTTGCGATCACCAAAAGCAAACTAATCAAGAAAAAGAATAAAGGAAAAATAGGAGAAGTTCTCGATTTGATTATTGAGAAATATAAGAAGCTTGAAGAGCGTTTTGACTTTGTCCTGGTAGAAGGAACAAGCTTTACCGGAGAAGGAACTTCAATCGAACTTGATTTGAATGTTTTGATCGCTAAAAACCTTGGGATTCCTACTATTATTATCGGATCCGGAGTTGGTAAAACTTTAGAAGAATTAGTAGACAGCCTTTATTTAGTTTATGATTCCTTTAAAGTGAAAGAAGTTGAGGTTTTATCGGTTATTGCCAATAAAGTACAGCCTGAAAACATAGAATTGGTGACACTAGGATTGCAAAAAAGTTTGCCGGCGAATGTGCTTATCAATACCATTCCGCTGATTTCAAGTTTGAACAATCCAACGATGCAGGAAATAGTCAATCAGCTTGATGCCAAAGTACTGTTTGGAGGTGCTTATCTGAATAATGAAATCGGGCATTTTAGTGTTGGAGCAATGCAATTACACAATTATCTGGTCCATTTGCATGATAATGCATTGGTGATTACTCCCGGTGACCGTTCGGATATTATTCTGGGAGCTTTACAAGCCAACGAATCGGCCAATTATCCAACCATATCCGGAATTATTCTAACGGGAAATATAGTTCCTGAAGAAAGTATTTTAAAACTTATAGAAGGTCTTTCATCCATCGTACCTATTATAGCAGTTGATGGCGGAACTTATGGCATCACGAACAAAATTGGATCCATCAGATCAGAAATCTACGCCAATAATACCCATAAAATAGAAACTTCAATCAGTACTTTCGAAAAGTATGTTGCCATGGATGATTTATCTGAAAGGTTAATCACATTTGAAGCAGAAGGAATGACACCAAAAATGTTTCAGTACAACATGGTTAAGAGAGCCAGACAGCACCGAAAACATATTGTTTTACCGGAAGGAAACGACGAGAGAATTATCATCGCCGCTTCGAGATTGTTGTCGATGGACGTTGTCGATATTACGATCATTGGCGATAAAAAACAAATTGAAGGGAAGGTCAATGAATTGGGAATTACATTGGATTTTTCTAAAATCACTATCATTAACCCTATTGAATCAGAGCTTTATGAAGATTATGCTAACACTTATTATGAACTTCGTAAAGCCAAGAATATCAGCATTACTACCGCAAGGGATTTAATGGAAGACGTTTCTTATTTTGGAACGATGATGGTGTATAAAGGACATGCGGACGGAATGGTTTCAGGTGCTGCTCATACCACGCAGCATACCATTTTACCCGCTTTGCAATTCATTAAAACCAAGCCCAATTCATCTGTAGTGTCGTCTGTATTTTTTATGTGTTTAGAAGACAGAGTTTCTGTTTTTGGAGACTGTGCCATTAATCCAAACCCAACAGCAGAACAATTGGCAGAAATTGCCATTTCATCGGCAGAATCAAGCTCAGCGTTCGGAATTGAGCCTAAAATAGCCATGCTTTCTTATTCTTCCGGTTCTTCCGGAAAAGGGGATGAAGTAGATAAAGTAAGAACCGCAACTGAAATCGTAAAACAAAAACGTCCTGATTTAAAAATTGAAGGACCAATTCAATACGATGCCGCTGTAGATCGTGCTGTCGGAAAAAGTAAAATGCCGGACTCTGAAGTAGCAGGGCAGGCGAGTGTGCTTATTTTTCCGGATTTAAATACAGGAAACAATACCTATAAAGCAGTCCAGCGTGAAACCGGTGCTTTGGCTATCGGCCCTATGTTACAGGGGTTAAACAAACCGGTAAACGATTTAAGCCGTGGCTGTACCGTAGATGATATTATTAACACAGTAGTAATCACGGCTATTCAGGCACAAGGACTTTAATTAATTGTTAATTATGAATTATTAATTATGCATTTTAAAGTATGAGGTATTCAAAAAATCCGTTTTATCCGTGTCTTCGCGATAGCGAATCCGTTTAATCAGCGTAAAAAAAATAATCGTTTCAAACGTTAGTTTGTACAACCTGAAACCTGAAACAAAAAAACAATAAAAAACTTAGCAACTTAGAGACTCAATCTCTTAGAATCTTAAAAAAAAATGAAAATACTTATCATAAACTCAGGAAGTTCTTCAATCAAATATCAATTAATGGTTATGCCTACAAACGAGGTAATTTGTACCGGTATGATTGACAGAATTGGATTGGAAACTTCAAATGTAATTTTCAAAACCCTGTCAGATACCATTGAAGAAACACTACCGATTGCTAATCATAAGGTTGGTTTACAAAAAGTAGCCAATATGCTTTTAGATGCCGAAAAGGGAGTGATTAAATCGACCTCGGAGATTGCGGCGGTGGGTCATCGCGTGGTACACGGAGGAAGTGCCTTTAGCGATACAGTGAAAATTGATGAAGCGGTAAAATTAAAAATCAAAGAACTTTTTGAACTGGCACCATTGCATAATCCTGCTAATTTAGAAGGAATTAATGTCGCAGAAGAAATTTTTAGTGATGCAGAGCAAATTGCAGTTTTTGATACTGCATTCCATCAAACGATGCCAGAAGTAGCTTATAAGTTTGCCATTCCAAATTATCTTTTAACAGAGCATAAAGTGCGTGTTTATGGTTTTCACGGAACCAGTCATAAATACGTTTCTGCAAAAGCAATTGATTATTTAGAAAAGAATTCTAAAATAATCACCATTCACTTAGGAAATGGCTGCAGTATGACCGCTATAAAAGACGGGAAAAGTATTGATCATACCATGGGATTCTCTCCTTCAAACGGTCTTATCATGGGAACTCGTTCAGGAGATATTGATCAGTCGGTTATTTTTTATATGGTTAAGAATCTTGGGTATTCGGCAGACGAAGTAAATTCAATTTTATTGAAACAAAGTGGTATGCTTGGACTTACAGGCTACAGCGATTTGCGCGACATTGAAGCCGAAGCTGAAAAAGGAAATAAAGACTGTCAATTGGCGCTGTTAATGAATGCCTATAGAATTCAAAAAACGATTGGTTCGTACGCGGCAGCTCTAAACGGTTTGGATGCAATTATTTTCACTGCGGGAATTGGAGAGAACTCTTCTTATATGCGCAAGCTGGTTTGTACTGATATGGATTATTTTGGAATTGAACTGGATGATGAAAAGAATCAGATTCGTTCTAAAGAAATCAGAGAGATTAATGTACCAAATTCAAAAGCAAAAATTTTGGTAATCCCTACAGATGAAGAATACGAAATTGCTCATCAGGTTTATCAGCTGCTTCAAAGCTAGAATAGACTTACTATTATATGGAAAGCTTCTCTGTTGAGGAGCTTTTTTTATGCCATCAGATTCAATATTTGTCAGTATCTTTGAAGATAAAACCGAATATTTTGAAATCGATACTTCCTAAATTTATATTCTTCTTTTTCATTGCTTTTCAAATCCAGGCACAAGAATTACTTCCATTCGTAGAAAATTATAATAAATCTGATTACCAAGGTGACAATCAAATTTGGAATGTGGTTCAGGGCAATGACGATGCCATGTATTTTGCCAATAATCACTATTTATTGCGTTATGATGGTGTCATTTGGGAAAAGTACACCTTACCGAATAAAACGATCATCCGTTCGATCATGATCGAAGGCGATAAGATCTATTCAGGCTCGTATAAAGAGTTTGGTTACTGGTACCGAAAAGAGGGAAAGATGCATTACGTTTCCATCACTAAAAAACTGCGTTTGTTTGACGAAAAGGACAATGAAGAGATTTGGAAAATTTTCAAGTTTAAAGGTTCCGTCTATTTCCAGTCTTTTAATGATGTTTTTATTTATGATGGAAAACACATTAAGAAAATCAAATTCCCTTTTCTAATATCCTATTGCTTTGTAGTGGATAATGATGTCTATGTTGCTTCAGTTGCAAAAGGTCTTTTTCGAATGGACGGTTCAAAAATAGCCAATCCGAAAGGTTGGAATATTTTAAAAAAGACCGTAGTTCACGCTATTGAAAAGTACAAGAACGAGACCTTTATTTTTACACAGAAAAAAGGAATTTTTATTGTAGAAAAAGGAGGTTTAAAACCCTGGAATAATCCGTTGAATGAAGTTTTAAAATCGGCAACGATTAATGTTGCTAAGTTTATTAAAGGAAATAAACTGGTAGTAGGAACCGGGAACAGAGGTGTTTTTATTTACGACTTTCAAACGAATACCTATAAAAACATCAACCGGAATAATGTCTTAATGAATAATTCGGTATTAAGTATCGGTTTCGATAAAGAGAACGATTTATGGCTTGGTTTGGATAATGGTATTACGCATGTCGAAATCAACTCTCCGATTTCTTTCTTTTATGATAATTCAGGACTACTGGGTTCTGTTTATTCTGTCGCAGCTATTGATAAGGGATATCTGATTGCTTCAAATCACGGAGTTTTCGAATTTGTTTCCGGTAAGTTTAATATGTTGCCCAATACACAGGGGCAGGCCTGGAATATTAGTAAAATTGGGACCAAATATATTATAGGTCATAATGATGGAACTTTTTGTTACGAAAATGGTTCACTGGTTAAAATCAATAACAGAAGCGGAGGATGGAACTTGACAAAAAGCAGTATCAATAATACTTATTTTCAATCGACTTACAGCGGTGTTGTGGCTTACAATGATATCGCAGTACCTACTGAGAACAAAGTTATTAATGATCTTTCAAAACCTATAAAGTATGTTGCTCAGAATCAGAAAAATGAAATCTGGGCTGCAGATAATTACCGCGGATTGTATCGGGTATTGTACGATGATAACTATAAGACTAAAAAAGTTGAAAATATAACACAGCAGAGCAAAATTAAGAATGATTTTGGTGTAAAGATTTTTGAATTTAGAAATGAAATCCTTTTCCTAATCAATAATGTTTGGTATACCTATAATTCGATTAGCGGCAGTCTTGAAGAAAATGAACTGTTTAATTCTAATTTTAAGAACATAAGTGATGTCGTTTCAATTGATGAAGATCATTTTGTAGTGCTGCAGAATGGAATTTTGTATCATATATATGCGAAGGGTAATAAATTCATTTGGAACATTATTCAGGAGAAATATTATAAAGGTACCCTGATCAATGATAATCTGAGGATTTTCAAAACTCAGAACCACTATTTACTCAATCTTGATGATGGATTTATATCGCTTCAGCTCACTTATGAAAACAAGCAAAATGCTCATGTAAAAATAGAAGCTTTTAATGATGGAAATCTTATATCAAATGAAGATAAGATCAAATACAACACTGAGATAAGAATAAATGTAATTTCGGGAATTTACGGGGCAAGTAAGCCTAATTTGTTTTATAAAATCAATAAAAATGGCGATTTCCTGCCAATTTCAGACGGACTGATTGTATTGAACAATTTAAGCAGTGGTTCACATGCTATAGTGGTTTACAAACATGATGGTGCGAGTTACGAAGAAGTAACGGACTTTGATTTTAAAGTGGCTGAACCCTGGTATTTTTCATTCTGGATGATTTTACTGTATCTGCTTGTAGTAGGAGCGGTTTTGTTTTTCTATTACAAATGGAACAAGCTACGCTATATGCAAAAATTGAAGCTGCAAGCTGAAGAGTTAAAACATCAGCGTGAAATTCTGGAAATGGAATTGAAAGCGGAGAATGAATTGAATGTTCAGGAGTATGAAAAACACATTTTAGAACTGGAACTGCAAACAAAATCCTCAGAAGTTGCCGGAAAATCATTGTCCATTGCCAAGCAAAGTGAAATGATTGATAACATTCAGAACATTTTGAATTCTGAAAAAGACTTCAATAAACTGAAGAGTGAAATCAAAAAAGCAATTAAAATCAATGAGGTGAACAAACACGAATGGGAGATTTTTGAAACCAATCTGAATCAGATTCACAATGAATTTATCATTAACCTTTCTAAAAAGTTTCCAAACTTAACTCCTAAGGATATAAAACTGTGTGTTTACCTCAAAATGAATCTTTCTTCCAAGGAAATTGCACCTATGATGAACATCTCTTTTAGGGGCGTAGAATTGCACAGATATCGTTTGAGAAAGAAATTAGGGCTTACTCAGGATGAAAACCTCTCAAAGTTTTTATTAAGTCTGTAAGATTGAGATTATTTTTTTAAATATCTTATATTTTTCTACTTCTTTTATTGTATAATTCTAATACATCATTACTACATCATAACGTTATGTTAATAAAATAAAATTAACATTTAACATGCTGAAATTTAAACTTTTATATTCTGTTTTTAACATAATGATGTAGCTATGTAGTAGTGGTATTTGATGTACTACAACGTTGTAATTGTTTAATTTGGCTCTACTAACTTAAACGATTACGAACTGTATGAAAAATTTTATTTTTAGCTTTTTAGCGCTTTTGCTATTGCCGGCTTATATGTCTGGACAAGCAATTAAAGGAAAAGTAGTAGACAGTAATGGAATGGGAGTTCCCGGAGCAATTATTGCTGCTTCAAACTCAAGAGTTTCTGCTGATGCTGATTTCGACGGAAATTTTGCCATAAATGCCAAAGTGGGAGAGATACTAAAAATCTCGATGTTGGGCTTTGATCCTATTTCTGTGGCAGCAACTTCCGCACCAATGACTATTACTTTAAAAGAATCAGGTGATACTGTATTAAAAGATGTAGTTGTAATTGGATACGGAACAAGAAAGAAAATTGATAATACTTCAGCGATAAGCTCTATTAAATCTGAAGAGATTACAAAAATGAAGGTACTAAATGCTTCTCAGGCCATACAAGGTAAGGCGGCAGGGGTTCAGGTATCTGCTTCAGATGCACCGGGAAGTACACCTTCTGTAATTATTAGAGGAGCCGGTAGTGCTTTGGGAGGAAAGAATCCTTTGTATGTAGTAGATGGTATGCCAACGGAGAATATCAATAACATTAATGCAAATGATATTACATCGTATGAGATTTTAAAAGATGCTTCTTCCTTAGCTATTTATGGTACAAGAGGTGCAAATGGTGTAATTATGATCACCACGAAATCCGGAAAAGGAAAACTTACGGTAGATGTAGAAAGCTTTGCCGGAATTAGAACTCCTTTGAAAAAGGTTAGAATGGCAAATAGTGACGAATATGTTCGTTATAGTAATATTGCTTACAGTGGTGATTTTCCACAAGGAAGATTTTCTGCCAATCAGCCTTACAATACCAATTGGTTTGATGAAATTACAAGAACAGGATCTTATACGCAAAACAATATTGCCATTTCAGGGTCTTCAGATAATGTAAAGTACTTTTTTAGTGTTGGAAATTATGAAGAAAAAGGAATTCTGAACCGATCTGATTATGGTAGAACTACGATTCGAAATAATAATGAGTTTAAAATTTCGGATAAAGTTAGATTAACTCAGAATATGAGTGTGAGTACCATCAAAAATACTCCAATGCCTTTAAGCGCTTTTACAAATGCTTACAGACAATCTCCTCTTGTTCCTGTACGTTATCCTAATGGGAAATATGGAGTGCCATTTGTTTCAAATGGAGTGGTTGCCGAAACAGGAGCATCTTTCAATAATGTTGCGAATCCGGTGGCTCAGTTGGATTTTACAAATGAGAGACAAGAGACTGTTATTTTACAAGGAGGTTTAAAGTTGGATTATGATATTATCAAATCATTAAAATTTACCTCTCAGTTTAATGGGGAGTTTTTTACTTACAAACAATATAATTATGTAGATAATTTAGGACTTTGGTTATCAGGAGATCCTACTCGTGTAGTATCTGCTTACGATACTAAAAGTTTAAATACAAATACTTTGACAAGAGGCAGAGATCAGTATTTCAACTGGAATTTATCTAATTACCTGACTTATAATAAAGTTTTTGCAGAAATTCATGATGTTGAAGTTACTGCCGGTATAGAGGCCAACGTACAAGGAACCAGAGAAAAATTAACGATTGACCGAAAAAATGTAAATCCAAATTCAAACTACTGGTCTTTAAAAGATATTAATGTTGCAAGTTCAGTAACAGGTTATAAAGATGAAGCTTTGAATCAGAGAAGATTAGCTTCTTATTTTGCTCGTTTTCAGTACAAATTAATGGACAGATATTTACTTACAGGTACTGTAAGACGTGACGGATCGTCTCAGTTTGCCGAAGACAAACGTTGGGGAACATTCCCATCAGTTGGTTTAGGTTGGATTATATCAAAAGAAAGTTTCTTAAGTAATATTGAAACACTTAATTTATTAAAATTAAGAGGATCATGGGGTAGATTAGGAAATCAGAATGTACCATTGAATACTCAGGTTTTTACTTCAGGAGTTGATTTACCGGGACTTGGTTCAGGAATAACAATTAATTCGCAAATAGATCCTAATTTATCTTGGGAAATAGTAGAGGAACTTTCTGGAGGTTTAGATTTTGAATTGTTTAACAGCAGATTAAAAGGATCTTTTGATTTGTATGACAAAAAAACAACCAATACCATTTTGAATGTTAGACCTTACGCAACTTCAGGATACAATATTTCAACTTATTCACATATCGGAGAAGTATCAAACAAAGGATATGAAGTTTCTTTGCGTTGGGACGATAAAATAAGCGATAATTTAAGTTATTGGGTTGGAGGAAACTTTTCTCACAACAAAAATGAACTTTCCAGTCTTAAAAACGTTCAAATTGCTCCAACTCTTGGAGGAAGTTTAGGAAATGGACAAAATACTAAAATACTGGATAATACTTCAGTAGGACAACCTTTAGGAAGCTTCTATATGTATGAGTTTGCTGGTATTGATCCGTCAAATGGTAAAATGTTGTACTATACCGCTACTGGTGATAAAGTAGTTCAGACGGCATTAAACGAGAGAACCGATAAAAAATATGTTGGAACGGTTTTACCAACTTCAACTTACGGAATCACTTTAGGGATAAATTATAAAAACTTTGATTTTTCTGTTGACGGTTACGGAACAGGAGGAGCAAAAGTATACAATGGAAAAAAAGCACAACGTTTTGGTGGTGAAAATATAGAAGCATCCGTGGCTCGCAATTTCTGGACACCAACTAACACAACGGCTTCAAATCCGGTGCCTTCTAATGAGATTCCTTATGCCTCTACTTTTTTCCTGGAATCGGCAGATTATTTTAGAATCAACAACATGAGCTTAGGATACAAATTGCCATTGAAAGAGGATTTGTTTTTTAACTATTGCAGAATCTATGTGAATGCAATTAACCCATTTATCAGCCAAAAATACTCAGGATTTTCACCTGATGTAGTGTCAGATGGTAAGTTAGTTGAAGGCACTCAGGGGGTTGAGTTAGATGCGTACCCGTCATTGAGATCATTTGTTATCGGTGCTAATTTAAAATTTTAATATCATGAAAAGAATATATATATCAATGTTTGTACTGTCCGGATTGCTTTTTGCAGGATGTGCAGATGATTTTTTAGATGTAAATCCTACAGAATCAATTCCTGCCGATGTAGAATTGGTCAATAACGATGCAGGAGCTTCAGGTTTTGTAACGGCAATTTACAATCAGTTTTTAGGTTGGGAGATGTCCTCTTTTGGATGGAATGCAGTTTCAAGTATTATCTCTGATGATGCTGATAAAGGTTCTGATCCCGGAGACACCGGTGGCGATAAGGATATTGTTGATGCTTTAACGTATAATGCTTCGACTCCTTCATTTCAGTCTACGTGGGATGCTCAGTATGCCGGAATAAACAGATGTAATCAGGCTTTGGCTATTTTTCCAAAATTGGATAAGGTGACACCTGCTTTAAAAGTAAGATTAGAAGGAGAAGCTAAGTTTTTCAGAGCTTTTATGTATTTCACTTTAGTAAAAGGTTATGGTGGGGTTCCAATTATTGATCATTTGCCAATTCCGGGTTCAGAGGGTGACAGAATTATGCAATTAACCCGTAAAACACCGGCTGAAGTTTACGCATTTATCGAGAAAGATTTGAATGATGCCATTACAAATTTACCGGAGAAATCAGCTTACGCAGCAGAAGACAAAAGTCGTGTTTCTAAAGGGTCTGCTTATGCTTTATTAGCAAAAGTAAATTTATATCAAAAAAATTGGCAAAAAGTAATTGACAATTGTGATAAAGTAACAGGATATTCTTTAGTAGCTGATTATGCACTACAATATAAAAAAGCAGGAGAATTTGGTCCTGAGTCTATTTTTGAAATTAATGGAATTGGTTCAACTTCAAGCCCTGGTTTTGGAATTGGAAACTACTCTGTTTCTCAGGCACCACGTGGTGCAGGAGGATGGGGTTGGGGTTTCAATACACCTACTCAGGGGTTAGCAAATGCTTATGAAGCAGGCGACGTAAGAAGAGCAGCAACGATTATTTTCAGAGGTTCCGTTTTATACGATGGAAGACCGGTACCGGCTACTGTCGCAAATCCAATGTACAATTACAAAGCTTATTCTTCGGATTTCTACAATCAGGAATTTACAGATACCAATCTTAGATATTTAAGATATGCTGAGGTATTATTAATGAAGGCAGAAGCTTTGAATGAATTGGGACAAACATCAGCAGCAATTCCTTTAGTGAATATGATTCGTAAAAGAGCAGGTTTAGGAGATACTCCTTTTACTTCTCAAACAGATGTTAGAAAAGCAATCTGGAAAGAAAGAAGATTAGAAATGGCTTTCGAGCATGACAGATGGTTTGATCTTGTAAGAACGGGACAAGCTCAGGCTGCTATGGCTGCCGACGGAAAAACATTTGTTGTTGGTAAACATGAATTATTTCCAATTCCTACTACATTCTTAAGAGAAGCGGGTGGACTTTCGCAACAAAATCCGGGAGGTTACTAAATAATTTTTTAAAACCACTTCCTTCTTTTTTTTGAAGGAAGTGGTTTTTATTCACTGATATTAAAAAAAATATAATGGTTAAAATTTCAGTTTTACTATTAGCTTTTACTTTTTTGGGCTGTAATGCACAAGAAAAAAAAGAAACAGAAAAGGCCTCATCATCTGCAGTAAAATTAACAGACGATCAGCTTTTAGCTGTGGTTCAAAAAGAGACGTTTAAATATTTTTGGGATTATGCTGAGCCCAATTCAGGATTAGCAAGAGAACGTTACCATCCGGATAGAATTTACCCTGAAAACGATGCACATATCGTAACCACAGGAGGTTCCGGTTTTGGATTGATGGCTATTGTTTCCGGAATGTCACAAGGATATGTAACGAAAGAAAAAGGAGTTGAAAGACTGAATAAAATTGCTGATTTTTTAGGCAAAGCTGATCGTTTTCATGGAGCATGGTCGCACTGGATAGATGGAAATACAGGAAAAGTAAAACCTTTTGGAACCAAAGATAATGGTGGAGATTTAGTCGAAACATCATTTTTGGTTGCAGGAATGATTACCGTTCGCGAATATCTAAAAGACGGTTCAGAGAAAGAAAAAGCGGTAGCTCAAAAATACGATGCACTTTGGAAAGGAGTAGACTGGCAGTGGTACACTAATAATAAAAATGTTTTGTACTGGCATTGGTCACCAACTTACAACTGGCAAATGAATTTTGCTCTTGAAGGTTACAACGAATGTTTGATTACCTATGTCATGGCAGCCTCTTCGCCAACACACGCGATCGATGCAAAAGCGTATCACGAAGGCTGGGCGAGAAGCGGCGGAATAGTTTCTTCTAAAACAAAATACAATATTCCTCTAATTCTAAAACACAATGGAGCCGAGGAATTTGGCGGACCACTGTTCTGGGCACATTATTCGTATGTAGGACTTGATCCGAACCAGCTGACAGACAAGTATGCCAACTATTGGGATCTGAATGTCAATCAGGTAAAAATAGACTACCAGTATTGCATTGAAAATCCGGGGAAATTTAAAGGATACGGAGCCGATTATTGGGGTTTAACTGCATCTTATTCCAGAAACCCTGACGGATCTATTGGGTACGATGCTCACATGCCAAGCAACGATAAAGGAGTTATCTCTCCAACTGCAGCCATTAGTTCAATTGTGTATACACCAAAAGAATCAATCGCTGTAATTAGAAATTTATACGAAAATCATAAAAAGGAAACTTTTGGAGAGGCAGGCTTTTATGATGCGCTTAGTCTACAGAATAATTGGGTTGCAAAACGTTACCTGGCTATTGACCAGGGACCTGAAGTCGTAATGATTGAAAATTATCGTACCGGTTTGCTTTGGAAATTATTCATGAATGCTCCCGAAGTAAAACAAGGTTTGGTTAAGCTTGGTTTTAAATCCGGAAAGTACGGATTCTAGTAACAGGAGCTTATGACAGTCCAGCATTTTATGGCCGGGCATTTAAACCAATAAAAAACGAACACAAACAAATAAATATAGTAGAATGAAGAACAAATTAGTCTTACTGTTTTTAGGATGTGCTGTTCTGGGATATGCTCAGAAAAAGAACACTAAGAATACAGTAAAAATAAAACCAAAATCGGAGTTTGTAGCAGAGTTATTGTCAAAGATGACACTGGATGAAAAATTAGGGCAGCTTAATTTACCAACCTCTGGAGATATTACTACAGGACAGGCAAACAGTTCTGATGTGGCGAAAAAAATTGCTGAAGGTAAAGTTGGAGGTTTGTTCAATATTAAATCTGTTCAAAAAATTAGAGAAGTGCAACGAATTGCAGTGGAAAAAAGTCGTCTGAAAATTCCATTGATTTTCGGAATGGACGTGATTCACGGTTACGAAACTACTTTCCCGATTCCGTTAGGATTATCTTGTACCTGGGACATGAATCTGATCGAAAGAAGTGCCAGAATTGCAGCTCAGGAAGCGAGTGCAGATGGTATCAACTGGACATTCTCTCCAATGGTTGATGTTTCTCGTGATCCGCGTTGGGGAAGAGTTTCTGAAGGTTCAGGAGAAGATCCGTATTTGGGAAGCCAGATCGCAAAAGCAATGGTAAACGGTTACCAGCAAAACGATCTTTCTAAAAACAATTCGATTATGGCCTGTGTAAAACACTTTGCTTTATACGGAGCACCGGAGGCAGGTCGTGATTACAACACGGTTGATATGAGTCATATCCGAATGTTTAACGATTATTTTCCCCCTTACAAAGCTGCTGTTGATGCAGGTGTAGGTTCAGTAATGGCTTCTTTCAACGAGATTGACGGAATTCCTGCAACAGGAAACAAATGGCTGATGACAGATATTTTAAGAAAACAATGGGGCTTTAAAGGTTTCGTGGTTACCGATTTTACAGGGATTCCTGAAATGATCGAGCACGGAATGGGAGATTTACAAGCTGTTTCAGCACTTTCGTTAAATGCAGGTGTTGAAATGGACATGGTGGGTGAAGGTTTCTTAGGAACTTTGAAAAAATCGTTAGACGAGAAAAAAGTAACGATAGAAACCATCGATAATGCGGTTAAACTTATTCTGGAAGCAAAATACGATTTAGGTTTATTTAGCGATCCTTATAAGTACTGTGATGCTAATAGAGCAAAAACAGAAATTTTCACTGCAAACAGCAGAAAAGAAGCGCGTTCGACAGCAGCACAATCATTGGTGTTGTTAAAAAACCAAAATCAATTGTTGCCACTTAAAAAATCAGGAACAATTGCTTTAATCGGACCCTTGGCAGATGCCAAAGAAAACATGCCGGGAACCTGGAGTGTAGCTACAAGAATGGAAAATGCAATCTCACTTTTGACAGGAATCAAAGAAGTGGCAGGAGCATCAACAAAAGTTTTATATGCGAAAGGAAGCAACTTAGATTACGATGAAGAGTTTGAGACTAAAGCAACCATGTTTGGTAAAACGTTACACCGTGACGGACGTTCAAAAGAAGAATTACTGGCAGAAGCTTTAAAAGTAGCCAATCAGTCGGACGTAATTGTTGCGGCACTTGGAGAATCTGCAGAGATGAGCGGTGAATCAAGCAGCCGTACCAATCTGGAAATTCCACAGGCCCAAAAAGATTTATTAAACGCCTTACTAAAAACAGGAAAACCGGTTGTTTTAGTATTGTTTGATGGTCGTCCGTTAGTAATTAAGGAAGAGAACGAAACTGTTCCGGCTATTTTAAATGTTTGGTTCGCAGGTACAGAAGCGGGTTATGCTATTGCTGATGTTTTGTTTGGAGATGTAAACCCTTCCGGAAAACTAACATCAACCTTTCCAAGAAGTGTTGGTCAGTTGCCAATTTACTATGCACATAAAAATACAGGAAGACCGTTGGTTAACACAGAAGGTAAGTTCGAAAAGTTCAGATCGAACTATATTGACGAAAGAAACGAGCCGTTGTTTCCATTTGGTTTCGGGTTAAGTTATACCACTTTTGAGTATTCAAATCTGAAGGTTTCATCTGATAAAATGAACTCAGGCGAAAAGCTAAAAGTGACGGTAGATGTTGCTAATACAGGAAATTATGATGGAAAAGAAACGGTTCAAATGTACATTAGGGATGTAGTAGGGTCGGTAACAAGACCGGTAAGAGAACTTAAAAATTTCCAAAAAATAACTCTTAAAAAAGGAGAAAAACAAACCGTGACATTCGAGATCACAGTGGAAGATTTAAAATTTTATAACTCTGCTTTACAATTTGTGGCAGAACCTGGACAGTTTGAGGTTTTCGTTGGTGGAAATTCAAATGCCGAAAAGAAAGTTAGTTTTGTATTAACTAATTAAGTTGGTTTATTGATTAGTAATTAGCCCTTCGTAATTGGTTAGCGAAGGGCTTTTTTTAAGATATTTATCACTATTTTCAATTGTATTGTCAATGACTATATTTTTGGATATAATTAAGACAGATTTTTTGGATTATTTCCTTTGATCATAGAGCTATTTTTTAGCTATTTTCATAATCAAATAAAATTCACATTATTGGAATTATAAACTTGATCATTGTAAACAGGATAATTTGGATCACCATCCTGATTCCATAGTCCACTATCATCATCGTACTTATAGGTCACATGAATTGTTTGGCCTTCGCTATTTTGAAGTTGCATGACAAACTGAGTGTATACTTTAAGGGCATCAAAAATAAAGTTATAGTCTTTCCCTTCATAGGTCAGAGGGTCAAATGTTGTTTGAGTAGTATTTACTAATGCGGAAAAAACGGTATTTATAGTTGCACCATCGTCGCCATCAGTTTTAACAGGATACGTTCCTAAATTCTCTTGATCTTTCATTTTTTTATTTTTTTTTAGATTAATAATACTACAAAATTACGTTATAAAATAAATAAAACAAGTTATTTCTTACAAATTATAAAATAAGGTATTTATTTGTATCAATCAAAGTTTAAAATATCAGGTGTTCAAAGGAAGTTGCGATCTTCCCAAACAGATGAATCAATAGTCCTTTTGGGTATCAGGATAGTCAATGAAGTTTACAATATTAGGTTTACTATAAATTAAAAATAATGAATACAACTAAAGCATTTCGGATATCATGGCTTTTAACAGTAGCAATTGCTTTTCAGTCCTGCTGTGTTAAAGAAAATGCAATAGTGGCACATCGCGGGGCATGGAAAAAGAACAATCTTCCTGAAAATTCTATAGCCGCTCTAAGACATGCCATCGACTTAAAACTTCCCGGTTCAGAATTTGACGTATGGAGAACAGCCGATGATTCACTTGTAATCAATCATGACGCACATTACAACAAATTGCCTATTGAGGAAACCAATTATGCTGATCTCGTAAAGTTTAAACTTTCAAACGGAGAGAAGCTTCCAACCTTGTACGAGTATATTGCTGAAGGTAAGCGAAATAATAAACGTACACTTTTGGCTTGCGAAATAAAACCTTCGGAAATAAGTAAAGAAAGAGGAAGAAAAACGGCGTTGAGGACTGTAGAAACAATTCAAAAACTTAAAGCAAATAAAAACACCTGCTACATTAGTTTTGATTACGAAATTCTGAAACAAATCAGAGAAGTTGATTCCCGAACAAGTTTACAGTATCTCGAAGGAAACAAATCTCCGAAAGAAGTTAAAGCAGACCGTATAAACGGCGTTGATTATCATTATTCAGTATTTAAAAAGCATCCGGAATGGATCAAAGAAGCTAAAGAGTATAAGGTTATTTTAAATGCCTGGACAGTAAACGAAACGGCCGATATGGACTGGATAATTGATCATAAATTCAATTATATCACTACCAACGAACCTGAGTTGTTAGAACAAAGGATAAAACAGAAAAAATAGATCTATTGAAACTGTGTTTTCTCTTTTGGAGAAAATCTTTTATATAAAAATCATCCTATGAAAAATATACATATAGTAACTGTTATGCTGATGCTAGTTAGTTTAAGCAATACAATACTCGCTCAAAATACTAAAATTCCCGGTAAAACAGAATGGTTTGACCCCAATAAAAAAGCAACGACCTATTGTAATCCAATCAATATTGGGTACAATTATACCACCGAAAATCACAATGGTATTCCGGAATCCAGACGTTCCAGTGCCGATCCGGTAATTATTACATTCAAAGGCGAATACTATTTGTTCGCGACTAATCAGGCGGGATATTTTTGGAGTAAAGACCTGTCAGACTGGAAATTTGTATACGGAAGTTTCCAACGCAAGCCAGCCGATGACGATCAATGCGCCCCTGCCGCCTGGGTAGTCAACGATACCTTGTTTTATGTGGGGTCAACCTGGAAAAGAGATCATCCAATCTGGAAAACTGCAGATCCAAAATCGGGACAATGGCTGCGACATGTTGATAAAGCGATGCTGCCTACCTGGGATCCTGCCATCTTTCAGGATGATGATAAAAAAGTATACATGTATTACGGCTCAAGTGGAAAATTGCCACTTGTAGGTGTAGAAGTTGATTATAATACCTGGCTTCCGAAAGGCAATCAGGCAGCTTATGAAAAACTGTACAAAGCCACTGAAGTAGAAGATATTCAGCGTGCTTATGGTGAGATCAAAGAGGTAGTAGGTTTAGATCCTGCCAATCACGGCTGGGAACGTTTTGGCCCCAATAATGATATGGAACCCGCGCCCTGGGGGAATTTTATAGAAGGAGCCTGGATGACCAAACACAATGGCAAATATTATATGCAATACGGAGCTCCAGCCACAGAATTTAAAGGTTATGCCAATGGAGTTCATGTTGGTAACAGCCCGTTAGGACCCTTCACCTATCAAAAACACAATCCCATGTCATACAAACCGGGAGGATTTGTAATCGGAGCGGGACACGGAAACACTTTCGCAGACAATTATGGGAATTACTGGAATACGGGAACCTGTAAGATCTCAATCAAAGACCGTTTCGAGCGTCGCATTGATATGTTTCCTGCCGGATTTGATAAAGACGATGTGATGTATTCTATTACTTCTTATGGGGATTTTCCAATTGTTCTTCCCTCCAAAAAACGCAATCAGGAAAAAGGAGCCTCTTCCGGCTGGATGCTGCTTTCGTATAAAAAGCCTGTCACTGTTTCCACTTCAGAAGAATGTATGGAAGTAGAAACCCACAGAATGGATAATGGAGGCAAAAAAGTATACGAGAAGTTTTGTTACGGAGCTGTGAATTTAACCGACGAAAATATTCAAACCTACTGGTCTGCAAAAACAGCCGATCCGGGTGAATGGTTACAGCTTGATTTAGGCAGACAAATGCAGATCAATGCCTTGCAGATCAACTATGCCGATCATAAAGCAACACAGTTCAATAAGGCAATGGATATCTATTATCAGTACAAAATTTTCATGTCGGATGACGCTGTAAACTGGAAATTGGTAGTCGATAAATCTAAAAATGCAAAAGACGTTCCGCATGATTATGTCGAGCTGACTAAAGCAATAAAAGCGCGTTACATTAAAATGGTCAACGTTCATAATGCCTCCGGATTGTTTGCGATTTCAGATTTCAGAGTGTTTGGAAACGGATTGGCAGAAAAACCACAACCCGTTCTTGATTTTAAAGTAGACAGAAATACTACCGATGCAAGAAACGCTATGATTTCCTGGAAAAAACAGGCGAACACTACCGGTTACAATATTTATTACGGAATTGCACCAGACAAATTGTATAACAGCATTATGGTTTATGACGAAAGTTCGTATGATTTTAGAGGTCTGGATAAAGGAACCACTTATTATTTTACCATTGAAGCTTTTAATGAAAACGGAATAGGTATGAAAAATGAAGTAGTAGAAGTAAAATAATTTTCATTTTGTCTTATTGGTTGTAATTCATTTTAACACATAGAGTAACATAGGTTTCGTATCTGTAAAAAAGACGTTCCACTTCACTGAAATATTCCTATTTCTTTTGTAGTTTTTTTTATATCGGGAGTCTATGTTTCTGTGTGTTATTTTTTTTAGGGGAAATATTTTCAAGTTTTACAAAACTATATCCTTGTCTTTTTAATTCTGGAACAATTTCTTGCATAGCTTCATAAGTATTCCATTTAGGATGGTTAAAATGCATAATGATTATTGGACCAGATTTTAGATTATGAATAACATTTTTTATAATAGCAGATTTTGGTGCAAATGGAATAGCATCTCCGGCTAGTACATGATAACTAACAATAGTAATACCTATTTTTTTAGCTATTTTTGTGCAAATTTCATCAGTATAAGCAGTTGCGGATCTATAAAATCGAGGTTTTTTCCCTGTAATTCGCTCTATCTTTTGAGCATTAGCTTCTATTTCATCAACTGCTTCTGAAATATTTTTTGTTCCTTGAATTCCGTATATTGATTTTCCATTTGAACAACAAGGTCTATGATAAAATCCATGATTTTCTATTTCAAATAATGGATCTTTTGATAGTTCTAAAAAGGTTTCATAATTTTCATCAATCCATTGACCGGTAATAAATAAAGTCGACGGAATCTTTTGCTTTCGAAGAAAATTTATTAATTGTGAATCGTAAGCGTATGATTTCTCTCGTCCACAAGCATCAAAAGTAAATGCTATTATTTTTTGTTTAGTGTATAAATCTTCATTAACACCTTTTATAAATTCTCCCCAATATACTGAATGCGAATGTTTAAATTCTTTGTATATTTTTTCTTTAAAAATCAAGTAATTTGGATCGTTATACAGTTTTTTAATAAAATCAGCGTTCGTATACAAATTGGTTTGACCGTATATAGGGTTTAAAAAAGAAGCGAATAAAGAAAAAAGTATAATTAGATATTTGATCTGGTAATAATTGATTCTAAAAAAAAAGGCAGGTAATTTTAACATATCGAAACTAAAAATTTGTAGATTATGACTAATCTTTTTTCAAAATAACCACTGTTGCTTTAATTGTTTTTTATACAATTAAACCAAAAAGTTTAAGCAAACTTATCCTTGATTCATAGAAAAAAAGTGTAATGTTTAATAAGTGGTATGTTCTGTGTAATAACCGTAGATGATTGAGTTATATAATTAAAAGGTCCTGTTTTTTAGTTACGATGCAGAGGTGGACTGGTAGTTATTTCTAGCTGCATTTTTTATGACCTGCGATGGCTCCTATTCAAAAGTTAAGGATTAGGCAAAAAAAGATCGGGTAATTTAAATAAGAAAAAACCATCTATAGCTGATCAGTTGTTTTTATTTTGTATCAATCTAAAACCATTAGTTTTTAAGAGAATAATAACCACTGTTAATGTTCCAATTCGGGGCGTGAAAGTTATTTGATTTTTTTCGGCATTTAACTCAGTATGGGCCTTTATAATTCCCGCAATTTCAAGCTTAATTTCTTTTTCTTGACTACTTAGGAATTTAATTCTTGATTTTCAACTTTTCAAAACTCTTAAGTTAGGTCTTGCTTCTGTTTGTTACGTATGTAATTGGTTTCTAGTAATAATTTCGTAAGCATAGGAGTGTTATAGGTTCTCTATCTATAAAAAAGAGGTTTTATTTTGTTTACATACATACTCCTTCTATAAGTGAAAGATTTTTTTTTCAAATCGTTAAATAAAAGCGATGGCAGTTCTAAAGAATTTTGTTCCTTTGTTTAACAACCAAAAAATGCTATACAACCTATGAAAAAAACGATTCTTTTAACTGCATTAGTTTTAAACGGATTGACATCTTTTGCGCAGTCAAATGATGAGAAAAACATTAAATTGTTTTATAAAAAGGCCCTAACCGAGTCTAAATGTTATACCTGGTTAGAATATTTGTCTAACGATATCGGAAGCCGTTTATCAGGTTCTGCAAGTGCCGAAAAAGCAGTGCAGTATACTAAAAGGCAATTGGAGACTCTAGGTCTTGACAAAGTTTATCTACAGGAAGTAATGGTTCCGCATTGGGTGCGTGGCGAAAAAGAAACCGCTTATATTTTAGATAATAAAACGAAAACGGTAGTGCCAATTTGTGCTTTAGGAGGATCAGTTGCTACCCCTAAAACAGGACTTACTGCTGAAGTAATCGAAGTAAAGGGAATCAAAGAACTGGCAGAATTAGGCGACAAAGTAAAAGGTAAAATTGTGTTTTATAACAGACCAATGGATCCGGAAAATATCGAAACCTTTAAATCTTACGGAGCCTGTGTAGATCAAAGGTATGCCGGTGCAAAAGAAGCGGCAAAATTAGGTGCAGTTGGAACAATTGTGCGTTCGATGAACTTGCGTTTAGACGATTTTCCGCATACAGGAGCTCAAAGCTATGGCGACTTACCAAAAGATCAATACATTCCAACTGCCGCAATCAGTACCAATGGAGCAGAATTGTTAAGTAAATCTTTGAAAGTAAATCCATCGTTGAAATTTTATTTCAAACAATCCTGTGAGACCTTGCCGGATGTTTTATCGTATAATGTGATTGGAGAAATGACCGGAACAGAAAACCCTGGCAACATTATGGTTGTCGGAGGGCATTTAGATTCCTGGGATTTAGCAGATGGTTCGCACGACGATGGAGCAGGAGTGGTTCAAAGTATGGAAGTAGTTCGAATTTTGAAAAACTTAAACTATAAGCCTAAAAATACGATTCGCGTCGTTTTGTTTATGAATGAAGAGAATGGAGGAAAAGGTGGTGCTAAGTATGAAGAAGTTTCAAAACAAAAGAAAGAGAATCATATTTTTGCATTAGAGAGCGATTCTGGTGGATTTTCTCCAAGAGGATTTTCAATTGAAGCAGATGACGCTAATTTTAAGAAAATAGCTGGATTTAAAGACCTTTTTGAGCCTTATTTGGTGCATAGTTTCACTATTGGACATGCAGGATCAGATATCAATCATTTGACCTCTAAATCGATTGTGAAAGCAGGTTTAAAACCGGATTCACAACGTTATTTTGATTATCACCATGCGGCAAACGATAAGTTTGATGCTATTAATAAAAGAGAATTGGAGCTTGGAGCTGCAACCATGACAACGTTGATGTATTTAATGGATCAGGGGGGAATTGTTCTTCCGGCTGCAAACTAAATTGCAAAAATCAAATTCAAATTCCAAATTCCAATAGGGCTGACCTTATTGGAATTTGGAATTTTTTTATTTAGAAATTTATGTGATTAACTTTTAAACGTGATCGTAAATTTTGCCCCTTTGTTGGGGGTACTTTCCACGTCAATGTGACCGCCAAGATTCGTTACATGATTATAAACCAGATAAAGACCGATTCCGTTACTGTCTTTATTTGAATTAAATTTCTGGTGCAACCCAAAAATTTTGTCTTTTACTTTTTCCATATCAAAACCAATTCCGTTGTCCGAAATAATCAACTGTGTGGTTTCGTTAAAATGGATAGAATTAAAACGGATAAATGGTAAAAAACCGGGTTTTGAGTACTTAATCGAATTGGTAATCAGATTCAGGAATATACTTTTTAAGGAGGTTTTGTTGAAAAGAATCGTTTCTGCCTCCGAAAAATCAATTGAAATTGTGGCTTTCGAATTGTGGACTAAGGAATTAATGGAGTCTAAAACTTCTTTCAATACAACTTCAAAATGCAGGACTTCCAACTGATCGTCTTCTTCATTTTTTTTATCCAGAAGTGCCACATGATCAATTAATGTTTTCTTTAAACTTTGTGTAGAAATTTCAATAATGGAGATTAATTCGAGCGTTTCGGGATCTGTAATAGTTGATTTGTCCAGGAGATCAAAAACGGCCAGTATGTTATTTACTGGAGACCTTAAATCATGTGCCGTAGTATAAGTAAGCTGTCTGAGTTCCTTGTTGAGTTTGGTAAGTTCTGCCAAATGAAGATTTCTTTCCTGTTCCATCTCTTTTCTGAAAGTGATGTTTTTAGCAACAGCATAAACGAGTCTGTCTTTGGCAACCGGAAAAGAACTCCATAAAAGCCAAACGATAGCACCACTTTTAGTCACATATCGATTTTCAAAATTATACAAACCAATATCCTGAGTAAGTTCTTTGCGGGCATTTGTAGTAGTCAGTTTATCGGCTTCAAGAATAAAATCGTTTATAGGTCTTGAGAGTATTTCTTCTTCAGTATAACCCAGTAACTTAGTCATGGCTGGGTTTATTCTTTTAAAATAGCCGTCAAAACCGGCAATACACAATAAATCGGGTGAAGAGTCAAAAAAATCTTCGAACTGCGGGAAAAAATGCAGATTATTTTGGGAATATTTAGGTGCGCTATCGATCATAGTTTAAACCTAACTTAAAATTTATTCTGCTAAAATAGTATTAAAATGTTAGATTTATGTTTTGATTTTAACTATTTTGTTAAATATTCGTTTAAAAACATTTTAATACGTTGAAGAGTTATCAGGGGGTTAAAAATGTAAGTTTTTAGAAACGAAGTATTTTTGTTTTATTCGTCGATACTGACAAAAAAAGGCTTTTAGTAGGTGTCAATTACCGTTTTTAGGAGGTCAGAATCGGCCAAATCAACAGGAGCGACCACTTTTTCGTCGAGCGGAATGCTATTTCCATATCTTTCCTTGATTATTTTTTGTACCCTTTGATCGGTTAAATTAAAATCCTTCAACTGTTTAAGTTTTGACAATTCTATGTTTGCGGCATTTTTGTAAATTTTCCAGATCAGTTCAGAGCAATAAATTTTGGTATCGCTCCATTCAAAATAAGCATCATATTCTTTTCCGTCAAATTGCTGGCTGTATTCTTTCATTTTTTGCAGCACTACAGGAGTTAAAACTTTAGCGGAGTTTTTTAATCGTTTCACAAGATATTTGGCTTCTTTTCCGTGCTGAATCCATTCGTTAAAAGGAGTTAGTTTTACAGGCTGAACAGCTTCAAAAACAAACCATTTTCCGTTGATATCGTAAATGATGCCACAATGAGAAAATTTAGAATTTGTGGCAATTCGTACGGCTTCACATTGTGGAGATTGAGAGGTTTGAAAAATAATATCTCCATCCTGAATTTTAGTTTGTAAAGTGTTTTCCTTCTTGGTTTTGGTAGGGGAAAACGGATTGTTAGGAAAAACCTTCAGAGCAACAAACAAAGCACAGCCAAAACTGAGTAAGAAAGTAATAATCGGAAAGAGATATTTTGATTTTTTCATTTTGTAAAGGTGAAATGTGAGATGTAAAATGTGAGATGTGAAACTTGAAACCTGAAACCTGAAACTTGAAACCTGTAACCTGAAACCTGAAACTTGCAATCTGTAACCTGAAACCTGAAACCTGAAACTTGAAACCTGTAACCTGAAATCTGTAACCTGAAACCCCATCTACTAATTAGCGGGACAAATAAAGGTCAAAAAAAAATAGTTACCAAAATGATAACTATTTTTAAGTATAATTTTAAGAAATATTAGATTCTGAAAATTCCTCCAACCGCAATAATTCGCTGTAAATAGAAAAAGTCCTGTGACGCCCTGTCTTCATTACTTTGACTAGTTCTGATATCCTGCATGTTGATGTAGCCACCTTTTAACTCACCCTGTACATAGAAATACTTGAAGAATGTGAAGTTGATTCCTGCTTTTGCTGAAAGACCATAGCCTGAAATATGAAAATCATCGTGACGTTCTTTTCCTAAAAGAGTCGTATTGGTTTTAGGATATAAAACTCCAACACCTAAACCTTCTGTTAAGTTAATTTGTACTTTGTCAGTATTTGGCAAGCCAAACCATTGCGAAATATCGTCATGTCTGGAAACCTCTGTATTAATATAGTTCAAGCCATCTGTATGTTCGTACATTAAAAAAGCGGGACCATTTTGTTGGATCTCACCTTTTCCGAAACCACCTTCCTGAGCACCGCCCTGAGACATGTCTACAGGTCTATTGTTGTAAACACCATTGTAAATAGATCCGGTCTGATCAGCAGGTAAATTAATATAACCATTTACATTTGCTATCTGATTTTGAGCCATCACATATTTCATATGATCCCAACCAACAGAAACACTGTAATGGTCACTAAAAAAATACCCCATTCTAAAGTTGGTTTGCGGAATCGTCATGTTGACCGGGTTAACATAATCAATATGCCATCCTTTTGGTTTATCATGAGCTCTCATATTATCAACTGTAAAGTTGTAGTCTTTTCCTCTGAAATTTACATCAGATTTAGTGTAGCTTTCTCTGTTTCCTCCCCAGGAAACAAAAAACTTACCTTTATTATGAGCAGTATATCTTTGTACTGTAATTTCTTCCTGTGCGAAAGTGTTTACTGAAAAACACAGCAAAAAGAAGAATAAATAAGTTGTTTTCAATGAAATGGTATTAAGAAATTAAAATGAGTTAACCGTTTTTCTGATCGCTACTAATTTGGTCATTAGGCCTTCGAAATAGTCTAAATGAAGCATATTAGCACCATCACTTTTGGCATTAGCAGGATCGAAATGAGTTTCGATAAAGATACCGTCAACACCAACAGCAATACCTGCTTTGGCAACTGTTTCGATCATGTCCGGTCTTCCGCCCGTAACACCGGCAGTCTGGTTAGGTTGTTGTAACGAGTGAGTTACATCCAGAACTGTAGTAGCGTATTGTTGCATAGTAGGGATTCCTCTATAATCAACAATCATATCCTGATAACCAAACATAGTACCACGATCTGTCACCATAACATTTTCGTTGTTACAATCCAGTACTTTTTGTACCGCATGTTTCATGCTTTCCGGACTCATGAATTGTCCTTTTTTCAGATTGACGGTTTTTCCTGTGTTTGCAGCAGCAACAACCAAATCAGTTTGACGAACCAGAAAGGCTGGAATTTGCAAAACGTCAACGTATTGTGCGGCCATAGCAGCATCTTCATTGGTATGAATATCAGTTACGGTTGGAACGTTAAAAGTCTCTGAAACTTTTCGTAATATTTTTAATGCTTTTTCGTCACCAATTCCTGAGAAACTATCGATTCTTGAACGGTTGGCTTTTTTAAAAGATCCTTTAAATACAAAAGGAATCTGAAGGTTGTCGGTAATACCAACTAATTTTTCTGCAATTCTAAGAGCCATTTCTTCTCCTTCAATAGCGCAAGGTCCTGCTAATAAAAAGAAGTTGCCGCTTTCAGTATGCTTAATTTGTGGAATATGTTGTATGTTCATAGTATGTTTTTTTGACAGTGCAAAGGTAGTTATGATTTATGAATAGCAGATGAAGATTTATGTTTTTTTTAAGAAGCTAATCTGGTTATCCGCTGTGTAATTTATGTTGAAATCAGGATTATTCCCTCGAGACTATTGCAAGACTTCATTCAAAATTTTAAATGTTTAAGATGAAGGGCAATATTAATGCGTTATAAAAAGATAATAAATGACATTTATCATGTTGCTTGTAAATTAGCAGTATCATGAAAAAATTACTTTTCGTAAGATCGTTTCATGAAGTATTGAATGATTATAACCACTATCAGGACAAACGTAAAAATAAGCGTGAACATAAAAAGTCCAACAAACTCCATTCCGCATCTAAGTGAATTTGGATTTTGCTCGATATATTTATTAGCATTATAGGTAGCAATGTAAAATGAGATAATGGGTACTATTATTTGCGCGATGAGACTAATTATACAAACCGTTCCGAATTTTAAAGATATAGTTTCACCAATTGCTTTTCTTCCGGCTATAATCTGAAATAGCAATGGAAGAATAAGTACAATTAAAGGTACGCTTTCTAACATAGTATAATCCTGAGTGTAACTTTATTTTTTAATTGCTCTTCAGACGCAATCCCATTGGCACCATTAAAACGCCTTTTTCATAAATGTTCAGGTAGAGTTTTACCGGCTTCTTTTGCCCGTCCCATTTCAGTTCATATACATTCAGGAACCCGGCACCCATGTCGCTTCTTTTAGTTGGAAAAGGACAACAGGTTTCCAGGCGGGTATAGGTTATTTTTTCACCATTTGGACCTGCTAAAGCATTTAAGAAACGAGTTTCATTTAGAGCTTCATTTCGGGTATTTTGAAAAAACAGGTTTACGGGATAATCAGGGTCGTAACCGTATTTTTTATCGTTGCTGAAAAGCGTAATCGAAAATGTATTGTCTTTCTTTAAAACAAGATCAGGAGCATTGTCATCTACATTTTTTAAAGTTGATTTTGTGCTTATACAAGACGTTACGCTGATAATGAGAACAATAAAAAGGGCTATTTTTTTCATGGTTTATTAATGTTGGTCCTACAAATGTAAAGCGTTTTTACTACAGATGATGAGGATTTAAAGGTTTAAAGGAAAAACGATTGTAAATCTGTTGCATCACTACATTCTGCAGTTAATCTGCTTTTTTAGTATTTAGTTTTAAAATACCAATTACAATCAGATATTGTGCCACAAGATAGGTAAGCATGATAAAAAAGGAACTTTTTTCGATGGGAGCATGAAATTTATTGAAAGCCAAAATACTATCAGAAATAACAAATGAAAGGGCACCAACTAAAACGTAAAGACTGCCTGTTTTTTTCCAACTCAGACTACCATTAAAAGCAAACAGCAACATTGTCGAAATTACGGCTGCATAAATGATTACAGGGATTTTTAATTCACCTAGATTTGGCATCAAAAATAAAACCATTCCAACCAGATAAAAAGCGATAAGCAGGCTGCCAATTGCGAAAAGAACTTTATTGATAGAAGTATTTCTCTTTGTTTGTTTGTTGAACAGGACGCAATACATGAGGTGAGCAATCAAGAAAAAAAGAAGCCCTAAAATAAAATAAATCTCACCAATATCTGCAAAAAGAAGAATTACATCACCCAGCCAGGAAAATAATAATGCTCCCAAAAGGATATTTTTTGATGGAAACTTTCCGCGAAAATAAACTCCGAATCCTAATAATGGTACCAAAACAGGTTTTAGAAATAAGTCCAGATTTTGGTATTCTAAAAACAAAATAATTAGATATAGAATGCTGACAACAATAAAGGATTTAAAAAAATAGTGATTTCTCATAATCGGTTTATGAATTAACAGGTTGGTTTCGGTAGTTTTTAAAATCAATATTTACAAAGTAAATTGTAATTAAAAAGGATAAGGTCAAATAGGTTAAAATAACAGGATTGCTAAAAGGGATAACTTGATTTAAGCCAAACCAGTCTCCATAGTACATGATGATGCCTATGGCAATACTAAAGCGTAATCCTTCCCAAAAGATGGCATATTTACTTTTGTCCATCAATTCGCTGTAACTGTAGATTGTAATCAGAATAAAAAATCCGTAGAGGAAGATATTGGGCAATCCGATTTTGGCGACATTATCAAATAAATACGTCACAAACAATAGCGTGATTAACATTTGAGTTACGGACCAGTAAATTAGCTTTTGTGAATTTTGAGTACCATATTTATTGAAGGCAAAAACATTTTCGATTTTGGTTACAGGATATTTTTCTTCAAAATTTTCAGGTCTCCAGCCGGTGGGTTTAAACCAGATTGTGAGTTTGTCTTTCCAGTTTTCGGCACGCCAGGCGTCTTTAATCAGTAAAGTTAAATGCTGAAAATTAATTCGGATAGGATTCCAGGTTTGTGCCGGTCTTGTAATACCAAAAACTGGCGGAACATCGTCTAATTCGGCCTGAAAAGTACCAAAAAGTTTGTCCCAGAAAATAAAAATCTGAGAATGGTTTTTATCTAGATATTCAGGGTTTATAGCATGATGTACCCGATGATGTGAGGGGGTAACCAGGATGTATTCCAGAAAGCCCATTTTTTTGATGTGTTTGGTATGGTACCAAAACTGCAGAAACAAATGGAGGGGCAGGGTAATGGCTATTACAGAAGCCGGAACTCCTAACAATGCGGCTGGAATTAATAAGAAGGTAAACAAATTAACCAGACTTGCGATAGGCTGGCGTAATGCGCAGGCAAGGTTAAATTCTTCACTGCTGTGGTGAATGGCATGTTTGTTCCAGAAAAGATTAATCTGATGCGCCCATCGATGACTCCAATAGCCATAAAAATCAATTACAAAAAAAGCAATACCATAAGAAAGTAGGTTGGCTTCCAGATGATAAAGCGCAATTTTAGAAACCAGCGATTCATATGAAATGAAGGTCAGACTCAATCCCAGGACGTCTTTGACTGAATTGGTAATTCCGGAGCTGATACTCGATACGCTGTCTATTAAAGGAGCGGTGTCGTTCTTTTTATAAATGCCGTATAATTTTTCGATTATAATTAATACTAAAAAAATCGGCGTTGCAATAATTAATATCTTTCCGTATTCTTCCATAAAAAAACGATTCTATTTTATTCAAATATAGAATAAAATAGAATCGTTTTTAAATTATTTGCAATTAAACAATTTCAGCGCTTAATCCGGCTTCCAAAAGTTGGGTACATTGCGGTTTTAATTTTTCAATAGGCCCTGTTTTTACAGTGCATTTTCCGTTGTAATGTACAATTAGGGAACATTGTTCTGCTTGCTCTGGCGTATGACTGCAAACACGCATCAAAGTGTCAATTACGTGATCAAAAGTGTTTACATCGTCGTTGTAAACAATGATTTCGTTATTGAAACCTGTCGCTTCCTTTTCGCGAACTCTTTCTCTTACTTTTTCTTTAGTACTCATTTTTTTAGTTTTTTGTACTGTTGTAATTACTAATTTTTTGGTCACAGTGTGCACAGATTGCATCGGAATTTAAAAGATCGATATCTGTGAACTATTTAATAAACAGATAATTAACTATCTAATTTACGTATTTTAATGAAACCCAGTTATTTCTTTGAAACTTTTTAACATATGTTAAGCCTTTTTCGGTGCAGGAAGCATCGATAAAAGGAATGTCCTCTTCATAAAAACCGCTCAAAAGCAAGATTCCTTTCGGATTTAAACAATCAACATAACTTTGCATATCGTTTAATAAGATATTTCGGTTGATGTTAGCAATGATTAAATCGTATTTTTTTCCGGCTAGCAAGGCCGCGTCGCCTTCGTAAACGGAGATGTGCTGGCAATTATTGCGTTCTGCATTTTCGATTGAGTTCAGGTAGCACCAGTTGTCGATATCAATAGCGTCAATTGGCTGAGCGCCTTTCATTTCGGCTAAAATGGCTAAAATGGCTGTTCCGCAACCCATGTCCAGTGTTTTCAAACCTTGAACATCGATTTCCAGTAAATGCTGAATCATCATGTGTGTAGTTTCATGATGACCTGTTCCGAAACTCATTTTTGGTTCGATTACAATATCAAATTCAGCGTTTGTTTTCTCATGAAAAGGAGCGCGAACATGGCATTTTCCGTCTACATCAATAGCCTCAAAATTCTTTTCCCATTCCTCATTCCAGTTGACCTGATCGATTTCCTCAATGGTATATTCGATTTTGAATTCTTCGGATTGTAAAATATAAATGTCGTCCAGAATATTCTCGTCCCATAAATCTTTTTTCACAAAAGCCGAAATTCCGTTCTCCGTTTCTGTAAAAGTCTCAAACGCTTTTTCGCCTAATTCAGCAATTAAAATTTCAGAACCCGGTTCTTTTGGTTCAATTGTAAAATGGTACCCTAAATATATATTCGACATAAAAAAAATTTTTGCAAAGGTAAGAATCCAAAGCAAAAGTTGTTCATAAATAATCAATATCCTTACCTTAATTAATGTTAATTTTGATTGGAATTTGTAAGGATTTTTAAAATATGAAGAATATCATTTTTATTTTGCTCTTTGTGGTACTTAACGGAGCAACTTGTGAGAAGGAACATGAAGTGGTTCGATCGTTTTGTTATTGGAAAACCGATTTGAATTTCGAAAACACAGATGATTCGTTGATAAAAGACTTGAAAGTAAAACATTTGTACATTCGTTTTTTTGATGTAGACTGGAATCCGTATGCTAAAGAACCTTTGCCGGTTGCCACCCTTCACGATATCAGATTAAATGAAAGCAATCCTGAAATTACCCCCAGTATTTTTATTACCAATGAAGTGGTTTTGAAATCCGGAAAAAAGCAACTGGACAGTTTGGCTGTGAGAATTGCCAAACGTATTGAACAGATAGGAATGAAAAGGAATGACTCAAAAGCCGAGAAAATAGCCAGTTCGATTGTGTATCCAAAAGATTATTACAAGCAGGAGAATCGTAAACAGTTGAATTATGATTCGGTAAAATCGAGTGAAATGGCAAAATTGAAAGTTGATTTTAAAGAAATCCTGATTGATTGTGACTGGTCGGAAAAATCAAAAGACAATTATTTTTACTTGTTAAAGCAAATCAAGAAAAACTATCCTGCGACTGCAGTTTCGGCTACCATAAGACTCTGGCAATACAAATATGCTTCAAAAGCAGGAATTCCACCTGTAGATAAAGGCTTGCTGATGTGTTACAATTTGAGTAAACCGGAAGATTTTACTACCAAAAATTCCATAGGAACCAGCGAAGAATTGGCACAATATATTACACACAACCAATACGGTTTAAAGCTTGATATTGCTCTGCCATTGTACAGTTGGGCAGTTGTTTTCAGAGGCAATCAGTTTAAGGGAATTTTATCCGATTATGACAGGATTCAAAACGATACCGTTAAATTAAAAAAAGTATCAGACGCTAAATATATACTGCAAGACGATATTTTAGTGGGACAGACTTATTTGAGAAACGGGGACGAAATCAGGATTGAGAAAATTTCTGAAGACGAACTTGACAAAATGATTTCGATCGTAAAAAGTAAAATTCCAATCGACAGTCAGACCAAAGTGACGTTTTTCTCTTTCGATAAAAAATACATCAACGATTATGGAACCCAAAATATATCCGGTTATTATGCGCGTTTTTAGCTCTTTACTTTTTGTTTTTAGTGTTCAGGTCTCTTTGGCTTGTGGGTGGAGTGTTTCGCCTGAGACCAGCAGACTGGCTTTGTTTAAAGCGCAAAGGGAAGGATTTTTTAAGCTGACACCTTTTTATTATTCGGCCGATAATTACTACGATACCCATACTGTTTCGGGAGCAGATCAGGAATTGAATTGTACAGAGTGGAAGAAAAAACTGGGCAGTCAGGTCGATCCAAAAGACGTACATGTTATTTTGTACGAAACGGATGCTGAGAAATTTGAAACCGCTTACGAAACGAAATCGCTGAAAAAAGTTTTTGATAAGAACACTTTTATTGAAGCCTTATTACTTTCAAAGAATAAGGCGCTTCTCAATTATATTTTGTTTGCGAAAAAATTAGAGTACAACAGTAATCCTGATGTGAAATGGGAGTCGTGGGGTAATATTGGTTATGACAGTAAAGATCATAAAATAGCCGATGTTAGTGATTTCGAAAAGAAAATCAAAACGGCAAAAGATTCTTTTTTGAAACAGCGTTATGCCTTTTTACTGTTGAGGTACAGTTTTTATGCCTCTGATAAGAATGAAGTGATTCGTTTGTACGATACTTATTTTGCAGCTGATAAAAACACGATCTTAAGCCCCTGGGCTTTGTATTATAAAGCTTTATGTGTTGAGGATTTAGCTTTGCAGAATTATTTACTGAGTAAAGTATTTGTTTCCTGCGAAGAGAAATCATTTGCGGTTTTGCAGCATTACAACTGGAAATTAACAGCAGAGACTTTGGCATTGGCTCAAAACGATGAAGAGCGCAGTGTGATTCTGGCCATTGAAGGCTTGCGCAATCCGGCACCAGGTTTGAAAAACATTCAGGAGGTTTACGAGTTGAGTCCGAACAGCTTGTATTTGAGTTTTTTGATCGGGAGGGAAGTGAACAAACTTGAAGATTGGATTTTTACACCCCAATACACCAATGACAGAACTCCTTCGGTGGTTTTTGACAGTACCGTCTGGTATGAAAATTATGCCAAAGCAAAGGAGGAGAATTTCAGGAATGATATTTTGTATTTAAGGGAATTAGAATATTATTTGATTTCCATCAGAGAGCAGACTTCAGGCGAGCAAAAGGACTATATCACAGCAGCGATTGCACAGCTTTGTTTTATAGGAGACGAAATTGACCTGGGAAAGAAATACACGGATATGATTTCAGAAAAGGCCAATTCTTCGATACAAATGCAAAAGAATATTCAGTTAGCATTGGTTTCTTTAAAGCAGGACGATTTGAAAAATAACGAGGTTCAAAATCAGCTTTTTAAATATTTTGATTCGGTTGAAAATTTGGTGGAAACCGATTTAGGTTTGTTTAAGAATTTATACAGTTTGTATCGAATCGCCAGCAAAGATTTTGCTGCAAAAGGCGATCGCGTGACAGCAGGTTTGCTGGCGATGAAATCAGATATTAAAAACGAAGGAGAATACTCCGCCTACAATACGCCTTATTTTTACAGTTATATTGGTTACTTTGACCGGAATAGTGCAACCGAGGCAGATATAGATCGTTTGATAGCACTTCAGGAAAAAAAAGACAAAACGCCTTTCGAAAGGTATATCTGTTCAGGAACAATAGCGCCAAATGTCAATTATTATAAAGATCTGAAAGGAACGATTGCATTCCGAAATAATAATTTGGAGCTGGCTTACCAAACTTTTGCCAGTATGCCGAAAGATTTTTGGGAGAAAAATTATGCGTATAAAGACTTTTTAAACGAGAATCCGTTTACGCCCAAAATTCTGCAAAGAGATACAGAGCGAAAGTTCGACTATCGTTTTAATAAAGCCGATTTTATTGCGCAGTTGATTCAGCTAAAAAAACAAAATACCGCGACAAGCAATCTGAAACTGGCACATGCTTATTTTAATGTGTCGTATTTGGGGAATTCCTGGATGATGACGGCGTACGATTGGACTTCGGGTGAATCGTATGTGGATTATGTGTATGGAGATAATTCAGAAAATGAAAAGAAATATCAAAAAGGCAATTACTATAATTTGACCATGGCCAAAATGTATTACGAGAAAGCCTTGAAAATGTCTAAAAATACAAATGAAAAAGCCCTGGCAAGTTTAATGATTTTTGAATGCAAGTATTACAATCACTACGCCAATATTGTTTCAACGGAGGAAGAAGAAAAGAACCCGTTTAAAGCAGGGCAGGAGCTGATTAATTTCTATTCGGTTTATAGAAAAACGACTGCTTTTCAAAAATACAATTGTCCTTTGTTAGAATCGTATCTTAAGTAATAGGGAGCAGACAGTTCATAAAAAAAAGCGTTCGGGTTTTACGAACGCTTTTTTTTTATGAGATTCTAAGATTCTAAGATTCTGAGGTGCTGAGTTTCTAAGTTTCTAAGTTTCTGAGACTCTATTATTCTCAATGATTTAATTAGCTGAAATGTCTAATAATCTGAGTTTCTGAGATTCTAAGGTTCTGAGATTCTAAGTTTCTGAGACTCTATTATTCTCAATGATTTAATTAGCTGAAATGTCTAATAATCTGAGATTCTAAGTTTCTGAGATTCTAAGTTTCTGAGACTCTATTATTCTCAATGATTTAATTAGCTGAAATGTCTAATAATCTGAGATTCTAAGATTCTAAGTTTCTGAGACTCTATTATTCTCAATGATCTAATTAGCTGAAATGTCTAATAATCTGAGATTCTAAGGTTCTGAGATTCTAAGTTTCTAAGACTCTATTATTCTCAATGATTTAATTAGCTGAAATGTCTAATAGTCTGAGTTTCTAAGTTTCTGAGATTCTAAGGTTCTAAGATTCTAAGTTTCTGAGACTCTATTATTCTCAATGATTTAATTAGCTGAAATGTCTAAGTTTCTAAGATTCTAAGATTCTAAGACTCTAAGATTCTAAGTTTCTGAGACTCTATTATTCTCAATGATCTAATTATCTGAAATGTCTAAGTTTCTGAGATTCTAAGATTCTAAGACTCTAAGATTCTAAGTTTCTAAGACTCTATTATTCTCAATGATCTAATTATCTGAAATGTCTAATAGTCTGAGTTTCTAAGTTTCTGAGATTCTAAGGTTCTAAGATTCTAAGTTTCTGAGACTCTATTATTCTCAATGATCTAATTATCTGAAATGTCTAAGTTTCTGAGATTCTAAGATTCTAAGACTCTAAGATTCTAAGTTTCTGAGACTCTATTATTCTCAATGATCTAATTATCTGAAATGTCTAAAAATCTAAAAATCTAATAATCTAAAGTTCTAACAATCTAAAGATCTAAAGATCTAAAGATCTAAAGATCTAAAGACCTAGACAGCAGTAACAATCGCTAAAAAGTCATCTGCTTTTAAAGCTGCACCACCAATTAAACCACCATCTACATCTGGTTTAGAGAAGATTTCTTTAGCATTTTCAGGTTTAACAGAGCCACCGTAAAGAATAGAAACTTCATCAGCGATAGTTGCGCCAAATGCTTTACGAACAACCTCTCTGATAAATTCGTGCATTTCCTGTGCTTGCTCCGGTGAAGCCGTTTCTCCTGTTCCGATTGCCCAAACCGGCTCGTAAGCCAAAACAATCTTAGACCATGATTCTTTTGCGATCTGGAATAATCCGTCGCGCAATTGGTTTTCAACAATATTAAAGTGATTGTCAGACTGACGGTCTTTTAATTCCTCTCCAAAGCAGAAAATTACAGTCATGTCATGTTTTAGAGCAGTGTCTACTTTATTAGCAATTAAGGCATCAGTTTCGTGAAAAATAGCTCTACGCTCAGAGTGACCCAGAATTACGGTATTTACATCCACACTGGTTAGCATGTCAGCAGAAATTTCTCCTGTAAAAGCACCGCCTTCAGCCTGATGAACGTTTTGCGCTGCAACACCGATAGTGGTGTTTTTTAATTTAGTAGCTGCTGCCTGCAAGTTTACAAAAGTTGGTGCTACAATTACTTGTGCGGTAGTTTGTGCAGGTATTTTAGCGATTAATTCGTTTAATAATTCTTCAGTTTGTGCTGCGTTTTTATGCATTTTCCAGTTTCCTGCAACAATCTTTTTTCTCATTGTGGTAGTTTTTTATTTTTTGCTTTTATTTTATTCACGTTTACCATTGCAATTGCAATGCATATTGCGGTTTTATTTTAAACCTTTTAAGGTTTCATTGATCTTGTCAAAATCTTTTTCAATGGCACGATAGAGTACAATTTTCCCGGTTTTGTCTACAATGATGTATCTCGGAATCCAGTCTAAATCAATTGCTTTTCCAAAAACACCTTTCATACCGTCGTTCATCATAAAATGATCGCCTTTTAATTCGTGTTTTTCAATTCCGGCTTTCCATTTGTCAGCAGTTTTGTCAGCAGAAAGGAATAAGTAAGAAACAGTAGGGTTATTGGCTTGTAGCTCTTTTAAATGAGGCATTGCTTTAACACAGTCGCCACACCAGGAAGCCCAAACTTCGATTAACAAAGTTTTGCCTTTGTATTTTTTTAAAATGTTTTTGAAAGCAACCTGACTATCATCGGCTGCTAATAATTTTTCAGACAAAGCTTCTTTAGAAAAACTGGTTTTCTGAGCTTGTGAGCATGAAAAAGTGATAAATGCAATAAAGATTAGCGTTATTTGTTTCATAGTGGTAAATGATTTCGAACAAAGTTAAACAAACAAATGGAATGCCAATCGGACATTAACAAAAATTGAAGACTCGTTTATTTTATCACAAATCAGCCAATTTCGGTTAAAAAAAGAGGAGTGAAATCGTAATAGTTGAGGGAATAAACTTCAAAATGGAATGAATTTTTAAAAGTAAATCTGTGAAAAAGCAAAAAAGAGAAATATTTTTTTGGGAACGATAAGTTTTTGGCGGGAAAAAAACGTCAGATTGACTTTAAAAAAAGCTTCCTGAAATACGTATTTGAAACGTATTAAAATGGAATCTTATACCGTTTTAATGAAGATATCTAAGAGGAGTAAAAAAAACAAAGTCCGCAACGTTTTTATAACGTTGCGGACTTTGTTAGATTCTTGTAACCTTTCGGGTTGAATGCTATTTTATAATTTTAAATCGCTGATATCGTTATAATGTACTTTTTGAACCACAGTTCCATTTTGCAGCACTACGATACTTGGATTAGCTCTTTCGATTGTTTTTAGCGTAGTGGCATCACAGAAATAGAAGTCAACATCTAAGCCGTATTGTTTTTTTGCTTTTGTAATTTCATCAGGACCTGAAGAGGTCATTGCAATTACTTTATAACCTTTGGTTTTTGCCTCTTTGTTCAGTGTTTCTAATTTTTTCATTCCCTCAGGATTAGACAATGTTAAATCATACGTTACAAATATCAATAATTTAGGCTCTTTCAATAATTCGTCTTTGTAATCAGAATCGTCTTTAGTCATCGTAAAATCGTGAATTGGCGGCACATAACCTTCTGTAATTACTTTGTCTTTGCGGTCTACAAACGTAGCACCTTCCGGAATGTTCATCAGGTCTTTTTCTGTAAACTCTTTATCAACACCGTTTACTTTGTAGATGAAAATCATTTCAACCACAGATTTTGGGGCGCCTTCCGGAATCTCCATTCCCTTCTCGATATTGCTTCCTACTTTGTACGGACGGAAATCTTTGATCGGATTGTGGTTGAGTACCCAAACCGCCATAATAACACACAAAATGATACTTACCAAAGTAAGCATATTGGTGATGAATTTGGAGAATAATGGTTTAACCAGTTTTTTATTGATGAACAGTATCAGAATAAAGAAAAGTAAAACAATATCTTTGGTGAAAGATTGCCAAGGGGTTAAGTGTAAAGCATCTCCAAAACATCCACAATCTTTTACAACGTCAAAATAAGCAGAGTAAAAGGTAAGGAAAGTGAAGAAAACGATTAACAATAACAAAGCCCAAATCGTAAGTTTTGATTTGTATCCTACCAATAACATCACCCCCAGAACTACTTCCAGAATTACTAAAAAGATGGCTAATCCTAAAGCCAATGGCTCCAGAAACGGCATGTTAAAAACAGGCTCACTGAAATACTCGGCTAATTTATAGGAGAAACCAACCGGATCGTTTAGTTTAATTAGTCCGGAAATAATAAAAAGTACTCCGACAAATAATCTGGAAAATTGGGTAATGATGTTTTTCATAAAAATAATGATTTTAAAACTCCAAAACTAAAATTCCAAATTCCAACTTTTTCAATAAAATTTGGGATTTGGGATTTTTAAGATTGAAATTTTATTTAGTGATAGGATTTAAGATTAAAGCAAAAACAGAATAATTAATCATGTCCTGATAATTGGCATCGATGCCTTCAGATACTATAGTTTTCCCCTTATTGTCTTCGATTTGTTTTACGCGAAGTATTTTTTGCAGAATCAAATCCGTCAGGGAACTTACGCGCATGTCGCGCCAGGCTTCGCCATAATCATGATTTTTGGCTTCCATTAACTCTTTGGTTCGTTTTACCTGAGCATCGTACAGTTCAGTTGCTTTTTCAACATCTAAATCAGGCTGATCAACAACTTCAAGCTCTAACTGAATCAGTGCCATGATCGAATAATTGATGATTCCAATGAATTCGCCTTTTTCATCTTCGTCTATTTTACGGACTTCATTTTCCTGCAGACTTCTGATTCTTTGTGCTTTTATAAAAATCTGATCGGTTAAGGATGGCAATCTTAATATGCGCCATGCACTGCCGTAATCTTTCATTTTATTAATAAACAAAGTACGGCAAACCGTAATTACATTATCAAATTCAAGGGAAGTATTCTTCATTTATTGCTGTATATTTGCTGAAAATTTCTTCAAAAATAGGGATAATATTAAAGAGTTTCAAGTTTCAGGTTTTCTTTGTTTCAAGTTTTTTCTAAACAAAGTGTTAATGCCGGATTTTGAAACTATAAATAAAAGTTTTAGGTTTCAGGTTTCAGGTTGACGCAGATCGTGTAGTTTTCTTAACTTGAAACCTGGGTAGAGTTTAAAAAAGTTTCAGGTTTCAGGTTTCGAGTTGATACAGATTGTGTAAGTTCCGGAACTTGAAACCCGGGAAGAGTTTAAAAAAGTTTCAGGTTTCAGGTTTCAAGTTGATACAGATTGTGTAAGTTGCGGAACTTGAAACCTGAAACCTGAAACAAAGAAAACCTGAAACTTGAAACTTGAAACAAAGAAAACCTGAAACAAAAAAATAAGAACAAATGACAATTAATTGCAAAGGCCAGCTTATCGATTTATCGGTTCCAAAAGTAATGGGAATTTTAAATGTGACCCCTAATTCTTTTTTTGACGGTGGAAAGTATAAAAATGAAGATGAAATAATTGATCAGGTTGGTAAAATGCTTTCTGAAGGTGCTGCATTTATTGATATTGGAGCTTATTCCAGTAAGCCGAGTGCAGAATTTGTATCAGAACAAGAGGAAATTGAACGAATTGTTCCGGCGATCGAATTGATTTTAAAACATTTCCCAAAGGCTTTATTGTCGATTGACACGTTTAGAGCCGAAGTTGCCAAAGCAAGTATCGAAAGCGGTGCAGCCATTATTAATGATATTGCGGCAGGGGAGTTAGATGATAAAATGTTTGAAGTGATTGCGCACTACAATGTGCCATACATCATGATGCACATGCGGGGCAATCCGCAAACGATGCAGAGTCTCACACAATACGACGATATTGTAAAAGAGATGTTGTTTTATTTCTCAGAAAAGGTAAAAAAAGCAAGAAGCTTTGGAATCAATGATCTCATTTTAGATCCGGGTTTTGGCTTTGCTAAAACGACCGATCAGAATTATGAAGTAATGCAAAAAATGGAGCTTTTTAATGTGTTAGAATTACCAGTTTTAGCCGGGATTTCAAGAAAATCAATGATTTATAAAACGCTTGATATAACGCCACAGGAAGCTTTAAACGGAACAACATTTTTAAATACTATTGCATTAACCAAAGGGGCAAAAATTCTTCGTGTTCACGATGTAAAAGAAGCAGTGGAATGTGTTACTTTGTTTAATAAACTGAAAGTATAAGTATATGAATGACAACTTTATGTGGGTTTTATGTTAAAAAAATAAATTATGAAATACTTTACGCTGATTCTTGCTTTCCTTCTTTTATCCTGTGGTAAAAAAGAGGACGTTTTACTTCCAAAATCCAATGTTACGATTGTAAAAGATGTGGAAGATCTTTCACCAATTTATATCTTCTTTAAAACCGAAGGAAAAGACACCATCGCCGATGTGAACCGAAAAAGCAGCATTATTTCAACCAATTGGATTTTCAATATTGACAAGCGTCTGCCTTTAAAATTGGTCATTCCGGAAGTAATGAAATTACAAGAGAAAAAGCGAGCTGACAGTGCCCATAAAAACGAAAATGCTAAAAATTATTATTCCTACGCCGATTCGATCGGAAAGAACTTAGCTTTCCTGCCTTTCACTAAGGTGTATTACAAAATGGAAGTTGCCAACAACAGAAGCCAGTTGTATTTTAAAAAGAACGGGATGATACAATACAGCGGAAGAAAAACATATGATTTCCCTAAAAATGATTTGCCAAAGTTTTTAGACAGTTTAATCATCAATCCAAAAGCGCAGATTACTTTTTCATTTGATAAAAATATATCTTACGGAGAATATATTCAGTACAAAACTTTCCTCGAAAAATTAGAATTAAAGCAAAAATCTCTTGTTTTTATAAACAAAGAAGAAGAGTTTGTGTTTTAGCTTTAGGCTGTAAGCTTTAAGCAATAAGCAATAAGTTGTATTAGCTAAGAAGAGCAATTAATAATTAACAATTGATAATTATTGATGGTGATAAGGTTCGTTCCTTAAAATAGTAAATCCTCTATACAATTGTTCAATAAAAAACAAACGTACCATCTGGTGGGAAAACGTCATTAGCGAAAGCGAGATTTTGCCCTGTGCTTTGCTGTATACCGTATCTGAAAATCCATAAGGTCCACCAATTACGAAGACCAGAGTTTTGATTCCTGAATTCATTTTCTTTTGTAACTCTTCAGAAAAACCAACACTGGAGAAGTTTTTGCCGTTTTCATCCAATAGAATCAGTTGATCCGTTGGCGAGAGTTTCGACAGTATCAATTCACCTTCCTTTTCTTTTTGCTGACTTTCGGATAAATTCTTTACATTTTTGATATCCGGAATAATCTCCAAATCAAATTTGATATAAAACGACAAACGTTTAGTATAATCGTCAATTAAAGTTTGAAGCGATTTGTTGTCTGTTTTGCCAATGGCGATAAGTTTGATATTCATTGCTTATTTTTTGTTTTCAAAAACCGTTTCAAAATGTTCTACAATTGGAAAAGGTTCGTAGTAGTGGTGTAAGATCTTTTTCCATTGCAGATAAGCCTCAGAGGTTCTAAAACCCACTGTATGATCTTCAAGAGTATTCCAATCTACCAATAAAAGATATTTGTTTTCGACTTCAAGACATTTCTCTAAACGATGTCCTGAGTATCCATTTATAGAGGAAATGTATTGACTTGCTTTCGTAAAATCAGCTTCAAATTGAGAGGCCAATTCCGGTTTAACAAAAAGAAATGCAGCTTCCAGAATCATATTCATTATTATGATTTTATCCGCTTAATCTGCGAGAGTAATTTTTTTCCCGCAGATTAAGCAGATTTTTAGTGGTACTAGTTTTTAGAGAACTTCGCTTCGAAAGTTTTAAAACGGTTGTCCAGATCCTTAATCAATTGTTTCTTAACCGCTTCATCCTGAATAAAACTGTAGTTAATGCTGTTGTATACGTATTTTTTTATCGTTGCATAGGAAACATCAGGGTATCTTTTGGCTAGTAAAACATATTGCTCGGTCATATTGGTTCTCAAAATTCCGGCATCGTCTGTACTGATTACAATAGGCACATTAAATTCTTTGTAAAGTGTAAACGGATGTCTGTTTTCCTTTACTTTCAAAATAAACTCGTTACTGGTTAAGTTAATCTCGATTGGAATATTTCTTTGAGCCATGTGACGCAATAAATCATAAGAATTTGCTTCATACGCAATGTCAACGCCATGTCCGATTCTGTTGGCTCCGGCGATGTGAATAGCGTCGTTGATGTGCCAGGTTAATTCTTCCGGCTGAACCAGTCCTAAAGTCAGTTCACCGGCATGAAGCGTGTATTTTACATTAGGAAACTTAGAATTACAGTATTTAAACATGACCATGTGCAGCCAGTAATCCTTCATGGAGTTTTCGCCATGTTCCGGTGAAACAATGTTTACACCTGCAACCAATTTGCTGTCGTTGGCAGAAATAAAGGCAATCGTCAGGTTTTTAAATAAATCTACAGGATCCATAAAGCGAAGGACAAAATTCTGATAGCGCATCGTAAAGCGCTCGTCGTCAATTTTCAGATCCTTGTGCAGTTTGGTAATAAAATTAGTGTTGAAGTCTGCAGCATATTTTTTGGCTTCTTTCTTTTGAAGTGATTGGTACAATTCGTCTAAAAGCTTTAGAGCCGCTTTTTCATCTTTTTGAGTCGCGGTCTGACGAAGTTTTGCATTGAAATCAGTAAGGTCAGAAACATTCATATCACACGGAATTGTTGATAATTGAGTTTCAATATAACTTACATTTTCAGCCAGAGCACGTTTTTTTAATTCCAGCATTCCTTCAGCGAAATGACCCTGGATTGTTGATTCGAATTTTTGGAAAGAATCAAAAAACAAATCATCAGAAGGAACACTTACCCCGTTATAATCTTTAGCCGACCAGGTTTGCATGATTTGCTGCTCATAATAAGCCAGTTTTCCATCGTTTTTTAGAGAAGAGAACGTTTGCCAGTTGCCTATTGAAGGTTTGGTTTTAGATACCGCCATCGTTTCTGTATTCAGATAAAAATCTTCTGCAATAGCTCTTTCTAAAAGAGGTTCTGCATAAATCGATCCGGAAAAATGATGGTGTAAATCACCGCCTTTTGGCATTTGTTGGAAGAAAGCTGTGGAGAGCGCTTCGTTATTTCTTATTTTTTCTAAATAACTATCAGCCGTTTGAGAAAAACCGATCTGTGCTATGAAAATACAGAAAAGTGTAATTATCCTTGTCATACTCTAAGTTTAAATTACATGCAAATATACGAGTTTCTGCCGAGATTTAAAAATTGATTTCGTTGTGTTGTTTTTTTACCGCCAAGAGCGCAAGGTTTTGTGATGTGCTAAATTTTATATAAACGCAAAGTTCACAACGCTTTACCTAAAAAAACTTTGCGAACTTTGCGTAATTCTTTGCGAGCCTTGCGGTTCGAAAAAAACTTCTTAAAAGATTTAGGTTACGCTCTGCTGGAGCAGATTTTGGGAATAATTTTTACCGCCAAGAGCGCAAGGTTTTGTTATGTGCTAAATTTTATATAAACGCAAAGTTCGCAACGCTTTACCTAAACAACTTTGCGAACTTTGCGTAATTCTTTGCGAGTCTTGCGGTTCAAAAAAAAACTTAGAACCTCAGTCCCTCAGCCTCTTTAAGAAAAAAGTACGTCGTGAATTTCCTCGACCTTATCAAAAACGCTTTTTGCAAAAGGACAAAGCGGGATAATTTTCAGGTTATTAGTTCGGGCATATTCTACAGCGGCCATGACCAGTTTTTTACCGACGCCTCTTCCGTTAAATTCCTCATTTACTTCGGTATGGTCGATGATGAATTTTGAATCACCAGCCCAGGTATAAGTCATTTTTCCGGCTTGTTTTCCGTCTTCTACAGCTTCAAAATAGCCTCTTCTTGTATCGTTTATTTGTTGAATTTCCATGATGTGTTATATTAGTGTGGTTTTTATTTCGATTGAATTTGTTAATGTTTTATGTATCGGACAGCTGTTAGCAATGGCTTCAAGACGTTGTCTTTGCTTGTCGTCGACCTCGCCGATAATTTCTATTTTTCTTGTAAACAAGGAGATTTTTTGGTCGAGATCTCTTTCAAAGTCAACTTTGATATTGATTTCGGTAACCTCCCATTGTTTGCGATTGATATACATGCGAAGTGTGATCAAAGTACAGGAGGCCAGAGAAGAGGCCAACAGTTCTGACGGACTAAATCCTAAGTTTTTGCCCCCCATTTCTTGTGGCTCATCTGCAATTACAATATTTCCGCTGGCAGATGTGATCTCCGTGCGATACAAACGGGTATCGATATGTGCTGATAGTGTATTCATAAGTTATCTCATTTTAGGATCAGGTAAAGGAACAAATTCAGTTTCACCCGGAACCTTAGGGAAAGTCTGTTCTGTCCAGTCTTTTTTAGCTTTTTCTATTCGGTTTTTATCAGAGGAAACAAAATTCCAAAAGATAAAATGTTCTTCCGGAAAGGGCTGTCCCCCAAAAATATAAACCGTTGTGTTTTCGGCTATTTCGAACTCGCATAAAGTACTGTCATTGGTAATCAGAATTTGTTTCGGATCGTAAATGTGTTCACCGCTTTTAATACTTCCTTCCAAAATGTATAAACCGCTTTCGCCAAAAAGATCCTTTCCAATGTTGATTTTTCGGGCTTCGGTGCTTTTGATTTCAATAAAATAAAGCGGACTATACACAGGAACAGGTGATTTTTTACCAAATGCTTCTCCCGCGATTAATTTATACGAAACGCCATCTTCTTCCCAGCTCGGAATATCACTGGCTTCTACATGTGTAAAGTCCGGATCCATTTCTTCCAGTTCTTTAGGTAATGCCACCCAAATTTGAAGACCGTGAAGCATCTTGTCAGAATGTCTTAAATATTCAGGAGTTCGCTCTGAATGTACGATCCCTTTTCCGGCTGTCATCCAGTTTACGGCACCGGGTTTTATTTGCAGTTCGGTACCCAGACTGTCGCGATGCATAATGCTGCCTTCAAATAAAAAAGTCAAAGTAGAAAGTCCGATATGCGGATGTGGAGGAACATCCATATTTTGATACTGATTTAAATGTGCGGGACCCATATGGTCGATAAATACAAAAGGACCAACGGCTCTTTTTTCACGGAAAGGCAATAGACGACCTACCATAAAATTACCAATATTGGCAGCGCGTTCTTCGATGATTAAACTGATATTTGACATGTTCTTTGTTTTAGTTGAAAGCAAAATTACAGCTGTAGTCACAATCTGTAACTTAATTTAGATTAAGAAAGTTTGTTTTTGGTATTCTTTATAAAAGTAAGGAATAGAATTAAAAAGATTTGATTTGAATTGAAAAAGAACACCAATTTTCACGAACTAATTTTGTGTTATGATTGAACTCATAGAAACATAGAACCCTAAATAGGATGCGGAGGAAGATTCAGGAAAATCAAGATTTTTTCACAAAATGATGAGTCTTATTTAAAATGACTTTAATTGGTACAATCAAAAACTATGTTTCTATGTGCTTAAAAATTTACTCGATCAATTTGTGTTAATTGGTGTAATTCGCGTTCTTGTTTTAATCATTCAATCAATTCAAACTCCAATGCTTCACTCTCAGTACCATTAATGATAATAGACAACTGATGTTTTCCGGTATGAAAAACACGTGTTGTAATGATTTTAAATGACTGATTTCGCTCTACTTTAATGGTTTCATTTGGGAGATAGATCTTCTCACTAATTTTAAAGACTTTTTTTGCCAGATGCCCTTTCGCTTTTTTATAATGAACAGCATATTCTAAACGAATCGTTTTCGGCTCATTATTTTTATTGTTCAGATGAAATTGAAACTGCAGATAGTCTCCAATTTTTACAATTGGTGTCTTGATTTCAAAAGAAGAAAGTTCAATATTAGCATTGTTCAGACCATAATGATTCAGAATTTCAGGATGTCCCTGTTTTAATAAAGTACGACAGCCGTGTTTGATGATTCCATCTGTTTCTTTGCTATGACCTTGCCATTTACGGGCAATTTCCAAGACGATTTGCGGATTGTCTTTTACGATATCGTTCAGGTTATTGGCGACACTTCGACGCACATATTCCGAAGGATCGTTTTTTAAATTCTCTAAAATTGGCAGAATAGAGTCAGGGTCTTTTTTTAAGTACGGAATCGCCATTGCCCAGGGTAATCTTGGTCGGCTACCTTCACTGGCCAATCTGCGAACATGATGATTTTCATGCAGAGACCATTTGGTTATTTCATCAATCATCTGTTCTTTGTATTTTAGAATAAAAGGACGAACAGCAAATTCGCAGCTTATAAATTGCGTGATAGAAACAAAGGCTTTCGCTGAAGTTTTAAAATCATCCAAGCCGTACATTTCAATATAATCGGCAAAAAATATAAATGCCAGATTGCTATCGGTAAAACTGTTTTTCTTTAAGTTTTCAATGATCTTGTCCAGTAAAGAGACAGCTTCCGGGAAATTTTCAGGCATAAATTGATGTAAAACAACCGTGGTGTGTTTCATGCGGTCTTTCCATTCTTTTTGGCTAAAATCGCCTTCGTAAATGGCTGCAATGAATTTTTGTTTGTCAAATGTTGGGTGTACTTCAGTAACAGCCTGACCAAATTGTTCGTAGAAAGAAACGGAGTAAATGTCTTTAATTAATCCCATGATTTTGTTTGAATGAACCTCAAAGATATTTAATGTTTGTTAATTATTGGAGCTGGTAAAAGATTAAGTTTAGTTAAGAGTTTAATCTTTATTTTCCTCAATCTTCGGCTAATTTTTCAATTTTAAAATCAAAGCGAAGCTTTTAAATCCACAAAATATGTCCTACTTTAGCATCATATAAAAATTTTAGGAAAATGATTAGCGAAGAACAGTTTCAAAGCGAATTACAATTATTAATCAGCAATGCAATTCGGGAAGATGTAGGTACGGGAGATTACAGTTCACTGGCTTGTATTCCGGACACGGCACATGGGCAGGCTAAATTACTGGTGAAAGACCAGGGAATTATTGCCGGTGTTGCATTGGCGAAAATGATTTTTGAATACGTAGATCCGAAATTAAAAATGAAAGTTTTTATAGAAGACGGAACTCATGTAGAATATGGTGATGTAGTTTTTGAAGTTTCAGGAAGTTCTCAGTCTATTTTAAAAGCAGAGAGAGTGGTTTTGAACAGTATGCAGCGTATGTCGGCCATTGCGACCAAAACGGATCAGTATGTGCAGCTATTGGATGGAACCGGAGCTAAAATATTAGATACCCGTAAAACGACTCCAAATTTCAGAGTTGCCGAAAAATGGGCTGTCAAGATTGGAGGAGGAGAAAACCATCGTTTTGCATTGTATGATATGGTTATGCTGAAAGACAATCATATTGATTTTGCAGGAGGAATTACATTGGCAATCAAGAAAACCAAAGAGTATTTAAAAGAGAATAATTTAGATTTAAAAATTATTGTTGAGGCCAGAAATTTAGATGAGATTCGCGAAATTTTATTAAGTGAAGGCGTTCACAGAATTCTAATCGATAATTTTAATTACGAAGACACTAAAACAGCAGTGCAATTAATAGGCAATAAATGCCAGACGGAATCTTCAGGCAATATTAATGAAAAAACAATTCGTGAATACGGACTCTGCGGTGTCGATTACATTTCGTCAGGAGCACTAACGCATTCTGTTTATAACATGGATTTAAGTTTGAAGGCTTTTTAAATGAAATGTGAGATGTGAGATGTGAAATGTAAGATGTGAGTTATGAGTTATGAGTTATGAGTAAAAATTATAAGGAGAACCTAGCTCATATAGATTTTGTATTTTACAATTCTGAAATCTACTATCTAAGAATCCAAAAATCTAACAATCTAATATCTAAAGATCTAAAAATCTAAAATAATATGTCAAAAGAGATAGAAGAGCGGATTGAGAAAGTTCCTGTGGTGCGATCTGTAGTTCGTTTTTTCAAGAGAATAAAATTACCCTGGCTTGAAGGTTTTTCGTTATATGATTTGCTTGAAATGTATACCATCGGTATTATTGAAGGAGCATTTTCGTATCATGCGAGTGCTGTTTCGTTCAGCTTCTTTATGGCTTTATTTCCTTTTGCATTATTTATTTTAAACTTAATTCCCTTTATTCCTATTGAAGGATTTCAGCAGGACTTTTTGCAGTTTGTGCAACAGGGAGTTCCTCCGAATACCTATGAGGCGATCAGTAAGATTATAAGTGATATTTTAAACAACAGTCACTCCGGTTTATTGTCGTCGGGATTTTTGCTTTCGATATTTTTAATGGCAAATGGTATTAACGGTATTCTGAGCGGTTTCGAATCCTCGAAACATGTCTTTGATAAACGCGGTTTTCTGAATCAGTATCTGGTGGCGCTGGCAATTTCACTCATCATGACGATTATATTGTTTGTAACAGTAGCAACAATTGTTGTTTTTGAGGTATTCATTCAAAAAACAATCATTCAGGATGTGTTAAGCGATCGCATTCCGTTGATTATTTTGGGGCGATATTTATTCGTTGTTTTAATGATTCTGATAACCTCTTCACTATTATTGCGTTATGGTACGAGGCAATATAACAAAGTGCCTTTTATAAGTATTGGGTCTGTTTTTACAACTATTTTAATTGTGATATCCTCATTCTTTTTTGGGATTTGGGTTATAAAATTCTCAAAATATAACGAACTTTATGGTTCGATAGGTACATTATTAATTCTAATGTTTTATATTTGGATAAACTGTATGATTCTGCTTTTGGGATTTGAATTGAATGCCACTATCAGAAAATTAAAACAAAAAAAAAATAAATAAGATGAAAAATTGGATGTTAACGATTGGTGTTTTTTTTCTAACATTAGGCACGATTCAGGGCCAGGGTGTAATTGGAAAATGGAAAACAGTTGATGATGAAACCGGTGAAGCTAAATCGATTGTAGAGATTTATGAAAAATCCGGTAAAGTGTATGGCAAAATTGTAGAAATACTTCGCGAAAACCACAAAAAGGACTTATGTACTAAATGTGACGGAGCAGATAAAAACAAACCAATTTTGGGTATGGTGATCATCAACGGACTTAAAAAAGACGGTTCTGAATACAGTGGAGGAACTATTTTAGATCCAACAAGCGGAAAAAAATACAAATGTTATATTGCATTAGAATCAGCAGATAAACTAAAACTTCGTGGTTATGTTGGTATTTCTATCATGGGAAGAACACAATACTGGAGCAGAGTGAAGAATTAATTTTATAAAAAATAATAAAATGCGAAAATTAGCATTGATAGCTTTATTTCTGGTACAGCTATCCCATAGTTTTGCACAATCTAAGAATTCGCCATTACAAATAAGTCATCTTACGGGTGACTTTTATGTTTATAAGACGTTTCACGATTATAAAGGTACGCTGATTTCGGCCAATGCCATGTATTTGGTTACAGATAAAGGAGTTGTCCTGTTTGACGCGCCTTGGGACAAAACACAATTTCAGCCTTTGCTGGACAGTATTAAAGCAAGACATCATAAAGAAGTTGTGATGCACTTTGCCACGCACTCCCATGAAGACAGGGCGGGTGGTTTGGATTTCTACCGTAAAAAAGGAATTAAAACCTATACGATAAAAGCAACAGATCAGATTCTGGAGAAAAATAAGGAAGCAAGAGCTGAGTTTGTTATTCCGGATGACACCTTGTTTACAGTGGGTAAATATACTTTTGAAGTGTATTACCCGGGAAAAGGACACGCGTCAGATAATATTGTGGTTTGGTTCAATAAGCAAAAAATACTTTACGGAGGTTGTTTTGTTAAAAGTGTGGAAGCAAAAGATTTGGGCTATCTTGGAGATGCAGATGTTAAAGAATGGCAGAAATCTATTCTGAAAGTACAGTCGAAGTTTAAAAACCCAAAATACATTGTTACGGGTCATGATGATTTGAAAGATTTGACTTCTTTGAAGCATACACTAAAACTGGTTAAGGAATACAATGCAGCAAAGCCTTCTGGTAAGTAATACTTTTTTAGAATAGATTGCAAATTGTTGTAGTTGTAAAAAGCTTAACTTTGTTTATTATATAAAATAATTAAACTTGAAAAAAGATGACTGTTACGGATAAAAATTTACTTGAGACCTACTCAAATTTATTTGAAGGACTGAGCTTTTCTAATAAAATAGAGTTAATCGAGAGATTGACGAAGTCTATAAAAGGAGCTAAATCTAAAGAAAGTAATTTTTATAAATCTTTTGGAGCATTTAAATCTGAAAAATCTGCTGAGGAAATTGTTTCTGATATTAAATCTAGTCAGACTCCGAAAAATTGGGAAACCAATTAATTACGAATTTGATCTTTTAATTGGGGTGACAGCAATTGAAAATCAATTAACACTTGTAACTGATAATGTTAAGGATTTTAAGATGTTGGATGGAATTCAAATTGAAAATTGGTTTGAAAGAAGTTAAATATTTCTCTTATTGTCACTGTTTAGTTTTGTTTTAAAGTTTCTATAAAATATCCACATGTTTTTTATCGAAGTCGTTTTACCGCTTTCATTAGCTAAAACTTTTACCTATCGTGTTTCTGAGGCTGAATTCCATTTTATTAAAAAAGGAATGCGGGTTGCGGTACCATTTGGTAAAAATAAAATTTATACGGCATTGGTTATTGAGTTGCATCAAAATGAACCGGGTTTGTATGAAGCCAAGGAAATTCATCAGATATTAGATGAAAAACCTATTGCGACCGAAGTTCAGATCAAGCACTGGCTTTGGGTGGCGAATTATTATATGTGTGCTATCGGTGATGTTTATCGAGGAGCTTTTCCAAGTGGCCTGTTGTTAGAGAGTGAAACGGTTGTTTCGTATAAAACTGATGCGGAGGTAAATCAGGACGAACTTTCTGATGATGAATATTTAGTCTATGAAGCCCTGCAACAGCAAAGTTCTTTAAGGATCCAGGAAATTATTTCGATGCTGAATAAGAAAAATATTCTTCCTGTTCTTCAAAAAATGATTGCCCGAAATATTATTGTTTTAGAAGAAGAAATTAAAGAAGGATACAAACCCAAACTGGTTCGATATGTGAAGCTGCATGCTAAATATGAATCCGATAATGGTTTAGGAGAATTGCTGGAAGTTCTAAAAAATGCTAATAAGCAAAAGGAATTGGTGTTGGCGTATTTTCAAATTATGGCCTCTGAAAAGAAACCAATCACTGTGAAAAAGTTGGTTGAGGTTTCAAATTCTACTTCGGCTGCCGTAAAAGCTCTGATTGATAAAGAGATTTTTGAGGAGTACCTTTTACAGCAGGACAGAGTTTTGTTTACAGGGCGAACAACAGACGATCAATTGTTGTTAAGTGAAGCGCAAACGAGAGCTTTTATAGCTATTAAAGAGAGTCTTTCAGAGAAAGAAGTATGTTTACTGCATGGAGTTACCTCAAGTGGTAAAACAGAGATTTATATCAAACTGATTGAAGAATATCTGGAAACGGGAAGACAGGTTCTTTATTTGCTGCCCGAAATCGCTTTAACGACACAATTAGTTTCAAGATTAAGACTTTATTTTGGTGATAAAGTAGCTGTTTTTCATTCGAAATACAGTAATAATGAAAGAGTTGAGGTTTGGAAGCAGACTCTTGAAAATTCGGAGAAAGCGCAAATTGTAATAGGAGCAAGGTCGGCTCTGTTTTTGCCTTTTGACAATTTAGGTTTGTTGATTGTAGACGAAGAGCACGAACAGACTTTTAAGCAAACCGATCCTGCGCCACGTTATCATGCCAGAGATGCGGCAATTGTTTTGGCTAATTTTCATAAAGCAAAAGTACTGTTGGGGTCGGCGACACCAAGTATTGAGACCTATTTTAATGCACAGGCCGATAAGTATGGTTTGGTATCGCTTACGGAACGTTATAATAATGTTCGAATGCCTGAAATTCTTTTAGTAGATTTAAAAGACAAACATTTCAGGAAAAGAATGACTGGGCATTTTAGTGATCTTTTAATTGAAGAAATAGGAGAGGCTTTGTCTTTGGGAGAGCAAATTATTTTGTTCCAGAACCGACGAGGATATTCACCTATAATAGAATGTATGACCTGTGGTCATGTACCGCATTGCCAACAGTGTGATGTGAGTCTGACTTTTCATAAGCATAAAAATCAGTTGCGTTGTCATTATTGTGGTTATTCGATTGCAAAACCAACACATTGTCATAGCTGTTCCAGTATCGATTTGACGACTAAAGGATTCGGTACAGAACAAATCGAGCAGGAGCTGGTAACACTTTTTCCCAAAGCCAAAACCGGTCGAATGGATCAGGATACGACTCGTGGTAAATTTGGTTTCGAAAAAATAATAGATTCCTTTAAAAATCGTGAAATTGATATTTTGGTCGGTACACAAATGCTGGCGAAAGGACTGGATTTTGATAATGTGAGTTTGGTTGGAATTATGAATGCGGATAATATGCTGCATCATCCCGATTTTAGGGCCTTCGAACGGAGTTACCAAATGATGACACAAGTTGCGGGGAGAGCCGGTAGATCTGAAAAACAAGGGAAAGTGGTGATTCAAACCTATAATCCGAATCACAATACGATTCAGCAGGTGACCAACCATAATTATATAGGTATGTATAAGGAGCAATTGTATGATCGCCAGATTTACAGATACCCGCCTTATTTCAGAATTATAAAACTGACTTTAAAGCATCGTGATTTCGATAAATTAAAGGAGGGTTCGGTGTGGCTGTATCAGGTTTTGAGTCAAAATTTGAATATGCCGGTACTGGGGCCGGAAGAACCAGCGATCAGCAGGATCAGAAATGAGTATATCCGAACGATTTTGATTAAGATTCCGCAGAACCAGCATTTGGTTAATACGAAAAAAACTATTCAGAAGATGCTGAATAGTTTTGAGGCTGTTGCTCAGTACAGAGCTATAAAAGTTATTGCTAATGTTGACTTCTATTAAATTAAGAAGAAGTGGAGAGTGCTTTTACCAGATCTTCTTTTTTGTTTCGGCTAAGAGGGATTTTGGTAATGCCAATCTCAGCAAATTTACTGTTAAAGCGTTCTACTTTATCAATGTTAATAATATAGGACTTGTGCACACGAATGAACTTGTCTTTTGAAAGATCGTTTTCAAAAGATTTCATGGTCGAGAGCACCAGATTACTGTCGTCTTCGGTAACCACTCTCACATAATCACCAAAAGCTTCAATCCATTTGATTTTTGCAGTGAATATTTTGAGTTTTTTCAGATTACTTTTGATAAATATATGTTCGCCTTCTTCTTCTTTGATGTCCTTTTTTAGTAAATGCATGTCAATGGCTCTTTTTACAGAGGCATTAAAACGATCTACCGCAATAGGTTTCTGAAGGTAATCCGTAGCGTCATAATCGAAAGCTTTTAAAGCATATTCTGCTTTAGAAGTAATAAATATAATTTGTGGCTTAGATTTTAGTCCGTCAAGAAAATCAAACCCATTAATAACGGGCATTTCTATATCAAGAAAAATTAAGTCAATATTATTTAGAGAGATACAGCTTTTTGCCTCTATTGCATTTGAAAAATCCCCGATTAAATGCAAACCTGGGTGATTATTAACTAATTTTGCAATAATAGTTCTTTGTATAGAACTATCATCTACAACAACACAGTTTAGCTTCATAACATAAAAATTTAGAATAAATTCAGGATAGCAATAGTAAATGTATTCTTTTTTTAAGAAAAAAACTAAAATTGACGTGTATTTTTTGCTGTACAACGAATAAAAGTAAAAAAGTGTTGTATATTTAAATTTTATGGTTACTTTTGCACCCAATTTTAACAAATAAATATATTGTTTATGAATCATTATGAAACTGTTTTCATTTTAAATCCCGTTTTATCTGAAGTTCAGGTGAAGGAAACAGTAACGAAATTTGAAGAATTTCTTACTAGTAGAGGAGCTGAAATGGTATCGAAAGAGGATTGGGGTCTTAAAAAAATGGCTTACGAAATCCAAAACAAAAAAAGTGGTTTTTATCACTTATTCGAATTCAAAGTAGCTGGAGAAGTTCTAATTGCTTTTGAAACTGAATTCAGACGTGACGAAAGAGTTATGCGTTTCTTAACTGTAAGTTTAGACAAACATGCTATTTCATGGGCGGAAAGAAGAAGAGCTAAATTAAAATCTACTAAAGCGTAATTATTATGTCTACAATCGAGCAATCTGCAAAAGGAAAAAAAGACGGAGATATCAGATATTTAACGCCTTTAAACATTGAAACTAACAAAACTAAAAAGTACTGTCGTTTCAAAAAATCAGGAATCAAATACATCGATTATAAAGATGCTGATTTCTTATTGAAATTCGTAAATGAGCAAGGAAAAATTCTTCCTCGTCGTTTAACAGGAACTTCATTAAAATACCAAAGAAAAGTGTCTGTAGCTGTAAAAAGAGCTCGTCACTTAGCTTTAATGCCATACGTGGCCGATTTATTAAAATAGTATAAAAAAAATCTAGTCGCTGGTTTCTGTTTAATCAGAACCTAACTTCTAAAAATAAGGACAACAACATGGAAATTATTTTAAAACAAGACGTACAAAACTTAGGATTTAAAGATGATGTAGTATCTGTAAAACCTGGTTACGGTCGTAACTTTTTAATTCCTCAAGGTTTTGCTACTTTAGCAACTCCTTCTGCTAAAAAAGTTTTAGCTGAAAACCTAAAACAAAGAGCACATAAAGAAGCTAAAGTGGTTGCTGATGCTAAAGCATTAGCTGAAACTTTAAAAGCTCTTGAAATTAAACTTACTGCAAAAGCTGGTGGAGAGAAACTTTTTGGTTCTATCACAAACATCGACATTGCTGAAGCTTTAGAGAAATCAGGTAACGCTATTGATAGAAAATTCATCACTAGTGGTATCGTAAAACGTACTGGAAAATATACAGCTAGCATCCGTTTACACAGAGATGTTATTGTAGAATTAGCATACGAGATTATCGCTGAAAAATAACATTTTGTTAACTTCTTGTTAATAAAATATAAAAACCACTCTTTTGAGTGGTTTTTTTTTGCCTAATTTTGAGAGGAATAACACTCTCAAAACCAGGAAAATGAAAAAAATCTTTGCATTATTACTAGGTGTGTTTGCCATAACCACTGCTATCGGGCAAACCACAACTTCGAGTATTAAGGGGATTATCAAGAGTTCTGCCAACGAACTCTTGCCCGGTGCTACTATCTTAGCAATCCATACTCCCACAGGAAGTAAATATTCAGCTGTTTCCAACGAAGACGGAAGGTTTAATATTTTGAACATGAGAATTGGAGGCCCATACAAAATTGTTGTGACTTTTGTGGGTTTTCGAAATCATGAATATGCCGATGTGAATCTCGATTTGGGAAAACCTTTTAATCTTGATGTGGTTCTGGAAGACGAAAGTCAGACGCTCGAAGAGGTGAAAATCGTGTCTAAGGATAAAGTTTTTAAAAGTGGCAAAACAGGTGCCGAAACTACGATTGGAAAAAGAGAGTTAACGGCTTTGCCTACAATTTCAAGATCGGCGGAAGATTTTACGCGTTTGGAACCAACGGCAAGCGGAGGTTCTTTTGGCGGAAGAAACGATCAATACAATAATTACTCCTTAAATGGTGCGGTATTTAATAATCCGTTTGGACTAGATGCTGCAACACCGGGAGGTCAGACAGGATCACAGCCTATTTCGCTTGATGCTATTGAGCAGATTCAGGTAGCGACAGCTCCTTATGATGTTACTTTGTCGGGTTTTACAGGAGCTTCTGTTAATGCGGTAACTAAATCGGGGACCAATGAGTTTCATGGTACGGCTTATGGTTTTTACAGAAATCAGGATTTGACGGGAAATAAGATCAAGGGAGAAAAAATATTTGTACCTACTTTAGAACAAACCCAGGCAGGTTTTAGTTTGGGAGCTCCTATTATAAAGGATAAATTGTTCATCTTTGGAAATTTTGAAATTGACAAACGAAGTGATTTAGGATCCAATTTTGTGGCTAATAATAATGATGGTGTAACCGGAATTAATGAATCGAGAGTTTTAGAATCGGATTTAATTGCGGTTTCAAAAGCCTTGGCTAATTTAGGTTATGAAACAGGACCTTATCAGGGATTTAAGCATGAATCGAATTCGAATAAAGGGATTATTAAGATCGACTGGAATATCAGTGACAATCATAAACTGGCGGTTATTTATAATTTTCTGGATGCTTCAAAAGACAAACCGGCGCATCCTACTGCACTGGGTTTTAGAGGGCCGAATGCTTCTATTTTGCAGTTCAGAAATGCCGGATATCAGATTAATAATAACCTGAGTTCTTTTCTGGTAGAGTTGAATTCAAAATTTAGTGAATCGGTTTCTAATAAGTTACAAGCGGGTTATTCGCATTTTAATGATTACAGGGTGCCATTTTCGGTTCCGGCTCCTGTGATTAATATTCAGGACGGAGCGGGTGCTAATTATATTATTGCGGGGCATGAGCCTTTTTCTATCAATAATACTTTAGATCAGAAAGTCATTCAGATCACTAATAATCTGAATTATAATGTGGGCAAACACGCGTTTACTTTTGGTGCTTCTTTTGAGAAGTTTAAGTTTGAAAACTCTTTTAATCTGGCCGGATATGATAATTTTGGAAATCCAAACGGATATGCCGGAACCTTCTTTACACCCTATTTCACAACACAGGATTTTTTAAATGATGCGGCTAAGCCTTTTGCTACGAGTATTATTGCGCAGAATTTGAAATACGCTCAGGATGTTTTCGCCGCCAAGAATAATTTTAAAGTAGGAACTGATGGGGGATGGAAACTAGCGGAATTGAACGTAGGACAGCTCGCATTTTATGCACAGGATGATATCAGTATCGATGATAATTTCAAACTGTCTTTGGGATTAAGAATTGATAAGCCTTTGTATTTTAATACTGCCGATCTGATTCAAAAATATATAGATACTAATAATGGCGGAGCCAAAAGAAATAACGATACCGATTATTTCAATCCTCAGACTGGGCAAGCGGTTAAATTGATTTCGACCAATTTGCCAAGTGATCGAATTTTATGGTCGCCAAGAATAGGTTTTAACTGGGATGTTAACGGTAATGCTACCTCACAGTTTCGCGGAGGATCCGGAATTTTTACCGGAAGAATTCCTTTTGTGTGGTTAGGAAATCAGGTAAGTGGCGCTGATGATGGCTTTTTGCAGATTATGGATCCGGATTATAAATGGCCACAAGTCTGGAGAACCAGTTTAGGATTTGATCATCGATTTGAAAATAATTATATTGTAACGGCAGATTTGTCTTATAATAAGGATATTAATGCAGTACACGTTCAGAATTGGGGATTGAAATCTCCAACCGGAACATTAGCAGGTGTGGATAACCGACCTATTTATGTTGCAGCGGATAAAGGTGCAAACAATGCTTATGTAATGACGAACTCGAATAAGGGAAGTGCGTTTAATGCCACTTTAAAAGTGCAGAAAAACTTTGAAAATGGATTGTATGCGAGTGTGGCTTATAATTATTTAAAATCTAAAGATGTTAACTCTATTGAAGCTGAAATTACAGGAGATGCTTTTGCTTTTAATCCGGCTTTAGGAAATGTAAATAACGATGTGCTTTCGAATTCTAAATATGGAGATAATCATCGTTTTATAGCAGTAGCTTCCAAGAAATGGAAGTATGGAAAAGATAAATGGGCGACAACAGTGTCTACTGTTCTTGAATATGCTCAAGGAGGGCGTTTTAATTACACGTATGGCGGAGATATTAATGGAGATGGCTCTAGTGTTAACGACTTGATTTATATCCCTACAACGGCTGAAATAGCTTTGATGAATTTTAGCGCACCGGGAGAAGGTGCTGCTTTTGATCAATTTATTTCTCAGGATAAATACATGAAGGACAGGAGAGGACAATATGCCGAGCGTTATGGAGCAATATCTCCGTGGAGAGGCAGATGTGATTTAAAAATTCTTCAGGATTATAATTTTAAGATTTCTTCTACCTCAGATAAAAAGAATACCATTCAGTTTAGCATCGATGTTTTGAATTTCGGGAATTTACTGAATTCAAATTGGGGAGTTGTTCAGGTGCCTACAAGTGTTCAGCCTATCGGGGTTACGGTTGCCGGAAATACACCAACGTATACTTTTAATGGTACTCAGACCAAAACGTTTAATTATGACGCTAGTTTATTGTCCAGATGGCAGGCGCAATTTGGTATACGATACATCTTTTAGTAAAGCAAAAAAAGTTATAAATTTGCCCTCGCATTTGCGGGGGCTTTTTTTATAAATAGCACAGAAAGTTCTCCAATTTTATATAAGCTCTTTTTAGAGTGTTTAACACAAGAAAAAAAATGAAATACGCAAGATTAACAAAAGAGCAATTTGATGAATTGCATGCAGAATTTGCAAGCTTTTTGGCAACGCAGGCTATCGATAAAGCAGAGTGGGATGAGCTTAAAATAAACAAACCGGAAGTTGCGGAGCAGGAACTGGATGTTTTTTCCGATTTAATCTGGGAAGGTGTTTTGTCGAGAGCAGAATTTTTGGAGCATTTTTCTAAAAACCATATTTTCTTATTCCAGTGTTTTGAAACTCATGTTCAGTCGATCGTATTGAAATCATTGGTTGCTGAAACTGATTTTTTGAGTAAAGAAGGATTGCAATGGCTGTCTGATAATATGTTTACCGAAAACATAGAAATGAAGGTTGGAAAAAAAGTGTTCACTGAGGAGAGAAACGCTTCTATTTTTGAATTAATTCAGCAAGGAGCATTTTTAAGTGACGGTCAATTGTTTACGCAGATCAACACTATTATCGAATCATAGCTTTTTTAAGATTAAAAATTAGTAAATGTTTAACGTTTAGATGTTTGCTAATTTTTAGTTTTTTAACTTTTGTTGAAGTTTTAATGTTTTTTTATACCCGTATTTCTACGCATTTTTTCTGAATAATTTAAAGAATGCAGTTTTAGTATAGTAAATATGGGATTCTTGCTGTTTTTATGTCTTTTTTGTTCAATTTCAATCGATTACCTTTTTTAAATGTAGTCTTTTACTTTCTTTTTTGATGATTTTAAAAAAAGATAAAATATTTTCATTCTTTTAATTCGTCTCATTTTGACGTTATTAGGGCAGGTTTTTCCGATGATTTACCTGTTTTTTCTATTTTCCTTTTTTCTGTAAATTGAAAAAACTGGAAAATTATACTTGTTTAGTGTTTTCCTTTTTTCTAATTTTAGTATAAGAAAAAGTTAAACAAAACTTTTTTGTTCTTTTTCCAAAAACAACTATTTAAGTTATTATGTAATACATCAAATAGTGTTTTTTGTATGATTATCTAGAGTTGAGGTTTTTTATAATAACTTAATTAGTTTGCGTATGGAATTGATCACTACTTTCTTTATCAAGTTTGCATTAGGTTTTCGTATTGTTTTAGCTTTATCTTGTAAGAGTTTGAAAAAAAATGAATTTATCATCAAATTTAATTTTTGTTCCACTTCAGACTTGTTTCATAAATTTTCCAGTTTTAGTATTTTTTTATTTTCAAATCCTAATAAGGGGTTTGTTGATGAAACGTATTGTTGTGTTTAAAATTTTTTAAATCCGCACTGCGTTTTTTAAAAATGAATTGATTCAATTTTTAGAGTTCTGTTCTAAAAAAAACAAAGTTTATAAAAAGAATAATCAGCTTTTTATGAATATTGAATCAGACTATATAGGAGGTAGAATTTCCCAGTTCTCCAAAACGTATATTTTCTTTCATGAAAATTGGTTAATAACAAATCACCCTTTTTGGGAGTCTGATTTCGATCGGTATTTCCACACTTTTTTTGGTATGTCTTTTATTCGAAAGAATAGGAGCGGTTCTTTAATGTACTTCTGTTTAGAGTGTACAGCATGATTTTTTTTACTGAAATGTTGTTTACATTCTTAGTATTCTGGGAATCTAAATTTTATTTCAACAAGTTGATTATTAGTGTTTTTTGAAATTGCCTAAGCATAAGTGCTTATCGCAAGAGGTATTTTATTGTCCATTTTCTAATCTTCCAAATTATGAAAAAAAAATTTACTTTTTATGATCTTCTTATGAAGAGGAGATTATTGGGATTAATTTTTTTACTGCTTTTTTGCAATGAAAATTTTGCCCAGACTTTTTGTAGACCCACCTCTCAAACCAACAGTAGAGCAGGAGTATGTTTGGGGACTACAGAAGTACTAAACCCAACCTTTGCTTATGATGCAAATACAAGTACGTATGCATCATTGACCAATGCGCTGGGTGTACTTTGTTCCGTGCAGGAAACAGTTAAGTTTAGTCAGATGGCGAAAGCCGGCGACCAGATTGTAATTGTGTACGGATCAAATGCCGATTTGCTGGATGTTGGATTATTGTCTAATGCGACAATCCAGCCAAGCAATTCAGTCAATAGTACAAGTAGTACGGCATTGGCTTTAAACAGTCCATTGCTGAATGTGAACGCTATTAGCGGAGCAACTACAGGTACAATAAAGTATACCCTAACGGCCGATTCCGATCAGGTTAAGGTAGAAATTGGGGGATTACTTAGTGTCTTGACCAATATACGTATATACGATGTGCGATTGGAGTTTGCAAAACCAACCATTACCGGAGGAGCCACTCAATCTGTCTGTGTAGGACAGTCTATTGCACTTACTGCAACTCCTGCTGCCGGAACTACATTGGCCTGGTACAGCTCGCCAACATCTACTACAGCTCTTTCAAGCGTGAATACTTTTACAACACCGGCACTAACCACAAGTACTACTTATTATATAGGTATAACAAGAAGTGCAGGTTGTGAAAGTGACGAAAGATTTCCGGTAACTATTAATGTTTTAGACCCTGTATTGCCAACGATTAGTACGGTTGGAACTTCAATTTGTTCTTCGGGAGCGACACAGGCAACGACCTTGTCGGTTATTAATCCGGTACTGGGAACGACTTACTCCTGGTACAGTGCACCAACAGGTGGTGTGGCATTGAGTACAGGCAGTGCCTATACGCCAACCGTTCCGACGGGTGTGACCAATTTTTATGTCGAAGCATCGATTGGTTCCTGTGTGACACCAACACGAACTTTGGTTACGGTTACTTCAACTCCGGTTCCCGGGGTCGCTACTATTTTAACCCAAAGCGTATCTATATTATCCGGTCAGAATGCTACTCTAAGTGCTTCAACAGCTGAAGCAGGAGTAACTCTGGATTGGTATGACGTACCCACTGGTGGAACAAAATTATTAGGAGATTCAAATACATTTACCACTCCAATATTAGTGGCAACCAAAACATATTATGTGGAGTCTCGTACCAGCGCGGGAGGCTGTGTTAGTGCTACGAGAGCTCCTGTTACAGTAACGGTTTTAGCGAATCCTTTGGGAGGATGTCTGGAAGCCAACAGTCAGCAAACTACTCAAAACGGTCTTTGTTTACTTTGTTCTTCAAGTGACCAGGGCAATTCTGTTGACGGGAATAGTACTACTTCGTCTTCTATTACGCTGCCGGTAGGTTTGGTTAATGGATGGATTCAGCAAACATTACAATTTAATAATCCCGGAAAAACAGGTGATTTTATAGATGTTGATTTGGAGTTACCGGGAGGAATAGCTGATCTGAGCTTGTTAGGAGCTGTGAGTCTGGCTACTTATAATGGTGCTACTTATAATAATGATCGCAATTTTATCAATAACGCTCTGGTTACCTTACAGCTGTTGTCAGGGAATAAATTTAGAGCGACTATTACTGCGGGAGCTAATTTTGATCGTGTAGAAGTTAGATTAGGCGGACTGGTATCTGCCTTAACGACATTAAAAATTTATCAGGCTACTCATCGCTATAAGTTGCCGTCATTTACAGGAAATACCACAATTTGCGGAGGGCAAACGACTACTTTAACGGCAAATATTGTTGCTGGCGAAACTATTAAATGGTATGACGCGCTAACAGGAGGAACTTTATTAGCCAGTACAGCGGCTTATACTACTCCCGCATTAACGGTAAATACTACTTATTATGTAGAAGTTACTCGCGATGGTTGTGTGAATAGCGAAAGAAATCCTGTTTCTGTTACGGTAAATAATCCGATAGCACCGGGAACGGTTGTAGCTAGTCCTTTGAATTTGTGCAGCGGAACTTCAACAACAATTACCATTCAGTCACCGGTTGCGGGGACTGTTTACAAATGGTATGATGCAAGCTCCGGCGGAAATTTGGTGTTTACAGGTACTGTTTTCAATACGCCAAATCTGACCGCTACGACTACTTATTATGTCGAAGCTTCAATCGCAAGTTGTATCAGTGCAACCCGCACACCGGTTACAGTCAATGTTAATCCACGACCTTCAGCACCAGTTGCGGTATCTTCACCTGTGATTATTCAGTCTGGTCAGGATGTAACACTGGCGGTTGTGACTAATCCGGGGATTAAACATACGTGGTATGATGTACCTACGGGAGGGACTTTTTTGGCCACTAATGTTGACAGTTTTACACCTAGTCCGGCTCTAACCGCCAGTAAAACATTTTACGTTGAGGCGGTAGATTTAACGTCAGATTGTGCCAGTAGTACAAGAACTGCAATTGTTGTTACTGTAATTAGCGGAGTGAATAATTGTTTATTAGCCAATTCACAAGTAACTACTAAAGGAGGTACTACAAACTGTTTAACCTGTAGTTCCAGTGCAGATGGAAACTCTGTAGACGGTAATAATGCTACAGCAGCTACTCTTTCAATCCCTATTGGTTTAGTAACAGATCATATTCAGCAAGATTTAACTTTTCCAACAACGGGGCAGGCAGGCGATATCATAGATGTGGAACTGGGAATTCCGGTTGGACTTCTTGATATTAGTGCACTTTCTAATGTTAGCCTGCAAAGTTTTAATTCTGGGGTACCTAACGGAGATTTTAGCACCATCAATAATCTTCTGAATGTTCAGATCTTATCCGGAAATCGTTTCAAAGCAAGTTTTGTTGCAGCGGGTACTTTTACCAGTGTGCGTGTTCGATTAAATGGATTAGCTACTCTTTTATCAAGTCTGGAGATTTACGAAGCTTCTTATAGATTTGCCAATGCAGTAATAACAGGGAACGCAACACCAATTTGTGCCGGACAAACAGCTTCTTTAACAGCATCTGCAACCGGAGGAGATACATTTGTGTGGTACGATGCGCCAACCGGAGGAAATATAGTAGCTGTGAATCCAACAGCTGCATTAAGTGCCACCACTACATTTTATTTAGAGGCTACACGTGGCGGAACTTGTATCAATACAGTTCGTCAGGCAGTTACGGTAACAGTTTTACCACTGCCAACAGCCAGTGATATCAATATAACAAGTCCTGTAACAGCTTCTTGTGCAGGAGGTATTGTTTTGACTCCTTCTTCTCCTTTAGCAGGAGCAACATTCAAGTATTATTTAGATGCAAGTAAAACACAGGAAGCAACCGGAACGATAGCCGGGGTTACTTATTCTAAAGATTTAGGAACAGGCGCCCTTACTATCAGTGGACTTACAGCCTTAAATGCTCCTTATACGTATTATGTGTCTGTACTAAATGGAGGTATCTGCGAGAATGCATCAGGATTTCTTAAGGAAGTTGTTGTTAATTTCCCAACAGGTACTGCTTTAACGGTAACACCAACTTTGTCTGGTTGTGCTAAAGTAAGTCTGAAAGATGCGATTACAAACTTTGATACATCAGGAAACACTACTTATACGTTCTTTGATGCGGGAAATAATCCTATTACAGATCAGGCAGCGTCAAATATTACTGCAAATGGTAATTATTTTATTCAGGCTCAGCTTAATGGAGGCAATTGTCCGTCAGTTAAGCTACCTGTAGCAGTAACGGTTAATCCATTGCCAACTTTAACAGTACTAACAAATTCAGTAGCGGTTACTAAAGGTTCTTCAGTTGCTTTAACAGCGACTTCAAACGGAACTATAACCTGGTACGATCAGCAGGGTAATGTGTTGCCTTCAAATAATACAGGTGTTCTTAATACGGTTGGTGTTTTTGCTTATACCGTAATAGCCAGCAATGGTACCTGTACAGTTAGTCAGACCATCACGATTAGTGTGATTGATCCTGCTGCCTGTGATACCTTACAGGAAAGAGTGTATGCCAATACACAATCTTCAGGAACAATTATTACCGGAGGGGTAACTAATGGACCTCTTGCTGTCGATAATGATCCAAGCACGTATTCAACTATTACAACCGGTTTAGGACTTTTGGGTATTGGAACGACCTGGCAAAATTTGCAATGGCCAACTACAATTGCCAAAGGAACACCGGTAACGGTAAAATTAGGTTTAGAAAACAGTTTGCTTGCTGTAGCACAAAGTATCTCGGTTGTAGGTACTAAACGTGACGGATCTAATAATCCTATCGATATTGGAACATTACAATCAGTTACAGGATCTTTATTGAACCTGTTACCGGGGCAAAATTCATTTGAATATACTTTTGTTCCTTCTAATGCTTCCGGACTTCAGGATTACGACGGTATCCGTGTACAGCTGGGATCTGTTTTAAGTGTAGCACAAAATATCAATGTTTATGATACTTATTACAAAAGAGAAGTGGCTCAGATCACCTGTGGTCAGGGCGATATCGAAGATGTTTTCTCTGGCGTAAAAGATTTGGGAGTAGGAGCTTTAACGGCTACGGTCGGAGTTTCAAATCCATGGAATATAGCCGATAAAGATATTGCAACTTACGCAACAATGTTTAACGCTGTAGGAGTATTGGCGGCTTCGGAGTTGACTGCAACTTTTAGAACACCTTCTATGGTAGGTGACAGTTTAAGAATTGTAATTTCTAAACCGGGAACCGTTTTAAATCTTAATTTACTTACCGGATTTACCATTCAGCTTTACTCCGGAAACATTCCGGTTGGCGGACCAATTGCCAATACAAGCAGTCTTTTGACTTTAAAACTGCTTTCAGGAGATACAATGGCTATGACTATTGTTGCACCTCAAACGGAGCCTTACGATAAAGTAGTGATAACTTATGGAGGTGTTGCTACTGTTTTAGATCAGCTTAGAGTTCATTCAGTTGATCGTACAACCAATACAGAAGTTATAGGAGCCGATCCTGATAATAAAATAACAGTCTGTCCGGGGGCCAACCTCACGCTCGTCGTCCCTCCGAAACCTTGTGCTGATTATGCCTGGTACGATTCGCCTACGGGAGGAAATCTGCTGGCCAGCGGTCAAACTTATACACTTCCTGCTACATTAGCTGCCGGAACGTACAAATATTATATTCAGCCAATTCGTTACGGATGTCCTGCTCTGGAAAGAGGTGAAGTTACAGTAACTGTAAGAGCAACTGTTCCTGCAGCAACTATTACAAACGTTACTATAAATGGAGGTAGTGCGACTATTATTTGTTCTGAAAGTGGTACAGTAACACTAGATGCTGTTCTAAGTGCTACACCAGTACTTACCAATCCGGTATACCACTGGTATAGTTTTGATGGTACAACAAGTCAGCCAATTCCTGGTCAGGTAACTTCTAAATTAATAGTTACCGGTTTACTTCCAGGGACTTATACCTATTATGTCGGAGTAAGTTCTGACGAATATTGCGAAACTGCTCCGGCAGACAGAAAACAAGTGACTTTTACTATTCTGCCAAGTTCACTGGTATCCGATATTTCAATAAACAATGCTTCTATTTGTCATGATACCCCCGCGGTACTAACACCGTCAAGCACTCTGACAAATCCTGTTTTTTCCTGGTATTTAGATGCGAACAAAACGCAACCTATTTTTAGCGGAACAATTGGCGGAGTAACCTATGCAATTAATGGTAGCGGAGTTTTAACCGCTACAGGTTTAACACCGGCAATGAGTCCGATGATTTATTATGTTGCAGTTTCAAGTGATTTTACTTGTCAAAATAAAAATGGAGAATTAAGATTGGTGACCGTGCTTATTAATGATCCGGGGACACCAACATCTACCACTTATAATCAGAATTTCTGTTTGATAAGTAATCCTACAGTTGCTAATCTTCAGGCCGATCAGACTAATGTGGTTTGGTACAGTGCAGCCACAGGAGGAGTAGCATTAAATCCGACAACTGCTTTGGCAAACGGAACCTATTATGGTGCGATTAGAGATGTGAATGGTTGTGAAAGCTCAGTTCGATCAGTTGTAACCGTAATCGTAAACGATCCGGGAACACCTGTGATTACTAAAACTACTCAGGACTTCTGTTTGGTGAATGCGCCAACTTTTGCATCAATCGATGTAAGTCCTGCTGTTGCTGCTAATATTGTTTGGTATACGGCGCTGACCGGAGGAACCTTAATTCCATCTACTACAGCTTTAACTACCGGAGTTTATTATGCTGCGATCAAAGATCCTACGACTCTTTGTGAAAGTAATGTAAGATTAGCCATTACGATAAACGTAACTGATCCGGGAACTCCTGTGATTACAGAAACTACTCAGAACTTCTGTTTGGTAAATGCACCAACTTTTGCATCAATCAATGTAAGTCCGGCTGTCGCCGCCAATATTGTTTGGTACACAGCACTTACCGGAGGAGTTTTAATTCCATCGACAACGGCTCTGACTACCGGAGTTTATTACGCTGCGATTAAAGATCCAACAACTCTTTGCGAAAGCAATGTTAGATTAGCCATTACCATCAACGTAACCGATCCTGGAACACCAGTAATCACTAAAACTACACAGGATTTCTGTTTGGTAAATGCGCCAACTTTTGCCTCTATTGATGTAAGTCCTGCTGTTGCCGCCAATATTGTTTGGTACACGGCTTTGACAGGAGGAACTTTAATTCCATCAACGACAGCTTTGACTACCGGAGTTTATTATGCTGCCATCAAAGATCCAACAACTCTTTGTGAAAGTAATGTGAGATTGGCAATTACAATAAATGTTACCGATCCTGGTACCCCAACTTTAGTTACTGCCGGAACGCAAAACTTCTGTTTGGTCAATGCGCCGACTTTTGCCAGCGTTCAATTTAATGAAGCGAATATTGTTTGGTACACCGCGCTTACCGGAGGAACCGTTATTCCTTCTACAACAGCTTTAACCAGTGGTACTTATTATGCCGTAATTAAAGATCCAACAACTCTTTGTGAAAGTGCTGTTAGATTGTCCGTAACAATTAGTGTTACCGATCCAGGTACGCCAACTTTAGTTACAGCAGGAACACAAAACTTCTGTTTGGTCAATGCACCGACTTTCGCGAGTGTTCAGTTTAATGAAGCCAATATCGTTTGGTACACAGCGTTGACTGGAGGAACAGTGATTCCTTCTACAACAGCTTTAACCAGCGGTACTTACTATGCCGTAATTAAAGATCCGGTAACCAATTGTGAAAGTGCAGTTAGATTAGTTGTAGTGATCAGTGTTACCGATCCGGGAACACCAACTTTGGTAACCGCAGGAACACAAAACTTCTGTTTGGTAAATGCACCAACTTTTGCGAGTGTTCAGTTTAATGAAGCCAATATTGTATGGTATACAGCGCTGACTGGAGGAACAGTGATTCCTTCTACAACAGCTTTAACCAGCGGTACCTATTATGCCGTAATCAAAGACCCAATTACAAATTGTGAAAGTGCCGTTAGATTAGCTGTAGTGATCAGTGTTACCGATCCTGGTACCCCAACTTTAGTTACAGCAGGAACACAAAACTTCTGTTTGGTCAATGCACCAACTTTTGCGAGTGTTCAGTTTAATGAAGCCAATATTGTATGGTACACAGCGTTGACTGGAGGAACCGTTATTCCTTCTACAACAGCTTTAACCAGCGGTACTTATTATGCCGTAATCAAAGATCCGGTAACCAATTGTGAAAGTGCAGTTAGATTAGCTGTAGTGATCAGTGTTACCGATCCGGGAACGCCAACTTTAGTTACAGCAGGAACACAAAACTTCTGTTTGGTCAATGCACCGACTTTCGCGAGTGTTCAGTTTAATGAAGCCAATATCGTTTGGTACACAGCGTTGACTGGAGGAACCGTTATTCCTTCTACAACAGCTTTAACCAGCGGTACTTATTATGCCGTAATCAAAGATCCGGTAACCAATTGTGAAAGTGCCGTTAGATTAGCTGTAGTGATCAGTGTTACCGATCCGGGAACACCAACTTTAGTTACAGCAGGAACACAAAACTTCTGTTTGGTAAATGCACCAACTTTTGCGAGTGTTCAGTTTAATGAAGCTAATATTGTATGGTATACAGCGCTGACTGGAGGAACCGTGATTCCTTCGACTACAGCTTTAACCAGCGGTACCTATTATGCCGTAATCAAAGACCCAATCACAAATTGTGAAAGTGCTGTTAGATTAGCAGTAACGATTAATGTTACTGATCCGGGAACTCCTGTGATTACAGAAACTACACAGAATTTCTGTTTGGTCAATGCGCCAACTTTTGCATCAATCAATGTAAGTCCGGCCGTTGCTGCTAATATTGTTTGGTATACCGCTTTAACAGGAGGGACTTTAATTCCTTTGACTACAGTTTTGACCAGTGGTACATACTATGCCGCTATAAAAGATCCTGTAACGAATTGTGAAAGCAATGTTAGATTAGCCATTACCATCAACGTAACCGATCCGGGAACTCCTGTGATTACGGAAACTACACAGAATTTCTGTTTGGTGAATGCACCAACTTTTGCCTCTATTGATGTAAGTCCGGCCGTTGCTGCTAATATTGTTTGGTATACTGCGCTGACCGGAGGAACTTTAATTCCGTCGACTACAGCTTTGACTACCGGAGTTTATTATGCTGCGATCAAAGATCCAATCACAAATTGTGAGAGTAATGTGAGATTGGCAATTACAATAAACGTAACTGATCCAGGCACTCCAACTTTAGTAACAGCGGGAACACAAAACTTCTGTTTGGTCAATGCTCCAACTTTTGCAAGTGTTCAGTTTAATCAGGCTAATATTGTTTGGTACACGGCGCTTACCGGAGGAACCGTTATTCCTTCTACTACAGCTTTAACCAGTGGTACTTATTATGCTGTAATCAAAGACCCAATCACGAACTGTGAAAGCGCCGTAAGATTGGCTGTAGTGATCAATGTTACTGATCCGGGTACTCCAACTCTAGTAACAGCAGGAACACAAAGCTTCTGTTTGGTAAATGCACCAACTTTTGCCAGTGTTCAGTTTAATGAAGCCAATATCGTTTGGTACACAGCGTTGACTGGAGGAACAGTTATTCCTTCTGCTACAGCTTTAACCAGTGGTACTTATTATGCTGTAATCAAAGACCCAATCACGAACTGTGAGAGTGCGGTTAGATTAGCTGTAGTGATCAGTGTTACCGATCCGGGTACACCAACTTTGGTAACCGCAGGAACACAGAACTTCTGTTTGGTAAATGCACCAACTTTTGCGAGTGTTCAGTTTAATGAAGCCAATATTGTCTGGTATACTGCACTGACTGGAGGAACAGCTATTCCTTCAACTACACCTTTAATTAGTGGTACGTATTATGCAGCGATTAAAGATCCGCTAACCAATTGTGAAAGTGCCGTTAGATTAGCTGTAGTGATCAGTGTTACCGATCCGGGTACACCAACTTTGGTAACAGCAGGAACGCAAAACTTCTGCTTGGCCGATGCTCCAACTTTTGCAAGTGTTCAGTTTAATCAAGCTAATATTGTTTGGTATACAGCACCGACTGGAGGAACAGTTATTCTTTCTACTACAGCTTTAACTAGCGGTACTTATTATGCCGTAATAAAAGACCCAATTACAAACTGTGAAAGCGCCGTAAGATTAGCCGTAACGATCAATGTTGCTAATCCTGGGACACCTACACTGGTAACAGCGGGAACACAAAACTTCTGTTTGGCAAATACGCCAACTTTTGCGAGTGTTCAGTTTAATCAGGCAAACATAGTTTGGTATACAGCACCGACTGGAGGAACAGTGATTCCTTCCACTACAGCTTTAACCAGTGGTACTTATTATGCAGTGATAAAAGATCCGGTATCAGGATGTGAAAGTGCCGTAAGATTAGCGGTAACAATCAATGTGACCGACCCGGGTACACCAACACTAGTAACGGAAGGAACACAAAACTTCTGTTTGGTAAATGCTCCGACTTTTGCCAGTGTTCAGTTTAATCAGGCTAATATTATCTGGTATACCGCACTGACTGGAGGTACAGCAATTCCTTCTACTACTGCTTTAATCAGTGGTACTTATTATGCTGCAATCAAGGATCCGGTAACCAATTGTGAGAGTGCAGTTAGATTAGCTGTAGTGATCAATGTTACAGATCCGGGCACACCAACTTTAGTTACAGCAGGAACACAAAACTTCTGTTTGGCAAATACGCCAACTTTTGCCAACGTTCAGTTTAACCAGGCTAATATTGTATGGTATACTGCACCGACTGGAGGAACAGTTATTTCTTCGACTACAGCTTTAACCAGTGGTACTTATTATGCTGTAATAAAAGATCCAATTACAAACTGTGAAAGCGCCGTAAGATTAGCAGTAACGATTAATGTTACTGATCCAGGTACACCAACTTTAGTAACAGCAGGAACACAAAACTTCTGTTTGGTAAATACACCAACTTTTGCCAGTGTTCAGTTTAATCAGGCTAATATTGTCTGGTATACAGCATTGACTGGAGGAACAGTGATTTCTTCCACTACAGCTTTAACCAGTGGTACTTATTATGCAGTAATAAAGGATCCTGTGTCAGGATGTGAAAGTGCCGTAAGATTAGCGGTAACAATCAATGTGACCGACCCGGGTACGCCAACAACAACAGCTGCCACTCAGGTATTCTGCTCAGGAAACAATCCAACGGTTGCTAACATTCAGGTAAACGGAAGCAACATTGTGTGGTATACAACTGCAACTGGCGGAACTGTCGTTGCGGGAACTACACCACTAGTAAATGGGGATTATTATGCAGCGATAAAAGATCCGGTGTCCGGTTGCGAAAGCACCGTGCGATTAAAAGTTACGGTAACTATTGGAATTTCTAAAGATCCAACCACAACTGCTACGACTCAGAATTTCTGTTCTACAAGTGCTCCAACTTTTGCCAGTATTCAGGTTAACGAGAGTAATGTAGCATGGTTTAGCAGCGCAACAGGCGGAACAGCAATTCCATTAACAACCGCTTTAACTTCCGGTACCTATTACGGAGAGCTTACAGATCCGGTAACAGGATGTAAAAGTGCTAATCGTTTGCAGGTTGTCATTACCATTGTAACCCCAATGGCGACGCCTACAACTAATTCGGCAACTCAAAACTTCTGTTCGGTAGATGCACCAAAAGTATCTAACATTCAAGTGAATGAATCCGGTGTAATCTGGTACAGCACTCCAACAGGCGGAACTGCTATTCCGGCAGCTACAGCTTTAACGACTGGTACTTATTATGGAGTAATCTCAAGCAGTTCTGGTTGTGAAAATCCAATTAGACTGGCCGTTGCAGTAACTGTAAACACACCGCTTAATGTTACTACTCCAAGAACGACACAAGTATTTTGTTTATCAGCAGGGCCAACAGTTCAGGATATTGTAGTAAATGAAGCGAACATTGTTTGGTATACAACTACAACTGGAGGAACTCCGTTGGCAGCGAATACACCTCTTGTTGCGGCAACTTATTACGCAGCGGCACAAAGCAACATTACCAATGGCTGTGGATTAGTTCCGAGATTAGGAGTGACTGTTGCATTTGACAACGATGCATTGGTTCCTATTACTACGACGGATGATACGCCATGTGTATTCCAGGGAGTTACTTATTCGATTGCCAATGGAAAATCAAATTATGTATGGTCAGTTTCTAACGGAACAATTACTTCAGGCGGAGGACTTAACGACGGTTCTGTAACCGTTTCCTGGTCGGATATTGGACTAGGTAAAGTTGAGGTTGAGTATATTAATACTTGCAACGAGAGAACTACAAAATCATTAAATGTAACTGTAGCAACTTGTTCTGATCTAACGATAACCAATAAAGTAAGCAATGCGAAACCTAATTTTGGTGATCAGATAACATTTACCGTAACAGTAAATAATATTGGTCAGGGTAATTTTATCAATACAATAGTGAGCGATTTATTACCTAGCGGATATAATTTGATAAGCGCATCTGCAACTGCCGGAACATACAATTTGTTATCTCAAATTTGGACGATTCCAACGTTGAATTCGGGACAAAGTGTTGTGCTTACAATTGTAGTAGAAGTATTGCCGGGAGGTAAATACTTAAGCGTTGCAACTGTCGAGACTTCCACTCCGTTAGATGTAGATCCATCAAATAATTCGGCTTCAGTTTCTGTTGAGCCAGTTTGTTTGACCGTTTACAATGAATTTACTCCAAACAATGACGGGGCAAATGATTTGTTCAGAATTGATTGTATCGAAACTTATCCAAATAATGAGTTGAAAGTGTATAACAGATACGGTTCATTAGTATATAGTAAACAACATTATGAAAATGATTGGGACGGAACCGCTAATGTATCCGGAGTTATCAACAGAGGAGATATGCTGCCAACAGGTACTTATTTCTATGTGATAGCAATAGGAGACGGAACGGTTAAAAAAGGATGGTTATCTATAATGAGATAAGCTGCCGTATTAATCATCTAATTAATTAAACTTAATAAGTATCGTTATGAAACTATATATAAAATCATTAGAATCGTATTTCATTTTAATATGTTCTTTTATCACATTTTGTGCCAGTGCACAACAGGATCCGGAGTACACGCAATACATGTACAATACGATGTCGGTGAATCCAGCTTATGCGGGATCTACCGGAACCATAGAGGCGACACTTTTACATCGTTCGCAATGGGTTGGAATCGATGGTGCACCCGAAACACAATCATTTTCTGTTCATTCACCGCTTCGAAACGAGATGATTGGTTTAGGACTAAGCGTTGTTAACGACAAGATTGGTCCGTCGAACGAATTGTATATTGATGGAAACTTCGCTTACTCAGTTCCTTTGGGATATGAAAAAAGACTCGCATTCGGGTTGAAAGCAGGTATGAGAATGTTAAATATAGACTGGTCAAAAGGACGATTCTATAATAACAATGATGTATTGCTGAATCAGAATATTAACAATCAATTGAAACTGGCTGTAGGAGCAGGAGTTTACTACTATACTAACAAATGGTATGTTGGGCTTTCAGTTCCAAGTTTTATCAGAAGTGATTATTATAATGATATTCAGGAATCTATATCTTACGATCGACTGCACTACTACCTGATGGGAGGTTATGTTTTTGATCTGAATCCAAACTTAAAATTTAAGCCGGCATTTTTGGTAAAAGCAGTGAGTGGAGCACCACTTACTGCTGATATCTCGGCAAATTTTATGATAGCAGAAAAGTTTGTAATAGGAGGATCTTACCGAACAGACGACTCGATAAGTATTCTGGCAGGTTTTCAGATATCCAGAAGTTTTTACGCAGGGTATGCTTTTGATTATACCGTTAGTGATTTGAATAAATACAACGATGGATCACATGAGATCATCTTGCGTTATCAGTTTACTAAAAAACAAAGTAAAATCAAATCACCTCGATTCTTCTAAAACATAAATTCTATGAAAAAACTATATATCCTCAGTTTAGTCTTGAGCATTACCTTTGGTTTTGCTCAAAAGACTAATTTAAAAAAGGCCGATGCATTGTTTAGAAACTTCTCTTATACCGATGCAGCTAAAGCTTATGAAGAGTGTTTACAGAATATAGAGAATCCAACAGCACAAACCATAAAAAATGCTGCAGATTCTTATTATTTTATTTCCGACGGAAGAAATGCGCTTCGATGGTATAAAAGGCTCTATCAGATACAGGGGAATAATCTGACCGACATTTATTACCTGCGCTACATTCAGTGCATGAAAGCTGTTATGGATTATGACGAGGCCGATAAAATTACCAAAGAGTATCTCAATAAAAAAGGAGATCAGAAAGAGATCAATCGGTATGTTGCTCAGAAAAAACAATTAGACAGTCTGACCAAAACAAAGTCTTTGTACGACATTAGAAACTTAGACATTAATACTGGTAAATCTGATTTTGGAGCTACATTTTTTCAGGACCGAATTGTGTTTTCATCGGCCAGAGATACTACGAAGTTTGCTGATAAACTTTACAACTGGAACAATCAGCCTTTTCTTAATTTGTATGTAGCAGAACGAAATCCTGCTGACGGAGGTTTATTTAACGAAAAGCTGTTTATCCCTAACGTGATGACTAAATATCACGAAGCAACCGCCTCTTTTGATGCCAACGGAAAAACAATTTACTATACGTCTAATATTGTCAAGAAAAACAAATTAGTAGTTGATCAGGACAGAATCAATAACTTCCAAATTCTAAAAGGATCTTTGGTAGACGGAAAGGTAGAAAACCCGCAAAAGATTTTCTTTGATAGTGATGATTATTCTGTTGGACACCCTAGTTTGAGCGACGATGGGAAATTACTCTTCTTCGCTTCCGATATGTCGGGCGGTTATGGTGAGACGGATTTGTACATGGTAAAAATTGCAAACGACGGAACCATGAGTTCACCTCAAAATCTAGGACCAAAAATCAACACATTAGGAAATGACTTATTTCCATTTTTTCGAAACGGAATACTTTATTTTTCTTCAGACGGACATTATGGTTTAGGAGATTTAGATGTATACGAAAGTAAATTGTTATCCGATGGAAGCTTTTCGGCACCGAAAAATTTAGGAGCTCCGATAAACAGTAATAAAGACGATTTTACTTTTGTGATTGATAAAACCGGAAGTTATGGATATGTGTCTTCAAACAGGGCAGGAGGAAGAGGAGATGATGATATTTATTCCTTTACAAAAGGTCAGCCTGTTTGCAATCAGAACATTTCAGGTAAAGCAATCGATCATAAATCAAAAGCACTTTTAGCCGATGTTACAGTAATAGCTTATGATCCGTATAATGAAGTTTTGGCAGAAACTAAAACCAATTTTGACGGTAAATATGCGGTAACAGTTCCTTGCAATAAAGCGGTTCGTTTGGTAGCTTCAAAGTTTAATTACAGTGACGACGAAAAAAAGGTTGCAACAACCAAAATCAATGAAGCCGAAATTACCGATGTTGATTTTGAGCTCAGTAATTATGATGACCTGGTAGTGAAAAAACAAGGAGTCGAAAAAGTAGACGTTAATCCGATCTATTTTGATTACGACAAATACAATATTACACCTTTGGCAGCCACTGAGCTGGATAAAGTAGTATTTGTGATGCGAAAATTTCCTAAAATCCGCATCAAAATTGAGTCCCATACCGATTCCAGAGGTAAAGATGCTTACAACTTGAAACTCTCAGATAATAGAGCTAAATCAACACGTGATTATATCCTTTCACAAGGTATTGACACTGCAAGAATCGAAAGTGCTATTGGTTACGGTGAAAGCCGTCCGATCAATAAATGCAAAAATGGTGTAAAATGTACCGAGGCGGAACATTTGTTAAACAGACGCTCAGACTTTATTATAATTCAAAAATAGAGTTACATTTTCACACTAATGATTGGATTTTTAGTATGAATATGTGAAATGAAGAAACCATTTGGAAGTTGGTTTTTATTAATTCTTTTTTAAGAAGAATGGGCAGGAAGAAAATCAAGTTGCATCTTTTTGCAACTTGATTTTTGAGTTTATAAAACTTTTGGATTTTACTGTTTTTGAACAAAAATAATCCTAATTTTGGTATTCAGTTATTCAAAATCAAAACCTCCTGTATATTAAAATCTTATGAGTATTCAAGAAACAATTCAGACTTTACGAAACGAACTTAATCAGCATAATTACAATTATTATGTGTTAGACAACGCTACAATTTCTGATTATGATTTTGATATTAAGTTAAAGGAACTTCAGGATTTAGAAAATAAACATCCTGAGTTTTTTGATGAAAACTCTCCAACTCAAAGAGTAGGAGGTGCTGTGACTAAGAATTTTAAAACTATTGCACACCAGTACAGGATGTATTCTTTGGATAATTCCTATTCTAAAGAAGATTTACTGGATTGGGAAACCAGAATTCAGAAAGTTTTAGGGAATGTTGATCTGCAATATACCTGCGAATTAAAATACGATGGGGCTTCGATTAGCATTACTTATGAAAACGGAAAACTGGTTCAGGCTTTAACACGAGGAGATGGTTTTCAGGGAGATGAGGTAACCAACAACATCAAAACCATAAAATCGATTCCTTTACAATTAAAAGGAAACTACCCGGATAAATTTGATATTAGAGGAGAAATAATTCTGCCTTTTGCCGGTTTCGAAAAAATGAATCAGGATCTAATTGAAATTGGGGAAACGCCTTATTCAAATCCAAGAAATACAGCCTCAGGAAGTTTGAAATTACAGGATAGTGCTGAGGTAGCCAAACGTCCGTTAGAATGTTTATTGTATTTCGTTACAGGGAATAATCTCCCGTTTACTTCCCAGTTTGAAGGATTGGAATCTGCCAGAAATTGGGGGTTCAAAGTGCCTAACGAAGCAAAACTGGTGCAAAATATGCAGGAAGTTTTCGACTTCATTGATTATTGGGACGTACACCGTCATAATTTACCTTACGAAACCGATGGTGTAGTGGTAAAAGTAAACAGCATTCAGCATCAGGAAGAATTAGGATACACTGCAAAATCTCCACGTTGGGCCATAGCTTATAAATTCAAATCAGAACAGGTTTCTACCACACTTCAGTCTATTTCGTATCAGGTAGGCCGTACGGGAGCAATAACACCAGTTGCCAATTTAGAGCCGGTACAACTGGCTGGAACCATTGTAAAAAGAGCCTCTTTGCACAATGCAGATCAGATTGAAAAATTGGACATCAGAATCAATGACACCGTTTTTGTAGAAAAAGGCGGAGAGATCATTCCAAAAATAATTGCTGTTGACCTGTCCAAACGCCCCGAAGACTCGGAAGTTACTGCATACATCACACATTGTCCGGAATGTCAAACCGAATTGATTCGAAATGAAGGAGAAGCCAATCATTATTGCCCTAACTTTTATGGATGCCCACCGCAGATTATTGGAAGAGTTCAACATTACATTTCAAGAAAGGCGATGGATATTGAAGGTCTTGGAGGTGAAACGGTTGCCTTGCTTTTTAACAATGGATTGGTGCACAATTATGCCGATTTGTACGAGTTAAAAGTTGAAAATATTTTACCTTTAGAGAGAATGGCGCAAAAATCTGCCGAGAATCTGGTAAAAGGAGTAGAAAAATCAAAAGAAATCCCATTTGAGAGCGTTCTTTTCGCCTTAGGAATTCGTTTTGTAGGGGAAACGGTTGCCAAAAAACTGGCGAAACATTATAAAAATATTGATGCATTACGTCAGGCTACCCTGATGGATTTGATTTTGGTAGATGAAATTGGAGAAAGAATTGCTAAAAGTGTAATTGAATTTTTTGAGAATAAAGAGAATCAGGAAATTATAGACCGTCTCAAAAGTTATGGTATTCAGTTTGAAATTGTAGAGAAGATAAACCCGAATGCTACCGAAAAATTTATCGGAAAAACATTTGTGGTTTCAGGAGTATTTACTCAATTCTCCAGAGACGAATTGAAGAAAACGATTGAAGACAATGGTGGTAAGGTAGGAAGCTCTATTTCGGCAAAAACAGATTTTGTTGTCGCAGGAGATAATATGGGGCCGGCTAAATTAGAAAAAGCCAGTAAATTAAATATCCCTATTCTGTCTGAAGAAGATTTTATAAACAAACTAAATGAAAGCGAATAAACCGTCGTTGATTTTATTTTTTTTAGCATTATTGTGCACGGCCATTTTTGACTGGACCGAGCTGTTTTTATTTGCGACTTATGCCAAAGCCATTGTAATTCCTTCGATTTTTATTTACTTTTTGATTAGCACCGAATTCAATATCGGGAAAATCGAAGGGGTTATCTTTTTATTCAGTTTTATTGGCCAGGTGTTTAATCTAATGGATATCGAGAGCTCTGAACTAGGAGGAGTCTTGTGCTTTTTAGTCGTTTACCTTTTAATTATCCGACTTTATCTGGGAGGGCATGAAAAAATAAAACTGGAAAAAAAAGATTTTCTTCCAGTTTCTATAGTAGTTATTTTTATTGTATATCTCTTAGTATCAGCACTAGGAATGCAATTTGATAATATGAAACGATTTAGTCTGATTTATATGATCTACGGAATTGTTTTAAGTGTGTTAAGCTGTTTGTCCTTCATTAGTTATATTACCAAAGGAACCTACTTGGCCTTACTCATGTCATTAATGGCAATTTCCTATATCTTTTCAGATATATTCTATATTTTCAATGAATACTTTTCCTATTCTGTAGTTCTGGTATTGATCAGAGATGTCACTCAAATTTTAGCGTACTTTTTTATGGTCGAGTATTTCCTGGAAAAAACGAAAACCAAAAAAAAGAAAAGCGCTAAACAATAATTGATTTCCCTTCGTTCGTGTGAGCTTTGTTCTTATCGAAGTAAAAATCTATTCTTCCTAAATTGATTCCGTAACATCCTACCTGATTCACCAAAACATCCTGATTGGCTTTGTTTTTTACAACAGTTGGCTTGTCTAAGAAAGTATGTGTATGACCTCCAATAATCAAATCAATATCCTGAGTTTGAGCAGCCAGTTTTAAATCACAAATTTTAGATTCATCATCTTTGTATTTGTATCCAAGGTGTGACAGACAAACAACCAAATCGCATTTTTCTTCTTTCTTTAACAATTGTGTCATATCCTGTGCAATTTCTACAGGATTGTTGTAAACCGTTTCTTTATACATTTGTTTGTCAACCAAGCCGGCAAGCTCGATTCCTAAGCCAAAGACACCTACTTTAATTCCGTTTTTATTGAAAATTTTATACGGTTTTACAAGACCGTTCATCACCGTGTTTTTAAAATCGTAATTCGAGCAGATAAAATCAAAACTAGCGTGAGGCATTTGTGCATGTAATCCGTCAAGACCATTGTCGAAATCGTGGTTTCCAATAGTCGATGCGTCGTACTTCATCATACTCATCAGTTTAAATTCCAGTTCCCCTCCATAATAATTAAAGTAGGGAGTTCCCTGAAAAATATCGCCGGCATCCAGTAAAAGCACATTTGGATTTTCTTTACGAATCGTTTCTATAAGTGCGGCTCTGCGTGAGACACCACCTTTGTTCGGATTACGAGGATCATCAGCCGGAAATGGATCAATATGACTGTGAACATCGTTAGTATGTAGAATGGTTAAGTGTTTGATATCGTTATTTTCAAAACTGCTCAACGACAAACCTAAACTTAATAAGGCAGTACTTGCAGCTGTTTTTTCGATAAATTCTCTTCTTTTCATTTTGTATGTTTTTGCGAAATGGGATTTTTATTCTTCTGTAATTCGGATGTCTTTTGCTACCGGAATCGTATCAACTTCTTTAAAGTAATCAATTAATACATCTCTCAGTTTGTAGTTCAGATCATATTTTTGAACACTTTTTGCGAAAAAAGACATACTGTCTCCGCCATTTGCCAAATAATCATTTGTTGCTACATAGTAAATTTTATTAAGATCAAGAGGTTTTCCCTGAATCATAATGTTCTTTGCAGTCTTGTCTTTTGCAATAGTAAAAGTCATACCGGATAAGGGTTGTGCTTTTTGCGCCTTAATAATATAGGAAGTCATCTCTAAAATCTGATCCCCCTTTAAAGCCATAACCACCATACTGTTTTCAAAAGGCATGATTTCAAATGCTGTTCTGTTGGTTACATTTCCTTTAGGTAATATAGCTCGGATACCGCCATGATTTAGTAAGCATAAATCAATTTTTTTCTTCTCCCGTGCCTCAAAAACCAGGTTTCCTCTTTTAACACAAACGTCAGCCATAAGATTTCCAATGCTGGTTTGCCATTTTCCGGTACTTTTATCAAGAGTTTCCGGGCAATACGCCAAAACATTGTCCAAATCCTTGTTGATGTGATCGCGGTAAGGCTTAATAAAGTTTTCAATTGCAGGGGTTTCAGTTCCTTTTTCAGTTATCGGAAGTTGCTTTCCTTCAATTTTTGTTAGATTATAATTTTTCTGGCTACAGGAAAATATAAAAAAAAGTGTTAAGAATATAACAAAAAGTTTCAAAAACCCGTTATACTTTTTTAGTTTTACCATCTTAAATGCTACTTAAATAATTAATTTTGTAATCTGGTAAAAGTACTATGTTTTTAAATTATATAAAGGAATTTTTTGTAAAAAAATCATTAAAAAATAACCTGAATAATGTCAAAAACGAAGTGTTTACAAGTAATGTGCAAACAATTGGTTTACTGATTGATGAAAGTAGATTTGATCATTCAGAAGACCTGATAAAGGAGTTGGTCTCGAAAGGAATTACTCCTGAGAATATCAAAATTGCAGTGTACAGAAGTAAATTTAGCGAGAAACAAACGTATTCAAGACCAACTTTTGGACGAAAAAGCGTCAATTGGAAGGGGGAAATTACAGAAGGTTTCTTAAATGAATTTGTAAAAACAGAATTTGATCTTTTGATTAGTTATTATGATATTGAAACGGCTGTTTTGATGCTGATAACTGCCAAGTCAAAAGCGAAGTTTAAAGTAGGATTCGCATCAGTAGATGAAAAATTAAATCGATGGATGATTGATACTGCTATAAAGAACTACAAACTTTTCGTGCACGAATTGTTTAGATATTTAAAGAGTATAAAATAAAATTATAAAGTAGAATATGCAATCATTAATAGGAACTGGTGTTGCGCTTGTAACCCCATTTAAAAAAGACTTTTCAGTAGATATCGAAGCTTTACAGCGCATCGTTAATTTTTCGATAGACGGTGGTGTTGAATATCTTGTAGTTATGGGAACAACGGCAGAAAATGCTACTCTGACACAAGCCGAAAAAGAACTGGTGATTAAAACGGTTATAGATACTAATAAAGGAAGACTCCCATTAGTGCTTGGAGTTGGTGGAAATAATACCATGCAAATTGTGGAGGAATTAAAAACAGGTGATTTTTCTGCTTTTGAAGCTATACTCTCTGTTTCTCCTTATTATAATAAGCCAACACAAGAAGGAATCTATCAGCATTTTAAAGCTATTGCAGAAGCTTCTCCAATTCCTGTGATTTTATATAACGTTCCGGGAAGAACATCCAGTAACATGTTGCCGTCAACAGTAATTCGTTTAGCGAATGATTTTAGTAATGTGGTAGCGATTAAAGAAGCTGCCGGAGATATGGCTCAGGCTTTACAGTTGATTAAAAATGCACCAGAAGGTTTTCTAATTATCTCAGGAGATGATATGATTGCTTTGCCAATTGTTTTGGCAGGTGGAGCAGGGGTGATTTCGGTTATCGGACAAGGTTTTCCAAAAGAATTTACAGAAATGATTCGTTTAGGACTCAATAAAAAGGTAACTGAAGCGTTTAAAACACAGTATCTTTTATCTGATTGTATTGATATGATTTTTGAGCAGGGAAATCCTGCCGGAATCAAACAAGTTTTTCAAGCCCTTGGTATTGCTGAGAACACAGTACGTTTACCATTAGTGGCTGTTGATGATTCATTAGCAGGCAGATTGAATGAATTTGTGAAAAACAGCATAAAATAAGCATGAGATTGTCGGTATTTTATTAGAGTCTGTTTGGGATTTATTTTTGAGGTTTATTACCAAAGTATTTTCGAGCGAAACAAGACAAGTTTTTATAGAATAGCAGTGCTATTGTATGCAAAATTAACGAAGTTGCAGCCGAAAATTAGGATAAGAAATCCAATAAATAAAATTTAAACAGGCTCTGTACCAAAAAATATTTTGTAGTAGCTAAATTAATAACTAAATTTGCCACCGAAACTTCGGTGTGATTTTGCTTTGGCACAATTGTCTAAGAAATCATAATAAAAGTAAGAAAATGAAAAAAATAGTATCTCTGTTAATTATTGTTGTCCTTTTTTGTTCTTGTAGCGAATACCAAAAGGCATTAAAGAACGATGATGTTGCTGCAAAATTCGAAGTTGCAACGAAAATGTACGATGCAGGTAAATATTCAAAAGCCATTCGTCTTTTTGAACAATTGGCATCTTCTTACAGAGGGAAACCTCAAGCAGAGAAATTATTTTACATGTTCTCACAATCGTATTACAAAACAAAGCAATATTACTTAGCAGGTTACCAGTTTGAAAGTTTCGTTTCAGGTTACCCTAGAAGTGAAAAAGTTCAGGAAGCTGCTTTTTTAGGAGCGTACAGCTATTCTAAATTAGCGCCTGCTTATAGCCTGGATCAGACAGACACTGTAAAAGCCTTAGAGAAATTACAAACTTTTATCGAAAGTTACCCAAATTCTGAGTATATCGCTCAGGCAAACGAAGCTGTAAAAGTTTTAAATGGTAAACTGGAGAAAAAAGCATACGAGAACGCGAAAGGATACAATACAATTTCTGATTACAAATCGGCATTAATCGCTTTTGATAATTTTATTGCTGATTTTCCGGGAACACCGTTAAAAGAAGATGCATTGTTTTATAAATACGATTCGGCATATAAATTAGCAATAAACAGTATTCCTTCAAAAATGGAAGAGCGTTTAAATGTGGCTAAAGTAGCTTATGGAAACTTGATTAAGTTTAATGGTGCTACGAAGTATAAAAAAGAGGCAGATGAAATGAATGCCAGAGTGGAAACAGATTTACAAAAATTTACTAAATAAAATAAAGTCATGGATTTAAAAAAGACGAATGCTCCTGTAAATACAATAACTTACAATAAAACAGTTATTGAAGAGCCAACAGGAAATGTGTATGAAGCAATTACCATTATGGCTAAAAGAGCAAATCAAATTAACTCTGAAATTAAAAAAGAATTGACAGAGAAATTAGAAGAGTTTGCTACTTATAATGACAGTCTTGAAGAAGTTTTTGAAAATAAAGAACAAATCGAAGTTTCTAAATTTTACGAAAAATTACCAAAACCTCACGCTTTAGCAGTTCAGGAGTGGTTAGACGGTAAAACATACCACAGAGGTTCAAACAAATAATATAGTATAATGTCAGTTTTAAACGGGAAGAAAATTTTACTAGGGGTTTCTGGTGGAATTGCAGCCTATAAAACAGCCTCATTAGTACGACTCTTTATAAAAGCAGGTGCACATGTCCAAGTGATAATGACACCTGCTTCTAAGGATTTTGTAACTCCACTTACCTTATCTACACTATCAAAAAATCCGGTACATTCCAGTTTCTTTAATCAGGATGATGAAGATGCTGTCTGGAACAATCACGTGGATCTGGCTCTTTGGGCCGATTTGATGCTGATTGCGCCTGCAACATCCAATACCTTGTCTAAGATGACAACAGGGAATAGTGATAATCTTTTAGTAGCTACTTATTTATCAGCCAAATGCCCGGTTTATTTTGCGCCGGCAATGGATTTGGATATGTACAAACACCCTTCAGTTTTGTCTAGTTTTACGGCCTTAAAAAGTTTTGGAAACATTATGATTCCGGCTGAAAGCGGTGAGTTAGCCAGCGGTCTGTCCGGAGAAGGAAGAATGGCTGAACCTGAAAATATTATTGCCTTTCTGGAAGCCGATTTAGAAAGTAAATTGCCTTTAAAAGGAAAAAAAATACTAATTACTGCCGGTCCAACATACGAAGCAATCGATCCTGTGCGTTTTATAGGAAATCATTCTTCGGGAAAAATGGGTTTTGATCTAGCAAATGAAGCAGCAAACTTAGGTGCTCAGGTTATTTTGGTTGCAGGACCAACACATTATAAAGCTAAAAATGGTTTGGTGGAAGTGATCAATGTAGTTTCGGCACAAGACATGTATGATGCCTGTCATGAGTACTTTAATGATGTTGATGTGGCAATCGCTGCGGCCGCAGTAGCCGATTACAGACCAAAAGTAGTCGCTTTACAAAAGATTAAGAAAGCGGCAGATGAATTTTCGATTGAACTTGAAAAAACAAAAGATATTCTGGCTTCATTAGGAGCGATAAAGAAAAATCAGTTTTTAATTGGATTTGCATTGGAAACTGAGAATGAAATTGAAAATGCGAAGCTGAAAATTCAGAAAAAAAACTTAGATTTGATTGTTCTAAATTCCTTACAGGATGAAGGAGCCGGTTTTAAAAAAGAAACCAATAAAGTAACCTTTATTGATCAGGATTTTAAAATCGAACCGATGGAATTGAAATCAAAAGAATCTGTTGCTGTTGATATTTTAAATAAAGTGGTTTTGTATTTTGCGAAATCATAAAGATTTAGAGTAAACAAAGCAATAACAAGGAGAGTAAGTCTGTTATATGCTGTAATCAAAATAATATCTTTCGTATGAATAAACTAGTTACTTTTTTAGCATTTTTAATCTTTGGCTTCACACAAGCACAGCAGCTAAATTGCACTGTAACTATTAATACAGAAAGATTACCCAATCCCAATCAGCAAGTGTTTAAAACACTTCAGACTTCGTTGTCAGAGTTTGTAAATAAAACAGATTGGACGGGAACAGTCTTAAAACAAAATGAGCGAATCAATTGCTCGATGTACATAACACTATCGTCAAACAGTTCCGATCAGTTTTCGGGCACTATTCAGGTGCAGTCCTCACGATTGATTTATAATTCTACTTATTCTTCACCAATATTAAATTACAACGACAAAGATTTTAACTTCAGGTATATTGAATACGAGCCTTTGTTGTTTAATCCGACCACGTTTGAGTCTAATTTAGTATCTGTAGTTTCTTTTTACAGTTATTTAATTTTAGCGATGGACGCAGATAGCTTTCAAATGGGAGCAGGAAGTCAATATCTTGAAACCGCTCAGAATATTGCAAGTGTAGCACAACAAGGAGGATCAAAAGGCTGGAGCCAGTCAGACGGAGTTCAAAACCGTTATTATTTGATTACCGATATGATTTCGCCAATGTACAGCGATTTACGTCAAACCATGTTCATGTATCATAACGGCTTAGACGGCATGAGTCAGGATTTGAAAGCATCCAAAGAAAAAATCAAATCAGCCTTGATGCTTACCGGAAAATTGAATTCGGTAAAACCCAACGCCTTTTTGACCAGAGTGTTTTTTGATGCCAAATCAGACGAAATTGTCTCCATATTTTCTGGAGGACCAAGTATTCCGATTACAGATCTGACCGATGTGCTGAATAAAGTATCTCCGTTGAATACCACCAAATGGTCGCAGATTAAATTTTAGACCATTTTAATTACTCTCTTTATTAATTTTTATATTTCCCAAATTTCCTATGATAACGTCCTTGTCGATTAAAAACTATGCACTTATTGAAAAATTAACTATTGATTTCTCAAAAGGTTTTTCTATTATTACTGGTGAGACAGGTGCGGGTAAATCTATTATATTGGGAGCGATAGGATTGGTTTTAGGAAAAAGAGCCGATTTAACTTCACTAAAAAATAAAGAAGAAAAATGTGTGATCGAAGCACAGTTTGAAATTTCTAAATACAACCTGAAAGATTTTTTTATAGCAAATGATCTCGATTATGAAGAGGAGACTATTATTAGAAGAGAAATTTTGCCTTCAGGAAAATCGCGTGCTTTTATTAATGATAGTCCGGTAAATTTGCAGGAATTACAGGATTTAAGCTTGTTTTTGGTTGATATTCATTCACAACAGCAGACTCAGGAGTTATCTGATGAAGGAGTTCAATTTAAAATTATTGATGCTATTGCTAATAATGGAGAAGTGATTCAATCGTATCAGGATGTTTTGAAAGGATATAAATCAGATAAGTCCAAACTAAATGCTTTGCTGAAAAAACAAAGTGATTCAGGAAAAGAGCAGGAATACAATACCTATTTGTTAAATGAATTGGTTACTGCAAAATTAAAATCAGGAGAGCAGGAAGAATTGGAGGCTGATTTTGAAAAACTGAACAATGTTGAAATTATTAAAGAAGCTATGGATAAATCATTGGCAATTGCCAATGAAGAGCAATTTGGTGTTTTTCACAGCCTGAATGAAATAAAAACAGCCTTACAAAAAATAGCACTTTTTTCTCCGGAGTACCAAAATGTTTTTGAAAGGATTAGCAGTTTGGCCATTGAATTTGATGATGTTTCAAAAGAATTGCAAAATGCTTCTGAAAAACTTTTGAATGATCCTGCACAATTAGAATTGGTGAGCCAAAAACTCCAGTTGATTTATAATTTGCAAAAAAAGCATCAGGTAACTTCTGTTGATGAATTGCTTGGAATACAGGCGACATTAGAAAATTCCCTGGTGGAATTGGATAATATTGGAGGAGAAATTACCGCTTTGTCAGAATCAATAGCGCAAAAAGTTACAGAATTAGACGCTTTTGCGGCAGCTATTCATCAGAATAGAATCAATGCAATTCCGGTTTTGTCACAAAAGTTAGTTACAATATTAGAAACATTGGGAATGCCAAATGTGCGTTTCAATATGGAGCTTTTGTCTTCTGAAGCTTATTTCCAAAACGGAAAAGATGAGTTGCAGTTTTTATTCTCAGCAAATAAAGGAACTGATTTCGGCTTGCTGAAAAAAGTAGCTTCAGGAGGAGAAATGTCACGTATTATGCTGGCAGTTAAAGCGATTTTAGCACAATATTCAAAACTTCCAACCTTGATTTTTGATGAGATTGATACCGGAGTTTCAGGAGAAATTGCCATTAGAATGGGAGAAATTATGAAAGAAATGAGTGGTACAATGCAAATTTTTGCCATCACCCATTTGCCTCAAATTGCAGCCAAAGGAGATTCACACTTTAAAGTCTCTAAATCAACGGTTGATGAGGATACACAATCAGAACTTAAGCTATTGTCTCAGGAAGAAAGAGTTACCGAAATTGCGCAGATGTTATCGGGTGCAAAAATCTCTGATTCGGCATTAAATCATGCAAAAGAATTATTAAATTAAATATTTAAATTATATTTGCTTCTATAACTATTAGACCAAAATCAGAATAAAATATGATTAAAAAACTATATGTTTTGTCTTTTATTTGCTTGTTTATTAGCAAAATAAATGCTCAGGATACTGCTGTAAAAGAAGGTACAGAAGTAGCTGGTAAAGAAGTTAAATCTTATTTAGTAAAAGACTTTCCTGAAGGTGTTTATAAAACATATGAAGATTTCATTGCAAAAACGGGAATTTTCATGGGTGATGCGTTAGAAAGACGCACTATTGTGGGTTATAAATCAATTGAAAAAAGTGTAGATGCATATCATGTTTTCTTTTGCTGGAAAAGAAACAATGCAAAAATCACAGATTATTTTGCTGTTGTTTACAATGGTAACCTGTATATTCAGCAAAGATATTTAATGAAATTTGCATCAAAAGAAGATGGAAATATGTCTGCTGATAATCCAAATTCGTATCATAGAGTTTTAAACGACGGAAAGTTTTTGTATCTCGAAGGACCATTTGCTAATTTGTGGTCTAAGGCTTTTGCTTATAATGGAGGAGCAGTTGGTGGAGCTATTGCAGCCAATTTGAATACGTTAAAAGGAATCGTTTTTAATGTTGATAAGAAAGAATTTAACTTCATAAGAGAGTGCGAAAATTTAAATGCATTGATTGAAGAGTACAATGGAGTTAAAATTGAATGTAAAGATAAAAAAGTTGACATTTTAACGGTTAGGGAAAATGTTGATAAAATTATTAAATAGTAAATATTTGTCTATTTTGTTGAAATAGAATATGTTGTTTAGATCAAATTAAATTGAAATAAAAAAAGTATGATTATAGAGCCTAGAATGAGAGGATTTATTTGCTTGACTGCCCACCCAAAAGGTAGCGAGCAAAATGTTAAAAATCAAATAGAATATATCAGATCAAAAGGACCAATTGCTGGTGCAAAAAAAGTCTTAGTTATTGGTGCTTCAACAGGTTTCGGATTAGCTTCAAGAATAACAAGTGCTTTTGGATCTGATGCTGCAACAATTGGAGTATTTTTTGAAAAAGCACCGGTTGAAGGAAAAACGGCTTCACCAGGATGGTATAATTCTGCTGCATTTGAAACAGAAGCTCACAAAGCAGGTTTATATGCTAAAAGTATCAACGGAGATGCTTTTTCAAACGAAATAAAAAGACAAACTTTAGATTTAATCAAAGCCGACTTAGGTCAGGTTGATTTGGTAATCTACAGTTTAGCTTCTCCGGTGCGTCAGCATCCGGTTACAGGAGTTTTACACCGTTCGGTTTTAAAACCAATCGGACAAACTTTTACCAATAAAACAGTTGATTTTCACACTGGAAACGTTTCGGAAGTTTCTATTGCTCCGGCAAATGAGGATGATATTGCGAATACAGTTGCTGTAATGGGAGGTGAAGACTGGACGATGTGGATGGATGCTTTAAAAGCAGAGAATTTATTGGCTGAAGGTGCTACAACAGTAGCTTATTCTTATATTGGACCATCATTAACAGAAGCAGTTTACCGTAAAGGTACAATTGGTCGCGCTAAAGATGATTTAGAAGCAACAGCATTCTCTATTACAGATAATCTGAAATCTATCGGAGGAAAAGCCTACGTTTCGGTAAACAAAGCTTTGGTAACACAGGCAAGTTCTGCAATTCCGGTTATTCCATTGTATATTTCTCTTTTATATAAAATTATGAAAGAAGAAGGAATACACGAAGGTTGTATCGAGCAAATCCAACGTTTGTTTCAGGATAGATTGTATAACGGAGGAGAAGTTCCTGTAGATGAAAAAGGAAGAATCAGAATCGACGATTGGGAAATGCGCGAGGATGTGCAGGCTAAAGTGGCGAAACTTTGGTTAGAGGCTACAACCGAAACATTACCTCAAATAGGAGATTTAGCCGGATATAGAAATGACTTCCTGAATCTATTTGGATTTGAATTTGCTGGTGTAGACTATGCTGCCGAAGCGAATGAAGTTGTAGAAATTGAAAGTATCAAATAAAAAAGAAAAAAATACTACTATATAGGAAAACCATTCGTTGCGACGAATGGTTTTTTTATGAATATAACATATCTTTGTTAAAATTTTGAAATTTAAAATATTGCCACTTTAATACCGCGTGATCGCTATGATTTTTTCTTTAATTATACCCGTGTATAATCGTCCGGATGAAGTAGATGAACTTTTAGAAAGCTTATCTAAATCCGATTATAATGAAGCCTTTGAAATTGTTCTTGTCGAAGACGGATCATCAATACCTTGTAAAGATGTCGTGATGAACTATCAAGGCAAATTGAATATATCGTATTATTTTAAAGAAAATTCAGGTCCGGGAGATTCGAGGAACTTTGGAATGCAGAAGGCCAGAGGGGATTATTTTATCATTTTTGATTCGGATTGTATTATTCCGGCAAACTACCTGACGGAAGTTCGAAAAGCGCTTAATGAGGGTTATGTGGATTGTTTTGGAGGGCCGGATAAAGCATTAGATAGTTTTTCGGATATTCAGAAAGCTATTAATTTTGCGATGACTTCATTTTTAACGACGGGAGGAATTCGTGGAGGATCTGAGAAGATCAATAAATTTCAGCCCAGAAGTTTTAACATGGGGATTTCAAAGAAAGCTTTTATAGCTTCAAAAGGTTTTGGAAACATTCACCCGGGAGAAGATCCTGATCTTTCTATTCGTTTGTGGAACCTGGGATTTGAAACCAGATTGTTCCCGGAAGCGTATGTATATCATAAGCGAAGAATTGATTGGGAAAAGTTTTCAATTCAGGTGAATAAATTTGGAATCGCAAGACCAATATTAAATAGTTGGTATCCGGAACATAATAAGCTGACATTCTTCTTTCCTACCGTTTTTATCCTGGGATTATTATTAGCCTTTTTATTGTTAATTTTTAATATTGATATCTTATTACAATTATATTTTGTATATTTCGTAGTAATTTTTCTAACAGCCGCTATTCAGAATAAAAGCATTAAAATTGGATATTTATCTGTAATTGCAGTATGGAAGCAATTTTATGGTTACGGAACTGGATTTCTGAATTCGTTTCTGAAAGTTATTGTTTTAAAGAAAAAACCCCAGGAGGCTTTTCCTAAAATGTTTTTTAAAATATAGGTATGGCTAAAATTATTGGCCTGACAGGCGGAATAGGAAGTGGAAAAACCACTATTGCAAACTATTTTGCAGAAATGGGGGTACCCTTGTATATCGCCGATGATGAAGCCAAAAAAGTAATGCAGTCTGAAAAGATTGTGAAACAAATTAAACTTGCTTTTGGAGACTCGCTCTTTGAAAATGATGTTTTAAACAGAGCTAAATTAGCCGAGATTGTTTTTAATGATGCTGATAAACTGGCGACATTAAATGCAATTGTACATCCGGCAGTTAAAGAAGACTTCGAGCTTTGGTTGTTGAAAAATAAAAAATACCACTATGTGATTTACGAAGCTGCAATTTTGTTTGAAAGCGGTCGTTATAAAGATTGTGATGTTATAGTAACCGTTACAGCTCCCGAAGAGATGAGAATTGAAAGAGTTGTTAAGCGTGATAAAACCACACGAGAGCAAGTTTTAAGTCGGATGAAAATGCAGTGGGATGATGAAAAACGAATTTCTTTAAGCAATTTTGTTATTAATAACAGTAATCTTAAAATTGCTAGAGAAGAAGTTGTTAAAATTCTTAAAATTTTAAATATAAAACAAAATCAGTCTTAAATGTTAATATTTGGTTAATGTATTATTTAGTATATTGTTAAAATATTAATTTTGTTTCGATGAATAAATTATTTTTTAGATTACTTGTTTTATTGATGAGCTTGTCCTTAATCGGGATAATTTTGGTGCAGGTATATTGGTTTAATTCTTCGTTCAAAAATAACGATGAGCAATTTAAATATCATGTTACTCAGGTAATTGGGAATGTTGCTGATAAATTGGAGCAGCAGGAAGAATACAGTTTTTACGATAAATACAACCGCATTAAAGACAGTACCGGAAAAACACCTAAAAAAGAAGACTTACTTCAGGTTTTTTACATTCAAAGAAACGCAAAAACAAACAAAACAATAGTTTATTCTAATACGCTTACCTCTGAAGATTATGATATTAGCGGCTCGATTTTTAATAAAAAATTTAGCAGCGAAAGATTTAAAAACTTTAGTTCAAAAAGAGTTACAGAAGTATACAACAATAACAATAATATTGACAATAATGCTTTAGGGCAAAGTATTATACCTGATTTAAAAATCGAAAAATCAGGAAGTCTTGATATTTTAAATAAAGTTCAACAGCAAATTCAGTACAAAGACGTTGCTTCTTTGACGCCTATAGAAGGTAGAATTACAAAGGATAAACTTCAAAAACTCCTAAAGAAAGAACTGGGAGAATACGGTGTGAAAACCAAATTTGAATACGGAGTTCTCAACAATGGTCTTGCGACAAAAGTAAGATCAGATGGATTTCATTACGATAAAGACGCAAGTTACCACGTGCCAATTTATACAGATAATGAAGGAAATAGTAAATATGAATTGTTTATTACATTTCCGCATAAAAAGAAATTCTTATTGTCAGAATTATTAAGTATTACGATACTGTCAATAATTTTCACATTAATTATTATAGTTGCTTATACCAGTGCACTAAATCAATTGTTACGTCAAAAGCATATTTCTGAAATCAAGACCGATTTTATAAATAACATGACGCACGAGTTTAAAACGCCAATAGCGACAATTAATCTGGCATTAGATGCTATTAAAAACCCTAAGATAATTGAAGATAAAGAAAAAGTGTATCGTTACCTTCAAATGATCCGGGATGAAAATAAAAGAATGCATGCTCAGGTAGAAAACGTGCTTCGCATTTCTAAACTGGAAAAGAGAGAACTGGATATTACAAAAGAACCAACTGCTATTCATGATATCATTGATGATGCAATTGAACATGTAAATTTAATTTTAGAAGACAGAGGAGGAAGTGTCGCCAAACATTTTCATGCGGCGAGAACAACCTGTCTGATCAACGAAGTGCATTTTACAAATGTGTTGGTTAATATTTTGGAGAATGCGATAAAATATTCTCCAGGTACGCCTGAAATAGAAATTTTTACAGAAAATGTCAAAGACATGATTCTGATAAAAGTAAAAGATAATGGTCTTGGTATGAGTAAGGTAGCTCAAAAACGAGTTTTTGAGAAATTTTATAGAGAACATACAGGAGATTTACATAATGTAAAAGGACACGGGCTAGGTCTGGCTTATGTGAAAAGAATAGTAGAGGACCATAATGGTCAAGTATATGTTGAAAGCGAGAAAGGAAAAGGTAGCACCTTTATAATAAAAATACCATTAATAAATTAAAATATGGAAAATAATAACAAAAGAATACTTTTAGTAGAAGATGACCTTAATTTTGGGGCAGTTCTTAAAGATTATCTAATGTTAAATGACTTTGAAGTTACTTTAGCTAAAAACGGTATGGAAGGTTTCGAAAAATTCAAGAAGGATGTATATGATTTGTGTATTCTTGATGTGATGATGCCTTATAAAGATGGTTATACTTTAGCCAAGGAGATTAGAGAAAAGAACAGCGAAGTGCCGATTATCTTCTTAACAGCTAAGTCTATGAAAGAAGATGTATTGAAAGGGTACAAAGCCGGTGCTGATGATTATTTGAATAAGCCTTTTGATTCAGAAGTTTTATTGATGAAAATTAAAGCGATCATTCAAAGAAAATCGGCTGATACAAAAGCAGAACAGGTACAGTTCGAATTCAATATTGGTAAATTTCATTTAAATTCAAAACTAAGATTCCTGACTTTCCAGGATGAAGAGCCAATTAAATTGTCTCCAAAAGAGAACGAATTGCTTAAAATGTTGATTCTTCATGAAAATGACTTAATGCCAAGAGAATTAGCTTTGACTAAAATCTGGAGAGACGATAACTATTTTACATCCAGAAGTATGGACGTTTACATCGCCAAACTTAGAAAATACCTAAAAGCTGACGAAGATGTTGAAATTCTAAACATTCACGGTGAAGGTTTCAGACTAGTTGTTAAAAGCAAAGTTACAGAGTAACAAAAAACATAACCAAACAAAAAAAATAGTAAAGTCCTGAGAAATCAGGACTTTTTTTATGCAGAATTTTAACCGCGAGGCACGCAACGATTTTCGCAAAGTTCGCAACGATTTAGTTTTGTAGCTTTGCGAACGTTGCGTTTTTTTCTTTGCGTTCTTTGCGGTTAAGTAAAAAAATATCAAGAAAAATATTCTTAAAATACGATTTCTATCTTTTTGATTTTGAGTTCTGTAGTCTATTTTTTGGCTTTAGGAATAATATAAATATTTTTTTTGTACTGATTTTTCTTAAAATAAATTTGGAAAATCGAAAAAGTATTCTGAATATTTGCAGACGAAAAAAATAATAACCCTTTAAAAACGAAGAAAAAATGTTTGTATTTACATCTACATCTCAGAGCTTCACATCAAACAATTTTGGTGCAGTGCTTCTTCGTGGCTTATTTCAATCTTAGAAATATATTTTTAGATATATAAAAGCCCGAAGACATTTAGTTTCGGGCTTTTTTTTATTCTAGATACTTCAAATTTTCCCGAAAAATCGATTTTATTTATCCTTCAAGGATAAAATGCTAAGCCTATTGGGCTGTTAATTTAATGCACTATAATTTTTTTATGGAAAATTATACGGTAGACGAGTATGCTTTATGTGCTCGTTTTAAAAGTAAAAGAAAGAAAAGACGATTAATTAAAGAAGATTTTGAAAAACAATTAATTGAGTTAAGAAAACTTGAAGTTAACCTTTGGAAAAAGCGTAGAAATTTGCCATTGGTTCCTTTAGAAGTTCCTTATCAGAAAGGATGGCAGCGTAATTTTAAATTAAGAGATGATGTCGCCAGATCAAGTGAAGCTTCATTTTACAGAGAATTATTGGAAAAAATAAATACATGGCAGTTTTCTCCTGAAAAATCTTTTAAGAGAAAGAAAAAGAGAAAAAGAAAGCATGTATATGTTGAAAATATCCAAACGGTAAAAGAATTTTCAGAATGGGAATGGAAAAGTTCAAAACTCGAATTGACCGAAAAAGAAAAAGTACATTTTTATAAAAGAGAACGCTGGTGCAGCAATTGTAAACGATACAAAATTCACTATGTATTCAATGAGCCCTGGCGATATGTACTGCGTGTTAGTCCTTATATGATAACACATGCCAAAATGGTTGATTCTGACTTGGAAAGTCAAATTCAGTTTATAGACAATTATATTGTAAACAATCATCTGAGATATAAAATAAACAGATTAATAAAGGGCATTTCTCATAAATGGAGTTACTACGAAAAAGAGAATCCAAAAGAGATAAGTCCAATTAAAAATAAAAGTCTACAGGCATTGTATCAGCAATATGTAGACGAAATGATCTAAATCATGGGAAATAAATTATCCGGAAAAGACCTGATTAAATTGGGGTTTCCAAAAAACAATTCAATAAACATTGCCTTAGGGCAAATTAACAGATATAGAAAAAGAGAGAAAAAAGAATCTATTCTAACCGAAGCAAAAGATGTTCTGCTGAATCCCGAAAAGTACGAAGGAAATGGTACCTGGGGCAAGGTGGCTGAAGGTTTAATAAAGCCGGTTCAGGTAAGAATGCATCAGTTGAAAACAACAAGAGCTCCCTTCAAAATTTTTGGTGAAAATGAGATTGATGAACAGGCGAAATATCAATTGTATGATTCGTTAAAACTGCCAATTTCAGTGGCGGGTGCTTTAATGCCGGACGCACATTCGGGCTATGGATTGCCCATTGGTGGAGTTTTGGCAACCGATAATGCTGTAATTCCGTATGGAGTCGGAGTGGATATTGGATGCCGAATGAGTCTTTCGATTTTTGACTTGCCAGCTTCTCATTTTAAAGGTAAAGAACATCAGTTAGAAGCTATTTTGAGGGACAATACCAAATTTGGAATGTATGAAACTCATGCTTCAAGAGTAGATCATGATGTTTTTTACAAAAGTGAATTTCAAGACATTCCATTATTGAAAAATCTTTTACCGAAGGCGTATAAACAATTGGGTAGTTCGGGTGGAGGAAATCATTTTGTCGAATTCGGAATTGCTAAAATTGAGAATCCTGAAAACGAGTGGAAGCTTGACAAAGGGGAGTATTTCGCCGTTTTATCGCATAGTGGATCTCGGGGATTAGGAGCAAATATTGCGAAGCATTATACCTATTTGGCGACAAAACAATGTCCGTTACCAAAAAATGTGCAGCATTTGGCCTGGTTAGATTTGAATACGCATGATGGGCAGGAATATTGGCTTGCTATGAATTTAGCCGGTGAATATGCAAAGGCCTGTCACGATGATATTCACAGACGAATTGCCAAAGCTATTGGGAAAAGGGTAGTGGTTACGATTGAAAATCACCACAATTTTGCCTGGAAAGAAATGGTAAACGGTCAGGAATGTATTGTACATAGAAAAGGGGCAACACCTGCCGCAGAAGGCCAATTGGGGATTATTCCCGGATCGATGACTGCTCCCGGTTACATTGTGAAGGGTAAAGGTAATGCTGAGAGTTTAAACTCTGCGTCTCACGGTGCGGGACGTTTATTTTCAAGAGCAAAGTGTAAAAGTACTTTTACACAAAGTGAAATTAAAAAGGTATTAAAAGCGAATGAGGTTACCTTGATTGGAGGGAATATTGATGAAGCACCTATGGCGTACAAGGACATTACCAAAGTGATGTCAAATCAAAGTGATTTGGTTGAAGTTCTGGGAACTTTCACACCAAAGATTGTTAGAATGGACCGATAAAAAACAAAGATTATGAAAAGATTTCAGGATGAGAATAAGTTTTTAGAAAGTTTTATAAACGAGATTTTAGTAAGGTGTCCAAAATGTGATGCTAAAGCTAAGGTAAAGAGTAAACTTTCAGAAGGATGTAAGTGCGGGCATTGCTCCACTAAAGTTTTTGAATGTAAAGATTGCTTTCTGAAACTTGACAGCCCCGTTTATCAATACATTGCTTATGGCAAAGCACATTGTAATCAATGTTATGAGAGATATGAATTTAAATCACAACCCTTAAAAGACAAACCGAAAGTATATAAAACAAGATGTCCGCATTGTAATTTTCAGGAAGAATGGAAACCAAAAGTGGAAAAGGTTTTGAAGAATTCAAAAAGGGATGACGGCTTAGTTAAAGAGCATTATTACAATTTGCCGCTTTGGTTTCAAAAAGAAGTGGGAACAGCTGTTTTTTGGGCTTATAACCAGCAGCACATTGATTATTTAGGGAGATATATTGAAGCGGAATTACGAGAAAGAAATAATAATGGAAGCGGTAATAGTACTATGGTTTCAAGACTTCCAAAATTTGTAAAGGAAGCTAAAAACAGAGAAAAGCTTCTTAAGATAATAGAAAAATGGAAAAAATAATTCAGATAACAGCGGGTCGGGGACCGGCAGAATGTACCTGGGTAGTGGCTCAGGTACTTAAAAAAGTTCTGGAAGAAGCACAGGAGGAGCAATTAGAAACGACTTTGCTTCAGCGAGAAGTGGGCCAGGAGAATGGAACAATTGAAACGGCAACAATTGCAGTAAAAGGTAAAAATGCCACTCAATTTGCAGCTTCCTGGACGGGAACTATTCAATGGATTGGTCAAAGTCAGTTTAGGAAAATGCACAAACGTAAAAATTGGTTTATTGGCATTTTTGAGATTGAACCACAACAGAATACATCATTTTTAGAAAGTGACATTCAGTATCAGGCCATGCGTAGTTCCGGGGCTGGCGGACAGCATGTAAATAAGGTGAGTTCAGCAATCAGAGCAACTCATGTGCCAACCGGAATTGCGGTTGTTGCGATGGACAGCCGTTCACAGCATCAGAATAAAAAACTGGCAACAGAACGATTATTAAAAAAACTGGAAGACGAAACTTTACAGCAACTTAAAAACCATGTTGGGAAACAATGGGAAAATCAACTGAACATTGAGCGGGGGAATCCTGTCAGAGTTTTTACCGGAACGGATTTTAAAAAGAATAAAACAGAGAAGAGTTATAAAGGAACGCGTCAGAAGTTAAAAACAGATTTACGAAATGAGCATAATTAAAAAGTTGGTCGCAAAAAGCAATGATTATATGCGAATTAGAGGTGACCAAAAAAAACAATAAATAGCGACACATAAAATGAAAACAATAGATAAATATCTCTTTCAGGCGCTGGACAGCTATCCTTATTCATTAGAAGAAACGATTGAATCTTTAGATTATGCATTTTCATATGATGCTAAGAATACGATGGTTTTCTGTTTGTATGGACGGATTCAGGCCGAACAATTATGGAATTACGAAGAAGCCAAATGGTATTTTCAGGAAGCTTTAGCAATAAACATTCATGCGCTTGAGATATATCCACATTATGTACAAACTTTAATTTTGAATGAAGATTTTGAAGAGGCAGAAAAATTAATTGATTTTGCTTTAACAGTAAAAGGAATAAACAAATCTGAAATTTTTGTCAAAAAAGCAATTCTTTACGAAGCACAGCAACAGTTTGGATTAGCATTAAAAGAAATTAAAAAAGCCAAACTATGTACGTTGCAATTTGCTTTTGAATGCAACATTAAGGAAGTAGAGAAAAGAATTGAAGGTAAGATGGATTTGTTAAAGAAGAAGAAAAAATCAAAGTAACCTGATTGAATAAAAAACGATGCAATACTGCATCGTTTTTTATTTTCATGATACGGAATCAAATTTTAAATACAGCAGATAATGGTTGGGCAATGAAAAACAGCTTTTCGTTAATTTTCTTTTATTTCCAGTGTAATTTTAAAGCAAAAGATGTTTTCTCGCCTTTGGTAATGCTGAATGTTGAAATAGTTTGATTATCGTTTTCGCCCTCGTGAATGATTACATTATCCTGAAGCGAAAGTTCTTTCATGAAGTTCATTTCAAAACTTTTTACTTCCTGTTTCAGGATTCTTTTTGGGTCAACGTGATCGAGACACCATTCCAGATACTTGACATTATTGACGTGATTTACGATGTCCAGATCAGAGAGGTAAACTGTTTTTTCAAAAATAGCTTCTTTTTCGTGAGTGATATTTATTTTTGAAAACCCTTCTGTAGTAGCGCGTTTTTCCGGATACAATTCAAAATGTTCGTAAGGCAGGGCTAAAGCTTCCGGACGTCGTAATTTTGTATTAAAAACAGCCCAGTACGTTTCACATCCTACTATTTTTTTTCCGTTTGCGTGTATCTCTAAAGCACGAACGGAACGAGAATTTTCTAGACTGTTGATCCATGTTGTTACCGTAACAATATCCCGCCATTTTGGCAAAGCAGTAATTTCCACCCGCATACGGCTTAATACCCAGGCCTGATCAAATTCCTGCATATCCGTAAAGCTGATGCCTCCAATTTCAGAATGTGCAGCAGCCGTCAATTGCAGAATGTTGCATAAGTCAGTGTACTTTAGAAAACCATTGGGTGTACATTGCGTAAAATTGATTTCCCAGTCTTTGCTTAGAATGGAAGTAAAATTAGGAGATATTGGCATTGCTGAATTTTAGATTTTAGATTGTTGATTTTTGATTGATTTAGAAAATAGAGTAAAGAGTACAGAAAATGATTTTTACTTGAATGAATTTTCAATATAATCTATAATTTCTTTTCTATCTGTCGCGTAATCAAACCATTTGGTAGCTTCGTTTCGTTTGAACCAGGTAAGTTGTCTTTTTGAGAAACGTCTGGTATTTTTCTTGATTTCTTCGATGGCAAATGGCAACGAGAATTCTCCGTCAAAATAACTAAATAATTCGCGATACCCGACTGTTTGAAGTGCATTTAACGTTTTGTTGGGATGCAAAGCTTTGGCTTCTTCCAGTAAACCGCCATTCATCATCAGATCTACACGCTGATTGATACGGTCGTAAATTACAGCTCTGTCGGCTTCTAAACCTATTAAAATAGGAATGAAGTTTCGATTGTTTTTCTTTTGATTTAAGAAAGAAGAGTAGGGTTTTTGGGTTCCAATGCAAACCTCGGTAAAACGCATCATTCTTTGTGGATTCTGGAGTGTTTGCGGGTTTTCTACAGTGAGTTTTTGATAATAATCAGGATCCAGTTTTTGTAATTGCTCCTGCAGATAATTGATTCCTAGTTTTTCGTAGTTTGCGTTTATGTCAGAACGTATCTCAGGATCAATTTCCGGAAATTCATCGAATCCTTTTAAAATGGCATCAACATACAATCCTGAGCCGCCAATCAATATAGCGAAATCATTTGCTGAGAATAACTCCTCTAATTTTAAAAGCGCTTCTTTTTCGTAGTCACCAACAGTATAATTTTCTAAAATAGATTTATTCTGTATAAAATGATGTGTCGCTGACTGTAATTCTTCGGGAGTAGGAACTGCGGTACCAATTGTCATTTCTTTAAAAAACTGACGACTGTCGCAGGAGATTATCTCACAATTAAAATGTTGTGCCAGAGCAATGCTTAAAGCTGTTTTGCCTATTGCTGTTGGTCCGACGATGGTAATTAGATATTTCATATTTTTTTAGTCTTAATGGTAGTAAAACCTTAGACTTGCAGGGTTTAACTTTTAATAAAAATGAGATGGATAAATTTTCGTTGAATTAGCTGTTAGGCAATTTCGTTCCACATTCAAAGCAATATTGCGCATGATCAAAATGTACCTGTGCATTGCAATTTTTGCATGTTTTTTTGCTGCTTACAACACTGTTTTTTAGACTGCTTTTTGCAAATTCAGCGGTTACAATTCCGGTAGGAACAGCTATAATTCCGTAACCTAAAATCATTACAAAGGCAGCTATGAACTGACCGAGAGGAGTCTGTGGAGAAATATCGCCATAGCCTACAGTGGTTAGAGTAACAATGGTCCAATAAATACTTATTGGAATACTTGTAAAGCCGGATTCTTTACCTTCGACCAGATACATAATCGAACCGATTATGATGGTGCTGATTAATACGAAATAGATAAAAACAAGGATTTTCTCTTTACTGGCTTCGATGGCTTCCCGAAGTTGAATGGACTGATGGGAGATTTGCGGAATATGCAGGATTTTAAACAATCGAAAGAAACGTAAGGCTCTTATTATGGAAAGGACACTTGCTCCGGGGAAAAATATCGATAAATACATTGGCAAAACTGCCATTAAATCAATAATTCCGTAAAAACTAAAAATATATCGGATTGGTTTTTGAATCGAAATTATTCGAAGTACATATTCAATGGTGAAAAATACGGTGATAATCCATTCGCAGATAATAAGCTGAGTATGGTATTTTTGATTGATTCCCTGAACGGTTTCCATCATAATCAAAATAACACTTAGTAAGATCAATCCAAGCAGAACTAAATCAAACATTTTCCCAAAAAACGTATCTGTCCCGTAGAGGATGATTTTGACTTTTTCCCGGAAGATTTCGTATTTTGATTTTATTTTTTTCATCCTCACGAAGATAAGGAAAGTTTTGCAGTGTTAAAAATGAAGAACCTTTAGTGATTTACTCTTTCGGAGGTAGCTTTGAATAATGTTTTTCACATCGCGATTATGCTGCATCGGAATTAAAATGTTTTTTAGAATCTCGATGTTTGTAATCTGATAATTCAGATCGTAAAAGGCATATCCTTTATAAAGACCATTTTCAATTAAAATGGCGCTTCTTTCGTTGACATTTCGGCCTCTGTCCAGCAAAATCATGCTTTTATTTTCGAAACTGTTTTCCGCGATAAATTGTTGTACACGGGTATTGTAAACTTCGGGTGTTACTTCTTCAATACAGGCACCATCACATTCTTTGATTTTATATTGAAAACACTCTTTTTTGGTTTGATAAAGTCCTGTTAGCTTTTGACATAAATGATATTTTGACGTAAATCGGAACAGAGCATTTTTACCTTCCTGTAAAGTACCAAATGAGGTAATTTCTTTTTTACGACCGTCTGCTTTTTCAAGTTTTAAATTGATATAACCATTAGTGTCTTTCTCTGCATATAAAGCATACTGAAAAATCGTTTTTCGTTGTGAACGATTATATTTAGGGCGATTTATTTTTATTTCTTCACTTTCTTTTAAGAGCGCAATTAATTCGCTTCCCGTTTCATCATACGTGATGGTGAAAACTTCTGCCTGTATTTTTTTGCTTTTGGTGGTAATTCCCGTAAAATGTTGATTGACTCTTTTTTTGATGTTTTGGCTTTTTCCAATGTAGATTAGGGTTCCACCTTCATTATAAATGTAATAAACACCGGTTTTCGCAGGCATTTGTGCCAGAATATCCAAAAATTTTGGGGCAATTCCTTTTTCTACTTCCAGTTTGATAAAATCTTTTACAATGGTTTTTTCCAGGTCTTTTTCCAGAAGCATTTTAAAGAGCTTGGTTGTTGCCATTGCATCTCCGCTGGCACGATGTCTGTCTGCCATTGGAATTCCAAGTGCTCGCACCAGTTTTCCTAAACTATAGGAAGGCTGATCCGGAATTAATTTTTTGGCAAGTTCGACTGTACAAAGAGTTTTGGCTTCAAAATTGTAGCCCAAACGTCGGAATTCTGTACGTAAAATTCGGTAATCAAAAGAAGCATTGTGTGCTACAATAATACAGTCTGTAGTGATTTCTATAATTCGTTTCGCAACTTCAAAAAACTTAGGAGCAGAGCGCAACATAGCATTATTGATTCCGGTTAATTTCACCACGAAGGGCTGAATCGGAATTTCAGGATTGACAAGACTAATGAACTGGTCAATTACCTCATGTCCATCAAATTTATAAATGGCGATTTCGGTAATTCCTTCCTCATTAAACTGGCCTCCAGTGGTTTCTATGTCTAGTATTGCGTACAAATTAGTATTCAGTCTCAGTTTTTAGTAATCAGTTTATAATCTACAATTGACAATTAACAATTAGGACTTATCTTCCTCCAAAAATGCTGCTTCCAATGCGAACCATTGTACTGCCGCATGCTATGGCAAGCTGATAATCTCCGGACATTCCCATAGAGACAGTAGTCAGATTGCCGTTTTCAGTTTTCAGTTCTTTTATGGAATCAAAAATAGATTTTAAATGTGTAAATTCCTTTTTAATTTGGTTTTGATCTTCTGTAAAAGTCGCCATTCCCATTAGTCCTAAGATACGTATGTTTTTCATTTCTTTGAATTCAGGTGAAGACAGTAGTTCATTTAATTCGTTTTCGTCTAAACCAAATTTAGTTTCTTCTTCGGCAATATGTATTTGAAGCAGGCAATCAATAATTCGATCGTTTTTCAATGCTTGTTTATTGATTTCCTGCAACAGTTTTAAGCTGTCAACACCATGAATCAAACTTACAAAAGGCGCCATAAATTTTACTTTATTCGACTGTACATGACCAATCATGTGCCATTGAATGTCTTTTGGCATTTGTTCCCATTTTTCAGTCATTTCCTGGATTTTATTTTCTCCAAAAATGCGCTGACCGGCATCATATGCCTGCATTAAGTCGGGAACCGGTTTTGTTTTAGAAACGGCAACTAAAGTTACAGTTTCGGGTAAACCTGTCTTGATTGTATTTAAATTCGATGCTATCGACATGGTATTTCTTTTTTAGGAAAGTATAAATTGTTTAGAGATCTTCTCTGCTTTTTTACTTTCACTGTAATCGTAAAAACCTTCACCTGATTTTACTCCTAACTTTCCGGCTCTCACCATATTCACCAATAGTGGGCAAGGGGCATATTTTGGATTTTTAAAACCGTCGTACATTACATTTAAAATAGCAAGACAAACATCAAGACCAATAAAATCAGCTAATTGAAGAGGCCCCATTGGGTGTCCCATTCCTAATTTCATTACCGTGTCAATTTCGTAAACTCCCGCAACTTTGTTGTATAAGGTTTCGATAGCTTCGTTTAACATTGGCATTAAAATTCGATTGGCCACAAAACCAGGGTAATCGTTTACTTCAACAGGAACTTTGCCTAATTTTACAGATAAGTCCATGATGGTTTTGGTAACTTCATCGCTGGTGTTGTATCCGCGGATAATTTCGACCAATTTCATAATCGGCACCGGATTCATAAAGTGCATTCCGATAACTCTTTCAGGATGTGCTACAACTGCTCCGATTTGAGTAATAGATATCGAAGAAGTATTCGTTGCCAGAATGGTGTTGTGAGAACAAGCTTCGTTTAATTGTTTGAAAATATTAAGTTTTAACTCTACATTTTCAGTAGCAGCTTCAACTACTAAATCCACACCAACAACTCCGTCTTTAATATCAGTATACGTAATAATATTAGTGATCGTTTTGGTAACCTCTTCCTGAGTGATGGTTCCTTTAGAAAGCATTCGGTCTAAGTTGGCAGCAATAGTTGCCATTCCTTTGTCTAATGATTTTTCAGAAACGTCAATTAGTTTTACCACAAAACCACTTTGTGCAAATGTATGAGCAATTCCGTTACCCATTGTTCCTGCACCAATTACAGCTATAGTTTTCATTTAAATTTGATATTATATTTATGATTTTAGCCACGAGTTCACAAATTAATTGATGAACTCGTGGCTAATTTTTATTTTTAAAACTTCCAAATTATTTATCGAAACAATCAATTATCTGATAGGCCACTCGTAATGCATCTGTTGCCTGTTCCAGAGTTACAATCGGAGTTGTGTCTGTTTTTATCGCATTGGCAAATGATTCCAGCTCATCTAAAATTGCGTTATTTTGTTCCACATCAGGATTTGTAAAATAGATTTGCTTTTTTACACCTTCTGCATTTTGTAAAATCATATCAAAATCACCAGGAATTTCCGGAGCATCTTTCATTCGAACCACTTCACATTTTTTCTCCAGAAAATCTACAGAAATGTAGGCATCCTTTTGAAAAAATCTTGTTTTACGCATGTTTTTCATCGAAATTCTGCTTGCGGTTAGATTAGCCACACATCCATTTTCAAATTCGATTCTGGCATTGGCAATATCCGGAGTTTCGCTAATTACAGAAACACCACTTGCATTGATATTTTTTACTTTTGAATTTACAACGCTCAAAATAGCATCTATATCATGAATCATTAAATCCAAAACCACAGGAACGTCTGTACCACGCGGATTAAACTCGGCGAGACGGTGTGTTTCTATAAACATTGGATTTTCGATCATGTTTTTAGTAGCAATGAACGCAGGGTTAAAGCGTTCAACATGACCTACCTGACCTTTTACACGATGTTCTGCCGCCAAAGCAATGATTTCTTCGGCTTCTTCAACAGTATTGGCAATTGGTTTTTCTATAAAGATATGTTTTCCTGATTTGATGGCTACCTTAGCACATTTGTAGTGTGAAAGAGTTGGTGTCACAATGTCGATAACATCCACAGCGTGAATTAATTTTGCAATTGTGTTGAAGTTTTTATAGCCAAACTCTTTTGAGATTCTTTCGGCATTTTCCTGATTTTCGTCGTAAAATCCAACTAATTCGTATTGGTCAGATTGTTGTAATAAGCGTAAATGTATTTTACCAAGATGACCTGCACCTAAAACTCCTACTTTTAACATGAGAATGTATTTTAAACAAAAATATAATTTATTTGTTGAAAGTAAAAGTTTAGTGATGACAAAGTCGAAATTATTTGAACAATTTTAAATGTATTTACATACTTAACTTCTCTTTAAAGTTATTGGTTTGTCTTCGCGATATTTCTACTTTTACTTCTTTTGGAAGCTGTACGAGCAGATTACCACTAAACCAAGGGTCTATTTTGAGTATGTATTCTATATTGATAATTTGGTTTCGATTGGCCCGGAAGAAATAATCATCAGGAAGCTTCTCTTCAATATGGTTTAATGATTTATTAAGTACAGCTTTTTCATCCTGAAAGAATATTTTGGTGTAATTGCCATCGACTTCAAACAGAAAGATATCGGCAATTTTTACAAGCCAGCATTTCTCGCCATCGCGAATAAAAATCTGATTGTTTGGCGTCAGTTTCTTACTGCTTTTTTCTTCTTTTTCAATTAGATTTTGACTTACTTTTTCGATTGAATGAGCAAATCTTTTTGGATTTATAGGTTTTAGTAAATAATCTAAAGCATTGTATTCAAAAGATTTAATGGCGTACTCGTCAAAAGCCGTTGTGAAAATGGTAATGGGAACTTTATCGAGCATTTCCAACAATTCAAAACCATCTTTTTCGGGCATATTGATGTCTAAAAAAAGTAAATCCGGTTGGGTTTCCTGTATCAGTTTAAAGCCCGAATCTACATTTTCTGCTTCTCCAATAATTTCAATTTCCGGATGATTTTTAATTAATTCTTTAAGCTCATTTCTGGCCAGACGGGAATCTTCAACAATAACAGCTTTTATTTTTTTCATACTTAAAGTATTGGAATTATTATTTTTGCAATTACTTTATTTTCTATTTCCTGTAATTTAAAACGAGCTTTCTCGCCATAAATTAAATGCAATCTTTTTTCGATATTTTTGATTCCTAATTGTGTGGAATCTTTTTCAATGGTAAGTATTCCTGTGTTTGAAACGACAATAGTCAAACTGTTGTTTTCCAGATTGGTTTCTAATGCAATTTGACCTCCTTCTTTTAATTTTGAAATTCCATGTTTAACCGCATTTTCGATCAGCATTTGAATGATCATGGGGGGGATTTGCAGCTTTAAAGTATTTGGGTCTATTTCAGAAGTAAAACTTAAGCGTTCTTCCATTTGAATTTTTGAAATTTCAATGAAGTTTTCTACCATTTCAATTTCTTCTTCCAGTGCAATTGTTGTAATCTCGTTTTTGGTCAGGGAATATCGAAGCATTTCGGACAATCGAGTGATCATTTCTCTCGATTTTTCAGGATTTTCCAGAATTAGTCCGCGAATATTGTTTAAGCTGTTGAACATAAAATGCGGATTGATTTGCCCCTTTAAAGCATTCAGTTGAGAATCTTTTAAAGTGTTTTCAATTTCCATTCGATCCATTTTATTATTCTTGATTTGCGAGGTTGTTTTGTAAATGGTGTACACAATTATCCAAAGAAAGAAAAGAAATGCCATCAGAAAAATAAAGAAAACCTGTCTTTTTGCAGATTGAGAAGGGTGATCAAATACTTCAGGGTTTTCATAAACATAATTGATCATTAGATAATTATATGCCGTTAGTATCCCAAAGAAAAAGAGAGCAGCTGCGAAAATTAGAAAAAGCATTTTAATAATTTCCCAAAGTTTAAAATCGTCCAGTTTTATGTATCGGTCATAAACATGTTTTAAAGCTATCGAAAGGAATGTAAGCACGCAAACACTAGAAAAGTAGTCTAATAGAAGTTGCCAGTTTTTGTATCTCAATATATTAAATTCCGGAATAATAATTTGAGGAATAAAAATTATTCCGGAATAGATAGTCCATATAATGATCTGAATTAAAACGAAAACGTGATTCTTTTTTTGAAACATTTTTATAAGTTATTTTGCTTTCAGCGGTACTTGATATCCATAAACCATTCCTGCGATAAAAGCGCCTATAAAGAGCAGGCAGAATATAACGACTAGAGTCACCAGGATTTTTACGGTTAATTTCATTAAGATAAAATTTTAAATAACAAATGGCTTATTGCAACAGTCAAAGCTATAATTATTTTGATCATAATTTTAAGTTTTAAAAACTTTGGCAATGCCAGCATTGCCAAAGTTACATTTTAAATAACTAATTTTTAGGTTGAAAATCCGGATGTCCCACTTGCCATAGTGCAAAGCTTAAAACATCGGCAACTTCTTCATATGATTTTGCTTTTGAAGCTCCGCCAAAATGACCTGCTTCATAATCTACTTTTAACAAAGTTGGTTTTTTAGACGTGTTTACCTCAAGCAGTCGTGCGGCAAATTTAGCAGGAGACCAAACAATGATTCTAGGGTCATTAAATCCTGCTGTTGTTAAGGTTGCAGGATAGTTAACACCTTCTTTTAGTTGTAAATAAGAATCCATTTCTATAAGAGCTTTGGCTTCATCTTCGATTTTCATGGTTCCAAATTCAGGTGTATTTGCAGGTCCGTTTGGTGCATTTTCGCCTCTAACAGTATTCATGCTTCCTACTCCCGGAATGGCTACTGCATATAAATCGGGTCTTTCAGTGATGGCTCTTCCTACAAAAATTCCACCGGCGCTTCTACTGTAGATTGCCGTTTTTGTCGGATTTGTATATCCTTCTTTAATCATGTATTCCGTGCAGGCAATTACGTCTTTCCAAGTATTTGGTTTTGTACTTTTTTGACCTTCCAAATGCCATTTTTCTCCTAGTTCTCCACCACCTCTTACGTGAGCAACAGCAAGTATTCCGCCTCTTTCTACCCATAAAAGCAGGCTAGGATTGAAACTAGGAGACATAGACATTCCGTAGGCACCGTAACCATAGAACAAAACAGGATTGTTTGAATTTTTTTTAATTCCTTTTTTATAAATAATGGATAGTGGAACTTCGACACCATCATGCGATTTTACCATTAATTCTTCAATTTCAAAATTTTCGAATTCCGGGTATTCAGTAATCGTAGAGAGTTCTTCTCTGATAAAATTGTTTTTCTTTACATCGTATTTATAACGTTCTCCTTTGGTTGTCCAGCCTGTTGTTCGAACCCATAAGTCTGAATATTTACTTCCTCTTGAAGTTAAAACAATAGTAGCAGATTTTTTAGGTGTCTTAATTTCGCTGTGTTTTTTTCCTTCAAAATCAGTGAAGAATAATGTACTTTCGATTCCGTTTTTTGTTTTGGTGTAAAAAATCCCATCTTTGGTAATTGTAATAGGGTTTAAATTGGCTTCTTTGTCTTCAGGGATAACTAGTGTTGCAGTTGCTAAATTTGGATTAGCCATACTGGTTTTTGTTACTTTAAATTTTGGAGCATTCAAACTCGTGAAAAAATAAATGTCTTTATCGCTGAAAGAGAAATTTTTAATTTCATCTTTTCTGTCCGTTAATAACTTCCAGCTAATTTTGTCACTATTCAACTCAGAACCTTTGGCTATAAACATTTTCATGTTCGGATTTACAGAATAAGGCATCAGAAACAGGATCTTACTGTCTGCGTCATACCCCATAAAAGGAATTTCTTCCTCTGCAATTTTTAATTCAGGATACATGGCCTTCGAAAAAATTACCTTATCCTGCGCTACATCATGTCCCACAACGTGCAATTTTGTTACAATATTCAATTGTGCTTTGGCATCATGAATATCGGCTGTTGGTGATTGTGCATATAAAAACGATTTGTCATCGTTTAACCAATTGGCATTTCCAAATCTTAGCTTGTCAATTTTATCGGCTAAAATTTTATTATCGGCTACATTTATTAAAAGCATTTCACTCATTTCACCACCATTTTTAGAAATATTTACGGCAATTAGTTTTCCGCTCTTATTCGGAGAAAAAGAACTAATAGTAAAGATGTCTTTTGCTTCGCCTTTTAGCGTTTGTGGGTCAAAGATTAACGTCTCCTTTCCTTTTAGACCAGCTCTTTTATAAAGTTTTGCCACCTGATCTTTTGGAGTTGTTTTTTGATAAAAATAAGTGCCGTCTTCCATAATTTGCAATCCGCTGATCGCTTCGGTAACTCTGTCATTTATGGAGGTCAGCTCATCAATAAGCGTTTTTTTTCCGGGAATTGAGTTTAAAATATGGTTTGTGTAATCTGCCTGAGCCTTTAACCAACTTAGTGTTTGTTCATTTTTTAAATCCTCAAGGTTTCTGTATTTGTCCTCCACCGTAATTCCAAAATAAGTATCTTTAGCCGGAACAGAGGGGGCTTTTTCAGGTTTGTTTTGTGCGCATAAATTTCCTGTAGAAACAATTCCAAGAGATAGAAAAGCGATTTTTTTTAATGCATTGGTTTTCATGATTGATGTTTTTTGATTGAGGATTAAATTAATTGAATACAATTACAGTGATAAATTTATAAAGCGCAAATCCGATTATAAATCCTACGATAAATGATTTAACGATTTTGTAAACGTTTACTTCTTTTTGGGTTTCCATAATTTTTAGTTTTAATGATTGATTGATTGATTGATTGATTGATTGATTGATTGATTGATTTTTTTACAAGTGAATTAAAAAACTAATGAAATTGGTAATAAGTCCGATTGCAAAACCAACAGCTAATGGTTTTAGAGCTTCGGTCGGAGTTTTAAAATTTAATGTGTTCATAATTTTGGTTTTTAAATTATTATTTGCTGATTGATGTTTCAAAAGTAGCAACACATCAGCTGAAAATTTTAAAAAAAATGACGAACGGTTGATACAAGCATTTGAATGGTAAATGGTTCGGATAACATTAATTTGAAAGAAGTTTCTGAGTTGAAAACATTCTGCGTGAAAGCATTTAAAATTGATTTACTTTCCTATTTTTGCAAAAATAAAACCAATCCATTTTGAAAGATACTGCCAAACATCAAGGACTTCGCAATCAATTAGTAAGCACTTTAGAACAAAAAGGAATTACTGATAAAGCGGTTTTGGATGCGATAAAAAAAATCCCGAGACACCTTTTTTTAAATTCAAGTTTTGAAGATTATGCATATCAGGATAAGGCATTTCCTATAGGGGCGGGACAAACTATTTCGCAGCCCTATACAGTTGCTTTTCAATCGCAATTGTTAGAGGTTAAAAAAGATCATAAGATTTTAGAAATTGGTACAGGTTCAGGATATCAAACAGCTGTTTTATTTATGTTAGGAGCAAAAGTGTATAGCGTTGAAAGACAAAGTGAGTTGTTTAGAACAACTTCTAATTTGTTTCCAAAATTAAACATTCGCCCAAAACACCTGTCTTTCGGAGACGGTTATAAAGGACTACCAAGTTATGCACCCTTTGATAGTATTATTGTTACGGCAGGAGCTCCGTTTATTCCGCAGCCTTTAATGGCGCAGCTTAAAATAGGAGGAAGGTTGGTTATTCCGTTAGGAGAAGATGTTCAGATTATGACCCTATTGATTCGAAAGAATGAAACACAATTTGAAAAACATGAGTTTGGAGAATTTCGATTTGTTCCTTTATTAGAAGATAAAAATTAAAATAAAACCCACTAGCAATAGTGGGTTTTATTTTATTGGCCAATAATACTAATATAACGCTCCAGACTTTCTTTTTCGATTTTGGCGATAAAGAATAAAAAATCTTCTTTGTCTTTTTTTGTTTGAGCGGTTTCCAGAGATTGATAGTATTGCATTCTATTTTCATAATCTCCTTTTATATTGGCAATCAGATAACCTTTTTGCATTAAAATTAAATTCATGACTAATCTGGAGGTTCTGCCGTTTCCATCAATAAAAGGATGAATTGTAACTAGTCTTTCGTGCATTTCGGCTGCAAGAATAACCGGATGTAGTTTATTTTTGTTGATTTCATACCAAATAAAATACTCTTCCATTTCCTTTGCAACTAAAAAAGGCTGTGGAGGCATGTGACTGCTTCCCTGAATCATGACCTGTACTTTTCGATAACGACCTGCATCTTCTGGAATTATACCTCGCAAAATTAAATTATGGATAGATAAAAGATCGCGTTCATTTAAGCTGTTGCTTTTTTGCATTAAATCTTTGATAAAACCAATCGCTTCCTGATGATTAATGGTTTCAAGATGCTCTCTCATGCTTTTTCCTGAAATAGTCAAACCTTCGTTGATGACCATATCGGTTTCGCGAAGCGTCATGGTATTTCCTTCAATTCGATTGCTTTCAAAAGTATATTCGAGTTCAAGTGCCTGACTGATTTTATAGCTATCAAACTGTCTGTAAGTATCCAGTTTTTCTTTTAAAACATCTATTTCACTAAGGATTTTTTCTAAAGTGGTTGATAATTTTAATTTGGAGACTGTTTTATTGTATTTGATTTCTTTCTCTGCAACTTCAAGCGCTTTTAAAGCAAATTCATCATCACCAATTTCATATAGAATTTTTTCCTTCAGCCATGCGATCATTAAAGTTTCATAGTCTATTTCTAGAAGTTGAGATAGCTTAACAATTTGATCTTTGGTCGGTTTTCGCGAACCGCTTTCAAATTTGCTTATTAAAGCCTGATCGATGCCAAGTAGTTGTGCTACTTCGCGGGTTTTTAGACCTTTTTGTTCTCTTGCATTTTTAAGGAGCGATTTCATTTTTATTTTATTTAATTTGTCTTGACAAATTTAGTCATAATTTTAATGAAAAAAAAGCAATATTTTAATATTGCTTTTCAAAATACTATTTAGGAGGGAGTGAACCGTCTTTTTTCATTTCTTTTACCACTGCTTGCATAATTACATCAACAGTTTGACCTAGGTCGGTAACATATTCTGATTTAGTAGTACCTGTCCAGATTAGTTTATTGTTTTTCTTAAGGTTAAATTGTTTATAGTAAAAATAACGATAAAATAGTAATAAACACTTGTTTAGTAGTGATTTGGAAAGATATTCTGTTTAGTTGTATGCTTTTTTAATTCGATCCAGATCGCGTTTCGTATCTTGTTCTTTTAAAGATTCACGCTTGTCGTAGTTTTTCTTTCCTTTACAAAGACCAATTTGCAGTTTAGCAAGTCCTTTTTCGTTGGTAAATAATTTCAAAGGAACAATAGTAAGTCCTTTTGCCTGAACATTTTTATGCAAGGTTTTGAGCTCCTTTTTGTTTAGAAGTAATTTTCTTTCGCTTCTGGATTTATGATTGAATTGATTGCCAAAAGAATACTCTTCAATATAGGTATTAATGGCAAAGAGTTCCATATTGTTAAATTCGCAAAAGCTTTCAGTAATATTAGCTTTACCTAGTCGTATGGATTTAATTTCGGTTCCCGACAAAACAATTCCCGCAGTATAAGTATCGATTATTTCATAATCAAACCGGGCTCTTTTATTAAGTATATTGACTGTTTTTAACATAGTGTACAAATGTAAAACAAAAATGAAAAACTTTAATAAAATCTGAAAGAATTAAAGTTTTTTTTTAATCTATGATTTTGATCATACCTAAAGAAAATGCTTACGTATAAGTTTGTTGAATAATTTAAAACATACTAAAACATGAAAAAAATTTTAACATTAGTAAGTATTGCATTTATTAGCTTAACCGCAAAAGCTCAGGATGCAAATCAGGGCTTAAAAGGAACCTGGTTCGCAACATCGCAATTTGGTTATCAACAAACTAAAACTGGCGACGTTAAGAATACAAATCTTTCTGTATTGCCAATTGTGGGGACATTTGTAACGCCTTCCGTTGCAGTAGGAGCGGGATTTGGTATTATTAACATAAAAGCTGATGCAAAAGCCGGAACTGTGGCAAAAACAGATTTGCTTGTTATTCAGCCGTTGGCTAGAAAATATTGGAATGTTGCGGGTTCGTTGTACTTCTTTGGGCAATTGGCAGCTCCTATTATCACAGGAAAAGAGAAAGAAAGTGATTTGAAGATTAGCCAATATGGCTTATCAGTTTCGGGAGGGTTTGATTACTTTATTAGTAAAAATTTCTCGGTTGAGTTTTCATACGATCTGGCAAACTTTACGTCAACAACATTGGAGCCTAAAAGCGGTGAGAAAACCACAGTAACCAATTTCGGATTAGCACATGTGGCAAATGTTGATCCTTTTTACAACACTGCTTTGGCCGGAAGCAGACCAAATTTGACTTCTCCACTTTCTTTTGGGTTTAAGTTTCTGTTTTAAACAAACGATGGGAGTAGGTGTAAATTAATTTAGTAGTTTTGTAAAAAAAAGACCGTGCTTTTTGAAAGTACGGTCTTTTTAATAATTATTTAAAAGTATAAAATGCAAAATCAATCGAAAGATCCTTTACATGGTATAACGCTTCAGAAAATAGTAGAAGCATTAGTAGAATACTATGGCTTTGATACTCTGGCAGAATTAATTCCGATAAAGTGCTTTATTTCAAATCCAAGTGTAAAATCAAGTTTGACTTTTTTAAGAAAAACCGATTGGGCACGAAAGAAAGTGGAAGATTTGTATATAAAATCACTGCCTAAATTGGCGAAGTAACTTATAGTTTATAAGAAATCATAACACCTCCGCGGTATGGAAGCCATTCGCCGCTTTTGTTCCAGTTTTGCGTTTTTTCATATCTTCCCGGAGTTCCATCATTGTAGTATCCATGATAGAAACCTTGGTGCCAGCCACCTCCTGCAAAAATATCCAGTAAAAATTTATCGTTTAATTTAATATTGTATCCAACTGTAACTCCTAAACGATAACCAAAACCGTCTTCGTAATGGTTTGATCCCCAATAGTTCCATTTTTGAATTTGATAAATATCTGGTCCTGCATGGCCACCAACGTAAAAACCTTTATAGTTTTCTTTAAAATGATAACGAAGTTCAGGTGTTAGTGTGTAGATTTTCATTGGACTATGTCCGTTAAAAGACTCCCAAAATGATGCCATTACGTCAACACTAAAAGTTAGATTTTTTCCAATACTGGTTTCAACTCCAACATTTGGCACTGCCAATAAAGCGGTTGCAGCATTAAACTTAATAAAAGTCTGACTTTGAGACTGAATTGAAAAGAAAAGAACAAGGGCAATAAAGATTTTTTTCATAAAACGGGCTTTCGTGATGTCGAAATAAGCTCTTTTTTCTTATTTCGACTGCAAATATAACGCAAACCAATAGTTACTATTATCCGGAATCATTAATTTAACAGGAATATTTTTTGTTCAAAAAAATCTAATGTTTTTTATTGCTTAATAATGAGTAGATTACGCTATCAATGAACTTGCCATCATAAAATTCACATTCTTTAAAATGTCCTTCTTTTACAAAGCCACACTTTTGTAATACTTTCTCAGAGGCATAATTTTCAGGGTCAATTACTGCTTCAATCGAATGCAATTTTAATTCTTCAAAACCATAAGTGATCAATCCGTTTACTGATTCCGGGATGATCCCTCTTCCATGAAATTCAGGTAGTAAAATATAGCCTATTTCGGCACGATGATGCTCTGGCTGCATTCTGTAATAGCCAATGATTCCCAGTAACTTAGAGTTGCCTTTTAGAGTAATTCCCCAATTGATTCCTTCATTTGCGACAATTTTGTCCTCAATCATCTTAATATGTGCTAAGGCATCTTCAGCATCTTTGACTAAGGGACGAGGGATGAATTTCATTGTTTCAGGATTTGAACGCAATTCGAAAACTTCATTGACGTCGTCATTTGTGATTCTTCGTAAAAGCAAACGTTCTGTTTCGATTACAGGGAATGGAGTAAAATTAAATTCCAGCATTTTTTTGTAGATTATAATATTGATATACTAAATTTTGAAGTAAAGTTTTGATTGGCTTCTAAAACTAAAATCCCTTCTTTTTCGAATAAATTTCCCGAATTTTCATCAGTGTCAGAGTATCCAAGCCAGGGCTCTATACAAATAAAAGGAGCTTGTGGTTTTGTCCAGATTCCTAAACTCGGAAAATCTTCAAAATCAACTTTGACATAGGGTTTGGAGTTTTGAATAAGCGTTAGCGATTTTGATTCTAGGGTTTTAAAAATTAATGCGTCGTTTTCGAATAATTGGTAGTCAAACGGAATTAATCCATTTTTATTTTTCAAGGTTTCTGTTTGACTAGAAATCAAATCATTCTCTAAAAGATAATATTCTAAAACTTCTTGTTTTTCGAATTGGAATGCATAATTTTTAAAATCTCCTGGTAATGCTATCGCTGGATGAGCTCCAATCGAAAATGGCATTTTGGTTTTTCCTGTGTTGATTACTTTGTACTCAATATTTAAAGTGGTGTTTTCAACGCTGTAAATAAGCTGTAGTTCAAATTCAAAAGGATATTTTTGGAGTGTTTCGGTATTTGATTTTAGAGCAAAGATTGCACTGTTTTCATTTTTGTTGATCAATTGAAAGTCCATATCGCGGGCAAAACCGTGCCTCGGCAATTGGTATTCTTTTTCATCAATCGTATAAGTGTTGTTTTTCAGGGTGCCCACAATCGGGAAAAGTACCGGAGAATGTTTGCCCCAGAAGTCTGGATTACCTTCCCATATGTATTCTTTATTTTGATTGTCTTTTAATGAGAATAATTCTGCTCCAGAATGTTTTATTGAGACGCTTATCGCTGAATTGTTGATAGTTGTATTCAAAGTGTTTGAAATTGAAAAAGATTACTGATATGTTGATGTAAATATATTTTATAAATTTTATTTTTTTAGGAAAATAGCTTAAAATATTTTTTGCATAAAATTTTGCTAAAATTGGATTTACGTTTTATAATTTCTCTGTAAATAGCTTTTTTTTTCATTAATTTGCTACATAAACAGCTAAAAATTATGAAAAAACAATCCTCAAAAGCCTTATTAACCATGGCTTTGTTTGTTGGAGTTTCTTCTGTCTGGGCACAGCAAACACCTCCTGCAACAGTAGTAAATCCTGTTAACAATTACGATTACCACGATGCGTTTGGGCCAAATTTTTATACCAAAAATGGGACACCAACGCGCTCTGCAAACGGTCAGCCGGGAGTTGAATATTGGCAAAATAGAGCCGATTATCAGATAACGGCAAAATTAAACGGAACTACAAATGAGATTACCGGTACAGATGAAATTACTTATACCAATAATAGTCCGGAAAAAATGTCATTTGTATGGTTGAATTTAGATCAGAATTTATTCAAAAGTGATTCAAGAGGGAATGCGGTGGTGCCGCTATCGGGAAGCCGTAACGGTGCTCAGGGACAGGTTTTTGATGGAGGAAACAAAATTAAATCAGTTAAAGTAATTTCAGGTGGAAAGAAAAAGACTGAAATTGAAGCAAAATATGTAGTTACAGATACCAGAATGCAGATATTTCTTCCTGAAACATTAGTATCAAAAGGGGGAGCTGTAAAAATTAAAATTGAGTTTTCTTTCATTGCGCCTTTTGAAGGATCGGACAGAATGGGAGTTTTGGAAACTAAAAACGGTAAAATTTTTACAATTGCGCAATGGTATCCGCGTATGTGTGTGTACGATGACGTAAAAGGATGGAATACTGCCCCTTACTTGGGTGCATCAGAGTTTTATTTAGAGTATGGAAATTTTGATGTAAAACTAACGGTACCTGCAAATCATTATGTTGTGGGATCGGGAGAATTAATAAATGGAGCAGAAGTATTGCCTGCAGAACAACTTAAGCGTTATAAAGAAGCGGGGCAAAGCGATAAAACCGTAACAATTCGTTCTGCCGAAGAAGTTGCTGCAACAGCAAATTCAAAAACAACAGGAGAGAAAACATGGCATTATCAAATAAAAAATGCTCGTGATTTTTCATGGGCTTCTTCGGCTGCTTTTGTTTTAGACGGTGCCAAAATTAATCTGCCTAGTGGTAAAAAGGCATTGGCTTTATCAGCTTATCCGGTAGAAAGTGGCGGAAAAGAAGCTTACGGGCGTTCTACTGAATATGTAAAAGCATCAATTGAGCACTATTCTAAAAAATGGTTTGAATATCCTTATCCGGTGGCCACAAACGTTGCAGGAAATGAAGGAGGAATGGAGTATCCTGGTATTGTGTTTTGTAGCTGGGAGTCAAAAGGACAAGATTTATGGGGGGTAACCGATCATGAATTTGGACATATCTGGTTTCCTATGATTGTAGGTTCAAACGAAAGATTGTTCGCCTGGATGGATGAAGGATTTAATACTTTTATTAATTCATTAAGCACTGAGGAATTTAATAAGGGCGAATATAAAGAAGCGCCATCGAATTTGCACAAATTAGCAGAGCCATTCACAAGACCGGATCTGGAAACTATAATGAGTTCTCCTGATAATATGAAAGAGGCTAATATTGGGATGCTGTGTTATTTTAAGCCGGGTTCTGGTTTGGTAATTTTAAGAGAGCAGATTTTAGGAAAAGAGCGTTTTGATCTTGCTTTCCGTACTTATATCGAACGTTGGGCTTATAAACATCCTCAGCCGGATGATTTCTTCCGATCAATGGAAAACGTTGCAGGTGAAGATTTAAGCTGGTTCTGGAGAAGCTGGTTTGTAAACAATTGGCACTTTAATCAGGGGATCAATTCAATTAAGTACATAAAAAATGATCCGTCAAAAGGAGTTGCAATCACAGTTGAGAATTTCGATAAAATGCCTATGCCGGTTATTTTAGATGTGAAAACTAAAAGCGGGAAAGTGACAAGAGTTAAATTGCCTGTTGAAGTATGGCAACGTAACAATGTTTGGACGTTTAAACACAATTCTACTGAAGAAATAGAAAGTATCACGCTTGATCCGGATCATGTTTTTCCGGACAATAATGATGCTAATAATGTTTGGACAACCAGTAACGGTAAAATAGAAAAAGATGTAGTTTTGGATGGTTATTTAGGAACCTACTCAACTTCAAAAGCTCCTTTGAAAATCGATTTTACAGAAAAGAATAATGCATTGAATGTTCTGATAACAAACTATCCGAAGTTTACAGTAAAGGCGGTAGAAAATGAAAAAGATGTCTTTCAATCAGCTGAAGCTGGACTAAAGTTCAAATTTAATGAGGCTAAAACAGGTTTTGATATGATTATTTTGAGTAGCGGTGATGCAATACCGTTTACTAAAAATTAAAATATAAAAAAGTAAATACTTAAGAACCCGATAGTTATTTTTAACTATCGGGTTTTTTATGGACCAATATTAACATTCTGTAAAAAAAATGTTAGAATTTTATTTTTTTGTTTTGTAAATAAAAAAATAGTGTACTTTTGCAGTCGATGAATAAAATAAGTTTACATATAACTTCTTTGTCACGGACAAACTCAGCTGTAACTTCTCCCGAAGTACGGACACTATCTCTATAGTATCCACAGAGTTTTTCGCCGCGTATTTATTTATATTCATTTTTCATTTTGAAATCACATCATTTGTCCATTGGACAAACATATCCTAAAAGTATATATTGTTTTTTAAATTTTCTTAATCAAGTTTTTGATTTTGAGAATGTTACTTCTATTTTGCTTATTTTTATTGGATTGAATTCAGGATTTCAAACTAAACAATACGTTTTAATTTTTAACTCTAACTTCAACTATTGAAATGAAAATCTCTATTGTTGTTACTCAGGAAGAACACTTCAAATTCGCACAGGAAATTTGCGATACAATAGAATCATCAGCCTTGTTAAGAGGCACCGGGATTGCTAAAAGGACTCCTGAATACATTCAGAAAAAAATGTCGAATGGTGATGCGATGATTGCTTTGGCAGACGGAAAATTTGCAGGTTTTTGTTACATCGAAAGTTGGGAGCACGGAAAGTTTGTTGCTCATTCCGGCTTAATTGTGCATCCGGATTACAGAAGTTTAGGCTTAGCCAAAAAAATCAAATCAAAAGTTTTCGATTACTCTCTGGAAAGATATCCTGATGCCAAGATATTTGGTATTACAACAGGTTTGGCGGTTATGAAAATAAATTCTGACTTAGGATATAAACCTGTACCTTTTTCCGAACTGACTACCGATCCAAGTTTTTGGGCTGGATGTAAAACCTGTACGAATTACGAAATTTTAAAAAGCAAAGAAAACAAAATGTGTCTTTGTACAGGGATGTTGCATGACCCGAAAGACAAACAAAAAGATCCGCCAAAACACCCATTTAACGTAGCGGTTTTAAGCAGATTGAAAAAAATCAAACAAGCTTTGTTCCTGAATAAAACATTGTTTTTCGGGTTCTTATCTTAAAAAATAAACTAAAAATTAGAATCTCAAACTTGCTAAATACGAAAGTATTGGCCTAAATTATAAAAAATGAAAAAAGTTGTATTAGCTTATAGTGGAGGATTAGATACCTCGTATTGTTTGAAATATTTAAAAAATGAAAAAGGATACGAAGTTCATACGGTTCTGGTAGATACAGGAGGATTTGATGAAGAAGAATTGTCAGCTATCGAAAAGAGAGCGTATGAATTAGGAAGTGCACAACACGCAAACCTAACAATTGTAGACAAATATTATGACAAAGCTATAAAATATTTGATTTTCGGAAACGTGTTAAAAAACAATACATATCCGCTATCAGTGAGCGCTGAACGTGTTTTTCAGGCAATTGAAGCAATCAAATATGCTAAAAAAGTTGGAGCAAGTGCCATTGCACACGGAAGTACGGGTGCAGGAAATGATCAAATCCGTTTCGATTTGATTTTCCAGACTATTGCTCCCGAAATTGAAATCATTACTCCAATTAGAGATTTAAAACTTTCAAGACAAGAAGAAGTAGATTATTTGTCTAAAAATGGAGTGCATTATTCTTGGGAGAAAGCACAATATTCAATTAACAAAGGACTTTGGGGAACTAGTGTTGGAGGTAAAGAAACTTTAACGTCAAGTGAACCTCTGCCAAGTGAAGCTTATCCTTCACAATTGCAAAAAGAAGGAGAAGAAAAAGTGACTTTGCATTTTGAGCAGGGAGAATTAGTGGCATTAAACGGTAAAAAAGATGTTCCTGAAAAAAATATTGTCAAACTTGAAAAGCTGGCAAATGCTTATGCTATCGGGAGAGACATTCACGTAGGTGATACGATTATCGGAATTAAAGGAAGAGTTGGTTTTGAAGCCGCTGCACCTTTAATTATTATCAAAGCCCATCATTTATTAGAGAAACATACACTTGGTAAATGGCAGCAATATTGGAAAGAACAATTAGGAAATTGGTACGGAATGTTATTCCATGAAGGTCAGTTTTTAGATCCGGTAATGCGTAATATCGAAACCTTTTTGCAGGATACTCAAAAAACAGTCAACGGAACTGTAACAGTTTCGCTAAAACCTTATCATTTTTCACTTGATGGAATTGAATCTAAAAATGATCTAATGAATACAGGTTTTGGTCAGTATGGAGAAATGAATAATGCGTGGACATCTGACGATGCAAAAGGATTTATTAAGATTTTAGGTAATGCTCAAAACATATTTTCATCTGTAAACCATTTAGATCATGATTAATATCGGAATAATTGGTGGCTCAGGCTATACAGCCGGAGAGCTCATCAGAATCTTAATGTATCATCCCAAAGTAAACATCGATTTTGTTTACAGTACAACCAATTCAGGAAAACCGCTTTCTGTAGCGCATCAGGATTTGATGGGAGATATCGAAATGAACTTTACAGATGTGGTTAATCCGAATGTAAATGTGGTGTTTCTATGTCTTGGTCACGGAAAATCTATTTCGTTTTTGAAAGAGAACCAGTTTGCAAGCCACACGAAAATCATCGATCTGGGAAATGATTTCAGATTGAACAAAGATGCCCATTTTGAAGGAAAAGATTTTGTTTATGGTCTTCCGGAATTGAATAAACCGGCGATCAAAAAGGCAAATTATATTGCAAATCCGGGTTGTTTTGCTACAGCGATCCAATTGGCTCTGCTGCCTTTAGCAAACAGTGATCTGTTGCTTAATGATGTACATATTAATGCAACAACCGGAAGTACCGGAGCGGGAGTGGGACTTTCAGAAACGTCTCATTTTAGCTGGAGAAACAACAATATGTCACATTACAAAGCTTTCGAACACCAGCATTTGGGAGAAATTGGGGAAAGCATAGTTCAGTTACAAGATGATTTTGAAAGTGAATTACTCTTTATTCCAAACAGAGGAGATTTTCCAAGAGGAATTTTTGCCACACTTTATACCATTTCTGATGAAAGTCTGGAACAGACGGTATCCAGATACGAAGAATTCTATAAAAATGAGCCTTTTGTGACTGTGACAACGACAAACATCAATATGAAACAAGTTGTTCAGACGAACAAATGTATCATTAGTTTAATGAAAAAAGGAAACCGGATTCTGATCACTTCAATTATTGATAATTTAACCAAAGGTGCTTCAGGACAAGCCATTCAAAATATGAATTTAATGTTCGGATTAGAAGAAACCACCGGTTTAAAATTGAAACCAAGCGGATTTTAAATTGTTGGTTAAGCGGTTAATCGTTAATTCGGTTAATCGATTAAACAAATCAACGATTAAACAATTAAACAAAAACAAATGAACTTATTCAACGTTTACCCATTATACGACATCACTCCGGTTAAAGCTATAGATTGTACAATTGTAGATGACAAAGGAGTAGAATACTTAGATTTGTACAGCGGACATGGTGTAATTTCGATTGGCCATACACAACCGGATTACGTAACTAAATTAAAGAACCAATTGGATCAGTTAGGATTTTATTCCAACGCGATTCAGAATCCATTACAGGTAGAGCTGGCTCAGAAATTAGGAAAGCTTTCCGGATTAGAAGATTATGAATTGTTTTTATGCAGTTCAGGTGCTGAAGCTAACGAAAATGCATTAAAATTAGCTTCTTTTCATAACGGAAAATCAAGAGTTGTAGCTTTTGATAATTCTTTTCACGGGAGAACCTCTGCAGCAGTTGCGGTTACTGATAATAAAAAAATTGTTGCACCAATAAATGCGCAACAGGAAGTTACTTTTTTACCCCTAAATCAAATCGAATTAGTTGAGGCAGAACTTGCAAAAGGTGATGTTACAGCAGTAATTATAGAAGGAATTCAAGGAGTAGGAGGTTTAGACGAGGGAACAACTGAATTTTTTCAAGCTTTAGAAAAAGCCTGTAAAAAGCATGATGTGGTTTTGATTTTAGACGAAGTACAGTCAGGGTATGGAAGAAGTGGAAAATTTTTCGCCTTTCAACATCACGGAATCAACGCTGATATTATTTCGGTTGCCAAAGGAATGGGGAATGGTTTTCCCGTTGGAGCTATTTTAATCTCTCCAAAATTTGAAGCAAGTTTCGGATTGTTGGGAACCACTTTTGGAGGTAGTCATTTATCATGTGCTGCAGGAATTGCAGTGCTGGATGTAATTGAAAAACTGGAGTTGCAGAAGAATGTAAACGAAGTTTCAGCTTATTTCTTAGAAAAAATTAAAGAAGTTGAAGGAATTAAAAAAGTAAAAGGAAAAGGTTTGATGCTTGGAGTAGAATTTGATTTTGATGTAGCAGCTTTAAGGAAAAAACTAATCATCGAAAAACACATTTTTACAGGAAGTGCCAACAACAAAAATCTACTTAGAATTTTACCGCCGCTTACCGTAAAAAAAGCAGACATTGATACGTTTGTAAAAGCTTTAAAAGAGAGTTTGGAAGAACTTAAAAATTAAAGTTTAACCATATACTGTTAATTCGTTTAATCGTTTATTTGATTAATCGATTACATGAATTAACAACTAACCAATTAAACCAAAAAAATGAACCCATTATCAATTGAAAAACGTAATCTGGTTTTGCGTGTTATGGCGCAGCTGGTCGAGCAGGAGCGGAACCAGATTATCTTAACCAATCAGGAAGATCTTGCTGATTATGACGGCTCAGACTTAGCAATGGAAGAGCGTTTAAAGGTAGATGATAAAAAAGTGGATGAAATGATTGTATCACTCAATCAACTGGCTTCACAAGAAGATCCCGTTGGAGTTGAACGTTTTCATTTTATTCATGATAATGGCATAAAAGTGATTAACAAAACGGCCGCTTTCGGGACGATTTTAATCATTTACGAATCCCGCCCCGATGTTACAATCGAAGCCGGGGGAATAGCTTTCAAATCCGGAAATAAGATTTTATTGAAAGGAGGAAAAGAAGCTTTAAAATCGAATTTGAAAATTGTGAGTCTATGGCATCAGGCTTTAGAGAGAAATGGAGTTTCGAAGGACTGGGTGGAATATTTGAATTTTAATCGCGCAGAGACTCAGACCTTTTTAGAAAAACCAACTCAAAAAGTAGATTTAATTGTTCCAAGAGGAGGAGAAAAGTTAATTGAGTTTGTAAAAGCACATGCCACTTGCCCGGTTATTGTAAGCGGACGAGGAAATAACTTTGTTTACGTTCATGAAAAAGCAGATACAGATTTGGCTTTGAAAATCATTATAAATGCCAAAACCTCTAAAATTTCAGCCTGTAACGCAGTCGATAAGGTTTTAATAGATTCGAAACTACCCAATTTTGAAGGATTTACAGCTATTTTAATCGAAGAATTAAAACAGTATAAAGTAGAAGTAATTGTTGATGAGTCGCTAAAAAGTTTTGAAGATACAGAAACACTTCAAAGCGAAGATATTTGGTACGAGGAATTTCTGGATTATAAAATAGTAATCGGAAGCATTGATTCTGAAGAAAAGGCAATCGAAAAAATAAATAAATATTGTGGAGGACACTCGGCAGTAATTATTACAAGAGACGATAAGGCAGCACAGGAATTTATGGATGCCGTGGATACTGCAGCCGTTTATCAAAATGCCTCAACACGTTTTACAGATGGAGGTCAGTTTGGCCTGGGAGGAGAATTAGCGATAAGTACTGATAAATTGCATCAGCGGGGCCCTATCGGACTTCAGCATCTCGTAACCAATAAATGGTACGTGTATGGAGAAGGGCAAATTAGGTAATTGAGGCAATTAGATAATTAGACAGTTAGATTGTTAGACTTCTTAGAATTTTAGACTTTAAATTATTGGAATTTGGACTTTTAAAGATTGGAATTTATCAAAAACAAAGCTTCGCGAACTTAGCATTTGTAAACACAAACAGTATAAAAAAACCTTGCGCCCTTTGCGGTAAAAAAAATACAGCATGTCAAAAAAGCGGATTTTATTAAAAATTGGAAGTAATACTTTAACCAAAGAAACCAATCATATTTCACGGGGAAAGATTGAAGACCTCGGAATGCAGATTGCAGCTTTAAACAAAGAATACGAGTTTGTAATTGTGAGTTCCGGAGCAATTGCAGCGGCAAAGCAATTTGTAAAGCTCGAAAGTAAAGGAAAAGAAATTGTAGTGAAACAAGCATTAGCTTCAATTGGCCAACCCCATTTGATGCGGATTTTTCATGAGAATTTCAGCGATTTAGGTTTGTTGACTTCGCAGTGTTTATTGTCTTATTCTGATTTCGAGAAAGAGCAGTCTAAAGTCAATATTGTCAATACCATAAACGTTTTGGTAGAAAACAATTACATCCCGATTATTAATGAAAATGATACGGTTGCCACAGATGAGATTCGGTTTGGAGACAACGATAAATTGGCAGCACTGACAGCCGTTCTTTTAAATGTTGATATTCTGATTATTGCTACCAATACAAATGGGATTTATACCAAAGATTCTATTCACGATGAAATTCCGAAAACAATCAAATTGGTACAGGATTTAAAAATATTGGAAAAAGAAATTGGAGAATCAAAATCATCACATGGAACAGGAGGGATGCAGTCGAAGATAGAAGCTGCCGCAATTGCAAAAGCAGCCAATATTGAAACCTGGATCGTAAATGGATTAGATGATAATTTTATTTTGAAGGCTATAAAGGATGAGATACCTTTTACTAAAATAATCTAATGAGTCAATTAGAAAATTAGTTAATTAGATAATACACAATTATCCAATTTTCTAATTATCACATTATCTAAATTAAAAAGAAAAAACAATGAATTACATTTCAATACAAGATATCGACTCCTTATCAAAATGGGTAAAAGGGGCGTTAAAAATTAAAAAGAACCCGCTTAAAAATCAGGCCTTAGGGAAGAATAAAACCTTAGGGATGTTATTTTTCAATCCAAGTTTAAGAACGCGTTTGAGCACTCAGAAGGCAGCTCTAAACTTAGGGATGAATGTTATGGTGATGAATTTTACCAACGAAGGCTGGACATTAGAATTCGAAGACGGAGCCATTATGGATTCCGGTGCGTCAGAGCACATTAAAGAAGCTGCAGAAGTAGTGTCTCAGTATTGCGATATTATTGCCATTCGTGCTTTCGCAGGTCTGGCAGACAAAGAAAAAGATTATGCTGAAACAGTAATTTCAGGGTTTTTGAAACATGCAACCGTACCCATAGTTAATATGGAAAGTGCTGTTCGTCATCCGATGCAGTCTTTGGCGGATGCTATTACCATGGAAGAATACAAAACCAAGCATAAACCCAAGGTAGTACTTTCCTGGGCGCCTCACCCGAAAGCTTTGCCACAGGCCGTTGCCAATTCATTCGTAGAAATGATGCAAATGCAAAAAGATATGGATTTTGTAATCACACACCCCGAAGGTTACGAACTTAGCCCCGAAATCACAAAAGACTGTAAAATAGAACACGATCAAGACAAAGCGTTTGAGAATGCCGATTTTGTATACGTAAAAAACTGGAGCAATTTTAACGATTACGGAAAAGTAACCAATACAGATTCAAACTGGACTGTTACGGCCGAGAAAATGGCTTTAACTAACAATGGGAAATTCATGCATTGTCTTCCTGTTCGTCGTAACGTTATTGTAAGCGATGAAGTGCTTGACGGTAAGAATTCAATTGTAATTCAGCAAGCCAATAACAGAACGTATTCAGCACAGTTAGTTTTACAGAAGATTTTGAAGAAATTATAATTTTGGAGGTACTAAGGTTCTGAGTTTCTAAGATGCTGAGAAACTGTTGAAAAAAACTTAGTCCCTTAGAACCTTAGCAACTTAGAACCTCATGGAAAAAGTTACAATAATAAAAATAGGTGGAAACATCATCGATAATCCGGCGGAGTTAGAGCAATTCTTAACTGATTTTTCTAAGATTGAAGGTCATAAAGTATTAGTTCACGGTGGAGGAAAATCGGCTACAAAAATGGCTCAAAGTATTGGATTGGTACCACAAATGATTGAGGGGCGTCGAATTACAGATGCCGCAATGCTTGATGTTGTAGTCATGATTTACGCAGGCCAAATCAACAAACATATTGTAGCACAATTACAGGCAAAAGACAATAATGCGATCGGATTTTCAGGAGCCGACGGAAATTTAATCCAGTCTGTAAAACGAAATCATCCTACAATTGATTATGGTTTTGTGGGAGATGTAAAACAAGTTAATACCAAGTTATTGGCTACGTTATTAGAAAACGGAATTGTTCCTGTTTTCTGTGCCATCACACATGACAAAAACGGACAATTGTTAAACACCAATGCCGATACCATTGCAAGTGAGTTATCCATTGCTTTATCTGAAGTTTTTGAGGTTACATTGACCTATTGTTTTGAAAAGCAAGGCGTTTTGCAGGATTCAGAAGACGATACATCAGTAATAACCGAAATCAACGAAGCCTTATACAACAAACTTAAAGAAGAAAAAGTAATCCATTCAGGAATGATTCCAAAATTAGATAATTGCTTCAATAGTTTGTCAAGAGGAGTACAGCAAATTAAAATTGGACACCACAAAATGCTTCAAAATTCAGAGATTCCACATACAACGATTACGTTATAAAAGAAAAAGTTGCTAAGTTCCTAAGAAACCAAGACTTTTGCAGTCTTATAACCTCAGAATCTTAGTGCCTCAGTACCTAATAAAAATGAAAAACATAGAAACGCTTACTAAAGAAGCAATTAATTTATTAAAAAGTCTTATCGAGACCCCTTCCTTTTCAAGTGAAGAAGACCAAACAGCCCTTTTAATCGAAAATTGGTTCAATCAAAACGAAATTCCTTTTCAAAGAGAAAACAATAATGTGTGGGCTTTCAACAAATATTTCGATGAAAATAAACCAACACTTTTATTAAACTCACACCACGATACCGTAAAACCTAATCAGGCTTATACTAACGATCCGTTTAAAGCCATCGAAAAGGATGGGAAATTATTTGGATTAGGAAGTAATGATGCCGGAGGCTGTCTGGTTTCGTTGCTGGCAACATTTGTACACTTCTACGAAAACCAAAACTTATCGCATAATATCGTTATTGTAGCTTCTGCCGAAGAAGAAAGCAGCGGAAAGAATGGTTTAAACAGCGTTTTAAAGCACTTACCCCAATTAGATTGCGCTATTGTAGGTGAACCTACTTTAATGCAGTTAGCAGTTGCCGAAAAAGGATTGTTAGTTTTAGATGTAAAAGTCAAAGGAACTGCGAGTCATGCTGCACATCAAAACGACGATAATGCTATTTATAAATCAATTCCCGTAATGGAATGGTTTAAAAATTATAAATTCGATAAAATTTCAGAGGTTCTAGGACCTGTAAAAATGACCGTAACACAAATCAGTGCAGGAAAACAGCACAATGTAGTGCCGTCAGAATGTGATTTAGTGGTCGATATTCGTGTGACTGATTGTTATTCGAATACCGAAATTTTGGAAGTAGTAAAAGCCAATGTAAACGCCGAAGTAACACCAAGATCAATGCACCTGAATGCTTCATCAATTCCGGTTGCACATGGTTTGGTACAAGCCGGAATCGCTTTAGGAAGAACTACTTATGGTTCGCCTACACTTTCAGATCAGTCCGTTTTGAGTTGCCAGTCTTTAAAACTAGGACCTGGTGAAACCCTGCGTTCACATTCAGCAGATGAATTTATTTTTGTAAATGAAATTGAAGAAGGAATCGATTTGTATATCAAAATACTAACCGATTTCTTTAAATTATAATATTAATTAGGAGCTATTTCCCGCTATCCGTTCCAAACGAAGTTCACTGAACTCCGATTAAAATGAGAATTAAGTGAAGTAATCTTTTATTTTTTTAAAGAAAAAAATAAAAGGATTTCCACTGCGATCGGGGCTAGAAACACCAACAATATAAACGACAACATTAGAATAAATTAGAAAATTAAGATCTAAAAATCTAAGTAGTCTAACGATCTAAGAAGTCTAAAAATCTAAGTTATGAAACTTTGGGAAAAAGGAATACCAACAGATAAACAAATCGAACAATTCACTGTAGGAAACGATCGTGAACTGGATTTAGTTTTAGCAAAATATGATGCTTTAGGTTCAATCGCTCATGCCAAAATGCTCGGGCAAATTGGTTTGTTAACTCAGGAAGAAACCACTTCTTTAGTGGATGCGTTAAATGAGATTATTGCTGATGTTGCTGTTGGAAATTTCGAAATAGAAAACAGTTTTGAAGACGTACACTCCAAAATAGAGTATTTACTCACCGTAAAACTGGGAGACGCCGGAAAAAAAATTCACACAGCGCGTTCCCGTAATGATCAGGTTTTGGTAGATGTTCATTTGTATTTAAAAGATGAGTTAAAAGCAATAAAAGAGCAGGTAAAAACACTTTTTGATTTGTTGATGGAATCAGCAGAGAAACATCAGAATGTTTTGTTACCCGGATATACACATTTGCAGATTGCGATGCCATCGTCTTTTGGAATGTGGTTTTCAGCCTACGCCGAAAGCTTAATTGATGACGTCACCATGTTAAATGCAGCCTCGAAAGTAGTCGACCAGAATCCGCTGGGATCTGCCGCAGGATATGGAAGCTCGTTCCCAATCAACAGAACTTTTACCACTCAGGAATTAGGATTTGAAACCTTAAAATTCAATGCCGTTGCTGCTCAAATGAGCCGTGGAAAAGCAGAGAAAACAGTAGCTTTTGCTATGAGCAGTGTCGCTGCAACCTTGTCAAAATTTGCCATGGACGTTTGTTTGTATATGAGCCAGAACTTTGATTTTATAAGTTTGCCATCGCATCTTACAACAGGTTCCAGTATTATGCCTCACAAGAAAAACCCGGATGTTTTTGAATTGATCAGAGGAAAATGCAATAAGATTCAGTCACTTCCTTACGAAATAACTTTAATCACCAATAATTTACCGAGTGGTTACCACAGAGACTTTCAGCTTTTAAAAGAAGGTTTGTTTCCTGCGATTCAAAACTTAAAAGCCTGTCTGGATATTGCTATTTTTTCTGTAAAAGATATTAGCGTAAAAGATAACATACTGAAAGATAAAAAATACGATTATTTGTTTACAGTAGATACTTTAAACGAAATGGTAGTAGCTGGTATACCTTTCAGAGACGCGTACAAAGAAGTTGCAGAACAATTGGAAGCCGGAACCTACCAATCGCCTAAAGAAACAAAACACACCCATGAAGGCAGTATCAACAATTTATGCCTGAATGCCATTAAAGATAAAATGAAAGCAGCTTTATAAAGGAAGCGAACCAATCAAAAAAACCGATTTGTATCTGATGCGAATCGGTTTTTTTTGATTATTACAGTTTAAAAGTATTCGGGTTTTGCGTTTTAATGATTGACTTTAGTAGGTTTTTTTTTACTTACGATGATTGTTCTTGATAAAAAAAGTTTATTTTTGATTTTTAGTTTGAAAAGTAAAGTATGAATAAGTTTGATGATCAGGCCACCAAAGGCCTTTGGGAAAGGGGATTATTGAGTAAAAATAAGTATGAGGAAATTACGTCCTATCGCGGATTGAATATTTTTTCGTTAAATGCAGAACTTAAATTAGCCCTGTACTTGTCCGTATTGTTGTTTACTTCAGGAATCGGAATATTAATTTATAAAAATATTGATTCAATAGGTCACATTGCAATTCTTTCGTTGTTGTTGATTGTTATTGGAGTTTGTTTTTACTTCTGTTTTAAAAATGCCAGAGGATTTCAAAAAACAGAAACTACCTTTGAGCATCCGGTTTTAGAATACTTGGTTTTGGCCGCTACTATACTTACTTGTATTTTTATTGGGTATTTACAGTTCCAGTACCAAACCTTCGGAACGCATTACGGACTGGCAACTTTAATTCCAACTCTGGTAAGTTTCTTTTGTGCGTATTATTTCGATAATAAAAGCGTTTTGACAATCGCGATTACTGGTTTGGCAGCTTATGTCGGACTTTCCGTTACACCACAGGATTTGGTCAATAACAGTAATTTCTACCAGGATCCAAGTTTAAGTTATTCGGCAATTTTATTGGCTGTTTTACTTATTTTATGGACCGTTTACAGCTCCAGAATTCAGTTAAAAACGCATTTCAATATCATTTATCACACTTTTGCCTTGCACATTGCCAGTATTGCATTAATTCATAACCTGACGGATTTTTATACAGATGGTATTTGGGTACTTTTTGCAATTGTTTTGGCTGCGTCAACGTATTATTTTTATAAAGCAAGCTACAAGCTTAAAGCCATTTCATTGTATGTTTTTATGATTATTTATGCTTATATAGGTCTCAATATATTCGTGTTTAGAGTTTTTGAGAGTATTAATTTTTCTGATATCTGGGAATTATTTATTTTAATACTTCCTTTATATTTTATAGGTTCAATCATACTATTCATTAAATTAATTAAGAAATTCAATAAAGAAATTGCAGCATGACAGCATACGATAAAGAGGAATTAGATGATTTAACTTTAATAGAAGAAGCAGCTTCTCTGTATTCAGCTGGTTTTATAGATAAAAATCAGAAAGATAGAATTAAAAGTGAGTTGACTGCTTTTAAAATGCAAAACAATATTTTGGTTCGACTGGGATTTTTTCTGCTGGGATCATTGTTGTATCTCTCCATTTGCGGAGCCATTTCATTATTAGGACTTAGCGGAGAGCAATTCTTTTTCAGTATCTGCTGTTACATTTTTGCTTTGGTTGGTTTTGTTGGAGCCGAACTTTTGGCTAATCTGAAATATTACCGACACGGTTTAGACGATGCTTTTGTTTTAGGATCAATTTTGAATTTAGGAATTGCGGTGGCAATCACTACCGAAGGATACGAGCTCATAATTGCCATTTTTGTGGCATTTAAATCCTTTTTGCTTTATAGAAGATATTTGAATTTGCCGGCATTATTGGTGTTTTGCATGGCTTCGGCTGCTATTTTATTCTTTGGGCTATTAGAACTGGGAGAAATTGGAAAAATGATTTTACCCTTTGTAACGCTATTGTTTTCGGCAGGATTTTACTTTTTTACTAAGAAGAATATTCAAAAACTAACCGAAACGTATCACTATAATGGGCTTCTGTTTGCCAATAGTTTTTGTCTGATATTGTTTTATCTTTCTTGTAATTATTTAGTGGTTAGGGAACTTTCGGTGGCTTTTATGGATAATCCAATTGTTATAGGGAAGGACATACCATTTGCTTTTTTCTTTTATGGTTTTACCTTGATCGTGCCTCTTGTGTATTTGGTTCAGGCTTTGAAAACTAAGGATCGAATTTTACTTTGGATTAGTTTTTTAGCGGTAGGCTTTTCAATTTATACCATTCGGTTTTATTATTCGGTTTTACCAATAGAAATTGCGCTGACAATTGGCGGGATAGTTTTGTTTGCAATAGCTTATTTTTCAATAAAGAAACTTAAAGACAAAGAAAGTGGTCTAACATTTAAACCGGATCGATTGAATTCGTCAAACCCATTTTTAAATATGGAAACCTTAATTGTTGCTTCGGCATTTGGAGTAAAACCCGAAGCGAAGCCAGAAGACTCTCCAATGGATTTTGGAGGTGGCGGTTTCAGTGGAGGAGGCTCAGAAGGAACTTTTTAAGTTAAATGTGAGATGTTATATGTAAAATGTGAGATGTGAAACTATCCTAGTAACATTTCACATCTCGCATTTTACAAAAAAAATCTAGATTTTATTTTTTAATGCTTCTGCATCAATATCGCTGTGAGAAACATCATAAACAGCCTTCCCGTTTCTGATCAGGATTAATTGTGGAGATTCGTGGTAGACACTGAATCGCGATGCAATTTCGTTTGAGACATCACGATACGCTATTAAATCCAAAAAATAAGCACCTACAGTATCTTCTAGAGCATATTCACGTTCGAATTGCTTCAAAGCCATACGGCTAATACTGCATCTTGTACTGTGTTTAAAAATGACTACCGGTTTTTCGTTGGATATCGCTTCGATTTCCATTAATTGGGCAACATCGGTTAATTGAGTCCAATTTACATTGCTTTTTGGAGTGTCTGCTGACTCTGAATTTCCGAAGATTGAATTTAAAAAACTCATATTTGACTTGTTTTATGACTTTTTGACGTTAAAAATAGATTAAAAATCAATTTTAAGCGACATTTTGTCTGTATTTTTAGTGTGGAATATAATTTGAATGTTCTTGAGCAAAGTTAGAATATTTAAAGTTAAAAATTTAATCCAATAAATTGTAATTTTAAGTACATCGAACAATATCACTAATAATCAATCCTAAATCCTATACATATGAATATAAATAAATTTACAATAAAGTCGCAGGAGGCTATACAGTTGTCGCAGCAACTGGCGCAACGCAACGGACAACAACAGATTGAAAATGAACACATTTTTAGAGCTATTTTTGAAGTAGATGAAAATGTTGCTCCGTTTATTTTGAAAAAACTAAACGTAAATGTACCGCTGTTTTTACAAATATTAGACAGCACTATTGCAAGCTTTCCAAAAGTTTCGGGAGGTGATATATTACTTTCCAGAGACGCAAACAAAGCATTGAATGAAGCGGAAATTATTGCCCAAAAAATGAACGATGAATACGTTTCTATCGAACATTTAATTTTAGCTATTTTTGATTCTAAAAGCAAAGTTTCACAGATTTTAAAAGATCAGGGAGTTACTGGAAAAGGGCTTAAGGCTGCCATTGAAGAACTCCGAAAAGGAGAACGAGTAACATCGGCTTCAGCTGAAGAAACGTACAATTCATTAAACAAATACGCTAAAAATTTAAACGAACTGGCTCGTACCGGAAAACTTGATCCTGTCATCGGACGTGACGAGGAAATCCGTCGTGTATTACAGATTTTAACACGAAGAACCAAAAACAACCCAATGTTAATCGGAGAACCGGGAGTTGGTAAAACGGCTATCGCAGAGGGACTGGCGCACCGAATTGTAGATGGTGACGTGCCGGAAAACTTAAAAGATAAAATCGTTTTCTCTTTGGATATGGGAGCATTAATTGCCGGTGCAAAGTTTAAAGGTGAATTCGAAGAACGTTTAAAAGCAGTAGTAAAAGAAGTTACTTCTGCCGATGGAGATATTGTTTTGTTCATTGATGAAATTCACACGCTTGTAGGTGCAGGTGGAGGAGAAGGCGCGATGGATGCAGCTAATATTCTGAAACCGGCTTTGGCTCGTGGTGAATTAAGAGCAATCGGAGCAACAACTTTGGATGAATATCAAAAGTATTTTGAAAAAGATAAAGCGCTGGAACGTCGTTTCCAAAAAATCTTAATTGATGAGCCAGACACAGAAAGTGCGATTTCGATCTTACGTGGAATTAAAGAAAAGTATGAAACGCACCATAAAGTTCAGATTAAAGATGAGGCCATTATCGCTGCGGTAGAATTGTCACAGCGCTACATTACCAATCGTTTTTTGCCGGACAAAGCTATCGATTTGATGGATGAAGCCGCTTCGAAACTGCGCATGGAAATCAATTCAAAACCTGAAGAGCTGGATGTATTGGATCGTAAAATCATGCAGCTGGAGATTGAAATTGAAGCCATTAAGCGTGAAAAAGAAGAAAGCAAACTGAAAATCCTGGGTATGGATCTCGCGAACTTAAAAGAAGAGCGTAATGAGATCTATGCTAGATGGAAATCAGAAAAAGATATTGTAGACGGAATTCAGGCGGTAAAACTCGAAATAGAGGGATTTAAATACGAAGCGGAACGTGCGGAACGTGATGGTGATTATGGAAAAGTAGCCGAAATTCGTTATGGTAAAATAAAAGAAGCGCAGGAACGTCAGGAGCTGTTACAAAAGCAATTGCTGGAGTTTCAATCTGGTAATTCTTTGATTAAAGAAGAAGTAACCCGTGAAGACATTGCTGAAGTGGTTGCAAAATGGACCGGAATTCCGGTGATGAAAATGCTTCAGACCGAAAGAGAAAAATTATTGCATTTGGAAGACGAATTGCACAAACGTGTGGTAGGTCAGGAAGAGGCAATTGAAGCGGTGAGTGATGCTGTACGCAGAAGCCGTGCCGGTTTGCAGGATTTGAAAAAACCCGTTGGAACGTTCTTGTTTTTAGGAACTACCGGAGTGGGTAAAACGGAGTTGGCTAAAGCTTTGGCGGAATATCTTTTTGATGACGAAAATGCCATGACCCGTATCGATATGAGTGAATATCAGGAACGTCATAGTGTGAGCCGTTTGGTAGGTGCGCCTCCTGGGTATGTGGGGTATGATGAAGGTGGCCAGCTGACTGAAGCGGTTCGTAGAAAACCATATTCTGTTATTCTGTTAGATGAGATCGAAAAAGCGCATCCGGACACGTTTAACATTCTGCTTCAGGTTTTAGACGAAGGTCGTTTGACGGATAACAAAGGACGTCTGGCTGATTTTAAAAACACCATTATTATTATGACTTCTAATATGGGAAGTCAGATTATACAGGATAAGTTTGAAAACTTAAAAGGAAGTATTGAATCAGCTACTGAATCGGCAAAGGTTGAAGTTTTAGGATTACTGAAACAAACTGTTCGTCCGGAATTTATCAATCGTATTGACGAGATCGTGATGTTTACACCTTTAACCGTAGATAATATTTCCAGAATTGTAGGTTTACAGCTGAAGAGTGTTACAAAAATGCTGGCACTGCAAGGTATTACAATGGATGCCACTCCGGAAGCTATTGCGTACTTATCAGACAAAGGTTATGATCCTCAGTTTGGTGCGAGACCTGTAAAACGAGTCGTTCAGAGAGAAGTACTAAATCAGCTGTCAAAAGAAATTCTGGCAGGAAAAATTACAACAGACAGTATCATCCTGTTAGACGCTTTTGACGGGCAATTGGTTTTTAGAAATCAAACACATAAGGAAGAATAATTTTTCAGTTAATTATGAAGTATGGGAAACACCAGCAGAAATGCTGGTGTTTTTTTTTACACAATCTTTTCTTGGTAATAATATTCTGTATAATAATTATTCTATATTTGAATGACTAATCAGTAAAACAATTATATGAAAGAAAATCAACGCACTTTTTCAATTTTATTTATTACCGCTGTTTTATTTGTAACCAATGGTTATTCTCAACAAAATGTAGTAGTTGCAGGAGGAAATGCAACCGGAAGCGGGGGCAGTTCTAGTTATTCGGTTGGACAGATCGCTTATGTGAGTTTGACCGGTGATAATGGTTCCGTTTTGCAAGGTGTTCAACAGCCTTATGAGGTAATTACTTTGGGTAATGATGAATTTAAAGGTATTGACCTTGTCATGACTGCTTATCCAAACCCTGCTGTTGATGTGCTTACTTTAGTCATTACCAAAGAAGAATGGAATGATTTGTCTTGCAGGCTTTTTGATACGACAGGAAAAATCGTATCCGAAAATTTAAAAATTACAGGCTCCGAAACAAGTGTACCCATGCAGCAATTAAACCATGGGATTTATTTTCTGGCAGTAAGTAAAGAAGGCAAGACGATAAAAACTTTTAAAATCATCAAAAAATAAAATTATAACAGCAGAAAAATACATGAAGAAAATTACTCTCGTATTACTATTATTAAGTTCTTTTACTTTTTTATTTGCACAGGCTCCACAGAAAATGAGTTACCAATCGGTTGTTCGAAAAACGGATGGGACATTGGTTGCAGGTACCTTAGTGAGTATCAAAACCAGTATATTATTAGGATCAACAAGTGGCACTGCTTCTTATGTAGAAACCCAAACCACCACAACAAACAGCAATGGATTAGCCACTATAGAAATAGGTGGAGGGACAGCTGTTACCGGAACTTTTGCAGAAATAAATTGGGGTGTGGGATCCCATTTTATCAAGACCGAAATCGATCCAACAGGAGGTAGTAATTACACTATTAGTGGTACAAGTCAGTTGTTAAGTGTACCTTATGCGTTGTATGCGGGAAGCAGTCAAAGTAGAGGAAAAACGACTATTTTTATAGGTGGAGATATTACAGATGTGGAAGCTGTGGCACAGATTAAAGCTGAATTTGGACCTGAAACAGAAAATGTTTACATTGTTGGTACAACAAATTTGACAACTTTGGATTTAAGTGCGGTAGAAAAAGTAATAGATTTAAAAATAAATGATAATTTGAAATTGGTTTCTGTAAATTTTAGAAATCTTAGTGAAATTAATAATTCGATATATATTTATAATAATCCAAAATTGGCATCTCTGTCATTTCCGGCTTTGAAAGTGATACGTGGTGGAAGTGATTTTGAAATTATGGGCAACGAATCATTAGCATCACTTTCTTTTCCCGCGTTGATCAGAGTTAAAAATCTTTATGCAAATGCTAACCCGGCACTTAGTTCAGTAGACTTATCTTCTCTAGCGTCATTGGATGGTAAAGTTAAAACTCTTCAATTTGTAGGTTGTGCTCTTTCAAGTACTCAGGTCAATTTATTATTAAGTAAACTATTAAATGTTTTACCAGCTTCAGATAAAAATTTTCATTTTAACAGACAAAATCCACCCGCTCCTCCTACAGGACAAGGGCTTATCGATAAAGCAGCTTTAATTAATGCAGGTAATTCAGTTACTACGGATTAGTTTGTTGGAATTCTTTTTGTTTAGGTTTCTAGTAAATTTAGGTTCTTGGAAGAATATCCAATAAATACAGTAATATTATAAAAGATTATCATTCTAAAATCAAGAAAAATATATGAAAAAAATTACTCTTGCCTTACTATTATTGAGCTCTTTTACCTTTTTGTTTGCGCAGGCTCCGCAAAAAATGAACTACCAATCGGTTGTTCGAAAAACGGATGGGACGTTGGTTGCAGGTACTTTAGTAAGTATTAAAACGAGTATCCTGGCTGGCTCAGCAACTGGTACAGCTTCTTATGTAGAAACACAAACCACCACAACAAACAGCAATGGATTGGCTACTATAGAAATCGGTGGAGGAACACCCGTTACCGGAACTTTTTCCGGAATAAATTGGGGAGCCGGATCACACTTTATCAAAACTGAAATCGATCCAAAAGGAGGAAGTAACTACACCATTAGTGGTACCAGTCAGCTTTTAAGTGTACCCTACGCCTTGTATGCGGGAAGTAGTGAAAATAAAGGAAAAACAACTATTTTTATAACGGGAGATGTCACAGATGCAGAGGCGGCGGCACAAATACTGGCTGAGTTTGGGCCTCACACAGAGAAGATTTATGTGACTCGTACCACAAACCTGACAACTTTAGATTTGAGCGTATTAAAAAGAATATTTTATCTTGATATAAGTTTTAATTCTAAACTAGTTGCTGTAAAGTTTGACAATCTTAGTGTAGTTCAGGATGAATTTAATATAAGATATAACGAAAAATTGAGTTCAATTGTATTTCCAGTATTAAACGTAATATTAGGAGATGATCAGGCTACGATATACGATAATAAGTCTTTAGCGTCAGTCTCTTTTCCACTACTAACCCAAATTAATAGTTTGTATATTACCTCTAATTCGAGCTTGAATACGATTAATATACCTACGTTATCTCTTACTACTGGTAAGCAAATTGGATTTGGTGATAATGCATTACCAAGTTCTCAGGTTAATTCGTTGTTAAGTAAACTAAAAGATGTTTTACCTGCTTTAGGAAAATCGATTCAATTACAAGGACAAAATCCACTAGCTCCTCCTACTGGTCAAGGACTTATCGATAAAGCAGCTTTAATAAATGCAGGTAATTCAGTTACTACGGACTAGTTTATTGGAATTCTTTTTATTTAGGTTTCTAATAAATTTAGGTTCTTGGAAGAATATCCGATAAATACAGTAAGATCATAAAAGATTAACATTCTAAAATCAAGAAAAATATATGAAGAAAATTACTCTAGCATTACTATTATTAAGTTCTTTTACCTTTTTATTTGCCCAGGCTCCGCAAAAAATGAGCTACCAATCGGTTATTCGTAAAACGGATGGTACATTGGTTGCAGGTACTCTGGTGAGTATTAAAACCAGTATATTATTAGGATCAACAAGTGGCACTGCTTCTTATGTAGAAACCCAAACCACCACAACAAACAACAATGGATTAGCCACTATAGAAATAGGAGGAGGAACACCAACTACAGGAACTTTTTCAGGAATAAACTGGGGAGCAGGATCGCACTTTATCAAGACAGAAATTGATCCAACAGGAGGAAGTAACTACACCATTAGCGGTACAAGTCAGTTGTTGAGTGTGCCTTATGCCTTGTATGCGGGAAGCAGCCAAAATAAAGGAAAACCAAGTATTGTTATAACGGGAGATGTCACAGATGCGCAGGCAGCAGCACAGATTATCGCTGAATTGGGGCCTTATACAGAAAATATTTATGTAACCAGTACGACAAACTTAACGACTTTAGATTTAAGTGTAATAAAGAGTTTAATAAATTTGAAGATCCAAAATAACTTAAAGTTAGTGAATGTGAATGTAAGTAACCTTGCTGAAGTGTATAACGATTTGGACGTGTCAAATAACGACAAACTTACTTCAATTGGGTTTCCTCTTATGAAAACACTGCATGGATACGACACAGGTATTTTAAATAATCCGTCTTTAACTTCTATTTTATTTCCTTTGTTAACTTCATGTAAAGGGCTTTATTTTAGTAATAATAAGATTCTTACTTCTATCGAATTGCCATCATTAGCCTTAATTACAGATAAAAATTTATCCATTAATTTTAATAAAAATGCGCTTTCGAGTTCACAAGTTAATCTAATTTTACACAGATTGCTTAATCTTCCTTCTAACACAGGAAGTTATGTTCAGTTACAGGATCAGAATCCTCCAGCTCCTCCTACAGGACAAGGTATTACCGATAAAGCAACTTTAGTAAGCAGAGGCTATTCTGTCGCAACAGATTAAATGAACTTCTTTTTATGAATAATATCCAAAAAGACACCAGTAGAAATACTGTTTTTTTTGTTTGAACGCGAACTCATAATTCCATAAATGATATAAATTTTTCTGAAAGTAATGTAAAATAATTGGCAATAAAGTGATGATCTTTACTATAGTGGTTTGAAAATCAAATAAAAAGAGGAATAATCTTAATCGAAATACAATGAACAATATTTTTAGAGGATTAATAGCGGGTTACGGTGCGAAAAAATTAGGTGGAGGCTGTTTTGGAACTATTTTCGTGTTTATTATTATTTGGGTGCTTTTAGGACAATGCAGTTAATTTTTGGCTAGAAGAATCAACAAAAAAGTCTTAGATTCGCAGCAATAAACAACGAGGATTACGGATTAATTTGGTGTATTTAAAACCAGTTAATTAAGTGATTTTTCTAAAACATAATAAGTATAATGGCATCAGGTTTTTTCGTACTATTAGACGATATCGCAGCAATCATGGATGATGTTGCAGTAATGAGTAAAGTTGCAGCAAAAAAAACAGCAGGTATTTTGGGTGATGATTTGGCCGTAAATGCGGAGAAAGCTTCAGGGTTTGCATCCTCGAGAGAACTTCCGGTATTATGGGCAATTAGCAAGGGGTCTTTATTGAATAAAGTGATTATTTTACCAATTGCTTTTGTGTTAAGTGCTTTTTTGCCGGTAGCTATCATTATAATTCTGGTACTTGGAGGTTTATTTTTGGCTTACGAAGGAGCAGAGAAAATCTACGAATTTATATTTCCGCACCATCACGAAGAATCGGAGGGAATCACAGATGAAACGTTTACAGAAGAAGAAATTTTAGAAGCTGAAAAAGGAAAAATAAAATCGGCGATCGTAACCGATTTTATCTTATCAGTCGAAATCGTGATTATTGCTTTAGGTACCGTAATGGGTCAGCCTCTTAGTCAGCAAATCATAGTAACGTCAATAATTGCCTTAGTGGCAACTGTTGGTGTTTATGGTATCGTGGCACTTATTGTAAGAATGGATGAAGCAGGGTATAAGCTTATTAAATTCAGTAAAAAAGAGAAAAGCATATCGAAATTTATTGGAAACATACTAGTAAAAGCATTGCCTTTGGTCATTAAAAGTTTAACCGTGATTGGTACAATAGCTTTGATTTTAGTAGCAGGAGGAATCTTTGTACACTATATTCCGTTTTTACATCATCTAATGGAAGAAATTAATGTTCCTTCTATCATAAAAGAATTTGTGACAGGTTTAGTGCTAGGTTTTGCAGTATTGGCTGTAATAAGTCTGTTTAAAAAGATATTTGGTAAAAAAGAAGTTGCTTAAAAAAAAAATAGCACCATAAATACAACAAACACCAGTCGAAAGGCTGGTGTTTTTTTTTTTTTTTTTTTTTGAGTATTGTAAATATTTTTTTAATGCTTAAAGTGTTTTAATCCGATGGGTAAGTATATTTGACAGACTAGTAGTAATAAAATACTTACAGTATGAATTATAGTGTTTTGTTTAACTTTGCTGTTTTGAAAGAAAATAAATGTTAATTTTTAACTATCACTTGTAATTTGTATTCTTTTTTTTATAAATTTGCCTTTCAATAATGAAAAAAAGTGGGGTGGTTTTTGGAGAATAAATCAGGTGTTATATATTATAGAAAAAAAAGAAATTTACTCTTTTTTTTCTACTTTTTTCTAGGAATTGTGCATGGGCAATGTGTGCCTACTTTTACAGATTCGGTTTTATATAATCCGGTTTGTTCTTTTCAATGGGTTACACACCCATCAGGAGGACAGCTTAGAATTAATTTATCTCCTTTAACGTTCAATAATACCTATACATTTACAACCGTTGGGGAATCATCAGAAGATACTTTTCTGGCTTTGTATAATAGTTCGGGTGTATTGTTAGCATCAAACGACGATGCATCTGATTGTATAAAATGCAAGCAATCAACAATTCAGTTTAATTCACAGGCTTTTTATTCAGGTGCATACGTGATCATATCAAAAAGCGGATGTCTGGATTTAAATAATGTAATTATGAGATTTAATGCAATTAATAATTATGATCCCCCGCCAAAAATAATTGAGCCCGAAATTCCATTTTATCCCTGTAAAAGTAAAAGTGTTTATCTAAAATCATCTGCTATTGTTTTACCAGCAAAACCCTGGTCAAGTTCTGACCCAAGTCTTGCGACGGTAGATCCTGAAACCGGAGAGGTAAAATTTTTAAAAGAAGGTATCGTGAAAATTAAATTACGGGGAAATTTAAACTGTGAAACAATAAAGACTTATAATATTATAAATATACCGCAGACTTCTGTAATTACTCATGATTAAAATTTTGACACATAAAATTCTAAAAAAAGTACTGGTTTTATTAACTGTATTTTTTTTCTCATCTGTACAAGCCCAATTAACAACTTCTACGCAAAAGGTATGTTTTGGCACAAGTAAGAAATACTCAGTTGATTTGGCTGATGGCGTATCGGGAACTCCGGGTTCTACATATAATTGGCGTGTAGTTGAGGCAATGTTTTCCGGGGTTATTCAGAATCAAAACACTAATTCTATTACCGTAGATTGGGGATCTACTCCAGTAGGGGAGTATCATTTAGAGGTAACAGAAACTAATTCTGCTTGTTCAGGAGATAAAGTTACTTTAGTGGTAACCATTGTGGATCTTCCGGTAGTTACAGTAAATGATGCTGTGATTTGTGAAGGTTCGAAAGCAACTTTATATGCGACAGTAACCCCCGCAGATACTGGAAATGACTATGTTTATGAATGGACCACACCCTCTGGAGGAAATCCCGGTAATGTTTCAAGTATTACTACTGGTACAGCGGGTAATTATAGTGTAAAAGTGAAAAATTCTTTAGGATGTGTTAGTATTGCTTCTAGCGGGATTGTTGTTGTAAACCCGTTACCATTGGCTGAGATTACCCCGAAAGGATCTACTACTTTTTGTTTTGGTGGAAGTGTGGTACTAAATGCAAATACTGGATCTAATTTGAAATATCAATGGAAAAAAGGCGGAATGGATATTATAGGTGCAGTAAACAGTTCCTATGTTGCAACAGAAAGCTCCGATTATAGTGTACAGGTTACAAATGGAAATAATTGTATAAAAACATCGGCCCCAATTAGCGTTAAAGTCAATCCTCTTCCTGTTGCCGAAATTACAATTTTACCAGCTGAGTCCTTAGAATTTTGTGAGGGTGGTAGTGTTACATTACTTTCGAAGATGAAAACTAATTTATCATATGAATGGAGAAATAAAAACAATGTTATCGTAGGTACTTCAGCCTCTTACAAGGCAACAGAAAGTTCAGATTATACACTTAAGGTTATTGATGCAAATGGCTGCTCAGCTATTTCAAAAGCTACATCAGTTATAGTACATCCATTGCCTGATGCATCAATAACAGCTATTGGTCCTACTACATTTTGTGATGGTGACAGTGTAGTTTTGAAAGCAATTGAAAAGCCCGGGTTCTTATACCAATGGCAACGAGACACTATTGATATAATTGGTGCAAACAATAGTTCTTACAAGGCAACTGAAAGTTCTAATTATACGGTAACTGTTACGGATAGTAATTTTAGTACAAATTGTTCAAGAACTTCACCATCTCCCGTTAAAGTTGTGAAAAAGTTATTACCGGTTACTAGTCCTATTTCTTATGATTAAATATAATTTGAAAAGTTATAAAAAACACAAATGATGCGAATAGTATTCAAATCGAAGCAAAGTTATTCTTTTTCTCTTAAGATTGTATTAGCCTTATTTCTTGTTTTTTTTTCTTTTTGCTCCCGGGGGCAACAAATAATTTGCTTTGGCAGTGTGAGTAATTATGGAGTTGACAGGTCTGAGAATTTAGGTTTAGGGACATCAGGATCTGTGTATAATTGGATCATTAAGGATTCACGTTTTGTTGGAAAGATACTAAAGCCTTATAATGACAGAACTAATGAGATCAGTATAGAATGGAAAGATACTCCACCTGGAGATTATCTTTTAGAAGTAAATGAAAAGAATGATTATTGTACGGGTTTAAGCCAAATACTTTTAATTAAAATCCTTCCTTTACCATTTGTAAATTTGCCTGATCAGTATCTCTGCGTTGACCCTGTTACAAATCAATTATTGAACCCAATTTTGATTGATACAAAATTATCAAATGAATTATATAAATTTAAGTGGAAATGTGATGGTGTAACATTACCGGATATTGATTCCGGAATTATAGTTAGTAAAATTGGAACTTATACGGTTGAAATAACAGACCAATTAACCGGGTGTGTAACCAATGACAGTTCAGTCGTCGGTAAATCGTCGTCGGCTATTGCATCGGTAAAGGTTAACAGTATTTTTTTTGATATTCAGGATATTATTATTTCAGTTACAAATGGTATCGGAAATTATGAATTTTCTATAGATGGAATAAATTTTCAGGATGACCCTTCTTTTTCAGTATCTAAATCCGGAATTTATCAGGTTGTTATTCGTGATAAAAATGGCTGTAATCAGATATTTCTAACTGCGAATGTGATTAAGTATCCTAAATTTTTTACCCCTAATGAGGATGGTTTTAATGATGTATGGAAAATCGATGATTTGTTGCCTTCAATGAATCCAAAAATTAGCATTTTTGACAGGTATGGAAAATTGTTAAAAAAAATAAATACAATTGGAGAGGGCTGGGATGGAAAATATAATGGTATTGACTTATTTTCTGATGATTATTGGTTTTTGATAGAGTATATCAATACTGATGGAAGCCCAGCGGTATTTAGATCTCACTTTTCTTTAAAAAGGTAGTCGATTAGAGTATTGCTTTAAAATAATAAAATAACGTTTTGCAAAATAAACTGATTTCTAAAGTTTAAAAAAACATAAACAAAACACCAGTCGAAAGGCTGGTGTTTTGTTTTTTGAAGCACTGTAACTTATTTTTAAAAAGGACTTTTGTCCCGCTATTCACTCTATCTTTTCCCTGCTAAAAAAGCAGGAAAAAGGATGCCGTTTCTATCGGGGCTATGCGATAAATTTTGGTTTTTCATAAGAAAGTGGTGTTTTTTTTTAAGTATTTTGACGGAATAAAGATTTGATTTTTAATGGTTTATTTGTTTTGTCGAAAGAATTAACAAATTTGAAAAGCAACCATTGCCATCCAACGGCATCTTCATAGTAATTAACAATTAATTATTATTTTATATGAAAAGGTTTAAATTAAAATCAGTTTTTGTAGTATTATTTCTAACGATTGGATTGGCTTCATGCAGTAACGATAATGACGCACCAAGTATTCCTGAATCAATTACTAAAGCTGCTTTAGTGACCGAAGTGAAAGGTCCTGCAACCGGGAAGGTTAATGAAGAACTGAGCTACGATGTTACCTTTATTGTCGATAATGCTTGTGGAGAATTCAGTAAAATTGGTGAAGTGACCATTGGGGGAGTAAAAGGGCTACAAGTTGAAGTTAAGTATCCAACAGGAGTTTGTACTACTCAGGTACCAGATCCTAAAAAGACAGTTTACAAATTTAAGTCCGCAACAAAAGGAACATTTGAAATCAAATTCAAAAAATCGGAAACGGAATTCGTAACGACGAAAGTGGTTATTGAGTAATTAAGTTTTTAGACGATAAATCTTAGGTAACGAAACCATTTTGCAATCATTTGATTCTTTAATAGAGAGGGATGTTTGTAAGATGGTTTTCTTTTTTATAAGAACTGGAAGATAGGTGTTCTTTGTCATTCTTTCAAAAAACACTATTTTTGCACTCTAAATTTTATGTCATGCCGAAAAGAAAGTATAAAATAGCCGTTATTCAGTTAAATCTGAATGATGTTGCCGAGAATAATCTTAAAAAATGTATCAGCTGGGTAAAAGATGCTGCCAATAAAGGAGCTGAAGTAATCTTGCTGCCTGAATTGTACAGCAGTCATTATTTTTGCCAAAGCGAAGATGTAGATAATTTTGCATTAGCCGAACCACTTTACAGTACTTCATTTATTGCTTTTAGTGCCTTGGCAAAGGAATTAGGAGTGGTAATTATTGTTCCTTTCTTTGAGAAAAGAATGGCAGGAATTTATCATAATAGTGCTTATATCATTGATACGGATGGAACAGAAGCAGGGTTATACCGTAAAATGCACATTCCGGACGATCCGCATTTCTATGAAAAATTCTATTTCACACCGGGTGACTTAGGTTTTCAGGCTATTGAGACTAAAAAAGGAAAAATCGGAACCCTTATTTGCTGGGATCAATGGTATCCGGAAGCAGCACGTATTACTGCTTTAAAAGGAGCTGAGGTTTTATTTTACCCAACAGCAATTGGATGGCATCCAAAAGAAAAAGAAGAGTATGGAGTAAATCAATATGGTGCATGGATGAACGTAATGAAAGGCCATGCTGTTGCAAATGGTGTTTTTGTTGCCGCTGCAAACCGTATTGGATTAGAAAAATATATTGAAGGAACAGAAGGAATTCAGTTTTGGGGAGCTTCGTTTATCGCGGGACCTCAGGGTGAGATTTTGGCTCAGGCTTCTCATGATCAGGAAGAAATTCTAATTGCTGAAGTTGATTTGGATCTACAGGAAAACGTACGTCAGAACTGGCCATTTTTCAGAGACAGAAGAATTGATGCTTTTGGCGATATTACCAAAAGAGCGATTGATCAATAAGTAAAAAATACCTTTATAGAAAGGCAAAGAAGTAGAGGCTGTTTAATTTTAAACAGCCTCTTTTTTTTAGCAGAGACAATATCGTTTTAAAATTTTAGCTTTAATTCGACGCTGATAAAATGGATAGACACCGATTTTTTTCTCTTTAAATGAGTTTACAATTTTTAAGATCTGTTTTTATCCGCGTTGAAGTAAGACGTAGACTAAAACTGCTTTTGGACTTTAATTCCAATCTTAATTATTTATATGCAAAAGAGGCTGTTTAAATTTTTAAACAGCCTCTTTTTATACTAGCTTAGAATTGTTTATTTCACCTGGAAAGTAACTCTTCTTACGATTTGACGCGCTTCTTTTGAATTTTTGTTCACAGAAGTATCTTCACCGTTAGCAATTACATTCAGCCTTGAAGCATCGATTCCTGCATTTGTTGCAATCTTTTTAACTGCTTCAGCTCTTTTTCTTGATAATTCAGTATTGTAGCTTGAGTTTCCAATTTCGTCTGCATAACCAATGATATCAGCAGATTTACCAGGATTGTTTTTCAGGTATTTCACTAAGAAATCAACACCGGATAGAGAAGTATTGGTTGGTTTAGAAGAATTGAAATCAAAGTATACATTTACATACCCTCCGTTAATTAATTCTTCAACCGTTTTGTTTGTTGGAGCAGCTTCACTTCCTTTTTTAGCATAAGTTTTATCTAAATAGCTTTCTAATTCGTCCGGAACACCATTTTGATTGGTATCAATAGATTGTCCTTTAGTATTAACAGCCACTCCTGAAATTGTATTTGGTTCTAAATCATACAAATCAGCAACACCATCTTTATCGGTATCAATAAGATTAGTTTCAATTGTATTCACTCGGTCTTCTAATTTGTTCAGTCTTTCATTGTCTTCAGAATACCAGTCAGCATGTTTTGTGTTTTTACCTAAGTAAAACGTCAAACCAACAGATGCATTTAATAGCACACCATCTAATGAACCGGTAGCAGGAACTCCTTTTCCATCGAAGTTGTGGTTTTGTCTTCCGTTAACAATTCCGGTAAGATCTCCGGTTAAAGCAACTCTGTTGCTTAGTCTCACTTGTCCGGTTAATCCCATAATTCCGTGAGCCATATAATCTTTCCCGTCAAAACCTTTATCGCTGCTTAATTGAGAAACCCCAAAACCTCCATGTGCCAATAAACCGAAAGTATTTGTCCAGGTTTCAAAGTTTAAAGCTCTTCCAAGGTTAACAACCCCTTGTAAACTTGCTCTGTAATATTTGCTGTCAAACTCCGGAGTGTCTTTACGTTCCTGAAATTGATCGTATCCAACATCCAGTTTCAAACCAAATTTAGGATTAAACATATATCTTACTCCTAAATCGGCATGAAACGGACTAACTGATTCTGTTGAATAACCAGGTGTTATGGCTCTCATAGGTTTGTTTAAACCTCCGTTTAATTCTATAGACCATTTATTGTAAGCAGGTTTGTCAATTGTAGACGGGGCCGATGTCGTTGTCGTGTTTTGTGCACTGGCAGCGATTGATAGTAGTAAAAGTGATACTGAAGCTAATTTCTTTTTCATGATATCCAAATTTTTATTTAATATTATTTTTGAGCCTTAACTTTTAAACTCAGGACAAATTTATAGTACGAAATTTAGATAGTGTTCTATTTGGTCTTACATAATTCCCATCTTTTGGGTTTTAATTATGCAAATATGTTAATGAAATCAAAATATTTGGTCAAAAAGAGGGGCTAAATTTAATTTTTAGCCCCTTTTTGAAATTGTAAATGTGAAGGTTATTTTAAATCTGGTTGGTATATTTTTACAGTTCCATCTCCTTCACTACTAACGACTAACAAACTTCTTTTGGTTGGACTTTTAGAAGCCGGAATGAAGAGTATTCCTTCCGGAGCGTCACCGGTTTTTACCGTCTGTAAATATTGTGGTGAAGCAGGATTGGTTACATCATAAGTCATAAAAGCATCAGATCTTTCTAAACCAACAAATAAAATATTCTGAGATCCCATTTTAGCGGCAACGACTGCTTCCGGCTCAGAGCCTTTGTCATCGCTACGTTTGTCATCGTAGGTTCCAAGTTCATTTGTTTTTTTATCTGTATCATTTTTACTATCATAAACAATTTTTCCGGTATTCCCATTCCAGATAGAGAAGGAGCGGGCTCCAAAAGCGACCAACTCATCCAGGTCACCGTCGCCGTCAGCATCTCCCATATCGGCAATAAGGTTAAGTCTTCCTAAATTAGTCTCCAATTTTAAAGTGGTAGCATCAGGAAAAGCAGTGGCATCCAGTTTCATGTCTTTCATTCTTTTAATATCTGCGTAGGCAGCATATTCTCTGGCATCACCTTCGTTGGCTGTAACAAAATAAGGAGTATTGTTTGCTGAAAAATGACTAATGGCATCCGGCATGTACATTCCTTTTACTTTCCAGGGATTAAAAGCAATTTTATCGTCTTTATCACTTACATCAATGGCATTTTCGGCGGTATTGAAATTTTTAAAGCCCAGAGGATAAAGAGCTGTGATGGTTTTAGAAGTTAGATCTACTTTGGCAACACCATTATTTTCCTGTAAAGTCACCCAGGCAGTTTTAGAATCATCAGATATGGTAATGTATTCAGGTTCTATGTCCTGAGTAAAACTCTTGGCAAATTTTGAAATTCTAAGTCCTTCTTTTTTCAAAGCTTCGGCCTGACCACTAAAAGAACTGAAATCTAAAGTGGTAACAGCATAAGTAGCTGTATCAATAATAGAAATGCTTCCGTTTGGATCCTGCGTATAATCGGTGTTAGGTTCTCCTTCGTTAGCCGTCATGATGAATTTTCCGTCCGGCGAAAACGTAATCATATCGGGTAATGCACCAACGGGAACTTGTTTGATTAAGCTGTAATCGCTGGTATTAAAAATAACCACCTTTCCATTTCCTTGTTTGTTAAGAGTTGATTCTAAAGCAACAGCCAGTTTTCCATCGTAAACTGCAACACTATTGGAAGCACCTTCGTACGGAGTCAGATCGATTTTACCAATTTTAACGGGTTTTGTAGGATCGGAAATATCAATGACATCAATTTGATTCGTTCCGCTATTATTTACTGTAAAAAGTCTTTTTGTTTTTTCATCATATGTCGAAATCTCAGCGGCAGCTTCGCCGCCAATAGTGATCGAACCGATTTCTTTAAAAGAACCCGGATTTTCGTTGACCACAATTTCGGATTCCTGATTTTTTGAGGTTTCATCATTATTACAGCTTGCCATAACAAATAAAGCAGCTAATAATGAAAGGCTTACATTTTTCATTTTTGTGTTTTTTAGTTTTGCCAAATGTAATTAGCAGATTGTGGTCTTATATTAAGGCTTTATTATTTAATCTTTAACTTAATCTGTTAATTAGATAACTGGTTAATTTGTTATTTATTAAATTGTTAGGTTGCTCAATTGTCTAATTCTCCAATTATCTAATTATCACATTATCTAATTATCACATTATCTCATTATCTTTGTACACTTTCAAATTTAGAATCATTTTATGTCAACAAATAATAGAAGGTTTCCGGCGGAATGGGAGAAACAACAAGGAATTGTATTGTGTTTTCCGCATAATGGAAACGATTGGCCGGGAAAATACGAAGCTGTTCAATGGGCTTTTGTAGAATTTATTAAAAAAGTAGCCACTTTTGAAACTGTTTTTTTGGTTGTAGCCGATGAAAAACTAAAAGAAAAAGTAAATGGAATGCTGGAAATGGGACGAGTGAATCTGGCGAATGTTTCTTTTATTGTTCACAAAACCAATAGAAGCTGGATGCGTGATTCGGGGCCAATTATTGTACAAAATGGTTCAAAAAGAGAAGCTTTGAATTTTAATTTCAACGGTTGGGCGAAGTACAAAAACTACCAGCTGGATAAATTTGTTCCTGCTAAAATAGCCGATTTTATTGATGTTCCGCTTACGCAGGTAATGTATAAGGGGAAACCTGTAATTGTAGAAGGTGGTGCAATTGATGTAAACGGAAAAGGAACTTTATTGACTTCTGAAGAATGTTTGATGCATCCGACCATTCAGGTTAGAAACGCAGGTTTTACTAAAGAAGATTACGAGGCTGTTTTTAAGGAATACTTAGGAGTTACCAATGTAATATGGCTGGGTGACGGAATAGAAGGAGATGATACACACGGACATATCGACGATTTATGCCGATTTGTAAACGAAGATACTATTGTAACGATTGTAGAAACGGATAAAAACGATTCTAATTATAAACCATTACAGGACAATTTGAAACGTTTGCAAAATGCAAAACTGGAAGACGGAAAATCACCAACTATCGTAGCATTGCCAATGCCAAAACGTGTTGATTTTGATACGTTAAGATTACCGGCTAGCTATGCGAATTTTCTAATTTTGAATAATTGTGTACTGGTTCCTACTTTTAACGATAGCAATGATCGTGTAGCTTTGAATATACTTGCTGAATGTTTTCCTGACAGAGAAGTAATCGGTATCAGTTGTATTGATTTTATTTGGGGCTTTGGAACATTACACTGTTTGAGTCAACAGATTCCGGCTTAATTTTTAGATTTCGAAGGATATCGAATTTTTTTGCCACAGATTAAAGGATTCTCGCAGATTATAAAAAATCAGTTTTTAATCCTTTAATCTGTGGCAAAAAGAATAAAAAAAACCTTGTTAGTCAGCTAACAAGGTTTTTTTGCTTATATATCTTCCGATACGGCAGGATCTCTTCATTGTCTCACAAAAGGAGGTAATAATTGGCTTGAAACTTCTCCAAAGCCAATACGTACTTCATTGCTTTCGCAGAAACCTCTGATGATTACTGTGTCACCATCTTCTATAAATTTACGCTCACCACCACCATTTAAGGCTATTGGGTTTTTTCCTCCCCAGGTTAGTTCTAACATCGAGCCAAAGCTGTCTTCAGTTGGGCCGGAAATAGTTCCTGAACCCATCATATCACCAGAGTTTACACGACATCCGTTGGATGTATGATGTGTTAACTGCTGTGCCATAGACCAGTACATGTATTTGAAGTTTGATCTTGAAAGTACGGTTTCTTCTTGATTTTCAGGTTTTAAAGCAACCTCTAAATGAATATCGTACGCTTTTTTGCCCTTTGTTTGTAAATAGGGAAGCGGAGTAGGATCTTGTTTAGGGCCTTTAGTTCTAAAAGGTTCTAAAGCATCCATTGTAATAATCCATGGAGAGATTGAAGAAGCAAAGTTCTTAGCTAAAAATGGTCCAAGTGGTACATATTCCCACTTTTGAATGTCACGTGCGCTCCAATCGTTTAATAAAACCATTCCGAAAATATAGTCCTCTGCTTCGTAAGTTGAAATGTTTTCGCCCATTACATTTACATCTGTAGTAATGAAAGCGGTTTCTAATTCAAAGTCTACTAAACGGGATGCTCCAAATACCGGGGTATCATGTCCTGCAGGCAAAGTTTGTCCCATCGGGCGGTGTACCGGAATTCCTGACGGAACTATGGTAGAACTTCTTCCGTGGTATCCTACCGGAATGTGTAACCAGTTTGGCAATAAAGCGTTTTCAGGATCACGGAACATTTTTCCAACGTTCGTTGCGTGTTCTTTACTGGAATAGAAATCCGTATAATCACCAATTAAAACTGGTAATTGCATTTCGACATCATCAATATTGAAAATAACAATATCGCGGTCTTTCTTTGAATCTCTTAATTGCGGATTGGTTTCGTCGAAAATATCAGCAATACGGTTACGGACTAATCTCCATGTTATTTTTCCATAAGAAATGAAATCATTAAGAGTGTCCTGCATGAACATATCATCAGTCAGATCTATTCCTGCAAAGTAGTTTAATTGTTGTAGAGCCCCTAAGTCTATAGCGTAATCGCCAATTCTTGTTCCTACAGTAACAACATTTTCTTTGGTAAGAAAGATACCGAATGGAATATTTTGAATAGGGAAATCACTATTTTCAGGTACTTCTAACCATGATTTTCTCTTAGTATCGTTAGCGGTTATTGGCATGTGAATGTTAATTATTTGTTGAAAAATTCTATGTCAAATATATCATAATCTAACAGTTTGACAAACGTTTTTTTGTATTTTTGCAGGAAATTAACGAAAAACGAAAAAATGCAACGAGACGAACAAATTTTTGACCTTATACTAGAAGAAAAGGACAGACAAATTCACGGATTAGAACTTATCGCTTCAGAAAATTTTGTAAGTGATGAGGTAATGAAAGCAGCTGGTTCTGTTTTAACTAACAAATATGCCGAGGGTTACCCTGGCAAAAGATACTACGGAGGATGCGAAGTAGTAGACGTAATTGAGCAAATTGCCATTGACAGAGCCAAAGAATTATTTGGAGCTGAATATGCAAACGTTCAACCACACTCTGGATCTCAGGCTAATACATCAGTTTACCATGCATGTTTAAATCCTGGAGATACTATTTTAGGTTTCGACTTATCTCACGGAGGTCACTTAACTCACGGTTCTCCTGTAAATTTCTCAGGTCGTTTGTACCGTCCTGTTTTTTATGGTGTAGATGCTGAAACTGGTCGTTTAGACTATGATAAAATTCAGGAAATTGCCACTAAAGAACAACCAAAATTAATCATTGCAGGAGCTTCGGCTTATTCACGTGATATGGATTTTGCACGTTTCAGACAAATTGCAGACAGCGTAGGAGCTATCTTGTTTGCTGATATTTCTCATCCTGCAGGTCTTATCGCTAAAGGATTGATGAATGACCCGATTCCACATTGTCATATTGTTTCTACAACTACTCATAAAACATTACGCGGACCACGTGGAGGTTTAATCTTGATGGGGAAAGATTTCGAAAACCCACAAGGTTTAAAAACTCCAAAAGGAGAAATCAGAATGATGTCTTCTTTATTAGATCTTGCTGTTTTCCCTGGAAATCAAGGTGGACCTTTAATGCACATCATTGCAGCTAAAGCAGTAGCTTTTGGTGAAGCACTTAAAGATGATTTCTTTACTTATGCTATGCAATTGCAGAAAAATGCAAGCGCTATGGCTGATGCTTTCGTAAAAAGAGGATACAACATTATTTCTGGCGGAACAGATAACCATATGATGCTTATCGACTTAAGAAATAAAGGTATTTCTGGTAAAGAAGCTGAAAATGCATTAGTAAAAGCAGAAATTACAGTAAATAAAAACATGGTTCCATTTGATGATAAATCACCATTTGTAACTTCAGGAATCCGTATCGGAACAGCTGCAATCACAACTCGTGGTTTAGTGGAAGAAGATATGGAAACGATTGTTGCTTTAATTGATAAAGTGCTTGTGGATCATACAAACGAAGCAGTTATCGAAGCCGTAGCAGATGAAGTAAATGAAATGATGAGCGAAAGACCAATTTTCGTATACTAATAAAGTTTCAAGCTTAAAAGTTTCAAGTTTAAAGTTTTGTACTGTAAAAGGTATAGAACTTTAAACTTTTTTTAGTTCTGGGAGTAATTAAGTTTCATGTTTTTTACCGCGGAAAATATAGAAAGTTAAACCTTTTAAGTTGTGGAAGCAACCTGAAACCTGAAACAAAAGAAACCTGAAACAAAAGAAACTTGAAACCTGAAACAAATAACAACAAAAAATGGGCGTACTAAGATTACAACTGCCAACAGACCCAAGATGGGTCAATATTGTAGAGAAAAATATTGAAGAAATCCTGACGGATCACGCTTGGTGCGAGCAGAAAGCAGCAACAAATGCGATTACGATTATTACTAATAATTCTGAACATCAGGATTTAGTGCAGGATTTATTGGCGTTAGCCAAAGAAGAAATCGATCATTTTGAGCAGGTTCATAACATTATCATTAAAAGAGGATTGAAGCTTGGACGTGAGCGTAAAGACGATTACGTAAACGAACTGTATCAGTACATGAAGAAAAGTGGAGACGGAAGCCGTGTTTCCGGACTGGTTGAAAGACTGTTGTTTTCTGCGATGATCGAGGCCAGAAGCTGTGAGCGTTTCAAGGTGCTTTCTGAAAATATTCAGGACGAAGAACTGGCCGTTTTTTACAGAGAGTTAATGGAAAGCGAAGCCGGACATTACACTACTTTTATCACCTATGCCCGAAAGTACGGCGTTGGAATTGACGTAGAAAAACGCTGGAGAGAGTGGCTGGCTTTCGAAGAATCAATTATTACCAATTACGGAAAAGGAGAAACTATTCACGGGTAACGTTTGTAGTTTATAGTTTACAGTTTATAGTTTATAGTGAGCGGTATTTAGTATTCAGTTCACATCTAACATTTTACATCTAATATTTCACCATTCACAATCCGTAATTCACTATATTTGAGAGCCACTAAAACGGAAACGTATGAGAATAGAAGCTGATTTAAAACTGGGATTTAAAGATGTAATGATTCGTCCAAAGAGATCAACGCTAAAAAGCAGATCTGAAGTTTCTTTAAAACAAGATTTTAAGTTTTTGCACAGTACTTCGTCTTGGTCCGGAGTTCCAATTATGGCGGCGAATATGGATACGGTAGGAACTTTTGAAATGGCCAGAGTTTTAGCGAAAGAAAAACTCTTTACAGCCATTCATAAACACTACTCTCCACAAGAATGGAAGGTGTTTTTAAAAGATAAGACAACTGATTTTTATGATCATATTGCGATCAGTACGGGAACAGGGACAGAAGATTTTGAAAAAATAAGCCGGATTATTACAGAGAATCCATTGCTTAAATTTATTTGTATCGATGTTGCAAATGGCTACTCAGAACATTTTGTGCAGTTTTTGAAGCAAACTCGCAAACAATATCCAGACAAAGTTATAATTGCTGGAAATGTAGTTACGGGAGAAATGGTTGAAGAACTACTTTTGGCTGGTGCTGATATAGTAAAAGTAGGAATTGGTGGTGGTTCTGTTTGTACTACCCGTGTAAAAACAGGCGTAGGGTATCCACAGCTTTCGGCTATTATTGAATGTGCCGATGCTGCTCACGGTTTAGGTGGACATATTATTAGTGATGGCGGTTGTAAGACACCGGGAGATGTGGCAAAAGCATTTGGTGCAGGATCGGATTTTGTAATGTTAGGCGGAATGTTGGCAGGACATACAGAAAGTGGCGGCGAAGTGATTGAAAAAAAGGGACAGAAATTCAAGCAGTTTTACGGAATGAGTTCTAAAACAGCTATGGAGAAACATGTTGGGGGAGTGGCTGAGTACCGGGCAAGTGAAGGTAAAACAGTGCAGGTACCTTTTAAGGGTGAGGTTATAAATACAATATTAGATATTTTGGGAGGTTTACGAAGTACTTGTACCTATGTAGGGGCTTCGCGTCTAAAGGAACTTACCAAACGAACTACCTTTATTAGGGTAAGTGAACAGGAAAATCAAGTTTTTACAAAATAATAAAAGCATTTTAAAATAGAATTATGATTGCAATTTCAGAAGCTACAGTTAGAGATATTAAACAAATTCAAAAAATAGTACATATAACATGGCCGATTACATACGGTGAAATCTTAACCAAAGAACAATTAGATTATATGTTGGATCTTTTTTACTCTGATGAAGCTTTGGCTGATCAGTTAGAAAAAAGAGAGCAGTTGTTTTATATGATTGAGGATGAGATGACCACTATAGGGTTTATCGGAATTGAACACAATTATAAAGAAAAAGCAGCAACCAAAATTCATAAAATTTACCTTTTACCGGAAACTCAGGGAAAAGGAATTGGTAAAAAAGTGATTGAAGAAATTGAAAGGCTTGGGGCAGTACACAATTCTCAGGCATTATCCCTAAATGTGAACCGATTTAATACGGCTCTGGGTTTTTACAAAAAGATAGGTTTTGAAATTGTTGGAGAATCCGATCTTGATATTGGAAACGGTTACTTGATGGAAGATTATGTGATGGAGAAGAAGTTCTAGAATTGAGCCATATATTCTTTTGGAAGTGAGATGTAAGTTGTGAACTGTAAAATGTAAACTGTAAACTGTTAGATGTGAACTGTTAGATGTGAACTGAGACTGAAAACTGAGACTGAGAACTGAGACTGAGAACTGAGACTGAGAACTGAGACTGAGAACTGAGACTGAGACTGAGAACTGAGACTGAGAACTGAGACTGAGAACTGAGACTGAGAACTGAGACTGTAAACAGAAAACTACCACTTTAACTCACAATCACATCGTGCTTGAATAACAATCCTTTTACTTCATTCAAAGCAAAAACTGCTTTTTTTAGTTTAGTTTTTGAGGGATCAATAGTGTAATTGTAGCTGGTTTTGAAATCGGCTTTATTGGCGATGGCTTTGTTAAATTCAGAGCGATACAAATCGCAATTCTCAAACAGGACGCTGGTGAGGTCGGTAGCCATAAAATCTACAGCAATTAAACTACAATTCGTAAAAGTGGTTCCTTTGATCTTTAAAGTGTAAAATTTTGAAAAATCCAAAATGCAATCGTAAAAATGAATTTCAAAGATCAGTTTGTCGCACATGGTAAAATTAACGTCTTTAATTTCGCAGCGATTAAAAGTGGCGGTTCGAAAGGCAACATAGTTAATTTTAGCTTCGCTGAAAATACAATCGTTGAAAACACAATCGATGAAAGTAACGGCTAAAAAGGTACAGGCAGAAAAATTACAATTGTTAAAAACACAACATTCAAAATCTTTAAAATTGACATCCTCTTTACCATAGATAATGGTATCGTATTCTTTATCAAGGAAATATTGAGATTCTTTTTTCAAGTTGATTTTTAAAGATAATTTTCAGACCGAAAAGATACTAATTATACGAGTACTAGCAGACGATAAATAAAGATAATTTTCGATCCCGAAGGTGACTTTCGGACGGAATAGAAAAGGAGGTTAAGACCTTTTGCCTGATGCAGTTAAGGAACTCTGTTTAGAGGTGTTTTTTGTGAATTTGATATTTTTTGACCCTTAAAATGTTAAGTACTTAATTTTAGAGGTAAAATTTAAGAAAATCTTAGCAGTATTTGATTTGAAATATTTTCCTATGAGGGTAATTTGATGTAGATTTACACTGTTTTTTAAAGTTAAAACGTAATAATTTAAATTATATGGGATCAACAAGAAAAGAGCATGATTTTTTAGGGGAATTAGACATTCCAAATCATCTATATTATGGTATCCAAACCTTCAGAGCAGTAGAGAATTTTAATATCACAGGAATTCCTATTTCAAAAGAACCTTTATTCATCAAAGCATTAGGTTATGTAAAAAAAGCGGCAGCTTTGGCTAACAAAGATTGTGGCGCATTAGATGCTAAAATAGCAGAAGCAATTTGTTATGGAAGTGATCAGGTAATTGCTGGTAAATTTGATCAGGAATTTGTAAGCGATTTGATTCAGGGTGGAGCCGGAACTTCGGTAAACATGAACGCTAACGAAGTAATCGCTAATATTGGTTTAGAATATTTAGGACATAAAAAAGGAGATTATAACTTCTTACACCCAAACAACCACGTAAACTGCTCTCAGTCTACTAATGACGCCTATCCATCAGCTTTTAGAATTGCACTTTATCTGAAAATAGAAAGTTTTATTAAAACTTTAGAAGGTCTTGAAGTAGCATTTGCTGCAAAAGGAGAAGAGTTCAAAAGTGTTCTGAAAATGGGAAGAACACAATTGCAGGATGCTGTTCCTATGACTTTAGGGCAGGAGTTTAACTCTTATGCTACCACTATTGGAGAAGATGTTAGAAGATTAAGAGATGCTCAGAGTTTGGTTTTGGAGATCAATATGGGAGCAACAGCTATCGGAACAAGAGTAAACGCACCGGAAGGATACCCTGAAATTTGCGTAAACTACTTAGCAAAAGAAGTTGGAATTCCGTTAACCCTTTCTCCTGATTTAATTGAAGCTACCGTAGATACCGGAGCTTATGTTCAAATCATGGGAACATTGAAAAGAACGGCCGTTAAAATTTCTAAAATCTGTAACGATTTAAGATTGTTGAGCTCAGGACCAAGAACAGGATTTAACGAGATCAATCTGCCTGCACGTCAGCCGGGATCTTCTATCATGCCAGGGAAAGTAAACCCGGTAATTCCGGAAGTGGTAAATCAGACTTGTTTTTATGTAATCGGACAGGATTTGACTGTAACTATGGCAGCCGAAGCGGGACAATTACAATTGAATGTGATGGAGCCGGTAATTGCTTTTGCTATGTTTACTTCATTGGATTATCTTTCAAATGCAATTCAGACCTTAATTGATAAATGTATCATTGGAATCACTGCAAATGAAGATCACTGTTACAATATGGTCATGAATAGTATTGGAATCGTGACTCAGCTAAACCCAATTTTAGGTTATGAAGAAAGTGCCAGTATTGCGGGTGAAGCTTTAAAATTGAACAAAAGTGTACATCAGATTGCCGTGATTGAAAGAAAATTAATCACTCAGGAAAAATGGGACGAAATTTATTCATTGGATAATTTAATCAACCCAAAATTCATTACAAAATAGGAGAGTTTCTCTCTAGTTATAGAAAGCCGACATTATTTTTAGTGTCGGCTTTTTTTTATGGTAAAATTATAAGTTAAGATTTATGTGAAAGACCTGTTTTTGATCAAATTCTAATTTGTCGATAACAGTGATTAAGGGAATCTTTTTAAGTTCGTCAAACGATAGAAATTATGTTATGCGCAACGATCAAATATTGTTGCGCTTTTTTTTGATTAAAATTATAGGTAAAGAAATTTCCATTTTCTGAGAGCATAAGCTTTACCTAATACAGTTCTTATTTTTTATACTTACAAATGTGTAATGTTATGATCCATTTATTACATCAATATTATCGCTTATTGAATTTAGCACTGATTGTTTGTTTTATCTTCATAATTTCTATCAAAATTTAGCGGGATACTGTAAGACCTGAAAAAAACTTACAAATAAGAATACTGGGTTTAGTAACAGAACCTAAGATATACAAAATACTGAACCAAAGCAGCTTATGGAAAAGTACAAGCCAATTATCTGTCTGTTATTAGTAACAAGTTTGAGTATAAAAGCCCAAACGCTTAGCAATGAAAACTTTATATACACCCTAAGTCCTAAAAAACCGGTTAAAGCAGCAAATCTAAGCACGCTTACCAAGGACGAAATGAGTCAGACTGTAACCTATTTTGACGGATTAGGCCGTCCGATACAAACCATTGCCATCGGTCAGGGAACAGGAGACAAAGACATTGTAACCCCTATGGAGTATGATGACTTTGGCCGGCAAGTCAAAGAATACCTGCCGTATGCAGTGGCCAATGGAAGCAACAGTTACCCCATGATCGACCCGAAAACAGCTATAAGTGCAGCAACCATCTTTTATGGTAAATCGGAATACGATAATACCTCAAATCCTTTCTCTCAAAAAGCATTTGAACCATCACCATTGAACCGCGTTTTAAAACAAGCTGCTCCGGGAGCTTCGTGGGAAATGGGCAAAGGCCATGAAATTAAAATCGATTACCAGGCCAATACCGATGTGGATGCGGTAAAACTCTACAAAGCCAATACTACTTGGGACGCAGGTTTAGGATTGTACGACATTAGTTTTACTGATGCAGGAACCTATGCGGAAGGAAGACTCTATAAAACGATTACGCACGATGAAAATACAACTGCAACCCCAAGCGAAAGTGCCGGTTCGACGGTAGAATTTAAAAATACCGAAGGGCAGGTTATCTTAAAAAGAACCTACAATTCAGGCAATCCACATGATACGTACTACGTTTACGATATTTATGGGAATCTGACCTATGTATTGCCCCCAAAAGTATCGGGTGCAGTTAATGACGAGATTCTAAACGGATTGTGTTACCAGTACAAATACGACTACCGCAATCGTCTGGTCGAGAAAAAACTGCCCGGAAAACAATGGGAGTTTATAGTGTACGACAAACTCGATCGTCCCGTAGCCACAGGACCGGCTTTTTCACCTTTTAAAGATGAAACTGCCGAAGGCTGGCTCATTACCAAATACGACGCCTTTAGCAGACCTGTTTATACGGGCTGGAGCAGTCAAACCTCAAATTCAGCTACCAGAAAGGCATTACAGGATGCCCAAAATACCGCTGCCGTTTTATTTGAAACGAAACAAAGTTCAGGAACCATAGACGATATACCGGTATACTACAGCAATAACATTGCTCCAACGAAATTTAAACTTTTAACCGTTACCTATTACGACAATTATAATTATCCTAATGCAGCTGTTAAGCCTACAACTATTGAAGATCAGACCGTTTTAGACAATGCCAAAGGTCTGGTAACCGGAAACTGGACAAGAGCCTTAACCACTGCCTCAGAAACATCAGGAGAAACCACCACTACCTTTTACGATCGAAAAGCCAGAGCAGTGAGTACTCGAACTCAGAATTATTTAAGCGGTTATACCAATACCGACAGCAAACTAGATTTTATTGGAAAGTCACTCTATACCATCACCAAACACAAACGTACCTCAGGAGATACCGAGCTCATCATAAGAGAAGAATACACCTATTCGCCGCAGGATCGTTTGCTGACGCACACCCACCAAATCAATGGCGGAACAGTAGAACTTTTGGCAGATAACACTTATGATGACTTAGGACAATTGATCGTTAAAAATGTAGGGAACAACACAGCAAGCCCTTTGCAGAAAGTACATTATAGGTACAACATTAGAGGCTGGCTTACCGGAATCAACAATGTGGAAAACCTACAGCAAGATACGGACCCGGTGGATCTGTTTGCCTTTAAGATAAACTATGACAAACAACCGGGCAACTCACAGGTTCAGGCTTTGTACAACGGAAACATTTCAGAGACCTATTGGAAGACCAACACCGATCTTACCAAGCGTTCCTATGGGTATCAGTACGACAACCTGAATCGTTTAACCAGTGCGATTTACAGTAAACCCAATGACGCTATTCCGATTTCAGGGGCCTATAACGAAAGTTTGAGTTATGATAAAAACGGAAACATTAAATCTTTGCAGCGATATGGAACCAGTGATGCACCGTCTATTGTTTTTCAAACAGATGATTTGACTTATGATTATTTAAATGAAAACTCCAATCAACTGACCAAAGTAATCGACGGTACTGCCGGAAATGACAACGAAGGTTTTATAGATGGTAATAAAACCGGGGATGATTTTACCTATGATGCCAATGGAAATATGATTACCGATAAAAACAAAAACATCACTTCTATCACTTACAACCACTTGAATTTACCTCTAAAAATTACCTTTGCGACCACCGGAAATATTGAGTACATTTACAATGCCAATGGCGTAAAACTAAGTAAAACGGTTAATAAAGGCACTTGCATCACTACCATTACAGACTATTTAGGAGGATTTCAATATGAAAGTATGGCCAACAAATGCACAAGGGCAGGAAGAGGATATACCGGAGTTCTGAAGTTTTTCCCAACTGCTGAAGGTTATGTAGAGCCTTCCACAGGTTCTTACAAATATGTGTACCAGTACAAAGATCACTTAGGCAACATACGATTAAGTTACACGAAAAACCTGGCAACACAAGTTCTTACCATAATTGACGAGAATAATTATTATCCTTTTGGATTGAAACACAAGGGGTATAATGATTATGTTGCTACTAGTAATAAGTATAAATATAACGGAAAAGAGCTGCAAGATGAGCTTGGACTTAACATTACAGCAATGGACTTCCGTGAATATGATAATGCATTAGGTAGGTTCTTTGGAATTGATAGACTTGCAGAATTTGCTCCAGCAATAACTCCTTACAGATTTGGATTTGATAATCCAATCATGTATACAGACCCTACTGGTCTCTTTGAAACTAGGAAGGAAGCAAGAGCTTATAGACGTGAACATAATATTAGAGGTTCAATTAGTAAAAATGATGATGGTTCTTTTGCAATAAATGATAAAAAAAATCATATAAGTTATACCAAAGGAGAGGAAGGTTCTAATGAAAAATTCAGTAATGATGGAGTTCAAGAATCAGCATTAGTATCAGCTCCAGAGCCAAGTAATACAATGTCTACTATTGGACAGGTTAATGCGCTTGCAGGCTATGGAGCTACAGGAATTGAACAAATCAGTGGTTCTTTTCGAATTACGAATGGTGTTTATAATGGTAGTCAACTTAGTTTAAGGTATTACCAAAGTGCATGGGCTGGAGGAAGTCGTGCTAGTATTACAACATATAATTTCGGCAAAATTGGTAAAGGTTTAGGGAGAATTGGTTTTGGGATAGGTTTAGCAACAGATACATATGGAGTTATTGAATGGACTAAAAATTCTAAATCACCAAATGCAGTCCATCCTGCTAAGGCAAGCCTTAATACTGGTATGGGAGCATGGGGATTAATGGGAGGGCCTCCTGGAGCTATTGCTTCAGCTGTTTATACAGGTATTGACGTTTTCTACCCAGGGGGATTTGAAGGAGCGGCAAATACAGCAAAAAGAACAGAGGATCAAGAAATAAAAATGACAGGACATTCACTTTTGAATAACTCTGCTTTAAAATTTTAAATATGTTATTAAAAAAAGCTTACTATTATTTTTTTTACAAGATGTATACATTAATTGATTATACATCAGAGAAATCGGGAGGTAAATTTCTAACTGACTTTAAAGCATCTTTAGCAATAATCGCTTTAGAGTTCTGGTTTGTAGTGTCTGTGCTTAATTATTATAACGTTTACATTGATAGTGCTCTAAACCTCTCTAAAGGGATTTATATATCTATAGCGGTCTTCATTGCTATTTGTAATCACATAATTTTTACACATGATAGTAAATGGAAAAATTTCAATAAAGAATTTGACCAATTGTCAATAGATAAAAACAGAAAAGGCAGTTGGATATTTTTTGGAATAATATTATTCATTGTTTGCAATTTCATTTTTTCAATTTACTTGTTATATTTAGAGAATATTGCATAAGTCAAATTATTATGAATCATTACTTTTTAAAGCCATTCCATAACGGAGTGCTCCCCCGCTGGCGCGAGCGTCCCGCTCGTGAACACAAAGAAAATCGATAAAGAATATAAAAGAGCCCCAAACTGTGGAAGGTTATGTAGAGCCTTTCGTAGGTTCTTATAAATATGTGTACCAGTACAAGGATCACTTAGGGAACATACGATTAAGTTATGCTAAAAATCCGGTGACTCAGGTTCTTACCATTATTGATGAAAATAATTATTATCCTTTTGGATTGAAACATACAGGGTATAATGATTATGTAGCTACTAATAATAAGTATAAGTACAATGGAAAAGAATTGCAGGACGAATTAGGGCTTAATGTTTACGATTATGGAGCGAGAATTTATACTCCCGATGCTCCAAGATTTTGGCAGATTGACCCGCTCGCTGAGAAAGGTCGTAGATGGTCGCCTTATAATTATGCTATGGATAATCCTGTTTATTTTATTGACCCTGTTGGGATGTGGCCAGATAATTCTATTACGGGATTAATTAGTAGAGCTACATCAGTAGTTAAAAATTATGTTTCAAATAAAGTAAGTACTGTTGTTTCAAATACTAGAAATATACTTTCTCAGAAAGCTAGTACAATATTGGATAAAATAACGCCTGATATTAAAATAGGAAAGGCTGAAAAAGCTCAAAAAGCATCTGGTTTTGGTGTTAGTTTTGCGACGGAAGGTGGAAAACAAGGTGGAATGACAACCGATCAAGGAGATAGAAAGACAAAACAAGTTGACATGAGTGTAGTTGTTGGATTAACAGATGTTTATGGCCCGCCTACAACGGTACCTGGTGTAGCCCCTGATGGCAGTAATCCTTTTGTAAAGAGTCCAGATGGCGGAGATGAAGTAAAATCTGAACCAACAATGAAAACAGAAAATAGTGAAGTTCAAATATCAGTACCCAAGGTGACATTTGACGCAAGTGGTAACGGTTCAAGATCAGCTACTAAATTTAATAAAGATACTATTGTCAATAAAAAAGATTCTGCAAGAGTAACTAATGAGGCTAAAAATATACAACAGAAACGTATTGAAAATTTCAATAAAAAATATGGAACGGATTTTTAAGATAATTAGCTTTGCATTTACTGTATTGCTTATAACATCATGTAATAACAAGAAAGAAGAAAATTCAACAGAAACTTTAAAAAGCAATCTAAGTAAAAGTAAAATTTTATTTTGTAGCTTTCCTGATACAGTAAAAGTAAATAAAGTTATTGATGGTAAACTTCAATATGATGTGAGTAATATTGATTCTACTGTAACTAGTAGCAGGTTTTTAGTACTTGTATTATCAACTAGTGTAAACAAAGAACTTGCTAATTATAAAGAAGTTGACAATAATGCTTTGTTATCCTATGTTGATTCATTAAATACAGGTAAATTTGAGTTTAAAGCTGTTTTTGAAAAAAAAGGTAAGCAAATGCTAAATATAGTTATACGCGATCATAAATTTTTGAAACCACAGAAGAATATACCACGAGACAAAATGATCTTAAGAACCAGTGATTGTTTATTCTCGAAAGAGGTTTTTGTAGTCGATTAGGTAATGTTACAGATTAGGTGTTTTTATAAAATAACGATATAACGAATTGAAAAAGAATATAAAATTTTAATTCCCCCCGCTGGCGCGAGCGTCCCGCTCGTGAACGCAAAGAAAATCGATAAAGAATATAAAAGCCCCGAACTGTGGAAGGTTATGTAAGAGCCTTCAGGAAGTTCTTATAAATATATCTATCAATACAAAGATCACTTAGGTAACATACGATTGAGTTATACTAAAAATCCTGTGACTCAGGTTCTTAATATTGTTGACAAGAATAATTATTATCCTTTTGGATTGAAACACAAGGGGTATAATGATTATGTAGCTGCTAGTAATAAGTATAAGTTCAATGGAAAAGAACTGCAGGACGAGCTATCACTGAACTGGGATAGCTTCAAGTGGCGAAATTACGATTATGCTATTGGAAGATTTATGTGTATTGACCCGTTAGCTGAAAAATATAGCTATCAATCACCTTATAACTTTGCTGAAAATAAAGTAATTAGTCATCGAGAATTGGAAGGATTGGAAGGTATTTGGTTTCAAGCTGTAATGAATGCTGATAAAGCGGCTAACCCCAATGGTGTTAGTGCTCATGTTATGGGTATTTCGCAAGGTTTGGTTCATAGTGCAAAAGGTTTAATAAACTCTGTTGCTCATCCAGTAGAAATTGCCAAAGGAATTGGAAATGCGGCCTTATGGGTTGCCGTTGGGTCGCAAGGCTCTAGCGCATTAGATAAAGTACTAGGGACAAACTCTACTGGGGCTGGTAATGCTCTTTTAAACGGAGTAGTTAGTGGAGGGAACAAATTAGTCAATGGTAATGGTAGTCAAAGAGGAGAAGTTATTGGTGAGATTGCAGGTGCAGTTATAGGAGCTAAAGGAATGGGAGCGGCTACAAAAGCATTGTCTGCAGCAGGAAAAACGACAAGTTTATTTAGAGCCGTTTCTAATGCTGAATTATCAGATATCGCATCTAATGGCTTAAGAACTACTGCTGGAGGTTATGAAACATCAAAATTATTTGCAACTAGTGCAGAAAATGCAGCACAGTTTGGAAAATTAAATTATGGTTTTGATGGTATTCCCAATACTATTATAGAGGCAAAAGTTCCTAATAGTGTTATGGGAACTACAACGAGTTTTACTGCAGATGGAATGTCTGCAGTAGCAGTTCCTGCTGAACAATTGCAAAATATTAAAAAAGTTATACCTTCAAACTCAAGTCCAATCGGTAATTAAAGTTTATTATGTTAAAGATAAAAGCACAAATTTATTTATATAAAGAGAATGGGAGAAAAACACCTTTTGAATCAGGTTACAGACCATTGTTTGATTTTAAAGGTAGCAGCAGTAGATATTCTGGTAAAATAGATTTAATTAATAAAAGAATATTTCTTCCAGGAGAAATAGATGAAGTTTATATCACTTTTGCAAATGTAGATAACTTAAAAGTTAATGATATTTTTTTCTTTGGCGAAGGTTTAAGTAGGTTAGGCGAAGGCAAAGTTTTGGCAGTTATGAATAATAATGAATAGCCAGCTACACAGCTCCCGCACGAATCCTTTCGTGTGACGCAAAGGAAATCGACAAAGCAATAAAAACAAGAAACCCCCCGCTGGCGCGAGCGTCCCGCTCGTGAACGCAAAGAAAATCGATAAAGAATATAAAAGCCCCGAACTGTGGAAGGTTATGTAGAGCCTTCAGGAAGTTCTTATAAGTATATTTACCAGTACAAAGATCATTTGGGTAACATACGATTGAGTTATACTAAAAATCCAGTTACACAGGTTCTTGAAATTATTGACGAGAATAATTATTATCCTTTTGGATTGAAACACAAGGGGTATAATGATTATGTTGCTACTAGTAATAAGTATAAGTACAATGGCAAGGAGCTTCAAGACGAGCTACAGCTTAACGTTTATGATTATGGAGCACGTAATTATGACCCTGCAATTGGTCGTTGGATGAATGTTGACCTAATGGCAGAAAAAGCAGTCTCAATAACTCCCTATAGATATGCGTTTAATAATCCATTAACTTTTGTTGACCCTAATGGTAATTACGAGGTTGATGGACATTATTGGACTGTTTATCTAGCGGCTTTGTTAGCAGGAAAATCAAATGCTGGGGAGTTAGCTTATTATGCTCAAATTCCAGACGAAATAATGGACAGAGGTGGAGATATAGTAAAAGCTACAAATACATGGACGCTCTTGGATTGGCAGGTAGATGTGCATGCGTTAACTGGTGGTTATAGAGATGGTGAAAGAAGAAATTCTGAGTTAGGTTATTTTAATGGTAAAACGGCAAGACAACAAGGATATGCATTACATAGATTTGGAGATAGTTTTGCTCACTCGAAAGATAATGGAAGAATGTATTCAACGGGAATAGGACATTTATTTGAAGGACATACACCAGATAAAATAGCAGAACGTCCTGAATTGTATAAAGAATACGCTTCATCACTTACTTCAATGTTAGGTGGAAATTTAGAGGATATGTTTACATTTAATTATGTTGCCGATAACAAAGGAACGACAGAACAAAATAGTGCAATACTTGAAACAGAAGTTAGGATACAAGAAGGAGTAAAAACATTCAGTGTTGTTGGTAATCAAGTAGGAACTATAAATAGTTATATGAAATCTAGAGATGCGTATACAAATACTAAAAGTAAATACATGGCTACATCAGCGACAGGAGATGTGTATCGTCCTGATGGGAATGGAGGATTTACTAAAACCACAGAAACAAGAACCTACGTAATATTTAATTAGATGGAATATAAAGAAAAAATAAAATTTAGTACGAAATGGTATCTTATCACACTGATAATTTTTAACTGTTTTAATTGTCTCTTATTTTTAATAATACCTAAAAATAATGATTGGGAATTATTTTTCTTTAACTTTTTTGGCAGTATTTTGATATACACATTCTCTTTTTTAATGTATTTTATTTTGTCTTTGTTTTCAAATTTAATAAGTTCTAATTTTGTCTTCAAATTGGTCATAATATTTGTACTAATGGATTTAATTTCTTTATTGTTTGCTCAAAAATCAATGTTACTATCAATATTGACAACCATGGTACATGATGAGAATTATATTTTGTTGTTCTATCCTTTTTCGTTGCTTTTTTCATTGACTATTTTGTCTTTTTTAGCTAGACGATTAGATAATTCAAATAAATTAGATTTATAATCTGAACTAATTGAGAAATAAATTAAAGCCACTCCATATATATATAACTGAACCCAAAAGTTTAGACAAATTTATAATTAAGTTTGATAATAATGAACTCGATATTGTATTGGGCTCATTTTGTTTAAATTTGATTTAATTCTTTCGTTATTGTAATAGATTATGTATCTATTAATTTCTTTTTTTAATTGCTCTATTGATTTGAATTTTTGGGTATAAAACATTTCAGATTTTAATATTCCAAAGAAGTTTTCAATAATTGCATTATCCAGACAGTTTCCTTTTCTTGACATGCTTTGTTTGATTTTTTTTTTGTTCTAATAAGTCTTGGTAATGTTTCATTTGGTATTGCCAGCCTTGGTCAGAATGAAGTATCAAATTTGTATTGTTTGGGATTTTTCTAAAGGCTTTTTTCAGCATGATTACTACTTGATTAAACACTGGTCGTTCTGTAACTTCATAGCTGATTATTTCCTGATTAAACAAGTCAATTATTGGTGATAAATATAATTTGTTTCCTCTTACATTAAACTTTGTTATATCGGTTGCCCATTTTTGATTTGGAGCTATTTTACCATTATCACCTTTATAAGATTTATACTTTTTTGCTCTAATAACACTTTTTAGCCCTAATAGATTCATTAATCTGAGAACTGTCTTATGATTGATAAGCAGTCCTCTGTTTTGCAGCTCATCGGTTATCCCTCTGTAGCCATAGCGCCCTTTATGCTTTTGATAAATGGCTTTAATCAGCTCTTTAGTTTCTCTGTATTTATCAGGTGATTTACTTTGTTTTTGATGATAGTAAAAACTGCTGCGTGCCATATCTGCTAGGTTCAGAAGTAATTCCAAACCATATTTATGCCTTAGCTCGTTTATGGCTTTGGATTTTTCCTGGCTTGAATTAAGGCTTGAAGCTTTTTTAGCAGTTCATTCTCACAGCGAAGTCTTTCGTTTTCTTTCAGCAGTTCCTGCTCTCTTGTAAGGGGGCTGTCTGATTTACGCTTTTTGTCTTTATGGTCACTCATCGATACGGGTCTGCCTCTTTGTTTTGGTTTTAATCCTGTTAGTCCAAAATTTATCAAAGGTGTCATTTTATCCACCTCCAACCAAAGAATCTGAAGAAACCACAAACTAACTGCAGGGGAATAAATACAATAGTAACTGTTATAATGATTATACCTATAATTTAAAAGGTAATTTAATCAAAGATGGAAAAAAGAAATCACTGAGATACAATTCAATCCCTTAGATTTACTTAGAAAGAGTAAAAGATTGAGTAAATACTTGTCTGGCTTAGAGGTAATACAAAGTTTTAATGTAAAGAACCAGTATTACAACGCACAAAAAACACTCACATAAAAAAGAAATTCTTCGGAGTCGTTTTTTATGAAAACGGGGCTGTTGTTCATAATTAAATCATAATTTATAACGAGTGTGATTTATATTTTTAAAGTCAATCCCTATTTTTGCTATTCATACCTGAACTAAGATGAAATTACTTATAGTCGAAGACGAACCAAATCTGTTGTCCATTTTACGGAAAGGATTTGCCGAGAACAATAATGAAGTTAGTGTGGCTCTGGATGGCAGAACTGCTCTGGAGATGATTCACAATTATAATTTTGATGTTGTCGTTTTGGATGTAATGCTTCCGGATATTAACGGAATTGAGATTTGCAGAAGACTTCGCGCCAGTAAGAATTTTGTTCCGGTGTTACTGTTAACCGCTCTTGGAACGTCAGAAAATATTGTGACCGGACTTAATGCAGGAGCCGACGATTATTTGGTAAAACCTTTTAAGTTTGGAGAACTTGATGCCAGAGTCAATGCACTGCACCGACGAGCTCATCAGGATACAGAAAAAGTAGATACTATAACCATTGGCGACTTAGAAATAAACGGCCGGGCAAAGACAGTAAAGAGAGAAGGAGAATCGATTATCCTGACCGCAAAAGAATTTAAATTATTATACTATCTGGCTAAAAATAGCGGTCGCATCGTTTCCCGCGATCAGATTTTAGATAATGTCTGGGATATTAATTTTGATATGAACACCAATGTTGTCGATGTATACATTACTTATTTAAGAAAAAAAATCGATAAACCTTTTGAAACCAAACTCATCCATACCATGAAAGGTCTGGGTTATGTGATACAGCCATAAAATGGATATAAGAAAAAAAATAACATACACTTATGTAGCCTTGTCGTCTTTTAGTACATTACTTCTATGTATTGTTGTTTTTGTTCTATTCAGAGAAAATAATCGTTACCATTTCTTAAAAAGGCTTGAAGACAGAGCTAAAATTGTCGCATCCATTCATTTTCAGAACGATCCTGAGAAAATAAAATACTACAGTAATCTTAAAAAAAATGGACTGGAAGAACTTATCGAAGAAGAAGAGTTTGTTCTAAAGATAAACAGTGCCAATAGTTTTGATTACAATACAAAACTGAATTTACCGAATGAGTTTTATACCAATATTTTAAAAACCGGAAAAGACTATTTTGAGGTAGAAAACAAATATTATTTAGGACAGGTTTTTACAGAGAATAATCAAAAATACATTGTAATTGTTGGAGCTCGTGACCGAAAAGGACCGACCACCACAATCTATATTTTAAAAATCATGCTGTTCGGAGGTATAGGTTTTATATTTTTGGCCTTCTTTTTGGGACGTTTCCTGGCCAAAAGAGTCATTAATCCTGTGGCAAGAATTACTAAAGAAGTAAATAGAATTAGTGCTTCCAACCTTCACAATCGCTTGCCGGAAGTCAAAAATTCAGATGAAATCTCAGATCTTACAGAGACTTTCAACGATATGCTGGATCGTTTGGAAACCTCATTCGAAATACAGGCCAATTTTATCAATAATGCTTCACACGAGTTAAAAACTCCTATAACGACAATCATTGCAGAGTCTGAAATCATGCTTTTGAAAGAAAGGGAAGTTCCGGAATACATTCAGTCCCTTGAAAATATTTACAGCCAGGCTTCCCGATTAGGAAACTTAACAGAGAGTTTGCTTAAACTTACACAAACAGGTTACGACGGTAAAAAACAGGTGTTGGATATTGCCAGAATCGACGAAGTATTAATGGATGTAAAGTCGGATTTAGATAAAATTTATCCGGACAATCGTGTAAGTATCAAGCTTAACTTTGCGCCTAAAGACTCCAATTTACTTTTGATACCTTGTAATAAGCCACTTTTGGAACTCGCGATTAACAACATTATTACCAATGGTGTAAAATACTCGGATAACAATGAGGTTTTTGTTACCCTTTCAGCCAATCAGGACTGGATAAAGGTGGCGATCAACGATATCGGGATTGGGATCCCTCCGGAAGACATTCCGCATTTGTATGAACCTTTCTTTAGAGGTAAAATTGCAACTAAATATATAGGATACGGTTTGGGGCTTCCATTGGCTTCCAAAATCATCCGCATGCACGACGGAGAGATTCAGGTGCAGTCAGAGCAAAACAAAGGCACCATCGTAACCATTGTCTTTAATAAAACAAGTTCGAAGAAAAGCAACATTAAGACTTCTAATGTTGAATCTTAGAAAATTCTAATTTCATATTAAGACCCTTCTAATTTGACGGGAGTTACTTTGTAAGTATAAACTAAAAGAGTATACTTATGAAAAATTTCCTTATACCTACTACTTTAAAAGACGATACAATTTGTGCTGTAAAATCAGCTATTGGTCAGGCAAAAGATTCAGATTGCGAAATTATTCTTATGATGGTATCAGAAACTCCTGATGCTTTTTCATCCTCTAATTTTTTACGTGAAATGCGCACAGGACTTACTGCAAGTCAGGAAGAAGTACTGGACACTTGCCGATACATTATTGAACACACACCCAACTGTAAAATAAAAGTTCACAATCAATACGGACTTTCTTCTCCGATTTTTAAGCGTATTATTGATGTTTTTGCTATAAAACTGGTAGTTCTTACCAATTCGTATAAGCAGGAAACAAAACGAATTCATCAATACCTGGTACAATTAGCCGGAAATCAAAAGTGTCCAATTCTGCATTTAGGTTCAGAGCAATACAAAGAAGACTTCAATAAAGCGCTTTATATCGAAAACGGTCGTGCCAGTATGCATGTAAAAGATGTTCAGCAATTTTTGAACAACAATTTTTCATTTGAAATTGTAAGCCAGACTTCCAGTTTTGAAGACAACTACGAAAATTTTGCTCCTTACTTATCAGAAGCGATTTCAAAATACGATATCGATTTGTTAGTGGAAACCCGCAAAGGAGAGAAGATACAATTCAAGAAAAATAAAAAAGAGAGCATAAACGATAAAACGGGTCTACCGGTGCTTTCGCTCTATGAAGAATTGGCGTAAAACCTCATTTCTTCAAAAAGAATACAAGTTTAATTTAAACGGAAAGATATGTTATTAAAGAAAAGAATTCCAATGAGGTACGTTCTCGGGAAAATTAAGGTGGAATTGGCACTTGTAATGACTTACACCATTTTATTTGAAATTTTTCATCATTATTTTATCAATGTAGCGATCGAAATACCAATCGCAATTCCTACCATGGTAGGTACAATTATATCCTTATTACTGGCTTTTAAATCCAATCAGGCTTATGACAGATGGTGGGAAGCACGCATTATTTGGGGATCAATTGTAAATGAATCCCGAACTTTGGTGAGACAAATGCTCACTTTTTATAAAGATCCGGGGTTTTCTGTTGAAGCAAACGAGTTTAAGGAGAACTTCACCAAAAGACAAATTGCATGGTGTTATAGCTTAGGACAGGCGCTGCGTAATAAAGATGCGATAAAGCCGATCAAAGATTTGATTAGTGAAGAGGAACTGAATTTTGTCAAAAACCATCAGAATATTCCAAATGCGATATTATTGCTTCATGGTAGAGATCTTAGAATTGCCAAAAAGGATAAACGATTAAATCCTTATCAACAGGTTGAAATAGACAATACTTTGTCAAGATTATGTGATGCAATGGGAAAATGCGAGCGTATTAAAAATACCATTTTTCCAACCACTTACAGCATGTACATCAGAATGACGCTGTGTTTGTTTATTTTGTTATTGCCTTTTGGACTGATCAGTTTATTGAGCTGGTTTGCCGTTCCGTTAATTACAATTATCGGAGGAACGTTCTTCTTAATTGAAAAAATGGCAATCCATTTACAGGATCCATTCGAAAACAGACCTACAGATACACCTGTAACGGCAATTTCGAATACTATCGAAAAGAATCTGATGCAAATGTTAAACGAGTATCAAAGTGAGTTTGACATCATCAAAGAATTCGATCTTAAACCCGATTTAAAAAAAGCGGAAAACAACGCTTATTTTGTTTTATAATTATGTGAATTGATTTTGGTTTCTCAATTTGTTAACTGGACAACGCTTTGTTAATGCGGCTGTCCAGTTTTTTTTATGTGTTTTAACCCGTTGGGTGTAAGAAAAAAATAGATGTGAGATGTGAAATGCGACTGCAAAGTGTGACTATAAACTACGACTGCAAACTTTGAAAAGTGAGACGCCTTTTCTATAGATACAGTATCTATATTAAGTGTTGAAACAATCGCCACAGATTAAAAAGATTAAAAAAATCTGCATAATCTGCGAGATCTGCGGGAAAACATAGGTGTAAAATGTGAAATGCGACTGCAAAGTGTGACTATAAACTACGACTGCAAACTTTGAAAAGTGAGACGCCTTTTCTATAGATACAGTATCTATATTATGTGTTGAAACAATCGCCACAGATTAAAAAGATTAAAAAAAATCTGCATAATCTGCGAGATCTGCGGGAAAAACATAGGTGTAAAATGTGAAATGCGACTGCAAACTGTTACTGCAAACTGTCACTTAGTTCTACTGATCAATCAATTTTCCCAGAGTTTGTATAGAGGATCTTAATTCATTAGTCCACGGAAGTCCAAAACTCAATCGCATGCAATTTGAGAATTGATTTTGAAAAGTAAAGATTCTTCCCGGAGCAAAACTAATTTTATGCTGCATCGCTAATGGATAAAAAGCAGCCGTATCTATATTCTTATCAAGTTCAATCCAAAGAAAAAAACCTCCTTGTGGCTGACTTACCTTGGTTCCTTTCGGAAATGACTCTAAAACCGTATTGATATAGTTCGTACAGTTGTGATTCAATATCTGTCGTATTTTTCGAAGATGATTTTCATAGCGGCCATTTTTCAGAAAGTCGCCAACTACCTGATGCGTGATGGTAGGAGTAGAGAGGGTATGATAGATTTTGTTGCGCAAAATCTCTTTTTTGAATTTCCCCGGAGAAACCCAGCCCACACGATACCCCGGTGCCAAAGTTTTTGAAACCGAACTGCAGCAAAGTACAATGCCACTTTCATCATAGGTTTTACAATTGGTTGGACGACTCGAGCCAAAGTACAAATCACCGTGAATATCGTCTTCAATTAATGGAACGTTGTAAAATTCCATTAATCGGACCACTTCCTTTTTATGTTCAACAGGCATCATACTTCCCGAAGGATTACTGAAGTTGCTCATCAGCAAACAGAGTTTTATTTTTTTAGTAGAAAGTGCTTTTTTTAGGGCATCCAGTTCTATTCCAGTGGTCATATTGGTAGGCAGTTCCATGATATACAAACCCAAAGATTTAGCCAACTGCAGGATGCCAAAATAAGCAGGACTTTCGGTAATAATAGTATCTCCCGGTTTCGTTAGTGTCATTAAACAATGTGATATGGCACTCGTACAGCCGGGCATGGTGATAATGTCTCTTTCTGTTAAAGAACCTCCCCAGGTAAAGGACCATCTTGCAATTTCTTTCCGTAGATTAAGATTCCCCTGTACCTGTTCGTAACTTGTGCCACTATTAGGAAGCTGACGCATGGCCTGAATCATTCCCTTATTTAATTTGGCAATAGGTAGCAATTCGTTAGAAGGAAACCCCATAGAAAGCATCGTAATACTCGGATCGGTCATGTTTTTGTAAACCTGATCAATTAAATCTTCCCGGTCAATGTTCACGCATTTTAAAACAGGACTGCTGGGTGAAGGTTCAGGAATATTTCTGGCCGAAATGTTAGTCACATAATAACCGGATTGAGGTCTGGATTCTATAAGAGATCTGCTTTCAATTTCATAATAGGCTTTGCTTACGGTGCTCATGCTGTAACCCGTTTCGGCACAGACTTCACGTATAGAGGGCAGCTTATCGCCTACATTTAAAACACCCGATTTTATTTGTTTTTCAATTCGGTCTGCAAACTGCAGATACAAGTAGTTGGAATTTTTCATAAAAAAGAAACTGTTATGGTGCAATTTACAAAAACTGTATCTGTATTGCTGTTTTATTTTTTAGAAATTTGTTTTATTCAATAACGAACCTAAAAAGAATAACTTGTGAAAACAACAAAATATTATGTAGCGGCCATTATCTGTTTCATCATCTGGGGATTTTTTAGCTTGGCATTAAAGCCCATTCACGAGTATCCTTCTTTAGATATTTTATTCTATCGTGTTTTCAGCTGCAGTATTCTCATGTTACTGATTGTCTTTACTTTTAAAAGAAAAAGAATCAAAGAAACCATCGCTACCTTTAAAGCATTACCAGCCTTGGAGAGACGCAGATCACTTTTGTTGAATATTGGAGGAAGTGTTTTTTTAATGGCCAACTGGTTTACTTTTATTTATGTAATGAATCATGTTAGTGTAAAAGCAACTTCTTTGGCCTACTTAGTATGTCCAATTTTGACCACCCTACTGGCACACTTTATTTTGAATGAGAAATTAAGCAAAACACAATGGATAGCAGTAGGGCTAAGTGTTTCCGGTTGTTTGCTTTTATCCTATGCCAATATTATGGATATGGTTTTTAGTATAGTCATTGGTTCTACTTATGCTTCGTATTTAGTAAGTCAAAGGATCAACAAAGGATTCGATAAATTTATTGTGCTCACCTTTCATATCACATTGGCAGCCTTATTTTTATTACCCTTTTACCCGGCTTACAGCGGACCGATTCCAACAGAGTTTAAATTTTATTTCTGTATCGAAACTATCGCGATTCTGTTTACCATATTCCCGTTGTTTCTCAATTTATATGCACTTTCCGGAATCAATTCTTCGACGGTAGGTATGCTTTTAAATATCAACCCAATGATTGCATTTCTATTGGCTCTCTTTTGGTATCATGAGCCAATAGGATCCATACAAATTGTGGCTTATAGCATTGTTTTTCTGGCCGTATTGGTTTTTAATTCACATCATATTTTCGCCATTAGGCAAAAAATAACGCAATATCCAAAGGTTCTCAAGTAATTTGAAATACTTTATGTTTTTTATTGGTTTAAAATCTAAAGTATCAGAATCTTATCGGATGTGTAAACAGGAATGAATATTTTTCATTCCTGTTTTTTTTTAGAATGCGTACGCTTCTTTGTCTGCTTTTGCCTTTTCAAAGCGTAAACGATCATTTCTATCATTTATAGCGCGTTGCACTATGCTTGTGCTTGGGCCTTCAGCCCTCTTACTATTTATTTCAGACACTTATATTTTTTCTTAATTCAGTTCGTAGTCCGTTGCACTATGTCAGTATTATTGGGCCTTTGAGTCTTCTTATCTATTTCGGATACTTATACTTTTTGTTTCGTTTAGATCATAATGCGTTGCACTATGCAAGTCTTATTGGGCTTTCAGCCTTTTTACTCATTTGAGATATTTGTGCTCTTTCTTAATTTAGATCATAGTACGTTGTATTATGCTGAAGTTATTAAGTCTTCAGTTTTTTTATTCATCGAGGACACTTATACTCAAATGTGAATTGATTAACCTTTAGGGAGTGAATATTTGAAAATCCTTGCTCTGAAAGAGCTTTAGCCATAGCATAGTGCGAAGCACTATGAATAATTGGGAATGAGCGTTTACGCCCTGAAAGGGCAAAAGCCTAATTCCAAAGAAAAACAATTCTCGTGTTTTGTATGGTTATTTTCCGGAACCTAGCTAAAATTACCACAATCTTAACAAGGTATGTAAGCAGGAATGAGTATTTTCATTTTTACTTTTTTAGATCACATAAACTGTAAATACATAATAGAGATCTAAGCGGCATAATTCGCTAAAAATCGATGTTTCGACACCTAAAAACCAATATTCCTATGAAAAACACCAAACTCCAGGCCTTTATTCCGTTGTTTTATTTAGTGTGGTCCGATGATTTACTGACTCAGAAAGAGTTTGTTACCATTCAGAAATTTATCAATGACCTTACCTGGCTTTCGCCCGAAGAAAAACAACAATTGCTTTCCAGAGTTGATATTTCAAATCCGCCGGGGCGAAATGAACTGACGCAATGGAAATTGGATATAGAGAAAAGCATTGAAAATAAAGAAGATATTAGATCGATTTTTGATATTGCCGTGGCACTTTCAGAAAAGGATCTGGACATTTCGACCTTAAAATCAAATTTTATCCAACTGGAAAATGATCTGGGAATTTTAGGGGAAGAAGCGCTTCAGAATTTTAAAACAAAAGCGAATTCCTTTACATCAAACTCTCAGGCGAACAGCGAGTTTGATGTTCAAAAAATTACAGCTCTTTTAAATGGTAAAGAAGCCGGGATAATCAATAGAGTAAAAGCAATTATTTCAAGATCGGAATTTGCATACGAAACTTCCACAGATATTAAGGTGTATCGCCAGACGGTTTACAATTGGTGTAAGCTGCTCGCAGCAGAGAATCTCGGCAATATGGCGTACCCAAAACAATATGGAGGAGGAGAAAACATAGCCGATTATTTTGCGATTATGGAAACCTTAAGTTATCATGACCTTAGTTTGGTAATCAAATTTGGTGTTCAGTTTGGACTTTGGGGCATGAGTGTTCAATCGTTAGGAACAGAAAAACATTATGCCAAATATTTAAGAGACATTGGAACACTAAAAATTCCGGGCTGTTTTGCGATGACCGAAACACATCATGGTTCTAATGTAAAAGGGCTGGAAACGACAGCAACTTATAATCATGCGGATCAGACTTTTATCATTCATACCCCAAATAAAAATGCTCAAAAAGAATATATCGGAAATGCGGCCATTCACGGTCAGATGGCAACCGTTTTTGCAAAACTAATTATAGACGATCACGATTATGGCGTAAATGCATTTGTTGTCCCATTAAGAGATACCAACGGAACTGTACTAAAAGGAGTTACGATTGGAGATTGCGGACATAAGATGGGTTTGAACGGAGTTGATAATGGAACTATCAGTTTCGATCAGGTAGTGATTCCGAAGGAAAACATGCTCGATCGTTTTGCCTCTGTAAATGACAAAGGGGAATTTGAAAGCCCGATTCCGAGTGACAACAGGCGTTTTTTTACCATGTTGGGGACTTTGGTAGGCGGTCGTATTGGGATTCCCCGTTCAGCGTTGGCGGCAGCCAAATCCGGATTGACCATTGCCATTCGATACAGCGATCAGCGTCGACAGTTTGGACCTGAAGGCGGATCAGAAGTTCCGATTTTGAACTACAGAATGCACCAGCGTCGATTGATTCCGCCATTAGCAAAAACATATGCTGCGCATTTTGCGCTGCAGTACCTTACCAATCGCTTTTTAAACAGAACTGAAGCTGAAATGCAGGAAATTGAAGCACTGGCCGCAGGAATGAAGTCCTATTCGACCTGGAGTACAAGAGATATCCTTCAGGAATGCCGCGAAGCCTGTGGTGGAAAAGGATATTTATCTGAGAACCGAATCGATGCTTTAAAAAACGATACCGAAATTTATACCACCTTTGAAGGCGATAATACTGTTTTGATGCAATTAGTTGCCAAAAACAGACTCTCAGAATTCAGAAAAACTTTCGGAGAAATGGGCTCGTTAGGGATTATCAATTATGTGTATGAAAATGCAAAAACGGCACTTACCGAGAAAAACCCAATAGCCACCAGAAAAACGGATGACGAACATTTGTTGGATGGGGATTTTCATTTACAGGCATTTGTTCACAGAGAGAAAACAATTTTAGCTTCGGCAGCACGACGCATCAAAAAACTGGTTGATGGAGGTTTAGAACCTTACGACGCTTTTAATGTCGTGCAGCACCAAATGATCGACGTGGCTCAGGCTTATCTGGAGAGAGTGGTGCTGGAGCAATTTCAACTCGCAATTAAATCCGTAGAAGATAGTAAGACAAAAGAAATTCTAACGAAACTCAATCAGTTGTATGCGCTTTCACAATTAGAAAAAAATAAAGCCTGGTATCTCGAGGACGGTTATATGGAAGCTATCAAAACGAAAGCAATCCGTAAAATAGTCAATCAGCTTTGTTGGGATATCCGACCTGACGCGGTCGCTCTGGTGAATGCTTTTGATATTCCGGAGAGCTGTCTGTCTGCACCAATTGCGGTTTAGTAGAGTAAAGAGTAAAGAGTAAAGAGTAAAGAGTAAAGAGTAAAGAGTAAAGAGTAAAGAGTAAAGAGTAAAGAGTAAAGAGTAAAGAGTAAAGAGTAAAGAGTAAAGAGTAAAGAGTAAAGAGTAAAGAGTAAAGAGTAAAGAGTAAAGAGTAAAGAGTAAAGAGTAAAGAGTAAAGAGTAAAGAGTAAAGAGTAAAGAGTAAAGAGTAAAGAGTAAAGAGTAAAGAGTAAAGAGTAAAGAGTAAAGAGTAAAGAGTAAAGAGTAAAGAGTAAAGAGTAAAGAGTAAAGAGTAAAGAGTAAAGAGTAAAGAGTAAAGAGTAAAGAGTAAAGAGTAAAGAGTAAAGAGTAAAGAGTAAAGAGTGAAGAGTGAAGAGTGAAGAGTGAAGAGTGAAGAGTGAAGAGTGAAGAGTGAAGAGTGAAGAGTGAAGAGTGAAGAGTGAAGAGTGAAGAGTGAAGAGTGAAGAGTGAAGAGTGAAGAGTGAAGAGTGAAGAGTGAAGAGTGAAGAGTGAAGAGTAAAGAGTGAAGAGTAAAGAGTAAAGAGTATGTAATAAATAGCCATGAATTCACGAATTTTTTCTAATCTGTATGGTTTAAAGAAATTCGTGAATTCGTGGCTAACTTTTTTAAAGTTTCAGCTTTTTATTGAGTGTTAAGTATTTGGTTTTAAATTGTTTGGTATTTTTTTTTAACATAACAAGAATTTTTTGTTATTACTTCTGTTATATCACAAGGTAGCTAAAAGTGTTTCTTAAACCATAGCTTTATTGACATAACTGGCTTTTTCAAAATCCATAATATTGATCGAAATAATAGGGACTTCAGGAAGTATCTCGTTTAGTTTAGTGACAATTGCTTTTGATAATCCTGCTTTTTGATCGGTATTTCTGCCTTCCAGAATGTAGGCAAAGACGTGAATAAAATCGTCTGAAGAATTTCCATTATTATAATAGCTGAAAGGATGGATACGAACCTTAATATCAGTAGGAACGAAAAGAGTAGTGGCTAAAGCGGTATGGTAAATTTCCTGCATGATATCGTCGGTAGATTTTAGTCGGATTACATTTTCAGAGCAATCAATAACAAAGTGTGGCATGAGTATAATGTTTAAATTAGCAAAAATGAAGTATAAACAAATTTACAAAAATCCGATAGAGAATGAGTGCAGTTATTTGTTTTCGGGAGCTTTTATTTTTTACAAAAACCACAATTTTCAATTTGCTAAATAATTACTTTTTCTAGTAGCACTTTCTTATATTTGCAAGTCTCATTATATTCCCAATTGGTTTGAAAAATTATCTGCTGTTTCTTCTTTTTATCATTTTAGGAAGTCCTGTTTATTCAGCGGACAGCACAGATAGTATTATCGATAAGTTAAATGAAGCTTTAAAGAACAAAGCTCATTATGTTCGTTTGAGAGAAGAACGTATTTTAAATTTCAAAAAAATCAAATCCGATGATTTAACGAAAGAGCAGGAGTACAATTACAACCAAAGTTTGTACAGTCAATATCTGAAATTCAATTCTGATTCGGCTATTTTATATGTCAAAAAAAATCTGAAAATCGCCAGCGAGCTTCAAAATACGGATTTACTGAACCTGGCCAATCTGCAATTGGTAACATTGTACTCTTCCTCGGGAAAATATCGCGAATCTGAGGCCATTTTAAAAAGCATTCCTAAAAAGGAATTGCCTAAGAAACTACTACCTAACTATTATATTGCGTATCGCGAGTTTTTGGAACATTATGCTGCCAATAGCGACGATGTAAAGTACATTGAGCAAATTAACAAATACCGTGATTCGCTGCTCACCGTTTTAGATCCTTCTACCTTAAACTATCGAATCACCAGAATTGAGCAGGAGATGTCGCAGAAAAAGTTTGCTGCAGCTGAAAAAAAGCTATCGTATTTATTGAAAAAAGCAAAAGACGATCATCCGCAGTATGCCATGATTACTTATCTTTTGGCGAGCATCTATAAAGAAACGAAGCAGCTGGAACTTCAAAAAAAATACTATGCACTTTCAGCTACTGCCGATCTAAAAACCGCAAACAAGGACAATGCTTCTCTTCAGGAACTCGCTTTATTTTTTTATCAAGCCAATGATGTTGATATGGCCTATAAACTAACCCAATCGGCGATTGAAGATGCCTTGTATTGCAATGTTCAGTTTCGTACCCTTTTAATGTCAGAGGTATATTCGATCATTAACACTGTTTACTTAGAGAAAGAAGCTAAGAGAAAAACGGAACTTCAACTGTACCTTTTATGTATCAGTTTATTATCGGCATTTTTAGTTGTTGCGGTGATTTATGTTTACAAACAAATGAAAAAAGTATCGCGAATCAGGACAGAACTGTATAATACAAGTCAAAAATTAGCCGAATTAAATAAAGACATTACAGAAACCAACAATCAGCTGCAGGAAAGAAATGCACAATTATCGGAATCCAACCATGTTAAAGAAGAATACATTGCACATTTTTTTAGTCTTTGTTCAGCCTATATCAACAAACTAGAAAATTATCGCGTCACTTTAAACAAAAAAGCGACCGCCAAACAATTTGATGAAATCTACAAAGTATTGAAATCAACCACTCTGGTAGATAACGAACTGGAAGAATTATACAAAAATTTTGACATCATCTTTTTGAATTTATATCCCACTTTCGTAAAAGATTTCAATGCGCTTTTAATTCCGGAAGAGCAAATTGTTTTAAAACAAGGAGAACTGATGAATACAGAACTTCGAATTTTCGCTTTAATTCGTTTAGGAATTACAGACAGTGTAAAAATTGCGGCGTTTTTGCGTTATTCTTTGAGCACCATTTACAATTACCGAACCAGAGCACGAAATAAAGCCGCAGTTTCCCGAAATGATTTTGAAGAAAGGGTCACAAAAATTGGCTTAATATCCGTAAAACTTTAGAAAATCATTCTAAAATCACTACTTTTTTTGGCTTTTTGTTTTTTGTAAGCAATTGTTATTCATTGAGTTGTGTTTTTAATTCACTACTTTTTTTCATTTAGAAATCCAGAACAAACTATAACGTTTTAGCTTTACAGTATTCTTAAAAAGAGAGGTACTGCTTATACTTTCTTCCCATTGTAAATTAAATGCTTTAATAAATTAATAGTTATGTTTAAAAATGTTAAAACAATTGTTGTTTTACTATTGTTGAGTGCTGTCGGGGCGAGTGCACAGCATAAAATTCCGGTTTATTTAGACGATAAAAAATCGATTAATGAACGTGTAGAAGATGCCCTTGCAAGAATGACAACCGACGAGAAAATTGCCATGATACATGCGCAGTCAAAATTCAGCTCACCGGGTGTACCACGTTTGGGTATTCCGGAAAACTGGATGACCGACGGACCACACGGAATTCGTACCGAAGTTTTATGGGACGAATGGGATCAGGCTGGATGGACTAATGATTCCTGTATTGCTTTTCCGGCTTTAACCGCACTTTCTGCTACCTGGAACAAAGAATTATCTTCTCTATACGGTAAATCTATAGGAGAAGAAGCGCGTTACCGTAATAAAAATGTATTATTAGGCCCCGGAGTTAACATTTACAGATCACCTCTAAACGGTCGTAATTTTGAATACATGGGAGAAGATCCTTTCCTGACTTCCAAAATGGTGGTTCCTTATATCAAAGGGGTACAGGCAAATGGAGTGGCTGCCTGCGTTAAACATTTCGCATTAAACAATCAGGAAATAGGACGTAATACCGTTAATGTAATCGTTGATGACCGTGCTTTATACGAAATTTATTTACCGGCTTTTAAAGCTGCTGTTCAGGAAGGAGATGCCTGGGCAATTATGGGAGCATATAATAAATATAAAGGGCAACACTGCTGTCATAATGAGTTTTTACTGAATGATATTCTGCGCGGAGAATGGGGCTTTAAAGGAGTTGTAGTGTCAGACTGGGGAGGCGTTCATGATACCAAACAGGCCATCTACAATGGATTGGATATGGAGTTCGGTTCCTGGACTAACGGGCTTTCATGGGGAACCAGTAACGCTTATGACAATTACTTTTTGGCTAAACCCTATTCTATAATGATTGCAAAAGGTGAGGTTGGAACAAAAGAACTGGACGAGAAAGTACGTCGTATTTTACGTCTGTCATTCTTAACGACGATGAATAAGAACAGACCTTTCGGTTCTTTTGGAACAGAAGAACACGCCAAAGCAGGTTTGAAAATCGCCGAAGAAGGAATTGTGCTGCTTCAAAACAACAATAACATTTTGCCAATTAACCTTTCTAAAACAAAGAAAATTGCAGTAATTGGAGAAAATGCCATCAAAATGATGACTGTTGGAGGAGGAAGTTCTTCATTGAAAGCGAGATACGAAATTACGCCACTTGAAGGATTAAGGAAAAGAATCGGAAATCAGGCTGAAATTACTTACGCTCGCGGATACGTGGGAGATCCGACAAGTAATTATAATGGAGTAGTGGCCAAAGTAAGTCTGGAAGACAAACGTTCTCCTGCCGAGTTAACCGCTGAGGCTGTAAAAGTAGCTGCAGCCGCAGATGTTGTTTTGTTCATAGGAGGTACAAATAAAAGTGACAAACAAGACGCTGAAGGTTTTGACCGTCTGGATTTGGGTCTTTCGTATGGTCAGGATCAATTGATAGGAGAATTGGTGAAAGTAAATAAAAATATCGTTTTTGTGAATATTTCAGGAAATGCAGTGGCAATGCCATGGGTAAAAGACGTTCCGGGAATTGTACAAGGTTGGTTTTTGGGCACAGAAGCAGGAAATGCTTTAGCTGCTGTTTTGGTAGGAGATGTGAACCCTTCAGGGAAGCTGTCGTTTACCTTTCCTGTAAAATTATCCGATAACGGAGCTCATGCCTTAGGCGAATTTTCGGGCGGAGATGACGTAACATATAAAGAAAGCATTTTTGTAGGGTACCGTTGGGCCGACAAGCAAAAAGCAAAGCCATTGTTCTCTTTTGGGCATGGGTTGAGTTATACGACTTTTCAATATGGAAAAGTAACAGCCGATAAAAAACAAATGGGAGCCGGAGATCAGATCACTTTTTCGGTAAAAGTAAAGAATACGGGAACACGAGAAGGTTCAGAAGTAGTTCAGCTTTACATCAGTGATTTGAAATCTTCATTACCGCGTCCGATTAAGGAATTAAAAGGCTTCGAGAAGGTTTCCCTTCAGCCGAGAGAAGAAAAAACGGTGACTTTTACCATCGATAAAACAGCACTTAGCTTTTTTGATGATAAAAAACACGACTGGGTAGCTGAACCAGGAGCTTTTGAAGCCATCATTGGAGCCTCTTCTACAGCTATAAAATCTAAAGTGAGTTTCTCACTTCAATAATTTCATGTTTCTAAAAATGGTTGGTTGTAAAGCTGCAAGTGTAAAAACTTGTGGCTTTACTTTTATGAACTCTGTTGGGGGGGATTGTCAACACACACATACATAGAAACATAGATTTTGGCGGTAAGAAGAGAAAAAAATAGGAATATATCTCTTTCATATAGAAAAACTACGTGCATTTAATGGAAGTGAAACGCCTTTTTTATTAGATAAAGAATCTATGTCACTATGTGTTAAAAATGAATTATACCAATACGTTAAATAAAAAGTCTATTATTTAAAATACTATTATGAAAAAAGCCATACTAGGTGTCATCACCTTATTTTTAGCACAAAGTCTTTCGGCACAAAGCCTGAACAAAATGCAATGGTTTAACGAACCTGAAAAATGGGAAATTAAAAACAATGCTTTGATCATGAATGTGACAGCGAATAGTGATTATTGGCGCATTTCGCATTATGGTTTTACTGTAGACGATGCACCGTTTTATTATGCTACTTATGGCGGAGAGTTTGAAGCCAAAGTAAAGTTAACCGGTAATTATATCGCCCGTTTTGACCAAATGGGACTGATGCTTCGTATTGATGAGAAAAATTACATTAAAACCGGAGTTGAATTTGTGGATGGAAAATTTAATATAAGTACCGTTGTTACACACAATAAAAGTGACTGGAGTGTAACAACTTTAGAGAAAGCACCACCATTTGTATGGATAAAAGTGGTGAGAAGACTGGACGCCGTTGAAGTCTTCTTTTCGTATGATGATAAAAACTATATTTTGACCCGAAATGCACCTTTGCAGGACAATACACCGGTCATGGTGGGCCTGATGGCTGCATCACCGGACGGAAAAGGCTTTGAAGCCAAATTCGAAAATTTTAAAGTAACACATTTACCGGATCAACGCAGACTGGAATGGCTTAAAAAGCACCAGGAATAGTAACGCTAAAAGCCAATTTTCTAAGAAGTTAAATTCTAAATTTCAATTAGAATTTCCGAAGAAAAGATTTTTCTTACCTTATTGATCTCTAATGTAATTAATGTAACAAATAACCAGTCTTTCTTTAGGATTACAAGCTTCAATCCGCCAGCCTGTTAGGGAAATATCGCTATTTTAGCTTTCACCAAAAAATTATCTAACCTTTTAACAACCAAAAACTATTTTATGAATTCAAGTTCAATGGAAATTAAACCCAAAAAACATTATGAAATTTTAGACGGCTTACGTGGGGTAGCCGCAATTTTAGTAGTTATTTTTCACGCGTTCGAAGCTTTTAACGAAGGAAGCCGATTTAAGCAGATCATGAATCATGGTTATTTGGCAGTCGACTTCTTTTTTCTTTTATCGGGATTCGTGGTTGCGTACGCCTATGACGATCGTTGGGAGAAAATGTCGCAATGGGAATTTTACAAACGACGTTTAATCCGTTTACAACCCATGGTTATTATGGGAATGGTCATTGGAGCGTCGCTTTATTATCTTCAGGCTTCGAATGTTGCTTTTCCGCAAATTGCTACTATGCCAATCTGGAAACTAATTTTAGTGATGCTGGCCGGTTTTGTACTGATACCGCTTCCGCCATCAATGGAAATTAGAGGCTGGGGCGAAACGTTTCCGCTTAATGGACCGGCATGGTCGCTTTTCTTTGAGTATATTGCTAATATTCTGTATGCATTGTTCTTTCGTAAATTCTCGAATAAAGTTCTAGGCTTTTTAGTATTAATTTTTGCGGGAATGCTTGTTCATTATACCGTTTTTGGTCCAAAAGGAGATGTTATTGGTGGTTGGTCACTAACGATGCAGGAATTGTATGTTGGATTCACCCGTTTGTTGTATCCTTTCTTTGCGGGAGTTTTACTTTCCCGTTTAGGAAAACTCATTCATGTAAAAGGTGCTTTCTGGATTTGCAGCGTTTTGATTTTAGTCATTTTTAGTATCCCGAGATTGGGTGATGAAAACAGTTTGTGGATGAACGGTTTGTATGAATCCATTGCTATTATAGTGTTGTTTCCTTTAATTGTAGCTATTGGAGCAGGAGGAGAGATCAAAAATCCGCTATCGCTTAAAATTTGCAAAGCCTTAGGAGACATTTCGTATCCAATTTATATTATACATTATCCGTTAATTTATTGCTATATGGCGTGGGTATTCGAAAACAAAGTACCATTAAAGGATGGTTACGGGATCGGAATAGGAATTGTAATTTCGAGTATTGCAATTGCCTACCTGTGCCTGAAGTTTTATGACGAGCCAGTGCGCAACTGGCTTCAGAATAAATTTCAAAAAAGAAAAGTTTCTTAAAAAGGAGGTTTAAAGGGGCAAAGGTTCAAAGGGACAGAGGTAAAACCTTTGCGCCTAAATCAAAAAGGGATGAAAATATTGTTATTTTCATCCCTTTTGGTTTTTATAATAATTCATAGAAATTTCTCTTTCCGATTTTGATTTTTGTTTCTTTTTGCAATGAAATCATTTCAAATGGGTTTTGAATTTTTTCATGATTAATCTGAACTGCACCGCTTTCAATCAATCTTCTGTTTGCTGACTTTGTAATGTCATTTTTAATTAAAGAACAAAGATCAATTAAGGTTATTTGATTTGACTCCGTTTTTAAAGAAGATATCATAACCGTGACAAATGATTTCGCTTCTAAATTCTTACTTTGAAATTGATTAATAAAGAATTTCTCAGCTTGTTCAGCGCTATTTTTATTGTGGTACTGAGTGATAATGTTTTTCGCAATCAACTTTTTAATATGCATTGGATTATCATTTTCTAATCTTTTCCTGATTTCTAACTTTTCTTCTAATGAAAAATCGGTTGTTAATTCCAAGAATTCTAAAATAAGTTCATCAGGAATCGACATGGTTTTCCCAAATATTTCGTTTGGTTCATCAGTCAATCCAATTGTATTGCGCAATGATTTACTCATTTTTTCTTTTCCATCAAGACCTTTTAACAATGGCATACACATTACGATTTGCCCGGATATTTTGAAATTTTCCTGTAATTGTCTTCCCATAGTACAATTGAATAACTGATCTGTACCTCCGATTTCGATGTCAGCATTAATTTTGACAGAATCAAAACCTTGTAAAATTGGGTAAACCAATTCATGCATTGCAATTGGTGTGTTCTCGGTAAATCTTTTGTTAAAGTCATTCCTGTGCATCAGTTGTGCGACCGTAACATTCGACATAATCTGAATTATTTCAGAGAAAGATAGTTCGTCCAGCCATTCTGAATTAAAAACGATTTTTGCTTTTTCAACATCAATAATTTTCGCCAATTGCAAAATGTAAGTTTCTGCGTTGTGCTTTACTTCTTCAGTACTCAAAGGTTTTCGACTCTTGTTTTTTCCGGTAGGGTCACCAATTCGGGCAGTAAAGCTTCCTACTACAATAACAATTTGATGCCCTAAGTCCTGAAATTGCTTTAGTTTTTTTAAAACAACAGCATGTCCCAAATGCAAATCTGGGGCGGTTGGATCAAAACCAAGTTTGATAATTAATTTTCTGTTTTCTTTTTTAGCTAAATTTAGTTTTTCTTTTAAGCCATTTTCAGGAAGAAAGATGGCTGTGTTTTCTTTTAGTTTTTGAATTGTTTCCATTTTTTTTAAATAAAAAAAGCCCGGACAAAAATGCCCGGGCTTAAAGGTTGATATATAATTTATTCTTTAATTTATAATCGCGAATACGTTGAATTATATGCATAGCCTTTCCGAGCAAGTATTATTGCATAATAATAAGTGCTGAAAAAAGGAAGGCGTAATATGCTGTTCAATGATTTCATTCGATTGCAAATATAATTCTTTAATTAATAACTTTTAAATTTATTCTAAGACCAACTGTCCTAAGGCTTCTTTGCTAAAACCTTTTAATTGATCCGTATGTCCTGCTTTGATTTTGGCCACCCAGTTAGGATCAGATAAAAGAGGTCTTCCCACGGCAACCAAATCAAAATCGCCTCTGTCGAAACGTCTGTTTAGTTCCTCTAAAGAAGTTGGTTCAGAACTTTCTCCTGCAAAAGCACCAAAGAAATCGCTTGAAAGTCCGACAGAACCTACTGTAATAGTTGGCGTTCCGGTAACTTTTTTAGCCCAGCCTGCAAAGTTCAGGTCAGATTCTTCAAATTCCGGCTCCCAGAAACGACGTTGAGAGCAGTGTAAAATATCTACTCCTGCATCAACAATAGGGCTTAACCAGGCTTCTAATTCCTGTGGATTTTGGGCTAGTTTATAGTTGTAATCAGAAGGCTTAAACTGAGAAAATCTCATAATCACAGCAAAATCGTTACCGACTTGTCTTCTGATTTCTTTTACGACTTCAATAGCAAAGCGGCTGCGTTCCGGTAATGTTTTTCCACCGTAAAGATCCGTACGCAAATTGGTTTCGGCTCTAAAGAACTGGTCAATTAGATAACCGTGCGCACCGTGAATTTCGATCGTATCAAATCCTAGTCTTTTAGCATCGGCCGCTGCTTTTCCAAAAGCGATAATAGTATTTTCAACGTCTTTCTCTGACATGGTATTTCCATTACTAAAATCAGGTCGGTTTAAACCCGACGGTCCTTCAAAAGGCACTGGTGGAACCCATCCTGAATGATGATTGTCCATAATTCCCATATGCCAGATTTGCGGCCCCATTTGACCTCCGGCGGTATGAACCTCTTCAATTACTTTTTTCCATCCGTTTAAGGCTTCATTGCCATAAAAATGAGGAACATTGGCATCGTTTGACGACGAAGGTCTGTCGATAACAGTTCCTTCTGATAATATTAAACCAACTTCACCTTCAGCTCTTTTTTGGTAGTAAGAAGCTACTTCGTCAGTTGGAACTCCGTTTGGAGAAAAGGAGCGCGTCATAGGCGCCATTACGATTCGGTTTTTAAGATTTAACGTTTTTAAGTTAAATGGCGAAAACAGGTTGTTTGTACTCATAGTAATTTACAAATTAGATTGAATTAATTTACTGAGTGCTTCAAAGGCACCTTCGTTACGTTTATAATAAGTCCATTGTCCAACACGTTTGGATTCGATAAATCCGGCGCGTTGTAAAATAGACAGGTATTCTGAGACTGTCGATTGGGTAAGACCTGCTTTGGCTTGTATCTGTCCCACACAAACCCCATGCTCAAATCCCGAGTGCTGGAGCTGATCCGGGAAGTTGATTTCGGGTTCTTTTAACCATTCCAGCATTTGTAATCTGGATTTGTTGGCTAATGCTTTAAAGATTTCTATAGATTCCATCGGGCAAATATATCGACTTTTCCCGATATATCAATTTAAAGAAACTTATTTAGTATAATTTTAAGAGTAAGGATGCAATTTGTGTGAGAAGTATTTATATTTGTTTCCTCTTGAAAACAGCGCTTTTTTGACGATAGGATTGTAGAATTTGCAAAGGACAATACCTTTTGATTACTAGGTTTTTGAAAGAACTGTCAAGAAAATAACCCCAAATTTATTCATGAAGATTATGAAAAAAACACTACTTATTTTAGGTTTCCTATGCTGTGCTGTCACGAGTTCGAAAGCTCAGGTGGTAGGAACCGACATTGGCGACATTGCTCCCGAAATTGATTTGCCGGATACAAAAGGAAATAATATTGTGCTTTCTTCCTTAAGAGGAGAGTTTGTTTTAGTCGACTTTTGGGCATCGTGGTGCGGTCCCTGCATAAAAGAACAGCCCGAATTGATAAAACTGTATAACACTTATTCCGGTAAGTTTTCTATTTACAGTGTTTCAATGGATACGAAGAAAGCTCTTTGGACCGGAGCCATTGCAAAACAAAAACTGCCATGGACTCAGGTAAGCGACTTAAAATATTGGAATTCTCCGGTTATTGGCGATTATATGCTTCAATCAGTGCCTTTGAATTTTCTGATCGATAAAAATGGAATTATACTGGCAAAAAACATTCACGGAAACGCATTGAACGAAATGTTGAAAAACTTACTTACGGCTCAGTAAAAATAGAAACTTTGAGAGTAGGATTGTTTTGAGAAAGAATGCAGGTAAGAAGGATATAAAAGGGATGGAATGGAATCAAAATTAAGTATAGCTGAATTTAGAGCAAGATTAAAAAACAATACTGAAATTGGTTCTTTGAAAATAAAATTCAGCCACTTGAGAATATTTCCGAGATTTGGTGAATTAAAGCCTTTTTACGGTCTTTTTGACGATAAAAGCTTTCGTTTGACCATAAATTCGGCAACATCTCCCACTTGTTTCATTATAAAAGGAAGCTACAAAAATGTTGACAACAGACTTAAGGTAAATTATACGATTGAGCCCAATAGTAAAATTCAATTGTTTTGGGTGAAATATTCACCTGTAGTGGCTATAATTGCAATCAACCTGTTTTTTGTTCTATTTGCGAGAGGACTCAGGAGAGCTTCTACTATCGTGAATTTGTTTTTACTTATTACCATTTTCTATTCCAGGTGGAAAGAAGAAAGAAGGCGTAAGAAATTAGAGAAAAAGTTCCTCAGGATTTTTGAAATTAAGAGAGACTGCTGATAGAACTAATCCAGAACAAAAGTTAGGAAGAAAGGGCTGAAAGCCCAAAAGAAACAGCATCGTGCGCAGTACATTGAATTGGAGTAAGGTGTAGAATTGCCCTGAAAGGGCAAGAGCAAACTATATATTATAATTTTCAATAAAGAACAAACCGCTCTTTTATAAAATACAATTCAAAAAGATATAAAACCAACTTTTTGCGCGTAAGCTTGTGCCCTTTCAGGGCGTAACCGATATTTGTTATCGTTATTGATGGTGCTGCACACGATGCCGTTGCTAAAGCTCTTTCAGAGCAATATTCACAAAATTAAATAAACACCAATAAAGACTGAAAGCCAGAGAAGTATATTTCAATGCTAAAATAAAAGCTTTTAGAGCTCAATTTAGTGGAGTGAGAAAAATAGATTTTTTTCTTATACAGATTATCTTATCTTTTTGCCTGATCCTCAGATTTTGCAACTGATCCAATAGAACTCTAAAAATAAAACCTCTGTCAAAACATAGAATTGACAAAGGTTTTATTATTTAGATGATCACCTGAAGCTGAAATGAACTTGTTTACTTAATTCAATCTGTCCGCATGATTTCGAACACCGCCAAAGTTATTTTTTAGAAATTCTCTAATTTGAAATTGTGTTTTATTCTGAGTAACTTTTTTCCATTCATTGAAATCGAAAGCATGAATTTCAGTCGCATTCGGATTGGTAACAAAAGCGAGTCTTGCAATAGAATATTTGTAATACTTTAATTCGTGAGAAATATGTCGATCCGGAACGACGATAAGTATGGTTTCCCATTCCAGGAAATTTTTAGGAACATCTGCTCTTTCATTTAATCCAAGGGCTTCAAAAAAGGCAATGATCTTTTGATCATTAAGCTTGTCGATTTTCTGATCAACTCGTTTAATGGTGCTAATAAGTTTATTTTCATCTTTAATAACACTCATAACTAATAGCTGTTTTTTGTTTTATAGGTTAATTTCAATATAAAATTACACCAAAACAAAGTGAATTGTTAAAAGAGAGGCAATAGAATGATTCTAAATTTTATAGAAAGAGTTTACAGGCTTGTTTATCAGAAAGAAAGCGTGCCTTAGTGATCGGAGAGCATAAGATCGGTTTTTCTTTTTTTGGATTTATTCATTACAAACAAAAGCAGGGGTAAGGTTATCAAAAAGAACAATCCAACAAGGAAAAAAGCATCTCTGTAACTTAATAAAGAAGATTGTCTTAAAACAATATTTTCCATAAGTCGGAGTGCTTTAAACTTAGCTTCGTTATAAGCAAAACCTTTGCTTTGAAAATACCTGATGTAGGCATTTATCCGGTCCATTGCGATGGTGTTGTCTGGGGTAACAGTCGAAATTAGCTCGTTTCGGTGTGCTGCAAATCGATGAGCTACATAAGTATTGATAATCGAAACGCCAAAAGAACCGCCCAATTGCCGCATCATATTATTCAAAGCGGCGCCCTGACCAACATCTTTGTCTTCTAAAGAGGAGACGGCCAGCATGGTAAGCGGAACAGTAAGCAGAGCCATTCCTAATGCACGAAAAATCAGAGAAGTTGCCACTTCAGCAGCGCTGGTGTTTAAAGTCATTCCGGACATTCTCCAATTAAAATAAATAAACAAAAGAAATCCGGCTGCGATAATCAGTACCGGTGAGACGCCTTTTTGCAGTAAGGTTCCGCACATTTTTAAAGCCAATAATGCAAACAGCGCTCCGGGTAACAAAAGCAATCCGGTTTGATAAGGCGAGAAGCTTAATAAACGCTGTGCGACAACCGGACTAATGTAGATGGAAATAAACATACCAAATCCGGTTACAAAAGTTAGGACTGCAGCAATACTTAAAGATTTACTTTTGAGGACCCGAAGATTTACTACAGGCTTTTCGATCGTAAGTTCCCAATAGATAAACAGGAGCAGGGTTGTCACGGCAATAAAGGTAAGCACAACAATATAGCGGGTTTCAAACCAGTCTTCGACTTCGCCTCTTTCGAGAACCGTTTGCAAAGTACCAACTCCTATGGCCAGTAAAGCAATGCCGGTCCAGTCGACCTTAGTGATTTCAGGTTTTACAGGAGGTTCCTGTAGTAGAAAGTAACAGGAAATCATGACAAGAATTCCAATCGGAACATTGATGAGGAATATCCAGGGCCAATCGTAATTTTCGGTAATATAACCACCCAAAGTTGGGCCGATAGTGGGGCCAATGAAGATTCCGGCTCCAAATATAGCTCCGGCTGTAGATTGTTTGTCTTTTGGGAAAAGCTCGAAAACCACAACTTGTGAGATGGATAACAAGGCACCGCCTCCAATTCCCTGAAAGAACCTGAAAAAAACGAGCATCCAAATGTTAGACGAATGCCCGCACATAAAAGAGCAGAACGTAAACAAAATAACAGAACCAATATAATAATTACGCCGCCCAAGATTGGCGCTTAGAAAGCTTGTAATAGGGATTATAATCACATTGGCAATGGCATATGCCGTAATCACCCACGAGGTATCTTCAAGCGTAGCGCCCAGATTTCCGCTCATGTGGGAAAGTGCAACATTTACAATCGATATGTCTATCAGTTCCATAATGGCGGCTAATATGACAGTCAGAATAAGTAGTTTTCGGTTTAATGGTGTCATAGATAAATATTTTATACCGATCGGTATATTTTTAATTAAAAAAAAGGACAGTTGTTTTTATTGACTTTACTCTAAGTCATCAATTATCTTTTTCAGTGAAAGCATAATAGTGGATAAATTAGACAGGTCGCCCGTTATTTTAGAAATCATGACGGCACCCTCGATAATGGCGATGATGGTTAGAGCGGTTTTTTCCGGATTTATGGATTCCCCCTTAAATTCTCCCGCAGCGATGCCTTGCTCAATAAAATAAACCAGTTTTTCTTTCCAGGCAAGAATTATACTTTCCACTTTTTTTCTAAGTACCGGATGAGTATCATCTGCTTCAGTAGCAGTGTTGATAATAGGGCATCCACCCTGAGTGATTCTTAGCTCGTAATAATTAGAGTAGAGTCTTGGATAAACCAATAATTTGTCTTTAAACGTAGTTTGCTTGTCGATTTCTCGCGTAAAAGCATCCTGAAGCTTTTTTACATTGAATTTAAAAGCCGCCAAGGCTACTTCGTCTTTGTTTTCAAAGTTACCGTAAATACTTCCTTTTGTAAGGCCTGTCGCTTCGGTAATATCACTCATAGAAGTTCCACTGTACCCTTTCATATTGAAAATAGGAGCGGTTTTCTCTATAATAAATTGCTTGGTTCTTTCGGCTTTACTCATGGTAATTGAAAATTTAAAACACAAATATATACCGATTGGTATAAAATAACAAACTTTTTGAAAAAAAAACAAAGACTGCGGGATGCATCGTAGGACAGTACCTCTCTGAAATGTAAAACTTAAAACTTAAAACTTGAAACCTGAAACCTGAAACTTCAAACCTGAAACAAACTAAAAAAACAACTTCAAAAACTTTTGTTTGATTTTCATAACTTTGCAAAATGAAAGAGCAATTAGAAGAACAGGGTTCAGAACTTGGAATTAGTGATTTAAAGCTGAAAGGCTTTAAGGTGTATGAAGTAAACGGTGACGTGAGTAAGATTCCAACGTATAACCGTAGGGATTTTTACAAAATTTGCATCAATACCAGTAAGAGTTTTATTCATTATGCCGACAGAGGGATCGAAACGGACGGAACTATACTATTTTTCGGAAATCCGCACATTCCGTATTCCTGGGAAATTATTTCACCCTCGTATGAAGGCTATGCCTGTGTTTTTACGGAGGACTTTCTAAAAGTAAAAGATCGTTCTGAAAGCCTTCATGAATCGCCTTTGTTTAAAATTGGCGGTACACCAATATTTTCTTTATCAGCTGATCAAAAGGTGTTTATCGATTCCTTATTTCAGAAAATGATACAGGAGCAGGAAACAGATTATGTTTTTAAAGATGACTTGATTCGTAATTATATCAACTTGATTTTGCACGAATCTATGAAAATGCAGCCTTCGGAGAATTTCTTTAAACCCAGAAATGCCTCGTCGCGAATTACCTCCTTGTTTTTGGAATTGTTGGAAAGACAGTTTCCCATAGAAACCAAAAATGAACCATTAGCGCTAAAAACACCTCAGGATTATGCGCAGAGTTTGGCTGTTCATGTGAATCATTTAAATCGTTCCGTTAAAGAAGTCACCGGAAAACCAACAACGGCGCATATTTCAGAAAGAATTGTTGGTGAAGCCAAAGCTTTGCTGCAGCATACGGATTGGAGTATTTCGGATATCGGATATTCGCTGGGATTTGAATATCCAAGTTATTTTAATAATTACTTTAAAAGGATTACAGGAACAATTCCAAAATCACTCAGAGTGTAAATTGTTTCATATTCTTAATTTTTTGTTTGATTATTGTTATCTCTCTGCCTCTTTACCACTGTAGATTTGCATTGAAATAAGTAGTATTAATCATTAATCAGTTTTCAATAAGCTAAATAATACTTCACAAAGCATATTCCCGCTTTCATGATTTAGTTTAAACTGGTGTAAAAAAAACGAATAATTATGAATACTTCAGAGAATCAATTTGTTACAGCTATTTTGTCTAAGGAAGATTTAGCTTCTGTGGATTGCTTTAGTCTTAAATGATTTAAGGCAGGCATTGTGGTATCCGGCACTTAAGGGCAGCAGCTTTTGTCGGGTTATTTTAAAAAAGAAATCAATCTCAAAAAATCAATTTTATGTCAACACTTTATACTTCAGTTATTGAAGAGGGGAAAATCCCAAATACCTATATGACTGGTGATGTTTCGTATAAAAAGCAAACCAGTGCTATTCATCCTGATAATACGGTTATAAAAGAAGTTTCTTTTGAACCGGGTTCAAGATGTAATTGGCATGTTAATCCAACGCTGCAGTTGTTTATCGCTACAAACGGGATTGGCTATTTTCAGGAAAAAGGAAAAGCCGTCCGATTGCTTCATAAAGACGAAGTAGTTACGATTCTGCCCGGAATAGAACACTGGTATGGAGCCACCCCGTTCAGTTCGTTTTCGCACATCGCTATTATTACAGAAATTGATAAAGGAACCGGAATTTGGCTCGATAGCGTAACCGATGAAGAGTATTACAGTTACGGGAAGTGATTTAATTAGATAATTAGATAATTAGAAAATTCTGAATGGGAATGCCTGTATTTTTTGTAAGCTAAAACCTGAAACTTGAAACCTGAAACTTGAAACCTGAAACTTGAAACCTGAAACCTGAAACCTGAAATTTGAAACTTGAAACTTGAAACCTGAAACCTGAAACCTGAAACCTGAAATTTGAAACCAATAAAACTAAAAAACAATAAAAACATGGAAGTAAAAAACATAAAAGCCTTTGGGACAGAGGCTGCGGATGCACCGTTGCAGACATTAGACATTCAGCGCAGAGCGGTATTGGCTCATGATGTAGAAATAGAGATTTTATATTGTGGAATTTGTCATTCGGATTTGCATTCCGCCAGAAACGAATGGCACGGGACGATTTACCCAATAGTTCCGGGGCATGAGATTGTGGGGAGGGTAACAAAAGTGGGAGGTCACGTAAAGAATTTCAAAGTGGGCGATTTGGCCGGAGTAGGCTGTATGGTTGATTCTTGTAGAGAATGTGAGCATTGCAAAGGCGATTTAGAGCAATTTTGTGATGCCGGCAGTACTTTAACTTTTAATTCTCCGGACACGCATTTAGGCGGACACACCTTTGGAGGGTATTCGCAAAGTATTGTAGTCGATGAGAATTATGTACTGCATATTTCTGATAAATTAGATCTTGCAGGTGTTGCACCATTGCTTTGTGCAGGTATCACAACCTATTCACCATTAAGACACTGGAATGTAGGTCCCGGGCAAAAAGTGGGGATTGTTGGTATTGGCGGTCTAGGGCATATGGGAATCAAATTGGCGAAAGCAATGGGGGCTCATGTGGTAGTTTTTACAACTTCATTGTCTAAAACCGAAGATGCAAAACGCCTAGGGGCAGATGAGGTAGTACTGTCGACGGATCCTGAGCAAATGGCCAAATACACTAAAAGTCTGAATTTTATTCTGGACTGTGTGTCGGCAGAACACAATATTGATGCCTATTTAAATCTGTTAAAAGTGGATGGAACGCTCACTTTGGTTGGTGCTCCAATGGAGCCTCTTCCGGTAACTTCGTTCAGTCTTTTATTGGGAAGAAGAAGTTTTGCGGGTTCTGCTATTGGCGGAATCAAAGAAACTCAGGAAATGCTTGATTTTTGTGCTGAACACAATATTACTGCCGATATTGAATTAATTGGCGTAAACGAAGTAAATGACGCCTATGAAAGGCTGTTAAAAGGAGATATTAAGTATCGTTTTGTAATTGATATGGCTTCTTTATAGCTTTTTTTTAAGGTTCTGAGGTACTAAGGTTCTGAGGTGCTAAGTTTATTGAAACGGTGAAACTTTTTTAAGGTGCTGAGGTGCTAAGTTTGTTGAAACGGTATAGCTTTTTTTAAGGTTCTGAGGTGCTAAGGTTCTGAGGTGCTAAGTTTTGTTGAAACGGTGAAACTTTTTTTAAGGTTCTGAGGTACTAAGGTTCTGAGGTGCTAAGTTTTGTTGAGACGGTATAACTTTTTTAAGGTTCTGAGGTACTAAGGTTCTGAGGTGCTAAGTTTTGTTGAAACGGTATAACTTTTTTGAAGTGACTAAGGTACTAAGGTGCTGAGGTGCTAAGTTTTGTTGAAACGATGTAACCTGGTGTAAAACAATAAACCCCTTAATGAATTTAATTCTTAAGGGGTTTGTTGTTTTTTGGAGAGAATGGGTGATGAGTTGAAGTGTTAATTATGTTTTAGTTTTTAGGATGGAATAGGATAAATTATCATGAATTTTCATGTTCAATGAAGAGGTACTTGTTTGAGATAAAATAGCGTTGAACAAATGGGGTTGTTGAGAATAAAAAGGACTGTTTTTTGATACTGACAGTTTGTCTTGTTGTGTTTTGTTTTTGTTTTGAATTGTTTTGTTTCCAGTGTTTTAGGTTTGTTTTGTTAAATTGCAACTTTATGATTGTTTTTTGGTCAAAACGATTTAGAAATGAAACAAAAAAGCCGGAAGAATTTTAATTTGAACTCTAATTTCTTCAGAGAAAAAGTACTCTTTTGAAGGAGAAAAAATGCTTGAGGTTTTAAATTTTAAATTTTGCCAAACCGAACAATATGGCTTTAAAATAAATTCAATTGAATATGGTTTTAATTGCTTGTTGATGAGTTTTTTAAGTAATACTAATTGCAGAAGCTTTGAGAGGAGGATTATTGCTTTATGTAGTATTGTTTTTTTTATTTTGTGGTTGTAGTAGCTGTTTTTAAATATAAAGTAGAAGTTTTAATTAATTATTATAACTTGTTTAATAGTAGCAATCTATGTTTTGTAGTTATGATTTTAGAAATAATATTCAACACCTAACAACATCGTTTTTTAGTTTAAGCAAAGAATATAAAAGAAAAATACACTTCTCTCACATGGCTGCTGTTTGATAAGGAAATGGGAAACTTTTATCTTAATTAGTAAAATAGGGTGTTTTGGTTCGAAAGAATAAATTTTAGAATAAAATGTTAATTGTTGTTAAAGTTGACCAAATTTTTGAATCGGCGGGATTGTTTTTTTAAGAAAGTAATTTTGATATACAGGGGATTTTGTTAATTTTTTTGATTCGTCCGTATTTTTTTAGAAGCATCAAATTCAATAATTCAGTTTTTCAATTGAAATAAATACTATTTTTGTGTCGTGAAATGGATAACAATCATATTATCGATTTATTTAATGGCGCTTTCCAATATGCCTTGTGCAGATATGGAAATCAATAGTGCTGCTCACAAAACAGCTCAGTTTTCTTCTGAAGCCAATCACACACACGATAAAGACAATGATTTATGCTCGCCTTTCTGTGCGTGCAATTGTTGTGGAGCGCAGGTTTTAAGTTATCAGACTTTTGTAAGCTTTGATTTCCCTGTCACACATTCCCTTATTTCAAGTCCGTTACCCAATTACATTTCTGTTTTTGCTTCTAATTTCTACGGAAGTATTTGGCAGCCCCCACAAATAGCATAATGATGCCCACCCGATAAGTCGGAATGTGGGTTAGAGCGTTGCGGATTTTCCGCAGTATTTAAATAGGCAACACTTTGCCTCATTTCTCACATCATTATACCATTTAAATGTTAGATAAAATCATACAGTTTAGTATAAAGAATAAGTTCGTTATACTATTATTAACCCTTGTATTAATAGCCTGGGGAAGCTATTCGATCAAACAATTACCCTTAGATGCTTTGCCTGACGTAACCAACAATCAGGTGCAGATTATTACCACAGCACCTACTTTGGCCAGTCAGGAAGTCGAACAACTCATTACATATCCTTTAGAACAGGCTGTAAAAACAGTTCCGGATATCATAGAACTCCGCAGTATTTCACGTTTCGGATTATCAGTAGTTACGGTCGTTTTTGAGGACGATGTGAACATCTATTGGGCCAGAGAGCAAATATTTCAACGTCTTAAACAGGCCGAAGAGAATATCCCTGCTTATGCCGGTTCGCCTGAATTGGCTCCAATCAGTACCGGTTTAGGAGAAATCTATCAGTACGATGTCTATGCCAAAAAAGGCTATGAAGACAAATACGATGCTATAAAACTGCGTACCATTCAGGACTGGATCATTATCCCGCAATTGCAGGGTATCAAAGGTGTAGCCGATGTTAGTACCTGGGGAGGGAAACTAAAACAATATGAAATCGCCGTAAATCCAAATACACTGAACAGTTTGGGCGTTACGATTACAGAGATTTTTGATGCACTCGAAAAAAACAATCAAAATACAGGAGGTGCCTATATCGAAAAAGACCAGTTTGCGTACTTCATTCGGGGTGTTGGTATGGCGAAAGGAACCAAAGATTTAGGAAATGTAGTAGTGAAAAACCGAAATGGTTCGCCCGTTTTGGTTCGTGATGTAGCCGAAGTTCGCGAAGGTGTTGCCTTGCGTTACGGAGCTTCAACGAAAGACGGAAAAGGGGAAATTGTTTCCGGAATGGTTTTGATGTTAAAAGGAGAAAATTCCAGTGCGGTGGTCAACAGAATTCATGAAAGAATGATTCAGATCAATAAAAGCCTGCCCGAAGGAGTCGTTGCCGAGGCTTTTATCGATAGAGGGAAGTTGGTCGACAGTGCTATTGGAACCGTTTCTAAAAACTTATTAGAAGGGGCTTTGATCGTTATTTTTGTACTGATCTTATTTTTGGGGAATCTTCGTGCAGGCTTAATTGTAGCTTCGGTTATTCCACTGGCCATGCTTTTTGCTGTTATTTTAATGAATGCTTTTGGCGTAAGCGGAAATCTGATGAGCCTTGGGGCAATCGACTTTGGAATCATCGTGGACGGCGCTGTAATTATTGTCGAAGCCACCATGCACCACTTGCAGCAGCTCAAACGCAAGAAAGCGTTAACGCAAAACGAAATGGATGCTGAAGTGTACAATTCGGCTTCGAAAATCAGAAACAGTGCTGCTTTTGGGGAAATTATTATTCTGATCGTGTATCTGCCAATTCTTGCTTTAGTTGGAACCGAAGGCAAGATGTTTAAGCCGATGGCGATGACAGTAGGTTTTGCAGTTGCAGGAGCCTTTATTCTTTCTCTGACTTACGTACCGATGATGAGTGCGATGTTCTTGTCTAAAAGTACTGAACACAAAGAAAATTTCAGCGACAGAATGATGGCGTGGCTGGAAGCTGTTTATACACCGTTTTTGAAAAAAGCACTACAGTTTAAAAAGGTAGTTTTAGGTGTATCACTGGGTTTATTTGCCCTTGGTTTAGTTGTTTTCAATTCAATGGGAGGAGAGTTTATACCAACTATCGAAGAAGGCGATTTGGCTATAAATGCAACCATCATGACCGGAAGTTCGTTAACCCAGATGGTGGAAACTACTACAAAATACGAACAGATCTTAAAAGCTAAATTTCCCGAGATAAAAACCATCGTAACCAAAATTGGAAGCGGGGAAATTCCAACCGATCCGATGCCTATCGAAAGTGGTGATTTGATCATTGTTTTGAAAGATAAAAAAGAATGGAAAGGCAAATATGACAACTGGGAAGATTTAGCCAATGCCATGAAAAAAGAAATGGAAGTCATTCCAGGAGCCAATATCGAGATCTCTCAGCCTATTCAGATGCGATTTAACGAATTAATGACCGGAAGCCGAAGTGATATAGCTATTAAGATTTTTGGAGACGATCTGGAGATTCTGGACGCTAAAGCAACAGAGTTAATTTCGAAAATTAAAAGTATTGAAGGAATAGGCGATTTAAAAGCTGATAAAGTGACCGGCTTACCGCAAATTACGGTGAAATACGACTACAATAAAATCGCTTTATACGGATTGAATATTTCAGATATCAATCAAATTATACGTTCCTCTTTTGCGGGAGAAAGTGCCGGAAAAATCTATGATGAAAGCAAAAGGTTTGATGTCGTAGTGCGAATGAATGAAAACAATCGTGCCGATATTACAGACGTGAGCAATTTGTTTATTCCGTTGCCTAACGGACAGCAGGTACCGCTTTCGCAAGTGGCTACAGTCGAGTACGAACAAGGGCCGGTACAGGTAATCCGTGAAAACGGAAAACGCAGAATCACGGTTGGACTAAACGTTCGTGGCCGTGACATAAAAAGTGTGGTAGAGGAAATTCAGCAAAGACTGGATAAGGACTACAAACTTCCGGCAGGGTATTATGTAACCTACGGAGGTCAGTTTGAGAATTTAATCGAAGCAACCAAACGACTATCGGTAGCGCTTCCAATCGCTTTAGGATTGATATTGGTGTTACTGTATTTTACTTTTAAAAGCTTCAAGCAGGCGGGATTGATTTTTACAGCCATTCCATTATCAGCAATTGGGGGAGTTTTTGCACTCTGGATGCGTGGAATGCCGTTTAGTATTTCGGCGGGTATTGGTTTCATTGCTTTGTTTGGAATTGCGGTTTTAAACGGAATTGTATTGATTTCGTATTTCAATCAGCTCAAAAAAGAGGGAGTTCTCGATCCGTTGCAAAGAGTTTTAATCGGGACCAAAACCAGATTGCGTCCGGTTTTAATGACCGCAGCCGTAGCTTCGTTAGGATTCTTGCCAATGGCATTGTCAACAAGTGGTGGAGCAGAGGTACAAAAACCTTTGGCAACCGTTGTAATTGGAGGATTAGTTTCAGCAACTTTACTGACGTTAATCGTTTTACCAATTCTGTATTTATTGTTAGAGAAGAAGTTTAAGGATAAAAAAGATAATTAGATAATTAGATAATTTGATAATGAAGTAATTAGGTGTAGGGTGATTACTGATTAGTGTAAAATGATTTCTCTTGCAGATTCAGCTTTAAAAGTAAAAACCAGCAAAATCTGCGAGAAACAAAAAATATAAAAATGAAAAACATACTAAAGCATATAAACACAAGCTCCTTTGCGCATCTTGCGAAAGATGGATTGCGTGCTTTGCGGTTAAACAAGCTGGTGCTAGCATTCTTGTTTGCAACGACAGTAACAACCGCACAGCAAAAAATCAGTCTCGAAAAAGCAATCGAACTGGCAAAATCAAACAACATCGATTTGAAGATTGCCGATAAGGAAATTGAAAAACAAACCGTTTTGAAAAAGACGGCATTTCAGGCAGATCCGCTTCAGGTGCAATACCAGGGCGGGCAATTCAATAGTGCCGATTACGACCATAATGTTTCCGTACAGCAGTTTTTTCCATTGGGAAATATCACAAAAGCCAATCGACAATTGCAGGAAGAACTGGCAAAGCTGGCCGAAAAACGAAAAGCGTTATCGACTTATGAAGTAGAAAAAGCCGTTACTCTTGCCTATTATCAATACCTGTACGGCGTTTCCATCCAAAAGCTAAACTCAGAACTGAATGAAATTTATACCAAATTCCTGAAGAATGCTGAGCTTCGTTTTAAAACCGGAGAAAGCGGAAATATTGAAGTGATTAGTGCTAAAGCTAAAGTTAAAGAGATTGAAACTCAAAAAGCACAATTAGAATTTGATTTGGCGATTTACCAAAAGCAGCTGCAGTTTTTTGTGCAAACGGATGAGAATGTCATTCCCGATGCTCAAACGGCCTTGCAATATTCGATGGTAAAAGAAGAAGGAACCTCGAAAGCAGAGACTTTAATGACCGATTTTTATCAGCAGCAAATTTCGGTGTATCAGAAAGAAGCCAATACACACAAAGCCATGCGAACACCAAAAGTTGGATTAGGATATTTTGCACAAACGATCAACACGCAATCCTTGTTTCAGGGTTTTACGACGGGATTGCAGATTCCGTTGTTTGGAGGGGTAAACACAGCGAAAGCTAAGGCTTCGGCAATCAGTATTTCGCAATCGCAACTGGCTTTGGATAAAAATAAGCTGACGCTGAATCTGCAAAAACAGGAATTGCAAAACAATTTCGAGAAGCAGCAAAAAGCAATGGACTATTTTCAAAAAGAAGGATTGCAGTATGCCGATCAGATTATTAGTACGGCCCAGAAAAGTTATGCCAATGGCGATTTGAGTTATTGGTCGTACATCAGTTTCTTAAATCAGGCAATTGATATTAAGAAACAATATACAGAGGCTACGCACAATTTTAATCAGAGCGCAATCGAATTGCAATTTCCAACCATCAAAAACAATTAAAATGAAACAGATTAATAATAATACAACAGTAAAAAGCACAAAGGTTTTATCGCAAAGAAAGTTCGCTTATTTGGGATTAATGGTAGCTTCGATGGTGGTTTTAGCATCCTGTGGTCAAAAGAAAACAGAAGAGGCTCCGGAGGAAGAAAAATCGCAAACAGAAGTTGCTTTAAACGAAGCGCAATATAAAACGGTTGGGATTGAAACAGGTTTGGTAGAAAACAGAAACCTTAATAAAGTCATTAAAGCCAATGGTTATACTACCGTTCCGCCACAAAATTCCGCCGAAGTTTCGACTTTAATAGGAGGAACAGTCAAAGATATTTTTGTTTTGGAAGGAACGTACGTTAACAAAGGAAAAGTATTGGCGACCATTCAAAACCTGGAAGTAATCGAAATGCAGGAAGAATACCATTCGGCTGTAGCCAATATTGAATACCTGCAATTGGAATACAACCGTCAGAAAACGCTGAGCGATGAAAATGTAAATCCAAGGAAAACATTTCAGGAAGTAAAATCAAAATTGGCAGCAGAAAAAGCCCGTGCACAGGCTGCGAAGAACAAATTGGAAGCGTTGCATGTCAGTACCAAAGGAAGCACTTCGTTAGTCCCGGTTGTGGCACCAATCAATGGTTATGTAGGGAAGATAAGTATTGCAAAAGGAGCTTATGCTCAAACCGGAGTTGTTTTATTTGAAGTGGTCGATAACAGTCAGATGCACCTGGATCTGAACGTGTATGAAAAAGATCTGGGGTCGATTTCAATTGGTCAGGTGATAGATTTTGTTTTAACCAATCAGTCCAACAAATCCATAAAAGGGAAGATTTTCGGAATAAATAAGTCTTTTTCAAACGAAAGTAAAACCGTTGCGGTACATGCTAAAATCGAATCTGCTGATGCTAAAGGACTGATTCCGGGGATGTACGTTTCGGCTAACATCAATATTACAAATGCCACTGTTCCTGCGTTACCAAAAGATGCCGTAGTTCGAAATGCTGATAAATATTTTGTTTATGTGGAAGAAGAAGCACATGAGGAAAAGAAAACGCCGGAAAAAGGAAATCATGAAAAAGAAGTTCATTTTAGAGCAATGGAAGTCATTCCGGGCACTACAGATTTGGGCTTTACAGAAATAAAATTTGTAGAAAATGTTGATCCAAATGCAAAAATCGTAACGAAAGGAGCTTTCTATTTGCTTTCGGCTATGAAAGGCGGGGGAGAACATGATCATTAAATTTTGATCGGGACAAAGGTTCAGAGGTTTTTGTAGAGACGCATAACAGTGCGTTCCTGAATAACCTCTTGGCTTTGATCCAATGGCATTAAGTGAAATGATTTAAGATATTTGATTAACGATTGTAGATTTCTGATTTGGTATTGGTTATTAGTTATATTCTCTATTTCCTGATTTCATACATCTGAAATCAAAAATCGTTAATCTACAATCTACAATTTACAATCTAAAATCTCTTTTCTCTGCCTTTGCCAGATTAATTGTTATTGCCTAAAAACTATTAATACAAAATCCGTAAATTTAGAACATTATTGAAACAAAGTTTAAACTTGAAACTTTGAAACCTAAAACTTTAAATTTCTCATGGAACATCTGCATAAAGAAGAAAAGATTAAAAAGAATAAAATAAATCAACCCGGTTCCTGCTGCTCACATGACGAGCCCGTACATTCAGACGATGACGGGCACGATCACGGTCATAATGCAGATAGCGGATGGTTTAGAATGTTTTTACCGGCCATTATTTCCTTTGTTTTATTGCTGATTGGAATTGGATTCGATCAGTATTTCGAACAAGATTGGTTTTCTGGCCCTGTTAGAATCGCCTGGTATGTCATCGCTTATCTGCCGGTGGGATTCCCTGTTTTAAAGGAGGCTTACGAAAGCATCAGAAAAGGCGACGTATTTTCGGAGTTTTTCCTGATGAGTATCGCCACCATCGGAGCATTTGCTATTGGAGAATTTCCGGAAGGCGTTGCTGTGATGTTGTTTTATACCATTGGTGAGAACTTTCAGGGATTGGCAGTCAGTCGTGCCAAATCAAACATAAAAAGCTTACTGGACCAGCGTCCGGATGAGGTAAGTGTTTTGGAAAATAATGTGGCGACTAAAGTGAAAGCTGCCGATGTTGCCATTGGAACGATAGTGCAGCTAAAAGCAGGGGAAAAACTAGGGTTGGATGGAGAATTACTTTCCGATTCGGCTTCCTTTAATACTGCAGCACTTACGGGAGAAAGTAAACCGGACACCAAAGTAAAAGGAGAAGCTGTTTTGGCCGGAATGATTAACGGAAGCACCATTGCATTGGTAAAAGTAACCGCAGCTTATAACGACAGTAAATTGTCTAAGATTCTGGAAATGGTTCAGAATGCCGTTACTAAAAAAGCTCCTGCAGAATTGTTCATTCGAAAATTTGCTAAGATTTATACGCCCATTGTAGTCTATCTGGCGATTGCCATTTGCTTGTTGCCTATGCTTTTTGTTTCCGATTATGTGTTTAGTGACTGGTTGTACAGAGCATTGGTTTTTCTGGTAATTTCATGTCCTTGTGCTTTGGTGATCAGCATTCCGCTAGGTTATTTTGGAGGAATCGGAGCAGCGAGCAAGAATGGTATCCTGTTTAAAGGAAGTAATTTCTTAGACAGTATATCGACCATTCAGAATGTTGTGATGGACAAAACAGGTACGATGACCGAAGGTGTTTTTAAAGTTCAGGAAGTGATTATTCAGGACGGTTTTGACAAAAACGAAATTTTAAAATTGGTCAATGTACTTGAAAGTCAGAGTACACACCCCGTTGCGACTGCGATTCACAATTATGTAGGACAAATTGATTCCTCGATAACACTGAAAAACGTCGAGGAGATTTCCGGACACGGATTAAAAGCTGAAATAGACGGAAAAGAACTGCACGTAGGGAATTTTAAACTGATGGATAAATTCAGTATTGCATACGATGTTGATCCAAATGTGGTGGTTTATACGACCATTGCCATTGCTTACGACAATAAGTTTGCAGGTTATTTAACGATTGCCGATGAAATTAAAGCAGATGCGCAAGAGGCGGTAACCAAATTGAAAGCTCTCGGAGTTAAAGTAACCATGCTGAGCGGTGACAAAACCAATGTGGTGCAGTTTGTTGCCAAAACGTTAGGCATTACAAACGCTTTTGGAGATTTACTCCCCGAAGATAAGGTGAATCAACTAAACGAAATTAAAGCCAAAAACGAAACGGTAGCTTTTGTGGGTGATGGTGTAAACGATGCTCCGGTAATTGCTTTAAGTACGGTTGGAATCGCGATGGGCGGGTTGGGCAGTGATGCCACGATCGAAACTGCCGATGTGGTCATTCAGGACGATAAACCAAGCAAGATTCCGATGGCGATAAACATTGGGAAACAAACCAAAAAAATCGTCTGGCAAAATATTACTTTGGCTTTCGTTGTAAAAGCTGCCGTACTTATCTTGGGTGCCGGCGGACTAGCAACCATGTGGGAAGCTGTTTTTGCTGATGTTGGAGTAGCTTTACTGGCCATATTGAATGCCGTGAGGATTCAGAAGATGAAATTTTAATAGAAAGAAACCGTTTCAGAGTTTAAACTGAAACGGTTTTATTTTTAATACTTTATTCTCATATGGAATAACCAGAGCGGTATAAAGACTATTAAAGAAATTTATTTTTTTAAATGTGTTGGTTCCTGAATTTCTCCATTACCAAAGGACCAGTTTTCCAAACCGTTATTTTCTAATAAAACAATAATCACGTTATTAATGAGAATCGCTGTTGTTGCGGCAATTCTTGTAGCAATTTGGTGGTATAATTTCTTTTTTTGTTCTACTGTTCGACCTTGTCCTGCGGTGATCTGAACATATACAATTTCTTCAGAATGCGAAATACCAAGATAACTTTCGGGATATTTTATCTGATGCAGTTCTAATTCTTCAATTACATGAAAATAATCAGCACTTGGAATATGAAATTCTGCTATTAAAGATTGATGAATCGCTTCTGAAATATTGTTTTTGGTTTCTAATGAAAGCTTCTTAGGTAAACTGATTCGGACAAATGGCATTTTTTAGATTTTGAGTTTTGTATAAAAATAAAAAAAATAGAGGAGGAGGAGCAGACAAATGTTTAGGAAAACTTCAATTCAACTCACGCTGTGCGAAGTCTCCCGACTTCGTACCCACTTAAATATATTTAAGAATATATTGGTATTCTTTCCTATCGATGTCACTACGAAGTCAGGAAACTTTGCAGAGCGGGGTTCCCGGATCATCAGGTGCAGGAGGTTCTGGATCTCCACCGCCCAGATCAACCGGAATACTTTGGTCTTCGCTATATCTGTACTGAAATCCTCCCAGATAATCAGTATGAGTTGTACCGCTGGCCTCTTTTACAATTTTCTTCAGTTTTTGCCCCGCTGCGTTGTAAATATACTCAATTGATCGAGGGCTTGCAAAGGTAATTTTTGTGTATCGCTATTTCAGGACTAGACATTTCAATAAATAAAAACCATACAATTGATACACTACCCAAACACAACATTTATAACGCTGATTTCCGTTAGATTGAAATCCATTTTTTATGCATTTATTATTGCAAGAATTACATTTTATTTTCATGACCTAATTTGAAACACTAAGTTAAAGTAAAAGCATTTTAAGCCTCATTAAAAGACAAAAAACGAAAGAGGCGACCAATAGGTCACCTCTCTTTCTATTCAAGAATTAAAATTTTATATTCTCTTTCAGTTCGTTACATCGTTATTTTGCAAAAACACCTAATCTGTAACATTACCCATTTTGGTACATTTTAAAGTGCTATAAAAGCAAAAGCCAATCCGTTATGGAATGGCTTTGTTAATTAAAATCTTTCTAGTTTTCTCTTAACTAGATATTTTTTACTTCTTCATCTATTACTTATTTCATAAGCAAATAAAAATATAGAATTACCAATACCAGTAAAATATTAATTGTATATATAAAGAAAGCTTCGTATTTAATCGATTTAAAAGTTTTAAAGATAATATTATACAACATTAAAAAAATAAAATTGCAAAATATCAAATTTCCAAGATAACTAAACCCTCTTAAAAAAAAGCTGTTCAAATCTAAAATAGGATGTGTAGTTTGGTTTAGATTTAACATTGTTTCTAATCCATAACCACTACCAAAAATGAAATATCTATCATCATTTAAAAATAGATAAGTCAAGTTCAAGAACAAAACAAGAATACAAAAATACATGCTTTTTTTGTCATTAATTAATTGGAACAACATATAATTTACCTTTTTCATTAACATATAATTTATTATCATTTATAAAACCTGAAGTATATATTTTCTTTTTAATACCATCAGAAACACCCGAAAGTTTAAAGTTAAATCCTTTCATTCCATTTAATGTACCCGCTTTCAAACTTAATTTTGCATCAGAACCAATACCTGCAACCCTTCCTGCAAAAGTTCTTTCAATATTTAGTTCTCCATTAGCGCCCATCGTTGCTTCATCCAAAATTAAGCCAATCTGAGAATTGAGGAAACTTAAATCTCCTCCATCAATGTAGTCTCCCGTTTTCATGGCTTTAAGTATCTTAGCAACCATCGTTTCTGCGGTATCTCCTTTTTTTATCCCTGCAGATTGTTTTGTAACTTTTTTCCCTCTCTGGTCATCATCATCATCTTTATCGTTTGACTCATTCTCATCGTCGTTATCACTTTTAACAGATTCCAGATATTTTTTGAATTCTTCATTAGATTTTTTAGAAATCTCTGCCTGTTCTTCTAAATATTTTCCCATTGAACTACCATCGTCTTTTCCTTCTTCCTTAATTTTTGACGTATCAACTAACATACCATCAGGGTCAATGAAATAGTTCGGATTATTGTACGTATAGTTATAAGGCGACCATCGTCTACTTTGCTCTGCTAATGGGTCAATATTCATCCAGCGACCAAGTGCAGGGTCATAATTACGTGCTCCATAATCGTACACATTAAGCTGTAACTCGTCTTGAAGCTCCTTGCCATTGTACTTATACTTATTACTCGTAGGTACATAATCATTATACCCATTGTGTTTCAATCCAAAAGGATAATAATTATTTTCGTCAATAATGGTAAGAACTTGGGTTGCCGGATTTTTAGCATAACTCAATCGTATGTTACCCAAATGATCTTTGTATTGGTACACATATTTTTTACCTATGTAATCATAATACCCCTCTGCCGTAGGGAAAAACTCTAAGGTTGGTCGCGACGGAGCAGCCCGACTTGCCGATTGTGCTGTGAAGCCACCAAAGCGATTGGCTTCTACCGGTGGATCTTTTACTGGATCCGGAGTAAAAATAGGTGGATTTTTAGGATCATTTGGATCTTCTGGTGCCGGAGGATCTCCTCCTCCTTCATTACCGCCACCTTGATCACCACCTTTCTGATCGCCCTGTCCCTCAACATACCTATACTGAAAACCTCCCAAATAGTCAGTATGAACTGTACCACTAGTCTCTTTTACAATTTTCTCCAGTTTTTGACCTGTTGCGTTGTAAATATACTCAATTGACCCCGCTGTTCCAAATACAATTTTCTTAGGCAAATTCAGGTGATTGTATACTATTCCAGTGATGTTTTTGTTTTCGTCTTTAATTAAGTTACCATTAAGATCGTAGGCATAATCATCTCCCGAATCATTAAATCCGTTACTATCGTCATTAAATCCTTGTAGCTGATTACTGGTATCGGTAACTTTCATCAATCGATTGGAATTGGTCTCGTAGAAATACCCCAAAATATCCATATCACCTACATAAGGATTTGATGACACACCAGCCATATATTGCCGCTGTAGCTTGGTAATATTTCCATTTTTATCATAATCCATACTTTCACCAAAATAATTTTTGTTATCGGCTAAATTTGGAGTCTTATAGGTTGCCTCCAACAGGCGGTTCAGTTGATCGTATTGATAGCCATATGTTCGAATTGCACTGGTAACATCTGAGAATAAATACAGGAGCATGTGACTGAACAGCTAGTATTTTAAGAACAATAAATAGCTTAAAAATACAAAAGCCACTCCGTTATGGAATGGCTTTTACTAAAAATTATTCAGTACAAAAGAATCTTACAATTTTTCTTCATAACATTTCATCCTCGGCTCAAAAATTATTGGTGGATTTCCACGTCCATATTCAGGCATTTTACCTAATACATTATAAAAATCAATATTCTCTAAAGTTATGACGTTCTTATTACTGTCCCCAAATAGTAGAACTGGAATATCTTTGTAAATTGAATAACCAATAAGCTTATTAAACGTATCAGGACGACTACTTTTAAAAATATTATAATCAGTTTTTGAAACGCATACTTTGTATTTTGTTGACAATTTTTCACTAATAATTAATAATATTGGGTAATCATATTTACTGTAATTTACAGTATCATTCAAAACTTCATTTAGAGTTTTGGTGAGAATAGATTTTTTTATCTCATGAGTGCTATTTAAATTTAATAAGTCCTTATACGAAACATCTTTGTTTTCCGTTTGGCAACTACTTATCATTGCAAAAACAATTAAAGGAATAACTCTAAACATTAATTTTATCATATTTCTTTTTTTTTAAAATTTTACAATTTTACCCATATGGTAAATGTAATTTGTAACTCTTCCAGGATACCATCTATTAAAATATGCTTTAACCTTCATGTCATTGCCTCCGTGAGAATTGTCCTTTCCATCATATCCTGAAGGTGTCAAAGAATATCCGTTTGGATGGCTATGAGTGTACGTATATTTTATAGTCCCATTTTCTTCTAAAAATCCATTTAACAGTGAGATACCTCCAAATTCAATATCGGTTTTCTGAGCAGTTGCTATGTATACTTCTTGTGAAGATGCTACTATTGACCACTCAACATTTGTATTATAAGCAAGAAAATTAAATAATTGTTTGATATTCGCATTATTTTTCCCAAAATAGTATCTGTAACTTCCAAATTTAGACGTCCCTTTTTCACCACCCGTTCCACCATTTATAGTCCCTGCGTCGACATCCATGGTAGTAGAAGTTCTTTTTCCTTTATCATCTAAGGCTATTAATCTATCTACTTCTTTACCATTCTTATCTTTATACTTTTTCTCATCGACACGATTCACATTTCCATTTTTATCTACAGTATAAGTATCATCCTCCTCCTTTGTATTAACAGTAGCACCATTATCAGCAGAAAATGTCCCATTATTATTAGTCCATTTAGTTTCTCACGCTGTGCGAAGTCTCCCGACTTCGTACCCACTTAAATATATTTAAGAATATATTGGTATTCTTTCCTATCGATGTCATTACGAAGTCAGGAAACTTTGCAGAGCGGGGTTCCCGGATCATCAGGTGCAGGAGGTTCTGGATCTCCACCGCCCGGATCAACCGGAATACTTTGGTCTTCGCTATACCTGTACAGAAATCCTGCCAGATAATCTGTATGAGTTGTACCGCTGGCCTCTTTTACAATTTTCTTCAGTTTTTGCCCCGCTGCGTTGTAAATATACTCAATTGATCGAGGGCTTGCAAAGGTAATTTTTGTGTACCGCTATTTCAGGACTAGACAATTAGCAAAAAGCCACTTTCGTAATGAAGTAGCTTTTTTGTTTGCTTTGGATTGTGGGTACGAAGTCAGAAACATTCGCACGGCTCCTTATAAGAACTCTTAGGAGAGCGGGGGGTACATCATTATTTTATAAAAACACCTAATCTGTAACATTACCGAAATAATTAACCACCAACATGTACCTAAATTACGTACATCAATTTGGTAAATCTGGTGGAACAATTATTTCCAAACTTTTAAAAAATTCAGTTTTCTTTTTTTCTCGGTAAGCTTCAGTAATGAATTTTACTAACTTACCACTAGTTTTTAATTGTTCACATGTACCGCTTATTATTTCTCTATTTATACTATCATTGCTAAGAAGGAAAATATATTGTGTACCATCATAAATTGTCTTATTTACTGTATCACATTTTGAATAATCCATTTCAATTAATGTTTTTTGAATATGAGTCATTTCTTTTTCATTAAAAACAACATTATAGTATTTATCCTTTTTATTGAATTTTCTAATTAATACCAAAGCTCTGCCATCTTTCTCTATTTGAAAGGTATTAATTTCACTCTTATATTTAACACTTAAATCAATTGCGTAAAAATCTTCTTCATTGTTTTTTAATGTATTAGTACAATTAATAGTAAGCAAATAAATTATTAACAAGATAAAAAACTTGTAAGTTGACTTTATGTATGTAGATTTATTTTTAATATCCTCTTGGTCTTTCTTTTCTAATTTGCGCATCTGTCTTCTTTATATTTTTGCTATTATAATAATTTCTCAATATTGGGAGTACTTTTTTGTCAAGAATGTTATATCTCATATCTTGCATATGATGAGCGGCATTTTCCCTCCATTTTTTCGGATAGTTTTCATCTTCCAACTGCTTTACAATATCTTTGTCAATTGGAGATAAATTGAATTTCTTATCATCATCAAAATCTTTAGCTATTGGGTCTGCGTGAAGAAAAGATTCATGTCCAATATCATCAATTAAAGCATCAGTTTTTGCTGATGGAAACAAGTTAACAGTAATTTGGAGTCCATTTTTACCTTTAGTTTCTTTACTTGTATAAGCATCACCAACACTTTCTTCACTTTTTGCTTCTACAAAATTTAAATCAATATCTTTCTTATCAAATTTACCACTTTCAGAATATTCATGTCCTGCAATTACCTGACCTTTTTCTGCAAAACTACCTAAAAAGCTAATTCCCTCTTTTGATTTAGCAAAAGTTTCAAAAGCTTCTACTAATTTTTTATTTACATAGTTACCATCCTTATTTTTGCGGTAAATCCAAGATGTGTCGACATAAAGACCGTCAACATCTACAAGTAAGACAGGATTATCGTAAGCATATGTATAAGGAGACCATCTTCTTGATATTTCTGCTAATGGGTCAATGTTCATCCATCTACCAAGCGCAGGGTCGTAATTTCTGAAACCATAGTCGTACATCCCAAGCCCCAGCTCGTCCTGCAGTTCTTTTCCGTTGTACTTATACTTATTATTAGTAGCTACATAATCATTATACCCCGTATGCTTCAACCCAAAAGGATAATAATTATTCTCGTCAATAATAGTAAGAACTTGCGTTGCGGGATTTTTAGCGTAACTCAATCGTATGTTACCCAAATGATCTTTGTACTGGTACACATATTTTTTACCTATGTAATCATAATACCCCTCTGCCGTAGGGAAAAACTCTAAGGTTGGTCGCGATGGTACAGCCTGACTTGCCGATTGTGCTGTGAAGCCACCAAAACGATTGGCTTCTACCGGTGGATCTTTTATAAGATTTAAAATTACATTTTATTTTCAAGATCTAACTTGAAACATTGAGATACTACAAAATCATTTTAAGATTTATTAAAAGACAAAAAACGAAAGAGGCGACCGATAGGTCACCTCTCTTTCTATTCAAGAATTAAAATTTTATATTCTCTTTCAGTCCGTTACATCTTTATTTTATAAAAACACCTAATCAGTAACATTACCCAGTTTGGTAGACTTTAAAGTGATAAAAAATCAAAAGCCACTCCTTATATGGAATGGCTTTTATTCAGATTGGGTTCACGAGCGGGACTCTAGCGACACAAGGTTTTTTCTAATCAAATGAACGCTTATAAGCGACTTTCAATAAATTCATGACATTTTGATAATTTTCATCCCCAATATCTTTTGATTTTAAAAATTGATTAGCTTTAGAAAAATATCTAGCAACTATAATGCCCTCATTTTTAATAATAAAAAGTGTAACAGAATTATTATCATCATTTTTACAAGTTTGATAATAGTTAATGTTTTTTATTGAAGGTATATTGCTTTTAAAAAAAAGTTTGTCTTTTTCTGAAAGATTGACATTTTTATCAAGTCCCTTTTTTATAATTCTACATTTTTGCTCTTGATTATCAATTATTAAAAAATTACCAAATTTATTATTATGATTAATCTGATACAATAAAACCCCCGAATTAACTTTATTAAAACTCAATATTACATTATTATAAATAGTAGTGGTGTCAATATTTGAATATAGTTCTTCGAACTCTTTAATGTCATTTGTAATTGCAATATCACAATCATTAAAATTCTTACTATTCTGGCCTTTGCATGAATAAATTAAAAATAGGACTGATAAAAATATTAGTTTTTTCATTTTTTTTTGGGTGCTGGGAGTTTATATGCCTGACTTAAATATCCTTGAGCATTATATGGATTATTATTTAATAGTTGAAATGTATTAGTCTTGGTCTCATATTTAGAAAATGAGCCTCCAGTATAATTTAATGTTGTTCCAAAATATTTTGATGATAGATTCATGTTTTGTGCACCACTATTTATCAATTCGCCACGAATAATATTCTCTATATGAGATGCGGTTCTTTCTCTGTTCTCATAATAGTTATTATAGAGTTTAACATCGAAACTATTAGCATTGTCTCTACTTGGCAATGTTTTTCCCTCTTCTAAACCGTTCATTTTTAGCCAAGCGTGCCCACCTTCATGTCCAACTTGAGCTTGAATATTAGCATCATTGCTTGTAATTCCATCTAAAAAGTTTGAAGAACCATCCCCGACACCAATCTTAATGTTCGTTCCTCCTCCCTCAGCCACTGTTGTATTTCCTCCAGTTTCTTTTGTGGCAAAAATAGTATGTGTCGCCGAATCAGCATCTAAATCGCCGTATATTTTTGTAGCTGTTTCTGAATTTTTTAAAACGTCATTATATTGTTTTTTTAGTTCTCGTCTAGCTTCTCTGTATTCTTTTCTAGAAGAAAATTGTTTGCTCAAATTTTCATCATTTTTCACATCACTCCAAGATGCCCATCTTATTCTCATTCCATCTGGGTCAGTAAAAAAGATTGGATTATTAACAGTATATGCATATGGAGTAAAGTTATCATACTTTTCCGCCAGCGGGTCAATATTCATCCAGCGTCCTAATGCAGGGTCATAATTACGAGCACCATAGTCATATAAATTAAGCTGATTCCCGCCAATGTTCTCGTCTTGCAGTTCTTTTCCGTTGTACTTATACTTATTATTAGTAGGTACATAATCATTATACCCATTGTGTTTCAACCCAAAAGGATAATAATTATTCTCATCAATAATGGTAAGAACTTGGGTTGCCGGATTTTTAGCATAACTCAATCGTATGTTACCCAAATGATCTTTGTATTGATACACATACTTTTTACCTACATAATCGTAATACCCCTCTGCCGTAGGGAAAAACTCTAACGTTGGTCGCGACGGAGCAGCCTGACTTGTCGACTGTACAGCAAAGGCACCAAAACGATTGGCTTCTACCGGTGGATCTTTTATAAGATCTAAAATACATTTTATTTTCATGACCTAATTTGAAACACTAAGATATTACAAAATCATTTTAAGGCTTATTAAAAGACAAAAAACGAAAGAGACGACCAAGCGGTCATCTCTCTTTCTATTCAAGAATTAAAATTTTATATTCTCTTTCAGTTCGTTACATCGTTATTTTGCAAAAACACCTAATCTGTAACATTACCCAGTTTGGTATACTTTAAAGTGCTATAAAAGCACAAAGCCACTCCGTTTGAACATGCCCCCAAAAGTTAGACACTATTTGGGGCATGTTCATAATGAAGTGGCTTTTTTTTGCTTGATTTAGATTGCAAGTGCGAAGTCAGAGACATTCGCACATCGGCTCATAAGGAACTCTTCGGAGAGCGGGTGAAGATTCAAAACTTATGGAATTTTTGATTGATGCATCGATAGTTATCATTTGAATTTAGTGTACATGTGTGGTCACGGGGAGGTAACTTGAATCTTAAAATCTAGATCTTTGATATCAAAATAGCCGATACAGGGAGGGAGGATGTTCTAAGCGTTATTTTTCAAATCAATTGAGATTCCCTAGCAAATACAGGATAACTTGGATTCTATTTTAACCGTTTGGTACACTATAAAGTCCTATAAAAGCAAAAACCACTCCGTTTAAGGAATGGCTTTTCTATGTTCAAGTCTAATTTGTTGTTTGAAATGATTTTATAAAATCAATATGTTCTTTTGATAAAACGGGTATGTTTTTGTATTTAGCTAACTCTAAAAGATAGTTTAATTTGAGATTGAGGTAACCACTTTCATTATCATTATATGATTTAAATAATGTTCTATAGAAACTATATTCCTTGTTATCATTCTTGCTTTTAAGAAAAGGAATCCAGTAAGTATTTAATGTAAAAACTTTCTCAATTGACCAATATGTTTCTGTATTATTCCTAAAGAATTCATCTAAGTAAATACTAACAGCAAATACTTCTTTTTCAGAAAGATTCTCAACTCCAAATTCTTTAATTTTTTCATCAAGAATATCAAGATTTGATAAGTTTTTTAAATCCAGATTAATATTAAATTTTTTCTCTAAATCTTTAATATAATCATTTGCGGATGATGCAATATTTAATATTCGTTCTTGCTCACTTTCTCTAACATCTTCAGTTTCTAAATCAATTGAAAACGTTTTAACTGTCTCTATTTCTTTTAAGTTTTTAATGTCTTTGAATAGAATGCTAAATTTACTTATTGATGAATAAACCAAAAATTGATTATTATCCAGCTTATAAACAGGACAATTATTTCTTTCCAAATTTTTAACAAGCTTTGGCTCTGATTTTGACATTAGATTTCTAGCAAAACTTGAATTAACAATTTCAAATTTCTGCGAATAGGATTTTAAACTCATACTCATAATTAGTATGTTTAATATTATTAGTTTTATACAACTCATAACTTTACTGGCTTCCAATTACTTTGAAAAACGGGTGGAGTAACTGGACTATTTTTATATCCAAAGTCTACATGCATCGAACCATTTTCTATTTTATATTGTGCTTGCCAATGCTGAATATTAACTCCTCTAGATTCTGCGTAAATATAAACCTCAGGACTGACATTACTGTTACTTGTTGTCACGAAACATAAAAATGCGGCTCCTGTTTTTGTAGCGGTATATTGAAATTCGTTCGCAATACTATCTATAAATCCTTTAATTTGTTTATTCAATGTGACATTTTTGTTACGTGCTTTAGCTTCCCACCAAACTGATTTAGAATATCTATAACTTCTTAATCTCATTAAATTAAAATGTTGTCCATCAGAATAAGCGTCTGGTATTGATAATGTAGAACGACCAGATACTCCATGAAAATTAGCATCTTCTTCAAAATTACTTTCGCCAAATTCGATAAACTTTTGCTCAAATAATTTTCCTTGAAAGTCTTCTAACTGCTTATCTGCTACGCCATACTTTTTTTGAACATAATTTTTAAAAATATCTGCAGTTAATGGACTCCAACTAGAGCCACCTTCTTCATCTTCAGCCACATTTGCCGTTGCTCCATTACTTGCTGTGGCAGTACCATTATTAAAAGTCCATTTCGTTTCTGCATTATTATCGGATTTATTCCATAAATCTTGAATGACAGATTGTGATAACATTCCGTCAGGGTCAACATTAATTACAGGATTATCATAAGCGTAGTTGTAAGGCGACCATCTTCGTGAAACTTCTGCCAGCGGGTCAATGTTCATCCATCTACCAAGTGCAGGGTCATAATTTCTCGCTCCGTAATCATACAAATTTAGCTGATTCCCACCAATACTCTCGTCTTGGAGTTCTTTCCCATTGTACTTATACTTATTATTAGTAGGTACATAATCATTATACCCATTGTGTTTCAACCCAAAAGGATAATAATTATTCTCATCAATAATGGTAAGAACTTGGGTTGCGGGATTTTTAGCATAACTCAATCGTATGTTACCCAAATGATCTTTGTAATGGTACACATATTTCTTACCTATGTAATCATAATACCCCTCTGCCGTAGGAAAAAACTCTAACGTTGGTCGCGATGGAGCGGCCTGACTTGCCGATTGTGCTGTGAAGCCACCAAAGCGATTGGCTTCTACCGGTGGATCTTTTACTGGATCCGGAGTAAAAATAGGAGGATCAGTGTCGCCCGGATCATCAGGTGCAGGAGGTTCTGGATCTCCACCGCCCGGATCAACCGGAATACTTTGGTCCTCGCTATACCTGTACTGAAATCCTCCCAGATAATCAGTATGAGTTGTACCGCTGGCCTCTTTTACAATTTTCTTCAGTTTTTGCCCCGCTGCGTTGTAAATATACTCAATTGATCGAGGGCTTGCAAAGGCAATTTTTGTGTATCGCTATTTCAGGACTAGACATTTCAATAAATAAAAACCATACAATTGATACACTACCCAAACACAACATTTATAACGCTGATTTCCCTCAGATTGAAATCCATTTTTTATGCATTTATTATTGCAAGAATTACATTTTATTTTCATGACCTAATTTGAAACACTAAGTTAAAGTAAAAGCATTTTAAGGCACATTAAAAGACAAAAAATGAAAGAGACGACCGGTTGGTCGCCTCTCATTCTATTCAAGAATTAAAATTTTATATTCTCTTTCAGTTCGTTACATCGTTATTTTGCAAAAACACCTAATCTGTAACATTACCCTCAATCGCCGCAATCGCTATGCTTGTTTTTTCTGCATAAATGCCAGGAACATTTTAGGTTTTAATTGAAGTTTATCGTTGGCATTTATGCAGAAAAAACAAGCATGTTTACACAAGTTTTAAAACGCAAAAAACCTCGCTGGTAGCGAGGCTTTCTTTTTATATGCTTTGTCGATTTTTCTTAGGCATCTTTTTTTCTATAATTTATTATAAATTCAGCAATTTCAAGATCACTTGCACTTGCATTAGTCCCAACAAATTCTTCGATCATATCTTGTGCCATATTCAATGGAAAAAGATTCTCATAAGTTACCCCTTCAACTTCTAAAATAAGTTTATTAGGTATTTTTTCAGCATCAAAAAAAAGAATATCTGAATCAAGGTCAACTTTTTCAATCATATACATATCGATAAGATCATATTCGATATCTGACAATTGTGTACTTGTAAACTTCTCAGATTCCTTTACACTTTTTAAATGTTTTACCAGTTCAATTAATTTCATATCTATATTTATTTATAATTTGTTCCATATTGACATTCCACCCACTCCGCCTGGGTGCAAGGTATTCCAAAAGACTGATCCCGGTGTATGTTGTACTTTTGGCACTAATTGCATAACTCCTGGCTCTATAGCATGATGCCACACCCAATTCGTTGGGGACTTACCTAAAACACTTCCAGCTGATGATTTCGGAACAGTAATCCCTAACTCATACATGGAGGATGCTAACGAAGCATCCGTCTCAATAGCTGTATTCAGAGCGGTGTTAGCCGCTTTAAAGTGTCCATAATAACTTCCACCCGGAAATAAGTCACTTGATAATGATGTTTCGAATGCAACTGAATATACAGAACCCGATGCTTCTGCCGTTCTTGCTGTTGTCCCAAATGTTGCACTCCAAACTGCCCCTATACCTTTAAAAGCCCAACCCCATGAGAAAAAAGGAGAGGTAAGTTCCATCGATTGTGAATTTCCAGTAGCCATCTTCCAACCCTTAAAACCATAACCTCTTAATTTCCCCCCATTACTTCCAAATTCTCCTTGTGAAATACTTTTTAACTTAACGGAAGTTGAAGATATGATCTTTCCATCTTTACCATATAAATAATCGGTTGTATCCCCACCTTTATTATTTACTTGATTCCCTTTTTCATCATACCCATTATCATCACTATAACCTGCAATAGCTTGCTCATACGATACGGTTTTACCACCATCAGTATAGACTCCTTTATTACCCTTTTTGTGTTCGTCCCAATTATACGTTGCTTGCCTTCCATCAGGATCAATAAAAAATACCGGATTATTAAGCCCATAAGTATAAGGACTAAATCTTCGACTAGTTTCGGCCAATGGGTCAATATTCATCCATCTACCAAGCGCAGGGTCATAATTTCTAGCTCCATAGTCATACATATTAAGTTTAAGGCCTCCGATATCATCGTCCTGAAGTTCTTTTCCGTTGTACTTATACTTATTACTCGTAGGTACATAATCATTATACCCATTGTGTTTCAACCCAAAAGGATAATAATTATTCTCGTCAATAATGGTAAGAACTTGGGTTGCGGGATTTTTAGCATAACTCAATCGTATGTTACCCAAATGATCTTTGTATTGGTACACATATTTTTTACCTATGTAATCATAATACCCCTCTGCCGTAGGGAAAAACTCTAAGGTTGGTCGCGATGGAGCAGCCTGACTTGCCGATTGTGCTGTGAAGCCACCAAAACGATTGGCTTCTACCGGAGGATCTTTTACTGGATCCGGAGTAAAAATAGGAGGATCAGTGTCGCCCGGATCATCAGGTGCAGGAGGTTCTGGATCTCCACCGCCCGGATCAACCGGAATACTTTGGTCCTCGCTATACCTGTACTGAAATCCTCCCAGATAATCAGTATGAGTTGTACCGCTGGCCTCTTTTACAATTTTCTTCAGTTTTTGCCCCGCTGCGTTGTAAATATACTCAATCGTGCCATTTGTTCCAAATGTAATTTTCTTAGGTAAATTCAGATGATTGTATTGTATTTCGGTGATGTTTTTGTTTTTGTCTGCAATCATATTCCCATTGACATCATACGTGAAATCATCCCCCGTTTTATTGCCGTCTTTAAAACCTTTGTTGTCATTTCCGGCGGGGCCGTCGGTTACTTTAGTGAGCTGGTTCGAGTTTTGATCTAAATAACCGTAAGTTAAATCATCGGTTTGAAAAACTATAGAAGGTGCATCACTGTCTCCATAACGCTGCAAAGATTTGATATTTCCGTTTTTGTCGTAACTCAAACTTTCGTTATACGCTCCTGAAACCGGTATAGCTTCATTGGGTTTACTGTAAATGGCACTGGTCAGACGGTTCAGCTTGTCGTACTGATACCCATAAGAACGCTTGCTAAGATCCGTATCTGTTGTCCAGGTGGTCTCTGAGATATTTCCATTGTACAAGGCCTGAACCTGTGTGTTGCCCGGCTGTTTGTCATAATTAATTTTAAAAGCAAACAGATCTTTCGGATCAGTGTCCTGCTGTAGTTCTTCGACATTGTTGATTCCGGTAAGCCAGCCTCTGATGTTGTAACTGTAGTGTACTTTCTGTAACGGAGTTCCTGCGCTGTTCCCCACATTTTTAACGCTCAATTGTCCCAGGTCATCATAAGTATTGTTTGCCAAAACTTCAACAGTTCCTCCGTTGATTTGATGGGTATGGGTTAATAAACGATCTTGTGGCGAATAGTTGAATTCTTCTCTTATGGTGAGTTCTGTGTCTCCGGAAGTACGTTTGTGTTTGGTAATGGTATAGAGCGACTTTCCGGTAAAATCTAAACTGCTGTTGGTATTGGTATAACCTCCCAAGTGATTTTGAGTCCGGGTTCTTACCGCACGGGATCTGGTATCGTAAAAAGTCGTAGTGGTTTCTCCCAATGCCGCTGAGGCAGTAGTCAGAGCTCTTACCCAGCTTCCGGTTACCAAACCTTTGGAATTGTCCAAAACAGTCTGTCCTTCAATTGTAGTAGGCCGGCTTTCTGCGTTGGGAAAAGCATAATTATCGTAATAAGTAACCGTTAAAAGCTTAAAATTGGTCGGAGCAATGTCATTACTGTAATATACCGAAATAGCATCTATGGTTCCTGAGGTCTTTTTCGTTTCAAATATAACATTGGTTGTATTTTGGGTGTCCTGCATTGCTTTTCTGGTCACCGCATTGGAAGGCTGACTGCTCCAACCCGTATAAACAGGTCTGCCAAAAGCATCGTATTTGGTAATGAGCCAGCCTTCGGCAGTTTCGTCTTTAAAAGGTGAGAAAGCCGGTCCTGTGGCTACGGGACGATCGAGTTTGTCGTACACGATAAACTCCCATTGTTTTCCGGGCAGTTTTTTCACGACCAGACGATTGCGGTAGTCGTATTTGTATTGGTAACACAAACCGTTTAAAATCTCGTCACTGACTGTCCCCGATACTTTTGGGGGCAATACATAAGTCAGGTTCCCATAAATATCGTAAACGTAGTAGGTATCGTGTCGGTTGCCTGAATTGTAGGTTCTTTTGAGAATAACTTGCCCTTCGGTATTTTTAAATTCTACTGTGGAGCCTGATGACTCGCTTGGGTTTGCAGTTGTATTCTCGTCGTACGTAATCGTTTTGTAAAGCCTCCCTTCGGCATAAGTTCCAGCATCTGAAAAACTAATGTCGTACAACCCTAAATCTGCGTCCCAAGTGGTATTGGCTTTATACAGTTTTACGGTATCAGCAGCGGTATTAGCCTGATAATCGATTTTAATTTCATGGCCTTTGCCCATTTCCCACGAAGCTCCCGGAGCAGCTTGTTTAACAACGCGATTCAACGGTGATGGTTCAAATGCCTTCTGAGAGAAAGGGTTCGCAGTATTGTCGTATTTTGCAGCGCTATAAATGCCTTTTGCGGCAGCTATGGCCGTATTAGAGTCAATTCTGGGATAACTGCTGCCTCCATTGGCAGCCGGATAAGGCAGGTATTCTATGGCTTGTCGGCCAAAGCCGTCATATTCCATAGGGGTTATAATATCTTGTCCTGCTGCTCCCTGACCAATGGCAATGGTTTGTATCGGACGCCCCAGCCCATCAAAATAGGTCACGTTTTGACTCATCTCGTCTTTGGTGAGCGAATTTAAGTTTGCTGCCCGCACCGGTTTCTTAGGGGTAAGTGTGTATATGAAGTTGTCGTCGCTGAAAGTCTGGGCTTTTGTACCCATACTGGCAAATAACAGCAAGAATAAAATTAATCTGTTCTTTTTCATAAGTCATTCTGGTTTAGTCTTTTGGTTTTTGTATTCTGACACCAAATCTAATATTCTGTTTTGTAAGTTTTTTACGTCTTTCCACATTCCATTAAATTTTGATAAAAATTATACAGATAAAATAACTGACAACTCACTAATTAAATAACTGGTATTCTCATGTAATAAAGGAGCTAAACGCGTAATATTTGGCAATACAATAAAACTACAGCCAATAAATTTAATTTCTCAGACCGTATTTTTTTTTAAACATTGAAAAGCAAGAAAACCTTCCCAAAATTTGTTTTGAGAAGGTTTTTCTTATTGTAGTCAGTACCATACTGAAAGAAACTTTTTGATTTAGAAGTTATAAATCGGAATTTAAATTAATTCTTTAAAACTTCAATTCAATCTGAGTTCCCTTATTTTCTATGTAAATTTCGGTTGTATTGCTTGTAGAAGGTATTTGAGTAGGATACCAGTTTCGATTGGGGCGTACCATAATCAGCAAACCTTGATCATCTCCAACGGCAGCGAAGAGCTCGCTATTGTCGTTTTTGCTAAAGAACTCTAAACCGTGCTGGGTTATGAGTTGGTTAGCGAGGACCAAAGGATTCTCATTGACAATTCCGATTTCACTGATGTTGAGTATGGATAGAGAACTAAAGGGTTCCGTTTGAGCATTGTTGAGGTCATATCGGACGATGAATTCCAGTATATTACCATTGTTGTCATAAAAGTATACAGCATTGGCATTCCAGTTCTCAAAATTGGCGATAACAGTAGCATCTTCAATAACAATTAAATCCACTTTGTTTGTGACCCACTGAATAGCCTCTTGCAGCTTGTTTTGAGGAATATTAAAAGCAAAATGATAGATAGAGTTGAATTGAAGATTTTCGATAAACTGTAAAACCGATTCACCTACCTGAATCGTAACCGAATTGGATTTTTTTTCCAGAATTGAAAGATGAAGTACGTCTTGGTAGAATGTTGCTGTTTCCTGAATATTGTTGGTTTGAATCTGAAGGTGTTTTAATTTCATGATGCGGTAGATTTACAAAGAGGCAGAAGCTTCTTTTCGTTTCAAACAAATTTAAAAAAGGATCGCTGCATTCTTATCGTCGCATCATTTTATACTTCAATAGAGGAATAACAAATTTTGATGAAAAGTAGGGTAGTGGTATTTTTTTAAACACATAGATTTGTATTTAATAATCTGTGTTGATTGTTTTTGCGAATGCACTGCAATATGCTTTGATCATTTGTCTCACGGTACAGAATTCCTGTATAATCTCTTCTTCAGATCCTGCTGCCTTAGCCGGGTCCGGAAAATTGTGATGTAACTTTAATGCGTTTGAAGGAAAGAAAGGGCATTGCTCTTTAGCATGATCACAGACCGTAAGTACAACATCAAAAACAATGTTTTGATACTCGTCAATGTGATTAGAAGTGTGTCCGGAAATATCGATTCCATCTTCTTTCATCGTCGCAATGGCTCTTGGATTTACCCCGTGCGTTTCAATACCGGCGCTGTAAACGTGGGCTTTGTTGCCCAGGAAGTGGCGTAAATAACCTTCGGCGATCTGGCTTCGGCAGCTATTTCCTGTACAGAGCACCAGAATATTTTTTGTCATAGTTTTAAACGAGTAACCAAATGATATTGATCATACAAAATTTAGGCTCAAAGCCATAAATCAGTTGCAGTACAATAACAGCTGTAGTGATTATAATTGTTTTTTTATATTTAAGAAAGAAAGTGCTCATAGTTTAGCAGCAGCCCGAGTTTGGAGAACAGGAGTTTGTTTTGTCCTTATTTAATTCGATAAAGCCGGATGGTGACGGAATTCCACAGGCATCTTGTGCCAGACAGGCTGTAACTTTACTTTTCAATACAAAATGATTGCCATTAAACTCTAAATCATACCTTCCGATAGTTTCATTTTGATATTCAACTTCGATATCCAGGTCTTCAATATTTAGTTTTTCTTCTGAGAGTTTAATGATGTGTAAAAGTTTGCCGGGTTTTAGTCGATGTTCATGATCGTCTGCATTCCAAAGCTGAAAGTTGATACTTTTTTCGTGACGGATTAGGCCTCCGCAATCCATAAAATCTTTAGTGATCATTCCCACTTCGGTAACGTGAAAGTGTTCAGGAACAAAAGTTCCGTTTTCCAATTGAAATGCTACGTTTTCGAGAGTAGGGAGTATTTTTTTAATGTCTGATAGTTTCATTTTTTTGTTTTATAGGTATAATGCAATATTACGATATAGTGATTTAAAAAAAGCCTTTAACAGCACTTTTGATTTTTTGTGACCGCAATAATAGCGGAAAAATAGGTCTTTAGAATATCAAAAGTTTCTTCGTTGATGCAGTAACAGATGGCGTTTCCTTCAATGTTTCCCTTGATAAGTCCTGCATTTTTTAGTTCTTTGAGGTGTTGCGAAACGGTAGGCTGTGCCAGAGGTAACTCATTTACGATATCCCCGCAAATACATTCGTTTACTTTTAACAGATATTCAATTATAGCAATTCTGGCCGGATGTCCCAGTGCTTTGGCTATAGTGGCGATCTGATTTTGTTTGTCGGTAAAATGTTCCGTTTTAGAAGCTCCCATATGAGTAAAATATAATATTGCAATATTACGATATAAATTTATATGTACCATTTTTTTTAAGATAAATATTTAAATTTATAGGTATTCAAAATACGAGTTATCAAGGAGAAAGTTGCTTATTAGCACAATTTAATCATTGTATTAAATTAAAAAAAGCCCATTTTCATAAAGAAAACAGGCTTTACAGGTTTGAAAATCTTGGGGGCAATTTAGCAAACCATTTTTTTTATTTGGGTAATGTTGGAATTATAGTTCTTCTGGTTGGAGTGCTTAGGGTTTCGATAAAAGCCAGGAGATCTGTAATTTCTTCTTTATTGAGATTTAATTTTTTTAGTAACGGGTCCGATTTGGGAATCAATGAATCGCGGGCTGTTCCTAAATATTTTTTCTGAACAGGCGAGGGGTTTCCTAAATTGTATAATTCTACAACATCCAATAGAGAAGGAAAATGTCCGTGATGCATCCAGGGTTTAGTATTGACCACTTCACGAAGCGTTGGCGTTCTGAATTTACCGATGTCTTTTACATCTTTGGTCACATTATAACGTCCAAAATCTTCATTTTTAGTTCCAAATAAAGTCTGTCCGTCATTATGAAACTGATTGTCGCTAAAATAAGGTGTATTATGACAATTGATACATTGCGCTTTGGTTCGGAACAAATGCAGTCCTTTTACCTGAGAATCAGTATAGGCATCTGATTTTCCACTTACAAACTGATCAAATTTGCTTTTAGGGCTGTTGATCGATCGTTCGAACGTTGCAATGGCATACTGAATACGTTGAAGTGATACCTTTTTATCGCCAAATGCAGCGGTGAAAAGTTCGTTATAACCTTTAATTTTGGCAATTTTATCAACGGCAATGGTCAGTTTTTCGTTCATTTCGAGAGGGTCAGCAATCGGGAACTGTGCCTGATCTTCCAAACTGGAAGCGCGTCCGTCCCAGAATAAAGTTTTGGCATACGCCGAGTTTAAAATCGTCATGGAGTTGCGTTTTCCTGTTTGGCGATCGTGACCAAAGGAACGTGTTAAATTGTCTGTCCAGCCTAATTCGGGATTATGGCAGGAAGCGCAGGCAATTTGTCCACTCGTTGACAATCTGGGATCAAAAAACAATATCTTACCCAGACTTTCTTTTTCTTTGGAGTACGGATTGTACTCAGGATACGGAACTGCAGAAAGAACTCCAATATCCTGAAAGGTGGTTTTGTCGATACTTTTATCCAATTCCGCTGCAGGCCAGGAAGAAGGATTTCCGCTGGAATATAGTTTTCGTAATTCCTGAATGTCTATATAATCAGGATCTTCAGCTGTTTTATAAGCCGTCAGACTCAGCAGGAACAGGAGTGGGAAGAGTAGTTTTTTCAATTCTTTTGTTTTTTGTTTTGTTTTGTTTCAGTTTCAGGTTCCAAGTTTCAGGTTCCAAGTTTCAGGTTCCAAGTTTCAGGTTCCAAGTTGCTGTAGAACCTGAAATTTGAAACTCTTTTTGGGTACTAAAAGCTTTGACAAAGCTCAAGGGCATTAACCATTCATAATTCACAATTACAAAGTAACTTCTTTAGGGCAGGGGATGCTTAAAGCCGCTGGTTTTGGATATACTCTGTTGTTATACATTCGGTATTGCGTCGAAACGGTTCCTCCAAACAGTTTGTCGTTTGTAAGCTTTAGTTCAAATGAAATTTCATACAATCCGTTGCTGATTTCTTTGTAAGTTCCTTCACCGGAAATGGCAATAACATGTATATTGGGTTTGTTTGAACCCGTAACGGCAGACCCGATAACAATTTCTTGCGGAATTACCAGAACTGTTCCGTTGGTTTTACTGTTTCCGTTGGCCGGAAAAAATTCCAAAGCAGAAGTAATATTAAATCCGGGAGAAACTGCGGCAGTGTTATTTTCGTTCGAAAACCATCTTTTTAATCCAAAAGAGTTTACCGTATTGGTTCCGCTGGCCACATTAAATCCGATTTTGAAGGCATCATGGTACACGTCATCATTTGGATTTGCAGTTCCTTTGTCGCTGTAAAGAATCGCATTTTCATTATCTTTTGTTACGACAACGGGAAAAGTTAGTGCATTAAAAGCCTGCCAGCTGCAAGTACCGTTGTTGTTGAACCAATGTTCGCCATAGGTAAGATAAAAAGCATTTGTTGGATCTGAAAATTTTGATGCCGGATTGGTCTGAAGGTCTCGGGGCGATTTTGTTGGTTTTACAATCGTCAGGTTAAGGGCTCCCGTAGCATTGTAGTTAGGGGTGTTTACCAGGGTAATTTTCGATTCATATCGAACATCATCATTCTGTAGGTCTTCTAATAGTGTCAAATGATAATTGATTGAGCTTCTGTTATCGCCATAATCATCATGAGTCAATTGGTATTCGAAACCATTTTGAAACTTAAAAAAGGATACTTTTTCAATTTCTTCAGGGAAAAAACCATTTGGAAAATTTACTTTAAAATCGACAGTCTCTCCAACCGTACCTTTAATGATGTATTGATTTACCGGAAAAGTATAATTGGTCGTAATGGGCGCCAAATCAATCTTAAAAGTATCATTGGGGTAAGTCGAATTTAGATTTCCGATATGAATTTCAGGATCTGATACGGTTTCTAGTTTTAAGGTAATGCTTTGGTTTGCGGCCCATCTTTTAACAAAAGAAACTTTAATCGTATCGGTCAGTTTAGCACCTTGAAAAGTTAATTGATTCACTGGGTTTACGGTAAAGTTTTCGTTGTTACCGGTGGAAGATACAGCACTAAAATGGGCCGTTACGGTATTGTTTAAATGACGCGTCGTTAAAGCAACGGGTATTTTCAGTGTTTTTATCGAAGTATTGGTATAGGTAGACTGAGGAATCAAACTTCCGTTAGCAATTGGATATTCGACAGGGGTATTATCACTTTTTACCAGAAAGTTGAATCTGATAAACGGATCAATTTCAGCGCCTAATTTATAGTCGTCTTTTGAGCAGGAAGCAAATAATACTGCTATACACAATACGCTTAACATCTTAATACGATTCATTTTGTTTTAAATTAGGGTTAGCATTAGTGTTGAATGTCGGAATCGGTAATACAAACTTTGAAGAAGGGTAGGTCATACCACAGCTGGTTGAAATACAGCCGTCATTTCTGGAAATATTTTTGTGATTGCGTATAAGGTCGAAAAATAAATGTCCTTCAAAACAAAGCTCTTTTCTTCTTTCTAACAGGATATTCTCTTTCAGATTGACTGTGCTGGTTAATAAAGTAGTATTTGCACGAGCTCTTATCGTATTGATATCAGCCATAGCAATATCTGCTTTGCTGGTTTCTAAAGCTGCTTCTGCACGAATGAGGTACATTTCACTAAGTCTGAAAGCTACATAACCGGCATTATTTTGGAATTTTTTAGTGAAGTTGTAATTCACCGGACTAAGTACGCCGTTTACTAAAGTTGAAAGAGGTTGTGTTAAGAATAATTGTTTTCTTAAATCGCTGTTTTCATAAAGGTTAGCAATATCATTTGAAGCCACATATTTACCGAAATTAGTTGCTGAAGTATATCCGAAATAACTTGCCATAGAGGCTCCGACAGTACCTTCAGAATCTTTTGGAATCGAAAACTCTAATAAAATTTCAGATACAGGAAGATCGGTTTTTGCCCATTCCGTAAGGTAGTTTTCTTTTGGAACTAATTTTACTCCCGAATTTGTAATGACATCATTTGCGGTTTCGTAGGCATTTGTCCAATCATTTTTCTGCAGATAAACTCGGGCCAATAAGGCTTTTGCACTGTAACGACTAAAATAAGAGTATTCAGGACCTTTAAGAACCAAATTCGAATAATTGGGGATTGCCTCCTTTAAATCAGCTATGATTAAACCGTATGTCGTTGCAGCAGTTTCTCTGGCAGGGTATTGTATTCCCCTTTTGATTGATTTGGTGTTGTAAACGATTCCCAAATGCGAAGCGTCAGCAGTAAATTTGTAATCCTGACTGTAAACAATTGCTACCAGAAAATGGGCATAAGCTCTTATGGTCATAGCCTCGGCCATAATTTGTTTTTTTTCTTCTTCGGTAGCATCTTTTAGAGCAGGAGTATATTCTAAAATCAAGTTGGCCTGATTGATTATATCGTAACTTCCGTCATAAAAGCTTTGGAAATTACTGGTCTGTGCCAAATCATCAAAAGAATATAGCTGTGCAAGATTTCCGGCCGGTACGATTTGTCCTTTATTGGTACCGGAAGCTGTTGGTGTAAATTTTATATTTCCTCCCTGCAAATCAGCATAAATAGCAAAACGTTCGCCTCTAACATTGGCTTCAAGTTCAGTATAAAGTCCTGTTAATGCTGTTAGCACTCCCTGTTTGTTTTGCAAAAGCTCATCAATAGAAGTTTTTGTTCCGGGCTCTTGTTCCAAAAAGTCACTGCAACTTTGTAAGGAGAAGATCAGGAAGAATAATGTGATGTATTTTGAATAGTTCATTTCGTTAAAATTTTGCGTTAACTCCAAGAGAGATTGTTCTTGCCTGTGGATAGATAAAACTGTACTCTCGTATTCCGTTCATTCCTTTCGGACTTTTTGCTTTGTACCAATACGCTACATTAGAAGCATCTGCAAAAACAGAAAGCGTATCCAGAAAACTATTTTTTAGCGGTACTTTGTAACTTAGATTGATATTGCTGATTCTCACATAAGTTCCATCATAAACATATTTGCTTAAGTTTGGAATGACAGGAGCAGTGGTCACGGCAGGCTGCGAAACAATATCACCCGGATTTCTCCAGTGATCTACAGCGTTTACAGATAGATTTCGATTAAAAGTATTAGAATATTTATCGATATACACATCAGAAATGAAAACATCGCCTCCAAGTTGAAAATCTCCCCTAACAGATAAAGACAGATTATTATAAAAGGTAAAATTGTTGTAAAAACCACCGTAGGCATCCGCCTGTTTGTCCCCAATGGGTACCCAGTCTGCAACCGTATGACCTTCATTGTAAGTTTTAACATCGTATACTTGTCCGCTTTTTTCGACAAGATCACGTCCTGTTGCGGGATCAACACCCACCCATTTTACGCCCCATAAAGTGGTTGTACTGTAACCTACTTTTTGAGCCAATGCAATATTTCCTACTGCATAATCGCTTCCTAAACCTTTTAATGAAGTTACTTTACTGTCTACGGTAGCAATATTGAATGTGGTAGTCCATTTAAAAGGTTCGCTTTTTATCCATTTAATTCTTGTAGTAAGTTCAAAACCTTTATTATACATGCCTGAAGCATTTAATTGTACAGAATTATATCCTGTCTCTGTTGGGATCTCCCTCGTTGTAATTAAATCACTTTTATGGTCATAGTAATATTCAAGAGTCAGTTCAACTCTTTTAAAAATATTAAAGTCAAATCCAACATTAAACTTCGTGTTTTTTTCCCAGCTTAAGTGACCGTTTGGCGCGTCACCGGTAGTGGCTCCGCTGTAACCGTTATAATTGTTTTGACCAATGTTGTATAAACCTTTAGCTCTGTAAGAACCAATTCTTGAGTTTCCTGTTGAGCCATAACTCACTTTAAACTTCAGGAAATCAATCCATGAATTGGACTGTAAGAAATTTTCGTTACTGGCAATCCAGCTTAATCCTGCACCTCCGTTTAAAGCAACGTTTGTATCATCGCCAAAAACAGAACTTTCGTCACGTCTTAAATTGGCTAGAATGTAGTAGCGTTTTTTGAAGTTATAATTGACCTGAGATAAGAATGAAACTCTGGAATTGTAACTGATTTCACTTCTGTAAGTCTGATTATTGGCCTCTGAAATTTTATTAACTGGATTAGGGTTAACAAATCCTGCACCTGATTTATAATTAAAATCTGCTTTATCCTCTGACAATTCAAAACCTGCAACACCATCGATTTCATGATTTTCATTCCATTGTTTGTTGAATAAAACTTGTCCTTGCCAGTTCCATTTAGTCGAATTTCGCTGATTTAGAAGACGTCGTCCCCATGCCGGATATAAAACTTCGTCAAGTGTAAAGGTCCCTCCAAGCTGACCACTTTCGTTTGCAGCAGAAAAATAACGATCCTGCTCTTTATCTGTATAATCAATTCCAAAAAGGGTAGAAAATTTTACGGCTTTGCTTAGTTCATAAGATAAATTTAAACTTCCCAAAAGCCCAAATGTTTCTGCTTGATTTTTATTTTGTTCTATCGCAGCAAGCGGATTTCCTCTGGTGATACCGTTTACCCCTAAATCAGCATAGGAACCGTCCGGATTATAAGCCGCAAGGGTAGGCAGGTAAGCAAAACTGGCAAAAATATTGGGAGCGTTTATTTGCACGTAACTAGGGTTTAACATCAGATTAGCACTCCATTTACCTGAATTGTAGCCTAAATTGATTCCTGCATTTAATTGTTTGGTATCGTTACCCCTTTGAGGTTCTTCGATCTTTAAATAACTAATGTTCGTGCGATATGAAAACTTTGAAGTTGAACCCGAAACATTAAAATTGTACTTATTGTATATTCCGGATCGGTTTAAAATCTCAAACCAATCGGTATTGATACCATTGTAAGCAACAGGAGTATAATTTGTGGTAGTATTTTTTTGAAACTCATTTCTAAGCTCGGTAAATTGCTCACCGTTTAGATATTTAATTCGGTTGATGGCAGATGAAATTCCAAGCTGATTAGAGAAACCAAATTGTGTTTTTCCTTTTTTTCCTTTTTTAGTTGTAATCAAAATAACACCATTTGCCCCGTCAGCACCATAAATGCCTACAGCGGCGGCATCTTTTAAGACCGAAATCGTTTCGATATTTTCAGGAGCAATTTTCATTAACGGATTGGCTAAACGTTCAACAGTATCACCGCTTCCATCAAAATCATTACTGTCAATCGCAAATTCTTCACTCATCACAACACCATCGACAATAATTAAGGGCTGTGAAGAAGTTCCGGTTATTGCTCCGGTTAAAGAAGATAGAGTTCCCTGTCCGCGAATGTTAATTTTGACCGGGCCTCCAACACCGGAAGTGTTTTCGACCAATACACCGGCAACCTGACCTGTAATCATTTTATCGAAACTCTCAGAAGCCTGTTCTACTGCTATATCTTTAGCATTTAAAGTCGAAATACTTCCAACAATTTCTTCTTTTAGTTTAGTAGTTCCGTAAGATGAAGTGATTACGACCGGATTTAATTCATCTGTAGTTTCCTGAAGATAAAATACAAACTGTTTTTTGTCTTCGACTTTTTGCGATTGGGTTTCCATTCCTAAGAAACCAGCTTCAAGCACCTTATCATTGATATTGTTTCCTTTTAATTCATAGACAAATTTTCCGTTAAAATCTGTGATAGCGCCCATGCCGGTGCCTTTTATACGGATTGTTGCACCCGGAAGAGGTTGCTTGTCTTTGGAATTATAAACGGTTCCACTTATAAATCTTTCTGTTTCTGGTGCATTTCTTTCCGAAGAATTAACTGGAGGAGCGGCACTCGTCAATAAAACCTGCTTATTTTGGATGTAAAACGAAATGTTTTTTCCGGAAAATAACTGCGTTAAAGTCGTTTCTAAAGAGGCATTCTGCACTGTAATGTCAGCCAGTTGATCCGTATCAATTTTTCGGGCATTATAAATAATCCTAAAATCACTTTGCTCTTCGATTGATTTAATAATCAAACTGATAGGTTTGTTTTTTAGCTGTAATGTTATGAGTTTTTTCTGAGAAAAACCTTTAAAACAGGATATGAGAAGGGCGAGGAAAAATAAAATTTTCCTTAAATTGGGTATCGTAAAAGTCATATTTGTTTTGTTATCGAAGATTGGTAATGGTAATCGTATTTTGTTTAATAGAATAATTAAAAGGAGTGTCACGTTTTAGAAGCTCTAAAATGTTTTCGACACTGGATTCGCTAATTTTAATCGTACCGGTGAAATTCTGTTTGGCCAAATCAGAATTTTCATTGATAATTTCGACATCGTAGGTACGCTGAATTATTTTAGCAATTGTAGAGAATGGGGTATCTTTAAAAGCAAGCTCTCCTTTTGTCCAGGCGGTGTAAAAGGTAGGGTCAATTGCTTTTGTTGTTATTTTTTTGGTGTTGTTTTGCCACGTTGCCATTTGATTAGGCTTTAGCAGAACCAGATTTTGTTTGTTTTCTGTTTCATACATCTGAATGCTTCCTTCAACCAATGTACTATTTACTGTTGGAGTTTCAGGATAAGCACTTATGTTGAATTTGGTTCCGAGAACTTCAATATCCACTTGGTTGGCGTTTACAATAAACGGATGTTCTTTGTCTTTAGCAACTTCAAAAAACGCTTCACCGGTTAAATACACATTTCTTTTTCCGTTTGTACCAAATTGCTCGGGATAACGTAAGCTTGTTCCTGAATTTAAACTGACAACCGTTCCGTCGGAAAGGGTAAGTATGAATCTTTTTCCATATGGAACTTTAAGCGTATTATAGACTACTTTTTGGTCTTCGACTTTTCCGAAATAAATAATGTGGTTTGGAAATTTTTTAGCAATCAGGTTTTTATTGCCATCAAGTACTAAAACAGTTGGTTTGTCTTTTTCCATTATCTCTGTACGGCCATCTGCCCATTCTAAAACAATTTCTTTTGAAGCGGTTTTCGATGGTTGGCTAAAATCGAAAGCCAGTTTCCCTAATCCGAATAAAACCAAAAATACAGCGGCATATTTGAAGTACTGAATCGCTTTCCTTTTTGGCTGAATAGAAATAACAGCTGCTGAATCGTTGGAAACAGTTTCGGAAAGAGCAGCTAAAGCCCAGGTTTTCTTTACTTGAATAAAATACTTCTTGTTTTCTTCTGAGGCATCAATCCAGTCAAAGAGAGTCTGAACTTCTCGTTCCGAGGCTTCATTAGAAAGGTATTTGTAAATGAGTTCCGATGTCATATTGGAGTTTTTAAACTTCTCGTTATAGTAAGTACACTTCAGAATTAAAATACCCTACCTTTTATTCTTAATTATTATAAATAAGGATAAAAATCAGAAACAAATAATCGGATAATTTGGTCTTCAAAATCTTCAAAGCCTTGGTCATGTGGGCTTCAACAGCTTTTAAAGTCACTTGCATTTCTTCGGCTATTTCGGCATTTTTTTTATTCTCGAAACGTTTTTTTATAAAAACGGCTCTGGTTTTTGGAGGTAAGTCACTTATCGATTCCTGAATTAAACGCTCTAATTCGGTTAATTCTAAAGTATCAAATTGTACCGAATTTAAGATTTCGACATCCAGTTCTCTTTCCTTTTGGTTCAGAAGGTCGTTTTTAAATTTATCCTTCACTTTATTGTGTCGGATCATGTTGAGACATTTTGATTTGGCGTACGTATACAGGTAGGAGGGAATTCCGTTTAGTGATTCAATATCTTTTCTGTTTTGCCAAAGATTGAGGAAAGCTTCCTGAGCCAGATTTTCGGCTTCGTCTTTGTCATAAATAAACTGAATGCTAAAAGATTGAATGCGACGGAAGTATTTGTCGTAGAAGTACGTAAAGGCAGTTTCGTCTCCTTCTTTGAAAGATTCAAAAAGATTTAATTCGAAACTGTTATTATGGTTCATTAAACAAAATTTACTTTGAAAAGGCAATTTTGTAAATTTAAAGAACTACAACAATTTGCCAAGAAAGGGGCAAATATAAAAGTTTATTTAAATTAGTTCTAAATAAAATTTAAATAAAGAGCATTTGAAAAAATATTAGTCAGAATATGCGGAATTTTTTAAACCATATAAGCAACAGAAGTAAATTAAAGAGTATCAGTAAACTAAAAATACTCTTTATTTTAGATTCGTGATTCACAAAGTTTCAGTAGTTACTTGTATTGCTTATATGGTAAATTTAAAACAACTATAGGTTTTGTTTTTTGAAGTTAAACCAACTCAAACCAATCAGTAACAAATTAAAAAGCAACAATGGCAAAAAGGCTTTTATACCATTAGTTTTTGACGGATCTGTGAAGGTTTCTACTTTAAATTTCGACCAGTTTTCCTTAACCACCGGTGCATTTTCAAATATTTTAGGATAAAAATACAACCTCATTTTCTCATGAAAACGCTTCGTTTCCTTCAAAAATAAAAGCTGGTTTCCTAAATCAGATTTCGCAATTTCATTCAGTTGAAGCTGGGCATGCAGGGTAGGAACGAATAAAGCAATAAACTGACTCGCTTTGTTGCGCTGTTCTAACTTGGATTGCAGTTCCTGAGATTGTTTTGCCGAATCGTCGTCGCCCGCCTGCTGCATGGCGTAATACCAAAGCCAGTTAAACTCTGTATCAGGCAGAGGATATCGCTTGAATTGCGGATAATGCTGGTAAAATTTATCCATTGTGATTTTCTTATCCATATCCCATTTTTCATGATAGGCATTACGTTGTTTCACAGTCAGCTCCAGAGCTTCCGGAATAGTATATTTATTCACAATATACGTATTGATTACGGCAGGCAGTATAATAATGAGAAACAGCCAGATCGTGAGTAAAATAACCGCATTGAAATTAGAGTTTTGTTGAAGGGAAACGATAAAAAAACAGACTGCAAACCAGAAAATAAGATACAAAACACCCAGTCCGTAAAAGGCAAGAAGGGAGGAGTCAAAAGGAATTCTCAGAATCAAAACGGCTAAAAGAAGTAAAAAGGTGAACAGCGCGATCAGACTTAAAATTCGGACGTAAAACAATTTGAGAATGTATAAAAAGGTATTTTCGCTTTGCACAGACACAATTTTCCAGGTACCGCTTTCTTTTTCTTCCGAAACCAGATTGTACGAGAATGCTATAATCAAAAGAGGAAACAGATAGATAAGCACAAAGCTAAAATCGATATTTCCGGATAAAAGATTGTTCGGATTATTGAGTTCCGAGTCGTATTTCTGACCTTCCAGACCCCGAATCGTGACGCTTTGAATCGATGGATTTACATCGCGCTGACCAATTGCCAAAGGATTCAGAGGCAATGTTTTATTGATGAGAGAAAATTTGATATAGTAGAGCAGGAGTCCCATTTCGTCTTTGTGAAAAGCGGCATTTCGTGCAATATGCTCTTTTTGGTACAGTGCAGCTTCCGCAATATTGTTTTGCTGCTTTTGTTGAAACTGCTGCCCAATTAAAATACCGATGAATCCGATGAGCAGCAGGAACATCAGTCCAATTTTGGTACCTTTTGATCGAATGAAATTTTTAAAAAGTAATGTTAACATATTAGAGGGCTTTAAGGTTTTTGGCTGCAATTCGCAGGAGAGCAAAAAGCAGGATAATCCAGAGAAAAATAGAGACTACAGAGAGGATTTCGGACTTTAAAATAGCCGGGATTTCTTTTGGCTCATAATGAAATTCTTCCAAATCAGCCCAGTGTTCTTTGCTGATGGATAAAGGCTTGTCGTTTGGTCCCGGCTTTTTATTACTAATATATTTAACCTGCAAAGCATTCATTTTTTGCGCCATCGTATAGCGGTAAATTTCAGCTTGTTTTTGAAAATCGATATACGAACCATAGTCGGTATTGGATATACCCATCGACAGGTTTCGTATGGCGATATAAGGATTCAGGAACGAAACGGCCTTAGAAAAACTGTTCTGCTGATCGTAAACTTTTAGCAGCTCTTCTAAGTGTTCGTTATAAATGCGCGAACTGATTTTCTCTCCTTCCGTCATGATAAATCCCGAATAATTAAAAGGCAGTTTTTGTACCGAATCTACTTTGTAGGCGCGTAGTAGGGAATCTTTTATGGCTTTGTAATGTATGTCGTTCGGGTTGTGGCTGTCACCTTGTTTCAGAATGTCCTTTTCGATAGCACTGTTGAACTGTATTTTGGAAGGAGCTTCATAAAGATAAGCGCCAATTGCCTGAGTGGTTCTGGGTAAAATAATCGTAAGAACCAGCCAGATTCCGATTAAGGAAATCAGTGCTTTTTTAGAAGTTTTACTCGCAGCAGAAACCAAAACAGCAATGACACAAAAGAAGATCAGGTAAATAAAATGAAACAGAATAAACAATACCATTTTGATGGTTTCATCGCTTGAAATCGTAAAATCCTGTAACAGCAGCCAAAGGAATACAAGAACTAAAATGGTAGGAATAAAAATAAGCAGAATCGCACTTGCAACCCCTACTATTTTACCTGTTAAGAGTTGTTTCCAACTGATTCCCTGACTTAAAATTAATTTTAAAGTCCCGTTTTCTCTTTCGGCTGCGACAGCATTAAATCCTAAGAAAAAAATCAACAGAGGTAATAAAAGCTGTAAAACCATAGCAATACTAATCTCTCCGAAACGAAGCATACTGTTGGAGAATCCTGCTTCTGAGAAATTGGCACTGTTCTGTTTGTGTGCTTCGAGAAAGATCGCATTTCCGAAAAACGGTTCCATCCCGAATTCAAAAACGCTCAGGGGTGTACTTTTTCTAAACGCAAAATTCCCGTAATGCGCCATTCGATGCGGATTCTTATCCGGATTATTGAGCCAGTCTTCGCGTGATTCATGTTGGTATTTTTCGCTCGTCTGATTCTGGTTGCTGTAATTTTCCCAACCTGAAAAAGCGGCGTAAAGCAACAGGATCCCGATAAAAATCGTGATGATATAGACTGCTGTATTTTTAAAAACAGCCTTTTTTAAATGTCTGGCAATTAAAATTTCTTTGTGTAATGACATGATACCGTTTAAAATTTATAAGTTACAGTAAGACTGAAGTTACGTGGTGCACCGGGAAACAGGCGCAGGTAATTCTGAGCACCCAGCCAATACGTTTTATTGAATAAATTGCCCGCATTAAGAGCAATTTGCATATTGCTTTTGTTCGGTTTATAGTACAATGCAGCATCAAAAACTGTAAAATCAGGCAGGGTAAAAGCTCTTGTAAACCAGGGTACTTTGCTGCTTTGATATTGCATTCCAAAACCAACGCCCAAATCTTTTAGAGCCGAATCGGAATTGAAGTTGTAGCGTGTCCATAAATTAGCACTGTTTTTAGGTGTGTTTTGTTTTTGGGCGCCAATTAACGAAGGATCGCGATCGTTGGTGATTTTAGCATCAATGTAACTGTAAGAAGCATTTATTTGCCAGTCTGCCGTAATAAAACCGGCTATATCACACTCAAAACCACGGCTTCTCTCAGCACCTCTTGTCACGAGCAAATCCGGATTTGCAGGGTCGTTGGCATTCATCAGAATATTACGCTGATTGATTTCATAAACAGCAGCATTAAAACTTACCGAATTGTCGAAAAAAGTAGCTTTTAGTCCAACTTCTTTCAAGTTGCTTTTCAGTGGATCAAACAAACTTCCAGCTGGTAAACTTCCGGTTTGAGGCATCAAAGAGACTGTATTCGATTGTGGCTGGTAGCCTTCCAAATAAGTTGTGTAAACGTTTATTTGATTGTTTACGGCATAAGTCACTCCAATACGCGGTAGTAAGGCTGACTTTTTCACGGTTAATTCATTGTTGGATTTGTAGTTCGTAATGTCTTTAAACCATTCTTGACGCAAACCCAATAAAATGGTAAATCTTTCCCATTGTACCTGATCCTGAATGTAGATTGCATTAGTAGTGGTTAGTGCAGGGGGTAATGCGGTACGGACATTTAGGGTATAATCATCAGGACTTGTTAAAGTATAGGTTGGATTGTTCAGGTTAAAATAATTGACATTTGGTTTAGGTAACAGCACTCCGTCAACGGTTATGGTTTGATAATTGGCAGAGTTTGCAGCAACAAATGAAGGGGCTACCGTTCCGTCTTTCAATACATAACCTCTGGCCGCATTTTGTCCACCGCCTTTGGTTTTGTTCCAGCTGCTCAAATCGTAACCTGCTAATACTTTATGCTTCAGTTTTCCGGTTTTTAAATCAAAATTGAAATAAGCACTCAGGTTATCAATGTTCCAATATTGCTGACGCTGTACAAACTGCATCATGGCCAGACTGCTAACCGGTTTATTGTTCATGTCGACTGCAAAAGCATTTGTAGTTCGGTGCTCCTGAAGGTCTTCTGTCCAGGTTTGTTTCATGTATGAAGCGTTAAAACCGACTTTTGAACTGAATTTATGAGCGAAATTCGTCATCAAAATCATTTCTTTTGATTTGAAAAAATCGCTTGGAGCTCCTAAGTTCAAACCAATTGGAGTTTTGTGTAAGCTGGTAACTCCTGCTACAGCGCCAAAAATAGGCTGTCCACGATCCAGAACTCCAGTCATGTTGCTTAAAATCAGTTCTGTATTGATGGCTGTTTTTTCATTCGGAATGTAGCTGAAAGAAGGAGAAATCAAAAACGATTTGTTACGTACCAGATCCCTGAACGATTTGGCTTCCTGATAGGCACCGTTTACACGATACAAAAGTGTTTTGGATTCGTTCAATGGGCCTGTAAAATCTAAGGTTCCGCGCAAAGTGCTAAAGCTTCCTGCAGTCAGACTTATTTCTTTTCGGTCAACGGCCAAAGGTTTTTTAGTCACCATATTGATACTTCCACCCGGATCTACTGAGGAAAATGTAGCACTCGAAGGCCCTTTGATCACTTCAACTCTTTCAATATTGGTTGTTAAAGGCTGTAAAAAGTAATGTTGATGTGTTCGCATACCATTTATGATCTGGCCTTCTTCATTTTGACTGATTCCGCGAATGGTATATTGATTGTAATAACTTGCCGGGATCACCCCACTGGCCATTTTTACAGCATCGGCCAGATAGATAGCCCCTTTGTCTGCAATTAATTCTTTGGTGATCGTGGATATGGATTGCGGGATGTCTTTGTTGAGAGCGGCTGTTTTGGTGGCTGCAAAAGAATAATCGCTATTGTATTTTTTGGTCGAACGGCCAATGATTTCGACAGTTTGCAATTGGGTGTGTTCGGTTTTTACCCTGACAGAATCTTTAGGAATACTATCAGATATCTTTTTATTAACGGTTTGCGATTGGGCAAACGAAGTAATGCTTAATAAAAACAGTGAGAGAATATGGTGTTTCATTTTTTTTGGATAGGATTGAGAAAGTAATTCCCCTTTATACAGTTTGTAAATACAAATCTTCCAGTTCATTTGCCGAGATTTTATCGGCTTCGATAACAGTAACAAGGTTTCCCTGTCTCATAATGCCAATATGAGAGGCCACTTCCCGCGCTCTGAAAATATCATGCGTCGCCATTAAAATAGCGGTTCCATCAGCAGAAAGTTCTTTTAGTATTTGGGAAAACTCGTTGGAAGCTTTAGGGTCTAAGCCGCTTGTAGGTTCATCCAGTAAGAGCACTTTGGCTTTTTTGGCAATCGCAATGGCAATTCCAACTTTTTGACGCATTCCCTTAGAATAACCACCTAAATTTTGATGGTGCGCCTTAATCTGAAGCCCCGCTTTAGACAGGAAATAAGTCAGTTCTCCCTGTGAATATTTAAATCCTGCCAGCGATGAAAAGAATTTTAAGTTTTCCAGACCGGTAAGATTAGGATACAGCATGACGGTTTCGGGGATATAAGCAACGTATTTTTTCGTTTCCTGTGCGTTGTCGATGACGGATAGGTCGTTAATTTTTAGTTCTCCGTCTGTTGGAGCTATAAAACCTAGAAAAAGATTGATTGTGGTGGTTTTTCCGGCACCATTTTGCCCCAATAAAGCAAAAATTTCCCCTTCTTTAATGGTTAAGTTGAGTTTGTTTAGAGCAATATGGTCGCCATATTTTTTTGTTAGATTTTCAGCTATAAGCATAGTTTTGATGTATTTGGATGATTTTTAGTACGGGTTTTTCTTTTCAATCACAGTTATAGTGACAGCCTTTAGGGCTGAAACATGTTAACCAGTGACGAAACAGGAAGGGTAGAATTTACTGGGACAACCGAAGAGTTAGGCAAATTGGATAAACCAAAATGATCTTTCGTATCTTAATTAGAGCTGTTTTATTGAAAACAGACCCAATAAGATTATCAATGCGTTTTGCCTGATCTTTGAAAAAAAGACAAGCAAAAGCTATTTTTTAATTTTTCGGACGAGAATGCAGTAAACTAGTGAATAAATGGGGGTGCCCTAAGTGCAAAAAGACTGCCTTTGAAAACGACAGAAATTGTTTTTTCGTAAAAGAACACGCTGTAAGTTTCAACGGTTGCTTTAAGAAAAGAGTACGTTTGAAAAGTACTTGGTATAAAAGTGCTAAACGTAAAATGGCAAATCTGACAATTGTTGTCTACTGTATGACTGTGCGTGATTTGCTTTTGCCCGTCAATAGAGGTATGCTCGCAATGTTTACTTGTCAGCTGCTTGTAAACATGCTCGTAAGAATGCAGCGTCTGAAACAGCATTGCAAACAATACGGTTACAGACATAAAAAGAGGAATTAATACATTTTTCTTTTTCATTCTTAATGGAAAATGCCCATTTTTAAAGGACTTAGTAGCTTATAAACTAACGCAACGTTGTTGCAAATATAGATATCTTATTTAAAAATGTGTCAGAATCGATTATTATTTTATTAGGACTGGATTAATAAAGGGTTATTTTTTGTCAGTAGATTTTTTGAGTTTTCATAAGATGCAGTTGTATTTCAGGCCGTTTTGGAGGAGAGTTTTTGGCATAAAATAAAATTAAAAAGGGCAGTGCCAAAAATACCATTGTCGTACTTTAGAAATTATTTTGACAATATTATTCGTGTTAACATCGTTGTTTATTAGTAGTTATCTAAGTTATTGCCGGTAATCCCATTATAGATTTTCTATTTTTACTGGAAGACGATAGTGATCGGCATCGTTGATAACTCAATTCTTGATTTGACATGAACTCCACAAAATGTCAATTTTATAAACGGGCGTTCTGCTCCATAAAAAAGTAAATTATGAAAATAGGTTTAATTGGATTTGGAAAAACGGGAAAGTCAGTGGCAACTGTATTACTGGAGAATAATAAATTTTGTCTGGAATGGGTTTTAAGAAAAAGTACTGTTCTGGAAAAGAGATCTGTTTCAGAGTTTTTGGGCATTCCGTCAGAAGAACAAGGGGTCATTTATTCGAGTTCTAAAACTTCAATGGAAGAATTACTGGACAAACATCCTGTTGATGTTATTATAGATTTTTCTTCGAATGATGGCATCTATACATACGGAGAGCAGGCAGCGCAGCGAAAGGTCAAGATTATCTCGGCTATTTCTCACTACAAAGACAAAGAGTTGCAGTTCCTAAAGAAACTGGCACATAAAACTACGGTCTTTTGGTCACCCAATATTACGCTTGGGGTCAATTATTTGCTTTTTGCTGCTAAATTTTTAAAGAAAATTGCTCCCTGGGTGGATATTGAAGTAAACGAAGAACATTTTAAAAAGAAAGAAGGAACTTCAGGAACAGCCGTTAAAATTGCCGAAGCTTTAGAAATTGATAAAGACAATATCAACTCAGTAAGGGCAGGAGGAATAGTAGGTAAGCATGAGGTTATATTTGGATTCCCTTATCAGACGGTTCGTTTAATTCATGAATCGATCTCGAGAGAAGCATTTGGAAACGGAGTTGTTTTTGTTGCTGAAAATCTAAAAAACAAACCCAAAGGACTGTATAATTTTGAAGATATTTTAACACCTTATTTTACCGTCTGATCTAATAAAGTAAACCGGACAGGTTTTTAAAACCTGTCCGGTTTGTTTTTTTAAGACGATTTTATTTTAATAAACACATAGAAGCATAGAGATAATGGGGCAAAAAGGTTTCAAAATGAAATACATTTCTTCCGCATGGTTTGTTGCTTGTATTTTCAACTTATGAAATGATATTTCTGAGTTTGATAAGTCTATGTTTCTATGTGTATTTTATTAAATGATTTGATATTTTATTTTTTAAAAATTAAAGCTTTGGTATATTCGGCATTCATTTTGGCGATCGAAAGAATTGAAATACCTTGAGGACATTCAATTTCACAGGCCCTGGTGTCTGAGCAGTTTCCAAAACCCTCGGCATCCATCTGGCTTACCATGCTCAGTACTCTTTTTGGAGCTTCGATTTGTCCCTGTGGCAGCAAAGCCAAATGTGTGATTTTTGCCCCCGTAAATAAGGCTGCACTGGCATTTTTACAAGTGGCTACGCAGGCACCACACCCAATACAGGCTGCCGCATCAAAAGACGCTTCGGCAGTTTCATAGGATATGGGAATGCTATTGGCCTCTGGTGCCTGACCTGTTGAAGCTCCGATAAAACCACCGGAGGCAATGATGGTGTCAAAAGCCGAACGATCGATTTTTAAATCTCGGAGTACAGGAAAAGCTTTAGCCCGAAAAGGTTCAATATAAATAGTATCTCCATCTTTAAAACTTCGCATATGGAGCTGACAGGTTGTGGTATTCTTTAGAGGACCATGAGCTCTTCCGTTGATCATCACACCGCATTGTCCGCAAATTCCTTCCCGACAATCGTGATCAAATTCAATAACCCGTTCTTTTTTCTGAATTAAGGATTCATTCAAAAGATCGAGCATTTCTAGAAAAGACATATGTTCTGAAACCGCATCTATTTCATAATCGGTCATTTTTCCTTTAGAGGAACTATCAGATTGCCGCCATATTTTAAGAGAAAGTTTCATATTTCTTCAACTTTTGATTATTTGTAACTTCTTACTGCAAGTTCAACCGATTCAAATACGAGGGGCTCTTTGTGTAATTCAGGCGGTTTGGCTTCCCCTTTCCATTCCCATGCTGAAACATAGCAGAAATCATTATCATTTCGAACTGCTTCACCATCGGTAGTTTGGTATTCTTCGCGAAAGTGAGCTCCACAGGATTCTTCTCTTTGTAAAGCATCGTAACACATTAATTCGGCCAGTTCTATATAATCGGCAATTCTTCCGGCTTTTTCGAGTTCACTGTTTAAGGTATCATCTCCGGTAATCAGTAAATCTTTTTCAAAAGAAGCTTTCAGGGCTTTTATATCTTCGATGGCTTCTTCCAGTTTTTCTTTGCTTCTCGAAAGACCACATTTTTCATAAAGTAATCGTCCAATTTTTTTATGAAAGTGATCGGTTGAAAGTGTGCCTTTGCTATTTAAAAAACGATCGAGCTGCGTTCTCACGGATTTTTCGGCTTCTTCAAAAGCGGGGTGGTCGATGGTTGCTTTTGGAGCGTTTAATTCTCCAGCCAAATAATTCGGAATCGTATACGGAGCAATAAAATAGCCGTCTACGCAAGCCTGAAGCAAAGAATTCGCTCCGAGTCTGTTAGCGCCATGATCGGCAAAATTGGCTTCCCCCAAAGCAAATAGCCCGGGAATACTGGTCATTAATTCATAATCGACCCAAAGTCCACCCATAGTAAAATGGGCCGCGGGAGAAATTAGCATAGGTTCTTTGTAAGCGTTGATACCGGTAATTTTTTCATACATGGCAAACAGATTACTGTATTTGGCTTCAATAGTATTTTTCCCCTGTGCTTTTATAGCATCTGCAAAGTCGAGATAAATAGCGTTTTTCATTGGTCCGACACCATGTCCGGCATCAATCCGTTCCTTAGCTGCACGCGATGAAATATCACGTGGTGCCAGATTTCCAAAAGAGGGGTAACGACGTTCGAGATAATAATCACGTTCTTCTTCGGGAATGGTATTGGGATTTCGTGCGTCCTCGGCTTTTTTCGGAACCCAGATCCGACCATCGTTCCGCAATGATTCTGACATTAAAGTGAGTTTAGATTGGTTGGCTCCGTGTTGTGGAAGTGAGGTAGGGTGGAACTGAATCCAGCTTACTCCGGCCATATAAGCGCCTTTTTTATGTGCTCGCCAGATGGCAGAACTGTTGCAGCCCATAGCCAGTGTAGAAAGATAATATACTTTTCCGTAGCCTCCCGAAGCCAGTACAACGGCATCGGCAACATGACGTTCTAAAGCTCCTGTTTCGAGATTTCGGGCTATAATGCCTTTTGCTTTTCCATCAATAATTACTAATTCCAGCATTTCATGACGGGTGTGCATGGTTACTTTTCCTAAGGATACCTGACGCAACAATCCCTGATAAGCACCTAATAAAAGCTGCTGGCCGGTTTGTCCGCGTGCGTAGAAGGTTCTTGAAACCTGAACGCCTCCAAAAGATCTGTTGTTTAAATATCCGGCATATTCTCTGGCAAAAGGAACGCCTTGCGCCACAGCATGGTCGATCAAATGTGCGGAACATTCAGCCAAACGATATACATTGGCTTCCCGGGATCTGAAATCACCACCTTTGATGGTATCATAAAACATTCTGAAAGTACTGTCGCCATCGTTTTTGTAGTTTTTTGCAGCGTTAACTCCTCCCTGTGCCGCCACAGAGTGGGCACGTCGGGCAGAATCCTGAAAACAAAACGATTGAATAGTATAACCCTGTTCAGCCAGAGACGCTGCGCAGGATGCACCTGCAAGTCCGGTTCCAACAACAATAACGTTCAGTTTTTTTCTGTTGGCTGGATTTACAAGCCTTGCTTTTGCTTTGTAATTATTCCATTTATCGGCTAGTGGACCTTCGGGTATTTTGGAGTCAATCATTTTTATTTTAGTTTAAAATGAATTTATACACAAATTTTATAAGTGACTTGATTTAAAAGGAGGTCTAATTTACTATAAAAAAATGATTTTTTGTAAAGAAAAAACTATTATTTGAACGGTATATTGCAATTCAAAATAATTGGGTTAGGAGCTTAGCATACAAATCTATGTTTCTATGGGTTAAGTGTTTTTCACGCAGATTTGGCAGATTTTTTTTTGATTATTATTAAACACCTGGAAACATAGATTTTCTAATTGGAATGGTGTGTTTTGTTTCAATTAGTTAGGAAATCCTATGTGAAGGAAATAAGTTTCCTTTACGTATTGAATATATAAATCTATGTTTCTATGGGTTAAGTGTTTTTCATACCTTCTGTAAGTACTATTTGATGAATTTTTCAACATTCGGGATTTTCTCAAGTGCCTTTGTATTTTCGGCCAGCAGTTTAGCAGCAGCTTCATTTATTTTGCTTGCCGGAATTGCTTTCCATTTGTTGATGTCCTTTTCGAAATCGTTTCCAAACAAAACTCTTGATAAATCTCTTATCACGCAATAAGCGGCAATTGAATGACCATTATCGCTATCATAGTTTCCGGTATTGATAAAAAACTGCAATCGTTTCAGCAGACCTTCCTGAGAATAAAGAGAAACTTCAGTTAATTTGCCTCTGTATTCCAGATCGGCAGAACCGACACCTTTTAATTTTGGGAATAGTTTATAATCGGCAAAGTGTCTCCCTTCATGACCAATGTAGCTAACTCTAAAGTTTTCGGATTTTAAGTCATAGGCTTTTTTTACGCAAAACAAAGCTTCTTTTGTGGCCCAGCCCGCAGGATAATAGCGTCCCAAAGTAGCATATTCGCTCCAGCCCAGGGTGACAAAATCGTCCATAAAATAGATTTTAATTGGAGTTTCTTTTCCATCATAGGTAACTTTATAGATGGTGTCTTTTTCTGTTTTCCAAACCAGTAAGTCATATAAACCTCCCGTTTTTCCAAATCCGGTCGTATGATAACCTAAACTTGCGATGTATTTTTTTTGATAGACATTGATGCTGTCTTCGTTAAGCGTCAGGTTTTTAGCAGATGGAAAATTCGTTTTAAGAAAATTCGAAACGTTTTTTAGGATCAGTGTATCGGTTTTCTTTTCTTTGTTTAAGAAAGAGAAACGCCAGTAATCTCTGTAAATCTTTAATAACGGATCTATTTTTGATTTTCGCGTTTCCAGAAAATCACTTTTGTCTTCTGCAAACTTAAATCGGTTTTCAAAGTTGGTTTTGAATTTTAAGTCTTTATCAGCTATCTTTTTATTGGGATCGATTTCCAATAGTGGCAAAGCTGATTTTGGATTCCCATCTAAAGCCAGCGAGTAGATTTTAGTGTAATTCAGTTTTATGCTGTCGTTTGGAGTGGTCTGAGCATTTATTTTCGAAAATGAAAAGAAAGTGAAAATGAGTAAAGTGGTAAGTTTTAAAGTTCTCATGTAGTAAGGTTTGGATTAATGGATTAGCGTTTTTTATACTATAGAGACTTTTATTTTGATTTTGTTACAGTTTTAATTTTTTTAAACAATAAACCGGACAGGTTTTAGTAACCTGTCCGGTTTGTTGTTTGTAACGATAGGAATAATTATTTTTCGATTATCATGGTCACGCCTTGTCCTCCGGCGGCGCAGATTGAAATTAGTCCGCGTCCGGATCCTTTTTCGTTTAACAGTTTAGCCATAACACCAATGATACGACCTCCTGTGGCAGCAAAGGGATGTGCTGCTGCAAGACTGCTTCCTTTCACATTTAGTTTTTCGCGATCGATTGCTCCTAGGGTTTTAGGAAGTCCAATTTGAGCACTTAGCTCGGGGCTTTCCCAGATTTTCAGAGTGGCCAAAACCTGAGCGGCAAAAGCTTCGTGAATTTCGTAATAATCAAAATCCTGTAAGGCCAAACTTGCTTTATCAAGCATGCGGCTGACAGCAAACAAAGGAGCCAATAAAAGGTTCTGCTGGTTTTTGACATATTCGATGGCAGCAATTTCAGCAAAGGTGATGTAAGCTAAAATGGGCAGATCATGTTCTTTTGCCCATTCCTCACTGGCTAAAAGAATGCAGGAAGCGCCATCGGTTAGCGGAGTTGAATTTCCTGCAGTTAAGGTTCCATTGATTTTGTCGAAGGCAGGTTTTAGCCTGGCCAATTTTTCCAGCGTACTGTCTTTTCTTAAATTATTGTCCCTGTCAAGTCCGTGGAAGGGAGTAATCATATCGTCAAAAAAGCCGTCATCGTATGCTTTCGCCATATTCAGATGACTTTTAAGCGCAAAGTTGTCCTGATCTTCGCGAGAGATTTTGTAATGTTTGGCAGTGATTTCGGTGTGACCTCCCATTGAAAGTCCGGTTTGAACTTCTTCATTCTTGGGAACCAGCGGGGCCAAATCTCCAGGGCGAATTTTTAGAAAGAACTTTATTTTTTCGGTAATTGATTTTGCATTTCTGACATGGAGTAGAATTTTCCGAAGTTTATCGCTCACCGCCATCGGAATATCACTTATAGAATCAACACCTCCGGCAATTCCGCATTCAATTTGTCCCAATGCAATTTTGTTGGCAATATAAATAGCACTTTCGATTCCGGTATCACAGGCCTGCTGCAAGTCGCAGGCAGGAGTAGCGGGATCTAGTGTTGTTTTCAGGACACATTCCCTCATTAGATTATTGTCGTAAGTATGTTTGATTACGGCCCCTCCGGCAACTTCACCGATTAATTTTCCTTTCAGATTGTATTGGGTGACAAGACCATCAAGAGCAGCGGTCATCATTTGTTGATTTCCAACTTCGGCGTAGGCAGTATTAGCTCTTGCAAACGGAATACGGTTGTATCCCACAATAGCTACTTTTTTGATTGTGTTAGTGTGATTCATAATTGAGATTGTGTTTTTGTCCTTAAAGATAAGCAGAGTTATTTACTATTGATGATTTTATAATCCAAAATGATAGGTCTTGAGGTGATATTCAAGGATTTGGTTTTTAATTATATTTATTTAGAATAATTAAAAATAATTTGCAAAAAAATGTTTTAGCCCTTACTTTTGCCAGCGAAATAAAAACCAATAAAAAATAATAATGAATACCATGAGAATAAAAAAAGTTTTATTTTTTCTGATTTTCCTAAACTCATTAGTGATGATGGGGCAGGAACACGGAAAAGTAATCGGAAGAGTTTCCTTAACCGGAAATGTGCCGGCAGAAAATGTTGCTGTTGCTCTTAGAGGAACAAGGTACAGTGCTATTACGAACGAACACGGACAGTACGAAATTAAAAATGTTAAACCTGCCAGTTATACCATCAGCATTAGTGCAGTTGGAATTCGTCCCGTTGAAGACAGAATTACAGTGACATCAAAGCAAACGACAACTAAAAACTTCATGCTTTCGGAGAGCCAGGAAGATTTGGACGAAGTGGTGATTACTAAAAACAAATACAAGCAAGACAAGCCTTCTTTATCCTTACGTCTTCAAACACCTGTATTGGAAATTCCACAAAATATTCAGATTGTGAGTGGTCAGACATTAAAAGATCAACAGATTGTAAGTATGAGTGACGGAGTAATTCGAAATGTGAGTGGGGCAATACGTTCTGAGCACTGGGGAGATTTGTATACGAATATAAAAATGCGTGGTTCACAGGTTCAGGCGTTCCGTAATGGTTTCAACGTAGTTTCTTCTTCCTGGGGACCGCTTACGGAAGATATGAGTTTTGTAGATCATATTGAGTTTGTGAAAGGACCTGCAGGATTTATGCTTTCCGTTGGTGATCCAAGTGGTTTGTATAACGTAGTGACTAAAAAACCAACCGGAATTACAAAAGGAGAAGCCAGTGTAATGGCGGGAAGCTATGATTTTTACAGAGCGAGTATCGATCTTGATGGGAAACTGGATAAAAAAGGAAAGCTATTGTATCGTTTTAATGCTGCTGCCCAAAACAGAGGTGCGCATCGTGCATTTGAACACAATAACCGCTATGTAATTGCTCCGGTAATCACGTATCAGGTTGATGATAAAACAAAAATTACAGCAGAGTACAACTTTCAGTATGCCAACATGACTGAGGTAGGATCTTATTATGTCTTTGGACCTAAAGCTGAAGGATATGCCACATTACCGGTTGGATTTACTTTGACACAACCGGGTATACCGGATACTAATATTCAGGATCATAGCGGATATCTTATGTTTGAGCACAAGTTTGATGACAACTGGAAACTGACAGCACAAACTTCTTATTTCAAATACATTCAGCAAGGGTACAGTTCATGGCCTGCCAGCGTTGGCTCAAGTGAAAATACCCTTGGTAAAGGCAACATTATTAGAAATGTGGGTATCTGGGATGCAGAAAGTAATATGTATTTAGGTCAGGTATTCGTAAACGGGAAGTTCAATACAGGAGCTGTTACACATAAAATACTAAGTGGTGTAGATTTAGGAAGTAAAGATTATATGGCAGATTGGGGACAGTCTCATGATCTTGATACAGCTGCAAATCCATTTAATGTTTACAATCCAAATTACGGGACGCCTTCTAACGGTTTTCCCGTTTTCAATCGTACAACACCGCTTTCAGTCAGAGCTGGTGGTAAATTAACACAAGAATACGCAGCAGGTTATATTCAGGATGAACTTGGTTTCTTTGAGAATAAATTGAGATTGACTCTTGCAGCACGATATACCTGGATTAGCCAAAACAGTTGGGGAACAATTGAATCTGATAGTCATATTACACCACGTGTAGGATTTAGTTATTCGGTGACCGATAATTTAGCTCTTTATGGTTTGTACGATCAGGCATTTATACCGCAGTCCGGAATTATTAAAAATGGTGATCAGGTAAAACCGATAACCGGAAATAATGTGGAATTTGGAATTAAGAAAGATTGGTTTGACGGATCGTGGAGTACTACATTAGCAGCTTATAGAATCGTAAAACAGAATGAACTTGCTGCCGATCCAACGAACGGACCAAATGATATTTATAAAATTGTTTTGGGAGAGAAAAGAGCGGAGGGTATTGAATTTGACATTAGAGGAAGGTTATTAGACGGACTTAATCTTGTTGCTAATTATGCTTTTACAGAATCTATAGTAACAAGTTCGGTTATTCCAAAAATAACGGTGGGTTCAGTTGTACCGGGATTTGCTAAGCATAGTGCAAATGCGTGGTTGAACTACAGCATTCAAAGCGGAAAGTTAAAAGGACTGGGGGCTTCTATAGGAGGGACTTATCTTGCAGGCCGTCAAACGGACAGTTGGAGTGTAGGAGGTATCAGCTTACCCAACTATTTTAAACTGGATGGAGGTTTATCTTATGAAACCGGGAAGTTTAAGGTTACAGCAAATGTGTTTAATATTCTGGACAAATACCTGTACAGTGGATCTTACTATGAATGGCTTTCTGCTTACTATTGGCAAACAGAAGCACCAAGAAATTTTAGAGTGGGGGTAACGTATAAGTTTTAATTTTTTAGGTTCTAAGAAGCTAAGGTACTGAGGTGCTAAGGTTCTAAGTGTTTAAAAGTAAACCCAACAGATTTTTACAATCTGTTGGGTTTATTTGTTATTACGAAATAAGAAAATCTTTTAATCGGTACAATCTGTGGTAAAAAACTACCCTTTACTAATAAGCGGAATTACTTTTGCTCCTATAAGTTCGATCGCATTCATGAGTTGTGTGTGCGTGAGACCTGCATTGTCCATTTGAAAGGTGAATCTTGAAATACCGCCAAGAGATTCGCTGTGACGCAAAATTTTATCAGCAATGCGTTCCGGATCTCCCACAATCAGTACACCCTGATCGTCAATCAATCCGTCAAATTTGGCTCTGGTCACGGGCGGCCAACCGCGTTCCAGACCTAATTTTGTCCAAAGTTCAGCATAACCGGGATAATATTCTTCGATGGCTTTTGCGGTAGTGCTTGCTGCAAATCCGGGTGAATGTAAACCTACCTGAAGTTCTTCGGGCAGATAACCGGCTGCTTTCCCTGCTTCACGATACAAATCAACTAAAGGACGAAAACGATGAGTCTGACCACCAATAACTGCGACCATCAAAGGAAGTCCTAAAGATCCGGCCCGGATAAACGATTCAGGAGTTCCGCCAACACCCAACCAAATAGGAAGTTTTTCCTGCAAAGCTCTGGGATAAACCGGAAGATTATTTATGGAAGGGCGAAATTTTCCCGACCAGGTCACAAATTCATTGTCTCTAATTTGAAGTAAGAGGTCTAATTTTTCTTTAAAAAGTTCATCGTAATCATTCAGATTAAAACCAAAAAGGGGGTAAGCTTCAATGGAAGACCCACGGCCTACTACAATTTCGGCTCTTCCTTTTGAAATTAAATCAAGTGTTGCAAAATTTTGATAAACTCTTACCGGATCGGCAGCACTTAGAACCGAAACGGCACTTGACAATCGAATGCGTTTGGTTCGCGCCGCCGCAGCACTTAAAATCACAGCAGTTGCCGAATCTAAAAATTCTTTTTTATGATGTTCACCAATTCCAAAAACATTAAGTCCGGCCTGATCTGCCAGCTCGATTCTTTGCAGCAGCTGTTCCATTGCATCAACACTGCTTAAGGTATTGTGGTCTCCATACATCGCCGAAGCGAAACTGTCAATTCCTATTTCCATTTTTTATAGCTTTATGCTTTAAGCTTTATGCAGTATGCTTTCTTATTAAGCCTATTGTCAAATGCTTATCGCGGTTAGTATCTTTTTAGCATTAGGCTTTAAGCAATATGCTTTTTTGGAAAGCCTACAACCCAATGCTTATCGTGGTTAGTAGAGTATTATCGCTTAGTAAACCTGACAGGTTTTTAAAACCTGTCGGGTTTGGTTGTTATTAAGAAAGCCTAAAGCCTAAAGCTTACGGCTTATAGCCATTAATTAATGAGAAAAACCAAAGGAAACGCTAATCAGAATAATCACAATAACAATTAAGGTGATGCCTACATACAGATAATCCTTTTCCAGTAAAAACGAAAAAAGCGATAGTAAAACGCGTAAAACCGGAGTTAGAAAAAGCAGAATAATTCCAAAAAAGATTAAAGATTCACCGTTTCCCTGAATTACACCCTGATAAATTGCCGAAATTACTTCAAAGATATTACGGTCATTTTCATGAAAGGCCGAATAATTTTCAATGTCTGCACTATGATGCAGTAAGTAAACAATTCCACCAATAAAAGCTACGGATAAAGAAATCCAGACGCCATAGCGCAATAAATTTCCGATAATGGTTTGAAAATCTTTTTCTCCAAATTTTTCGTGTTGCATAGTCTTAGATTTTTCCATTAATTCCGTTATAGATCATATTTACTGCCAATACAAAGATGAGGCAGGCAAAGAATATTCTAAGTTTCTTAGGATTTGTTTTCACGAGAACTTTAGCTCCTGCCATCGCTCCAAAAAGTACACCAACCACTACAGGCATACAGATTCCAGGTTCGATGTATCCTTTCTGAATGTAAATGACAGAACTTGCCATTGCCGTAACTCCCATCATAAAATTACTGGTGGTAGTAGAAACTTTAAACGGAACTCTCATAATATTGTCCATGGCGATTACTTTAAAAGCTCCGGAACCAATTCCTAATAAACCGGACATCATTCCGGCAATTCCCATCATACTAAAACCTCCTATAACATTTTTAGTTCCGTAATGAATAACTTTGCCATCGTGTGCGGGATAAGTGCCTTCTAATTTTAGTTTTTTAGCCAAAGGACTAGATTCTAATACAATATGTTCTTCTTTTTTACGAAGCGAATTGATAGCCGAGAAAATTAAAGTTAGCCCAAATAAAACGGCAATAAACGAAGTAGGAGCGATAGTTGAAAGCAGGGCTCCGCAAACAGCACCTATTGTAGTGGCAATTTCCAGAAAAATACCCAATCGCATGTTGGTGATTCCTTCTCTCACATACGCTGCGGCTGAACCTGAAGAAGTTGCAATTACAGAAACCAGAGCCGCACCAATTGCATAATGAATGTCAACGCCAAGAACGACTGTTAAAAGTGGAATTATGATAATCCCGCCACCTAAACCTGATAATGAGCCAATAAAACCTGCTAAAAAAGCACCAAGAATCATAATCAGGGTAAACGTAAGTACTGTCATTCGAATCGATTTTGTTACCGCTAATTTACGAATTGAAATTGGGAGAGGAACTTTTTTATTTCTTAATTAAAAACTAAAATGGCAGCATCCTAAAGTATAAAGGAAGAAAAATAATGCCAAAATGATTCTAACTGATTGATTTTTAAATAACAATCAGGGAGGTTGATGATGCGCTAAGGTTGAAGAACTTACTGGTTGTCTTCTATTATTTTTTGCACACTATTGATAAAAGTCTCCGTATCCTTAACATCCTGCTTGATGTATAAATCGTATTTGGTTAATTTATACTGATCAATCATGTCTTTTTTTAAATACTTTATGAGAGATTCGAGAGTTCGGGTATCTTCCTCATTTTGCCTTTTTAGTTCCCTTTGTTTGCTTTGCAAGTAATCCAGACTGTTTTTTAATCTCTCGACATTTAACTTTTCCACTCTTTTCCTTCGTTTAAAATTATTTAATAAACGATATCCCGGGAGGTTATTAAGCTCAATATGCCCCAAAAACCATTACCATTTGAGTTTAATTCCTCCGGAGTATCGTATTTTCATACATACGTTTAAATTGAGAATTTAGATTTGGGAATTGTTATATAATTTGTATTGCGATTTACAAAATTTGTATTTGAGGTAAGCAGGTTGTTGAAAGCCAAATATTTTGGTCTTTTTGCGGGTAGTTATTTTTTGAGGATTTTTTATTTTGAATGAGTTGTATAAATTTTTATAGGGATTGATTGTCTAAAGCAAGATACGTTTTGTCCAAAGAAGAAAGCAATAAGGCTGCCGCAGCACTTGTTAGAACCGAATAATCAAAAGGAGCTTTTACAGAGACAGAAACCGCCATGGAGAAGGCAAAAAGAAGCATTAAACCTGCGGTTCCCAAAGCAATGTAACGGGTTTTAAATCCTATGATGAGAAACAAACCAAACAAAATCTCGAAAAAAGTAGCCAAAGCACCCAATACTTCTGCTAGGGATCTACTCGCAAAGGAGTTTAAGGTCTGGGTGTAAACAATAAAATTGTCCCAGTTTCCCCACGCTACTCCGGGAGCACCGGGAGCGCCCCAAAGACCAAAACGGTCGGCAACTGCAGAGAGCATCGTAATTCCTAAAACAATTCTTAAAACGAAACCTGCTTGTGTTGCACCAATTTTTCTCATTTGGATCTTTTTAGGTAAAGATAACAAGATGTACTGCTACTTTGATGATTATTTTTGAGATCAAATTATTTTAAGAATTCTTAAATCCATCTTCCTTATCCTTGAAGGCCCATGTCGCCATAGCTTCGATAACAGGCATTAAACCTTTTCCCGAAGGACTTAAGCTATAGGTCACAAAAGGAGGTACAACCGGTTTAGCTTCTCTAATGACAAGATGGTCGGCTTCGAGCTGTTTTAAATGTTGTATCAGCATCTTTTCGGTAACTGCAGGGATAGCCCTTTTTAGTTCGCTGTAACGTTTGCTCCCGCCTGAAAGATGGTAAATGATAATGGGTTTCCAATAGCCTCCAATTTTTCCCATAACATAAGTTACAGGGCATTGGTCTAAAGCATATTGCTTATTTTCCTGAATAGTCGATGATTCTTTGATTGCGGTCATAGTGCATACTTTAGGGTAAGTACTTGTGTAAAAGTAAGTACAAATATACCTTTGTTACAGAACATAAAAAAATAAACAGAGATGAAAATTACAATTTCAGGTTCATTAGGAAACATAGGTAAGCCATTGACCCAAAAACTTATTGCCTCGGGACATGAGGTAACAGTAATCAGCAGCAGTGCAGACCGGGTAAAGATGATTGAAGCAGCTGGAGCCAAAGCAGCGATAGGTTCTGTAAGTGATGCCGCTTTTTTGCAAAGCGCATTTGAAGGGGCTGATGCTGTATTTGCAATGACTCCGCCTAATATGGGAGGAGTTAATATCGTTACCAATACTACGGACGCCGGTAAAGCACTTGCAAAAGCCATAGCAGCTGCCGGAGTAAAACGTGTGGTAATGCTGAGCAGCATTGGTGCAGATTTACCGGGAGGAAATGGTCCAATTGCCGGACTTCATAATATCGAGAAATTATATGAGTCATTAGAGAACGTATCAGTTACGTATCTTCGTGCGGGTTTTTTCTACACGAATTTGTATCATGATGTTCCAATGATTAAGGGAGCAGGAATTATTGGAGCAAATTATCCTTCTAACACTACAATTCCTTTTGTACATCCTGAAGATATTGCCACAGCAGTGTCTGAAGAATTACTAAAAACGATAACGGGAAAGAACATTCGTTATATTGTAAGTGATGTGCGAACTCCGGATGAAGTAGCCAAAACTTTAGGCTCAGCCATTGGAAAACCGGATTTACCATGGATAGAATTTACCGATGTACAATCTCTTGACGGAATGAAACAAGCGGGACTACCGGAAGAAATTGCTGAATTGTATACCGAAATGGGATCAGGTTTTAGAAACGGTAAAATTGCAGCACATTTTTTAGGCGATTATAGTGCTGTTGAAGGACGAACTAAACTGGAAGATTTTGCAAAAGAATTTGCCGCTAAATTTTAAATAGTAAAAGTAAGAAGCTGGTTTTAGGACCGGCTTTTTAGTATTTGAGAATTCTAAAGTGCTATTGATTTTTGATAAAAATATACTGGTTTAGTATAAAATTATACCGTTTGTAAGATTCGGACTGTATTTATCTTTGTAATAATAATAGAACTTAAAAATTATAAAGATGAAAGCCATAGGATTTAAAACATCGTTGCCAATTGCTGAAGAGGAGAGTTTTATAGCATTTGAAACTCCAAAACCAGTTCCCGGAGAACGTGATTTGTTAGTAAAAATAAGTGCAGTATCGGTTAATCCCGTTGATTTTAAAATTCGTCAGAATAGTACAAAAGATACCGTTTTAGAAACTCCGAAGATTATAGGCTGGGATGCTGTGGGTATTGTGGAGGCAGTAGGAGAGAAGGTGACTTTGTTTAAGGTAGGTGATGAAGTGTTTTATGCCGGAGATATTACCAAACAAGGCAGCAATGCCGAGTACCAAAGTATTGACGAACGAATTGTAGGCAGAAAACCAAAGTCCTTAAGCCTTGAAGAATCGGCAGTCATGCCTTTAACTGGTTTAACGGCCTGGGAAATTCTCTTTGACCGTATCCGAATCAATCCTGAAAAAGATAAGGGTAAGTCGATTTTGATTATTGGAGGAGCAGGAGGAGTAGGTTCGATCGCTATTCAATTGGCCAAAAAAGTAGCGGGTCTCACAGTTATTGCAACCGCATCCCGCCCAGAAACTATAGCCTGGTGCAAAGAGCAGGGAGCCGATTATGTAGTCGATCACCGAAATTTAATTGCTACGGTTCAGCATGCCGGGTTTCAACAGGTCGATTTTATTTTAGATTTTGTAGATACGAATTCGTATTGGGATACTATGGTCGAATTGATTAAACCGCAAGGACATATAGCTTCTATTACCGGAAGCAGTGATCCCGTGGCTTTGAACAAATTGAAAAATAAAAGTGCCTCCTTCTCGTGGGAGCTTATGTACACACGATCGATGTATGAAACCGATGATATGCAGGAACAGCACGTTATTTTGAATAGACTGGCAGATCTTTTAGATCAGGGTATTTTAAAATCAACGCTAAATGTAACGCTAACAGGTTTAACAGTAGCGAATTTCAAAAAAGCACATGAACTATTAGAGTCAGGGAAGACTATAGGAAAAATTGCTATTAAGTTCTAAAGACAAGCAGGGATGAGGTTATGAACCTTTTAATATCTTAAAAACGTATTCTTTGTAGCTTGCCCCGATAGGAATTTCTATGGAGCCAATTTCAACATCATAAGCGGTAAAGGCAGTAATGTTTTTTAAATTGATGATAAAAGAACGGTGTACCCGAAGAAAATCTTTTCCCTGAAGTTCCGCTTCAATATCGCCGATTTTGTATTTAGAGGTTAGTTTTATGCCTTCCTTCTGATGAACCACAATGTAGTCTTTCACACTTTCAATAAACAAAACACTGTCTGTATTGATTTTGTGGAATTTAGTACCGCTTCTGATGTAAATAAAACTCTCAAGAGGCGGCGTTATAATTTTTGTATTGCTTGGGCCACTGATGCGTAAATAACGATCAGTGGCTTTAAAAAAGCGATCAAAAGTAATGGGTTTGAGTAAATAATCTACAATATCATGTTCGTAGCTTTCCAAAGCATATTCACGATAAGCCGTTGTGAAAATAATAGCCGGAGGGTTTTTTAATGTTTTTAAAAAATCAATTCCCGTGATCTGAGGCATTTTAATGTCCAGAAACATCAGGTCAACAGCCATAGTTCTTAATACTTCGGCAGCTTTTAAGGCATTCGGACAGGTTCCTACAATCTCAAAATAATCCAGCTTACTGATGTGATTTTGCAGCAGGTTTATGGCCAAAGGCTCATCATCGACTAATAAACATCTTATTTTCATTGTTCTAAGCTTGGTTGGAATCGTTTTGCAGCTTAATTTCTAAATGGGCTGTAAAATGAGTATCGTTTTTGGTAACCTCAAAAGTATAGTTTTCCGGATAAATTTTGTCCAATTGTTGTATGATATTGTTCAGTCCAATTTTACCGTTTTCAGATTCAGTTTCACTCTTCCCAATAGTGTTTTTAACCGTAAAGCTAAAATGACTGTTCTTTAGTTTTAAATCAATAACTATAACGGGGGAATCTGTATCTTCTCCGGCGCCATGTTTAAAAGCATTTTCGACTAATGAAAGTAAAATTAAAGGCGCAATAACATTATTATGGTCGACTTCGGTATTAAAAATGACACTAAGCCTTTCATCATATCGCAATTTTTCAAGTGCAATATAATTGTTCAGCAATGCAATTTCTTGCGAAACAGGTACATAAGTGCCGCTGCAGCGATACAAAATACAATCTAATATTTCAGACAAAACGGCAATTGATGGTGAGGTAATTGGTGAATTAACAAGGGAAAGCGAATAAATATTGTTGAGCGTATTGAACAAAAAATGAGGGTTCAATTGAGCTTTTAGCACTTTTAGCTCTGTTTCTGCCTTTTGTTTTTCCAGTAATATTGCTTTTTTCTGAACTAAATAGAGGTTTTTAACCTGTTTTACAAAAACAAAAAATAAAGAAAGAAAAAAGGATTGTATAAAATACGATCGAAACAGTTTTGAAACATCTGTAAAGATTTCAAAAACAGATTCCTGTTCAAAAGGAGGTTTACGTACAATAGGTTCCAGTACATAAATGACCATGGTTCGGTTAATAGCCGAGATAAGATAAGAGCCCACTATAAATTCAAGCCAGACCATACTATGATTTTTGGGCGTCATTAAGCGCGGAAGAATGCGATAGGAAAGGAAATAGGCAAACAGGATAGAGAAAAACAGATCGAATGCAATTCCCAGCATTTCATATGGAAGATTAAAAGAAGGGTCATCAAAATTGTTTTTACCAAGGAACATGATATACAGGCAAAACCAAAACATAATGTGTGTTGGAAGCCTGTGTGCTGAGGAATAGTTGATGAGTTTTTCGAATACTGACATAGTAGACCAAAGTTAGTATTTATTTAGAAAGAGAAAGAATGTGTCGACAAACAGGTTCAAAAAAGGCATTAACGCATAAAAAGCGAAGATAAACACCGTTAATACTCATTATTAAATGGTTTATCGATCGGAAAGAACTGTATAGCATGCGCTTAATTTTTGCATACAATTAAAGAAGAGTTTTGGTGAAAATTATAAACCAAACCAAAAATGAAAAAGCTCATCTTACTCATCCTCCTTTCTTTAGGCTTTGAAGCTGTGGCACAGACCAATGAATTTACGCTTAAAGGAAAAGTTATGGACTCCAAAACAAAACAATCGCTGCCCTATGTCACCGTCACGCTGGAATCGTCTGATCAGAAAAAGAGAACAGTTTCTTCTGATGAAAACGGGATTTATGTTTTCAAGAGTTCTCCTGGAAATTATCAGTTGAAAATCGAATTGATGTCCTACAAACCATTCGTCGTAAATGCAATTTCACTCCAGAAAGATTTAGTTTTAAAAGACGTTTTACTGGAAGAAGAAGTCAATGAACTAAATGAAGTGAATGTCGTAGCTGAAAAATCGGCCGTAGAACTAAAAATGGATAAAAAAGTATTCAACGTTGGAAAAGACATTCTCTCCAAAGGCGGAACAGCCAATGATATTTTGAATAATGTTCCTTCTGTGAATGTCGATATTGCCGGGGCAGTAAGTCTTAGAGGCAATAGCGGTGTTACGGTTTTAATTAATGGAAAACCATCCATGTTAACGGCCAATAACGGTTTATCTCAAATTTCGGCGGGGAATATTGAAAAGGTAGAAGTCATTACAAACCCCTCAGCGGCTTACGAAGCGCAGGGGAGTGCGGGAATTATAAATATCATATTAAAGAAAAATAGTATGCAGGGATTCAACGGCTCGCTGCAGGCAGGAATAGGGAATCCGGCAAATCATAGTCTGAATGCCAATGTGAGTTATAAAACCGAAAAAGTCAATTTGTTTTCCAATATAGGATACCGTTACATTGACGTTTTTGCTTCCAACAGACAGTTTCAGCGCAATACCAGCAACAACGTAGTAACCACGCTGAATCAATACGATGATATCCGAAGAAATAATAGCATCTACAATATTTACGTAGGAGGAGATTATTACATTAATGCCAAAAATACCTTAACAGGAAGTTACTATCGCGACAGAAACAATAACAATTATAAAACGGCAATTGGGTACCAGTATGCCAATGCCAATCATGCAATTGACAGTATCATCAATCGCTATGAAAATTATAAGGAACCTAAGTTTTACAATGCCTTAGAATTAAATTATGTAAAAACATTTGATAAAAAGGATAAAAAATGGACGACCAGCCTGCAATATGATTTTTGGCACGACGATGAAAATCAATACATCGATCAGCAAAAAACGATGCCTTATGAACCCGAAGTTTCTAATCTGTACAGCCGCGATATAGAAAGCAGTAACGATATCTTTCTAAAATCTGATTTTGTAAATCCGATAAACGAAAATTCTAAAATTGAGATGGGAATCAGAAGCGATTTACGCGCCATCAGAAGTGATTATTATACGATTTTGGATGAGGTGCTGCAGGATCAGTTTACCAATAAATTAAAATACGACGAGAACCTCTATAGTGGTTACATTCAGTTTGGGAGTAAAATTAAAAAGTTCAGTTATCTGGCAGGTTTGCGGGCAGAATTATCCGATATAAAAATTGCCGATTCTAAGAACTTGTTCAGCAACACTAAAAATTATATCAACCTGTTTCCAACTGTTCATTTAGTATACAATCTTACCGAAAAAACGGACTTACAGCTTAGCTACAGCAAACGGATCAATCGTCCGAGGTTTTGGCAGCTGAATCCTTTTTCCGGGCTTTCAGATTTGCGCAATCTTACCGTAGGAAACCCGGATTTGAATCCGATGTTTACGAATTCTTTTGAATTGACTTTACTGGCCAAACCCGGAAAATTCAGTATTAATCCGTCTGTATACTATCAGCACACTACCGATTTTTTCGAGTATATTCTACAGCGTACAGATGAAAATTATTTCGTGAGAACACCGGTAAATCTGGACACCGAAGATCGTTACGGAGCAGAAGTTTCTTCTACCTATAGTCCCACAAAATGGCTGAGACTGTCTTTGGATTTTAATTACTACAAATTCAAACAGCAGGGTACTTACAAAGAGGTGGTCTATGATGTGGAAGATGAAACCTGGTTGTCGGGCTTTCGTTCGGTTGTGAAGTTTCCAAAAATAATTTCAGGTGATTTTAGTTTTAAATACCGAGGTAAAAATCAGGGAGTTCAATCGGTTACTGAGGCACAATACTCGGCCAATATTGGTTTAAACAAGGACTTTTTTAACGATAAAATGTCGGTTACTTTAAACGTGAACAACCTTTTCAATTCGCAACTAACCAAACAAACGGTCAGTACACCCCTCTATTATTTAGAATCAGAGTTTCGTTCTCAGGGAAGATATATCAGATTGACTGTAGTTTACCGTTTCAACCGAAAAAAGAATGAAGCCGACAGGCTTCCGGATTCTGAATAATCTGGAAATCTATATTCTTTACTCGAATTGAATTTTAGGAATCGAGCCAGTTTTTAAAATTATTGATTTCCTTTTTACTTAAAATAATAGATTCTGTATCCGGAACGGTAACATTCAGTAATATTTCGATTTTCTGGCTCGAATGTTTTACAATTTCCTGAACAGAATGACGGTTGATAATATATTTTCTGTTGATTTTAAAGAAAAGAGCCGGATCGAGTTTATTGATGAGGTCTTTCAAATTATTATTGTACAGATAACTACTGCCGGAGTTGGTGTGGATAAACAGGTGTTTTCCGGTAGCAAAGAAAAAGGGAATTGAAGTGTCATTAACAGAAATTAGTTTGTCTCTGTGGCTCACCAAAAAATGATGCTGAATGTTGCTTTGATTCTCAATTTCAACCAAAGATTCAACAACTGAATTGCTGTTAAAGGTTTCTTTTATGTTTTTGTATTTGTGTAAAGCTTCGAGTAATTCTTCCTCTTCGTAAGGTTTAAGAAGATAATCAATAGTAAAATGTTTGAAAACTTTTACCGCATAAGAGTCATAAGCAGTGATAAAAATAACGGGGCATGACACGAGAGCCTGCTCGAAAATATCGAGGCTTTTACCATCTCCCAAATGAATATCCATAAATGCCAGATCAACGACATTCGCTTTAAAAAAGGCAACAGCACCCTTTACCGATTTCAGTACTGTAATTTCACTGATCGGAAGGATAGTCTGCTCTTCCAGAATGGTTTTGAGATAGGTGGAGGCGAGATGTTCATCTTCAATGATGACTATTTTCATTTCGTTTATTTTTTGTAAAGTTAAAAAAAAACGGAGCGTTGTGAAACCTTAGTGTCTTGCAATGTAAAGTGGTTACACCTTTTTCTTTTGTTGATAATCCTATTGGGTTAAAAAATCTTTAATTGTTTTGGTATATAATTCGGGTTGTTCTGCAAAAATCTGATGCCCTGCACTTGGAATTAATTTGAACGTGCTATTACTAAACAAGTCAAGATACTCTTTCGTATAGCCCCAATCAATATTATCGCATTGTCCTTTCATGACCAAAACAGGAATTTTGTTGTTTTTCAGTTTTATTCTGGGATCCTTTAAACCACCATAACTTACACTTGTATTTAAATTACAATAACTACCGGCACCTCCTTCTTCTTTCAATACGTTTGTTGAGTCGCAAACAAGACCTTTCGTAAAAACATTAGCCATACCGGTAAGATAACCATCAGCCTCTTTATCATTAGCCAGTTTTTTTCCAAAAAATCTTGCCCAAATTCCTATAGATACATACCTTGGTTGAAGCACAATTGGAAGTATTTTTGAATTTGGATTGTATGGTTCTTTTAAATTCAGGCTGTCGGGTGCTTTAATTTTTTCTAACGCTTCATTTGCAGGTTTAATCGCACCGGGACAAGTAAAAACAATTCTGTCTACTTTGTCCAAATGCTCAGCGGAATATAATACTGCTAATGCTCCACCCCAGGATTGTCCAACCAGAATTACTTTTTCAACACCTAATAATTTGACAATTGCTTCAAGGTCGTTTACATGGCGTACAGCTGTATATTCGCTAACGTTTTCCAGTCTTTCTGAAAGCCCGCAACCTACCTGGTCGTATAAATATACATCATAGCCCGATGCAGAAAGCTTTCCTAATGTTTCAATATTTTTGGTATAGACATATCCTCCGGGACCACCGTGCAGGTAAATAATTGGATATGGTTTTTTTTCTCCTTTGCCTGCAATGTGCGTATAAGCAATTTTTGAACCTGTAGGTAAATTCCAGTATTGAGTAGTTGCGCGAGGTGTAATATGAGGTACATCAGGAGTTGTCGGAATGCATCCTTTAACTATGAATATTGCGAGGCAAATTAGAAGTGCCCACTTTGTAAATTTAAGTATAATTTTTTTCATCGTAATGCTTTCTATATTTACTCCTAACGTTTCCTGGCTTTCTGCAGGTGTTTTTTTGTTCTTTATAACTTGTTTTATTGCGAAACCAAAAATATACAAAAAGACCATTCCATTATACACGGGCTTAAAATTTCTTATCTCCCAGCTGGCGCAGGTATTGAATGGATAATGTTTTACATCAGTTGTTTTATAAAGCAGTTGTGTAACTGATTGAAAAAGAATGTGAAATTGTAAAATCTGATAGTATAGAGACGACTAACAGAACGTCGGTAATGTATCAGATGTGTGGTTAATTTACTAAATTTGTGGTTTATATAGCCTATTTTGAATCGTACAAACTAGTAAAAATGTATTTTCATTAGCGCTATAAATTGGTCCTAAACACTATATTTTGATGTTTCAGTCAGTAATAGATCAAATTTTTCAAAGCAAGCAAAAGCCAAATTTTATTATTACGGCTTGTGTACTGTTGTTTGTTTTTACAAACGTAGTATTGGATTATTCCTTTACCCTGTTTCAAAATAGTGCGTTCTACATTTCAGAATCGCTATTGTTCAGTTCCTACTGGGTATTATTTCTTCCTTTACTAATAGTTGTTTTAAAATGGATCAGAAAAACGGAAAACCTGACGGTAAGAATACTGGTAATAAGTGCAGCAATTCTTCTTCATTTGTTTTCTTATCCGATATTGGTCTGGATTATTTCAAAAGCATTCTACGATCACACCTTTTCTTATTGGCAGACTTTCAATTTTGGTTTGTCGGCTTATTTTATAAAAACGGTAATCATTTATGGATTTTCACTGATGGTCTTTATTTTATGGAATAGAAAAAGCGAGTCTTTACAATTAATAGAAAAGATCGATGAGCAAAGGAAAGGGCAAAATTTTATACGCTCTATTTTAATTTCTGATCCTCATAATAAAAAGCTGCTTCTGGAAGCAGCTGAAATTCTTTATTTTGAAGCAAATTCACCATACATCAACATTTATCATTCTTCTAAAAAATACCTGCATACTCAAACACTGAGAGCTTTGGAAACCCAATTGGATGAAAAACAATTTGTCCGTATTCATAAATCACATATTGTGAATATAAGCAAGATTTCATCTATACAGTCCCGCCAAAATGGGGACTATGATGTTACACTCTGTGAGGATACTATTTTAAGGGTCAGTCGCAATTATGCTAAAAATTTCAAATCAAAATTTTCAGAACACAATCAGCTTACCTTAAAATAAACTCGTCTTACTGTATTTCATTTGACAGTCAGCTATATCCATCCTGATATTTGCAGAAAAAAGTACTACAATGAAAAAAGTAACCATTTGCAAAACGTTTTTTATAGCCCTGTTGTTTAGCAGTTGTAACGGACAGAATAATCCAAAACCTCAGATTAAAAATAGTAATACTGTAGGTGGAGGGTGTGATGGCTGTGAACTGATGTACATCGAAATGGCAAAAGAAATTTCTTCTGTTAGCACAAGTCCGGGATGGAGTGAAAAAGGACAAAAGTTAATCGTTACCGGTACTGTCTTTCAACTGGACGGTAAAACAGTAGCACCAAATGTAATTATTTACTATTGGCAGACGGATAACGACGGATATTATTCGCCCACACCCGGAATGGACGAAACAATCAAACGGCATGGGCATATTCGCGGTTGGGTCAAAACAGATGCTAAAGGAAAATACACGATAAGAACCATTCGTCCGGCACCGTATCCCAACGATGTTTTGCCGGCACACATCCATTTGTCGGTCAAAGAACCAGATGTTAAAAAGGAGTATTATACAGATGAAATTAATTTTGATGATGATAAATTACTCCTTGCTTATAGAAAGAAGCACCTTCCTGAAAACCGAGGCGGAAGTGGTATTGTAAGGGTCCTGTTAAAAGACAGTTTACAGATTGCAGAACATGATATTGTTTTGGGGTTAAATATTCCGAATTATCCCAAGAAAGCACCAGCACTACTTCATTCGGGATTAAATATTGGAGAAGATCAGCCTTCTTTTATGCCTTTTCACGCATTTGGTCCGGACAAAGGAACACAAACCTGTCCCGTTTGTAAGTATGGACGTTATCATGGAATTATTTACTTTGCAGGCAACAATCCTGATTGGACAGCTATAAAAAAGTGGCTGTTGTTTTTAGAAAAAGAAAGCGAAAAACGCAGGCAGTATCTCAAAGTCTATTTTGTATACGGAAACCATAAAAATTACTCTAAAAACCAGCGGCAGCTTCAGTTGGAGAACTTAGGGAAGCTGCTTCATATTAAAAATACAGCTTTAACCTTTGTTCCGTCCTTTACAGACCAGGTAACAGAAGCTGATTTGAATAAGATAAATCCAAAAGTAAAAAACACCTTTATCGTATACAAACAGAGAAGCATTGTCGATAAATATATCAATCTGGAGCCAACAGATGAAAATTTCAAAATGATTTCGGGTTCTTTAAATAAAACGCAAGGAGAATATTTTGATTTGCGGGAACCTGAACACGATTAGACCGACCTGTATAGAAATGGGTTACCCCCGAAACATTATCAGGTTGAATTAGGGAGTATAATGTTAAGATAAAATGGTAAAAAATTGACCTGCCCTAATTTGGCGGGTCTGTTTATTTTATAGCATTACAATTGATTTGCTGTCAGAAATGTGCAGTATACGATCTTCTGGCAGCCTACATAAGCATTAGCCGTATTTGTATTGGATATAAACGATTTTATGAATTTTGGTATTTAACCACCTCATTATCAAATGTTTTTCACTATGGTGATTGAGGTTTTTTTACCCGCTTTTTAGATATATTATAAGAGATAAAATCCTACTTTATCGTTTTTTTTATTAAATTAGCTAAAGCTTTAATGGTATTGTTCGTCAGCTTTTTGTTAAAGATTGATGTACTATGAGACGACTACTTTATTCAGGTATATTTTTTTTCGCTTTGGAGATATAATAATGGAGCGCAAGTAGAGTTCATCAAAATCTTTTATCTGAAAGTTAGTATTCATTTGCTGAAGCGAATGAAGTAATGAACATACTAAACTAAGCATAAAACTGCTTTTCTTGTCCTTTTTTAATCCAATTGCTTTTACTTTAAAAGAGTATCGCAATGCAGTACCAAATTGAAAAAAGTATGAAAGAGAAAATCGAAAATCTGGAACAATCTAAGAACATTCAGGAATTTCTTTTGGCAATAAAGAGAAAATCGGATAATTTAATTAATTACTTTCTGGTCGCTTTTTTTATTATAGGTTTATTATTAGCGTTTTGTTATGATACCTGGGAGATTGCAATTGGAGTGGGGGGAATATTGCTTATTGCTTATTATTCATCAAAATTAGCGTTGCCGGAATCTGACTTTTATCAGTATGTTCTCAGTACCGTATTGGGGATTTTCATGTGCCAGTTTATTTATCAGATGCACGGTATGTTTGAGATGCATTTTACGGCATTTGTTGCAAGTGCAATACTTATCACTTATCAAAACTGGAAACTGCAAATACCGCTAACATTAGTAGTAATAATTCATCATGCACTATTTGGTTATTTGCAATATAGTGGTGTCAGTGGTATTTATTTTACTCAGTTGGATTATATGACACTGCGCACTTTTGTGATTCACATACTATTAGCCACGACCATTTTTGGGCTTTGTGGATTGTGGGCTTATCAATTTAAAAATTACAGTGAAGCTCATATTAATCAGACCTTTAAAAAAAGAGAAATTGAAAATCAGGAATTAAAAACGGCAAATTACGAATTGGATCGTTTTGTGTATAGTACCTCTCATGATTTACGTGCTCCATTGAATTCTATGCTTGGACTTATTGAAATAGCCAAAGACGATACAACTGAAGCGTTAATGATTGGACATCTTGAAATGTTAAAGGAGAATGCCGAAAAGTTAGATAATTTCATTTGTGATATCCTGGATTATTCGCGAAACTCACGGATGGAAATCGAGAAGCAAAGGATCAATTTTAAAGAACTTATCAAAGAGGTAACCCAAAATTTAAAATTCATGGGAGATTCTAACCGAAGAGTTGATTTTAAAGTTGATATTATTGGTAATGCTTCGGTCTACTCCGATAAAAACCGGCTTACGACTATTCTGAACAATCTGATTTCAAATTCAATCCGCTATCAAAATTTTAAGGTTTCAAACCCATTTGTCAATATTAAAATTGATATTTCCAACATCGAAACCAATATTGTTGTTGAGGACAATGGAATCGGAATTCAGCAAGATTTACATCCAAAAATATTTGACATGTTTTATCGCGTTTCCCGAGAGTCGGTTGGTTCAGGATTGGGACTTTATATTGTAAAAGAAGCAATCTATAAACTCAATGGAGATATAAAAGTTCAATCTGAAATTGGTCATGGAACCACTTTTACGATTAAAATCCCAAACAAGTAAATACCTTAAGCTATGGAACAGAACACAACACAACCCTACTTTAGAAAAATCCTTGTCATAGACGATAGTGCTACAGATCGTTATATTGCAAAGCGAATGGCCGAAAAGTATTATTTTGCTGAGGAAATTGTTTTAGAAGAGTTAGCCACAACAGCACTTGAATATTTACGTTCGTTAGAAGATACACCCGATTTGCTTCCGCAATTTATTTTTCTCGATATCAACATGCCTGAAATGAATGGTTTTGAGTTTCTTGAGGAATATGCAAAACTTTCTGAATCAATCAAACTAAATTGTATTATAATGATGATTACTTCTTCAACGCATCCCGAAGATCTCAAACGGGCAGAAAGTAACCCCTTGGTAATAGGCTTTCTGAACAAACCCCTTTGTAAAGAGAAATTTGAAGGCATAAAACAGGAGTTTCTATTAAAAAATCATTAAACATAGATGGCTGAAAGTTAAATTTTATTAGTTAGTATAACTCCGACCGTGATAACCGTATAAGTCTAAAAAGCAATGAGCCCGATGTAATATCGGGCTCATTATTGTAAGCATATAATTCTCTAAAATTTTGGGGCAATTTTACTTTGAAGTTATTTTATAGACTTACAATTCAGGATTGTTTAATCGGGCATCTAAAGGAAATGGCAGCGTATATCGCGGATCATTTTCTATTAGTGTATAATTTTCTCCATTGAAAGTATGGATGATTTGTTTTTGAGTTGTTCTACGCAAATCAAACCAGCGGTGACCTTCTACAGCAAACTCACGTTGTCTTTCCTGAGCGATAAAATCAAGAAGCTGAGTTTGTGTCATGGCAGCAATCGACAGGCTTAACTGATCAAAAGCCGTAGTTTTATATCTGTTTTTGATGAAAGCGATTACCGTCGTTCTTGCGGTAGGCAGATCGTTTAATTGTGCCGATGCTTCTGCTTTTGTCAGGTACAATTCGGCGGTTCTAAAAGTACATTTTTGTGCAATATCACCACCTTTTCTAAATCTGTATCTGCTTCCGCTTGCCTGATAATACAACGCAAAACGCAAGTCGTTTGTTTTATCATAAGCACCTGTTAAAGTTGGTGCAGCATATGATGTTCCTTTCAAAAGATTAATAAATGGATCCTCAAGTGCTAATATAGATTCTGGTCCGTTGTAAAGATTAGGTAAAGCAGCAGTAGTGTTTAAGTTGATTAAAGCACTTTTGTATGTCATTGCTTTATCTGCAGCAGCAATAGCTTTTGCCCATTCTTTTCTGTATAAGAAAATTCGGGATTCCATTGCATATAAAGCAGCTTTAGAAAAACGGTAGTTGATACCCGCTGTTTGAGTGTCTAAATTCAATAATTTTTTTGCCTCTTCATTATCAGATAAAATCTGGTCGTAAATAACCGCAACACTTTGAGGAACGTAAGCCTGCTCTAAATCTATTTTTAAAGCCAACGGAACCCCTCTGTCTGTTGCAGCTGTTGCAGCATTAAAAGGTTTACTGAAGATATTCAATAAATCAAAATAAGATAATGCTCTTAGTGCATAAGCTTCTCCTAGTAATTGATTTTTCTCTGCAGAAGGTGCTAATTTTACGCTTGCTTCATTGATGATCACATTGGTATAGAAAATTCTGTTGTACAGAGCAGCATAAGGAAAACTATTGGTAGTTTTATCAGGATTGGCATCGTTCCAGATATAATGATCTCTGTAGAAAGTAGCATTATCATTAGATTCATCTAAAACCAATTCGTCTGTTCTAATAGTAGATAATGCTTTATGAATAGGAGTTGTAGAATAACCGGTTGTCATTACTGCTCTATAATCAGTTAAAGTTTCCGGAATTACTTTACCTACCGGCTCAACATCAAGATAATGATCACAGCTTACAGTAGTAATGGCTACGCCGGCAAAGAATACGTATTTTAGTATATTTTTCATTTTAAATCAGATTAAAAAGTTAGGTTACATCCTAAAGATATTGATCTTGGGATTGGTTGTGCATAGATATTTCCGAACGTTTCAGGGTCAAAGTAACCTTTATAATCAGAGCTGATTACAAATAAGTTTCTTCCTTCGATACTAAATCTAACACTGTCCATAAACAACGTTTTTGTCGCTGTTTTAGGCAATGAATATCCTAAACGAACGCTGCTTAAACGCATATAGCTCATTTCATGAACCCAAGTATCTAAATAGTTGTAAACATTAAGTGGTGCTCCTGCTGGAGAAAACCATTGGTAAGCCATCCATGAATCTCCTGTTCCTGAAGTTGGACTAGTAATTCCAGGTATGTTTGAACCGGTATTAGTAGGTGACCAGGCATTAAGTACATCTGTAGTGTAGTTCTGACCACGATCTAATTGTGTACCATTAAAATTTGGTTTTTCAACAACAGTTTGTTTAAGATTGAAAGTGGTAGCGATAGTAAGATCAAAATTATGAACTTTAAAAGTGTTGATAAAACCACCGGTAAATTTAGGATCTGCATCTCCAACATAAGTAAACAAATCTCTTGTTTCTTCATTCGTAAGTTTTGATTGCGAGAAAACTCCCGGGAAAAAATCTGCATAAGGATCAAAAAGACCAAAAAGAGCTTGCGTGTTTACAGTTTCTCCTTTTTTATTTACAAATAAAGGGAAACCACTTTCATCAATTCCGTTAGTTTTTAAGGCAAATACGGCATTAACAGGTAATCCTTGTCTTGAAGGTAAATAGGTGTTAGATCTTGTCTGGATACGATCAACGGTACTCTTATTATGAGCAAAATTAATAGTCGTGTTCCATTTAAAGTTCGGACGGTCAATGTTTCTTGTAGACAAAGAAATCTCGTATCCTTTATTCGTTACCTGAGCCCAGTTAGCGTTTGTATATTCAAAACCGTTTTCAACAGGAAGTGATTGTAAGCCAATTAAATCAGTACTTTTTCTTCCGTAAACATCGGTTATAATGTTAATACGGTTGTTGAATAACCCCAGATCCATTCCAAAGTTGGTATTGGTCGTCTTTTCCCATCTTAATTTATCATTTGGAGGAGAAGCTACACTAATAATAGGTTCTGATTGTCCCGGTAAAATAATAGTTGTTTGATTTGTTCCAACGACATACGGAGAAGTATTTTTATCGATATTTCCTTGTAAACCGTAAGACGCACGTAATCTTAAATTAGAAACTATTTCGCTATCTTTTAAGAAATTTTCTTCAGATACCGCCCATGAACCGGAAACTGCCCACAATGGCAAATATTTGTACTTAGGATCTGCACCAAATAAATCTGAACCGTCGTAACGAACACTTCCAAAGAACGTATATTTTCTGTCATACGTATAAGATGCTGTTGCGAAGAATGATGCAAATGCATTTTCGTTTTCATTCTTTAAATACGTTCTATAGGTTGGATTAGATGCATAACTTTGAGTCGGAAAAACAATTTGAGTGGTAGTCAATGTTTTCGGGTCGAAACCAAAACCTTTTGTATTAATAGCGGTGCTTTTGTTTTTTCTTAACTCATTACCCACCATAAATTCTAACTCATGTTTTCCTCCAAGAGTAGTGTTATAGTTTAACATCGTTTTCCAGTTGTATTGAAAAAAGTCAGTGTTTGAATTTTGAATAATTCCGCCGACAGGAAGGAAATAAGTATAAGCTCCATTTGCAAATACACTTGTTTTTTCTCTTTCTTTTCTTGTAAAGTAAGTGTCTTTACCAGCATATTTTTCAGAAGCATTATTGTCAAACTGTAAACCAATTTGGGTACTTGCTTTTAATCCTTTTGTAATATTATAATCAACGTCAAGTAATGCTTTTATAGATCTTGTTGTCAATTCGTAATTGGTATTTTCTCTTTCTTCTAAGTAATTAAAAGGAATATATACACTTCCATTTCCATACCCGGTCATGTCTTTATCATAATTATAACTTCCATCAGCATTTAATGGAGCTAGATATGGATTTGCGTTTCTGGAGTAATTAGCAGGATTTGTAAAAGTGTCCGTATCTGAAATATAAGATGATTTTTTACTTTGTGTACCAAAAATTCCAACGCCAACACGCAATTTATCAGTTACATCAAAGTTGTTTTTTAAGGTAAGGTTGTATCGGTCAAAACCAGTTCCGATAGTAGCACCTTGTTCGTTGTAAGCTCCTAAAGAGAAATAGTAATCTGATTTTTCTCCACCACCAGATAAACCTAATGTATATTGTTTGTTGATGGCACTTCGGTACAATAAATCACCCCAATTGGTATTGATGTTTCTTAAAGAGTTGATTGAGTTTTGTGTTGTTGGACTTAGAGACGAAAAACCTCCCGATCTGTAGGCTCCTAATTCATTAGCCTGTTTAAGAATACGGGAAATTTCTCCGTTACCGTCTCTGTAAGTCAAATCTTCTCTTGAAGCCAGCGAAAGTTCAAAATCTACTTTTTGAGAAGAATTTAAAAGATTTAATTTAGAAAAATCAGGTTTTTGTGTCATGAAAGTATTGACATTCAAGTCTACTTTCATGCTTCCTTTTTTTCCTTTTTTAGTCGTTACCACAATAACACCGTTTGCAGCTCTTGCTCCGTAAATGGCAGTTGCAGCAGCATCTTTTAATATGGTAATATCTTTAATATCCTCAGGATTTAAACCTGCGATAGAAAAATTGCTTAAAACATCGATATTGTCTTTGTCATAATTTTGAGGAACGTCATTTCCTTCAAGTGGCAAACCATCCAAAACCCATAATGGATCTTGTGCACCGTTAAGAGAGGCAGTACCACGAACTCTGATTTTTGCAATGGTTCCCGGAGCTCCTGTTTGTTGTGTTACGGCAACACCCGCAACCTGACCTACTAACATTTGATCTAAACTCGCAACACCCGCTTGTTTGATATCTGCCATATCCACTTTGGCAACAGCAGATGTCAGCTTTCTCTTTTCGATTTTCTGATAACCGGTAACTACGATTTCCTTTAATTCGCTTACATCTGACTTTAAAGAAATGTTGTATTGATTTTTATCTGTAATGTCAATTGTATAAGGCAGGTAACCCATATAGGTTACTCTTAGAGATTTGATATTATGGTTTATTTTCAATTCAAAGGCACCGTCAAAGTCACTTACAGTTCCCAGACCGGCACTTTGAATTACTCCTTTTTCAGAGGTGTTGTTTGATACGGAACTGTTTTCAACAGCAATGGTGACTCCCGGTATCGGCAGTCCATCTTTGGCATCAAGTACCTTTCCTTTAATAGTCCTTTCCTGCGCAAACCCCGAGAGGGTAAGTAGGAAACTCAGCATGTAAAATAAATTTTTCATTGGGTTGTTTTTGGATTATGTTAATTTAAAGTGTGTTGTTTAGTGCTTTTTCAATACGCTGGATCAGATCGAAATAGTGATTCTTTGTCTCTTGATTTCCAATGTTTCTTTTCGTCTTTAAAAGTTTCAGAATCTGATTCAATTCTCCTTTTTTATCAGAAGTCACTTCGGAAACTCTCTTTAATGAAGACTGATTGATGTTGCGCGCCATTTTTGATTCTTGCAGATAATCACATAAATGAGGCATTTTTAAAGTCTCTTCTAATTGAATAATTTTCTTGCTATCTGTTTTTTCAAAAAGTTTATTGGTCGAAACAATCAATACATCTACATAGTTTTTCTGTGTCATACGTTCCATAATCGTAAGCGATTTGTTTTGAATCGTAGGAGCGAAAATGTTTTGGTGAACAGTTTTAAATAATTGTGTTACGGTATAAACATTTTCTTTGGCTTCATTACGTTGGAACAGCTCATTTTCTGTAATTCTCAACAAACGATCATCACTTAACAGGTTGTATAAAATTCCATATTGTAATTCTCTTGCCAGGGTGTAAGGAGTGTACTCATATGGTCCAAGAGGAGAATCTTTCAAAGGATTTGTTTTGTCCAGAATCGGGTTAAAGAACAACCATTCCGGAAGCGCAATACTATTTTTCAATAAATACGAAACAGCTCTTTTTTGAATGGCAGCCGGAACTGGAACATAACTTGCTTTATTGTCACCGTGAACCGTGGTATTCAGATAAATTCCTCCCACATTTGTTAACACATGATAGTTGTAAAGATTCCACTGACCAATAGCTCCAATATAAAGTTTACCCGTTTGATAGTAAGATTCATCTTTATCATACGTCCACTCAAGGATTTTACCTACCACTTTTTTAAGGTTTTTAAGCCCGTATTCGCTGGCTTTCATGGCATCATCACCTAAATCCTCAGATTGCGAACGCGGGTCAATTGTACTGTCACCGTCCTGCTGCTCTCCGTAGAAATAAACCGGATCGTTCTGGTGTTTTGCAATCAGATCGTTAAGCGCAGTGTGTTCTTCGTTCTGGTCTGCATACCATTTGTAACCCCATTCGATAGCATATTTATCGTATTCACCAATTTTTGGCGTAATCGCTTCAACATGATCTTCGGGCTGCGCAATATAGTTGTAACGGGCATAATCCATGATTGATGGAGCTGTTCCACCCATTTTTGCTGTAAAATCTTTAGACCTTAACGATTCCACCGGATAAGCGAATGAAGCACCCATATTGTGTTTTAAACCAAAAGTATGTCCCACTTCATGAGACGATACAAAACGGATCGCTTCTCCCATGTGTTCGTCACTAAACTTATTTCCTCTGGCTTTCGGATCAATGGCACCTGTCTGAATGCGCATCCAGCTTTGCAGTGAAGTCATTACATTGTGCCACCAGATAATATCCGATTCTATAATCTCCCCGCTTCTTGGGTCTACTACTGCAGGTCCCATAGCATTAGATTTTTGAGAAGCTACATATGTAATTACAGAATAACGTACGTCGTCGACATCAAAATCAGTATCTTCCTCAGTAGGTTCCTTGGCGATTACAGCATTTTTAAATCCGGCTCTTTCAAAAGCAACCTGCCAGTCGCGAACCCCTTCAATAATATAAGAACGCCATTGTTTTGGTGTCGATGGATCGATGTAATACACAATTGGCTTTTTAGGTTCTACCAATTCGCCTTTGCGGTATTTTTCGATATCTTCTTTTTTAGGCTCCAGTCTCCAGCGTGTGATTAATTCTTTCTCCTGCATAGCATGCTGACTGTCGCTGAAATACCAGTGTTTTTCAGAGAAATACCCGACACGCTTGTCTGCAAAACGCGGTTGCATAGGTCTTTTATCCAGTAAAATAATGTTGGACGTCACTCCAAGAGTAACCGAAAGGGCAGGACCGCCTTCGCTTACAGATGTAGTAAGTTGTGATTTTACAACAATATTTTTAGGAAACGTTTTTACATTTTCTATATACGATAGTTCCGATTTTACAGATCCGCCAAAGCCAATGTTGCTCAATACATCATTGAAACTCTTTTGCTTACCGTCGAAAACCTTATTTGCTTTAATGACAACCGAAGTCGAATCGTTATTCTTGGTTTCAATATCAAAAACTTCAATAATAGATTCTGAGAAATTACTGTTTACCGAAGCCGTAATAGCATCCCCAACAGGTGATGAAACCTTTGGAACAGAAGATTTTACCCAAACTTTCTTGGCCACTAAATCTTTGTGAAACGTTATAATTTTATTCTCGTAGTTCATTCCTTTATTCAATCCGGCATCATTAACAGGCAAAGGAACACTCGATATTTTGTTGACTACTAAAAACTCTCTTTGAAAAAGAGAATCATTAATTTCCAGGTATAAATCTGTTTTGACCTGAATGGTGTTAAAAAGTCCTTTCTTGAAAGTTCCCTTTTTAACAAGATCATCATACTTTTTTCCTTTTGAATCTTTTAATGAATCTTTAACTTGTACAGTTTTGTCTTCTTTATTCTTTTTATTCTTTTTTTGAGAAACCATAGTACTGGTGCTCAGTACCAATACCAATAAAACGATATTTTTTAGGTTTATCAACAATGCCTTTTCTCTCATTGAAAGTTAAGTTTAGGTTAATTTTTGGCTAAAAATATTGCAGGGGTAACGTTAAAAAAAACAAAATGGAGTGAGTGGCTTTTTTTCGGGAGTGAATGTTTTCTTTTATCCAATTAAAGGCAAAATGCAAGTAAAATCGCCGTCTTTTTTGAAGACTTTGAAATCGTCCTTAGCATAATATTTGTAAATAATTTCTAAGTATTTGTGACCAAACTTGGATTCTTTGCCAAAGTTTTGCTTTTCGTTTAAATTATTGGTAATAATTACAACGTTTTCTTTAATGTCAATTGTTATTTTTAAAGGGGTTTCTTCAGAAGCAATATTGTGTTTTATGGCGTTTTCTACCGCGATCTGAAAAGCCAGATACGGCACTTTTTTAGCCAGATTATTTTCGTCTTCGATCTGAATCGAAAAGACAAATTCTTTCGTAAAGCGGGTTTGTTGCAGAAATATATACTTTTCGATAAAAAGCAGTTCTTCCTGTACCGTAACAATATTGTTAACCGGGGGCGTAATCAGATATCTGTAGATTTTGGACAGATTCAGGGTAAATTTTCGCGCAACAGCCGTGTTACTTTCAATAAGCATGTATAACGAATTCAGCGAGTTGAACAGAAAGTGCGGATTGATTTGTTCTTTCAGTTGCTGCAGCTGAATGAGGGCTTTCTCTTTATTAATTTTTTCGTTTTCTATCAAAAGATTGTTTTTTTCCTGTGCCAGTACTTCTTTTTCCTGAAAATTTTTACGAGTGAAAAGAGTAAATAAATAGAAGAATACGATTAAAATAGCTGTTGTAACGATGTAAATTAAGGAAGCATACTTTTTTACAGTATTGACATCTTCATTGGATATTTTCTCCGCAAAGTTTACACAGATGTACCAATCCGTTCCTTTTACATTGAGTCGTTTGGTATAGCGTACAATGTCCAGACCTAAATATTCCGAAAGCGCAATTTGTCGGCTGAAACTGTTTTTATTGGTAAAAGTAGTATCATTGGCACGAAGGTCTGTAATTTTGAAAACATTCTTCTTCAGCAATTTTACTTCAGGATGGTAGAGGATTGTTCCTTTTTTATCAAACACAAAAGCATAATTGAGCGCTTTTTGGTCAATGGTAGAAAAATAGGTTTGAAGTGCCTTCAAATCAATGTCATACCCGTATCGAATGACCGTACCATTTGTCGCGATGTACTTGTAATAAATGCGCCAGAAAAAATCCTGCTTATTCTCAACAATGCAATTGTATGCACTGAGATTCCCGTTTTTAACAGCAAAATCTTTGATGGAAGCTTCCAGATTTGGACTATTTTTAGCAGTTACAAAAGTGATATGCTCCTTATTAATCTGAAACCAATTGTTTTTAATAAGACTGTCATTGGCGTGAATTGTGCTGAGTACCTTTAGATTATCCGACAGATTCCGGGTATTGCTCATTTCAACAATACGTTTTAACTCCTTTTGAATTTCTAAAAAATGCGACAATTCCTGTACAAGCACTTCCTGTTTTTTCAGAAAGCCTCGTTCTTCAGTGGCAGTATTTGATTTTTCGGTGATCTCCGTTATAAAACTGCTCAGAATATAAATTGAAAGCAGTGTGAGGACAATAAAGATAATTCCTAAAATAAAGAAGTTCCTGCGGGAAAAGGTATTTTTAAAAGTAAATTTCAACGATGTGGATTAAAATATAAGGCAGTATTACAGGCCTTAAAGAGCAATAAGTTTTATTTTTTTAGGGTGCAAATATAAAACTTTTTATTTGATACTGTTGTAGTTAGCAAAAGTTAACAGTATTTCGAAGGGTACGTTTAGTAAAAATCTTGTTAAGAGTAGAAAAGTTTCTGGTTTCAGGTTTCAAGTTTCAAGTTTCAAGTTTCAGGTTTCAAGTTTCAGGTTTCTGTTTTCGGGTTTCAGGTTTGGAATGAGAATAGAATTGTGATATGATTTAACCGCAAAGATTTTCGCAAGGTTCGCAAAGTTTAAGTTTAGCTTTGCGAACCTTTTTTTTACAAAATCCTGTTTAGTAAAAAAACTTGCGGACTTTGCGGTTAAATTTTGTAAGTCTTACACCAATTTCAAACCTGAAACCTGAAACTAAAAAACTATGAAATCTGCAGATGTTCCATATTTTTTCCTACCAAAGTTCTGGTACCCTTCACTTTAAAACCTAATTTTAAGTACAGTTTTTTGGCGTTCGGGTTAGCGTCTTCCACCAATAGTCCGAGAGTTCTTTGATTTTGAGTTACATACTCGTCAATTAAAAATTGCAGCAGTTTAGAGCCGATCCCTTTTCCCTGATGATTTGGACTCACACCAACCGAATCAATATAAAATTCACCACTTTGCGTTTCGTCTTCAGGATTAAAATCAGCATTGAAATTCAGACGAACATAATCAACAATTGGTTTTCTCAACGAATGCAATTGTCCTCCGTCATAAACAGCAACAGCACCAATAATTTGGTCGTCTTCCTCCGCTACATAACAATTTTGATAGGAGTATTGATTATTCTCGCTTTCAACAAAATGAAGGAGGAAATAGTAGGCCGTTTTAGGATCCTTTTCACCTGTAAATTTATAGATAATGTCTTCCATTGCCAGCAGCAAAAGTGCTGTAATATTTTCTGAATCTTCAATTGTTGCTTTTCTGATAATCATGATAAATGCGTTTAGTGTACAAAATTACACCAACTTTTACAGATGAATCAATTTTGCTCAATATTTGTGATAAAAAATTGCCTTTTTCATAAAATTTAAAGAAATAGTTGGTACTATAGGGTATAATTTTTAAATAGTTAATTTGTTTATTATTAATAACTTACGTGTGTTTTAAAGTGTGCTTTTTCGTTTAGCTGATCGAGTGTAATAATTTCAAAAATGAGAGTAGTCAGCGTTTTTCTTGTTGCGCAAAACGATAGTTTTTGTAGTATAAAGGCTATCTTTTTAAGAGTAGCTGTTGATAACTGTTTTTAGGGCGAAGCCTTTTTTTAGCCCCTATGCTGTTGATAACTCTATTTAGATTTAGTATAAATAACTGATGTATTGCCTCTTACGGTTTATTTTCCTGCTGTTGATAAAACGCAAAAAAGAGGGAAGATTTCAGGGAGTCAAACTGTTGATAATTGCGTTGTTTTTTAACATCAAAAAAGGGGTGAAAGAAGATCGCGGGGTTAAATTTGTACCTATAGAAATGTCGTTTATACCTCCCCAAGAACGAAGCATTTTTATCCAGGTTCAGTCACCATTTAATACTTATATATATGTCTATATTTGATAAAAGAATCAATTATAAACCTTTCGAGTACCCGGAGGTTTTGCAATTTACAGAAGCCATAAATAAAGCGTATTGGGTTCATACAGAGGTTGATTTTACAGCCGATACACAGGATTTTCATTCTCATTTAAATGCTGCGGAGAAAACCGCCATTAAGAATAGTCTATTGGCGATTGCACAGATAGAAGTAGCCGTGAAAAGTTTTTGGGGAAATATCTACGAGCATTTTCCAAAGCCGGAATTCAACGGCTTGGGGAGTACTTTTGCCGAATGTGAATTCAGACATTCTGAGGCTTATTCACGTTTGCTGGAAGTTTTAGGTTACAATGATGAATTTGAAAAACTGATGGAGATACCGGTTATCCGCAAACGTGTCGATTATCTTTCGGATGTGCTTAAGGATACCAAATCTCAGGACAATAAAAAGTATGTGATTTCACTGATTTTGTTCAGTATTCTGATCGAAAATGTGTCGCTTTTCAGTCAGTTTGCGATTTTATTGTCTTTTACGCGATTCAAAGGCTACATGAAGAATGTGAGTAACATTATTGCGTGGACTTCTATCGACGAGCAGATTCATGCCAATGGCGGTATCTATATCGTAAACAAAATTCGTGAAGAGTTTCCAGATTATTTCGATGAAGAAACGTTAACGCTTATTCGTGAGGCCGTGAAAAATTCAATAGAAGTAGAAGCCGATATATTAGACTGGATTTTTGAAGAAGGTGAAATTGAAACAATCAAGAAGACTGATTTGGTTAATTTCATGAAATTCAGAATCGACGAAAGTCTGGTTCAGATCAATATCCCGACTATTTTTAATGTTCCGGCAGATGATTATAAAGCGATGGCCTGGTTTGAAGAAGAAGTTTTTGCCAACAGCCTTGACGATTTCTTTGCCAAAAGACCAGTAGAATATACCAAACACGACAAAAGCATTACCGCAAACGACCTGTTCTAAAAAGCAAAATTACAATGATGAATACAATAGATACAACTTCAGCAAACAGCCTTCCGTTAAGTGAAGCCGAGAATAAAATGTGGTGGAAAAACTCTGAAAGTGAGCAAATCTTAAATCGTGGTTATCTTTTGAAGGGAGAAACTGTAGAAGGTGCAATTGACAGAATTTGTACCGCTGCGGCCCGACGATTATACAAACCCGAATTAAAGGAATCTTTTGTAGAAATGATCGAACGTGGCTGGATGAGCATCAGTTCGCCTGTTTGGGCGAATATGGGAACTGAACGCGGTTTGCCAATTTCGTGCTTTAATGTGCATGTTCCCGATGAAATAGAAGGAATCACCCACAAATTGGGAGAGGTGATTATGCAAACCAAAATTGGTGGAGGAACATCGGGGTATTTTGGAGAGCTGCGCGAGAGAGGAAGTGCTGTTACAGATAATGGAAAGAGTAGTGGAGCGGTAAGTTTTATGAAACTTTTTGATACTACAATGGATACCATTTCTCAGGGAGGGGTTCGCCGTGGGGCATTTGCTGCTTATTTAGATGTTGATCATCCGGATATCGAGGAATTTTTGAAGATTAAAAGTATTGGAAACCCGATTCAGAATTTGTTTACCGGAATCTGCGTGCCGGATTACTGGATGCAGGAAATGATTGATGGTGATGTCGACAAAAGACAAATTTGGGCGAAAGTATTAGAAAGCCGTCAGCAAAAGGGATTGCCTTATATCTTTTTCAGTGATAATGTAAATAAAAACAAACCACAAGTTTACAAAGACAAAAACCTGCGTATTAATGCCAGCAATTTGTGCAGCGAAATTATGCTGCCTTCCAGTCTTGACGAATCGTTTATTTGCTGTCTTTCGTCAATGAATCTCGAGCTTTACGAAGAATGGAGAGATACTGAAGCCGTAAAATTAGCGATCTTTTTCCTGGATGCCGTATTGCAGGAATTTATAGAAAAAACAGAAGGTAATTATTACCTTTCCGCAGCCAATCGATTTGCCAAAAGACACCGTGCACTTGGACTTGGTGTTCTGGGATGGCATTCGTATCTGCAAAAGAATATGATTCCGTTTGAAGGAATGGAAGCCAAGATGAAAACTACTGAAATTTTTAAACATATTAGTGATAAGGCCGATAAAGCCACTCAGGATCTGGCCCGAATTTATGGCGAACCGGAATTGCTTAAAGGTTATGGAAGACGTAATACAACCACTATGGCTATTGCACCAACCACTTCTTCATCGGCTATTTTAGGACAGACTTCGCCCGGGATTGAGCCTTTTAGCAGTAATTATTACAAAGCCGGTCTGAGCAAGGGAAATTTTATGCGTAAAAATAAATACCTTAAAATTTTACTGGAAGAAAAAGGACTCGACAATGAAGAGGTTTGGAGAGAGATCATGTTAAATGGCGGAAGCGTACAGCACATGACCCAGCTGACAAAAGAAGAGAAAGATGTTTTTAAAACCTTTAAAGAAATCAGTCAGTTAGAGATTGTACAGCAGGCCGCAATACGTCAGAAATTTGTCGATCAGGGACAAAGCATCAATTTGAATATCCCAGCCGATTTACCCATTAAGGAAGTAAACCGACTGCTTATAGAAGCTTGGCAGCTTGGAATTAAGAGTTTGTATTACCAACGCAGTCAAAGTGTCTCGAAAGAATTGGTAACCAGTTTGGTGAGCTGTAGCAGCTGTGAATCATAAAAATAGAAAAGGCCGGATGTATTATCCGGCCTTTCTGTTTGTTTTTTTTGAGGTAACTGCTGTTTCATTCTGATGATTAGTATTTGTAGAGATGTACTTTTTTGGAGTAACATTTTAGTTTATTAAGTTTTTAAGTGTAATAAAATAGTGGCCATATTCATTTGCATAATCGGTTACAGTACATTTATACGTTTTTAGATTCTTTTGCAGTCGAAAGATGCTCACATTAACTTTAAAAGCGGTATCTACAGGCATTGCTTTATTTAAAAAAGCTTCTACGTTCTCGATTTCTACAGCAGCTGTTTCAGTAGTATTGGCAGGAGCCGATTTAAAGACATTTTTCAGTATGCATTTCGCAATATATACGGCGGGTACAATCTGATAGTTTTCAAAATGTCCTTTGCATTGATCGCGGGTAAATCCATTTACAGTGACATTAAATTCATTTTCATTTAAATACTCTAATGAAGTTTCGGGCAGAGCACAGGACGGGAAAGCAGCATCAGTTTCGTCATTGTAATGAGGCTCAAATATTTTCTTGAAAGAAGGTTCGTTGAAAATGTAATAATCAACTTCCATTTGAAACAAGGTATTGGCATCGTCTCTAATTTCAATTAAGGATTTTCCTTTTTGATGGTTTTCCAATTGTGGACTTATTTTGGCCACCAACAATCCAGAGGGTTGTTGGTGCGAGATTCTTCTTATTCGAAGCTTTTCGGCCAGAAAATAATTTTTCTCCTCCGTTTTCATTTCTTTTACTAAGTTTAGACTTCCCATGGTTGTGAGTATTTTAATAAAATCACTAAAATTCTCCCGTTCAAATGACTCAAAGGGTTGATGAAGCGGAAACTCAGTAGGATTGTCCTTAAAAGCAATTTTATCGGCATTTTCAAATAAATAGGGCGAAGTTTCACCAATAAGCTCTACTATATTTCTTTGGGGTTGTGGTATCATCGTACTAAAGTTGTTTAATGTTATACACCGATTTAATTGTAAAATCTGGATTTGTTTGTTCAAACGTATACTCGATCTGACAAGGAATATTTACAACTTCTTTAATTCCTTCAACAAAAGGCAAAAACGTTGGTATCGTAATGTGTTTCTCGATTCCCAGTTCTGTTAGAATTTTTAAATACCGATCGACTCCGGTAAGTTCTACAATTGTGTTTTCGGGACTGTATTTTAGTATTCTGAAGTTGTACTCCGGACTTGAGTTGTATATCGCATAAATAACAACTGCAGCAAATGTCCTGGTGTCTTTTTCCAGTGTAGGGTTTGCCTGGAAAGCCTGCATGGTTTTTAGTTTCCCGAGGTCATAGAACAATTTCTTAGAATGCTCATCCATTTTATCATTTCCGAAAGCGGCGCCAATATTTTTTAATAACAAACCATAAAAAGCCGCAGTTACACTCGATAAATTGTGAGTAAGTGTCAATGTATCTTCCGGAAAAAAAGCATTGACTAAATTTTCTTTTATTTCTTGCGATGGAAAAATATCCTTATTTCTGCTTTCGCCTAAATCTTTAAATAACACTTGTTTCATAGTACTCAATTATTAAGGGGTTAACTTATATTTTTTTATGAGGAGCCTACTTGTTGATCGTGATAAAATAATAGTGAAATGAAATGTTTTACGGATGTAGTTGCTTGTTTATCATTGTTTTATGTTTGTAAAAGTAGTGTTTTGTTTGTTAAATAGTAAAATGTTCTCCGATAAAAGTTACGTCAGGAGGTTTTATTTAAAAATTGACAGGCATTTGAGCGAGATTCGGTATCTTATTTTCAACGGATTAAAATCCGTTGCTACAAAATAGAGGGTTCCTTCGGAACTGCTTTTGAGATCGGTTTTTGTGAGAGGGAAAGGATATAAAACCTTTGCGACTCTGCAACTTCGCGAGATTTATTTCTCCCGCAGATCTAGCAGATTAAGCAGATATACAATATACATAATCCTTTTAATCTGTGGCAAAAACTCCGCACAATCACAATTTATATACATCGATCCTACGGTCGTTATACATATGTCGTTCCTACGGTCTTTTTAAATATGTCGTTCCTACGGTTGCTATAGATATGTCGTTCCTACGGAACTTTTCTGCGTTGTGTTTTGTTTTCAACGGATTAAAATCCGTTGCTACAAAATAGTGCGTTCCTGCGGAACTGTTTTTGCGAGTGTCTTTGAATCGGGAAGATATTCTGGGAATTAATTTTAATCTTTGATCCAAATAGTAATACTTTCCAAAACGCTAAAAAATATAAAATCTTTGTGACTCTGCGACTTCGCGAGATTTATTCCTTCTTCGGATTTACAATTTTAGATCGAAGTATAGTAAAGAAGGCCGGATAAATGATCCGGCCTTCTTGATAAAATAAATAATAGAATTACTTTTTAATGGCCTTTGCTATTTTCAAAGCCTAAAACGGTAATCATATATGGTGTACTTGAAACCTTGATTTTCTTTGCAATTGCCATGGTAGACAAATTCAGTTGTAATAATTCTCCTGTAGTGGGAGAAGTAATATAACCAAAGTTCTCTGTTAACTGCATTTGAGGTTTTAATGCCGCATCAGTAGCAGTTTCGGCAATAACTTTAGCTTCCTTTTCAACTTGCAGGCTGGTAAGATTGTACAATTTGAATTCGCCCGTATGCAATAGAATTCCCAGTTTAGTCGCATTAAAACTCACTTTGCATTGCATGATTGTAGTACTTTGGATAATAGGTTTAATGGTCTCGGCTGCTACATCAATTAGAAAAGCTCCTTTTGCAGCGGTATATCCCACAAATTTTCCTTTTGCCTTTGTTTCCAGAATAGTTCCAAACCACGCAGTCCCAAAATCAGCAGGAAGTGCAATAAGCTTTTGTTTTCCGTTACTTTCTACTACAAGAACACCGCTTGCTGATCCGAAAACGGCATAGGTTCCATCTGAGGCATTTCCGTGAATTCCTTTGGTAGCAACCGTTGCATTAAAAAGAGTCTTACCGGAATTATCAATAATTTTAACCTTTTCAGGGAGTGTTCCTGTTATCGAATTGTCTTTTTCAGTAATAGCGTAAGTACCATTAGTAAAAGTAGCCATTGCGCCGTGATGTGCCAACAAACCTGCATTTATAATCTTAAATTTAGCTCCCGCAGTAGTAATTTCAGATTCTTTGGCAACCGCCAGTGTTCCGTCGCCGTCATTAAAAGTCATCAGCTCTCCGCTTTTGCTTTTAAAATGGGTAGGCATAGGCGACTGGCCAATTAAAGCGCCAAATTTAGGGATTCCGTCTACATCCACGTGATCGCCATGACCTTCAAAACCGCTGTCGAAAGTTTCAACCGTGTTGCTGGCTCTGTGAATGATTCCCGCATATCGTTTGGATTCTGTAGTATAAACAGTAGATTTTGCAAACTTAGCATTAAAAGAGCTTATCGTGGCTTCAACCGGATTAACTAAGGTGATCTCAGTTGTTTTTTCATCAGAAAGTAAAATTCTTAAGAATTTATATTCGGTTAAAGCTTCTTTGGGAGTTTCAGGACTATTGTCATCGTCGTTGCTGCAGGAAAATACAGTTGCAGATAAGGCGAATAGGAAAATGAGTTTGTAAAAATTGTTTTTCATGGTAAAGGTAATTAAAGTTGATTTTTAAAAATTAATGGTAATAGGCATCGATTTATAGACGCTTATATTGTGTGTAGTGTTTTTATAGAGTATTACCCAATTGTAGGTTCCGGATTGCCAGGCTTTGTCAGCTGTAATTGGAGTTCCTTCGAAATCTGTAGCTGCACCAATAGTGATGCTTTGACCGCCCAAAACACCATTTATTTTTTGAAGGGTAGTAATTTTTGAAGCAGGTCCCAGACCTTTATGTTCGACTTTTGAAATGACAATAACTTTTTTCAAATCGAGCTTGTCGATACTTTCTGGATTGTAATTGGTACTTTTTTTAATCAAAACAGAATATAAAATTCCATCCCCCATAATTTGACTTACCTGTGCATGTGCAGTCAGAAGGTCATTCTTTTTGAAAATAAGCTCTGGTTCAACCCAGGTATTCATATAGTAAATCAGATTATCGTTTCGGGAGAGATTATCGCGGCCAATTACGGGATCGACAGGTAAGTTGGCAGGATCTGTAATTGTAACGACCTCTTTAATTTCGAGTTTAGATCCGTTTTCGTCTGTAACAATAAAAAGGAAATCAAATTTGCCTTCCGGAGCATCAGCCGGAATATTGAAATGTTTGTGTACATTAGTATTTTTCGCGCCTTTGTATTCTGCCCAGGACAGTTCAAATTTCCAGTCTTTGCTATAAGTTTCATCTTTTATGGGAAGGATTTTCAACTGTACATCGGCAATTTTATCTCCGGCAAGTACGTCGGCATTAAAGTGAAAATCGCGGCCAATCAGGGCTTTTTTATTATTGGCGGTACCAATTTCAATATTTTCAGCTTTGGGTTTTATAACTTCTTTGTCGTCATCGTTACTACAGGCTGTAAAAGACAGATTAACAGCCAGAAAGAGCAGTGTTAGTTTTAGCGTTTTCATTAGGGTACTGGGTTGATTAATTAAATTCATAGGGTATTTATTGGTGTATTAAAAATGGAATTTTCAGCGATATAATAATGTTTCTTCCAGCTTCAGGAAGTTCTATTAACCTGTAGAAACTGGTGTGATTGAGGTACTTTGTGTTGAACAGATTCTGAACCTGAAGACTAATGATGAAATCCTGCGATCCGGCTTTTAGTTTAGTTCCCACGGCGAGGTTAAAGACGTTACTGCTTGCTGTTTTCTTTTCAGGTGGGACAATCTGATGCTGCTCGGCAGTAAAGCGATAATCAAGAGAGAAATAGGTGTCTTTTAAACTTTTTATTTTTGGATTGTAAGTGATGCCAAACAAAACGGATGGGGGCGGAGAGAAGGGTAGTGTGTATCCTTTTTTATCTCCCGACATTTGCTCGCTATACAGATATTCTGCTAAAACTTCACCGCTTAAATTTTCCAGAAACTGATAACGGAGCTGTAATTCACCGCCATAACGCATAACTTTACTCTGCTCGTATTCAAATACCTGATTGCCGGCTCCGTAATAAATATCATGTTGCGAAGTTGGATTGAGGTAAATGTAATTGGGGAAATAATTAAAGAACGGACTCAGTTGAAAAGACCACTTAGTATTCTTCCATTCCATACCAAGATCCAATTGATACGAACGTTCGGCTGCTAAATTGGGATTGCCTTTTTCAAATCTGAAATAATGATAATTTACCCCATTTGAGGCCAGTTCTTTAGCAATGGGCATTCTGAAACTCGTTCCTAGATTGGCTTTTAAGGACCATTGTCCCGGTGTATAATTAATGCCTGCAGACCAATTGAAACTCTGAAAAGTACGGGTCAGGTCTTCAGAACGTTTCAAATATTCAGAAGTTGTTTGACCGTTTTCAGTGACTTCGCTTGGAAACCAGTCGGTGTATTGTTTCATTTTGATTTTACCATAATCGAGTCGTACAGCGGCATGAAGCAGCCATAATTCGTTAAGCTGAATTTTATCATAAACAAATCCTCCGACATTGAATTGTTTATAGGCAGGAATCAGAAAACTCCAGCCGTTAATGCTGTTTTGTTGCTGTTCGGCATTAATTCCTGTGGTAAATTGATGATTTCGGATGGAAAACTCATCTTTAAAAGCAGCGGAGAACACTTCTTTATCGTATTGTCTTTCCAGATCTTCCGGAGCATGCCTATCAGAAGGATACAGGGGTGGCATATAACCGTGATTGACATAATGACTCCATTCCCGACGAAAGTTTTTCTGGAAACCCAACTGCGTTTCGAAACGGTGGGAACCTAACGAAAAGGAAGTGGTATTACTGATTTTGGTATGTGTAACTTCCTGAAATGGCATTAAAATATCTCTGCTGGAACGATCGTGCAGCTCTGTGTCTACATTTCGTGGTTCGAGTCCGTGTGCATTGGCAAAAAAGCCGCTTTTGGTATAAATGTTACTGAAATACAAAACTGATTTGAGTTGATCCGTCACATAACCGGCACTGGCGTGTACATCGAGTTCACGTCCTGCGGTGTTGCGCAAGTGGTTTTTGTATAAAGGAACGGCATAATTGTACACCTGTACCGTATCAGTGGGAACGCGGTAGTCTCCGTAATCCATAGCAGTTATTCTGGAATCAAAGAACCATTTTTCATTTCGACCGTAAAGATTGACAGATCCTCCGAATTGTTCGTTATTACTTTTGCCTGTAAAATCAACTGTTCCGCCCAAAACATGTTGAGTAGGAAAAGGTACAGGCTGTATGTTTATGGCGCCGCCAATGGCATCAGAACCGTACATAAACGATGATGGACCTTTGATGATTGCCACGCGGTTTACAGCATATTGATCGATTTCTAAACCGTGATCTGCTCCCCATTGCTGACCTTCGTGTTTGATACCGTTTTCAACTACAATAACCTGATTGAAACTCAGTCCGCGAATGAGTGGTTTTGAGCCACCGGAACCGATAGAAATGGTCTTAACACCCGGAAGTCTTTGCAAAGACTGCATTAAGCTTCCGCCGAGATTACGTTGGATAAAGCTGCTGTTTACGATTTCAAGATTAAGGGATTCCTGTTTTTTGCGACGTACTTCATAACCTTCACTAATGACAACTTCTGATAACTCCTGTATTTCCGGTTTTAAGAAAATAGCAGGCTGCACAATTGTGTTTTGACTTATAGCAATTGCCGTTTCATAAGAAGCATACCCGGAATAGGTTACCGTTAATCGCTTTGTGTTTTTAGGAACCTGATTTAGGAAATACTCTCCTTTTTTATTGGTTATAGTACTAATATGAGCCGGATACAGCGTGACCAAAGCACCTTCCAAAGGTTTTTGATCCTTAGAAAATACGGTGCCGGAAACACGAACGGATTGGGCTGCTACTTTTGTAACCAAAACAAAACAAAAGAGCAGCACGCAATAAGTCCGCAATTGACTTGACTTAGTGTTGTTCATCAAAATCAATTTATAATATTTTAATACTCAAACCTTTGATCGTCTGCCAGCCTTCCTTATCCGTTAAACGAATCAGGAAATGATAATCTCCGGCATCAATGTTTTGTGGAATTTCGATTTCCTGGACCGCTTCATAACTCTTTTGCCCGGAAGGAATCGTAACCGAATTGATGTAAAGCATCGGGTTTACCGGTTTTTTGATAGGATCCTCGTTGCAGGATGCTACTTCGGTACTGTGATTGTGATGGTCGAAATTGTGGTGAATGTCCAGACTATAAGATCCCAGTTGTGCGTTGTCTGAAAACTTTGCTCTGAAAGTAATTTTTTGTCCGCGAGTGATCGTACTGCATTGTATCGGGAACGCATTCGCGGCAGAAACATTAATTACAGGATATTCGGTATCAATTTCGGTTTTATCACTGTCACAGCTTGTGAAAGTAAAGCCAGCCGCCAAAAAAGCCAAAAGCAATTTTGAAGTTCTCATTCGGTTTGGTTTGAGTTTTGTGGTATTCATATGTGAAAATTGTGGGTTACAAAAGGCGTATTCCAAACCTGATAATACTAGGAAAATGGCAGTTTTAGGGCACAGGATTAGGCCGCAAAAAGCATTGTTTTCATCGGGAAGGAAATTGGGAAACAAAAGTAAAAGGGGGTGCAGTGAAGCCAGCTCAATACCCAATTACAGGTATTGAATTGTACAGTTGCAGACAATCAACCGACAGCGAAGTTCTTTTGAAACAATAGTGTTGTACGAAAGTGGTATTCCTAAAAGGAATAATTGTATCAATCAGTATCGATCAAAGTACTTTTCTAAATATAGAAAAAGACATAAAATAGCGCTGTAGTGAAAAAGTGAAATACTTTTTCGGTATTGAGGGTGTCTAAAACGCGTAACCGCACATCATCTCAGAATTGAAATGATTTACTTTTGTCGTTTTAGGCAATAGGAGGTGCACGAAGGGCAAATAAAGAGCCTTTGAAAAAAGGAGCAAACGATTTTGAATAAAAATGTACATAAGGAATTGGCGTACTATTTTTATAAAACTGAAAAGTTACAAAGTCAAAAGTGCTGACCGGACTGAATTTGAAATGACAAATAGCACACTCTTCGTTTGAGTGATCCTGCATTTTAAATTCACTTTTATCGGTAGGATAAAGTACGGCTTTTTTAGCAGTGGAACTGTGACTGTGTATGTGTTCATACGAATGTATCGCCGGAAATAGTATAGCAAATACTACCACCAACGGCATCAAAAGATTTATAAATTTAAATTTCTTTTTCATTCTAATGAATCCATAGCTAATAAAGCAATGAAGTACAAATATAGAATTCTTATTTGTAAATGCAACATTGTTTCATTAAAAAAAAATAAAGAAAAAAATAAAAGGATAAATCTTATAAGTAAAAAGACAGATTAGGTCTCTTTTGTCGTTTCAGGGAACGAAAAATGGCAAAAAAAATCAGCTTGTACTGAATAAAATTTCCGTTCCCTGAATTGACATTTGAATTTGAAGTAACTATGGTAAATGTTATTGTCTGATTAATGTGATACCGCTTTTAGTCCAATAATAGAACTTACCAGAGTAAAGAGAAAAAATAATCGCCAGAAGTCTACAGGCTCTTTAAAAATAAGAATCCCCATCAATACCGTTCCAACGGCTCCAATTCCGGTCCATACCGCATAGGCCGTTCCGATAGGCAAGGTTTCAGTGGCTTTAATCAGTAACAGCATGCTTATGGTTAGTGATACAAAAAAGCCGGTATACCATAAATAAACATCGGTACCGGTGGCTTCTTTGGCTTTTCCGAGACAAGTTGCAAAAGAGACTTCAAACAGTCCCGCAATAATTAGAATAATCCAGTTCATAATTGTTAAAATTTTAGGACGCAAAGTTCCTTTAACTCCCGCAATAAAAATTTAACAAATGATAAAAAATGAATTTATTTCAGATCAGCTCTGATTCTACTCAGACTAACCTGCGTGATACCCAGATAGGAGGCAATATGTCCCAATTGAATTCTTTGAAGTAGTTCGGGATGGTATTTCATAAGTTCCAGGTAACGATCAGTGGCATTTCTAAACTGCCTTGAAATGAGGCGTTCTTCGGTTTTAACAAGTTCCTGTTCGGCAAATTTTCTGCCCCAATTGGCAATATGAACATCGGTATCAAACAATTGCTGAAGATTTGTCTTTTTTAATTCGTAGAGTTCGCAGTCCTCCAGAAGTTCAATCGTTTCATAACCTTTTTGCTCCTCAACATAACTTTTCATCGAAACAACGGTTTGTCCTTCTTTTCCGAACCAAAACGTAACTTCACTATCATTTTCATCCACATACGCCCGCACAATTCCTTTTTTTATAAAATAGAGCGCAGACTCAACCTTTCCGGCATTTAACAGTATGTGTCCTTTAGGATATTTTATTTCACTAATACAAAGCTTTAGTGCATTTTTGGACCCCTCGGGAAGCTGAAAGATGTTGTCAAGAATGGTATCGATGTGCATTGTTAATGGTTGATGGTTAATTGTTAATGGTTAATGGTTAATTGTTTATTGTTAATTGTTAATTGTTTATGGCAGATTCTTCACTCTTCACTCTTTATTCTTTATTCTTTATTCTTCACTCTTTATTCTTTATTCTTCACTCTTCACTCTTCACTCTTCACTCTTTACTCTTTACTCTTCACTCTTCACTCTTTACTCTTCACTCTTTACTCTTTACTCTTTACTCTTTACTCTTCACTCTTTACTCTTTATTCTTCACTCTTTATCCTGAGGCTCTGACTATTAATATCTCACATCTCACTAAAAAGATTTCGCACTTCACAGATTGACAGGGAGCTAAATTAAAACCTTAGATTTAAGTCTGCTTAGTGTTTCCTGCGAAATATTGATGTAGGAAGCTACAATTTTATTGGGCAATCGTTTTACAATTGTGGGATTGATTTTGAGCAATTGGGTGTATCTTTCTAAAGCCCCCATAGTGGTAAACGACATGAGTCTGTTGGTGTTATTGACATAGGCTTTTTCGAGATACGAACAATAAAACTCCCTCCATTGAGGAACAATCTCCATCAAATGAGTGAAATCTTCATGACTGATATACAATAACTCCGATTTCTCGATAACCTGTATGTATTCTGTCGAAGGCATTTTGGTAATAAAACTTACCAAAGCCGTGGCGAATTGATTCTCGAATGCAATGTATCGGGTGACATCTTTTCCTTCTTCGTTGATGTAATAAATTCTCAAACAGCCTTTATCTACAAAATAACTATTTTGACTCGTTTGCCCAGCCGAAAGCAACAGGTCGTTTTTGTCCCGATCCAAAGGTTTAAAATGCGACAAAATAATATTGAGGTCTTTATCAGAAACTGCAATACGACTTTTTATATAAGCACCAAGTTGTTTGTAGGGCATTTTTTTAATTAGATAATTAGATTTTTAGATTGTTGGATGATTAGATTGTTGGATGATTAGATTGTTGGATTGTTAGATAATTAGATTGCTGGATAATTAGATAATGAGTATAAACAATTAACTATCAACTATCAACAACAAACCATTAACAATCAGTAATTAAACATAGTCTTTTACATATTTTCGATAGTAGATAATATCTTCTATTGAAAGTACTACCAAATCATGTTGTACTGCAAAGCTAATGATTTTGTCCAGTTTAGCCATGCTTCCGTCTTCGTTCATTAATTCGCACAGGACGGCTTCCGGCTTTAGGCCTGCTAATTTCATTAGATCTACACTGCCTTCCGTATGTCCGTTTCGTTCAAGGACGCCGTTGTTTTTGGCACGTAGGGGAAAGATATGCCCGGGTTTTGCAAGATCTGTGGGTTTGGCATTTAGTGCAATTGCAGTTTTAATGGTTGTAATTCGATCTGCTGCTGAAACTCCTGTAGTTACCCCCTCTCTTGCTTCGATTGTAATGGTAAAAGGCGTCTGAAAACTACTGGTGTTTTCTTTCACCATATAGGGTAATTCCAACTGATCGGCTTTTTCATTGGTCAGACAAAGGCAAACAATTCCGCTGCACTCTCGTATCATCATGGCCATGTCTTGTACGTTGATGTGTTGTGCCGAAAAAATTAAATCGCCTTCGTTTTCGCGGTTTTCGTCATCAGTTAATAGAATTCCTTTTCCGTTTCGCAGTTGTCGCAAAGCATTTTCGACACGCTCGACACTGGTTAAACCAAATTTTTCTAAAGGATAGGATAATGTGCTGATCATCTTTTGTTGCGTTTTTTGAATTAAAGAGCAGCAAAGCTAGACTTGTTTCAGACACAAAAGTTTGATCTAGGTCAATAAAATTGCTACTATTCCATAAACCTGATAGGGTTTTAAATCCCGCCTGTTTATATTTCCCGAAAGTAGATCATCAGATTCAGATTAGCACTGATTTAATAGCTTTTTTTACAAAAATAGATATTTTAATGTTTTGATTATTAATTGTTTAAGTTGTTTTTTATTAACATCGATTTAATAATTTCATTGTAAAAGGTAAGACTTTTTTAAGTTAAATTTATTGTCCGCTTTTAAATGTTGAAAATACGTAAGTGTTTGTTATTTAGATTTTTATAGTCAATTCGTATTTACCCCTAAATTTAACCCTAAATTGAAATCACCATGAACGAAGAAATGAATGCAACTGCGAAGGAGAATCAAGGTCATTTTTTGAACAATAATTTAGAAGAATCTTCCATTAATATTGTCAGGAAGATGGAAGAAATCTTTAAAAAGTATCCCGAAAAATTAGCTATTATTGACGACATTGAAAAAATCACCTATAAAGAACTTAATGAACAAACGAATCAATTGGCTCATTATTTAAGAGAACAAGGGATTGCAGAAAATGGGGTTGTGGGTGTTTGTATTCCGCAATCGGTTGATCGGATTATTGCTTTTTTAGCAATTTTAAAAACGGGTGCAGCTTACCTTCCTATTGACGGAGAGTTACCGGAGTCTCGTATACAAATGATGATCGAAGATTCGAAAATAGACATGATGTTAACGGTGGAACTGCATTTGAATAAAGTTTACAACAATGCCAATGAAAGTATTGCCCTGGACTTTTTGTTTCAAAATGAAGATTACAAAAAGAGTTCCAAAGCTGATTTTGAAATCTCAATTGCACCCGAAAGCCCCGCTTATATTATATATACTTCGGGTAGTATCGGATTACCTAAGGGAGTTAGTATTGGTCATGAGTCTTTTTATAATTTTGTTGAATATCAATCGGATCTCTTGCGATTGTCTGCAGCAAGCTCAACACTGCAATTTGCTTCTCCAAGTTTTGATGCCGCAATTATTGACATCTGGACCCCATTAATTAAAGGTGCAACGGTCTATTTGTATCCCAATAACAAAATTGTTGGCGAACCTCTTTTAGATTTTATAGTCAGTCAAAATATCGATACTATTCCATTGCTGCCACCTATGGTACTGGCTTCATTGCCTGTAAACAAGCCTATCGGAAACCTAAAAACGATCGCTATAGGAGGTGAGGCCGGTAGTGAGGCTACTGTTAAATCCTGGTACAAAAAAATTCGGCTTATTAATAGTTATGGGCCTACGGAAGCCACTGTTGCTGTTACGAATTACGAATTTAAGGAAGAGACCAATCCCCGAATTATTGGAGCTGCGATGCCACTGGCTCATTTATTTATTCTCGACAGAGATTTAAAACCGATAGCAGACGGCTCGGTTGGAGAACTATATATTGGTGGGCCGCAACTGGCCTTAGGTTACCTGAACCGCCCGGAGGATACAAAAAATGTATTTATTAAAGCCCCTGAATGGCTTAGAAATGATTTAGGGCAAAAACGAATAATCTACAAAACGGGGGATTTAGTTCTGAAAAGACCAGATGGAAATTTGGAGTTTTACGGACGAAAAGACGATCAGGTTAAAATTAGAGGCTACCGAATTGAACTGGGTGAAATTGAACACCATATGACAAAGCTCCCACAAATCTCTAAGGCGGCCATAAAAGTTCATCGGAAGGAAAATGGTCTTCCGGCTCTGATTGCTTTTATACAATTGATGACCGCACACGATGACGAAATACAATCCCTGCAACATATAAGAGCAAAACTACAACAGCTTATGCCGGTATATATGTTGCCTGATAAGATTATTGTGATCGATAAAATGCCGCTGACACATGCCGGAAAAATTGATAGATTATTATTGGAAATTCCGGAAAATCAATCTCAAAACAAAGCAGTTCCTAAACGAGAGACAGCCAATCTTCCCGAAATTGTAAAAGACATCTGGAAAGATTTACTTACCATAGAAGAGATTGATGATGATGACGACTTCTTTGAGTTGGGCGGACATTCATTACTTCTGGCACAGCTTCATGTATTGCTTCCTGAACCCGTTAAAAATTGCATTAGTCTACCGGAGCTTTATATTTTTAAGACTGTTTCTACCTTTGTACAAGAAGTGGAGAAAAGATTTCAGGAAATCGAAATTTCTCAAAAAGAAAGAGCCGGGTTGATGATTGATGAATTAATTAGCGACTCGGAATTGCATATTGATTTTGATATAAAGGAAATACCGGATGCTGCGCTGCTGACTAATCCGAAACGTATTTTTTTAACGGGAGTTACCGGCTTTATTGGATCACATTTGTTAGAAGAACTTTTGAATAAAACCTTCGCTGAAATATATTGCCTGGTACGGGCTTCGTCTCCTGAAAGCGGATTGGAAAGAATTAAAAACACATTTGATAAATTTAAATTGCCATGGCTTCCGGTATATAACGATCGGGTTGTTGCTATAGTAGGGGATTTGTCATTGCCTCAGTTTGGAATGACTGTGAGTGATTATTCTTTTATTGCGCGACAAATTGAAGTTATTTATCATTCCGGAAGTTCTGTAAGTTATGTGCAGCCTTATGCTGTAATTAAAAAATCAAACATAGACGGTTTGCATAATATAATTGATCTTGCCGTAAAAGAAAAGGTAAAATATCTGGTGCTTTTATCTTCAATGGGCGTTTTTAGTTGGGGAAGGTCTTTTACCCAAAAAACATGGATGTACGAAGATGATGCAATCGATCAGAATATGGCCGCTGTCTCTCGCGATTTGGGATACATTAAAAGTAAATGGGTTATGGAAAGTATTGCCGAAAAAGCAAAGGCAAAGGGGCTGCCAATTATTAATTTTAGACTTGGTTTTGCCGTATGTCACAGCACCTCGGGAGCAACAGTAATGAATCAATGGTGGGGAGCATTAATCAGAAGCTGCGTTAAACTCAAATCTTTTCCTCTGGTAATGGGATTAAAAGATGAGCTTACAACAGTAGATTATATGTGTAAAGCCATCACACATATCAGTAAAAAGAAGGAAGCTGTTGGTTTAAATTTCCATCTGTCTCCTTTGTCCGAAAATGATGTATCCCTGACCGATTTTTGTGCTAAAATGAACGAATATTATGCTACAGATTTAGAAGGGATGGAGTATCATAAGTGGCTGAGCCAATGGAAATATGATAATAGTTTACCAATCTATCCTTTACTGAGTTTGTTTACCGAAGATGTACATGAAGGAAAATCTTTGGTTGAGGCCTATGAAAACACCTATTATTATGACAGAAGTAATACAAGATATTTTTTATCGGATTCGAATTTAACGCCACCTGTTTTTGATAAAAAATTGATGACTCCTTATCTAAAATTTATGGGGGTACTGTAGAAAGATATTAAAATGTAGGTAAACCCGACAAATTTTAATGAACTGCTCCCAAAAAGTTAGACACTATTTGGGGGCATTTTTTATAGAAAAAAGAGTAAAGTATGATTGTAAGTTTCAACTGCGGGCTGTATTAGTCAGGTATTTTGCATTGTGTTTCTGCTGTGGAAACCGCAAGCAATGTTTGGATATTCGATAGTATAAAATTTATGTTTTTACGTGTTTTGAGTAATGAAGTCAAAAGTGATAATTAGATAATTTGAAGATGATGCTTTAAGATTAAAGAAAAACATAAAAAATTAAAAACGTACTCTTTTGTAAAGGAGAGCGTATTAGTATCATTTAAAATTAGTCACTTATTAGAAAGGAGTATTTATTATCAGCATTTTTCTAACAAATTGTACAGTTTTTTAAAACCTGTTCGGTTTGTTTCTTTTTTTAATAAAAGGCAATCTACTACAGAACGACACACTTTTACTAAAAGCCGTATAAATACGCATTGTAATGTCTGTTTTTATTGTTATATCTACCTTGAATAATTTTGTATCTTAGTCTTTAGTAACCTAAATCTGTCCTGATTGTGGTTTTTTTTCAATCAGAACGGATTATAAAATAAGTAAGCAATGCCCTGGAATCCCGAAATTTATAATAAGTTTAAAAATATTCGTTATCAGCCATTTTATGATTTGACCGGTTTTATTCAGCAAGTAAAAGGAATGAAAGCCATTGATTTGGGTTGCGGCACGGGAGAACAAACGGCGATTCTGTCTAATCAATTTGAAGAAGCGTACTTTTTGGGAGTCGATTCTTCGCCGGAAATGCTGGAACAGTCGAAGTCTTTAGAAACGGATCGTTTGCATTTCAGAAAAGCGACCACAGAAAAAACAATAGAATCGGACGAAAAATGGGATCTGATTTTTAGTAATGCAGCTTTACAATGGTCGGACAATCATGAGATATTATTTACCAGATTGCTGCAACAGTTAAATCCGAAAGGACAATTTGCTGTACAAATGCCGGTTCAGCCCGAAAACAAGCTCAATAAAATCCTTTTAGAGCTGGTACAGGAAGAGCCTTTCGTTTCTTTCTTAAAAGGATTTAAAAGAGAATCCCCGGTTTTAAGTATCGATGAGTACGCACAAATTCTGTTTGATGGCGGATTGGAAGACCTTCAGATGCAGCAAAAGGTATATCCAATTATAGCTAAAGATCATGAAACACTTTTTAATTTCATCTCGGGATCGGCTTTGATTCCGTATACAGAAAGACTGGAAGGAGAGGAGAAGGCACTTTTTATCGAAACCTATAAAAAAAGAATAGCGGAAAGTTTTCCCAAACTTCCCGCTATTTATTCTTTTAAAAGACTTTTACTTTATGGTCGTAAAACCTAAAGAAAGAATATTTATTTGTGAAGAAAACTTTATTCTTTATACAGGATAATAGTTGCTTTGTAACCTTTTCCCACATTCCATTGACTTGCTTCAATCACTTTTCCTTTGTCGTCATAAACTTGAAATTCAGCGGTATTAGGTGAAGCAGAACCTTCGTTTAAAGCTTCAAAGTCAATTTTGTTCATTCCTTTTACCAAGGTAATTTTAAAACCCTGATAATCTCCGTTTAAACTTACTTCGGGTTCAATTACTTTATCATTCAGGTATACTCGTATTTTATCGCCATCGACAAAAGCAGCATCGCGATAACGAATAGTAGACACAGCTGTATTGGTGACAAAACCTCCCAAATATTCATTTCTTCTGTAAAAAATCCCTTCCACATTGGCTTCGGGTTTGTACAGACTGTTGTTTTTATACAAATCTTCCGGATTGATTTTTAAAACGGTAGGCTCTTTTGGCAGCGGAAGATCAGGATTTAACGGAGTTTCTGTTGGTGGCGGTACGTCTTTTAATTCAACATTTTTCGAATCAATGGGTTTGTATTTGCCATTCATTTCCTTCTGTGCATATCCCTGTAAAACAGCACCGGTTAGTATAATAGTTAATAGTATCTTTTTCATATTATTTTAAGGTTTTAAGACAAACATCAAACGAATGTGTTTGTATCCGGATAGATAACATTTAAGTATAACTATTTATTGCATTTACTGAAAGTTAATTATTTCTAGTGTTTTGTAACATGCAGACAATCAGTTATAAAGTTACGTTTTTTTTCGCAGATGCTTATGCTGTTTATGTGAATACAAATCTCTTTTTGTTGTTGTTTTCCTCTTCATTATGATTTGGAGAAAATAAACTACTTTAAAAAGTAAACAAGAATCTTGCCGTTAATACTTCCTGATAAATTGGGTTGAAGCCTTAGAAATCAGCTAAAGTTTCAGGATTTTAGCTTAGGATTATAATTTTATTTTATAAGGTTATAAAATTATCAATTTGATTTATGAGAATGCCCGCCATAAATTTGTCCCATCAAATCAGAACAACGGTTTGAAAATTAAAAATTGATAACATTAAAAACTTTAATCATGAAATTTACAAGAAACGCAAACGCAAACTGGAAAGGTACAGGAATGGAAGGAAAAGGAACCATCACGACACAAAGTACTACTTTAAACAATGCTCAACTCTCTTTTAAAACCCGTTTTGCGGAAGGAGTAGGAACTAACCCTGAAGAATTGATTGCTGCTGCACATGCGGGATGTTTTACAATGCAATTGAGCTTTCTATTATCAGAGGCCGGTTTTGTTCCTGAAGATTTAAATACTACAGCCAAAGTAACTTTTGAAGATGGAACAATTACTTTAATTACACTTGAACTTTCGGGATCGGTTCCGGGGATTACTACAGAAGATTTTGAGAAAACAGCTCAAAAAGCAAAAGAGATTTGTCCTATTTCAAAACTGCTCAATACAGAGATCGCTTTGAACGTGTCTTTACTGTCTTAAAAAAAAATATTTAGTAGTGTATCTGACAATATATCAAACACATAGGGACATAGAATTTAGGAGTAGCAGAGCATGTTATAAAGAAATAAATTTCTTTGACAAAGACTACTCTGCGTATTAAAAATAAGTGAAACGTCCTTTTTGAAAATACAAAATCTATGTTACTATGTGTTAGAATTAATTACACCTAAATAGACTATTTGAATCTAACAAACAACATCTTAAAAAAATAAAAAAATGAAAACAATAAATTTAAAAAGACAATTGAATCGCGTATTCATGTCTGCCGCTTTAATTTTGACCTTCTTACTATCTGCCACTTCAATTGCACAAACTGCACCGGCAAAAGTTAAAAATGTAGTATTGGTTCACGGAGCATTTGCTGACGGCTCCGGATGGAGAAATTTATACGATGTACTTTCAAAAAAAGGATATAAAGTTACCATTGTTCAAAATCCGTTAAGCTCTCTTGAAGACGATGTAGCAGCAACCAATATGGTATTGGACAATCAGGATGGTCCAACGATTTTAGTGGGACATTCCTGGGGAGGTGCTGTAATTACGCAGGCCGGGAATCACCCAAATGTTGTGGGATTGGTATATGTAGCCGCTTTTCAGCCGGATAACGGAGAATCGGCTTTGCAATGGGTGCAAACAACCGCTCCCGCTCCCGAGAATGGTGTTTTGGCTCCAAATGATAAAGGCATCGTGTATTATGATGAGGCCAAGTTTCATGCCGGTTTCTGTGCCGACGTTAGCAAAGAAGATGCTGCTTTTATGTACGCTTCGCAAGGTGCTTTTTATGCCAAAGGGTTTATCACACCTATTACAAAAGCAGCCTGGAAAGATAAACCGGCTTATGCAGTAATTGCTACACAGGACAAAAGTATCGATCCTTCCATTCAGCATGCCATGTACAAACGTTCCAAAACGAAAGCGACAGAAGTAAAAGGAAGCCATTGTGTTTTTATCTCACAACCGGAAGCTGTGGCAAACGTAATTATTGGTGCAGCTAAAGATCTAAGCGGAAAATAATACAATCTTATAGAATCTGCACAATCTGCGAGATCAGCGTGAAAGAATTTTAGATTATTTTAATTTGACGATTCATTTTTTTTGTTTCCCGCAGATTTAAAAAAGATTTGAGCAGATGTACGCGGAGCAATTAATGAAATCTTATAGAATCTGCACAATCTGCGAGATCTGCGAGAAAATAGGTTTGATTGTTTTAATTTGATGATTCATTTTTTTTGTTTCCCGCAGATTTAAAAGAGATTTGAGTAGATGTACGCGGAGCAATTAATAAAATCTTATAGAATCTGTTTCGATCTGCAGAATCTGCGTGAAAGAACTTTAGATTATTTTAATTTGATGATGTTTTTTTTCATTGATCTTACTAATTGAAGCATTTTTCTAAATACGAAAAGCCAAAGTACTGCAAGGTATTTTGGCTTTTTTTGTATGGATTCCCGATAGCTATTTATCGGGTGGTAGCTTTAATAAAATAGGGAGAGTCGTTCCATTTTATTTTGCGGTAAGCAAAATTTTGCTGCAAAGATTCCGGTAAGCAATTCCAGATGGCTTCGTTCATTTTTTCAAGCAATAATTTCTTAGAAAAAGTATCAGACACCACCAGACTGATTTCACGTACAGGTTTTGGATCTTTAAAATGCTTAAAAAGCCCGGTTTCTACCTCGTTAATCATCGAAAGTTGAGGGATTATGGCGAATCCTAATTCGGCCCGTACCAAATTTTTAAGGGTTTCAATCGAGCTAATATCGTAACTGAATTGCTCTTTAATTTTTCCTGTACTTTTGATATCACAGATATCAAGCAGCTGCGCATTGTAACAATATTCGTTTTGAAGCAAAAGCAATTCGGCCCGGTCTGAGGGCTGCAATTCGTAATGTGATGCTGTGGCCATAGGATGCACCGTATTTAGGTAAGCTACAAAAGGTTCTTTAAAAACCGGATGCTCCATTAAATGAGGATTTCCGGTAGGAGTTGCCATAATAGCTACATCCAGAGCTCCTGTCATAACATCATTCATCAATTGTCCGGTATTGGCTTCTTTTATAATGAATTGCATTTTTGGAGTGGCTTTTTTCATGGCCTGAATAAAAAGTGGTATCAGATAAGGGGATAAAGTCGAAATGATTCCAACTTTAACTTCGCCTTCTAGTTTGTTTTTCTCATTCACCACAAAATCTCTAATTTCGTCGGCCTCGCGAAGTATTTTTTTGGCTCGGTTTATAATTTCGGTTCCAAGAACGGTAGGGGTTAACGGAACCTTGTTTCGATCGAAAATTTTAATTCCAATTTCTTCTTCCAGATTTTTTAGCTGAATGGTTAGTCCGGGTTGTGATACCAGGCAAACTTCTGCTGCTCTTGCAAAATGACGTTCCTCGTCTAATGCTACAATATATTTTAATTGTTGAATTGTCATCTCGATTGGTATAATGGATATAAAAGTAACCCGTTGGATGTAATTATTTTTAAACGCATAGAAACATAGATTTAACACTCACAAAAAAGGCGCTTCATTTATTTAAAATACACAGAGACTTCTATGTTTAAGAAATAGGTTTCTATCTGTTAAATGATTTTTTATAACAGGTAAAGGTAAAAAAATATAACGGAGCGCTTTGGTGTTTTTTTTGATCTAGGCAGTAGAAAATGTAAAATACAAACGGAGAATATCAAAAATGTTCAGGATATGTAAACTAGCCGACATTAGGAGAGTGTAAGAGTTACTAATTTCGAATTACTAAACGATATCACATGAGAACAATTTTTTCTTTTATAGCTATTTTAATACTCTTCAGCTGTGAATCTGAAGGAGAACTGACCCGCGAAAAAATTGGTTCAATGGTAGTTTCTTCAGAAGCAATTTTGCTTTCTACAGGAACTTTTGAAGCTGAGCCGGGCAATACCGTTACCGGTTCTGCCCGAATTTACAAAGAAGGGGATCTGTACAAATTATCACTTAAAGATTTTAGCATTTCCAGTGGGCCTGATCTTAAGGTTTATCTTTCTAAAACCAATCGACCGGACAGTTTTGTAAATCTGGGAAGCTTAGGAACAGGAAATTCACAGACCTATACGATTCCGGCAGGAGTAAATTTAACGGTTTATCCTTATGTATTAATTCATTGTCAGCAATTCAATCATCTTTTTGCTACTGCTGCTTTAAAATCCAACTTATTATGAAAATTAATTTTTTGATAGTTTTAGCCTCATTTTTTATATTCAATTATAGTAACGCACAAGGCTGTAGTGATGCCGGTATTTGCAGTATTGGAGGAGCATTTCACGAAAATGATGACAAGAAGAACAACCATATCGAATTTGGAACTGTTCTGGGAAAAGGTGATGTGGATGTGAAATATTTGTCGGGTTATATTGGCTACACCAGGAGTTTTAATGAACAATGGTCGGGAAATGTAAAAGTGACTTCTCAGTATGCCAATGGAAGTTTTGGAGGAAGGGGCTCGGTTGGAGATGCTTTTTTAACGGCAAACTATACTCCGGTTACGACAAATTTGTACAAATGGAGTTTTACTTCGGGAATTAAAGTTCCGTTTAACCAAAGTAATCTCAAAATAAACGATCATCCGCTTCCAATGGATTATCAAAGCAGTCTTGGAACTTTTGATTTTTTAGGAAGTGTGAATCTGAACTATAAAAACTGGGATTTTAATTCTGCGATACAATTGCCGGTCTTTAATATAAACAAGAATTCCTATTTCAGCGAATATTCCGGTACTGATGATTTTGTGACCACCAATTTATTTGAGAGAAAACCGGACGTTCTGTTGCGCGGAACCTACACCATAAATACAGCCAATCGCAAATTTTCGTTCAAGCCGAATTTGCTTTTGATTTATCATTTAGGGGAAGATACTTATGAAGATATTTACGGACAAAGACAGACGATTAAAGGCTCTGACGGACTAACCATTAATGGAAATCTAATTGCAGGATATCATTTTTCGTCCGGAAGCAGTATCGAAGCCTCGGTTGCGACGCCTTTTGTAGTGAGAGATGTCAGACCGGACGGACTTACACGGGCATGGACAGCGGGGGTGAGCTATAAAGTGCGATTTTAAAAAATTTTGGATGGTGACTCAAGTATAAATAGGTGGAGCAGAACGAGTGTCGCACAGAAATTTAATGTGTTAAATAAGTAACGCAAATTTTTTGGTACATCATTTTTAATTATTTTGCGCATACCATGATCAGATGAACTGAAAAAGAATCCTATCCGTTCTTAGGCAAAGATGCTTCTAAGTAGGACGAATACGTATACTTTCAACTGATGTGGGATAGTATATTCTTACTTTAAATGCCGAAATCAAAAATGATGAAATCTGTACACGCTCAACTTTTACACTTACTATTATTATTTATTGGAGTTGCTTCAATAAATGCGCAAAACTACAAATCTGCTGATGTCTTAATTGGAAATAAAACTCTTAAAAAAGGAGTACTATCCAATGGCATGACGTATTATATTTATCCAACAGCGGTAAATAAAAACACAGCAAGTTATTATATTATTCAAAACGTAGGCTCTATTTTAGAGAATGACAATCAGAAAGGATTGGCACATTTTCTGGAGCACATGGCTTTTAATGGCACTAAAAACTTTCCCGGAAAAGAAATTTTGACGACTCTCGAAAAACAAGGGGCTGTTTTTGGAAATAATATAAATGCTTACACCAGTTTTGATGAGACGGTTTATAATTTTGACAATATTCCATCAACAGATCCTAAAGTAATTGATACTGCATTACTGATTTTACACGATTGGTCTCATTCATTACTACTGACCAATGAGGAAATTGATGCCGAACGTGGTATTATTGTTGAAGAATGGAGAACCAGGCAAAACGCATCAACCCGTATTTCTAACTTATTCAACCCTTATTTGTACAACCATTCGCTGTATGCAAACCGTGTTGCTATTGGTGATATGGATATTGTAAAACATTTTGATTACACTTTGCTACGAGATTTTTACAAAGAATGGTACCGTCCCGATTTGCAGGCAATTGCGGTTGTTGGGGATGTAAATGCTGAAGAAATTGAGCAAAAAATAAAAACGTTATTTGCTGATATTCCGAAAGCTAAAAACCCGAAAAAACGTTTTGAGGTCGCAATTCCGGATCATGAGGAACCTTTTTTTAAGTTAGCACTCGATAAAGAAATCACAAATTCGGCTATATCTTTTAAAATCATTCAAAATGGCGCAGGTCAGAGTCAGACTTTTGCTGATCTAAAGCAGTCAATAACGAGGATAATGGCGTTTTCGATGCTCAACGACAGATTGAATGAATTAGCACAGAAAGAAAACTGTCCGTTTAAAAATGCGGAGGCTTATTATTCTAATTTTAAAAGAATGAATGATGTAATGGGGATGGATATTGCTCCAAAACCAAATAAACAGGCAGAAGCTTTAGCTGTAGTTGTGGATGAGTATATACGTGCCGGAAAATTTGGTTTTTCGGAAGGTGAAATTCAAAGAAAAGTAACTTTCATTAGTTCTTTTTACGAAAACTATATCCAATCAGAGAAAGAAGTTTCACATAGTAGTATTGCCAATAGTATACAATCAGATTATCTTTTACATCGACTGTTTACAGATACTAAAAGCGAGTTTGAAATGATACAATCTATTTTGAAAGAAATCGATTCAAAAGCTCTTCAGGTCGAATTAACTCGTGGATATACTTCAAAAAACAGAGTAGTGACTGTTGAAGGGATGGAAAATGAAACCAATTTAACAAAGGAGAACGCTTTTGCTATTATTACCAAATCAGAAAACAATCCTAATTTAAAGCCTTATACAGACAGTTTTAATGATAAGTCACTGTTGACTGATGTAACAATTGTTCCGGGTAAAATTACTGCTGAAAAGGAAAGTAAAGAAATCGGAGCTACTACTTATATTTTAAGCAATGGCGTAAAGGTGCATTATAAATTTGCCAATAAAAATGTAAATGATGTACAGTTGTATGCGGAAAGTTTCGGGGGGGCGTCCTTATATGATCTCAAAGATCTGCCATCGACATTTGCACTGAACGGTTTGACAGATGCTTCAGGTGTGGGAGCATTTTCTAATATTAATTTGGAAAAAATCCTTTCAGGAAAGGTGGTCGGTACGGGAATAAATGTGGGAGATTTAAATGAGACGGTTTCGGGTAATGCCAAAGTAAAGGACCTCGAAGCAATGCTGCAATTGGTGCATCTGCGTTTTGTAAAGCCGCGTTTCGACAAGGAAATTTATGATATTAAGAAATTAGATCTTCAAAATTACCTGGAAAACAAAGACAAGGATATCAATGCAAAAATGACCGATAGTATCAATGCAATCGTTTACGGGAAAAATAATCCCAGAGTAAGAATTTTGGATCAGCAGTTTATTGATGATTTGTCTTTTGAAAGAATAGAAGCAATTTATAAAGAGCGATTTTGTGATGTTTCTAACTTTGAGTTTTTTATCGTAGGTGACGTAACACCGGAAGTACTGAAACCACTATTAGAAAAATACATCGCCAGTATTCCCGGTATAAAAAGAGATGAAACATTCAAAGACAAAACACCTGTCTGGAGTTCTAATAAAATTAACAAAGAAGTTTTAATTAAAATGGAAACGCCCAAAAGTACGGTCAATATTCAGTTTGAAAGCGATTTTAAATACACTTCCAAAAATGCTGTTTTGGCGGATATGCTGCGTGACATTTTGACTTTACGCTATACAGAGAATCTTAGAGAGAAGGAAGGAGGAACTTATGGTGTTCAGGTCAGTGCAGCAGCTTCGAGATTTCCAAAAAATACGGTTGCTCTATCGATAAATTTTGATTCAGATCCGATCAAAGTGAACAGTTTACTTCCTATAGTGTACAACGAAATTAACAAAATTAAAAATGGCGTTTTGGTAAAAGAGGACCTGGCGAAAACCAAAAGCAACTACTTGAAATCAAGAGAAGATAGCAAAAATTTTAACAGCTACAGTTTGAGTTTATTATACAATTTTTTTGAGTACAATATAAACATGGATAATCCTGCAGCTTATGTAGCTATTGTAAATAGCATCACTGAAAAAGACATTCAGCAGTTTGCTAATGAATTTCTAAACAAAGCCAAGTCTTACGAAATTGTTTTTAAACCATTGAAGTAGCCGGTATTGGCATAGAAGGAGTGACTTTGTTCAGAATGTCATTTCACTTTTCTTAAAATGTCATTGCCTTTAAAAGGGGATAAAGACAGGGTATAAGCAGGAATCTCATGGTAGGATTATATTTAATTACTTTTAAAGTGGTATTAAATATCTTGTTAATTTATTAAAAATTGAATTTAAGGCAATTTCTTTAAGTTTAAATTATTATTTTATTGAATTCATAGCAATGAATTAGGTTGTTATTGATAATTTTGCGGCTGTAAATTTTAAATGGATAGGGGCTAAGTTGTGAAGAGATTTACTAAAAAAATGTAAGTTAATTTTATGACTGTAGACAATTGGCCCAAACATATTCAAAAGTCTTTTATTCTTTTTAAGAGTATTTTTTTTGAATTCCTTTCTCTTTTTAGCTTTTGCTCCATATTACCTGACCATAAGGTAAAATTAATCAGTTCCGTAAAGTACTTCATTCTTGCTTTTTTCTTAGTTTCATTCCATTCTCAGGCTCAGGTTCAGGAAATCACCCCCCGAATCAAACAACTGGGAGAGAAATTAAGAAATTTAGATAACCGTAATCAAACAGACAGTATCAGTTACTTAATTGATAAACATCTCACGAAACCTGATTTGAGTGTATATGAACTTCAATTACTTCATTTTTTTAAGGCTAATTACTATAAAATCATCGGTAGATCCTCGGATGCGATTGTTTCTTTGAATAAATCTATAGCACTGAAAGGAGAAGGAAGAGAATCGCTGAAAACGTATAATAGGAGTCTTTATATATTATCGGATTTATTATTTACTAAGAAAGATTATAAAAAAGCATTTTATTATGCCAATTTATGCCAAAATGAAATTTCGCCAACGGATAGCCCCAGTAATTATATTGTATTGCATTTAATTATTGGATACTATTATTACATCAATTACGACCACAAGAGAAGCATGGAAGAATTTTTGCTCACAGAGCGTGTGGCAAAAAAGTATAGTCCATGTAAGCTAGCGGAAGTTTATGTCAAAACGGCCCGTGTGTACAGTAGGCAAAACAGAATAGAAAAAGCAAAAAAAGCGATTACCGAGAGTATAAGAGTAGCGGACAGCTGCAATGATTTAGAGAATAAAATTAACGCCTTACGAACCTTAAGAGAAATTATGGTGGAGCAGGGAGAGTTTGAAGCTGCTCATAAAACATTCGAAAGACTGGATCGATTAGTAGGGATAGAAGATATGAAGATTCGAAACAGCAGAATCGATTCGTTTGAAATTGCGAACAAAATCAAGTTAAAGGAACAGCAGAATACTTACCTGAAAAGAATCAACTATAATAAAGAAGAGCGTTTGCAAAAACAGAAAGTGGCTCTTATTGCTTCGTTAATCGGAATTACTTTATTAATCATATTGTTGTATTCGATTGTGGTATTGACCAAAAAGCAACGAATAACCAATGAAACGCTAAAACTGCAAAAAGAGCAAATTGAGGTAAAGAATAATGATCTTAAACGCCTTAATTTATTGCACCAAAAGATTTTTACAGTAATCTCCCATGATTTTAAGGAACCAATCACAACCTTAAAAATTTTATTAGAGAAAGAAGAGATACTTAAAAATGAAAATGAGATTGTATCAACCTACATGAAAGCGATCGGGCAGCAATTGGAACAATCGGATGCCATGCTCACCAGTTTACTCGATTGGGCCAAAATGGAACTGATTACCGCACAATCGGGTTATAGTGAGATCATGCTGCACAACCTTATCAGCGCGGCCTGTAAGGAGTTAGGGCATCAGGTAAAGGCCAAGAATATTACAATTGAACTTAAAGTAGCAAAAGGTACAGTCATCATTTTTAACTCGGCTGTTTTAAGTATAGTCTTGCGAAACGTTATCAACAATGCTATTAAGTTTAGTTACGCAGACAGCGCTATTGTTATAGAATATGATCATCATGAAATAATCGTAACAGATTCAGGAAAAGGAATCGAGCAAAAAAAGATTGACAAATTATTCAAACAGAAAATAAATCCGGGACTAGGCACTAATCTGGAATCGGGGTTTGGAATCGGACTCTATTTGTGTCAGGAACTAATGCTGAAAAACAAAGGAACGCTTGCCGTTTTTAACAATGAATCAGCAGGTTGTACTTTCAAAATTATCTTGCCAAAATAGGGAAAACCGCTATTTATTTAACAATTTTTTTGTCGCTAATTTGTGTTATGATACATATTGCATTTTTTGAAGACCAACCTATTGTCTGTGGGGGTCTTACTAGTTTTTTTTCAAATCAAAAAGATTTGGAAGTGCTTTTTTACGCGACAAATAAGCAAGATTTATATCTTAAAGTTCAGCAGCATTCAGGATTAGATTTAATTATTGTTGATCTGATTGCAAGTGATGTGCAGGGACTGGAAGTCTATGAATACCTTCATAAAAATCATCCTGATTTGCGAGTAATTGCTTTTACCTCTCTTTCAAGTCCCATATTAGTCGAAAACTTATTGGCTATGGGCGTAAAAGGTTACGTTAATAAAAACCAGGACAGTGAAGATCTTTTAGAAGCCATTAGATTAGTATGGGAAGGCGGAGTTTATCTGCCGGACGACTATGCCTTTTTATCCAAACAAAACAGGGTAGGCACAGCAATTACGCTAACGGCAAAAGAGCTTACGATCATGCAATACATTATTAGAGAATTTACTACAGCCGATATTGCCGGCGAACTAAAACTTTCGGTCAATACGGTCGAAAATCACAGAAAAAACATTTTTAGCAAACTCGACGTGAGTAATGTTGCCGGTATGGTGCGCGAGGCATCAAAACTGGGACATATTAACTAGAGTATAGTGGTGGTTTAGGTCCCTTCGACTTGAGTCTAATCGCTATAATTTTTGAATATCAAGGGATATTCGAAAAGACTTTGTATGGAATTTTAATTATTTATTATATGGTGAACTTTACTTTTTTTATAACCCGGTTTTTTGTTAGAAGAAGCGCTCTGGAGGAGGGTTTCTTAATCTCTTTTACTTCGCTTGATTTTGATGCTTTTCTCCGAAAAAGTAATCGCTTTTCACCCGATACATGTATTAAAAACTTTTTTTTTACTCTCATGCATTCGCTACAACAGCAGGAATTAAAATGGCATTCAGGTTGTTATCGGGAGATAAATTCTATAGCAGTTACTAATAATCAAAACTATTAAAATGTTGAATAAAATTACATTAAAATTAAGGCAATTACAGCTGACTTTTATACTGTGTTTTCTTTCTCTCTTCAGTGGATGGAATGTCTTTGCTGAAGGGTCTAAGGATTTGTTCCCCAGTGGAGCAACGGGACATAGAATGATGTTGTCTAGTTCTGGTATAGCACCTACTAGTACCGCAATTGTAAACAGAGGAAGAATGTTTGTTTATGCGAAAGCCAACGAAACCCTTTATTTAGGGTCTTCTGCTCAAGGTATTCGCGGAGGAACAATTCTTTTGACAAGTCCAACTGGTAATACTAGCTTTAGTAGCGGGAACTCTACTACAGTTGGGTTAATTGCCAATAGAACGCAAGAAATTAATGGTCCTGTAAATTTAACTACGGGTGGTTATACACCATATAGTTTTAAAGTACCGGCAGGAGAAACGGGAGTGTGGGTAGTAGAGTTTATATCACCTAATGATTCTTTAGATCCTTCTGTTACTAGTTATGCTGCTCATACTTTTACAGCTGACGGAAACTGGACACAAGCTAATAATAGTCCTTATGTTGTTGCTTGGGATATTACAGTAGCCAATGAAGGAGGAACTGGACAAAAGGGACGTGTGTATACTAATGTGTTAACAGGGTCTTTAGGTTCTGCTTCAAATAGCTTCATGTCTACTTGTAATATTATTACAAATGATGGTTTTAGGTATACTGTTAAACCTAATGGTATGACACCTTATTACTTTGCTTTTTTTTGTAACAATAAAGGGGTTAGAACTGGTTCAGCGGCAACAGGAGCTCCAAGTTATAAAAGCACGTCTATGGCGAGTTTATATAATTTAGATAATACTAAAACAGGTTTTTCTTTTCAGGATCCTACAATTGTTGATGATTTAACCAATACGACATCCAAAATATTTTTTAATCTGCCAGACGCAAGCTTACCGGCTTCTGCGCCTATTTTTTTTCCGGGGAGCACAGCTTCCACAACCTGGTTGAATGTGCCTATTGTTGCACAAGCTATTTCAGCTATTTCGGTAAATGGAGTAGAAGGAACCAGTGGTATGGGAGTTTATCCTCTAGGAGCTTTTATCAATTTTACGGCCACTGTTAACGCTAATTATCTTATCGAAATTGATGTTAATGGAAATGGATTGATGACAGATGCCATAGATGTAACTTTAACAGGTACTGCTATTGCGGGTGCGAATAAAGTAAGATGGGATGGTAGAGATGGTGCACGTAATCCTATAACCAATAATACTAGTTTGAAATTAAGTATCGTCCTTTTCAATGGAGAGGTACACTTTCCATATTTAGACGCCGAGCGAAATACGAACGGTATTATTATTACCAGATCGAATGGACCGGATCCTAATAGTAATGTGTATTGGAACGATACGCCGATTGGAACAGATACGGGTAGTACCGATAAATTTCCTCCAAATTTGTTGGATGCTTCTTCGCGTACCTTAAACAATAGTAGTTTAGCTGGTACACATAAATGGACTACTAGTTCGTCTCGTTCTTCAGGGTATGGAGACTTACAATTACTGGATACATGGGCTTATGTGTATACTACACCCGGGCCACCAATATCTGTACCAATTGTACAAAATGAGGCAGATTTAGCGGTAACAAGTATTAGTGATGTGGTTAGTGGTAATGTGGGATCAAATGTTACTTATACAGTCGTTGTAAAAAATATTGCAGGACCAAACAATGTAACTGGAGCAAAGTTTAAATTCTCAGACTTAGCTTCAGGCGCAAATTTAGCGGTTCAGTCGTTTACCTCTTCTTCTACTTTAGGTGGAGCAATTACCACGCATACCATTACCGGCGGTGTGCTTGATGCTACGGTTGACTTACCAAAAGACGCCACGATTACTTTCACAATTGTCGCAAAAGTATTAGCAGCAGCTGGAAGTAATCCTACGGTTAAAGCCACGATCATGCGCCCTGCAGATTTGACAGATCCGGACGCGACAGCAGATACACATATCGGTACACCCCCGGTAGATCCTGATGTGGAATGTGACGGAACGCCTAGTGGTGTGGGTTGTAATAACGTAAAAACAGATGCTTTAACGGTTATTTTTATAGCATCACCAAAAATTGAAGTAGCAAAAAAGGCAACTTACGTAGATGCTAATGCAGATGGAATCGTAAACGTTGGCGATAGAATTGATTACACTTTTACAGTTAGAAACACTGGAAACGTAACCCTGGCTCCGGTAACCATTAGTGATGCTAATGCAGTGGTAAGTGGAAGCTTAGCGAGTTTAGCTCCAGGAGCAACAGATTCGTCTAGTTTTACAGCCGTTCACACCATCACTTTGGCTGATATGAATAACGGTCAGGTAGACAACGTAGCTACAGCTACAGGAACTCCTCCAACAGGATCTCCGGTAACGGCTAAGTCAACCGATCCAAGTCCAATTTGTTCGACTTGTCCACCAAAAGATCCGGCTGCATGTCCAAGCTGTACCGTAGTTCCTTTAACGTCTTCACCAAAAGTAACGGTAAGCAAAAAAGGAGTTTACGTAGATGCTAATGCAGATGGAATCGTAAACGTTGGTGATAGAATTGATTACACTTTTACAGTTACCAACACAGGAAACGTAACCCTGGCTCCAGTAACCATTAGTGATGCTAATGCAGTGGTAAGTGGAAGCTTAGCGAGTTTAGCTCCAGGAGCAACAGATTCGTCTAGTTTTACAGCGGTTCACACCATCACTTTGGCTGATATGAATAACGGTCAGGTAGACAACGTGGCTACAGCTACAGGAACTCCTCCAACAGGATCTCCGGTAACAGCTAAGTCAACTGATCCAAGTCCAATTTGTTCGACTTGTCCACCAAAAGATCCAGCTGCATGTCCAAGCTGTACCGTAGTTCCTTTAACGTCTTCACCAAAAGTAACGGTAAGCAAAAAAGGAGTTTACGTAGATGCTAATGCAGATGGAATCGTAAACGTTGGTGATAGAATTGATTACACTTTTACAGTTACCAACACAGGAAACGTAACCCTGGCTCCAGTAACCATTAGTGATGCTAATGCAGTGGTAAGTGGAAGCTTAGCGAGTTTAGCTCCAGGAGCAACAGATTCGTCTAGTTTTACAGCGGTTCACACCATCACTTTGGCTGATATGAATAACGGTCAGGTAGACAACGTAGCTACAGCTACAGGAACTCCTCCAACAGGATCTCCAGTAACAGCTAAGTCAACCGATCCAAGTCCAATTTGTTCGACTTGTCCACCAAAAGATCCAGCGGCATGTCCAAGCTGTACCGTAGTTCCTTTAACGTCTTCACCAAAAGTAACGGTAAGCAAAAAAGGAGTTTACGTAGATGCTAATGCAGATGGAATCGTAAACGTTGGTGATAGAATCGACTATACTTTTACAGTTAGAAACACAGGAAACGTAACCCTGGCTCCGGTAACCATTAGTGATGCCAATGCAGTGGTAAGTGGAAGTTTAGCGAGTTTAGCTCCAGGAGCAACAGATTCGTCTAGTTTTACAGCCGTTCACACCATCACTTTAGCTGATATGAATAACGGTCAGGTAGACAACGTGGCTACAGCTACAGGAACTCCTCCAACAGGATCTCCGGTAACAGCTAAGTCAACTGATCCAAGTCCAATTTGTTCGACTTGTCCACCAAAAGATCCAGCTGCATGTCCAAGCTGTACCGTAGTTCCTTTAACGTCTTCACCAAAAGTAACGGTAAGCAAAAAAGGAGTTTACGTAGATGCTAATGCAGATGGAATCGTAAACGTTGGTGATAGAATTGATTACACTTTTACAGTTACCAACACAGGAAACGTAACCCTGGCTCCAGTAACCATTAGTGATGCTAATGCAGTGGTAAGTGGAAGCTTAGCGAGTTTAGCTCCAGGAGCAACAGATTCGTCTAGTTTTACAGCGGTTCACACCATCACTTTGGCTGATATGAATAACGGTCAGGTAGACAACGTAGCTACAGCTACAGGAACTCCTCCAACAGGATCTCCAGTAACAGCTAAGTCAACCGATCCAAGTCCAATTTGTTCGACTTGTCCACCAAAAGATCCAGCTGCATGTCCAAGCTGTACCGTAGTTCCTTTAACGTCTTCACCAAAAGTAACGGTAAGCAAAAAAGGAGTTTACGTAGATGCTAATGCAGATGGAATCGTAAACGTTGGTGATAGAATTGACTATACTTTTACAGTTAGAAACACAGGAAACGTAACCCTGGCTCCGGTAACCATTAGTGATGCCAATGCAGTGGTAAGTGGAAGTTTAGCGAGTTTAGCTCCAGGAGCAACAGATTCGTCTAGTTTTACAGCGGTTCACACCATCACTTTGGCTGATATGAATAACGGTCAGGTAGACAACGTAGCTACAGCTACAGGAACTCCTCCAACAGGATCTCCAGTAACAGCTAAGTCAACCGATCCAAGTCCAATTTGTTCGACTTGTCCACCAAAAGATCCAGCTGCATGTCCAAGCTGTACCGTAGTTCCTTTAACGTCTTCACCAAAAGTAACGGTAAGCAAAAAAGGAGTTTACGTAGATGCTAATGCAGATGGAATCGTAAACGTTGGTGATAGAATTGATTACACTTTTACAGTTACCAACACAGGAAACGTAACCCTGGCTCCAGTAACCATTAGTGATGCTAATGCAGTGGTAAGTGGAAGCTTAGCGAGTTTAGCTCCAGGAGCAACAGATTCGTCTAGTTTTACAGCGGTTCACACCATCACTTTGGCTGATATGAATAACGGTCAGGTAGACAACGTGGCTACAGCTACAGGAACTCCTCCAACAGGATCTCCGGTAACAGCTAAGTCAACTGATCCAAGTCCAATTTGTTCGACTTGTCCACCAAAAGATCCAGCTGCATGTCCAAGCTGTACCGTAGTTCCTTTAACGTCTTCACCAAAAGTAACGGTAAGCAAAAAAGGAGTTTACGTAGATGCTAATGCAGATGGAATCGTAAACGTTGGTGATAGAATCGACTATACTTTTACAGTTAGAAACACAGGAAACGTAACCCTGGCTCCGGTAACCATTAGTGATGCCAATGCAGTGGTAAGTGGAAGTTTAGCGAGTTTAGCTCCAGGAGCAACAGATTCGTCTAGTTTTACAGCCGTTCACACCATCACTTTAGCTGATATGAATAACGGTCAGGTAGACAATGTGGCTACAGCTACAGGAACTCCTCCAACAGGATCTCCGGTAACAGCTAAGTCAACTGATCCAAGTCCAATTTGTTCGACTTGTCCACCAAAAGATCCGGCTGCATGTCCAAGCTGTACCGTAGTTCCTTTAACGTCTTCACCAAAAGTAACGGTAAGCAAAAAGGCAACTTACGTAGATGCTAATGCAGATGGAATCGTAAACGTTGGTGATAGAATCGACTATACTTTTACAGTTAGAAACACAGGAAACGTAACCCTGGCTCCGGTAACCATTAGTGATGCCAATGCAGTGGTAAGTGGAAGTTTAGCGAGTTTAGCTCCAGGAGCAACAGATTCGTCTAGTTTTACAGCCGTTCACACCATCACTTTAGCTGATATGAATAACGGTCAGGTAGACAACGTGGCTACAGCTACAGGAACTCCTCCAACAGGATCTCCGGTAACAGCTAAGTCAACTGATCCAAGTCCAATTTGTTCGACTTGTCCACCAAAAGATCCAGCTGCATGTCCAAGCTGTACCGTAGTTCCTTTAACGTCTTCACCAAAAGTAACGGTAAGCAAAAAAGGAGTTTACGTAGATGCTAATGCAGACGGTATTGTAAACGTTGGCGATAGAATTGATTACACTTTTACAGTTACCAACACAGGAAACGTAACCCTGGCTCCAGTAACCATTAGTGATGCCAATGCAGTGGTAAGTGGAAGTTTAGCGAGTTTAGCTCCAGGAGCAACAGATTCGTCTAGTTTTACAGCGGTTCACACCATCACTTTGGCTGATATGAATAACGGTCAGGTAGACAACGTAGCTACAGCTACAGGAACTCCTCCAACAGGATCTCCAGTAACAGCTAAGTCAACCGATCCAAGTCCAATTTGTTCGACTTGTCCACCAAAAGATCCAGCGGCATGTCCAAGCTGTACCGTAGTTCCTTTAACATCTTCACCAAAAGTAACGGTAAGCAAAAAGGCAACTTACGTAGATGCTAATGCAGATGGAATCGTAAACGTTGGTGATAGAATTGACTATACTTTTACAGTTACCAACACAGGAAACGTAACCCTGGCTCCAGTAACCATTAGTGATGCTAATGCAGTGGTAAGTGGAAGCTTAGCGAGTTTAGCTCCAGGAGCAACAGATTCGTCTAGTTTTACAGCGGTTCACACCATCACTTTGGCTGATATGAATAACGGTCAGGTAGACAACGTGGCTACAGCTACAGGAACTCCTCCAACAGGATCTCCGGTAACAGCTAAGTCAACTGATCCAAGTCCAATTTGTTCGACTTGTCCACCAAAAGATCCAGCGGCATGTCCAAGCTGTACCGTAGTTCCTTTAACATCTTCACCAAAAGTAACGGTAAGCAAAAAGGCAACTTACGTAGATGCTAATGCAGATGGAATCGTAAACGTTGGTGATAGAATTGACTATACTTTTACAGTTACCAACACAGGAAACGTAACCCTGGCTCCAGTAACCATTAGTGATGCTAATGCAGTGGTAAGTGGAAGCTTAGCGAGTTTAGCTCCAGGAGCAACAGATTCGTCTAGTTTTACAGCGGTTCACACCATCACTTTGGCTGATATGAATAACGGTCAGGTAGACAACGTGGCTACAGCTACAGGAACTCCTCCAACAGGATCTCCAGTAACAGCTAAGTCAACCGATCCAAGTCCAATTTGTTCGACTTGCAGGCCAATAGACCCTACTTGTTCAACCTGTACAGTAGTAAGTTTTATTGATGCGATAGATGAGATCCCATTAGTAGTTAATGGATTGAACGGAGGCACCACAGTTTCTGTATTGTTGAATGACAAATTACATGGTACAACTATAGTCGCTTCAGACGTGAATTTAAGTGCGGTTTATTTACCAACAGGAATGACATTAAATACCGATGGTACTATTAAAGTTAGTACTGGTACTGCACCAGGGGTTTATACTGTAATTTATAGTATATGTTCAAAAGCAATGGCAGCAGCCGGTACACCAATGTGCGATCAGGCTGAAGCTAAAATTACAGTAACGGCAACAGTTGAACCAATATTCGAGAATGGAAGTATTGCATCAACAGGAGGAACTGTTTTCACAAACATTGCAAGCAATGATAAAGTAAATGGAGTTTCGGCAGTATTAGGAACAACAGGAAATGCTACAGTTGCAGTGTCAGGCACATGGCCAACAGGAATTACTTTAGATCCTTTAACCGGTAAAGTAAGTGTTGCGGCAGGAACTAGACCAGGAACTTATAATGTAGTTTATCAGTTATGTGACAAACTAACTCCGGTAACTTGTGCGACGGTTTCAGATGAAATTAAAGTAACTCCAGTTGTTGAACCAATATTCGAAAATGGAACTATTGTGTCAACAGGAGGAACTGTTTTCACAAACATTGTAAGCAACGATAAAGTAAATGGAGTTCCGGCAGTATTAGGAACAACAGGGAATGCTACAGTTGCAGCGTCAGGAACATGGCCAACAGGAATTACTTTAGATCCGTTAACCGGAAAAGTAAGTGTTGCGGCAGGAACCAGACCAGGAACTTATAATGTAGTTTATGAGTTATGCGACAAATTAACTCCGGCAACTTGTGCGACGGTTTCAGATGAAATTAAAGTAACTCCAGTTGTTGAACCAATATTCGAAAATGGAACAATTGTGTCAACAGGAGGAACTGTTTTCGCAAACATTGCAAGCAATGATAAAGTAAATGGAGTTCCGGCAGTACTAGGAACAACAGGGAATGCTACAGTTGCGGTGTCAGGCACATGGCCAACAGGAATTACTTTAGATCCGTTAACCGGAAAAGTAAGTGTTGCGGCAGGAACCAGACCAGGAACTTATAATGTAGTTTATCAGTTATGTGACAAACTAACTCCGGCAACTTGTGCGACGGTTTCAGATGAAATTAAAGTAACTCCAGTTGTTGAACCAATATTCGAAAATGGAACTATTGTGTCAACAGGAGGAACTGTTTTCGCAAACATTGCAAGCAACGATAAAGTAAATGGAGTTCCGGCAGTATTAGGAACAACAGGGAATGCTGCAGTTGCGGTGTCAGGAACATGGCCAACAGGAATTACTTTAGATCCGTTAACCGGAAAAGTAAGTGTTGCGGCAGGAACCACACCGGGAACTTATAATGTAGTTTATGAGTTATGCGACAAACTAACTCCGGCAACTTGTGCGACGGTTTCAGATGAAATCAAAGTAACGGTAATTGCAGGGACATCAATAATTGCAAATGATGATAACATTCCAAACGTAAATGGAATAACAGGTACACCAAATGCAGGGAACGTATTAGGTGGTAATCCAAATTCGGATACTTTAAATGGCGTACCAGTTGTGATTAGCCTGGTTGATTTAAAAGTGACAACACCGGCAGTTCCAAAAACATCTGGAGCAGCAGTTCCGGTAATTGACACTACCACAGGAATAATAAGTGTTCCGGCTAATACACCAGGAGGTACCTATACATTAACGTACAGTATTTGCGAAAAATCAAATCTTTCGAATTGTGATGCTGCAACGGTAACCATATTGGTATCAAGACCAAGTATTGCTTTAGTGAAAACGGTACATTTCAATGATGAAGATGGTGACAGTAATGCAAAAGTAGGGGAGACTATTACGTATAATTTTACAGTAACCAATACAGGAAATGTAGCGTTGACTAATGTTTATATAGTAGATCCGTTAACTGGAATTACCATGACCGGAGGCCCAATAAATTTAGCTGTAGGAGAAGAGGATAGCACTTCCTTTACAGGAACTTATTCGATCGTACAAGCTGATATTAATTCGGGAAGTATATCGAATCAAGCCGAAGTTTTTGGAACAAGTCCTGATCATATTGAGGTAAAAGACAAATCAGATGATAGTAGTGTATTGGGGGATAAACCAACTGTTTTATCGCTACAAGGTTGTGTAATTAAAGTATTCAACGCGGTTTCTATAAATGGAGACAGTAAGAACGAGAGATTTTATATCCAGGGATTAGAATGTTATCCTGACAATACGGTTCAGATTTTTAACCGTTGGGGAGTTTTGGTTTTTGATCGTGATCATTACAATAATAATGATATCGTTTTTAGAGGTATTTCTGAAGGACGTGTTACAATCAAAGATTCAGATGGATTACCGGAAGGAACTTATTATTATATCATTAAATACAAAGACAACCAATCCAATCCACATCAGGAGGCGGGGTATTTATACCTGACCAAATAATATTCTGTACTAATAAAATGGCTTAGTCAATAGGCTAAGCCATTCTTTAAAAATAAAATAAATGAAAAAATTAGTTTTAGTTTTATTGTTTTGTTCTACTGCAGGTTTTGCCCAGCAAGATGCGCAGTTTACACAATACATGTATAATACCATCAATATAAATCCTGCTTATGCCGGTTCTCGCGGAGCTATGAGCATTTTCGGATTGTATCGCACCCAGTGGGTCGGATTGGATGGAGCACCCGAAACCAGTAGTTTTTCGTTAAATACCCCCATAAACAATAATGTAGGTTTAGGAGTATCGTTAGTCAATGATAAAATAGGCCCTACAAATGAAAACAATCTGTCAGCTGATTTCTCTTACTCCATACAAACATCAGCAACCGCGAAACTTTCTTTTGGTATTAAAGGTTCTGCCAATATATTTAAGCTGGATCCTACAAAGTTAAATCCCGAACATCAGGGAGATCCTCAGTTTCAGGATTTTCAGAATAAGTTCGCTCCCAATATCGGAGCCGGAGTTTACTGGCATACGGATAAAGCTTATGTGGGATTATCCGTTCCTAATTTTATTCAAACTACCCGCTTTGACGATAACGATTATTCAATCTATAAAGACCGTATTAACTATTATTTCATAGCGGGTTATGTATTTAATCTAAATCGTTATGAAACGATAAAATTCAAGCCGGCTTTAATGACTAAAATGGTAGAAGGTTCACCATTACAAGTAGATGCATCGGCAAATTTTATGTTCAACGATAAATTTGTGATCGGACTAGCTTACAGATGGAGCGCCTCTTTTAGTGCTTTGGCAGGATTTCAGATAACCGATAGTATGTATGTAGGGTATTCCTACGATCGCGAAACCACTCGATTGGTAAACTACAACTCAGGGTCGCATGAGATATTTCTGCGTTTTGAATTCTTAAAAAATTACAGCCGAATAACTTCACCTAGATTCTTCTAATTATGAAAATAAAAAAAATAGCATATACGGTCTTTCTGTCTTCCGTTTTTTTTAGTGGAATGGCACAAAAGTCAGGTTTAGACAAAGCTGATAAAAATTACAATCAGTATGCTTACATAGATGCAATTGCTACTTACGAAAAGGTAGCAGAAAAAGGATATAAAGAGGAAAAAATGCTCCAACGATTGGGTAACGCCTATTATTTTAATGGCGAGTTGGTGAGAGCATTAAAATGGTATAAAGCTCTTTTCGGAATGAATGATCAACAGGAATTTGAGTATTATTACCGATATGCTCAAACCTTAAAAGCAACAGGAAATTATACTAAAGCCGATAAAATATTAGAGCTTTTCAACCAAAAAGCAAGTACTGATAAAAGAGGATTGTTATTTGAAAAGAATAAAAATTATTTAGAGCAGATAAAAAACAATTCAGGGAGATTTGAAATAGCCGATGCCGGAATTAATTCAAGATACTCAGATTATGGAAGTTCTTTTTTAGATAATAAATTGGTATTTGCGTCTGCCAGAGACACGGGCGGAGTTGCCAAAGTAAAATTTAAATGGACCAATAAATCGTTTACAAATCTTTATTCGGCAGAATTAAACGCCGATGGTAGTATTGGAATTCCGAAGCGATTTGAAAATAAGATCAATTCAAAATTTAATGAATCGACTCCTGTTTTTACAAAAGACGGATTAACGATGTACTTTACCAGAAACAATTTTCTAAACGGTACAAGAGGGGCAGACGACAAGAAAGTCACTTTATTGAAATTGTATAAGGCAAGTTATATAGAAGGTAAATGGACGAATATCGTTGAATTGCCTTTTAACAGTGATCAATACAGTGTGGCACACCCGACATTAAGTGTAGATGAAAAAAAGTTATACTTTGCTTCAGACATGCCGGGTACTTTTGGACAATCAGATTTGTATAGTGTTACTATTAATAATGATGGCAGTTTTGGTAAACCTGAAAACCTGGGAGCCGCAATTAATACTGAAGGAAGAGAAACTTTTCCTTTTATATCAGGAGATAACGAATTGTATTTTGCCAGCGACGGACGCCCGGGATTAGGAGGGCTTGATGTGTATGTTTCGACTATTAAAAGAGATTTGACGTTTAGCGAAGTTCAGAATGTTGGAGCTCCTATAAATACAAAAGTGGATGATTTTGGTTTTATAATAGACAGTAAAAACAGAACTGGTTTTTTCTCCTCCAATAGAGATGGAGGGCATGGTTACGATGACGTCTACCGTTTTTCGGAAACCAGAAAATTGCCTTGTGAGGAGATTTTATCAGGGATTGTTATAGATGCCGAAACAAATTTGGTACTGGAAAACGCTAAAGTAAATTTACTTGACAATCAGCTTCAGATAATAGGTGAGGTAATAACCAGAGCCGATGGGAAATATAGTTTTAAAGTTAATTGTAATAAGGAATACTTTGTTCGCGCGGCAAGACAAGATTATGATACTAATGAATTACCTAAAGCGATCGATAAAACAAGTTTGACATTGCCTTTGAAAAGAACACCTCAAAAAGTGGTCGAAAAAACGATTGAAAAATTGATTGTTGGTGATGATTTGGCGAAAATTTTACACATAAAAATGATTTACTTCGATTTGGGTAAATCTATTGTTCGAAAAGAGGCGGCCATTGAGTTAGAAAAAATCCGTCAGGTGATGATTCAAAATCCAAGCATGAAAATTGATGTTCGCTCGCACACAGATAGCAGACAAACACATGCGTACAATGAAAAACTATCCGACAGAAGGGCTAAAGCAACAGTGGCATGGCTTGTTAAAAAAGGAATTGCTGCTGATCGTATAACCGGAAAAGGATACGGAGAAACACAATTGCTGAATAAATGTGCTGATGGTGTAAAATGTACTACAGAAGAACATCAGGCGAATCGAAGAAGTGAGTTCATTATTGTTTCGATGTAATAAAGAGTTAGCTTTTTTAATAAAGTTGAGTTAATTAAATTGTTATGAAAAGCTGCAGGGTAATCTTGCAGCTTTTTTTTGTGCCGTACAAAAAGATTTGTTTTTTAAGGATAGAGATAAAAAATGATTGTATTTAATTTCTTAAATTTATTCTATTAAATGATCTGGAGAAAAGATTAAACAGAAAAAAATCTGCAGACCCGAGCAATAGCGAACAGGCGAAGCAATCTGCCTGAAAACATAAACCCAACGGTATCTAATATAAAAAACAATAACTTTGAGTACAACAGAATTCCTAACCCGACTTATAATCTCACTCTTCGCCGGACTAATTATTGGTTTCGAAAGACAGTGGCACCACAAAGAAACCGGTTTAAAAACCAATATGCTGGTAGCAACAGGAGCAGCAGCATTTGTTTTATTGTCGATTAAAGTAGCTGCAACAGCACCCAATATTGATGTAACCCGAATTACAGCTCAGGTTGTTATGGGAGTTGGCTTTTTAGGTGCCGGAGTTATATTTAGAGAAGGACCCAATGTACACGGTTTGAATTCAGCTGCTACTATATGGTGTAGCGCCGCTATTGGCTGTATTGCCGCATCAGGTTATTTCATAGAAGCTCTAATTTGCACATTTCTAGTTACAATCGTCAACACAGTTCTTGAACCAATCGAAAGATGGCTTCGAAATCGAAAATAAAGACCAATCTTAACTGTTTGTTAGATGTAAACACTGTTTGCAGTTTACAGTTTACAGTTTACAGTTTACAGTCACAGTTTACAGTCACAGTTTATAGTTTATAGTTTATAGTTTATAGTTTACAGCTTATAGTTTATAGTTTATAGTTTATAGTTTATAGTTTTCAGTTTACAGTTTACAGTTTATAGTTTACAGTTTATAGTTTACAGTTACAGTTACAGTTACAGTTACAGTTACAACTCATAACTCATAACTCATAACTCATAATCCATAACTCATAACTCATAACTCACATCTCCCTCTCCTCACCACTTATTTCAAATAAAGTACTATTTATTGCATCATTACTGCTGCTTGTTGATTATGAGTAATTAGCAGTAAATGAGTGTGTTAAATTTGCATCTGAATTTAAAGATGGAGTAAATATGAGAATGATAATTTTGAGTATTATTTGGTTAGTTCCAGCAGTAGTAATGTGCCAGACTGGTACCCCAAAACACCAGATAGATACGCATAAAGAAATGTCTATTATAGCATCACGTTTAGATCTAATTTGTAAAAGTAAAGAAATAATGATACCACGAACAACATTAAAAAGCAGATTTGACAAGTCTACAGTTGTAGACGGAGACACCAAATTTATTTTGGTTTTTAATACCGCAAAAAACACACAAATTTTGCCAGGTTATTATTATTGGTACGAAAACAAATGGAACAATCTAAAAAATCTGATTGAAGAAGATGGTTTACCTGAGGATAATGGAAAAGCAGGGGATCTCTTTTTTGACTATTCTACAAAAGATGTGTATTTTTTTAATGGATCGATGTGGCTTTCAATGACAACAAGTGATTACACTTTTTACGAGGCAGTATTTGAAAACAAAAGTGGTATTTTAAAATATAAAAATAGCTTAGGGGAAAAGGTTGTAATTGATCTTCCTCAGTTAGTACCTAACTTTAATTACCCAAAAACAATTTCACTGAATGCGGGAAAAGAAACCCTCAATTTTATTGACAATACCGGAAGGCTTACCGTTGTAAAACTTGATATTTTACTGGAGAAAAGCCGAAATACAAATGTAACCTCAATATTTTGAGTAAAGCCAATTCATAAGAATCTAATTAATTATAGCAATACCCGACAGGTTTTAAAAACCAGTCGGGTATATTTTTTTATAAGTGATTTGTATATCTGTGAAGCGTTAGATGTGAAATGCAAACTGAAAGACAGGACCATTATCAATTAACAATTAACAATTAACAATTAACAATTATCAATTAACCATTATCAATTAACCATTATCAATTAACAATTATCAATTAACAATTATCAATTAACAATTATCAATTAACAATTAACAATTAACAATTAACAATTAACAATTAACCATTATCAATTAACAATTAACCATTAACCATTAACCATTAACCATTAACCATTATCAATTAACCATTAACATCTAACACACTTTTGTTTTGCTATTAAAAATAAATGTATTAATTTTGCAGTCCTTTTGGCAAAGAAGAGTTTCCTTTAGGTATCAACTATTTATGTAAAACAACTTCTGTATTTTCTACTGCTTTATGAAACTCGAGAGAAACAGAATACAAATTTTTTATCAGCATGTCTGAACAATTAAAATCACAAGAAGAGTTTTTAGCAAATTTTAACTGGCATAACTTCCAAGAAGGAATTGATGCAGTTGATGAGAAAAACTTATTAGAATTCGAAGAACTAGTTTCAAAAACTTTCATCGCTACAGATCAGGAAGAAGTAGTAGAAGGTGTAGTTGTTAGAATTACAGATAGAGACGTTATCGTTGATATCAACGCAAAATCGGAAGGTGTTATTTCTTTAAACGAATTCCGTTACAACCCAAACTTAAAAGTAGGTGACAAAGTAGAAGTATTAATCGACATCCGTGAGGACAAAACTGGTCAATTAGTATTATCTCACAGAAAAGCTCGTACTATTAAATCATGGGATAGAGTTATTGCTGCAAACGAAACAGGTGAAATCGTTAATGGTTTTGTAAAATGCAGAACTAAAGGTGGTATGATCGTTGACGTTTTTGGTATTGAAGCTTTCTTACCTGGATCTCAAATTGACGTTAAGCCAATTAGAGACTACGATGTATATGTAAACAAAATGATGGAATTCAAAGTGGTAAAAATTAACCACGAATTCAAAAACGTTGTTGTATCTCATAAAGCACTTATCGAGGCTGATATCGAAGTACAGAAAAAAGAAATCATCGGTCAATTACAAAAAGGACAAGTATTAGAAGGTGTTGTTAAAAACATTACTTCTTATGGTGTGTTCATTGACTTAGGTGGTGTTGACGGATTAATTCACATTACTGACCTTTCTTGGAGCAGAATCAACCACCCAAGTGAAGTTCTTGAATTAGACCAAAAATTAAACGTTGTAATCCTTGATTTCGATGATGAGAAAACAAGAATTCAATTAGGATTGAAACAATTAAACGCTCACCCATGGGATGCTTTAGATGCTAATTTAACAATTGGTGATAAAGTAAAAGGTAAAGTAGTTGTAATCGCTGATTACGGTGCTTTCATCGAAGTTGCTGAAGGTGTTGAAGGTTTAATCCACGTTTCTGAAATGTCATGGTCTACTCACTTACGTTCTGCTCAGGACTTCGTGAAAGTTGGAGATGTTGTTGAAGCAGTTATCTTAACTTTAGACAGAGACGATCGTAAGATGTCATTAGGTATCAAACAATTGACTCAAGATCCATGGACTGACATTACTTCTAAATACCCAGTAGGTTCTAAACATACAGGTATCGTTAGAAACTTTACAAACTTTGGTATTTTCGTAGAATTAGAAGAAGGAATTGATGGATTAATCTACATTTCTGACCTTTCTTGGACTAAGAAAATCAAACACCCATCTGAATTTGTAAATGTTGGTGAGAAACTTGATGTTGTAGTATTAGAATTAGATGTTGAAGGACGTAAATTATCTTTAGGTCACAAACAAACTACTGCTAATCCTTGGGATCAATACGAAGATTCTTTCGCTGTAGGAACTATCCACAATGGTGAGATTTCTGAAATCGTTGACAAAGGAGCTACTGTAGAATTCGGAGATGATATCGTTGCTTTCATTCCAACTCGTCACCTTGAAAAAGAAGACGGAAAGAAATTGAAAAAAGGTGATACTGCTGATTTCAAAGTAATCGAATTCAACAAAGAATTCAAAAGAGTAGTAGCTTCTCACACTGCTATCTTCCGTGAAGAAGAAGAGAAAAACGTGAAAGCTGCAACTGAAAATACTTCATCTACATCTACTACTAATGCACCAGCTGCAACTTTAGGAGATAACAATGATGTATTAGCTGCATTAAAAGCTAAAATGGAAAAAACGGAGAAAAAATAATTCTTAGTTTCCTCTAAATAGAAAGTCCCATAGCAATGTGGGACTTTTTTTTTACTTCAATATTTTTTTATTTAAAATTTAACAGAAAAAGTTGTGTTATTGTGTTAAAGATTTATTTTTGTGTAAAAATACCACTTATGAAGAAACTCTACTTTGTAGTTCTGGCTCTATGCCTTTTTAATACTTTGAATGCACAAATAATAAGTATTCCAGACACTAATTTTAAAGATAAATTATTAGCATCAGCCGCATATTTAGATACTGCAAAAGATCTGAATGGTAATAAGATAAAAATAGATTCAAATAGTAATGGAGAAATTGAAATTAGTGAAGCTGAAAAGGTAAGTGAACTTTATTTAAACGAAAATGTTGTCATCAGAAGAATAGCTTCATTAACGGGTATTTTATATTTTAAAAACTTAAAAAAAATAACACTAGAATTTGGTAATCTCTCTACACTTGATTTAGCAGGATTAGATAAGTTGGAAACTTTATCACTTAAAGGAAACCAACAATTAAAATCTATTAACTTAAGTGGTTTAAATAATCTTAAAATATTAGATCTATACAGCTGCAAGCTTACGACTTTAGATTTAAGTACTTTATCCAATCTTGAAAGTCTTGATTGTACTGCTTGTAGATTAACCAGTATAGACGTAAGTGATTCATTTAATTTGAAAACACTAAATTGCAGTTACAATTTACTTACATCATTAAGTATTGTTGGTTTAAGCAAACTCAATAATCTTGTTTGCAGTAATAATCCTATCACTGATTTGAATTTGCAAGGATTAGATAATCTACAATTTCTAGAGTGTGATTATACTAAAATAACAACATTAAATTTGAATAATTTTCCAAAACTTGAGGATGTTTTAAGTAGGTGGGGAACATTGAAATCAATAAAAATATCAAGTTTACCAAATTTGAAAAAATTGGAATGTTATTATAATAACATTACTGATTTTGATGTTGCCAATACAAGTAAACTTGAATGGTTGGGTTGTGGTAATAATAATATCAGTAATTTAGAGATTAGTGCTTTTAAAGAGTTAAAATTTCTTAATTGTGATACTAATAAAATTAGTTCATTACAAACTAGTAATTTATCAAAATTAGAAACGTTATATTGTGGTATGAATCAATTTACTAGCTTGGATGTTCAATCTTCTCCTAATCTTCAAGTATTATCTTGCTATAATAATCAGATTAAAGTATTAAATTTAGAAAACTTGTCAAAGCTTCTGGAGGTAAATTGCAGTAACAATCAAATTGAGGCCTTAGATTTTAATAATGCTAAAAAGATTTCACAAATTGTATGTTATAATAATAATCTGATCTATCTATTTGTGAAAAATGGCAAACAGGAAGGATTGGGTATACATGATCGTTTTAGTTATTATAACAATCCAAATTTAAAATACATTTGTGCAGATGATACTGATATAGAACAAATAGAATATTATTTAGTAAATAATAGTATGCCTAAAGTTAATTTAAATACTTACTGTTCTTTTACACCTGGAGGCGATTTTTACACTATTGAGGCATTAAATAAATTCGATCAAGATAAAAATGGGTGTGATTTAAATGATGTACTTATTTATGATATAAAATATAATGTAACTAGTAATTCAAAAAAAGGAGTCTTAGTTTCTAATAACTCAAAAGTTCCTTCAATTCAACTTCAGGAAGGAAATTATAAAATAACACCAGTTTTGGAGTACCCGGAGTATTTTGACATAGCACCAAAAGAGGCAATCGTTTCTTTTCCAAACGATGCAAGTCCGCGTTTAGAAAATTTTTGTATTACTGCTGTTGGCAGCCGAAACGATTTAGAAATAGTTTTAGTTCCAATGATATCAGCTGAACCTGGCTTTGAAAGCACCTACGACATTGTTTATAAAAACAATGGAAATACAACTCAGTCCGGTGTTATAACAATTAAGTACGACAATACTGTTTTACACTATGTTTCTTCAAATAAAAATTTAACCTCTAAATCTGGTAATGAATTAAAATGGGATTTCAATAATTTAAAACCTTTTGAAAGTGGTAGTATATCTTTGACTTTGTATTTAAATAGACCAACAGATAAACCTGCGGCCAACATAGGCGATATTCTAGAGTTTAGTGCAAATATTTCTTCTCAAAATTTAGATGAGACTCCATTAAATAATGTATTTGGGTTAAAACAAACAGTGGTAGGTTCTTATGATCCAAATGATAAAACTTGTCTGGAAGGTGCAATTATAACACCAAATCTAATAGGGGAGTACGTTCATTATCGCATCCGCTTTGAAAATACAGGAACGTCTCCTGCAAGAAATATTGTTGTAACCGACATGATTGATTTGTCTAAATTTGATCTCGCAACTTTAATTCCAACAAGTTCAAGCCATCCTTTTGTAACTAAAATTTCGGAAGGAAATAAAGTGGAATTCATTTTCGAAAAAATTAATCTCCCTTTTGATGATGCCAGTAATGATGGTTATGTAGCGTTTAAGATTAAGACAAAACCAACCTTAAAAGTAGGGGACACATTTGAAAACGAAGCTAATATTTATTTTGATTATAATTTTCCAATTTTAACCAATAAAGCAACTTCTACCTTTAAAAACATAACATTAGGAAAAGAAGATTTTGATTTTTCGACTTATTTTACGGTGTCTCCAAATCCTGCGACTGATGTTTTAAACATTAACGCTAAACAGGATATAGAAATACAGGCAGTATGGGTTTACGATATTTTAGGACAGTTGGTAATAGCAGTTCCAAATGCAAAAGCGGTTTCTAGCGTTGATGTTTCAAGGCTTACAACAGGGAGTTATTTTATAAAAGTGAAATCAAACAAAGGCAGTTCCGGAGTGAAATTTATTAAGAAATAAGAGTTCAATTTAAAGTAAAAATAGCCGTCTCAAAATAATTTTGAGACGGCTGTTTTTCTTATTAAGTATCGTTAGATTTAATGCAGAAAAACTTCAAAGTAAATTTTAAAGGAATTACTTTGAAGCTAATAATTTTTCTTCTTCTGGAGTATAATAATCAACAATAGAATAGGAAGTTATACCAATAATTTTCATTTCGTCTATTATATCAACCAAATTGCCATAACTGGATTTTTTGCTTGGTTTTATTATAACGGTAAGTCCACGTCCGGGTTTACCTAAAGCAGCTGAGTATTCCAGAACTGTTTTATTTCTGTCAAACAATTCCTTTCTGATTCCATTTTTACCATATTGCATCCCTTTTGGAGTAGCAATGGGAGCATATATTAATCCGGAGTAGACAATAATTTTGTTATTTTTATCTAAAAGCACTGTGGTTGAACGATTTTCATCTGGTCTATAACAACCTCCTAAAAAACACTCATCACCACAATCTGGAGTATAATATTCCATCGCTTTAGGTTTAGACAATTCACCAACAACCATAAAAAATATAATCAGCAAAAATGAAACACTCACCATTGCGGTTAAATCAACTCTTGCATTTAACTTTTTACTTCTTACTTTTTTTGGCAGGTTTTGCATAGCTATAGTTTTAGTGATTGAGAATGTTTTTAATTTAAGGCTAGTAGTTTAACTTCTTCGGGGGTATATTCATTTACAATCGAATAGGTTTCAATTTTGGCAATTGCCATTTCGTCTAGAATATCAACAAGATTTTTAAAATTGCTTTTTTTGCTGGGTTTTATAATTACAATTGTACCGTTTTTAGGTTTTCCAAGCGCGGTCGAATATTCTGTAATTTTCTTATTTCTTTCAAATAGTTGTTTTCTAATTCCACTTTCTCCATAAACGCTACTTTTTGGGTTTTCAAGAGGAGAAAGTAATAATCCTGAATAGGTAACAATTTTGTCATCATCATCTAATAAGATTGTATAAATACGATTGGAATCAATACAACCAATTGGTCCGCAGGAGATATCCCCATTATCAGGTAAAGCTAAATCAATACCTTTTGGTTTAGACAATTCACCAACAACCATAAAAAATATAATCAGCAAAAATGAAACACTCACCATTGCGGTTAAATCAACTCTTGCATTTAACTTTTTACTTCTTACTTTTTTTGGAAGATTTTGCATAATAAATTGGTTTTGATTCTAAAGTTATAAAAATATATTGAATGAAAAACAGTTGCTTAAAATTGATTTTGAATAATAAGAATGATAGGTTATAAACAGGTAATTCCACCTGCTCTGTACATAATTTTTTGATGTAATTTAGTACAGTTTTAAAGTACTGAAAATTCCAGTATCTTACAGAGAATCAATTGACTAATCGATTGATTTTTCTGCTGGTTTAGTTTCTAGCTAGTTTATTAATCATTAAACCTCATTTATTATGGATATAGTAACCGATCTAACCGCCGAAGCAATATCCTATCTGACTCTTTTTCAGGATATTTTGAAAAAGAATTCTAATAATTCATTCCCACGAGAGTTTTTGGGAAGAAATTCCTGGAGTAATTTGGGCAAAAACAGTGATCGGGATTATGGGATAATAGAAGAGTTGACTCCGAGCCAGATAGACGAGATTTCGGACTTAGTCTGGCATAGCCCGGATAATCGTAATGATGAAATTCTCATAAGAATATATTTAGATACTGTTTATGATCTTTTAGAATGGCTTGCTTCTAATATTGCTATAAAGTACAAAGATAAAAGTGCATCATCTGAACTTTTATTGTTCAGGGTACCTTTTTTTTGGAGGCAGCAAATAAGGGCAATGCTTTATGGAGAAGGGTTTGAGGAACGCAAAAAATTGGCAGCAGTGCTTCGATACATGCCTGTACAAGTAGTTCAGGTTATTTGCCGTCAGAGCAATTCAGCCTATGAGATACGTCTTTATCAATTTTACACAGCGATAGACAAAGAATATGATTACTCTAGTATCTTAAACAAGGCTGATTTTAGTAATCATAAAGCGTGGTGGGAAAAAAACAGAGAGGATGCTTTACAGTATCTTACTGATGACAAATTACTTCTTAGAAAATTATTAGATAAAGATTCAGACAGTAGAAGCAGAATCGAATTTCCTCTGCCATTTGAAACATTTTTTAATGATGAGCTTCACGAGATTAGCAAAGCCCGTAAAAAAAAGAGTGAGGAATGGCAGGCATCAAAAACAACGGATGAAAATTTTGATATAGAATTGCCGAAGAAATCTGTTGAAGAGAAAAATATACACGATCCAATGTTGAAAGCGGTAGATATGAAGCTTGTAGGACTTGCATTTTCAGGCGGAGGAATCCGTTCGGCTACCTTTAATCTTGGGATACTCCAGAAATTAGCAAGTTTGGGTGTTTTAGATAAGATAGATTATATCTCGACAGTATCAGGCGGAGGTTACATAGGAACATGGTACACCTCCTGGATCAAACGCTCCGGATCTTTTAGTAAAGTGACAGATCAGTTATGTCCGGATAAATCATCTGATCCGTTTGCCGATGAAGTGCGTCCGATACGCTGGCTCAGAATGTTTAGCAATTATCTTTCTCCAAACGTTGGTACAATGTCTCCGGATGCCTGGACATCAGGATTAACGTGGTTAAGAAATACTCTTGTTAATCAGGCAGTGTTGTTATTGGTTTTACTCACCGTTCTTTCGTTTATTTTAGATCTTTATAAAGGATGGGAGTATCTCGGAGAAATTTTACGAAAAGTAAATACAAACAATACCAGACTATTTTTCTTGTGGAATTTAGGGATGCTGTCCGTTGTAGCATTTATAGCAGCAAGCGCTATGAGCTCTAATTATAAAATAAGTGAAAAAAGAAAAGTAGCGCGTTTTTCAAAAAAATGGAATGGATTTATTTTGACAGGGATAAAAGATGCACTGCCACACCTGCTGATCAGTTGGAGTGTAATTTGTGCTTTGCTGATGAGTGCATTTTTAATTAATACCGATCTGTATGATGTTTGCCCTGAAGGGAATCCTATTAAGTGGTTATTATTAGTGATATCTCTTCCGTCATTTATAGCATTAATTTTAGTGGCGTTAAAGGGGAATTATGGTAAAAGATACGATTTAATAGAATTAGGTAAGGCAAATGTAGTGGCAAAAGAATCCTCTGAAGTAGAAAGAAGGAGATTGGAAAGTGAGAAGTGGGAGACCGGACTCAAAAATTGGACTGTGATAGTGATATCTTCAGCAGTGGCTTCTGTCGTTGTTGGTCTATTGTTTTATTTATTTTGGAAGAATATTAATTTTATTGCATTAGAATTTCGCACTGGCTTAGAAAGCATATTTGGTATAGAATTAAAGTTATGGGACAACGCAGTTTTTGAATCTAAAGTAAAATTATTAGTTAGTATTCCTATTGTTCTCGAAATTTTTACTCTTTCTATAATCACAAGAATGGCTATAATGGGAAAGGTATTTCCCGATTATCGAAGGGAGTGGTGGGGAAGAACGGGAGCTTATTTACATCGATTTATGTTTTTTTGGATTCTTATTTGTTTTACAGCATTAATTATGCCCGATTTATGGGAAAATTTTAATGTTGAGGACGCTTTGATTGGGATACCTATTACCGGAGGCTGGGCAGCAATAGTTGCCTGGGGTGTAAAAATAGCATTTACGTCTAAAGGTGATGAAGATCCAAAGAAGTTTATGGGCATTATGAATAAGGTTGCTAAGATTGTACCATTTATTTTTATGATTGGGGTGCTTCTTATTGGGTCGGCTATTATAGAGCTGATCAGGAAAACGGATGAAAATATTTTAGGTAATTTGGGAATATCGATAGGATTGTTAATTATCACATTTTTACTGAGCTGGCGTGTTGGAGTCAATGAGTTTTCCCTTCACCATTTTTATCGCAACCGACTTATAAGAGCTTTTATGGGGGCCACCCGTAGCAGGGAAGATCGTATTAAAACTGCAAATGTATTTACTGGTTTTGATACAGACGATGATGTATTGCTGTCATCAATGAAGGTCGAAGACGGTTATTTTGGTCCATATCCTATTTTGAATACAGCACTCAATGCTACTGTTGTTTCGGCATTAGACCGTCAGGATCGTAAAGCGGAATCTTTTGTATTTACACCTCTGTATTGTGGATATGATTTTAGTCCAACACGCCCGTCTACTTATTACGTGGATCACGTATACGAATACGGTTATCGTCCTACGAATAGATTTTCAAATGTAAATGGAGGACCAACTATTGGTACCGCTATGGCTATTTCAGGAGCAGCAGTAAATCCGAATTGGGGATATCATTCTTCAGCACCTATGGCGTTTTTGTTAACCATGTTTAATGTTCGTTTGGGACGATGGATTGGTAATACAAGACTTAAACGTTGGAAGGATTCTAATCCGAGATTTGGTTTATTGTACATTATTTACGATTTGATTGGTAAATCTGATATCAACATGGAGTATGTAAGTCTTTCAGATGGAGGGCATTTTGACAATATGGGATTGTATGAACTCATTAGAAGACGTTGTCATCATATCATATTGGGAGATGGTGAACAAGATCAGGACATAGCCTGTGAAGGTCTGGCCAATGCGATTAGAAGATGCCGTATTGATTTTGGTGTAGAGATTATTTTTGAAGACTTTAAAGATATTACGAAGCGAGATGGGAAGTCAAAGGAGCACATTATTAAAGGAGAAATTACTTATCCGGGCATAAAAAGAAAAGGAACGTTAATCTATATAAAAGCTGCATTAACGGGGGATGAGCCTATTGATATACGAGAATATGCTTTGGCTAATCCCGATTTTCCACAACAATCTACAGCAGATCAGTTTTTTGATGAAGCACAGTTTGAGAGCTATCGAAAATTGGGTTATCATTCAATCAGTCGTAAAACAGAATTGGGCTTTACATGAATCAAACGATTCTTAGAAAAAAATAATGATTTAAGGTTAATGTTTTTAAGTTAAAAGGGAAGGAAGTTCGATTTTTAAAAAAAAAAAAATTTCTTTTCTAAAGCCTTGTTATTTAGCGGATTTTGAAAAATATTCAGTATAATATTAGTTTTTTTGAAGATGTATTAAAACCAAAACTAATATTACCGCGTAAATGAGCTTATAACCTAAAATATTAATTATGAAAACTAGAAATTTTTTAGCCGTAGCAATCCTGGTATTAGGATTTGGATTTACATCATTTGCGCAAAAAACCGTAATGGTTGGAGGAGCCGCAATGTATCCTACTAAAAATATTATTGAAAATGCCGTTAATTCAAAAGACCACACGACATTAGTGGCAGCTGTAAAAGCAGCCGGATTAGTGGAAACCCTTGAAGGAAAGGGACCGTTTACTGTTTTTGCCCCAACAAATGCAGCATTTGATAAATTACCAAAAGGAACTGTTGAAACATTATTGAAACCAGAAAACAAAAAAATGCTTCAAAATATCCTGACTTACCATGTAGTAGCAGGAAAATGGAATGCTTCAGGTATTGCAAAAGCAATTAAAGAGGGTAAAGGGAAAGCAACTATTAAAGCGGTTAACGGTGGTACACTGACAGCCTGGATGAAAGGAAAAGATTTATACCTTACTGACGAAAGCGGAAACAGTGCTAAAGTTACTATTGCAGATGTAAATCAGTCAAATGGTGTAATTCACGTAATTGATACGGTATTATTGCCAAAAAGTTAATATAATTTTTAGACACTAAGTCTTAGACTTAATTCTTACATTCCAAATTCTAAATTCCGACTTTCAAATTGGGATTTGGGATTTGGAATTTGAATTTTTGCGATTTACCTCTTTGCAGTTAAAGTTGATCCTGCCGAAGCAATTACAACACATAGTACTGCTAAAATTTCATAAAAGTTTAGATGTTCCTGCAAGAAAATAAAAGCGCAGATAGCTGCCGCAGCGGGCTCTAAACTCATTAAAATACTAAAAGTACGAGGAGGGAGCTGGCCCAGAGCTTTCATTTCGAGTGTAAATGGAATGGCACTGGATAGAAGAGCCAGAGCAACACCCATCCCGAAGAGTTTAGGGGTAAGATTTATCAATCCGTTTTCATAGATACCAAACGGTAGAATTAAAATGGCTCCGAATAGCATTCCGGTGGCAACTGCTTCTCCGCCATGCATAATTTTAGAAACTTTTCCGCCCAGAACAATATAGGCAGCCCATAAAGCACCTGCAAAAAGAGCAAATAAAACACCTATAGGATCGATTTGGTCATTTGACCATGGAGCTATTAAAACTATTCCAATCGCTGCCAGTACTACCCAGCAATAATCAAGCAAACGCTTCGAGCCGACGATGGCAACCAGTAATGGACCTATAAATTCAAGTGTCACTGCCAGACCAATCGGGATTCTTTCTATTGCACTATAAAAAACTAAATTCATAGCGCCAAGTGTCAAACCATAAGGAAGAACAATTCTCCATTGTTTTGGAGTAATTGCTTTTAAATTGGGTCTGTATGCTAAAAGTAAAATGACAGCCGAAATCCCGATTCGCAAAGAAGCTGTTCCCGCAGCACCTATAGTTGGGAATAAACTTTTTGCAATGGCAGCCCCACACTGAACACTTATAATTGCAAGAAGTACAGCGTAAACAGGGGGGATATTGAATTCTTTATTTTTCATGGAAATGTAGTGGAGAGAAAAACGGCCAATATAGCCGATAACCGAAGACGGTTGGGTAGAGCTTTGAAGAGATTTTTTAGAATACTATCCTAAAGCTCTTTTGGTAACATAAGCCCGATAACCAATAACGGCCATCTGCCATTTTTTTGCTTTCGTAATGTCCAGACCTTGTTTTGTAAAACTCGGCAACAGTATTTTATTGATTCGGGCTAAAATTTTGTACATAAGTGCTTAATTTTTTGCAAAGATATAAAAAAAAGACTTTGCGGTCAGGCAAAGTCTTTGTTGTTGATTTTTAAGTTTTTATATTGTTTTGAAGTAAATCCTGAATTATGATCTTCTGCTTTCTAAATCTCTTCTTTGGTCTCTTTCTTTCTGTCTTGCATCTCTTTCTTTTTGTCTTGCGTCTCTTTCTTTTTGCCTTGCATCTCTTTCATGTTGTTTTGCATCTTTTTGGTACTGTTTCATGTCTTTTTTGACATGTTCCATATCTTGCTCGTACTGCTTTATATTGATGTCGTACTCTTTAGAATCTTTTCCATATTTAACTTCTATGTTCTCGGCAAATTTTTCCATTTCGGCACTGAATTTATCCATTGCAGCCTCATACTTTTGCATATCTTTCTCATAATTTGCATCTCTTTGCGATAAGAATTCATTCAATTGTTTTTCGTAGGCGGCAATACTTGGTTCGATAGATTTTACTTTCTTTTCATATTCGGCCATATCTTTCTTAAAATTAGCCATGTCAGCTTTACTGCCTGAACTTATTGGTGGCATTGGAGGCATTGGAACATTTAATGTAGGCATTTGTGGCATTGCTCCATTAGGAAATGACGGTGGAGTCGGAGGGGTTGGAGGTGTAAGAGGGGCGCCATCTGTATCATTAATTTCATCTCTCTCTGCAACCTGATTTCTAAAAATTCGGGGGTTACTTGGAGCATCATCCGTTATTAACGCTATATTCTTGGAACCGTTATCTTGGGTTGATACCACAATTCCACAGCCTTTAATCGCTTTATTGCTTTCAATGTGAATGGTTTGTGTTTTTCCATTTTGTCTTTTCACGTCTACTTTAATGGCGGTCAGCTCATTTTCACTGTTTCTTTTTACATCCGAAATAACAACATCAACATTGTGTTTTTGTTTTAAATCGGCTGTAATTTTTTTAAGTTCCTGATCTGTAGTGTTTTTTTGGATTTTAATAACCTCGGTTGAGTCATTTTTTTCGATGATCTCTTTCGATTCTCTACCTTCTTTAGCCTCTTTTTCTTGTGCGATGGTTTTAATTTGGAATAAAAAGATAAAAGCAGCTAGTGCCGGAATGATGGCATAATACTTCCAGTAATTCCATTTCTTTGATTGATTTTTGTTTAACATGACAATTCGTTTTTTGATTAATGATTGATAAAAATGATTGGTGATTGCAACACAGCTTTCGTGTGCTGTTATTTTTAAAAGCGTGTACTGATACGCTTTTTTGTCGGTTATTATTTTGGCAGCCTCACTGTCGGCAATAAATTCAAGGTTCTGAAGAATTGCTTTTTTGTACAGCCAGATAAAAGGATTGAACCAAAATAAGACGCAAAATACTCTAGAGATTAAAACATCCATCGTATGATTTTGGTCGCTATGTACCTTTTCGTGTTCGATAATACTCTCTAATTCTAATGCGGTATACATTGATGAGTTGTATACGATATAATCAAAATAAGAAAAAGGAGCAATGTTTTCGTTGATATCGACAAATTTAAAATCGGCCTGCTGTAGTACTTTTTTCCCTTTTAGAACAGAATTAAGACTATAAAAGTCAATCATGAATTTTATGACCAAAGCCAAAAATCCGATACCATACACAGCCAGTACAACATAATTCCAATTGATTTCAAAAGGATCTTCTGCTACAGCGGGCGAAAGATATGCTTTCGAATAATCCATTGCAGCGATTGTTGTTTTTGAGGCAGCCATTACAGGAGCCTGAACAATAGGAGTGGGTTCTATCCATACAATTTTGGTGTAAACTAAAAAAGGTAAAGCAACGGAGGTAATTAATCCTGCTAATAAGAACCATCGGCTGCTGTTAAAAAAGGTTTCTTTGCGCAATAAAAAATAATAAGCACAATAGAACAATATTACCAGTCCGCTTGATTTTGCGATAAAAATGAAAAAGGCTTCCATAACTAACTATTTTTTATTTTAGGGAGTTTCGATCATGACTAAGATTTCTCGTAATTCTGCTGCCGAGATTTTTTCTTCTTTGGCAAAAAATGAAACCATACTTTTATAAGAGCTGTTAAAATAATTATCGATAGCAGTATGCATAAACCCTTTTCGATATTCTTCAATACTCACCAGTGGATAGTATTGATGTGTATTTCCAAAAGCGCTATGACTTACATAGCCTTTTTCTTCCAGATTACGAACAATTGTAGATAAAGTGTTGTAATGTGGTTGATCTTCTGTGATCTCTGCCTGAATTTCTTTTACAAAAGCTTTTTGAAGCTTCCATAAAATGTGCATGATCTCCTCTTCTTTGTTGGTTAGCTTTTGCATTTTAAGCTTTCCTATTGATGTGTTTCGATTTCGATTACACCATTAGCCCCTTTTTCTCCATATTTAGCAGTGGCTTCACTTCCTTTATAGACACTCATTTTTTTAATATGTTTTGGTTTAAGGTCTTCAAGGCTATAATTGGCAGGCATTTCAACTCCGTCAACGATGGTAAGTTTAGGCCCTTTTGCGCTGCCTTTACCCGATGTCGAAACAATAATTTTACCATCACTATTTGAGGTAGATACGCTGGTTGTTCCGTTATCATCTGTAATTACAGTAGTAGTGCTAGTATTTGTACGAGTATTGCTAGCAATTTCTTTGTCAGTACCAGAATTAGTGTTAACATTTTTAGTTTGTTTAAGGATTACTTTTTTGTTTTTTACTTTTTTGGATTCTTTGTGGCTTTCAGAATTATTACTTTCATCAGCAGTCTGAATGCCAACATTTTTGCTGCCATTCGTATCCGTTGTAACAATTAATCCAAAATCTTTAATGGCTTCATTTCCTGAAGTCTGAACAGATTGTGCTTGCTGTTTGCCATTTTTAACATCAATTTTGATTGATATTAATTCATTGTCAGCATTTCTTTTTATCTCAGAAGCCTTAAATTCAATGTTATGAATTGCTTTTAATTTTTCTTTGATCTCCTTTAATTCAGCATCTGTCGTATTTTTTTTGATTTTGTAAACATCTACAGATTCTGTTTTTCCTGAAATTACCTTTGCCGTTTGTTGTTTTTCTTTGGCAATTACTTCGATTTGAAATACTAATACAAATGCAGCAAGTGCCGGAACTATTGCTCCAAACTTCCAGGAATTTCTTTTCTTTGATTGATTTTTGTTTAACATAATGATTCGTTTTTTGATTAATGATTGATAAAAATGATTGGTAATGGCAACACAATTTTCATGTGTTGTAATTTTTAAAAGTGTGTACTGATACGCTTTTTTGTCGGAGATTTTTCGTGCAGCTTCACTATCGGCGATGAATTCCAGATTTTGAAGAATTGCTTTTTTATACAGCCACATGATCGGGTTGAACCAAAAGAGAACGCAGAATATTCTTGACAGTAAAACATCGGCAGTATGATTTTGCTCACTATGCACCTTTTCATGCTCGATAATACTCTCTAATTCCGAAGGCGTGTACATTGATGAGTTGTACACGATATAATCAAAATAAGAGAAAGGAGCAATATTTTCGTTGGTATCGATGAATTTGAAATCGGCTTGCTGCGTGATTTTCTTTCCTTTCAGAACTGCATTTAGACTATAAAAGTCGTAGGCAAATTTTAAAAGTAATCCCAGAAGTACTATGATGTAGACTGAAAGCAGCACCAGATTCCAGTTGATTAAGGAAGCATTATTTTCGACAAGCGGCGGTTGGTAAACAGTAGTATAATGCAAATGGGTCTCGGGAGTAGGGTTTACCCAAACAGTTTTAGAGTATACCAAAAAAGGCAACACTACTGAGGTAATTAAACCAGCCAATAAAAACCATCTGTTGCTGTTAAAAAAAGTTTCTTTGCGCAGTAAAAAATAATAAGCACAATAAAACAATATTAATAAACCACCGGATTTTGCGATAAATAAGAAAAGTGCTTCCATAAACAATTATTTTTCTCCTTTTGGATTTTCGATCATGTCTAAAATTTCACGTAATTCTGCTGCCGAAATTTTCTCCTCTTTAGCAAAGAATGAAACCATATTTTTATACGAACTATTAAAATAGTTGTCAATTGCCGTATTCATATACTTTTTACTGTAGGCCTCTAAAGTAATGATTGGATAATATTGATGTGTGTTTCCAAAAGCATTGTGCCCCACAAATCCTTTCTCTTCCAGATTACGCACTATAGTCGATAAGGTATTGTAGTGGGGTTGATCTTCTGTTATTTCTGCCTGAACTTCCTTTACAAAAGCTTTTTTAAGCCTCCATAAAATATGCATGATTTCCTCTTCTTTGTTCGTTAACTTTTGCATGTTTTCTAATTTTAATTCAAACCTACAACTATTTTTCTAGTTACGCAACTATAAAAATAGTTATTTAACTAAAAATTACGTTTTGAATGTCTTTTAGAGGCATTAAAGTTAGTTTAAAATTAGGTTTAATGGGTTGTTTTATAGGTTTTTAACATGGTTTAAGGACGTCTTAAAATGCATTCGTAGCTTTAAAGTTTAAAAAAGAAGTGAAGGAAATAGTCGATTTTCTTTAATGGGTTAAATAAGAAGGATTAGGAAAACATCCAAGAGAATTATTGGACTTTGATCTATAAAAAAAATTATATACAAAGAAACCCGACAGGTTTTTGAAACCTGTCGGGTTTAATAAACGATATAAGGAAAATAAGTTTTTAAGATATTTTCTCCCTGACCAATGCCTTTTTAATCCAAAAGCAGCATAGCGTTGCAAAAACTCCAATAGAAGCCATGAAAAGCCAATTGATTTGGTATCCGAACCGGGAGATGATTTCGAAGCCTACTTTTGCACTCACAATATGTGCAAGACTAAAACTCATAGTGTAAAGTGCCATATAACGGCCTTCCTGTCCGCGTGGTGCCCGGCTTAGTGCAAAAGCATTCGAGAAAGGGAAGTTGAGAATTTCTCCAAGCGAGAAAAGAATCATGCTGATTACCAGAATCCATGCCCAAACATTAATCAATAATAAAAAGAAACTCAGGGCTATAATGGAAGATCCAAGTGTGATAATTTTTATTTTAGGAAAGCCTTTCCGCTCCATAAAAGCAACAGTTGGCATTTCCAAAGTAAAAATAAGCAACCCGTTTAGTGTCATTAAGAGTCCGGTCTGAAACGCGCTTAAACCAAATTTTTCGTTATGATACAGCGGTAAAGTGGTAAAAAGCTGGAAGAATATGATAGCCGTCGCGAAACACACAAACAAGAAAACCCAAAAGATTTTGTCCTGAAGAACTGATTTTTTAACTTCGGTATTTTCGATTTTATCTTCGTCTAGTATTTTTTTCTTCTCTTTAACCAGTATGGCAAATATCGAAATGGCGATGATACACGATGCACCGTCTACCCAAAATAAGCCTGAATACCCCATACCCATAATAATCAAACCTCCTAATGCTGGTCCTGCGGCAAATCCTAAATTAACGGCAAGACGTACCAAACTAAGGGCACGCGTTCGGTTTTCGGGTTCAGAATAGGCACCAAGCGAAACATACATCGCCGGGCGAAACATATCGGCAATAGTCATTAAAGTAAATATCGCGACGCAAAGCGTCCAGAAATGGGTAACATATTGAATAAGGAAAAGGAAAACTCCACTAGTAAACAAACTAAAAATCATGATTTTGTAAAACCCGATTTTGTCTGTTAATTTTCCACCCAGCCAGGAACCTAACATTGATCCGAAACCAAAAGCCACCATAATCCAGCCTACCTGAATGTACGTAAAATGCAAATCTTCTTTTAAATATTTGGACAAAAATGGAAGCACCATGGTTCCGGCACGATTGATAAAAGTAACAATAGCAAGAATCCAAATTTCTCTCGAAAAACCTTTAAAATTATTGATGTAGCGGCTAAAAGCGGTTTTAAGCATTATAAATAAGTTATTTGCAACAAAGTTAGTAAACTTTGTATGGATGAGCGGTTGCTGCTTTGTTACTTTTGAACTATTTTTGCTCAAAATTTCTAAGATGAAAAAAAGTATAGTTTTTTTAGTATTGTTAGCGATTAATTTTTGCTTGGGACAAAGTAAATTTGATCAAAAGGAAAGTGAAAAGTTTCAAAAGACAATAAATTCAGAATATGCTGATGCTAAGACGAGTCCGTTAATGGCGGAAGATCTGAAAGCCTTTAAAAGTTTAGATTTTTATCCCATAAATGCAAAGTATTTTGTGACTGCAAAATTAGAGAAAGCACAAAATGAAAAAGTTTTCGAAATGAAAACGACCGGAACAAGAACGCCAAAATACATCAAATACGGAACTTTATATTTTACAATTGACGGAGTGGCCCTTAAATTGAATGTTTACAGAAACATAGAACTTTCGAAAACGAAGGAGTATAAAGATCATCTGTTCTTACCATTTTCAGATTTAACTTCGGGTAAAGGAAGTTACATCGGAGGAAGATACATTGATTTAAAAGTTCCAAAAGGAAACACAATTGCGGTTGATTTTAATATGGCCTACAATCCGTATTGCGCTTATAATCATAAATATTCATGTCCGATAGTTCCTTTGGAAAACGATCTGAATGTAGAAATCAAAGCGGGAGTTAAAGCATTTCATTAAATGGAATTTTTTAATTTTCATACCCATCACTTTAAAAATCAAGCCAATGTGCTGGAATTGGTCAATCAATACCCACAGGAGTTTGATGCTTCGATTCCGTTTTATTCCATAGGAATTCACCCTTGGTACATAAAAGAGGATCAAATTGATGCTGAATTGAAAATTATAGAAGAAAAATTACAATCGAATAATTGTCTGGCTATCGGTGAATGCGGCTTAGACAAGCGAATCGAGATTCCGTTGGAACAGCAATTAATCGTTTTTGAAAAGCAACTGGCACTGGCGGAGAAGTATCAAAAACCGGTTGTCATCCATTGTGTTGCTGCTTTTCAGGAAATGATTGCATTGAAGAAGAGAATGAAAATTTCGGTTCCGATGATTGTTCATGGTTTTTCAAAAAACGGTCAGATTGCCGCGCAGCTAATTAAAGAAGGATTTTATATTTCGTTTGGAAAATATCTTTTGCGAAATCCCGATTTAAAAACTGTTTTTCAGACCATACCTAAGGATCGCTTTTTTTTGGAAACGGATACGATTGAGGAAAGTATAGAGCAGGTTTATGAATTGGCATCGCAATATAAAGGTTTAACCATTAAAGAATTGCAAAAGATTGTGTCGGATAATTTCAATGCTGTTTTTGGGAAAAGTAATGAGAATTAAAATTTCAATTTTAGAAAATCTAAATTCCAAAAAGTTCTCGACTTCGCTCGAACTGACCAACGTAAAACCTGAAACTTGAAACCTGAAACCTGAAACTTGAAACTTGAAACCTGAAACCTGAAACCTGAAACTTGAAACTTGAAACCTGAAACAAATAAACTGAAACCTGAAACAAATAAAAAAATAAACAAAAATAACAAGATTAACATATGGCAGAGTGGACAGAAAGAGCCGAGCTTTTATTTACGAAAGAAGGATTGCAAAACCTACAAAATTCCAATGTGTTGGTAGTAGGTTTAGGAGGAGTTGGATCATTTGCAGCTGAATTTTTGGCAAGAGCAGGAGTAGGAAGTATGACTATTGTTGATGGCGATGTAGTAGATATTACAAACATTAACAGACAATTACCGGCTTTGCACTCCACTGTTGGTCAACCTAAAATTACGATTGTTGGAGACCGTTTGATGGACATCAATCCGGAATTGAAGCTAACGAGAGTACAGGAGTTTTTGTCTCCTGAAAGAGCTTTTGAGATGGTTTCTTCTGAGTTTGATTATGTGTTGGATTGTATCGACAGTATCACACCAAAATTAAACCTGATCATTGCTGCAAAACGTAAGAGAGTAAAAATTATCAGCAGTATGGGTGCGGGCGGAAAAATGCTGGCTTCGAAAGTAAAAGTAACGGATATCTCAAAAACAATAAACTGTTACTTCTCTAAAACAATCAGAAAGCGTCTAAAAGCCGAAAAAATAAACAAATTAAAAGTAGTTTTCTCTTCTGAAATTCAGGACGAGAAAAGTTTAAAACTAACAGACGGGAAAAACTTCAAAAAATCATTCTACGGAACCAACAGTTATATGCCGGGATTATTTGGTCTGCATGTTGCTGAAACAGTGATTCGTTATTTGCTGAAGAAGGAGTAGAAAAGGTTCTAAGATACTAAGGTTCTGAGGTACTAAGTCTTTAGCAAATAAGTTTCAGAAAAAAAACTCAGAACCTTAGAATCTCAGTACCTTAGTACCTTAAGAAAAAAACTTAGAACCTTAGCCCCTCACAACCTTAGTAACTAAAAAAAAATGATAAAAACAGTAATCTTCGATATGGATGGTGTCATTGTAGACACTGAACCTGTACATCGTTATGCTTATTACAAACAATTTACCGAACTGAATATTACAGTAACGGAAGAGATGTACACTTCGTTTACCGGATTTTCGACACGAAATACCTTTCAGACTCTAAAAGAGCTTTTTCCAACAATTGAGCACGAAGTTGAAGATTTAATCCAACGAAAAAGAAATATTTTTAATGACGCCTTTGATACCAAAGAAGATTTGTACTTATTAGAAGGTGTTGAAGATTTGATCAAAGATCTATACGCTAACGGAATACAGTTAATTTTGGCTTCTTCGGCTTCAAAAGTAACGATTGAACGTGTGTTTACCAGATTCAATTTGCACCAGTATTTTACCGATATTGTCAGTGGTGAAGATTTTCCGCAATCTAAGCCAAATCCGGCCATTTTTGTACATGCAGCTTCGCTATCGAAAGCTCCAAAAGAAAACTGTATTATCATTGAAGACAGTACAAATGGGGTGAAAGCAGCAAAAGGCGCTGGCGTATATTGTGTAGGGTATAACAGTCATCATTCGAAATTACAGGATTTATCAGATGCTGATTTGATTATCAATCACTTTAGTGAGCTGAATGCGCAAAAAATATCACAGTTAGACGCTTGAATTAAGTTAAATTTAACATTTATTCGCTAATTGAATTTGTAAATTTGAGGGAACAAAATAAACTAACAAAATGAAAAAACTACTTATCGCATTAGCCATTGTTTTGGCTCCTTTTGCTACAGAAGCACAAATAAAAACTCCGCAAGCGAGTCCTAAAGGATATATCAAGCAAACCGTTGGATTGACTGACGTTGAAGTTACCTATTCAAGACCGGGTGCCAGAGGAAGAGCTGTATTTGGAAATCTGGTTCCGTTTGGAAAATTATGGAGAACCGGAGCTAATGAAAACACGATCATTAATTTTAGTGATGATGTAGTGATCGACGGGAAAACATTGAAAAAAGGTAAATATGCAATTTATACGATTCCTAAAATTGAAAGCTGGGAAGTTATTTTTTACCTTTCTACTGATAACTGGGGATTACCTGAAAACTGGAGTGATGCTTATGTAGCTTTGAGAACCACGGTGAAAGAAGATGCATTGCCAACTCCGGTAGAGACTTTTACTATTGGAATTAATGGTTTAGACCCAAACTACGGTTATTTAGAAATGTCCTGGGAAAATTCTCATGTAGCATTAAAGTTTGAAGTACCAACTGCAAAAACGGCTACGGCAAGTATTGAGAAAGTTTTAGGAGGACCAAGTTCAAACGATTATTTTTCAGCTGCAACTTACTTGTTTCAGGCAAACGGAAACATCGAAACTGCCAGAACTTATATAGATAAATCATTAGACCTTAGCGCTGATAAACCATATTACATTTTAAGATTGAAATCGCAAATTCAGGCAAAACAAGGAGATAAAAAAGGAGCAATTGAAACCGCTAAAATTTCCCTTGCTGCTGCAGAAGCTGCTAAAAATCAAGACTACGTAAAATTAAATAAAGACAGTATCGCTGAGTGGAGCAGATAATAATTCACTGAATTATTAAATTCTAAATTTTAAAAATCCAAATTCCAGATTCCAATGTTCAATTGGGATTTGGAATTTGGATTTTTTATTTAGTATTGCTTGGGAAGTCTTAAAAAAATATTTCAGAATTCACCCTGCTGTACTTTGCGTAAACCTTCGCGTTCTTTGCGGTTAAAAAAAATAGAAGATTTATTTAAAATAGACAGACCTGTCTGTTTTTATTAAAAATTGTTTACATTTGTACTTCCAAACGTAAACCAAACATGCAGCCCAAAGAACGAATTTTAGATAAAGCCTCCGTTTTGTTTCATACCCAAGGATATAATTCCACAGGTATAAATCAGATTATTGAAGAAGCGAAAGTGGCAAAAGCGAGTTTTTATCAGCATTTTAAATCAAAAGAAGATTTATGTGTCGCCTTTTTAGAGTGGCGTCATGAATATTGGTTTGCGAAGCTAGAACAATTCACTTCAGATCAAAAAGATTCTAAATTAAAAGTTTTGACTTCTTTTGACTTTTTAATAGCCATGAATCAAAAGGAAAATTTCAGAGGGTGTAGTTTTTTGAACCTACTTTCAGAAATACCTCCAGATAATGAGAAAGTACTGAGTGTCATTCATAGCCATAAATCAGACTTACGAAATTACTTTAAAGCGGAGATTGAAAATGAGCTTTTGGCAGATCATATTTATTTACTGTTTGAAAGCTGTATCATCGAAAGTCAGTTATTCCAATCAAATCATCTTATCGAGCAATCCAAGAAAATAATTCAAACTTTAATTTTATAGTTATGGAACAGAAGTTACCATTGCCGCCTTTTACTTATGAAACGGCATTAGAAAAAATTCAATTGGCAGAAGACGCCTGGAACAGTCAGGATCCTGAGCGTGTTTCAAAAGCGTATACCGTTGATAGCGAATGGCGAAACAGAGATCAGTTTGTCAATGGAAGAGAGGCCATCATTCGTTTTTTGACTCAAAAATGGGAGAAGGAAAGACATTACAAACTCAAAAAAGAATATTGGGCACATACAGAAAACAGAATTGCCGTGCGATTTGAGTACGAATATCAGACTCCGGATGGAAACTGGTTCAGAGCCTACGGAAATGAAAACTGGGAGTTTGATGCTAATGGACTTATGCAAAAGCGATTCGCCAGTATAAATGACTTGCCAATTAAAGAAGAGGACAGGAAATTGAAGTAGATAGCATTAGTTCTGACATTGATATTGAAATGGAGGTATATACCTTGGTTTTAGACGCGGATTTTCACGGATTTTTTTTCATGTATCATTCTCATGAAGGAAAATTTTGAGTCAAGCTCCGAAGGAGCGAAATAGGTTTAACAGAATTATCTCCACAAGGAAGAAACTTCGGTGATTTGCCAATGAAAGAAGAGGGCAGGAATTGAAGTAATAGATAGCGTTATTTTTGACATTGACATTGATATTGAAATGGAGTTATATACCTCGGTTTTAGACGCGGATGTAGCGGATTCGTTTCACGAAAACGCGGATTAACACGGATTTTTTCATGTATCATTCTCATGAAGGATAATTTTGAGTCTAGCTCCGAAGGAGCGAAATAGGTTTAACAGAATTATCTCCACAAGGAAGAAACTTCGGTGATTTGCCAATGAAAGAAGAGGGCAGGAAATTAAAGTAATAGATAGCGTTATTTTTGACATTGACATTGACATTGATATTGAAATGGAGATATATACCTCGGTTTTAGACGCGGATGTAGCGGATTCGTTTCACGAAAACGCGGATTTGAACGGATTTTTTTATGTATTATTCATGAAGGATAATTTTGAGTCAAGCTCCGAAGGAGCGAAATAGGTTTAACAGAATTATCTCCACAAGGAAGAAACTTCGGTGATTTGCCAATTAAAGAAGAGGGCAGGAAATTAAAGTAATAGATAGCGTTATTTTTGACATTGATATTGATATTGAAATGGAGATATATACCTCGGTTCTAGACGCGGATGTAGCGGATTCGTTTCACGAAAACGCGGATTTTCACGGTTTTTTTTTATGTATCATTCTCATGAAGGAAAATTTCTGATCAAGCTCCGAAGGAGCGAAATAGTTATAGCCATAACAAAATTATCCAATACAATAAAAAGCTCCGAAGGAGCGACATAATTTATCGGGGAAAAGTTTGTAAATGTTTGATTTTAAAGAGTAATACAGTTTCTTGTGCCAAATGAGCACAATATTGGTTAAAATGCTAAAAAAACAAATCTGTATTTTTGTGAAACGAATCCGTAAAACTCAGCGCATTAAATTCGTAACATTCTTAATGAGAACACATCCTAAAATTAGTTCAAACTTGGCGGCTCAGGAATTTTAATACTTTTTTTAATTTTCTTGACAATCAAAAGGTAAACTGTGATGCTGCCCAAAATAATGAGAAGTGCAATTTGCAATTGCCCAAGACTATTGTTTTTACTGTACATCGCATTGGCACTCGCGAGTTTTGCTTTTCCTTCCTGAATCTGAATTTGGGATAAAGCTTCTAAGGTTTTTAGAGCTTCATTGCTTGAAACGGCAATTTTATTCCAGTTTTTGGCAGCAACCTGATGGTTTATTTCTTTACAGGAATTTAAAAAAGCATCGAAATACTGTTTTTCCGTATCGGTCAGTACAGTTTTGGCATATAAATCGTCAATGGTGTGGATAATATTTAATGTCTGAATGATTTCGTCTTTTTTGATAGTATCGCTTAAATCCAGTTTTTCGGCTTCCGATTTTATAAAATGGAGTTCTTTGGAGTATTGAAAAATGTAATGCGCAACCACTAAGCGGTCTTTGTAAATTGCGTTAATATTTTCATTTACATTTTTTGAATTTAGAAGTGTATTGAAATTCCCCAGAAGAATTAGAAGCATTACAATCAATAAAATAAAAGCAGCTTTAGTCTTATTGCTGTATTTTTTCAAATCTTTCATAGAGTTGGAATTTAAACGGTTGCTTTCTCAAAGATAAAAATTTTGTCGAAGAATTAGCTGAAGTAAAATATTAGTTGTTAGATGGTTTTGAATTACCAGATTATCCACTACAGCTTATAAAAAAAAATAATCTTCCAAAATCAAATTTAGAAGATTATTTTTTAATTGTCTGGGTTTAATTTTTTTAACTTGAAAAGGCTGTATGCTAAATTTAGGTTTTAGAATTACTAGATAATGATTTCCTCTGCGTCCGGTTCATTTCTAAAAAAGGCCAGCTGCATGAATAATGAGAGAACAATTGTCAGAATGGCTCCAATGAAATTCAACCATAAGTACCCCAGTTTTTCCTGACCGCTCGGGTAAATTGCAATCATAAAATAATAAATGATAAATATGGTAAGCTGACTGATTATAGCACTATAAAACATGGCTTTGGCCTTTACGCGTCGGAGATAGAAGCCGACTAAAAAGATGCCCAGAACGGTTCCGTAGAAAATAGATCCAATAATGTTTACCAATTGAATTAAGTTTTCGAACAAAGTTCCCACGCAGGCAAAAAGTATCGCTACAATTCCCCAGAATAAGGTGAAAAACTTGGTCGCGTTCAGATAATGTTTTTCCGATTTTTCAGTTTTCAGATTTCGTTTGTAAATATCAATGGCAGTCGTCGACGCTAAAGCATTTAACCCTGAAGCCGTTGAAGACATTGCGGCTGAAAGAATTACGGCTAAAAGTAGACCAATTAATCCTTTTGGCAAGTAATTGAGAATAAAATGAAAGAAGACGTAATCTTTATCATTAGTTTCACTGTTGCTATCAGCCTTGGAAATGATTTCTTTGGCACGGTCACGAAGGTCTTTTTCTTTATTGGACAATGTAACCAGTTCTTTTCGTAAAATCGGATTGTCGAAATCCTGATTCAGCTGGTCGATGTATAATAAATTGATCACTTTTTTGTCTTCTGATAAACTGCTTAGTTTTTTCTCTAAAGCATGGTACTCCTCTTTGTAAGGTGATTTTTCGATGACAATTTTATTGTTGGGATTGAAATTTAACGGAACGGGATTGAACTGAAAAAAGACAAAAACCATAACTCCGGTCAGCAGAATAAAGAATTGCATAGGAACCTTTAAAAGTCCATTCATGATTAGTCCCATTTGACTTTCACGAACTGATTTTCCGGATAAATAGCGACCAACCTGCGATTGATCGGTTCCGAAATAGGCAAGAGCGAGGAAAAAACCACCAGTGATTCCACTCCAGAAAGTATATTTTTCTTCCGGATCAAAAGAGAAATCGACAATATTCATTTTATCGTTGGCTCCGGCAATGTGCAGCGCACTGGTAAAAGTCATATCGTTTGGCAGGTAGTGCAGAATCAGGAAAAAAGTGATAAACATTCCCGACATGATTACAAACATTTGCTGCTTCTGAGTCACGTTTACTGCCTTTGTTCCTCCGGAAAAGGTATAAATGATAACCATAACCCCGATTATAATGTTCATTAGAGTTAAATTCCACCCCAAAAGAGCCGAGAGAATAATCGCCGGTGCATAAATGGTTAAACCGGTTCCTAAACCTCTCTGAACTAAAAATAAAATGGCAGCCAGAGAACGGGTTTTTAAATCGAATCTCTTTTCCAGAAACTCATAAGCGGTAAATACTTTATTTTTATGATAAAGAGGAATAAAAGTCACACAAATCACAATCATGGCAATTGGCAGTCCAAAATAGAACTGTATGAAACCCATTCCGTCATGATAGGCCTGTCCTGGAGTCGAAAGAAAAGTAATAGCACTGGCTTGAGTAGCCATAACGGATAGTCCGACGGTATACCAGGGAGTTTCGTTGTTTCCAAGAATAAAATCTTCGACGTTTTTACTTCCTTTGGTTTTCCAAGAGCCGTACCCAACGATGAATAAAAGAGTAACGATCAGTACGATCCAATCAAATAGCTGCATAGGTTATGAGTATAATTTCATGATTAAGAAAAAAATCAGAATGTAAATGGCGTTGGCTACTAAAACATAAGTGTAGCTTTTCTTCCATTTTTTTATTTTTTTAGTTTCCATATTGGGAATAGTTTACTTTTTTAATTCCTGTTTGGGAGCCTCTATGGGCTGTTTTAATGAAATCATATTCGATAACAATCGATAAGCTCCGGCAACACCTTCGGGCAGTTCTCTAAAGAAGCTTAAACCGGTGTAAATATAGTATCCTTTTCCGTAGGGTGCCACCAACAGAGCACCATTTTTAGCCGATTCTCCTTTGTCATGTGAAGAAAGAATAGGAGTAAAGGCAGGATCATACTGATCAGGATAATACAAACCCTGTTCTTGTTTCCAGCCTTCAAAATCTTTAGTACTGATTTTGTTTGGTGTGTTTAAAATAGGGTGATTAGGAGCCAGAAAAGTGATTTTAGCATTTTCTTCGGTCACACGGTCGTTTGATATTTTTAACGGATAAGGAGCAATTTGATCGGTTACCGTTTGTCCGTACGTATTGTATTGTACAATCATGTTTTTACCACTTTTCACAAAGTTGAAAAGGATATTTTGTTTGTGTGCCAAAGCATTTATAGTATTATAGGCACGTACTCCGGTCATTACAACATTGAAGGAGTCCAGTTTCTCGGGTGTGATTTCTTCCGGTTTAATAATACTGACTTTGTATCCCATTTGCGCTAAACTTTCTGGAACTTCATCACCGGCACCCATAATATAAGCTATCGAATCACCATTTGTTTTTAACTCAATTCGGATGCATTTTGACTCAGCCGGTTTTAAAACCATTTGTTTGGTAATATGACTGTAATCGATAATGGTCTGATCTTTGTCAAAACGTTTGCCATCGACAACAGCAATACTTTTAGCAACGGTTTCTTCCGGATTTACGGGTGGTGTAACTTCAAAGTAAAAGATCTGTTCGTTTCCTTTGTTCTCTAAAGTAAAAGGAATTTCCTTAGGAGAAACGCTCCAGCTTTTTGGTAATTCCAATTGCAGATTTCCTTTGATACCGTCTTTCCCTGCACGTACTTTTACCGGTACTAACTTGCTTTTCGTACTTCCAAAAATTAGAACTTTTTCAAGAACTGAGGTAGTAACTTCAGGAACAATATCAAGGAAATTGTACATTTCTCCCTTTACACCGTCATTGTATTTGTAAATTACAGTGCGTTCGAACGGAATTTCTACACCATTTATTTTGACATTAAAAACTACTTTGACTTGTCTGATAATATCGGGAATACCAATGTTTTCCTGATTAGAAACCGTATACATTCCTTCAGTTGCTTTTTCTTTTAACCAATAAGGCTGCGTGTATTCTAATGTAGTAGGAAGCTGAATTTGGTAGCTTATTTTTTGATCGTTATTGTTTTTCAGCAGTATATTTTGTGGAGTGCTTTTCTGATCTGGCAGTGAAGTCACACTGCTTAATTGCATTTCGATTGAAGATCTGTTAATGGCTTCCAGAGTAACTTTAATAGTGCTTCCCGGAGTGGCTTCCTGCTCAATTGCTGCCGCTTCCAGATACAATCCGGTACAGGAAGCGATGATATTTTTGATGGCGATTGATTTTACAGACTTCCAGTGATCGTCTTCCAATGCCTCAATCATCGTATAGGCTTTAATCAGATCCGGAATACTGGCTGACGGATTGCTGAAATCATATTTGGCGATGATGGAAAAGATTAAATCTCCAACAGGTTTTCCGTTTTTAACGCGGTTCCATGAAGTATCAATTCCTTCAAATAAATTAGTTTTGTCTATCGGACGATCACCGTTGATGAGTTCTAAAAATTCGGTTTCGTCACCACGTGATCCGGTACTTCCAAAACCTTGTGATTGATGACGGCTGCGGCTTAAAGCAGCAATTTCCTGATTTGACTTTCCAATTCCCGGATAGTAAACTCCGGTTTCCAATTGAATAAAGTTGGATTTATTTGCAGCTTTAAATTTTTCCTGACTTCCGTAGAACCACCAGGATGTATTGAAAAACTGACGTTTCACCTGCCAGGGTTTTACATATTTTAATTGTTCCGGATATGTTTTCGGATCATTGGTGAGTTTAAAGCTTTCCACACTTAGCATCGCCGATGATGTATGATGCCCGTGGGTAGTACCTGGTGAACGGTGATCAAATCGGTTGATGATTACATCCGGTTGAAATTTTCGGATCGTCCAAATCATATCGGCCAGTACCTTATCTTTATTCCAGATTTCTAATGTTTCATCAGGGGTTTTAGAATAGCCAAAATCATTTGCACGGGAGAAAAACTGTTCACCGCCATCAATTTTTCTGGCTTCGATTAGTTCTTGTGTTCTGATAACACCTAGCAATTCACGTAATTGCGGACCAATTAAATTTTGTCCGCCATCACCACGAGTTAAAGATAAATAACCCGTTCTGGCATTTACTTCATTGGCCATATAAGAAATTAGGCGGGTATTTTCGTCATCCGGATGCGCTGCGATATACAATACTGAACCTAAAAAGTTTAATTTTTTAATTTGGTTGTAAATTTCAACAGAACTTGGTTTTTGTGGTTGTTGTGCAAAAGAAAGAGAAATGCCTGATAAAAAAAAGAGAAGAATTTGTATCTGAATTTTTCGCATAATAAGGTTAGGTGTTTTTTGATAGCGTTTCAAAAATACTAATTAAATCATGGAAGAGTATTTAAATGAAATGTTAATGTTTGGTTATTGATTTGCTTTTTTAAGAAAATTGATTCAAAAAAAAAGCTGCCAGATCAAATCTGACAGCTTTATAGAAAATGGATCTAATGTATTAGATCACGTGGTATTTCTTAGGATTGCAGTAAATTATTTCAATTTATTTTCTGTGTCTTTATAGTTTCCTGTAATGGTAACATTGCTGTTTTTGGTTACTTTTCCATAAATGGTAATAGAAGAGCTGTTTCCAATAAAATTAATCTTCGCACCACTATTCAATCTAACATCTCCCCAAATCACTACAGTACCTTCAACTTGTAATACCGCATTGCTGTTGATGATAAGTTCTGTTGGATTAGACTGACCGTATTTACCCTGAGACAATGTTCCTTTCATGTTGAAAGTTCCTCCACTGTTTAAGGTTAGATTATTTTGAACTGTAATTGAACCACAGTGCGTTAATACTGCACCGGAATTAATAATGGCAGAGCTAATAGAGGTAGCACCGGAGTACGATTTAACTTCATTGGAGTTCAGAATCAGATTTTGTCCCTGATTATAAGTACCATATCCTGTACAGCCCTCAAAAGTGGTGTTTGGTTTTTCCATCTTGATAATTTTCAAACCGCCTTTTCCACTGGCTACATAGATAAAATTACCACTTGATTTTACATAGTTTGACGAACCTAGTATATCAACAGTTCCCAATAAACCAAGTTGAGCCCCCGTTTTGTATACATTTAAACCTGCGGCACCATTGGCTACAAAGGCATAACCGTCATTAACAGACAAGGCATTAGTAACATTCTCTTCACCGGCAACAGCTAACGGAATAGTCTGTAGTTTTGAACCGCTATTGATGTCGTAAACACTTAAACCGTTATATCCTTCTGATACTAATAATTTTGTACCATCAAAATCTATCGTTCTTTTTGAAGCCTTTACATCTGTTGATGTGGTAAAGCTTTTTTGTAATGCCAGTGTTGATTCGTTATAAATATTTACTCCTTTTGTTCCGCTCAAAGTCACTACTTTATCTCCGTTGATTGCTACAGAACGTAAATCTTCTACGGCAACTTTTCCTGAGATTGTTTTAGAGGCAGCATTGATTTTAAACAGACTTCCCTGATCTCCGGTTACCGCAAAATAAGAACCTGAATTCGAAGCAGCATCAGTTGTTACTTGACCTTCAAGATTAGTGATCGTGTATTTATCCGTTAGCATACCTGAACTTAAAGGCATGTTAATGACAACAGCAGGGCTTTTTAGCGATGGATTTTTATCGATATCGGCCGCTGCACCAATAATTAGATTTCCGTTTGAATAGGTAAGCGAGGTAATATCGGTATTGGCGATTAGGGCTGAAGTGATCAATTTAGGTTTATAAGGATCAGAGACATCAATAACATCAATAGCTCCTGAATATGCTTCACCACTCATGGTATAAGCAACGTAAGCATAGTTTCCGTTTACCGCTACATGACTGGCCTGTAACGTTCTTCCGCTATTGTCTTTTGGTGGATTAACCTCTGCAATTTGAACCAATGGAAAACCGGTAGCCGAAGATTGAGCGCTATTCAACAGTTTAGCTGTTGAAGCTGATGAACCGCTAATTGAAATTACTCCGGAATTGGTGTAATCAAGTCTCTTATTTAAAGCCGTAATATCGCTATTGATTTCGATGTTATTGTTTTTAGCCTGGTCATTCGTTGCAGAGTCGTCATGATTCGTACAAAATGTAAAAAGGGACAACGCTAACCATGAAAATAAATAAACGCTCTTCTTCATAAAATCTATTTTTTTGTTTAAATTTTGTGCAAAATTACGATTTTGTAAGTCGTAACTCATTATGCTTGTGAATACTTTAACTTTTTCAATCGTTTTAGTTGTTATTTTTAAATTATATTTATTAAATTAACGTTTTTGGTATTTACTATGCATGCATAAAAAAAGAGTATCATGATTTTTGATCCTCTTTTGTGTTGAAAATTAACGATTTAGCAATAATTAGCCTCTTCTTCGCCCGTAATGACCATCGTGATCGTCATCATCATCGTCATCGTCTCTATCATGTTTATGGCGTTTTTCGTAGCGTTTTTTATCATAATGACGGTCGTCATAACCATATCTTGGTCTTGGCTTGTAACATCTTTGTGGAGCACCATGGTATCCTTTGTAGTACTTTACTCTGTGACGGTCAAAGTAAGTATAAGGAGTTCTGCCGTGATAATCGTTCAAAACAACTTTATAACCTCCGTATAAATCATAGTTTCTGTATTGCCTTGGCAAGTAGGTTGTTCTAACCCATCGACCCCCTCCAAAATAAAGAAACTGTGAAGCTCTAACGTCATAGTACGCTTCGATGTCCGGGAGATAATAATACTCCATTTCTTCGTATCCCGCCGGTCCCCAAGCCGGAGGTGTTCCTATGTTAACGTTTATAGATACCTGCGCTTGCGTGGCATTTGCAACCAGGAGAAAAAGTCCTGCAATTGCTAATTTTATTGTTTTCATTTTTTTTAATTTAAAGGTTAAGGTTGATCCTGTTTTGTGATATTCATATACTGTGCCAAAAATTAAAGCACAATGTATTTCATCGGATAAATGATGCATTTTGACGACTTTTTAAAAATGAAATTTATCTAAAGTGTTGAATACTAGTTATTTTTGTAGTCTCTGTTTTTTTTGAAAAAAGTAAAGAAAAATAGATTTTTTACTATTGGTACTCTACAATTCGTGGTTTAGCCAGTTCAAAGCTTTGTAAACCAAAATCAGAGGCCTGAAAAGTGTTGGTTTTAAAAACATTATCTCCCTGAAAAGGAATAGTAGGGTAGTAGGACAGTGAAATCTGGAAGGAACTGAATACCAGGTAGTCATTATTTATCGACAAACCCAAAGTTATTTTTTGGTAGGCCTTATTTCTTCCAACAGCGTCATTTGGACCTCCTAATACAGCGAGTCCATAATTAAAAAAGGGATTGATACGAAATCCTAGTATAGCGTAAGGGGAATAGGTTTGTGTTTGAAGTGACAGAACCACCTTATTTGTTCCGTATATAGCAGTATTAAATCCAGCCAAACCATTTGCCTCATTAATGTTAAGCTGATCTCCAATGATATTTTCGCGATTGGCACCAATAACGATGAATGGGTTTACAAACTGGCGAAGTTTCCAGTTTCCGATAGTGAATAGTTTTGTGAAATAGTTAGATTCAAACGAGAAAGCCGTTTGATAGGTTTTTGAATCATGAAAAAAAGTACCGGCTTCCAGATTGGTACTAAAAAATCCCCAACGGTAGTAATTTCCAAAAGAGAACTGTGCTCCTGCATAAGGGCGCCATTCTTTGTTTTTGTATTGATACCCCAGAGTAATTCCGTAGACTTTCCCAATGGGAACGTCCTCTGTTTGGCCATTTCTAAAAATATAATTGTCTTTTATAAATTTGCGTCGGTTCAAACCAATTCCACTTAAAATCAGCTTTTCATCAGAGTAAAAACGAGTGGGGTCGTAGAGTTCAGAAGGAGTTTGACTATAATTAACGTTCAGAAAACGTGCGGTTGCCACGAGGTTGGTGATACCGTCTTCATCTTGAGTTACTTTACTGGCATGCCCTGCCCAGAAATCGTGAAAATTATTTTTAAAGGGTTGAAATGCATACGATTTATCAGGTGCCTGCAAAGAATCTTTTTTGTAGTTCTGCCCCGCATATATACCACCGGCCCATCGGGTCAAAGGAGAATAAAAAAGTCGTTCAATGTTGATACTTTTCGTATAGTTGTTATCAAGATCAATCTTGTAGTATAAAGTGGTTCCTATATAAGTATTTTTAATATTAGGAATGTTGTAGCTTACTTCGTTGGCAGTACGGCCATCTTTAAATCGGTTGGTGTGTTTATAGTCCAATTGTTGTCCTGTTCCAAAAAAATCTTTCTCTTTAATACCAAAAGACACCTGATTACCAGAGACCGCAAATCTGGGAATCGTACTCCAGGAGTCCAGAACTCTAATCGTTACGTCAACTGAATCTGAGGCTACTCCGATTATTTTATTCGTAATTCTTACAGCTGTAACATATCGCTGAGATCGTATCAAACGTTCAGTTTCCTGTACTTTGTAAGTGTCGTAAGGGGTGTTTTTTTTAAAGAGCAGCAGATTGTAGATTGCTATTTTTTTTGTTTTTAAATGCAGTCTGTTTCCTGTTCTTTCTCCCCAGTTTTTGGGTATCTTGGTGCTGTCTGTTACCGAATGCCCGAACGGATCAAGTGTTATAATATTAATGTTCCGAATGATTTTACCACTAAAATCGGTGGTGTCATTTTGTACTAAAACTTCTTTTTTTTGTGTATTGTCTCCCCTGAAGAACAGTTTATGAAGGGTTTGTGTAAATTTATTCTTTTTCGAATAGTTTCTAATTTTTTGGTAAACTTCAGTACTGTCTTTTTTAGTTTTTACGTTTTTCTGTGGTGGATTAACCTGTGCATAAGTGCCTTGTAAGCAAAAGCATAATAGAATAAAAACGACTATTTTTGTGTTTACAGACATTATATTTTTTTATCGGCTTAAAGGTTAATTTGTAGATGAATATAAGCAATTATTATCACTCTTTAAAACATTAGATTCGTATTTCGTTACTGATAATTTTGTTTATGGCGTTTCCCTTCGGGTCTGGCTGTACGCTTAATCTTTTGCAATAGGAGATTTGGGAGATGCAAAAAAATGTTTGGGTATTGCAAAAGGATATCGCTACCATCCCTAACGCTTTGAGGAAAAGAGGCATTTTGTTGAATAAAATAGTATAAGATTCAAGAACTTATCTTAATCAAAAAACTCCTTTTCTTCGTATTGGACAGGCATTATAGAAATTCCTTTTTGTAGCAGTAAATTATTGGGAAAAATAATCTTTTCGCCGTCTTTTGTTTTTAAGTTCACATGAAAGGCGCTTATATCTTCAATTTCTGCTTCGATTGGAAAGTCTTTATCATGAATTTTGATGGTATCTCCAATTCGGAAAGGAAAAGAAAAAAACAAAATCATTCCCGAAGTTATATTGCTCAAAATAGACCACTGAGCAAACATAGCCACTCCAATTACAGTAGCAATGGAAGAAACCGTTATGAAAATATCTTTGGTTTCAACGCCCCAAATTACTATCAGGCTAATCATAACCAGTATGTTCATGAGCAAGTGAATGTACTTGATCACTAAATTGGTACGATGCTCTAATAACTGACTTGTACTGGCATAACGACGAATTAGTTTTGCAACAATAATACGCAACGCTATCAGAACGAGAATCAAAATTATGGTAGTTAAGATCTCCTGGCTATATTCTTTGAAAGAAAACATAAACAAATTTTTACACTAAAGTACTCAAATATTCATAAACTTTGGCTGTTGGCAATCCCATAACATTGGTGTAAGAACCTTCTACTTTTGCAACTGCCATAAAACCAAACCATTCCTGAATGCCATAAGCACCGGCTTTGTCGTAGGGTTTGTAATTTTCGATGTAATACAAAATTGCCTCGTCTGATAAATCATTAAAGGTAACCTTTGTAATATCATTCAAAAGAGTAGAAGAGCTGTTTGTTTTAAAACAAACGGAGGTGATCACTTCATGAGTAGTGTTGGATAATGACTTGATCATAGCAAAGGCTTCCTCGGCATTTTTTGGCTTACCTAGTGCTTTATTCTCATGCCAAACTATGGTATCACTGGTGACCAGGATTTCATTTTCATTCAGTTCACCTTCAAATGCACTGGCCTTTAATGCTGCCAGATAATCTGTGATTTCGACTGCTTTTAGTTCCGGCGGATAGATTTCTTCAATGTCCTTTAACCTAATTTCGAAGTCAAGATCCAGGTCTTTGAAAAACTGCTGTCTGCGAGGCGATCCCGAAGCTAGAATTAACGTATATTTTTTTAGCTTTTCTTTAAGCATTGTATTTGATATTTAAGGTGATAACGAGAATGGATAAAATTCCAAAGAATAAAATTAGTTTCAAAACGGTACTTAAATGGTGGAATTCTTTTTGATTTTTCGCTCCAAATATTTTTACAATAAAATACAATAAGGGAGCCAAAACAAATGCAAAAGCATAAAATGTAGCGATAAAAAGATTGTTCTCCACAAAATAGGTTTTGATATAAAGTAAACAAGAAATAAAAGGAATTATTGCAAGTCCCAAGGCTATTTTTGCAGTTCTGCTAATTCCTATAGCGATTGGCAATGTGTTCATTCCCTGATTGTAGTCGCCATTATGATCCTCAATGTCTTTGACGATTTCCCGAATAAAATTAATCATAAAAGCAAATATTGCATAATCGGTTAAGATGGAGAAAAAACTCGCCATTTGTGCCTGATTTTCAGAATTGGTAGCCGGAAAAAGGTCGAAAATTCCAATAATCCATACACTTACAGAAAGTAATAAGGCCACAACAAAATTTCCCAAAATCATAATTTGTTTTAATGTCGTTGCGTAAAAGTAAAGCAGTGAAGCAATTAAAATAAAAAGCGAAGCAAACATAGGCCTTAGAATGATATTAGACAACAGGAATCCAATAGCAACCCCGGTAATGTTAAGTCCAATATAAAGGTTATAGGCTGTTGTTTCAGAAATTCCTTTACCAATTACAACATCAGCAGGTTTATTGATACTATCCGTTGCAACATCGTAAATATTATTAATGACATATCCCGCTGCTGCCAGTAAAACGGTACTTAAAACCAATAATCCGTATTGCCAGTCCGCTAAAGCTAAAGGAATATTCTGCTGTTTTAGAAAGGCATAGCGAAATAATACCTGCATAAAAGCTAGCAGGAGCAGGTTTTTGTAGCGAATGAGTTTGAGGAATTTCATTTTTTTATAGGTACTAAGGTTCTGAGAGGCTGAGGGGCTAAGTTTTTTTGTGAAATGTGAGATGTGATCGCGCAATCTAAAATCTAAAATCTAAAATCTACAATCAGCAATCATTAATCGTGTTTTCCGTTAAAATGTTCCATCCATTTCCCCTGAACTTTCATTACTTGTTCGATCACATCGCGTACGGCACCTTTACCACCATTTACGTGTGAGATATAGCGGCAAATGTTTTTAATTTCCGGACTTGCATCTTGTGGACAAGTTGGTAAACCTACTAATTTCATCACATGATAATCCGGAATATCATCGCCCATATACAAAACTTGTTCCGGTTGAATGTTATAAGTTTCAGTATATGCTGCAAAAGTTGCTACTTTATCGGGAGTTCCTAAATGAATGTCATTAATGCCTAAATTGCGCAAACGTACACGAACACCTTCATTGCTTCCGCCTGAAATAATGCAAACATTGTAACCGCTTTCAACTGCTGCTTTCATAGCATAACCATCACGAATATTCATGGTACGAAGAATCTCTCCTTCATTGGTTACAAAAACGGAACTATCAGTAAGCACACCATCAACATCAAAAACGAAAGTGGTGATGTCATTCATTATTTCTTTATAATTTTTTGCCATTATTTTGTATAGATTGTGTTAGTATTTTATAAATATTCTTTTGATTTTCAGGGTTTAAATACTCCAAATGCGCTTCGATTGTAGTAGAATCTTTGCGTTTTGCAGGTCCGGTTTGAGCGTCAATCGGATCTAGTGTATTTATTTTTTGAGCCGTTTCCTGGATTAAAGGTTTCAAAACGTCAAATGGCACCTGATGTTCTTTGCAGATCTCCTGTCCGATTTGATACAGATGATTGGTGAAATTGTTCACAAAAACCGCTGCAACGTGCAGTGCCTTTCTTTGATCGGAATTGATAGGGTAAACCGACTTTGAAATGCTTTTGGCTACTTTTTCTAAAACACGAAAATCAAAGGTATTTTCAGCCTCCAGACAAACCGGAATCACTGAAAAGTCAATGGTGGTATTTTTAGAAAAGGTTTGAAGTGGATAAAAAACACCTCTACGATTTTTTATATCCAGAGTTTCGATGGGAGCCGCTCCTGAGGTATGAACGACAAGACGATTTTGAAATGGTAACTGCTTTGAAACCTCTGAAATTGCATTGTCTGAAACCGCGATTATATACAGATCAGCTTCTTGTAAAGAGTCAAAACTATCCGTGATTTTTTCAAAACTTACCAAAGAAGCAAGGGCTTCCTTTTTTCTCGAAAATACCTGCACAATTTCTACCGCTTCACTTTTAGAGAAAGCTTTGATCAAATGCTGGGCAACATTTCCGGAACCAATTATTGTAATTCGAATCATAGCGCAAAATTAGTATTATTTTTTTTAAAGAGAATAAGCATGAAAGAAGTTTAGCTGCAGATTATACGGATTGCAATGATTCTGTTGATTTATTTAAAAAGGACTGTTCTAAAAGTAGTTTGCTCAAAGAATAAATCCTGTTTTAATCCCGTAATCTGTGGCATAAAAAAACAGATTCATAAACTCGATTGTAAATTTGTAAAATTAAACGCACGTTTTTTAAAGAAATGATTTGATTTACTAATTTATATTTGGTTTTTATTAACAAATTACAGCCGTTGCAAATCAACATTTTTAAGTATTTTTGTGCCACTTTTATACAATGTAATTCCTTAAAAATGGATAAAAAAATATTCTCTTTTTTGTTTTCTACACGATTAATGGCCGTTCTTTTTTTAACATTCGCAATTGCAATGGGTGTTGGAACTTTTATCGAAAGTAAGTACAACACAGATACAGCCCGAATTTTAATCTATAATACCTGGTGGTTTGAAGCGATAATGGTCTTCTTTTTGATCAATTTCTTTGGAAACATCAAACGTTACCAATTGCATAAAAAAGAAAAATGGGCCACTTTGTTACTTCACCTTGCCTTTATTTTTATTCTTTTAGGAGCTTTTATTACGCGTTATATCAGTTATGAAGGAATGATGCCTATCCGTGAAGGGGCTGCTGAGAATCAAATTTATTCTGATAAAACATTCCTGACTGTTTTTGCAGATGGAGAATATAAGGGAGAAATGAAACGCAGAGTTTTTGACAAAAGCTTATTGTTTTCACCTGTGACCAATAATGATTTTACGCTTTCCGGAAAATTCGATGAGACTCCTTTTGAAGTGTCGTACGTGAATTACATCATGGGGGCTAAAGAGACTATAAAACCGGATCCAACAGGAACGTTATACTTAAAAATGGTAGAAGCCGGTTCTGGCGGACGTGAGGAGCATTACCTGAAAGAGGGTGAAGTACAAAATATTCACAATGTATTATTTGCGTTGAACAAACCAACTGCCGGTGCAATCAACATCAATACTACAGGAGATAAATATACCATCCAGACACCTTTTGAAGGAGAGTTCATGCGAATGGCCGATCAGTTAAAAGGTAAGGTAAGCAAAGATAATGTACAACCTTTAATGATGCGTTCTTTGTACAGTATTGGTGATATCAGAATTGTATTTCCTGATCCTGCCGTTAAAGGAGTTGTGGATTATGAATCTAATAACGATTACAAAGCCAAATCACATCATGATGCTTTGATTGTAAAAATTAAGGCTGACGGACAGGAAAAACAAGTTAGACTTTTAGGCTCTAAAGGTAGTGTAGGGGAGCCTCAGACGGTTAAAATTGGAAAAATCGAATACAGTTTGTTCTACGGAAGTAAAGCCTATGTTTTGCCTTTCAAAATAAAGTTAAACGATTTTATCGCTACAAAATATCCGGGAACAGAAAAAAGCTACTCTTCTTTTGAAAGTAAAGTAACCGTTCAGGATTCAACAGAAACATTTAATGCTGATATTTATATGAACCACGTTTTAGATCACAAAGGATATCGATTTTTTCAATCTTCATTTGATCCGGACGAAAAAGGAACAGTATTGTCGGTAAATCACGATTTCTGGGGAACTAATATTACTTATTTAGGATATTTTCTTTTATACATAGGCTTAATGGCTATTATGTTTACCAAACATTCCCGTTTTGGCGATTTGAAACGCAAACTAGAAGGCGTAAAAAAGAAAAAAGAAAAACTAATCACCATTTTAGTTTTAATGATTGGTTTAAGTGGTTTTGCTCAGGCTCCGCATGTACACACACCGGGACACAATCACGATCACAACACAGATCCAAAGGATCATGCCAATCATGTTACTGCACCGCCAAGTCAGAAACAGTTAGACTCTTTACTCACCATTTACAAAGCTCCCGAATCACATGCCGCTAAATTTGGACGTTTGATTATTCAGGATGCGGGAGGTAGAATGAAACCGGTGAATACTTTTTCATCTGAATTGCTTCGAAAAGTAAGTCAGAGTGATACCTACAACGGAATGAATTCTGATCAGGTATTTCTGTCTATGACGCAGTATGCTCAGGTTTGGATACAAATTCCTTTGATTCATCTAAGATCCGGAAACGACAGTATTCGAAAAATTATTGGCGTAGAGAAAGAAGCTAAACGTGCCGCGTTTGTACAGTTTTTTGATGCTAACGGAAATTATAAACTTTCACCATTTTTAGATGCAGCCTATAAAGCAGCAAATCCAAATCAGTTTGAGAAAGATTTCATAGATACCGATAAAAGAGTGAATCTGATGGAATCTGCTTTAAGTGGCAGCATTCTGAAAATATTCCCTATTCCGAATGATCCAAATCACAAATGGGTTTCGTATCTGGAAAGACAACAGGGAGGATTTAAAGGAATGGATTCGACTTATGTAACGCAAATTCTGCCAATGTATTTTAGTGCATTAAACAATGGCTCAATTTCTAAAAACTTTACAACAGCCGATCAGTTAGTAGAAAGTATTAATGGTTTCCAAAAAAAGTTTGGGGCTAAGGTAAGACCAAGCGAGGAGAAAATTGATGCCGAAATAACCTATAACAAATACGATATTTTCAAAAAATTGCCGTACTGGTATCTTACCGTTTCAGTCTTGATGTTGATGTTTACTATTGTAAATATCTTTTTTGAGAAAAAATGGCTTCGCATAACGATCAACGGTTTCCATATACTGGTAGGAGTATTGTTTGCACTGCACACTTTAGGACTTATTGCACGCTGGTACATCTCGGGTCACGCTCCATGGAGTAATGCTTATGAGTCTATTATATATGTAGCATGGGCAACAATGTTCTTTGGATTGGCTTTTGACCGAAAATCGAAACTTACCGTAGCTTCATCTGCTTTTGTGACTGCCATGATCGTAATGGCAGCTTATATGAACTGGATTGATCCTGAAATTGCAAACTTACAACCGGTATTGAACTCGTATTGGTTAATGATTCACGTAGCAGTAATTGTTGGAAGTTATGGTCCTTTTGCTTTAGGAATGATTTTAGGTTTTGTAGCCTTGGTATTGATTTTCTTTACCAATGAAAAGAACAAAGCTAAAATGGATTTAAATATCAAAGAGATCACTTATATCAATGAAATGTCGATTACGATTGGTTTAATCATGTTAACGATTGGTAACTTCCTGGGCGGACAGTGGGCTAACGAAAGTTGGGGACGTTATTGGGGATGGGATCCAAAAGAAACATGGGCTTTAATCTCAATTATGGTATATGCTTTTGTGATTCACGCTCGTTTTGTACCGGCACTTAGAGGAAAATGGTTCTTTAACTTAATGAGTATGTTTGCTTTTGTATCAATATTGTTCACATATTATGGAGTAAACTTTCACTTAGTTGGTTTACACTCGTATGCCACTGGAGAAGCACATTCATTAAGCTGGATTTGGTATTCGTTAGGAACCATTTCAGTTATTGGAGCTTTAACGTATCCGAAATACCGTAAATACTATAAAAGCAAGAAAAAATAGTAAATAGTATAATAAACAAAAAAAGATTCAGCTTAGCTGAATCTTTTTTTATGTCTAAACGGGAGGTATTTAGTTTAGTTTTTTTAAGCCATTGGGATACATAATTGCCAGCAGTACGACAATGAGTAAAAAGTTATATTCGGCACCGTTTCTTCCACCGCCTACAACAAACCAGCCTTCCTGAAAATGAACAAGGATTATTCCCATTATCAATATGAGGATAGTGATAAATCCTGCCGGTTTAACGTATTGGTTAATAAGCAGAAGAATGGCTGCTGCTACATGGGATAGTTTAATAGACCAGGCCAGAAAAACGCCAAAAGGAGCGAAGCCAATCTGATTTAAATAAAGATTTCCAAAATCATTGATTCCGTTATTAAACATTCCGAAAACCGAATGAGTAAGGAGTATAATAGCGACCGCAGTTCTTAAAAGTAAATTTCCATTCATAATTTTTTAGGTATATTTCAAATTGAAAATAATAAAAAACGCATATTAAATTGAATATGCGTTTTTTAAGTGATAAGATGTATTTTGTTTTAAACTTTTCCTAAAGTATACAATTGTTCCATTGTAGGCGTCAGGCTTCCTCCGGCAGGTTCTAAAGTAATTCCAAAAGCTTCTGCTGAATCGGTTTGATTTACAGCAAATATTTTTTGAGAGTTTCCTTCAAAATCGCTCAATAAACCAATACTCGTAGGTGTTAGTACAGGACTTAATTTTAAAGCCCAAACCTGATACACCATACCTTTTGGAGGTTTTGGTAAACCGGCAGCATCAATATACGTCGTTTTTGTGCCTTTGTTCCAGTACACTTTTGCAAATGAACTTGGAGAAACGGCTTGCCCGCCAAGTGTTACACCGGTGTTTTTGATGTCCCTCACTATAGTCAGACTTTTTTCGGTTTGCTTGTTCTGCTGATCTAAGAAAGCGTAATCTTTTTCAATTTTGTTTTTCTCAGTCCCAACAGTAGCAATAGCTTCTTTCGTTTTTGTCAATTCCAGAGTTTGATATCCAAAGCCTAAAAGCAGTAACACTGCCGCAGCCCAGCCTACATATTGTGACCAGTTCGAAGCTGGTTTCATGTCGACTACTTTGCCGTGTTTCAGCTCTAAACGAGCTTTTATCTTCTCAAAATTAGCTACCGAGTGAAAAGGAGAAAAACTTGATGATAAAGCTACAATAGCTTTCTCTATCGAAATAATTTCCTGATCAACTTCCGGGTTTTTCTTAGCCAGTTCGGCTATTTCCAGATTTTCAGTTTCGGTCAATAAACCGTAAACGTATAGTTCCAGAATTCCTGATTCTATATACTCTTTTGCTTCCATTATATTTTTAGATAATTTCTTAGATCATTAATACAGTTTCTGTTTTGCGTCTTGATAGTCCCCAATGGCATTGCCAATTCTTCTGAAGCTTCTTGTTGGGTATATCCTTTAAAAAATAATAAATCAATAATCTCGATACATTTGGGTTTTAATTTTTTCACAAATTCTTGTATTCCAATAGTATCAATTCTATTAACGAGTTTATTACTGTCGTCTAACAGATTTACGAAATTATCTGAAGAAAGGTTTTTTTGACTGTTATTAAAATTTTTGGATCTTAACTTGTCAATGGAGGTATTTCTTGCAATATTAAGGATCCAGGTGTAAAACCGACCTTTACTCTCATTATAAGAATCGATGTTTTTCCAGATTTTGACAAAAACTTCCTGCAAAACATCTTCGGCTTCTTCACGATTTTTTATGAGAACATTAATAACAGAAAACAAACTTTTCGAGTACATATCGTACAAATGGGTAAAAGCTCGTTCGTCTTTCTTGTAAATTAAAACTAATAATTCTTCTTGACTCATAGGTGTGGTATTTTAAGTTGGAACAAAATTTTAAGGGACATTATGTCTAACCTGAGATAAAGATAATTTATTTTTTCGTGAATATTTTAATTTTTTTAGTAGTCTTAAACCTAGGAAAGTAAGGGGTTTGAAAAAAATATCATTTTTTTTTGATTTTTTTAAAACCAAAAGCAATCCAATTGCGTAAATGCTATTATAACATCGAATTTATAGTGTCGAAAATAGCAAAAACTTGAAAATGAATAAGTTTTGAATTTTTTAATGGCGTTTTTGCTTTTAAAGTTAGTAATGAAAATTAATATTTAGAAAGAGTAAATCGTAAAGTAAATCTCAATAAATAAAAATTTATTTGTCATGAATAGCTTAAATAAACTGAAAATATTGATTATTGGTTTGACTACAGTTTTGTCGCTGGCGGGATTCAGTAAAAGTGATTTTCGTAAAGGACTTGTTCATAAGAATTCAGAGTTTGTAATAAACGATAATACATTATTTAGGAATTAGTAGATCAGTTGATGTCTTCGGACTTCCAGAAAAAATGAAGGTAGTCCAACTCTTGCCCAGAATAAAAGATAAAAGCCGTTAAAAAAGATACGCCTGAGGGATTGGAATTTTGAAATATGAGCACACTAAAACCGGGGCATCAACTATTTTTAATATAACGATATAAAAGGGGAATAACAATTAATTCATGGTTTGATTTGTTTGTATGGGGGGAAGCCTAACGTCTGATTAACGTTAGGCTTCATTTTTTTATTTAACGTATGTTTAGCAAAAAATAAAGATTTTAAAGTGATTTTGAGAAGAGAATTTAACTAATTTTATAAAAAAATAAACAATGAAAAAAGTAGCATTTATAGCTTGTAGTATTGTCCTTTTGTTCGGTACTAAAATTCAGGCACAAACCAGTAAAGAGAAATTATCTAAAACGGATAAACCTATGACAAAAGAAACCATTTATCAATTTAAGGTAGAAGATTTATCAGGAGACACTTTTGATTTTGCTTCGCTAAAAGGGAAAAAAGTGATGATTGTTAACACGGCATCAAAATGCGGTTTAACTCCTCAATACAAAGATCTTGAAGCAATTTACAAAGAGTATAAAGATAAAGGATTCGTAATTGTGGGTTTTCCTGCTAATAATTTTGCCGAGCAGGAGCCTGGAACAAATAAAGAGATTGAGACATTCTGCCAGCAAAATTATGGTGTAACTTTTCCAATGATGGATAAAGTTTCTGTAAAAGGAAGTGATATGTGTGAAGTATACAAATTCTTAACACAAAAATCCAAAAACGGGTTGAAGGATTCTGAAGTAGAATGGAACTTTCAAAAATACCTGATTAACGAAAAAGGGGAGTTGGTAAAAGTGATTAAACCAAGAACATTGCCAACAGATCCGGAAGTTATCAACTGGATCAAGGGTTAAAAAAAGAAAACAATAAATCTAGTCCACAAAATTGAAATTTTACTTTTTAATTTTGTGGATTTTTTTTGTTTATAGATGGAGGACAAAGAACATTGTTCTGACTCATTTTGTTACATTATAAAAAAGGAAAGAGATGATTTTGTAAAACTGATTTATGAGATTAACATTTGCTCTGAAAGAGCTATAGCAATAGCATGGTGCATAGCACTATGAATAATGATGGCAATTATGGGTTACGCCCTGAAAGGGCAAAAGCCTGATTGCAAAGAAATGCATTCTGTATATTTTGTGTGAGATTCTCTAAGAGTTGTGAACGGTTTTTATTGAGATTTATAGGGAATGAAGATTGCTTTTGCCCTTTCAGGGCAATTCCCACCCCTAATCTAACTCATAGTACTACGCACTATGCTGTTGCTTTTTGGGCTTTCAGCCCTTTTCTTTTTAGCTTTTGTTAGATCAATAATAAAACCCGCTATTTTTTTAGCGGGTTTCTTATTTTGTATTTCTAAAGCTGTTTATTTCAATATTAACTGCATAAAAACCAAATCGAGCCAGTGATCAAATTTATATCCTACCTCGCGAAGGGTTCCGGTGGCGACAAATCCAAATTTTTCGTGAAAAGCAATACTCCCGGCATTATCGGCATCAATTGCCCCAATCATAACGTGATACCCCTGTTCTTTAGCCAGACGAATGAGCTCTGACAGTAACTGAGATCCAATGCCTTTTCCAATAACAGTATCCACTACATATACAGAATGTTCTACGGTATATTGATACCCGATTTTCTCACGGAATTGTCCGTAACTCCCAAATCCTACTACTTCGCCATCTAATTCGGCAATCACTATGGGCAGATTTTTAGCTTTTTTATCTTCAAACCATTTCGTTTGAACGTCAAGAGTCTGAATTTCATAACTATAATTTGCGGTGGTGTGCAGAATCGAATGGTTTACAATATTTAGAATCTTTTCTAAATCATTTGTTGTTGCCGGTCTAAGGTTTAGGCTCATAGTTTTTTGGGTATATGCGATGTTTTTTGAGTGCGACTGCTTGGCAATTATTTTAAAGAGACAGCCTGATGATTCCTAAAAAATATTATTTAGCGTTTAGCTCTTTCAGTAAAGCGTCAACTTCTTTGGGGTTCCAATTCATTTCTTTGGAGATTTCTTTAGCATCCTTAGCATATTGCAAGGCCAGTTTCTTATCTTTTATTTTTTGGTAAAGCCTTGCCAAAAGTAGATTTCCATCGTAAGAATCATTCAGTTCAATAGCATGTTTTTATCCATACGATTGATTTTTTTAAACTCTCGGTATCCGAAATATGCTTTAAATAAGTTTGTCCGATATCTTTCAGAGAACTGGCATCATTCCAGACTAACTTTTGGGTGCTTTCGAGTGTAACTTTCTTGTAAAATTGCCATTTTTCGGTTCGTTCTGCCAGAGTTAAGTCAAATTTAAAAACCAGCGAATCTACTTTTTGCAAGCGTATCGATTTTGCAATTTCTCTTTGTTTGTAATAGTTGGTAGTGTCTAAATTATCAACATACGGACGAAGTGATTCTGTGATTATACTTTCAGTCTTACGATCGATACGACTTTGCGAGGCCACAGCAGCAAATTCCTTGTTATGACTTAATACATACTGAAATTCCCTCGATTTGATATCGGTAACCCCATTGGCAATCACTCGCCAGTTGGTTTCGCTAATTAATTGCGCGTCAGATTGTGTATTGAGATAAATATGTGTTGGAATTGATAAGTCAGTACGGTCTTTTCCTTTTTTCAGCGTGTTCAGATAGTTGAAAAATTTGTCGACATTAGAAGGATCAGCGAGAAACTCTTTTTCCAGATAGGGCAATTGCAGTTTCGGATTTAAGGCATTATTTACTTCCGTCATAAAAACCTCTTTTTTTAATTCGCCTTTTAAAGCATATAAAAGGGTTTCGGTGGCAGGGTCTATAAACAAAAAGGAAGGTAACGATTTTGTATTGAATTTATTCTTAAGTGCAGTTCCTTCTTCTTTTTCAATATTTTTCCAGACACACACATAATTCTTTTTTAGAAAATCGATCACAGCAGGATCACTAAAAACTTCTTTTTTCATCAGATTACAATGCGGACACCAATCGGCATAAAGCATTAGAAAAACCGGTTTTCCTTGTGCTTTGGCATTGTTCAGAGCGGTCTTATAAGGCATGTCATCAGGAATAAATTGATTTTGAGCCGATGTAGTCTGTAGGGATATAAAAAGAAAGAATAGATATAAGAAACGCATAATCGGTTTGTTTTGGATAGAAACAATCAGTTTTACAAATATATTCCCTTTTTCGGGAAACTCCTTTTTAATATCTTCCTATTTATAAGTTAAATCCAATGCGAAGTTTGTAACTTTGTGAGGTTAAAAAAAGAGTTTTATAACTGTAAGTCTCTTTTCAAAAAGTAATACACCATAAGAATGATTTACCCCAAAATAGCGCTTGCACAAAGCATTATCGAAATTTGTTCAGGCAAAGGAATCACTAATATTATTATTTCTCCGGGATCAAGAAATGCTCCTCTAACGATCGGATTTGCTCAAAACCCTAATTTTAACTGTTATAGTATTGCCGACGAACGCTGCGCTGCCTTTTTTGCATTAGGAATTGCACAGCAAACCAAAATGCCTACCGCAGTTGTTTGTACTTCAGGCTCTGCCTTGTTAAACTATTATCCGGCTGTAGCCGAGGCATTTTACAGTCAGATTCCACTTATTGTTATTTCGGCAGATCGCCCGCAAAGTAAGATTGATATTGGAGACGGGCAAACCATTCGTCAGGAGAATGTTTTTCAGAACCATTCAGTATATAATGCCAATCTGACTGAAGAAGCTTCAGTAGAAAACGATTTAAAGATCAACGAAGCCATAGAAGCAGCGATACTTCAAAAAGGCCCTGTTCATATTAATGCTCCTTTTGAAGAGCCCTTATACGAAACTGTTTCCGAACTTTCTGTAGCACCAGCAATTACCCATTTAGAGGAAATTGTCGGAACAACAACTATAGAAAACGAAGCAGAAGTTGTTTCTGTCTGGAATACTTCAAAAAGAAAATTAATTCTTATTGGAGGAATAAATGAAGCGAATTCTGTCGATAAAGAAATTTTGGAAAACTTCGCCAAAGATCCCTCAATTGTAGTACTGACAGAGACTACCTCAAATTTGCATCATCCAAGTTTTATTAACAGTATCGATACTTTAATTACGCCATTTGATGATGTTGATTTTAAAGATCTTGAGCCAGAGGTGTTAATCACTTTTGGAGGTATGATTGTATCCAAACGTATTAAAGCCTTTTTGCGAAAATACAAACCCGAACATCACTGGCATATTGATACTTTACGTGCTTATGATACCTTTAGTGCTTTAACGAAGCATTTTGTAATGGAACCTGATGCTTTTTTCAAAGTGCTGCTTCCAAAGACAGAATTTACAGCAAGTGATTATTTTTCTAAAATTGATCAAATTTACGATTTAAGAAAAATCAGAAAAGAAGAATATCTGCGTAAAATTACCTTCTCAGATTTTAAAGTATTTGAAAAAGTAATCGGGTCACTTCCTAAAAACAGTCAGTTGCAAATTAGCAATAGTTCAGCCATTCGATATGCACAGTTAATTGAGATTGATCCTTCAATCGAAGTTTATTGTAACCGCGGAACTAGTGGTATTGACGGAAGTACCTCAACAGCAATTGGTGCAGCAGTAGGAAACGATAAAGAAACCGTTTTTATTACCGGAGATATTAGCTTTCTTTACGATAGCAATGCTTTGTGGAATTCGTACATACCTGAAAACTTCAAAATTATTCTAATCAATAATGGAGGAGGAGGAATTTTTAGGATTCTTCCAGGCCATGAAGAAAAACCGGTTTTTAATACCTATTTCGAAACGTCACATCATTTGACAGCCGAACATTTGGCCAAAATGTATAAGATGCCTTATTTTACAGCCACAGATGAAGAATCTTTAACGGGAGGTATTAAGTCGCTTTATGCTACAAACAACGCTCCTTGTATTTTGGAAGTATTCACGCCAACTTTGGAGAATGATATTGTTTTAAAGCAGTATTTTAAAGAGTTGGCTTAAGTTGAAAATAGGGCAATACGGAAAGTTGTGGAGTAGTTTGAATAACGATTGTTCTCTTAATTCAAAAAAATATTTAAAGATGATAGGGTTATTTTTGTAATACCTCAAAGTTTTGTGAATCATCAAGAATTTTCTATGAAAAAAGATTTGTCCAAAACTTGTAAGCTACAGAATTAGTTATTCCAAAACTATTGCTCTGAAAGAGCTTTAGCCAGAGCATAGTGAGAAGCACTATGAATTATGAAGGCGATTGTTTTAGCCCTGAAAGGGCAAAAGCCCAAATTCAAAGAAAGACAATCTATCGTATTCCGGATGATATTCTAAAGGAAAATGAGCTGCTTTTATTAAAATGTATGCTCCGATCTGTTTGCTTTTGCCCTTTCAGGACAATATTTCTTGTTTAATTTATACATAGTGCATTACACTATGCTTGTACTTTCAGGCTTTCAGCCTTATAAATTACAAAAGACGCAAAGATTATTTTTTTTCTTTGCGTCTTCTTTGTTTTATAATAGTAAGAGAATTTAACGAATCGGAACCGGAAATACCGGTAAACTTGCATGTCCTAAAGCATCAACACTTTGTATGGCAAAAAAGTAATTGTCTTTAGAATAGGGAATTTCGGCCTTGGTTTCTTTCACAAAAAAAGTTTTCTCCCAATGAGACGATGAAGTTTCTCTCATTAAAATCTGGTAACCAAAAGGAGCTTGTCCTTCAGGTGCAGTCCAGACTAAAGTAGAAGAATTGGAAAGTTCTTTTACTTCGATCCCCACGTTTAAAGGTGCTTTTGGTGACCAGGCTAAATTAGCCAGTGTTGCCAGGTTCGAACAAGTATTTTTTCTCAAATAGTCAAAATCCATGAATTCCGGAAGATCACCGTATTGGATACCATTTTCAGTTCTTAAATCCTGATGCTGATGATTGAAATTTTCATTCATTTCGCAGAAACGAACAGCAGTAAAGCCGTTTTGACTGAAAGGAGTATGATCTCCGCCACGAAGAAAACGATCGTTTCTATATACTAATTTCACTTTTAATTGATCTACATACTGCTCTGTAGCTGTTTTAATGTAACGTGCCAATAATCGTGACGGACTATCGTTATCGCGGTTTGTTGCTTTGCGCATCTTGGCTTCTTCTTCAGTTTCTGTAAATGGAATGGTCTCACTAAATACTCTGATTTGAGTGTTATCTCTTAAATTTGTACCGCTGGAAAGACTATTTCCAATCATATCGTTATTGAGCATCGCTACAATATTCCAGTTGGCTGCTTTGGCTAATTCAGCCAGATGTCGGGCACCATAAAGCCCTTGTTCTTCACCGGTTACGGCAACGAAAATGATGGTAGCAGGAAATGATCTTTTACTCATTACTTTGGCCAGTTCGATGACGGCCGCAACACCGGAACCGTCATCATTGGCACCGGGAGCATCAGATTTGACATTCATCACATCCGAAACCCTGGAATCCAGATGTCCGCTGATGATAAGAACACGATTGTCGTTTGGATCGGTACCTTTTAAAGTTGCCATAACGTTTCCAAGCTGACTGTCTTTGGCAATTCGTTTCCCATCAGCTTTTACGTCAAAATAATCGATTTTAGAAGTAAGTCTTCCGCCAGATTCCAAAGCAAATTTATCAAACTCAGATTTCACCCATTGTTGCGCCGCACCAATGCCTTTGGTTTTATTTTTAGTGTCGCTGAGGGTGTGTCTGGTACCGAACGAAACTAATTTATGAATCGTAGCTTCCAGATTTTCGGCTTTGATTTCACCAATCATTTTTTTGATTTCAGGATCTTCTGTAATCTGTGAAGTAGAAATATGAGTAAAAAATAAGAAGGTAAAAATAGAATAGAAAATGGTCTTTTTCATTGGTTTTGGATTAATTATAGGTTCTCAAATGTAACCAAAAGGAATAAATTAGAATAAGATGCAACTGCCTTTTTTTAATTAGAAACATTTTTAGGATTACCATTTTCAAACTTCGTACATTTGCAGCTCGAAACTTAGCTGTTTAACAGCTTAGAATTTTTAGCATATGATTGAAATAGGAAAATACAATACCCTTACTATACTTCGTGATACCAAAGTTGGCTTGTTTTTAGGAAATCCTGAAAAAGACCCTGAAGGAATTCACGATATTTTATTACCCAACAAATACGTTCCGAACGAGTTTGAAATTGGTGAAGAATTAATCGTTTTTGTTTATTTGGACCACGAACAGCGTCCGGTGGCGACCACTTTAGAGCCTTACATCCTGTTGAATGAATTTGCGCTGTTAAGAGTAAATTACATTAATAACGTAGGTGCTTTCATGGATTGGGGAATGGAAAAGGATATTCTTGTTCCGTTCAAAGAACAGGCCCGTCCTATGGAGAAGGGAAAACGTTACCTGGTGTATTTGTACATGGACGAAAAAACAAATCGTCTGGTAGCTTCAAGTAAAACCAATCAGTTTTTGAGCAATGAGCATCTGACCGTTGAAAAAGGGGAGGAAGTAGAATTAATTGTGTCTCATATCACCGAAATAGGAATCAATGTGATCATTAACGAGAAACACAAAGGATTGCTGTACAAAGACGAGGTGTATGATGACGCCATCAGAACCGGGGACAGAATGCGCGGTTACATTAAAAATATCCGTCCTGATAATAAAATCGACGTTGCATTACAAGTACAAGGATATCAAAGTATTGAGCCTAATGCAGAAAAGATTCTGGACGAATTAAGAGCCAATCGAGGTTTTTTACGTTTAAATGACAATTCGCATCCGGAAGATATCAAAACGGTACTGAAAATGAGTAAAAAAACGTTTAAAAAGGCTGTTGGAGCTTTGTATAAAGAAAAACTTATCGAAATTAAAGAAGACGGGATTTATCTGGTAAAAGAGTAAAAATTCCGATTCATTAAATTCTAAAATCCAAATTTCAATACTAGTATTGAAATTTGGATTTTTTTTTAAGTTTTACTTTCTGGAAAAAGCAGACAGAGTAGAGTATGAAGAAAAAATAGTTTTCATCATAAGAGACAATTTATGCAAAGATTCAATAGAAGAATGTCGAAGGACGATTAAAAAATGAATTATTTAAGTTTCAAATAAAATCGAATTCGAATATAGTTTTTGGTTTTTTACAAGAAAAAGACTAAAGTTAAAGTTGTTGTTTATATACAGCCATTTATTACATCAATCCTTGCACTTATTTATTTTGCAATGGTGTTTTGTTTATTTAACATAAATTTACTTACATAATTTAATCGATTAAAATTCAACAGTCGGTTTAGATGTAATGCGTTTTGCTTGTTAATATATAACATAATTAATGGTAACCTTATATATGTAGTGACAAGCTTTAAAGAAAAATATAGATTATAAAGACCTTAAAGATGATTGTTCCCTTTTTGTTGAAAAACAAATCCTGGGACCAGTTTAAATAGTATTCCTAAACAATACTAGTTGGACTCTGTTCCTCACTAAAGTACTGTCGAAATAATAAAAAACATCTTAAAGCTGATTTTTCTTCATACCGTAGAAAGCGACATATTTTACTGTAGTTTTTAACCATTGCTAATAACAAAAAAATAAATATTATGAAAACAACTAAATTTCAAAATCAATTAAAAAGGAAAGATTACTTTTTTAATTTATTTACCTTTTTATTTTTTACAGGTTCCGGTTTTGCTCAAACTTTTATTCCATTACCTTATTCTAGTGATACATATCCGTATTATTATGCTGCATCGATATTTGATTTACTGGTAGATAAAGACAACAATGGACCTAGTAGTGGTCTAAAAGGAGTAGAAGGTTTTAGATGGTGGCATGATAATGATCAATCTACCGAGTATATGGGGATGTCATTAACCTGGAGCGCTTATAACAAGGCCGATTTATGGGTAAAAGGAGATATTTACTCTCAGGGAAACTTAACGGTTGCCAGTACTAACCCAAATGGTCAACATGACAATTTTAAGGTGCTGGTGGATGATTACAAAACACAACTTATTAGTTATGGGGACGAAAATGGCTTGAATATTTCCTCCAACTTAGGTAATAAAATACAGCTAGGGGACGATAATGATGCTATTACGATCAATGGGAAGTATGTCATTATGGATTATGGAGGAGCAAATGATCTGGCACAGCTTGCAATAAACGCAGGTAATCCGGTAAACGGCGCAGCCTTAACAGTGGGTGGAATGACCTACATTGGCAGCTCTAAAAATATAGAAGCTAATCCCGGATTAACTGACGATCTTAAAGCGGACTGCTCCCTTATTGTTGAAAAACAAATTTTGACATCAGATTTAAATATTATTCCTAAACCACATTGGAAGGATGTTGTTTTTGAGAGTGATTATAAGAAAATGGATTTAATGGCTTTGGAAAATTATGTTAAAGAAAACAAACATCTTCCTGGTATAGTCTCTGAGAAAGAGGTAAATGAAAAAGGATATAAAATACATACTTTTAATGAAGGCCTTTTACAAAATGTTGAAGAGTTGCTTCTTCATATCATTGACCAAAATAAAAACATCAGGAATCAAAATGAGAAAATTGAAATATTGAATAAAAAGATAGAAGCACTTGAAAAAGAAAGTAATTATCGTAAATAATTGATAATATACTGATTCAGTTGTTATTTAGGATATAAAGACAACGACTATTTGTTAGCGATTTTAGGAGTTAATTAGATAAAATTATGAGAGAGAAAAGAAAAATTATTTTAGGTTTTGTATTTTGTTTTTCGGGTTTTATGTATGCCCAAAAATCAGAAGGCAGTGGTGTTGTCAGCTATCCGGATAATAATATAAAGGTAGTTGGAGAGAAGGTATTTTGGTCTGCTAATCCCAAAACAGACAATAGCAGTGAGTCTGATTTACTGACCACATATTACAAAGGACTTTACAACCGTCGCAACAACTACCTAAGCGGTATTAAGGGAACCATAGATAAACCTGGTGGTTACATCAAAATCGAGGTGCATGCTTACGACAGTAAGAGAGCAGGAGGGTTGCAGCTATTGACAAACGATGAGAAGACATTTGTAACCAGACCGATTTATAATGTGGAAATCACTCAAAGTTCGCCAAATGTGTTTTCTAAAACAACAAAAGAGATGAATTACCAATACTTTGATTATGGCCAGCAGATTGGTAAGATTTCTTCTGATGATATAAAAACACTGGGTGCTAAAGCATCGAATACAGTTACAGTGAATTGTGGAGGCTGGGCCTGGAACTGGCTTAGGGCTTTCAGCCTTGTAAGTTCTTCCTGTTCTTTGGAAATAGATGAGGATAAACTGATACAGTTAGAAAACCAGCCTGTAGTGGTAAAAATTACGGTGAAAGATGCTACTTTGATAGACGTACGGGTTCCCGCGGTGGAAAGGAATGACAACTTGAAGAGAATAATAGAAAAAGAGTATCCTTATTTTATCATCAAAAAAGTAAATGTAGAAATTCTGGAAGCCCCGGCAGATAATAATACGGCCCAATATTATGAAGATTTGGTTAGACTACAGGTTAATTGGGCTAATAAAGCCTATAACGATAAAACAGGTAAGACTTTACCGCCTGCAGCAGTGGCGACAGGTGCGAAAATGGCTAATGCCAGAATCGTATTCAGAGATATTGATATAACTATCCGGAAAGGATCAAAGAAGATCTATAATCAAGATAAGATAAATTCAATACCTGAAATACAAAAATTAAACGCTGATGGAATTAATATAAGAGATCTTGTAAGTAATGATAGTAAAGAAAAAATAGTCATCAAATATGTACCTGAATTAATCTCAGAAAAGTCGGTTTTTTCAGGAGTAACTGTTGTCGGGCGTGATGGCAATGAAAAACTATTACTAGCTTTTATTGTTTTGGCTTATGACTATAAAGATGATGTTAATGAACTATCGATAAAAAAGACAACAGCTGCACACGAGTTGGGACATTATTTTAGCCTTATACATACTTTTGAAGGTGGTTGTACCGGTAAAAATGATAAAATTAGTGATACTCCACCTGCCGAAGAACCAAAAACGAGATTTTATGAAAATTGTATTGCTCCTGTTCAATGTGGTGGGCACAGAAGGTTGATAGAGAATATTATGGATTATAGCAACTGCACGTTTATGTTCACCCCAGGTCAGGTCAAAGTAATGAGAAATGCGATCAAAAAGGATTTTTCAAATTTATATACCACTCAGAAATCAACAGACGCTGCTATCAATACAGATCTTAACATTACAGTGGAAGATTTAAGACCCGGTAAAACAGGCAGAAGCAAGAGAGATACTTTGGAAAAAGAGGTAGAAAAATCCCAAGATATCATTCTATATCCTAATCCTGTAAAGGATATTTTAACTATTTCGAATATGGAAAATGAAGAATATGCAATTTATAATTTAACAGGCCAGCAAATACTGACTGGCAGAACCCAAACCGGACAAATTGATGTTAGCACTCTCCCAAAAGGATTATACATCATTAGAATAAAAAATAGCAGCAAGCAATTTATTAAAGAATAGTTTGATGGAGAGATTGTTATCGTTTTTTTAACGACCTGTCTTAATAATTTAGTATTCGAAGTATTTTTTGTATGCAATTAAGTATGATCGTACTTAAACTCTCGATTCATTTCCCCTTACTGGTGAAAATTTCGTTCAATTTTGCCGGATTTTAAAATCTAACAAGAGACATTTAACAAGAGACATTATGAAAAAAGAATATACTATTTTGAGTTTTATATTTTGTTTTTCGGGGTTTATGTATGCCCAAAAATCAGAAGGCAGTGGTGTTGTCAGCTATCCGGATAATAATATAAAGGTAGTTGGAGAGAAGGTATTTTGGTCTGCAAATCCCAAAACAGACAATAGCATTGAGTCTGATTTACTGACCGTATATTACAAAGGACTTTACAACCGTCGCAACAACTACCTAAGCGGTATTAAGGGAACCATAGATAAACCCGGAGGTCACATCAAAATCGAGGTGCATGCTTACGACAGTAAGAGAGCAGGAGGGTTGCAGCTATTGACAAACGATGAGAAGACATTTGTAACCAGACCGATCTATAATGTGGAAATCACTCAAAGTTCCCCAAATGTGTTTTCTAAAACAACGAAAGAGATGAATTACCAATACTTTGATTATGGCCAGCAGATTGGTAAGATTTCTTCTGATGATATAAAAACACTGGGTGCTAAATCATCGAATACAGTTACAGTGAATTGTGGAGGCTGGGCCTGGAACTGGCTTAGGGCTTTTAGCCTTGTAAGTTCTTCCTGTTCTTTGGAAATAGATGAGGATAAACTGATACAGTTAGAAAACCAGCCTGTAGTGGTAAAAATTGCGATGAAAGATGCTACTTTGATGGACGTACGGGTCCCCGCGGTGGAAAGGAATGACAATTTGAAGAGAATAATAGAAAAAGAGTATCCTTATTTTATCATCAAAAAAGTAAATGTAGAGGTTCTGGAAGCCCCGCAAGATAATAATACAGCTTCTTATTATGAAAATTTGGTAAGACAGCAATTTAATTGGGTCAATAAGGTATACACAGACAAAACCGGCAAAACTTTACCAACTGCAGCAGTGGCGGCAGGTGCCAAAATGGCTAATACTAGAATTGTATTCAAAGATATAAATATTACCATCAGAAAAGGATTAAAGCAAATTTATGACATAAATGAGTTAATAAAAGGAAAAGACGGTGAGATTGATGGCAATAACACAAATAAAAATGAAGTATTCATTAAATATGTTCATGGAATAAATAGTGGCACAGGTTCTGAAGCAGGAGTTACAATTAGGGGACGTACTAAAAAGAACGAACTAAAAGTAGCTTTTATTGTTTTGGATTACTACTACGGTAGTAATGATATAATTTTTAAAAAAGGAGTAGCAGCTCACGAGCTGGGACATTATTTTGGACTGAAACATACTTTTGAAGGAGGTTGTGATGGTTTAAATGATAAAATTAGCGATACGCCTCCTACAGAAGATATGAACTATATAGGTGTAAGTTGCATTGTTGCCCCTGTTCAATGTGGTGGACATAGGAGGTTAGTAGAGAATATGATGGATTATACCGATTGCCAGTTTATGTTCACTCCAGGTCAAGTTAGAGTAATGAGAGCTACAATTAGAAATGATTACCCTGATTTATATACCATTGAGAAATCAACAGACGTTGCTATCAATACAGATCTTAACATTACAGTGAAAGATTTAAGATCGGGTAAAACAGGCAGAAACAAGAGAGATACGTTGGAAAAAGAAGCAGAAAAATCGCGAGACATTGTTTTATACCCTAATCCGGTAAAGGATATTTTAACTATTTCGAATATGGAAAATGAAGAATATGCAATTTATAACTTAACAGGGCAGCAAATACTGACTGGCAGAACCCAAACCGGACAAATTAATATTAGCACTCTCCCAAATGGATTATACATCATTAGAATAAAAAATAGCAGCAAGCAATTTATTAAAGAATAGTTTGATGGAGAGGTTGTTATCGTTTTTTTAACGACCTGTCTTAATAATTGAGTATTCGAAGCATTTTTTTGTATGCAATAGGTATGATCATACTTAAACTCTCGATTCATTTCCCTTTACTGGTGAAAATTTCGTTCAATTCTTACGGATTTTAAAATCTAACAAGAGACAGTTATGAAAAAAGAATATAGTATTTTGAGTTTTATATTTTGTTTTTCGGGTTTTATGTATGCCCAAAAATCAGAAGGCAGTGGTGTTGTCAGCTATCCGGATAATAATATAAAGGTAGTTGGAGAGAAGGTATTTTGGTCTGCAAATCCCAAAACAGACAATAACAGTGAGTCCGATTTATTGACCGTATATTACAAAGGACTTTACAACCGTCGCAACAACTACCTAAGCGGTATTAAGGGAACCATAGATAAACCCGGAGGTTACATCAAAATCGAGGTGCATGCTTACGACAGCAAGAGAGCAGGAGGGTTGCAGCTATTGACAAACGATGATAAGACATTTGTAACCAGACCGATCTATAATGTAGAAATCACTCAAAGTTCCCCAAATGTGTTTTCTAAAACAACAAAAGAGATGAATTACCAATACTTTGATTATGGCCAGCAGATTGGTAAGATTTCTTCTGATGATATAAAAACACTGGGTGCTAAAGCATCGAATACAGTTACAGTGAATTGTGGAGGCTGGGCCTGGAACTGGCTCAGGGCTTTCAGCCTTGTAAGTTCTTCCTGTTCTTTGGAAATAGATGAGGATAAATTGATACAGTTAGAAAACCAGCCTGTAGTGGTAAAAATTGCGATGAAAGATGCTACTTTGATGGACGTACGGGTTCCCGCGGTGGCAGACAATGAAAATCTGAAGGGGATTATAGAAAAAGAGTATTCATACTATATAATTAAAAAAGTAAATGTAGAGGTTCTGGAAGATCCACAAGACAATAATACGGCCTCTTATTACGAAGACATGGTAAGACGGCAATTTAATTGGGCCAATAAAGCCTATACCGATAAAACGGGTAAGACTCTACCACCTGCAGCAGTGGCTGCGGGTGCCAAAATGGCTAATGCCAGAATCGTGTTCAAAGATATCGATATTACTATCCGTAAAGGATCAAAGAAAAGATATTTTAATCAGAATATAGAAAATGAAAGAGATCGTGATATTAATTTAAAAGAGCCTACTAAACGTGAAATATTCATCAAATATGTTCCTGAATTATTTGACTTAGGAACAGCTTTGGGAGGACATACTTTTCAAGGTTTTGATGAGAAAAATAATATAGACTTGGCTTTTCTCGTTTTAAGATATACCTTACCTAATAATCCTCCGGCTTTTGAGAGTACAAATATAGTTTCGCATGAGTTGGGGCATTATTTTATGCTAGAGCATACTTTTTTGGGAGGTTGTGTTAGTAAAACTAATGACCATATTAGTGATACTCCTCCTGCGGAAGAAGTTGCAACTACACCGGTTTATAAAGATTGTATCGCCCCTCTTCAATGTGGAGGACACAGGAGGTTAATAGAAAATATAATGGATTATAGTCAATGTCGGTTTATGTTTACACCAGGTCAGGTCAAGGTAATGAGAAATACAATTAGAAATGAATACCCAGACTTATATACCATTGTGAAATCAACGGATGCTGGTATTAATATAGATCTTAATATTACGGTGAAAGATTTAAGATCGGGTAAAACAGGCAGAAGCAAGAGAGATGCTTCGGAAAAAGAAGCTGAAAAATCCCAAGATATCATTCTATATCCTAATCCTGTAAAGGATATTTTAACTATTTCGAATATAAGCAGCGAAGAATATGTAATTTATAACTTAACAGGGCAGCAAATCCTGGCTGGGGGAACTCAAACCGGAGAAATTAATGTTAGCACTCTCCCAAAAGGATTATACATCATTAAAATAAAAAATAGCAGCAAGCAATTTATTAAAGAATAGTTTGATGGAGAGATTGTTATCGTTTTTTTAACGATCTGTCTTAATAATTTAGTATTCGAAGTGTTTTTTGTACGCAATAAGTATAATCGTACTTAAACTCTCGATTCATTTCCCCTTACTGGTGAAAATTTCGTTCAATTTTGCCGGATTTTAAAATCTAACAAGAGACATTTAACAAGAGACATTATGAAAAAAGAATATACTATTTTGAGTTTTATATTTTGTTTTTCGGGGTTTATGTATGCCCAAAAATCAGAAGGCAGTGGTGTTGTCAGCTATCCGGATAATAATATAAAGGTAGTTGGAGAGAAGGAATTTTGGTCTGCAAATCCGAAAACAGACAATAGCAGTGAGTCTGATTTACTGACCGTATATTACAAAGGACTTTACAACCGTCACAACAACTACCTAAGCGGTATTAAGGGAACCATAGATAAACCCGGAGGTTATATCAAAATCGAGGTGCATGCTTACGACAGCAAGAGAGCAGGAGGGTTGCAGCTATTGACAAACGATGATAAGACATTTGTAACCAGACCGATCTATAATGTAGAAATCACTCAAAGTTCCCCAAATGTGTTTTCTAAAACAACAAAAGAGATGAATTACCAATACTTTGATTATGGCCAGCAGATTGGTAAGATTTCTTCTGATGATATAAAAACACTGGGTGCTAAAGCATCGAATACAGTTACAGTGAATTGTGGAGGCTGGGCCTGGAACTGGCTTAGGGCTTTCAGCCTTGTAAGTTCTTCCTGTTCTTTGGAAATAGATGAGGATAAACTGATACAGTTAGAAAACCAGCCTGTAGTGGTAAAAATTGCGATGAAAGATGCTACTTTGATGGACGTACGGGTTCCCGCGGTGGAAAGGAATGACAATTTGAAGAGAATAATAGAAAAAGAGTATCCTTATTTTATCATCAAAAAAGTAAATGTAGAGGTTCTGGAAGCCCCGGAAGATAATAACACGGTCTCTTATTACGAAGACATGGTAAGACAGCAATTTAATTGGGCCAATAAAGCCTATACCGATAAAACGGGTAAGACTCTACCACCTGCAGCAGTGGCGGCGGGTGCCAAAATGGCTAATCCCAGAATCGTGTTCAAAGATATCGATATTACTATCCGAAAGGGATTAAAAAAGAACTATGACTTAAGTAATATTTCAATAGCTGACGTACAAAAGAAGAATGTTGGTGGAATTGATATAAGGAATGTTAATATGGATGAAATTTTTATTAAATATGTACATAAATTAATTAGCACAACAAGCCAATCTACAGGATATACCTTCGATCTTCATGATATGAAAAATGGAAAATTTTTTCTTGTTTTTACAGTTTTGTGTTATAACTTCGATGCGAATAATAAGGAATTATTGCTGAAAACAAGTACACTTGCACACGAGCTTGGGCATTATTTTAAGTTGCTTCATCCTTTTGAGGGTGGATGTACCGGTCCAAATGATAAAATTAGTGATACACCTCGAGCTGAAATCATAAAGGGTGATGTGCCCGATTATAAAGATTGTATTGCTCCTGTTCAATGTGATGGGCAAAGAAGGTTAATAGAAAATGTCATGGATTACAGTTATTGCTCGTTTATGTTCACCCCGGGTCAGGTTAAAGTAATGAGAAATTCAATTAGAAATGATTTCCCCAATTTATATACTACTCAAAGATCAACGGATGCTGCTATCAATACAGATCTTAATATTACGGTGAAAGATTTAAGATCGGGTAAAACAGGCAGAAGCAAGAGAGATGCTTCGGAAAAAGAAGTAGGAAAATCACGAGACATCTTTTTATATCCTAATCCTGTAAAGGATATTTTAAATATTTCTAATATAGGCAGCGAAGAATATGCAATTTATAATTTAACAGGCCAGCAAATACTGACTGGCAGAACCCAAACCGGGCAAATTAATGTTAGCACTCTCCCAAAAGGATTATACATCATTAAAATAAAAAATAGCAGCAAGCAATTTATTAAAGAATAGTTTGATGAAGAGATTGTTATCGTTTTTTTAACGACCTGTCTTAATAATTTAGTATTCGAAGTGTTTTTTGTACGCAATAAGTATAATCGTACTTAAACTCTCGATTCATTTCCCTTTACTGGTGAAAATTTCATTCAATTCTGTTGGATTTTAAAATTTAACAAGAGACATTATGAAAAAAGAATATATTATTTTGAGTTTTATATTTTGTTTTTCGGGTTTTATGTATGCCCAAAAATCAGAAGGCAGTGGTGTTGTCAGCTATCCGGATAATAATATAAAGGTAGTTGGAGAGAAGGAATTTTGGTCTGCAAATCCGAAAACAGACAATAGCATTGAGTCTGATTTACTGACCGTATATTATAAAGGACTTTACAACCGTCGCAACAACTACCTAAGCGGTATTAAGGGAACCATAGATAAACCCGGAGGTTATATCAAAATCGAGGTGCATGCTTACGACAGTAAGAGAGCAGGAGGGTTGCAGCTATTGACAAACGATGAGAAGACATTTGTAACCAGACCGATCTATAATGTGGAAATCACTCAAAGTTCCCCAAATGTGTTTTCTAAAACAACAAAAGAAATGAATTACGAATACTTTGATTATGGCCAGCAGATTGGTAAGATTTCTTCTGATGATATAAAAACACTGGGTGCTAAATCATCGAATACAGTTACGGTGAATTGTGGAGGCTGGGCCTGGAACTGGCTTAGGGCTTTCAGCCTTGTAAGTTCTTCCTGTTCTTTGGAAATAGATGAGGATAAACTGATACAGTTAGAAAACCAGCCTGTAGTGGTAAAAATTACGGTGAAAGATGCTACTTTGATAGACGTACGGGTTCCCGCGGTGGAAAGGAATGACAACTTGAAGAGAATAATAGAAAAAGAGTATCCTTATTTTATCATCAAAAAAGTAAATGCAGAAATTCTGGAAGCCCCGGAAGATAACAATACAGCTTCTTATTACGAAGATTTGGTAAGACAGCAATTTAATTGGGCTAATAAAGCCTATACCGATAAAACGGGTAAGACTTTACCACCTGCAGCAGTGGCGGCGGGTGCCAAAATGGCTAATGCCAGAATTGTGTTCAAAGATATTGATATTACTGTCCGTAAAGGATCAAAAGAGATTTATGACCGAGACAAGATAGCTTCAGGAGCTGCAATGGCAAATAAAAATGCAGATGGAATTGATATAAAGAGTATTAACAAAAATGAAATATTTATTAAATATGTGCCTAAATTAAGAAATCAGGCAAATGTTTTTCTCTTTGGAACTAGTGGTATCTGGATTGATAATAGTAACAATGAATTAGTAGCAGCTCTTACAGTTATTGCTTATAGCAAATACGATAGTAATCCATTAATAATAGTAACACTTGCCCACGAATTGGGGCATTATTTTGGACTAGATCACACTTTTGCGGGTGGTTGTACAGGGCCAAATGATAAAATTAGTGATACTCCTGCCTCAGAAGCAACATACTTATGGTCCTATAAAGATTGTATTGCCCCTCTTCAATGTGGAGGACAGAGAAGGTTGATAGAGAATATTATGGATTATAGTAATTGCCGTTTTATGTTTACTCCGGGCCAGGTTATAGCAATGAGAAATAGAATTCGAAAAGTTTTTCCTAATTTGTATACTACTCAAAGATCAACGGATGCTGGTATTAATACAGATCTTAACATTACAGTGAAAGATTTAAGACCCGGTAAAACAGGCAGAAGCAAGAGAGATACTTTGGAAAAAGAGGTAGAAAAATCCCAAGATATCATTCTATATCCTAATCCTGTAAAGGATATTTTAACTATTTCGAATATGGAAAATGAAGAATATGCAATTTATAATTTAACAGGCCAGCAAATACTGACTGGCAGAACCCAAACCGGACAAATTGATGTTAGCACTCTCCCAAATGGATTATACATCATTAGAATAAAAAATAGCAGCAAGCCATTTATTAAAGAATAGTAAGGTTTTCAATGGAGAGATATTTTATTTGTTTTTTCTTATACAATATTTGGCAATTCCCGTATTTTTAGATAGAGTTCTATTATTGCAGATTGTATCTAAAAAAAATGAGTAAAGTCAAAAAAATAAGGAAGGACTTTTAAGTAGAGTTAAGTTTTTTAATTATTATCTAAGATTCTCAACTTTTGATTTGAGCGATGATTCTACTCTAGTTTGGTAGTTTCATAACAGAAAAGGCTACTCATTACAAGTAGCCTTTTCCTTTTTATTCTAGTTTTAAAAAAAATTGTAATTAAAAAAAAACAGAAATAAAATAAACTCGAATCTATTCAAAAAATAGCAGCTTTAAAAATTTTAGAAACTATTTTCTGAAATAAGTATGTCTTTAAACAATTTATAAATTCATATTAAAAGCAAAAACTCAATTTCACGGCTCGACCCATTTAGTTTGATAAAATAACTTGTAGAAAGTTTTAGTTAGTATTTTTCCTCTTTTCGTAATCAATCTGATACTAATTCTTAAACAATTCCAGCTTTTAACCTTAGGTGTTACTATCTCCTTTTTGAAGTTTCAACAAATGAATAAATCATTTGCTCATTGATCAACGGCATATGAATAAAAACCGTAAAATAATGAGCGACAAAATTTTTAAATTTTCTCAAAAAAATCATTTTTTAGGTTAATAAATCAGTGAAAGAAAATCAATCTTCTAGTCAATGAAATAAAATGTATCTCATTGATTTCTAGGTTGTAAAATTAAATATTATTTTTTGAAACTACTGTTAAAATTATTATTATTTGTAAGATTATACCAATTGTTAACATTACAACAGATTTTAGTTACGACTAAAAACAAATAGCGGTAGGTAAAAATATAAAAATGCTTTATTTTTACACTATCAATTATTAAAAACAAAACAAACAGAAATGGATTGGATTACAGCCAGAGAATTTGAAGATATAACTTATAAAAAATGTAATGGAGTTGCGAGAATTGCTTTTAACAGACCAAACGTTAGAAATGCATTTCGTCCAAAAACAACTTCAGAATTGTACCAGGCTTTTTACGATGCGCAGGAAGATACTTCGATAGGAGTGGTTTTACTGTCTGCAGAAGGACCTTCAACCAAAGACGGAGTATATTCTTTTTGCAGCGGAGGCGATCAAAACGCGCGTGGGCATCAGGGTTATGTGGGTGAAGACGGACAACATCGCTTAAATATTCTTGAAGTGCAGCGTTTAATCCGTTTTATGCCAAAAGTGGTTATTGCAGTTGTTCCGGGTTGGGCAGTTGGCGGTGGACACAGTTTGCATGTCGTTTGTGACATGACTTTGGCGAGTAAAGAGCATGCCATATTCAAACAAACGGATGCCGATGTAACCAGTTTTGACGGTGGCTACGGATCTGCGTATCTGGCTAAAATGGTCGGACAGAAAAAAGCGCGTGAAATTTTCTTTTTAGGTAGAAATTATTCTGCTCAGGAAGCTATGGATATGGGGATGGTGAATGCTGTAATTCCACATGATGAGCTTGAAGATACTGCTTACGAGTGGGCACAGGAAATTTTACAAAAATCTCCAACTTCTATCAAGATGCTAAAATTTGCAATGAACTTAACAGACGACGGTATGGTAGGTCAGCAGGTTTTTGCCGGAGAAGCAACACGTTTAGCGTACATGACCGAAGAAGCAAAAGAAGGAAGAAATGCCTTTTTAGAGAAAAGAAAGCCAAACTTCGGTGAGAATAAATGGTTGCCATAAGACTATCTGAGATTTTAGATTGCAGATTTTAGATTTTTGAATCTGAAACTGGGAGCTAAATTTGAGATTAAATCCTAATTATATAATACAATTTAGAGGATAGACTTTAGAGTATTGCAATTCAAATTAAGAATGCAACAATCTAAAGTCTAAAGTCTAAAATCTAAAATCTAAAATAAAAACAGAATGAAACATTGGATTGAAGCCGCTCGTTTGCGTACATTGCCTTTATCAGTTTCCGGAATCATAGTAGGAAGTATATATGCCTTATCAAACCCAACGGAAACCATTAATACACCAACAGAGGTATTCAGTTGGAAAATTTTTGGTTTTGCACTATTAACGACGCTTGGATTGCAGGTTTTATCCAATTTTGCAAATGATTACGGCGATGGTGTAAAAGGTACTGACAATGCGGACAGGGTTGGACCACAAAGAGCTATTCAGAGTGGTGTTATTACACCTCAGGCCATGAAAAAAGCCATTATAATTACTTCATTTCTGACCTTGTTGTCTGCAATTGTATTGATCTATTTTGCTTTTGGAGAAAGTAATTTTGGATATTCCATCTTTTTCTTATTGCTTGGAATAGCAGCAATTGTTTCGGCAATTCGTTATACCGTTGGAAATTCAGCTTACGGATACAGAGGATTTGGAGATTTGTTCGTTTTTATTTTCTTTGGATTGGTTAGTACATTGGGAGTAAACTTTTTGTATTCAAAAGAAGTCGATCCGCTTTTGATCTTACCGGCCATTTCAATCGGTTTATTAAGTGTTGGAGTTTTAAACCTGAACAATATGCGTGATGAAGAATCAGATCGCAAATCAGGAAAAAATACGATTGTAGTTCAGATTGGTGGTGCAAAAGCTAAAATTTATCATTTCACTTTGATTATTACGGCTATGCTTTTAGTGGTTACTTTTGCCTTTTTGAGTGATTATAACTTCGATCAGTATTTGTTTTTATTGGCTTTTGTTCCTTTAACTAAGCATTTAATTACCGTTTATAAAAACCAAAATCCAAAGTTGTTAGATCCCGAATTGAAGAAACTGGCACTAAGCACCTTTTTACTTTCAATATTACTGACGGTATGTATGATTTCATTGATTTCAGACATTATTGTAAACCTCTTTTTAGGGGGAAGATAAAACAAAGTTCAATTTTAAAAATGAATTAAAATGAAAATAACATTTTACGGACATGCGTCTTTAGGTATTGAAGTGGGTGGAAAACAAATTATTGTAGATCCTTTTATTACAGGAAATCCACAAGCAGCAGGAGTTGATATCAACAGCTTAGAAGCAGATTATATTTTACTTACTCATGCGCATGGTGATCATATTCTGGATGTTGAAGCTATTGCCAATCGTACCAAAGCAGCGATCGTTTCAAATGCTGAAATTGCAGGTTATTATGCTAAATTAGGTTTCAGTTCACACCCGATGAATCACGGTGGAAGCTGGCAATTTGATTTTGGAAAAGTGAAATATGTCAATGCGATTCATTCAAGCTCTTTCCCTGATGGAAGTTATGGTGGAAATCCGGGTGGGTTTGTAATCGAAGGCGAACATAAAAACATTTACATTGCCGGCGATACTGCACTGACTATGGATATGAAACTGATTCCAATGAGAACCAAATTGGATCTGGCCATTCTTCCAATCGGTAATAATTTTACAATGGATGTTGAAGATGCCATCATAGCCTCAGATTTTGTAGAATGCGATAAGATCCTTGGATATCATTTTGATACTTTTGGTTACATTAAAATAGATCATGAAGACGCTATTCGCAAGTTCTTCGATAAAGGAAAAGATCTGATGCTTTTGGAAATTGGCGAGTCAATTGAACTGTAATAAAATGTCAGATATTAAATTTATTTGTGAATGCTGTGGCGAAGAGCATGAAAGCTGGCCTGCAATTGCTTACAGTTCACCTTCTGCTTACAACAAGCTTTCGGAACAGGAAAAAGAAGAAATTGCAGTTATTGACCAGGATTTTTGTGTCATTAAACATGAAGATCATATCAATCGCTTTATAAGAGTGGTTTTGGTTCAGCAAGTGAACGATCATTGCGAAGATTTAGAGTATGGCTTCTGGGTTTCACTTAGTGAAAAAAGTTTTGAAGACTATCTGGAAAATGGCGAAGATGAAAATCACGAGGCGCAGTATTTCGGATGGCTTTCCAATTACATTCCGGATTACGAATTTTCGAACAGTATTCCGACAACAGTAGTGACTAAACCTGGTAATGAAAGACCTGAGATTTTTCCACACCAGGATTTCGATCATCCTTTTGTGAAAGATTTTTATAACGGTATTACAAAAGCTGAAGCGGAGAAAAGAATTTACAGAATATTAAATAATAAGGTCTGAATTTTGTAAGTGATCTTAAAATAAATTTTCTACAATGATTTTAAAAAAAATTGCCCTGTTTCTTTTAATTACAACTTCGTGCAGCATTTTTGCGCAAAAAGACGGTTATTGGGATAAAGAACGTGCTACTACAAAAGAAATTATAGTTTCTGCCCGTGACCGAATTATGCTTAAAACAGAAGATTTACCCGTAGGAACAACAGAAATTGTATACCGAATCACACTTCTGGATGAAAATCAGGAAATGGCAAACAGTCTGGTCTCCGTTCTAAAATCAATTCCGGATCCAACCGGAATCAGTCAGGGATCGGCCGGAGCAGTTTTTCTGATGTCTAAAATTTCAGGAGATGATACCTGTACGTATGCTCTGTTTACCTCCAACGAAACAGCAAAAAAGTATATCACTGATGGTAAAACGGATAAAGCCTGTTACGATCAGAAAGATCCCTTAAGCAAAGACGCTAAACGATTATCGCTGGATAAATCGTCCTGTCTGGGTCAGAATGTAAATACACTTTGGTTTGGTTTTCACAGCAAAAACTGGCTTTTAAATCAAAAAATAGTTTTGGAAGTGGTGCCGTGGGTAGACACAAAATTAAATCGTGGATGGAATCAGGACAATAAAAATGAAATTATAAGCCTTTGTAAAACCTCCACAATGGCTCAGAAAATGGCGAATTCTGATGATTTTTGTGTTTGCATACTCGATAAAATCATGAAACAATATCGTTATACGGAGTTTCAAAAGTTACTGCCAATTGAAAAGAGTAAAGTTTATAAGGATTTTGGAAATAGCTGTTATAAAGATGCTGATATTTCTAAAAATGTTTATAACGACCTAAGAACACAAGTGGCTGCTTTAGTCAGACTTCATAAATACAACGAAGCAATTCCGAAACTGAATACTATTATTAACGACGGAAAAGCAACGGCTTTGGATTACAGTTCGATAGGATATTGCTATATTTTGACCAAACAATACGCTAAAGCCATTAAATTTCTGAAAGAAGGTGAAAAGTTGGACGATACGGAGTTGCTTGTCAAATTAAATCTGGCGCACGTTTATCTGATTAGTGATGATTATAGCGAAGCGAAAGCCATTTATAAAAAATACCAGTCGCAAAACGTAACAGACAGTTTAAGCTGGATAGAGAAAACAAAACAGGATTTCGTAATTTTTCAAAAAGCAGGATTACCCTCAAAAGATTTTGAAAAAATATTGAAACTGTACAATTAAAAAAAACATAAAACCAATAATAAGCCTGTTTAATGGTATGACACCTACTTATTCAGGCTTATTTTTTTACCATCTATTTATTATATGAAAGCAACCTTCCATAAATACATGCTTGATTTTAAAAGGCCTTCCGGGACTTCAAGAGGGGTTATGACCGAGAAGGAAACCTGGTTTATTGTTCTGGAAGAGAACGGTAAAAAAGGAATAGGAGAGTGTGGAATACTTCGTGGTTTGAGTGCGGATGATCGCGAAGATTATGAAGAAAAACTGCAGTGGACGTGTGATAATATTCATTTAGGAGAAAAGGCGCTTTGGGATGCTTTGTTAGAATTTCCATCGATACAATTTGGTGTTGAAATGGCATTTTTATCCTTTAAAAGTGAAGATCCTTTTGTTTTGTTTCCGTCCGATTTTACCAGTAATGTAGAGTCAATTGTGATAAATGGTCTGGTTTGGATGGGGGAATCTTCCTTTATGAAAGAACAAATCGAAGAGAAATTAGCCACCGGTTTTAATTGTATAAAATTGAAAATAGGAGCGATCAATTTCGAAAAGGAATTGGAGTTATTGGCTTTTATTCGCAGTCATTTTTCAGCAGAGCAAATTGAAATCAGGGTGGATGCTAATGGCGCTTTTGCTTTAAATGAAGCATTAGGTAAATTGAATCAATTGAATAAATATCAGTTGCATAGCATTGAACAGCCTATAAAGAAAGGAAACATTGCCGCAATGGCCGATTTGTGTAAAACCACACCGTTTCCGATTGCTCTCGATGAAGAATTGATTGGTATTTTTTCATTGGAAGAAAAGGAGGCTTTACTGCAAAAAATACAACCACAATACATTATTCTAAAACCTAGTTTTGTTGGTGGCTTCAAAGGCACAAAAGAATGGATAGATTTGGCCGATAAATATCAAATAGGATGGTGGATTACTTCAGCATTGGAAAGTAACATAGGTCTTAATGCGATCGCACAATGGACATTTTTGCAAAACTCAAAAATGCCTCAGGGTCTTGGAACCGGAGCACTTTACACGAATAATTTTGATTGTCCGCTTGAAGTTGTGGGGGGGCAGTTATGGTACAGTAAAACAAAAGACTGGGATTTCGATTTTCTCAGCAGCTTATAAAAAAAACTGGCTTAAAGCCAGTTTTTAGGGTTATATTGATTTCGGTTTTATTCTTTTCCGCCTTTTAGACTGTCCTGCCAGTCTTTTAATTCCTGCCATTTGCTCTGGTAAGCGAGTAATGCCTGTCTGGCCCAGGTGTTTGGATTGTGAATAGCATAATTTTCACCTCCGCCATCCAGAATGGATTGTAATTTTTCGATTGAAGCTTCTGACAGTTCGTGCCATGTTTTAATTCCAGCAGCGTTAAATAACGCTTCAATTTTTGGCCCGATACCTTCGACTATTTTTAAATCATTTTCTTTAATTTTTTTGCCGTAAGCGGTCGCTGCTAATGCACTGTCAAAAGGTATTGCAGGTATCGCTGTTGCTGCGAAAGATTGTGGAGCGTTATTAACTTTAGCTTTTGCGGCCAATTCAGCTTCCAGAGAAGAAATTTTAGCATTCAGGTTTCGTGTATTGGCTTTGCAGGCATCCAAATCGGCCTGTAGTGACAAAGCAAGTGAATCGTCACCTTTAGAATTCATTTTTCCCAGTAAGTAACCTAATATTCCACAGATTAATCCCACTAGAGCCGGTATTAAGATACAAGGTATATTCATGATCGTATATTTTGATTGATTATTTAATTGTTATTACTGTTCTTCTGTTGTTTGCCCTACCTTCGGCAGTGGTGTTCTCACCAATAGGCTCGTCAGGACCTTTTGATTCTGCTGTTATCCGATTTCCGTCAACACCATTTTTCGACAAATAATTTTTAGTAAACTCAGCTCGTTTTTGACCAAGAGCCACATTAGAATCACGGTTTCCAACATTATCACTATGCCCAACAGCCACAATTACCGCTTCTTTCACATGTTCCATATATTTCACTAGATCGGCAACTTTTTCTTTTTCTGCAGGAGTTAACTTATCACTGGATTTATTGGTACTGAAATGTAAAATAAGTGGATCACCATTGATTTTCTCTTTCAGAATAATCCATTCATCGGTTACAGCCGGAGCGGCTTCCGGAGCTTCAAAAGCATATTTGACAGGTCCAAAAAGTGTATCTTTTTTCGTTTGCCATTTATCAATCACTTCACCTTTTGTGTTTAACTGCGCATCAGGTAAACCTTGCGACACAAAATATTTTTTAATGTCATTAGCCCGTGCGAGGCCTAGATTTTCAAAAGTGGTCGTATTGGTTTCATCTGAAGTAGCATAACCTGTTAGGGTAATTTTTTGCTTTGGATTAGCGATCAGGAATGTTTTAAGGTTTTGAACTCCAATCGATACCGAATCACCCACAGGCAAAAGTGCTGTAGAACTGTTTTTAAGGAACTTGATATTATCATTGGTGTGATAATCAATTCCGGAACCATTTAGAATAAAAGGGACAATAGTTTCGTCCGGAGCCACTACTTTTGATACTTTTCCGGTATCAATTGCAGGTGTTTTCATAGTGCAATTGCAGCAAAATTTCAAATACAAAAAGGTACCTAAAATAATGGTTATTACAATGCCTAACAGATAAAGTGCTTTTTTAGACATAGGTGATGAAGTTAAGATTCTATCAAATTTAACAAAAAAATAAATACATAACCTATTAAAAATCAGTTATTTTAAAGTTATTATTCTTATTGTGAGCATATTACAAAAATGAAATTTAATGTCTACCAATGATTCTTGTGATTTCAATTCTTAGGCCAAATTAAATTGAGTAACTTGCATAAAAATTAAATTCAGACATCAAAATGGTCGAAATAGAAAGAAAGTTTCTGGTAAAATCAGCTGATTTTAAAGAACAGGCTTTTACGCACAATAAAATTGCCCAAGGATATTTAAGTGCAGTTCCGGAAAGAACAGTTCGTGTGCGTATCAAAGGCGAAAGAGGTTTTATTACCATAAAAGGAGTCAGTCAGCAGGGCGGAATGTCCCGCTTTGAATGGGAGAATGAAATTCCGCTTGATGAAGCATTGGAATTGCTTAAGTTATGTGAAAAAGGAAAAATCGAGAAAACACGTTACGAAATAAAATTAGGAAAACATATTTTTGAAGTAGACGAATTTTACGGTGAAAATGAAGGACTGGTGATGGCAGAAGTAGAGTTGGAATCGGAAACAGAAATTTTCGAGAAGCCGGATTGGCTGGGTGAAGAAGTAACAAATGACCCAAGATATTATAACGCTTATTTGAGTAAGAATCCTTTTAAAGAGCGGGAGAAGTAAAAAACATGAATACATATGATTTGATTATTGTAGGGGGCGGACCAATTGGTCTGGCTTGTGCAATTGAATCCCAAAAGAAAGGTTTGCGTTATTTGATAATTGAAAAAGGAGCTATAGTCAATAGTATATTCAACTATCCTTTGTATATGACTTTTTTCTCCACTGCGGAAAGACTTGAAATAGGAAACATACCGTTCAGTTGTCTTGCCCCAAAACCTGGTCGTCAGGAAGCATTGGAGTATTATCGTAATATTCATCGGTATTTTAATTTTTCCATTCATTTATTTGAAAGAGTACTTCAGGTAGAAAAACTCTTAAATACTACTTTTAAAATTACAACCGATAAAGCACTTTATGAAGCCGCCAATGTGATAATTGCAACCGGTTTTTATGATATTCCGATTGAAATGGAAGTGAAAGGAGAAGAATTGCCTAAAGTCCGTCATTATTATAAGGAAGCCCATGAATATGCTTTCAGGAATGTTTTGGTGGTAGGAGCAAACAATTCTTCAGTAGATGCGGCTTTGGAATGTTGGAGAAAAGGAGCCAATGTAACCATGGTCATTCGGAAAAAGGAAATCAACAGTCGGGTAAAATATTGGGCAAAACCCGATATTGAAAACCGAATTGCGGAAGGCAGCATTAAAGCTTATTTCGAATCAAATATTACTGAAATCAGGGGGGCTGAAGTAGAAATAGAAACTCCTATGGGGAAAATTACTATTGAAAATGATTTTGTACTGGCGCTAACCGGATACAAACCTGATTTGGCTTTTCTGGAAAATATGGGAATACAATTATCAGAAGATGAATTAAAAACCCCTACATACAACCCCGAAACTATGGAAACCAATGTGGAAGGTTTATTCTTAGCGGGTGTAATTTGCGGAGGAATGCATACGCACAAATGGTTTATCGAAAATTCTCGTGTGCATGCGAGCATGATTGTGGATTACATTACTTCGAAATAAGTTTCTAGCCACGAATTAAAACTTCATTAAGTTTAACCCGTTGCGTGGAATTGTTTTAACACATAGAGGCATAGGCTTTGTAGATTTAAAAAAGGCGTTTCACTAGTTAAAAAGCACATATTGTACTATGTGAAAGAAAGATATTTCTACTTTGCCTTCTTTTTTGAGGTGTTACTATTTATTTTTCTATGTGTTAAAATTAAATTATATACAATTTCACCCAACGGTTTAAGTTTATAAAAACTAAAATTCGTGAATTCGTGGCAAAAAAAAACTAAGAACTACAGGAAAGCATGGAACACCCAACTTTTGAGCGGGCCCAGTCCGGACCTTTGGCAAACCATTTTAATGTTGAAGATTTATTCTTAGCAGGGGTAACTTTTGGAGGAATGCATACGCACAAATGGTTTATTGAAAATTCTCGTGTGCATGCTAGTATGATTGTGGATTATATTACTTCGAAATAAGTTTCTAGGCACGAATTAAAACTTCATTAAGTTTAACCCGTTGCGTGAAATTGTTTTAATACATAGAGGCATAGGCTTTTTAGACTTAAAAAAGGCGTTTCACTAGTTAAAAAGCACATATTATATTATGTGAAAGAAAGATATTTCTACTTTGCCTTCTTTTTTGAGGTGTTACTATCTATGTTTCTATGTGTTAAAATTAAATTTTATGCAATTTCACCCAACGGCTTAAGTTTATAAAAACTAAAATTCGTGAATTCGTGGCTAAAAAAACTAAGAACTACAGGAAAGCATAGAACATCCAACTTTTGGGCGGGCCCAGTCCGGACGTTTGGAAAACCATTTTAATGTGAAAGATTTATTCTTAGCAGGGGGTAACTTTTGGAGGCATGCATACGCACAAATGGTTTATCGAAAATTCTCGTGTGCATGCAAGCATGATTGTGGATTGTATTATTTCGAAATAAGTTTATAGCCACGAATTCACGAATTAAAACTTCATTAAGTTTAACCCGTTGCTTAAAATTAAATTATATACAATTTCACCCAACGGTTTAAGTTTATAAAACCTAAAATTCGTGAATTCGTGGCAAAAAAAACTAAGAACTACAGGAAAGCATGGAACACCCAACCTTAGATCGTGCCCAATCCGGACGCTTGGCAAACCATTTTTGAAATTCCGGTTGTTCGTCGTATGGTTTTTGTAAAAGTGTGTACAATTCATCAATTAAGGAATAATCTTCCTGATCTGCGGCATCAATAGCCAATTGCGCCATATAATTTCGCAGCACGTACTTTGGATTTATAGTATTCATTTTTTCCGAACGGTCTTTATCCGAACGCTCTTCTGTACGAAGTCTTTCGAGATAAAGAGTAAACCATTTTTGCCATGATTCTAAAATTGTTCCTGAGATCTGTTCCGGAATATAAAACGAATCCTGAATTCTTTCGATAGCTTTTTCAGGAGAATCGGATTTTTGTACACTGCTTAAATTTCGGAAAAAGATCGTCATGTCTGTTTCAGAGAGTTGTAAAACGGTTTCCAAACCGTCAACTAACGCATTATCAGTTTCGGTTGAAATAAGCAAGCCTAATTTGCTTAAAAACATATTCTTATAATCAGATTCAAAATCAATCATAAAAGACTCCAGAATTTTTTCTAGAGGTTCTGCTTCATTGATTAAAGGGAAAATGGCATTGGCCAATTGGTACAAATTCCATTGCGCAATCTGCGGTTGATTTCCAAAACGATATCTTCGGTATTGGCTGTCGGTGGTGTTTGGAGTCCAGTTTGGGTCGTAATTTTCCAGCCAGCCATAAGGACCATAATCAATCGTAATTCCGTGAATTGACATGTTGTCGGTATTCATTACTCCGTGTACAAAACCCACGCGCTGCCAATGCAGAATCATTTCGCGGGTTTTATCAGCTACTGTTTTAAAAAATTGTAGGTATTGCTCTTTAGGCTCTCCTTTTATTTCCGGGAAGTAGTATTTAATGTTGTACGTTACAAACTGTTTTAAACTTTGAAGCTCATTTCGGGCGGTCAGCATCTCAAAACTTCCAAAACGAATAAAGGAAGGAGCGACGCGACAAACAATTGCACCTTTTTCATAAGCGGCATTTCCATTGTATAACATATCACGTAAAACTTGATCTCCGGACAGCATAAGGGATAACGATCGGGTAGTGGGAACTCCTAAATGATGCATGGCTTCGGCACATAAATACTCTCTTACAGACGAACGCAAAACAGCCAGGCCGTCAGCAGTTCGGGAGTACGGAGTTCTTCCGGCACCTTTTAATTGAAGCATAAAAGATTCATCATTATGTGTCACTTCAGTTAAATTAATGGCACGGCCGTCACCCAATTGTCCTGCCCAGTTTCCAAACTGATGTCCGGCATAGCACATAGCAAACGGACGAGTTTCAGGCAATACTTCTTTCCCTGAAAAAACATTCAAAAAGGATTCGGACTTAATTTCATCAAGCGAAATTCCAACCGATTCTGCTACTTCCTGTGAAGTATGAATGAGTTTAGGATTGGATGGTTTTGTTGGATTTACATACGAGAAAAGCGCATTAGAAACTTGACGAACTTCGTTGGTTTCATTTGGATCTGCAGGCAATTCAGCAGTAAATCGGTTGTTTATTTTTAAATTTTTCATTAGAATAATCTTTCTCTGACTCCAAATTAGAACGAGTTCTGTTGGTAGTGTGTTATTTTAAGATGTGGTAAAAATGCTTGTTTACTCCCTTAATTTGTCGGCGTACATTTTTTTTAATTTATGAACTTTAGGATCAATTACGATCTGGCAGTAACGTGCTTCCTGATTGTTGTTGTAATAATTTTGATGGTCTGTTTCAGCTTCGTAAAAAACTTCAAAAGGAACGAGCTGCGTTACAATCGGGTCTTCATAAAAGGCTTTTACTTCTTCCAAAACTTTTTCGGTAATCACTTTCTGTTCTTCGTTATGATATAAAACAATCGAGCGGTATTGTGTTCCGCTGTCCGCACCCTGACGGTTCAGGGTGGTAGGATCATGACTAGTCATAAATATGAAGATCAGGTCATGGTATGAAATTATGTCAGGATTAAAAGCAACTTGTATGACTTCTGCATGACCGGTTCTTCCGGTACATACTTCACGGTAGGGCGGGTTTTTAATAAAACCTCCCGAAAATCCTGATTTTAAGGATTCGACTCCTTTTAAACGCTGAATTACAGCTTCAATGCACCAAAAACATCCTCCACCAAAAGTGGCAACTGATAAATTCTCCATAAATAGTATTGTTCAAGATTTAATGCCCTATTAATCCGATAGAATATTGTGATAAATTATAAGTAAAAAGACAGTTAAAATAAAGATATTAAATAGTTTTTTGGTGTTTGAACTTTATAATTGATAAATTCGCAATTGTATAAAAAAGCAATATATTTGCAATTAAATTCAGGCACACTAATGAACAGCAAAAATAGTACCATCACTTTAGAAACCTATTTTCAGGATTTTAGAAAGAATATTGTAGGAATTAATCAGGAGTTTTCTTCTCCGTTTGGCAAAAAGCAGATTATTTATACCGATTGGACTGCCAGCGGAAGGTTATATCGACCTATTGAAGAGAAAATTCTTAACGAATTTGGGCCTTTTGTAGCCAATACACATACAGAAACTACTGTGTCAGGTACTGCCATGACAAAAGCTTATCATCATGCCAGATCGATCATCAAGCGTCATACCAATGCGAGCAATGATGATGTTTTGATCACAGATGGAACCGGAATGACGGGTGTTGTCAATAAATTTCAGCGAATTCTGGGTTTAAAAATTCCGGAGAACCTGAAAGATTGCACTGTTGTTCCAGCTGAAAAGCGCCCTGTTGTTTTTATTTCTCATATGGAACACCATTCCAATCAGACCTCCTGGCTGGAAACCATTGCAGATGTTGAAATTATTCCATCTTGTGAAAAAGGACTTTTTTGTCTGGATAATTTAGAGCAACTATTGGAGAAATACAGTGAAAGAACTATTAAAATTGCTTCTATTACCTCCTGTTCGAATGTTACAGGTTTAAAAACACCGTTTCACGAAGCTGCAAAATTGATGCACAAGCACAATGGTGTTTGTTTTGTTGATTTTGCCTGTTCAGGACCTTATGTAGAAATCGATATGCATCCCGAAGACCCGGAAGCATACCTGGATGCAATTTTCTTTTCTCCACACAAATTTTTAGGAGGTCCCGGAACTTCAGGGGTTTTAATTTTTAATAAAAAACTATACAACAATATGATTCCCGATTGTCCAGGAGGAGGTACAGTAAGCTGGACCAATCCATGGGGCGAACATAAATATATCGACAACATTGAGGATCGTGAAGATGGTGGTACTCCGGGTTTTCTTCAGGTAATTAAAACGGCGCTGGCAATTGAGCTGAAAGAAGAAATGGGAATCGAGAATATTCTGCAACGTGAACATGAGATTGTAGAGTATGTTTTTAATGAATTGGATACTGTTTCCAACATTAAAATTCTGGCAGGCCAACATAAGAACCGTTTAGGGGTTGTTTCGTTTTTTATTGAAAATCTTCATTTCAATTTAGGAGTGAAATTATTGAATGACAGATTTGGAATTCAAACCAGAGGAGGATGCAGTTGTGCGGGAACGTATGGGCATTTTCTATTGCACGTAGATCAGGAAACATCCAATAAGCTAGTGAATGAAATTACGATTGGAGATTTAATTAAAAAACCGGGATGGATCAGAATGTCAATTCATCCGACTACTACCGATAAAGAAATTGCTTTTGTTTGTGAAAGCATTAAAGATTTGGCGAAAAATCACGAGGAGTGGGCTTTGGATTATTCCTATAATAAAGATACAAATGAATTTATTCACAAGAACGCCGGTTCGTTTGAAGACGATTTAGTGGCCGGATGGTTCAAATCGTAAAACTAAATAAAGCAGACAGGTTTTAAGAACCTGTCTGGTTTGCCTGAAATTTTTTTAGAGATAAGAGTGCCTGTTCCTGAATTTTGCCTTGAAAAAATCCTGTCCAGCCCATTAAATATCCGGTAAAACCGAAAGCCTGTTTCGACCATTTCCAAACATCGAAACTGTCTGTATGTTTAATAATCAGACCATCCTGAAAAGTAAATTCAGCGGAAATCCGATTGATTACCGTTCTGTTGGTTTTGCTAAAATTATAAGTTGCAATCCATTTTGCACTGCCCGAAGAATCATCGGTTTTAATATCTGAAAATTCGATTTTAATGTTGCCTTTACTTTTCGAAATCAACATTTCCCACATTTTAGAAACCTGCTCTTCTTTTAGTAAACCAAAGGCAGGATCGATAAAATGAATTTTTGGATGGTAACATTCGCTCATTGTTTTAGCATCGGCATTGGCAAAAGCAGTATAGAATTTTGTAATTAAAACTTCATTCGAATTCATGAAAGTGGTATTTAGATTATAAATATAAGAAATTATTATACTAATATAAACCTGTTGAGTTTAATTAGTAAAAAAATGTTCTCATAATTTCAGGCCAAAAAAGAGTGTAAAAAAAGGAAAGTATTTCTTCGTAGGGAAGAATATGTGCTTTTAGGTGAAATGAAATGTCTTTTTTATGGATGTAGAAGTGATATTTCCCTGTGTTAAAACAGTTAGCATGAAAACTTATAAAATGCTGATTGCGGCTGCAGTGTCAAAAGTTTTTTTAGATTTATCGAATGCTGTCGAAAAGTACGCCATTCTGTTTAAAGCGGTAAAGTAACCGGTCTGATCACCAAAAGCGGCCGTATTGTTCCCTTTAATGATAAATCGGATGGCTTTAATATCTGTTTTTTTTAGTTTTACCATTTCAGCAGGGGTGAAATAGTAATAAGCGGTAGTTTTTCCGTCAAGAGTTTCTTTGATGTTTTTGTCCACACAAGCAATTACATCTCCGTTAACAAGGTCAACGTATACGCCTCCTGAGATTTGAGTTTTATCATTAGAAATTCCTATTGATAGTTTTAAGACCCCTCCTTTATCTGTTTTTGCAATCTGAACTTCTGTTTCGCCCGTAAATACATATCTTTCACAGATAAAAGTATAACTGGTTGTTGCCGGAAATGGTTTAGAGCCTTTTACACTTATGGTTTGCTGTGCATTTACGAAACTGGAGATTAACAATACGATTAAAAGAGGCAGTTTTAAATTCATAGGTTTTTACTTTATTGTTCTGTTATTTTGGAGTCAAATTTTTCGTCCCAATCCATTGATTTTATAGCTGAGATCAGATTATCTTCGTTTACAAAAATGCGCAATTCTTTATTGGCTACTTTTTTGGTGTACAGGGCATGATAGCGATAAATAACCTCTTGCCTGGTTCTGTAAACACCGTCCAGTTTTAAATCGATGAAACTTCCATAGTATTGTCTGAACCTTTGACAGGTTTTGGTCAGACGTTCTTCGGTTGTATTCTCCATTACCGATTTAGTGACTTCAGTCTCGTTAAAAGGTTTGAATTTTGAAGAATTGCAGGTTTCCAGTACTCTTTTTCCTAATTCATACGCTTTTTTCTGCTGATTGGAATTTATTTCGGCAGCATTGACTTTTTTGATCTTTAAATCTTCAGTATCTCTGTGGATGGTTTTCGATTTACATCCCATCAACAACAACAAACATATAATCAATCCTGCTTTCTTCATAACTATTTAAGTAATTTTTAATAATAAGTTGGGATCAGGGCAATTTTCAATGTAAAAGTTCAAATCGTTGGTATTACATACTCCCGGATAATCGCCGGAATAGTTTTCGATGTTTCGAATAATCTGAAAGTGTACGTGTGGAGGATAGTCCCCGTTAACAGACGAACTTCCCAAGGTTCCAATCTTTTGACCTTTACTAAAAAATGTCCCAACACTGAGGTTTTCTATACTTTCTAACGATAAATGTCCGTATAAAGTATAAAATTTCTCATTTTCTACCCGATGCTCTAAAATAATGGTCGGACCATAATCGCCGAGACCTATATTGTTTTTAAAGCTGTGTACTTTTCCATCGAGTGGTGCCAAAACTGTTGTGTCTGCTTTTGTCCATAAGTCTAATCCTATATGAATGTTGCGTTCCGGAATAGAATTATTTTTAAAAATGGTACTGCGTTGATAAAGAGTTCTTCCTTCAATATAACCGCCAAAGGCTACTTCGGCATCATTTTTTTCTAAGTAGTCTGAAATAAAATCCTCAAATTCTTGGGTACAGGTAGGTTTAAAATCAGCAAGTTCCTGATTGGTTACGGATAAATCTAAAGGGATGTATTTTGAAATATCAATGGTGGAATCTATTATTTTAGTGGGAGGTAAGGCTTTTAAAATAGAGGCAAGAGGTTTCATAAATTTAAACTACTTTTTCGATAATTATTAATTCATTGTGAGCTTCAACTCGTGGGAGCATTTTTGAAGCAAACAGTTTGGGGTCAATTTCAGAAATGTATTTTCGGTTTCGAACATTATGCGCCTCATCTAAAATCATGGTATTAAATAAAACAAATCCGTGATTTTGCAACAATAAACAGATACGTTCGCTAAAAAAACGTTCGAATAAAAAATTTGGCATTTTGATATCTTCAAAAATATCAATAATAATTAAATTATATTTATTTTTTGTTTTTAAAACATACTCAAATGCGTCATCAATTACCACCTCCAGTTGTTTGATTTCATTCAGGTTGAAATACTCGTTGGCTATTTTAATCATTTCGGGATCAATTTCTACTCCGGTAATTTTACCTTTATACTGAATTTCGTCCACCAAAGTTTTAACTACGCTTCCACCGGCAACTCCCAATAATAAAATATGATCCATTTTAAGAATAGTATCGTATCCAATATTTCGAAGACCATATCTTAAGATGCGCTGCAGGCTTCCGTAAGAGTAATTTGTATTTTCAGAATCAAGAACCAGTTCGCCGTTGGCCCAGGTAACTTCGATGATTTTGCTTCTTTGTGATTTTTTTTTGAATATTTTTATAGGAACAATATAACTGAACAATTTTTGGATCATTTTAAATGCTTTTACTCAAAAATACCACTTTAAATCTTTTATTTTGCAGTAAAAAAGTAATTAATGAAAAAGCGATTGTACAAATTCATTTTTTTTAAGCTAATGGGCTGGAAAATAGTAGGAATCGAAAATGCTGAAGTAAAAAAATGTGTGATGATGGTGATGCCGCATACAAGCAATCATGATTTTTACTTAGGAATTTTTACCCGTGGAATTTCTGGCTTGGAGATGAATTGGGTGGGAAAGAAAGAATTATTCCGCTTTCCGTTTGGATATTATTTCAGAAATGTGGGAGGAGAACCAATAGATCGTACCGGCGGATTGAATAAAGTGGAATCGATTGCTGTAATTTTTGACCGTAAAGAGGTTTTTCGCCTGGCTGTAGCTCCCGAAGGAACTCGTAAAGGTGTTAAAGAATTAAAAAGTGGTTTCTATTATATTGCTCTTAAGGCAAATGTGCCCATTATTCCTGTCGCTTTTGACTGGGGGAAAAAAGAGGTTAATTTAGGAAAGCCATTTCTTCCAACGGGGGATTATGATTGTGATTTGAGTGTGTTGAAAAAACACTATGAAGGAGTTTTGGGTAAAATTCCTGAAAACGGATTTTGGAGCTGATTTTTTTGCTGTAGATCCCATTGCGCGAGAATCGGTTTAAATGAAAAATAATTTTAAAGATTTTCAAATACTCAAAAATTTCAAACTAAGGAACGTAAGTCTTGAAAGTTCCGTTTTTATAAAATACCACTATCTTTTCAATTTCATTTTCTGCAGCATTTAAATTTTGGTTTTTAATTTCTGCAGAGGATGCATTTTTCGTTTTTATATTTTCTGATAAAGAATTTCCTGAAGCAGCATTTTTGTCTAATGGAATAGAGGAAAGAGATTTTGTAAATTCAGGCACTGATTCATTTTTCTTTAGATCGGAACTGTCTTCTGTTTTTGGAAAATTCCCCGTACCATTTAAAATCCAGTATAAATCAATTTCAGGAAAAACCTCCAAAATCTTGAGTACAAAATCTAAGCTGGGTTTGTTTCTGCCGGAAAGCAGGTGAGACATACTGGAACGCTGAACTCCAATTCGATCTGCGAAAGAGGAAGCATTTAAGGCGTAATAGTCTAGTATAATTTCAAGCCGTTTTACAAAATCGTCGATGTTTACCATTGTAAATTACTGTTTGGAAATTTGCTGTTTACAAATGTAATCAAAAGCAGTACGCAAAACAATTTAAGAGTCAAAAATCTTTAATTAAGCCTTGAAATAGCATATTTATTGCTTTAAGTGATTGCTGTTAATTAATTGAAAAATAAAGAATTGATTTTATGGAATTAAAGTTGCGACTAATGTTTATTGGTGAAGTGAGAGGGGGTTTGGAAATAGAGAGAAAACTGTTTACAATTCTAAATTAATTTGTTTACAAATCATTTACAATTGTAAAAATAAAGATGTTTACTTTTGTAAACTAATCAAAACACGATGAATTTAGAAGAATTATTTCACCAGCATAAAGAACAAACCATAGAAGGACGTTATCTGACTTTAGATCATATTCAGCCTTTATTAGAGCAATTAAATACAAACAATCAAGTAAAGATTATTGGTAAATCGGTTTTAGGAGAACCCGTTTATAGTTATCAAATTGGGAGCGGTCCAACACGTATTTATCTTTGGTCTCAAATGCATGGAAATGAAAGTACGACTACAAAAGCGCTATTTGATTTTATAAATGTGTTAAACAGCGGTTCTGAGTTTGCGCAGAAGATGTTAAAAAACTTTACTTTTTACAGTATTCCAATGCTGAATCCTGACGGAGCAAGACTGTATACACGTGAGAACGCTAATAAAGTGGATTTAAATCGTGATTCGCAAAATCTAACGCAGCCAGAAAGCAATATTTTAAGATCGGTATTTGAGGCTTTTAAACCGCATTTCTGTTTTAACCTGCATGATCAGCGTACTATTTTTGGGGCTGGTGAAACCGGAAAACCGGCAACGCTTTCGTTTTTGGCTCCTTCTTATAATGAAGAGAGAGAAGTTAATGAGAATCGTTTAAAGGCTATTAATGTTATTGCCGGAATCAATGATGTTTTACAGCAATATATTCCCGGGCAGGTCGGACGTTTTGATGACTCATTTAATATCAATTGTATAGGGGATACATTTCAGCATTTGGGAGTCCCGACGATCTTGTTTGAGGCAGGTCATTTTCCTGATGATTACGAGCGCGAAATCACTCGAAAGTTTTTATTCTTTTCACTTGTTTCGAGTTTTCAATTGATTAGCGAAAACGATTTAGTTGATAATAGAATTAATGATTATTTGAATATTTCACAAAATAAAGTGGTTTTTTATGATTTTATGTGGAAAAATATCAAAATAAATTATGATGGTATCGAAATTATTACGAATTTTGTCGCACAATACAAAGAGGAATTGATTGAAAATAAGATTCATTTCAATGCTTACATAGTTGAAGTAGGCGATTTGGAAAATTATTTTGGACATTATGAATACGATGCAAAAGGTGCTGGTTACTCTGATGACTTTGGTAGTTTTCCGAAATTGAATCAAAAAGCAGATTTTTGTTTAGATAAAAATGTTAAATTTGTTAACGGGTTGATAAAAAGTTAGATTTTTTGTGAATTTGTTGTTTTTTATACATATTTTTATACTTTGTAATAGCAATTAGTAATATTAATTAAAGAATTATGAGTAAATTTCGTTTAGATGAAGTAGATCACCAGATTTTAGATATGTTAATAGACAATACGAGAGTTCCGTTTACTGACATTGCTAAAAAACTATTGATATCTGCTGGTACAGTGCATGTTAGAGTAAAAAAGATGGAGGACGCAGGGATAATAATGGGATCTTCATTAGCCTTAGACTATGATAAGTTGGGGTATTCATTTATTGCTTATGTGGGTGTGTTCCTTAATAATACGTCTCAAACTAAATTTGTATTAGAGCGAATCAATCAAATTCCATTCGTAACAGTAGCTTCTGTAACGACAGGAAAATTCAATATTTTTTGCAAAATTAGAGCAAAAGATACTAAACATGCGAAAGAAGTTATCTTTATGATTGATGATATTGACGGTGTTTACAGAACAGAAACTATGATTTCATTAGAAGAAAGTATAAACGATAAGAAGCGTTTGATGCATACTATTTTTAAAAATATGTAATATTTTCTTGAATGCTATATCTAAATATAACCTCAAGTTTATTCTTGGGGTTTTTTTATGACCAATTAACCAACCAACTACCCATAAATTATGTACACGTTACCAAAAATCGAACGTTTCAATCAGGACGTTCTTTCAAAATACCATATTTACAATAGTGTATTTATAACATTACCTTTTGATTCAATTGATAATACAGGAGTTTTACTTCCTTTGTTTACAGATACTTGTGAGACAGGATTCAAAAAGCAGGAAACTCCTAAAGAAATTGTTAATTTCTTCTCTAATAAATTCCTGAATGATGCTTCAGAAAAAGACAAAATCGATTTAATGTTCCGATTTATTCAGTATATCGAACGTCAGATTGTATTGTTTGATGCCATTGAAGATGCTGCTTTTCCGGAAGTTAATAATATGGAAGGGCGTGGTTCGTTGCGTGACATTAAAGAAAAATCAGATGCAAAGGAGAAGAATGAGGAGTTGATTGAGTTTTTAGAAAACTTTAATGTCAGAACTGTTTTAACAGCGCATCCAACGCAGTTTTACCCAGGGCCTGTTTTAGGTATTATAAATGATTTGAAAGATGCTATTCGTTCAAATGATTTATTAAAAATCAAACAATTGCTGGCGCAGCTTGGAAAAACACCTTTTATTCAGAACGAAAAGCCAAATCCTTATGATGAAGCGGTGAGTTTGATCTGGTATTTAGAAAATGTGTTCTACGCTACTTCAGGAGAAATTGTTCACTATTTGCAAAAAAATATCCTTCAGGGGAGTTCTATTCAGAATCAATTGATAAAATTGGGTTTCTGGCCGGGAGGTGATCGCGACGGAAATCCTTTCGTTACGACCGATATTACTTTAAAAGTAGCCGAGCGTTTGCGTACCTCAATTCTGAAGTGTTATTATATAGAAATGAGGAATTTAAAAAGAAAGTTAACTTTCTCAGGAGTAGATACTTTGGTTTCTGAACTTGAACATAAACTTTACCGTTCTGTTTTTTATTCTAAAGGCGAGATTTATATCACTCTGGAAGAATTATTATCGCAATTAAACAAAATCAGAACCATAATTATAGAGAAGCATCAATCCCTTTATTTAGATGAACTGGAAGCTTTTTTAGTAAAAATTAATCTATTTGGTTTTCACTTTGCTACGTTGGATATCCGTCAGAACAGTAAAATTCACAATGCTGTATTTAAAGATGTGGTGGATTTTTATCTGAATTCGGGTTCAGAGATATTTCCGAAAAATTACTTTGATTTGTCTGAAGAGGAGAAATTAGGGGTTTTATCGAAAGTAAAAGGGGACTTGAATCCTGCTGACTTTGAAAATGAAATTACAAGATCAACATTAGAATCTGTTCAGGCCATTAAAACCATACAGCAGGCAAATGGTGAATCTGGAGCCAATCGTTACATTATCAGTAATAACGAAAGCGCTTTGAATGTTATGGAAACTTTTGCGATGATTCGTCTGAACAATTGGGAGAATCCGACGGTAGATATTATTCCGCTTTTTGAATCTGTTGATGATTTACAAAATGCACATCAGATTATGGAGCAATTGTATACTAATTCAGAATATTCAAAACATCTTGAAGCGAGAGAAAACAAACAAACCATTATGTTAGGTTTCTCTGACGGAACGAAAGATGGGGGGTATTTAATGGCGAACTGGAGTATTTATCAGGCTAAAATTTCATTGACAGAAATTTCAAGAAAATACGGTATACAAGCAATATTTTTTGATGGTCGCGGTGGGCCTCCTGCTCGTGGTGGTGGAAAAACGCATAAATTTTATGCCTCTTTAGGACCAAAAATCGAGAATAACGAAATTCAAATTACAATTCAGGGACAAACGATTAGTTCCAATTTTGGAACTTTAGATTCCTGTCGTTATAATATTGAGAACTTATTAAGTGCCGGAGTGACCAATCAGGTTTTTAGTAAAGAAAAGAATGAGCTGAGTGTTGAAGAAACTGAAATTTTGACACAATTGGCTGATTTAGGATATGAAAAATACCTGAGTTTCAAGAATCACCCAAAGTTTATTCCGTATCTGGAGAAAATGAGTACGCTAAAATATTACTCAAAAACCAATATCGGAAGCCGACCGTCTAAAAGAAGTAAATCCGAATCACTTGATTTCGCTGATTTGAGAGCGATTCCTTTTGTGGGATCCTGGAGTCAGTTAAAGCAAAATGTACCGGGATTTTTTGGGGTTGGTTCAGCTTTGAAATATTTTGAAGAAAGTGGACAGTGGGACAAAGTTCAAAATTTGTATCACGATTCCTTGTTTTTCAAAACATTGTTAGAGAATAGTATGATGTCATTGGCGAAATCGTTTTTACCGCTAACTGCTTATATGAAAAATGACCCTGAATTTGGTGAATTCTGGCAAATTATCTACAATGAATTTTCAGAAACCAAACGTCTTTTGTTGAAAATTGCAGGGCATAAAACGCTTATGGAAAATTACCCTGATGGTATAGCATCGATTCAGATAAGAGAGCGTATTGTATTGCCATTGTTGACAATACAGCAATATGCTTTGTTAAGAATTAACGAATTAAATAAGGAGAGTGTGGTAGATGAAGACTTGGTTAAAGTGTATGAAAAAATAGTAACAAGATCACTTTTCGGAAATACAAATGCGAGTAGAAACTCAGCTTAAAAATTATAAAAAATGAACACAGCTTTATTAACAGAAAATGAATATTCTGGCGGATTTGCCAATTACATCAAAGAAGCCGGAGACGTAAATTTATTTGAAGAATTAGAAATTTCATTGCATGAGTTTATCAGATTTGTGCAAAATATCCCGATGGATAAATTTGATTATCGTTACGCAGAAGGAAAATGGACGATTAAGGATATTATTCAGCACATTATGGATTGTGAGAGAATTTTTGCTTACCGTGCTTTGCGATTCTCGCGAAATGATAAAACGGCTTTACCAAGTTTTGAAGAGAATGACTATGCGATTAGTACAGATTCAAATAGCAGAAGTATTCAGAGTTTATTAACGGAACTCTCTGCTTTAAGACATTCTAATTTGTTGTTTTTTAAGAGTTTGTCAGAAGAGCAGCTTAAGAGAATTGGGACAGCTTCTAATCTTCAGATTTCTGTACGTGCTCTGGGATTCGTAATAATTGGACATCAAAAACACCATCAGAAAGTTTTTGAAGAACGATATTTGTAAAATTCTTTCCAGTATAAAACAAAAAATCCTGTGGAGTAAATTTCGCAGGATTTTTTTATTTTTTAGTTAAGCTACTTTTTTCTCTTTGTGATGAAAGAGGTGATAAATTTTTGTCGCCACGACCCAAGCGATAGCGAACAGGCGAAGCAATTCACGAATTTTTGTTTTTATGTCATCTCGGCGAAGTAAGAAATCACATGTGCTGAGTCCAAACTGAATTTCTACACTATTTGTCATTTCGACCGAAGGGAGAAATCACACAAGAAACTCCGCTCCTAGAATCTCAATCTTTGTCGAATCCCGCATGTGATTTCTCCCTTCAGTCGAAATGACAAAAAAAAGCAAGTCTTACTTGTTTCGTTCCACAATTGCAAGTCCTAAACGAATTTTATCATAACTCATTTTCTCCTCAAAATAATCAAAGTAGGGTTTTAGAGCAGAAGGATATTCCAGTTCGATTTGAGCTTTGTGCAATTGTTTGACTTCTTCATTTGTTACAAACGAACTTAAATCGATTTCCTCACCGTCAAGATATAGTTTGGCTAAGTGTGATATAATTGTGGTATAGCCTAAGTTTCTTTTTCCTGCAATTTCTGTGACAGTTTCGCCATTTCTAAAAAGTTCTAAAGTAGTCTTATACGTGTTGCTTTCTTTTTTTACTTTTGTGTTTGTCTTTTTGGCTTTCTGAAATTGAATGATAGCCTTTATAAATTCAGAACCATATCTTTCGAGTTTTGCATTTCCGACACCATCGATAGCAAGGAATTCTTCATCACTCATTGGTCGTAAGGTTTCCATTTGTCTCAGAGCAGCATCACTGAAAATTACGTAAGCCGGAACTTCTTCTTCCTGAGCAATTTCGTAGCGTAGTTTTCGTAGCGTTTCGAAAAGAGAATTTTTGGCCGTTTTTGTATTGGCTTCTTTTACTTCATTTTTATCAATTACCTTTTTAACGACTGTATTTAGTTTTACTTTTTCTCCTTCAAACAAAACTTTTTTCGCAAAAGACGTTAGTAAAATTTTATTGTGCTGATGAAAGGCAATTTCGAGATATCCTAAGTTGATCAACTGAATTAAGTATTGATTCCAATCGTACCAGGAAATGTCGGATCCAATTCCGTACGTTTTTAGACTTTGATAGTTTTTTTCGTAGATATACGCATTTCTCGAGCCTCTTAAAAAATCAACAATTACAGCTAACGGCTCAGATTCTTTTAAACGGGCGATTGCAGACAGCGCTTTTTGCGCTAAAATAGTTCCATCAAAAAAGGTGGGCGGATTTTTGCAGATGTCACAGTTACCACAATTTTCTTTTACCAGTTCGCCGAAATACGAAAGCAGAATTTTTCGACGGCAGCTTAAAGCATCCGCGTATTGTTTCATTCTTTCTAATTTTGCCAATTGCACATCGGAGTTTAATCCTTCGGAGGCAAATTTTTGTAATTGTATTACATCGGCGTAACTTTCGAACATTACGGTTTCAGCAGGTAACCCATCCCGGCCCGCACGACCGATTTCCTGATAATAACCTTCAATATTTTTGGGTAAATTGTAATGTATAACCCATCGAACATTGGATTTATCGATTCCCATTCCAAAGGCAATCGTGGCACAAACCACCTGGCAATCGTCATTTATAAAATCATCCTGAGTTTTAGCTCGGATTTTATTGTCAAGCCCGGCATGATAGGCCTTTGCAGTAATTCCATTCTTCTTTAGTTTATCCGCCAGTTCTTCGGTTGTTTTTCTGCTTAAGCAATAAACAATTCCGGATTCATTGGGTTTCTTTTCAATAAAATCAACAATTTGTTTGACGCGGTCTAAAGCCGGGCGCACTTCGAGGCTTAGATTTTTTCGGTCGAACGAGGCTACGAACGTTTTTGGATTTCTAAGTTTTAACTGTTTGATTATATCAGTTCGGGTTGCTTTATCGGCTGTAGCGGTTAAAGCGAGAACCGGAGTAGAAGGGAAGCGGCTCTTTAAATATCCTAAATTAGTATAAGCCGGACGAAAGTCGTGTCCCCAGGAAGAAATACAATGCGCTTCATCAATTGCAATTAAACTGATTGTCAACTCGTTGAAAGCTACGTCCAAATATGACAAGCTCTCGGGCGCAATGTAAACAAGCTTGAAAGTGTTTGATTTTAAATTGTCTATGTAAAATTGTTGTTCCTGACTGGATTGACTGCTGTTGATGTAGCAGGCATTAATACCATTTGTTTTTAGACTGTCGACCTGATCTTTCATCAAAGCAATTAGTGGAGAAATCACAATTGTGATTCCGGGTAAAACTAAAGCGGGCAGCTGAAAACAGATTGACTTTCCTCCGCCGGTTGGCATAATAGCTAAAGTGTCCTGACCGGAAAGTATCGTAGTAATTATTGTTTCCTGATTGGGTCTGAATTTTTCAAATCCGAAATTTTCCTTTAGTTTGGCATGTAGAATTTCTGAAGTCATGGCGTTGATTGATTAGGAAGAAAAGCAAAAAAGCAAATATATAGTATTTTTCTTATTTTTTAAACAGAGGACTTATGTAGTCATAAAAAAAAGGAACTCCAATAGAGTTCCTTTAAATTATCTTGAAAAAGATTGCTTAATCTTCGTCTTCATCATCTTCGTCGTCAGCAATATCTTCTTTGTCTTCGTCGTCATCGTCGTCATCTCCATTGTCAACATCTGGTTTGTCCTGATTGTCATCATCGTCGTCGTCGTCAATATCGTCATCAAGATCAAGACCTTTTACAGGTTCGATTGTATCTACGTCTACGTCGATATCATCGTCTTCATCATAATTTTCGATTCTGTCAGCAAGTTTAGTACTAATTTTTACCAAATAAATAGTGTCTTCAGTACGAACTTCAACAGCTTCAACTAATTCGTTTTTAGCATTTCTAAAACGGATTACATCCGAATCATCATAACCATCAGGAAATTTTTCTACCAAAAGGTTTAAAATTTCGTTGGTAAGTTTAGCGTAGTCTACTATAACTCTTTTCATATATATCTTATAGATCTAATAAATAAGCAAAAATTAATGGAGCCACAATTGTAGCATCCGACTCTATAATAAATTTAGGGGTTTTGATGTCAAGTTTCCCCCATGTAATTTTCTCGTTCGGAACTGCTCCCGAGTACGAACCATAACTGGTTGTTGAATCTGAGATTTGGCAGAAATAACTCCAGAAAGGAACATCGTGCATTTCCATATCCTGGTACAACATTGGCACTACGCAAATAGGGAAATCTCCTGCAATACCACCACCAATTTGGAAGAATCCAATTCCGTTAGCGCTGTTTTTTGGATACCAATCTGCAAGGAAAGTCATGTATTCAATTCCTGATTTCATGGTAGAGGCTTTTAAATCACCTTTAATTACATAGGAAGCAAAGATATTTCCCATTGTACTGTCTTCCCATCCCGGAACTATGATAGGTAAATTTTTCTCAGCAGCGGCATACATCCAGCTGTCTTTTAAATCAATTTCGTAATATTCTTCTAAAACGCCTGATAAAAGCATTTTATACATGAATTCATGTGGAAAATAACGTTCTCCTTTATCATCAGCCTCTTTCCAGATTTTGTAGATGTGTTTTTGCAAACGACGGAATGCTTCATGCTCAGGAATACAAGTATCAGTAACACGGTTTAATCCTCTTTCCAATAAAGCCCATTCGTCTTCCGGTGTTAAATCACGATAGTTTGGCACTCTTTCGTAGTGAGAGTGTGCTACTAAATTCATGATGTCTTCTTCTAGATTGGCTCCAGTACAAGAAATAATTTGTACTTTATCTTGTCTAATAATTTCGGCAAAAATTTTACCAATTTCTGCTGTACTCATAGCGCCAGCCATACTTACCATCATTTTAGCTCCATTAGCCAATTGTTGTTCGTATGCTTTTGCAGCATCTACTAAAGCGGCAGAGTTGAAGTGTAAATAATGTTTTTCAATAAACTGACTGATTGGTCCTTTCATTTGTTCTTGTTTTTTTATTTTTTTTTGAATTAAAAGTTTAACCTTTTAGTTGATACTGCAAATTAATAATTTTATATTTATTAACATTTATTTAGCAGTATTTTTTTTTAAACCTTTTTTGTATATCCTAAAATCTTTAACACATCGTCAGAAGTTTGTTGTTCAGAGAAAACTTCTGTAGCTAAAATGCCATTTTCATCGCGATCTATTAATATATGTTTAGGCTGCGGAATCAGACAGTGGTGTAAACCGCCATATCCTCCAATAGTTTCCTGATACGCACCAGTATTAAAGAAACCAATGTATAGTGGCTTTTCTTTGTTGTATTTAGGTAAATAAATAGCGTTCATATTTTGCTCTGAGTTGTAATAATCGTCACTATCACAAGTCAGGCCACCTAATAAAACCCGCTCGTAAGTATCATTCCAGCGGTTTACCGCCAACATGATAAAACGTTTGTTTATTGCCCAAGTATCCGGCAAAGTGGTAATGAATGACGAATCAATCATGTTCCATTTCTCTCTGTCATTTTGTTGTTTTTGATACAAAATCTGATAGATCGCGCCACCGCTTTCACCTACCGTAAATGATCCAAATTCTGTAAAGATGTTGGGTACATCTACTTCGGCTTCGTCACATGCAATTTTAATCTGATTGATAATTTCATCAATCATATATTGATAATCGTATTCGAATGCAAGAGAGTTTTTAATCGGGAAACCACCTCCAATGTTTAATCCGTCTAGGGTAGGGCATTCCTTTTTAAGGGCAATGTATACTTTGATACATTTTACCAACTCATTCCAATAATAGGAGGTATCGTTTATTCCGGTATTGATGAAAAAGTGAAGCATTTTTAACTCCAGTTTGTCATTCTCCTGAATTTGTTTTTTATAGAACGAAACGATGTTTTTGTATCCAATTCCTAATCTTGAAGTATAGAACTCAAATTTAGGCTCTTCTTCGGCAGCAATACGAATTCCAATTTTGAATTTTCCTTTGATTTCAGCCTGAAGTAAATCTAACTCTTCGTAGTTGTCAATAATCGGAATTGTGTTTTTATGCCCGTTATTGATCAATCTCGCAATATTACTAATGTATTCGTCTCTTTTAAATCCATTACAGATTACATAAGTACTTTTGTTGATTTTACCATTTTCTAATAAATTCTCAACAATATTTACGTCAAAAGCCGAAGAGGTTTCAATATGAATGTTATTCTTGAAAGCTTCATTCATAATGTATTCAAAATGAGAGCTTTTTGTGCAATAACAGTAGTAGTACTTGGCATCGTACTTATTTTTCTCCATTGATTTTCTGAACCAGGCTTTTGCCTTATTAATGTTCTCTGAGATCTGAGGTAGATAAGTAAACTTTAAAGGAGTTCCGTATTGCTCTACCAATTTCATCAAATCGATGTTGTGAAATTGTAGATTGTCTTTGTTTAATTTGAATTCTTCCTGAGGGAAATAGTAAGTTTGATTGATAAGGTCAGAATATTTTGTATTCATTTATTTTTTAATATTTAGGATGTGATATTTAATTTAGATGACGAAAATTCAATCTAAAATTCAAACCCTAATATTAGCAAATATAATTTCCAGCTTTTCGTGTTCTGCTTTCGAGCACAAAAAGACATCAAAACAAAATGGACTTTTACTATTATAAAAACGGTTCAACATTCTTAGTAAAGAACTGTTGAGGCGGTTTCTGTAAGAGTTAAAATGTCTTTGTTTACTGTTCGTTTTCATCGTGGCAAATGTAAAAAATAATATATACCTAAAGCAAAGCTTTTTTATTAAAAAAAGTTTAAGATTTATAATCCTGAAACGCGTCTAGAATCAATTTATTTTCAACCGATTGGTTAATTTTTATTTTTCCGATTCCTTCGATTAAGGCAAATTGAATTAATCCGTACTCATTTTTTTTGTCGTGAATCAGCAATTCGAGGATCGGATCGATGTCGTTTTCTTCGATTTTTACGTCTTCGTAAATACTCTTAATTGCGGTTTTAATTTCGGCATATTCTGCTGCTGAAATTAAGTTTTTGTGCAGTGAAATATAACTTTCCAATATCATTCCAATCGCAATGGCTTCACCGTGTAATAGTGTCGTTTTTGTTTCACTTTCTAAAAAGTAACCTTCTATGGCATGCCCTAAGGTGTGTCCAAAATTAAGGGCTTTACGAATGTTCTTTTCGGTTGGATCCTGAACAACAATGTCATTTTTTATCTCTACAGAACGGTAAATCAATTCGTCAAAATCAGCGTAATCAATTGAATTTAAATCTAAAAACCGCTTCCAGTAGGCGGAATCGTAAATCAACCCGTGTTTTAGCATTTCGGCAAGACCGGAACGCATTTCGTTTTGCGGTAGCGTTTCAAGATATTGTGTGTCAATTAATACCATTTGAGGTACGTTAATTACACCAATTTGGTTTTTTAAATTTCCTAAATCTACTCCGGTTTTTCCTCCAACAGAAGCATCAACCATAGATAATAAGGTAGTAGGGATATTGATAAAATCTACTCCGCGCTTAAAAGTCGAAGCAACAAAGCCTCCTAAATCAGTTACAACACCACCACCAAGATTAATAACAAGTGATTTTCTGTCGGCACCAAGTTCTGTCAGGACTTTCCATACTTCAATACAGGTTTCAATATTTTTATTGATTTCTCCTGCTTCAAATTCAATGATCTCAATGGTCAGATCAGTTTCCAATAAAGGTAAAAACTTCGGTAAACAATGCTCATTGGTTTGATTATCAACTATAATAAACACGTTTGAATATTTACTTTCTTTTAAGTGATGGTTTAAAGCTTCGTATGCATTTTGGTTAAAATGCACCAGATAATTATTGGCCTGAATAGATTGCATATCTCTGTCGTTGAATTGAAACCGCAAAATAAGGCATTTTTAACTAAATAATATTCAAAGTTTTGTTCTAATTTGTATTAAAACGAATCATTCTATATAAGGTTTCAAGGTGTTTATCTGTAATTTTCTTTCAAAAAGATTGTTATGTGGCAAACTCTTGTGTTGCAAGCTGTAAAAATATAACAATGTTGTTAATGATATTGAAAAATTGGGTAGTGATTATTGACAAATATTCAAAACTCTATCTATATTTGCATAAAAAACTGACCTTAATGGAAAAAATATTTGATAACACTCAGGTTGCATTTTCGCTAAAAAGTGATACGGAACTTGACAGAGCTTATTTTCTTTTTAAAATGATCGACAGCCAGCCTTTGGTGAGGATAGGAACCGCTGTTACTAATTTTGCTATTAAAGCGCATCTTCCGGTAGAGGGATTGATTCGTGCAACCGTTTTTGACCATTTTTGTGGTGGTGTAAACGAAGACGATTGTATTACAGTGGTAGACAAAATGTTTACTAAAGGTGTTTCATCAGTGTTGGATTATTCAGTTGAAGGAAAAGAAGAAGAAGAGCAGTTTGATGCTGCTTTAGAAATGACACTAAAAACCATTGAATTTGCAAAAGAACGTCTGGCGATTCCGTTTGCAGTATTTAAGCCAACCGGTTTTGGACGTTTCGAATTATATGAAAAATTAGGAGAGAAACAAACGCTTTCTCCAGCAGAACAAGCAGAGTGGGATAGAGTAGTAGCCCGTTTTGATCATGTTTGTGCTGAAGCTCACAGAAAAGATGTGGCTTTGCTAATTGACGGAGAAGAAAGCTGGATGCAGGATGCGGCCGATGATTTGGTTACCGACATGATGCGTAAATACAATAAAGAAAAAGCGATTGTTTTCAATACTTTGCAAATGTACCGTTGGGATCGTTTGGATTATTTGAAAAAACTGCATGAAGTGGCTAAGAGCGAAGGTTTCTTTATAGGAATGAAGATCGTTCGTGGTGCTTATATGGAGAAAGAAAACAAACGTGCGGAAGAGAAAAATTACGTTTCCCCAATTTGCGTTTCTAAAGAAGCTACAGATATTAATTATGATGCTGCTATACGTTATATGGCAGAGCATTTGGAAAGCATGTCCATTTTTGCAGGAACTCACAATGAATTGAGTTCTTATAAACTGATGGAGATCATGCAGGAAAAAGGAATTGCGAAAAACGATACTAAAATCTGGTTTGGACAATTGTACGGAATGAGTGATAATATCAGTTACAATTTAGCAGAGAACGGCTATAATGTTGCGAAATATTTACCATTCGGACCAGTCAAAGATGTTATGCCTTACCTGATTCGTCGTGCAGAAGAGAATACTTCAGTTGCAGGTCAAACCAGCCGCGAATTGTCTATGATTAAAGCGGAACGTAAAAGAAGAAAAGGAAAATAAATTAAAGTAAAATTCCAATACAATAAAAAATCCCAAATCCCAATCGCAACAATTGGAATTTGGGATTTTTTATTGATTTTGTCTTATTTATCTATTAAATCCGACGGTTTTTAAATCCGGTCAGATTTGGGTATTGAATTAAAATGAAACCTGGCATTGTAAAACGACCATTCCTAATCGGTCACTTTGTTTGTAAGCACCTGTAAGGTTTTTGTCGTAAACCGCTCTGTTTTGATAGTTTAAACTGAATTTTGGTCCCAAAGTACCGGTAGTGTAATAATTTACACCTAACTCATACATAGCCATTGGACTGTCTAATGCTTCCAAGTCTGCAATTTGTGTGGCAGCATACGGCTGGAAACGACCTTTTTTGGATTCGTTATCTGATTTTCCAAAAAGATATCCTAACTGAGCGTAATAAATATTTCCGGTTCCTACACCGATAAATCCGGCACCTGAACCGTTTATCAGAGAATTATCGCCTATAGCGGGATTGGGTGTGTTAACAGACTGGATGTAATTTTTTCCGTAATTATTATTGTTAAAAGCCGCGTAAGCAGTTATAGCAGCACCTTTACTGTTAATTGGACTGTCGTAAAAAACATCAAAACCCAGTATTCTCATATCGTCGTATGCGATAGCCGCATCAGGAGTTAAGCGCCACATGGCTTTGGCTTGAGTCATATAGCCTAGTGCGATATTAAAGATTTTCTTTGTTCCTAAATACGTTCCTTTGTGGTAGGCATCTTCAAGAGATTCTTTATCGAAGAAAGAATAAGTTAAGATTCCTGCATATTGTGCTTTTGGTGTTTGTGTGCTTACCGAAGAATTAATGCCCAGATTGTCAGTTGTACTTCGGTATGGATTGGTAATAGCGGCACGATAATTAAATTTGCCCAGATCACCTTTAGCGTAAATACTTAGATTTCGGTTTCCGAATGTCGATGAAATATTAGTAAACTGCTGGTACATGGGCGTATCCAGAGTAAGATGTGAGGAAGAACTATTCGCTGAATAACGAGTTGTTCCGGCTCCCCAGGCTGTTAATCCACCGCCAATATGAAGTTTTTTACTAAAATGATATTCTCCTAAAGCATCCATAACTGAAAGCGGTGCATTTGAAGGTCCATTGTTTTGTGTGAAATTAATATTGTTCTGTCCCAGTTGAAGATGAAAGAAAATATTCTCCGTCAGCATTCCCATTGCCTGCAAACGCAAACGTCTGATGACGATATCGTAGGTATCACTAACTTCATTTGTGCCAATTTTACTTCCTTCGTTCAATTCGGAATATCTTCCCCAAACCTGAAGGTTCATTCCAAATTTGATGTATTGTGATCCGTCTTTGGAAATATTAACCACATTAAAAGGTTTTTCCTGAGCAAGAACATTGATCGTATTTGCAACAATAAATAATAAAATTAAAGCGATTCTTAAATGTGGCATTTCTTTGGTTTAAGGTTAGTTAATACTGCTTACATTCTAATTAGGAGTTGCTGAATTGAAGGTTGCTTAAGTTTTTATAAGTTCCATTCTCCAGATTGATCAATTCCTGATGTGTACCTTCTTCGGTAATTTTTCCATGATCTAAAACCAAAATTTTATCGGCGTTTCTAATAGTCGAAAGTCGGTGTGCGATGATGATGCTTGTTCTTCCTTCCATTAAAACTTCCAATGCTTCCTGAACCAGTTTTTCACTCTCACTATCTAAAGATGATGTTGCTTCATCTAATATTAAAATACTTGGGTTTTTAAGTAATGCTCTTGCGATTGCAATGCGCTGACGCTGTCCACCTGATAATTTTACGCCACGTTCTCCTACCAGGGTTTCAAATTTTTCAGGGAAACCTTCTACAAAATTAAAAGCATTGGCTTGTTTTGCCGCGGCGATAATTTCTTCATTGGTAGCATCCGGCTTTCCGTAAGCAATGTTTTCTCTAATGGTTCCGCCAAACAGTATGACATCCTGAGGAACGATACTCATGTTTCCGCGAAGCTCTTCTAAATCGTAGTCATAGATGCTTTTTCCATCAACAGTAATGTCACCAGATGTTCTGTCGTAAAAGCGTAAAAGGAGCGAAGAGATGGTTGATTTTCCGGCACCGCTAGGGCCTACAATCGCAATTTTCTGACCAAATTCGGCAGTGAAATTCACCTCTTTTAGTACCTCAACTTCTTTTCTGGAAGGATAACTGAAAGCAACATTTTTGAAGGAAAGATTTCCTTTGATTTTTTCAATTGGGGTAGTTCTGGTTTTGGCATTGATATCCTCCGGAGTTTCTTCCAGTAATTCAAAAACACGTTCCGTTGCGCCAACTGCTTTTTGAATCTGCGCATACATTTCGGCAATTCCGCCAAAAGAAGCACCAATAAATGTGGTGTAAAGTACAAAAGAAATCAAATCTCCTACGCCTTCCACTTCACCTTTAATGGTTAAGGTGATTCCGTACCAAACCACAGCAACGACACAGCCAAAAAGACAAAGAATGATAAAAGAAGCGAAGTAACCTCTGTATTGACCGCCTTTTATAGCGATTTTTACAATTTCTTTGATTTTATTTTTATAACGCTGAATTTCGTACCATTCGTTGGCAAAAGCTTTTACATTGCTTATTCCTTGCAGCGTTTCTTCAACAATTACCTGGCTTTCGGCTACTTTATCCTGCGTTTTCTTTCCGTACTTGCGAATGAATCTTCCAAAAACAACTGCCGCTACAGCGACCACAGGTACAATAGCCAACATCATTAAAGTTAACTTTGGACTGATGTTACCTAGGATAACAAATCCACCAATAATTAGGATCAACTGACGTAAAAATTCAGCGATGGTCGTAGTGAAAGTATCCTGTAGTTGTGAAATATCAGCACTGATTCGGCTGTTTAGTTCTCCAACACGTTTTTGAGAATAAAATGACATGGGTAGTTTTACTAAGTTTTCATACAAAGCAAAACGAATGTTTGAAAGTGAATTTTCAGTAAAATTTACAAAAAGCGAAATTCTGAAAAAAGAGAAAATAGCTTGCAGTGTAAGGATGACCATAAGTCCAACCGCAATTTCGTTGGCTCTGTTGAGATTTTTATTGGTAACGCAATCCACGAGCATACCCATTAATTTGGGAAAGGCAAGGGCAGTGGCGCTGGTTAATAAGAGAAAAATCAATCCCAGAAAGAATTTCCATTTGTGATTTTTACCGTATTTAAAAATTCGTAGTGCTTTTTGAAGTGAATTAGAGTCTAATTTAGCTTTAGGTAAATCGTTTTCTTGATATCTAGGCATTTGAGTATACTATTTAAGGTATGCAAATGTATGATTATAGCGAGTGAATACAAAAGAATATTCGAAATTAGGCTTTGAGATTTCATTTTTTAACTAAATGGTAAAAAATGGTAAAAAATATTTCTGTTTTAAAAGATTGATAAATAGATTACTAAAAAATATTTCGCAAAATGATGTAATTTTTCTTCAAAATAAGCTTGTAAATACAAAATCTAGTCGTAAGTTTGCACTCGCAATCACAAACGATAGCAACCTAGTAAAATAGGGCGATTAGCTCAGCTGGTTCAGAGCACCTCGTTTACACCGAGGGGGTCGGGGGTTCGAACCCCTCATCGCCCACCAATAATACCACCTCCAAAGTCAATTGATTTTGGAGGTTTTTTATTTTGTAGATTTATGGAGTTTGTAGTATATGTTTTGTTTAGTGAAAGTAAGAACAAATTCTGGATCAGGTTCAAAAGTTGGGGATTAAGCAAAAAGATTAGATAATCTGAACAAGAAAAAATCTATATACGACTTTAGAGAAACTAAGAATTTTATCGATAGTCTATCTTTTATGGAATTTACTTAGTTTTCTTTTCTCAATTCCAATAATGTCAAATTCAAAATAATCTTCATGTTCGTTCATTTCATGAGGCTGTTCATTACTGATCTTGTCAATTGTTTCCCCATCAAAAGTTATGGTTTCCGCAAAAGAATCATCAATTACCAGGATACAATTATCATGCAAGTAAAAAAAAGGAAAATCCAAAGACTTGTCAATGATATTTCTTTTTAGTTGTTTTGTTTTGAAATCTATAATTCCCCATTGATAGGTATATCTAAAGAAAATAAGATCAGTGTTCTTGAAGTTAACGAAATTAAACTCACTTAATTCATCGTTAGATTGATTGAGGGCGAACTTTACTGTTAGTTTTTTTTTAGGGGTTTCTTTAGTTTCGAAATCTACGTAGGAAAACTTTAGTTCAACTGAACTATCACATGGTACTAGAATGTCAAATTTTTCAGATTTTTGAGCAATAGTATAATTTCTAATAGTTAATTCCATTTACAGATAGTTATTTTAAGTTTACGACTAAATTAATTAAAATAGTGTTTTTAAAGCTGAAATTAGTTATATTGTTTAAACAAAATAGTAGGTATTATTTTGCTATAAAGTGAATATAGACTTAGTTTGGTTCTTTATCGAGAAGGTCTTTAAAGTAATTAATTTGCATTTCCTGTAAATTTGTAATGTCATGCAAATAAAAACAAAATAACTCATTCAAATTTTTGAAGATAATAAAGAAGAATAAAAACACCACATAAATGGAAATATTAGTAATAATGGGGCCTCCGTATTCAGGAAAAGGTACTCAATGTGAAATTCTAAAAGAAGAACTTAAGTTTAAGCATATTTCAACCGGAGACCGATGCCGTCTGGAAAAACAGAATAAAACAGAGATCGGAAAAATAATGTCTCAATATGAGGAAAAAGGAGACTTAGTGCCTGATTCCATTATGAAAGATCTTTTTAGTAAAATTCTGGATGAAAACAGTTCGGCTAAGGGAATTATTTTGGATGGTTATCCGAGGACTGAACCTCAGGTTAATGATTTGATGGAACTCATTGCATCCAAGAATATGGAAATAGGTAAGGTAATCAATATAGAAGTTCCAAAAGAAGAACTTTTAAAAAGAGCACAAAAAAGAGCTGAAACGTCTAATCGAAAAGACGATAAAGATGTTGAAATCCATCTGAAGAGAATTAAAGTTTTTGAAACTTTAACCCGGCCTGCAATCGAATATATGAAGTCTAAAATTAAAGTTTTGACTTTTGATGGGCTAGGAGCAATTGACGAAATAACAGAACGAATAAAAAATAGTTTATAAAAGGTATTGACTATGAAGCGGGTAGGTGTGTTAAGTTAAAAATAGTTAATTTTTTTTCGAAAAATGCTTGCAAATACAAAATCTAGCTGTATATTTGCACTCGCAATCACGAAAGGATAGCGACCTAATAAAATAGGGCGATTAGCTCAGCTGGTTCAGAGCACCTCGTTTACACCGAGGGGGTCGGGGGTTCGAACCCCTCATCGCCCACCACTTTTTAAGACACCTTCAAAATCTTTGATTTTGGAGGTTTTTTGTTTTATGGGACCTCTATTAAGGTGTTGTCAGGGATTTATGAAGCGAAAGCAAGAACAACTCCAAATTAGTTTTTATTCATATCACGTTGACTGTCATTAAAATCCGTTATAGAATTATGCTTGAAATAGTATCCAAATCAAGTAAATTAGAGGAGAGAAATATAGTTTATAAATCTAAAAAATAATAATATGAGTGCACATAATAACGCAAAAAAGGGTGATATAGCAGATTTCGTTTTACTTCCTGGTGATCCAAAAAGAGCAAAGCTGATTGCGGAAACGTTTTTAACAGACGTTATATGCTATAATGAGGTTAGAGGAATGTTAGGATATACCGGTTTTTATAATGGTAAGAGAATTAGTGTACAGGGCACAGGTATGGGGATGCCTTCCATTTCAATCTATATTACGGAATTAATAGAAGAGTATGGTGTAGAGACGTTGGTGAGAGTGGGGTCTTGTGGTTCTATCCAGGATGATGTAAATATGATGGATATTGTTTTAGCCATGAGTGCGTGCACAGATTCCGGGATGAATAAATTTAAATTTAACGGCAATGATTTTGCTCCAACGGCGAATTTTGAATTATTAAAAAAGGCCAATGAAATTGCAGAACAAAATAAGATAAAAGCGCATACGGGGTCAATATTGACATCTGATTTTTTCTATACTGAAAGTCATTTAGGGGATCCTTTTTTAAATTGGAAAACTTACGGCGTTTTGGCTGTTGATATGGAAACAGCTGCTTTGTATTCTATAGCTGCTAAATATAGAAAAAAGGCTTTGGCTATTTTAACGGTATCGGATCATATCCTTAAAAAGGAGGCTTTATCAGCAGATGACAGACAAAATTCTTTTAAAGAAATGATAGAATTCGCATTGCAGTTAGCCTAAACAGATCCAAAAAGATAAAAGAATTGAATTGGGTTGAAATAGCTTAATATATAGGTTTTGTTTTAATCCTTCATTTCCCATCAAGAAACTCCTTAAGAAATTAAGGAGTTTTTTTTATGCCTGACTTTTTTGAAGCTATTTACCAAAAAGAATCATTTCTACTCCTAAAAGTATAAAATTGGAGTCCGTTATTATAAATCCGGAACGTTTTAGAATGCAATGAGTATAGTTTTGAGCAATATTTTTAAAACCATTAAATCCAAGTTTATGAAGAGAATCTTTCTTGCAATCTTATTTGCATTAGTATCCAATTTATCTTTTTCACAATCAGAACAGTCTTTAATTCAGAATTGCATTCAAAACTATATCGAGGGTACATCTTATAATGAGCCTGACAGTATTAGTAAGGCTTTTTATTCTGAGGCCAGTCTTTTTTTGAGTCACAAAGACAAACCTTTATGGATCGTTCCGGCCTCGGAATATGTTAGCTGGTTTCAAAAAGGTAAGAAAGGAGAATTTAACGGTCGTGTGGGCAGAGTTATTTCTCTGGAGTTTTTTAATGATATTGCTATTGCAAAGGCTGAAATTATCATTGCAGAAAAAAAACAAGAATTTATGGATATGTTTTTGCTGAAGAAAATTCAGGGTGAATGGAAAATAATTAGCAAAGCGGCCAGCAGTAAAACAAGTAATAAATCTGGAAAAAGGATTTTATTTATTGTTTCTAACGCACATTATTATGGAAATTCTACCATTGCAACAGGCAATAGTTTCGCGGAGATCGTAAATGCTTATGATACTTTTATACATGCCGGTTATACAGTTGATTTTGTGAGTCCAAAGGGTGGTAGTATTCCTTTAGCTTATATCAATACCTCCGATAATTTACAAAAGCAATATTTATACGATCAGGATTTTATGTACGCCATAAAACATACCGTAAGCCCTAAAGAAATTGATTATAAAAACTATAAAGCCGTTCATTATATCGGCGGTGGAAGTGCTATGTATGATGTTCCTGAAAGTTCAGATATTCAACGTATCGCGATGCAAGTGTACGAAGATAATAATGGCATTATTTCTTCGGTATGTCACGGAACAGCCGGTATTGTTAACCTGAAAACCAGAAATGGTAAATTCTTAGTGGAAGGAAAAAAAATAAGCGGTTATCCTGACTCTTTCGAAAAACAAGATGGCGAATATTTTAAACATTTTCCATTTTTAATTCAGAAGACTATAGAAGACAGAGGAGGGGATTTTAAATTTTCAAAGAGAAATGAATCTTATGTGGAACAAGACGGCCGTATTATTACAGGACAAAATTTTCAATCCTCAAATGGCGTTGCCTTAAAAATCATTGAATGGATGGAGAAAAACAAATAAAATGCTTTATCAACAGTCTGCGCAGACATTTGATTCAAGGATATTAAGTTCTAAATCCATCAAAATACGATTTACTTGTGCTTTTCAAACAGCCATTTTGGAATCTCTTCGGTTAGTAAAAACGGAATCACAATGTTGTTATGATTTAAATTATTGAAAGTGGTAAAAGTCAAATTCTTGTTTGAAGATAATTTTGTAAACAATTCCACACTACCGATATAAGGATTGTCATCGTCTTTTTCTCCATGAATAAGCCAAATGTTCTTCTTACTTAATTTTTTAAGATTTGAAAAATCAGGAACTGCTGCTACGGAAACCATAGCGGCAAATTGGTTTGGAGCGATATTGAGTAGATTTTGCGCAGTCGATCCACCCATAGAATATCCAATTAAGTAAATCTTGTTTTTATCGATGTTTGGGTATTCTTTTTCAATATTTTGAATTAATTCGAGTAAGGCAAAAACAGCTGCAGAAGGTTTTGAAATTGGAATTCCATCACTATTCTTTTCATAATTTGAAGAACGCTCGCTGAATTGTGGTGCGATTACATAACATTGATATTTAGTATAAATTTCAGGTCTCAGCCAAATTTTTGCAAATGGTTCAAGCTGGTTTTCATTATCATTTCCAATTCGGGTAGAGTTGTGGAAAGTAATGACTAAAGGGTATTTTTGGTGATTGTTATTATCCTTTGGCGTTAGAAATCTATAAGGAATTTGTATGTTGTCTTTAGTAAAAATTCTTTTAAGAAAGCTATCGGTATTTAAACTGTTTAATACTTTTCGGTTATTTACGAAAGTTAGAATGTCAACGGTGGTTTTCCGGAACTCTTTTTTTTGCGCAAAGGCGAAGTTTAGACTTAAAGTCAAAAAAAGTACGGTGATAATTTGTTTTGAATTTCGTTTATGCATATGGCTTTTATAAATTTGAGTTTTAATTCAACAGATTACTTTCTCTAACGATTTTCCTAATTTCCTGTTCAAAATAATAAGCAATACTAAAATTTTCAAATGCTTGATTTTCCATAACAATAACGCTGGTTTTGGTTTTTGGATAGTATAAATTGACCGCTGTATATCCTTCAGTAGGATGAAAACCTGTATGTCCGATTTCCATAATATTGGTTTTATCATTTATTCGCAATCCATAACCATAGCCAATTGGTTTATCACCAAAAAGCGGATGGGTATTGGTGATTGAATAAGCGATCATCATTTTGTAAGTAGCGGGTTTTAATAGTTGACCGGAGTGCAGACATTCATTCCATTTTGCTAAGTCAGGAACCGAAACAATTAAATGACTGCCAAAATAATTATGAATATCAAAATTTAATTGTTCGTTCAGCCTGATACTACCTTCTTTTTTTATGGAGTGCCCTTTTGTTAAAAATGTATTGTTTGTCTCATTGGGGTAGTAACTGTTGGTCATTCCGCACTTTTTAAACAAAGCAGTTACTAGCTCTTCAAAACTTTTATGACTTTGTTTTTCCAAAACTTGTCCTGCTACATAATAGCCAATATTAGAATAATTAAAAGCGACTCCCGGAGTAAATTTAAGAGGTTTGTCTATATCTTCACTGCTTAATCCCGAAGTATTGTTGAGCAATTGATTAACGGTGATGGTATCTGCCCACGAATATTTTAATTCCGGTAAATATTTACGAATAGGGGTTTCTAAATGGATTGTTCCTTTTTCTACTTCTTGTAAGATAAGTGTAGCCGTGATTTGTTTGGCAATTGACATGGTTGAAAATTTATCGGAAATTTTCAGTTCTGTTTTCTTGTTGAAATCTGAATAGCCATGTGCTTTTGCATATTTTATTTTTCCGTTTTGTTTAATAACAACCACTCCGTTAAAATTTCTTGGGTTTGTGGTTTGTATCAGACTGTCAATTTTTGAAGAAAAGTCGTCTTTGTGTTGTGCGTAATTGTTGCCACTAATAAAAAGTACTAAAAAGAGGATTCTGAAGAGTGTAAAAGTTTGTTTCATTAAATTGTTTATTAGTGGGCATCAATAGACTTTTCCCTGAGCGAATGTAAGAATTATTAGAGAGAATGATTTGGTTGATTTGAAAAACAAACTAAAAATATTTCTCGTCGTCGTTTAGTTGAAATTTTCATTAAACCATGGGAGAAATGGCTTGTATGCAGGTTTATAAGGACTATAAAAAAAGCCTTAATTCCTTAAGAAGTTTTTTTAGTTGTTATTTCTTGAATATTGATCTATCGGTGAAAATTGTTTCTATATTAGTACCGTAATAATTTTAAGCATTTATCAAGCTAGGAATCCCTTAAAAGGCAATTTCGTTTTGATAAAAAGAAATCAGTTCATTTAACCCCAAATCTAAAAATGAAAAAAAATCTAATAACTCTTTTATTGGTGTGTGCCGTTACCAATATTTTTGGACAAGTACAAACGGTTTCAGTACCAGGTAAAATGGAAGCTGCGGGCAATATTAGCGATAAAGTTACTCATAAAGTGCTAAAACCGTTGGCGAAAGTTGCATTGGATAAAGAGTCGATATTGATTTACGATTATGACGGTTCTCTTTTTTCCTTTAATCTAGAGTCCGAAAAAATTAACTGGACTGTAAAAGCAACAGATTCTTTTACGGAGTTGTGTGCAAATGCTGTCACATTGCAGGATGGAGTAGTGTATGTTCCTTTTATTAACGGAGAAATTTTTGCGATTGATAATCAGACTGGTGCTGTTTTTTGGAAATCAAGACTGGGGAATAGCACAGATCAGATCATCCTGAAAAATCAGATTCCGGTTATAAATGAGGGAAAATTATTGGTAACCTCTCAAAACGGGAATCTTTATGCACTTGATATTAAAACTGGCGGTTTGCTATGGAATCATAAACTAGATGCTGAAAATAATGAAAGTCCGGTTCTTTTATTCAATAACAAAGTTTTTATTCAAAGCGGAACTTCTGTTTATAGTTTTGAAGCTAATTCAGGAAAACTTCTTATTCAAAAAAGTTTTGAGGAAGCCATGCGCGGAAAATTGGTAACAGATGGAGAAACTATCTTTACAGCAAATGAAAAAAATGTAGTTTTTGCTCTAAATCCTGATAAACTAGAGGTTCTGTGGCAGTTTAAATTGGAGGAAACTCAGAACAATATTAAGGAGCGTATATTTTGCAAAGACAAGAAGCTATATTTTGCCGCACAAGGCCCCGAAGTTTCTTCGATATATGCTGTAGATTCAAAAACAGGAACTCAAATTTGGAAAAGGGATTTTAAAGCCGATAATGTGGAGTATATGGTCGAAGAAAGTGATAATATTTGGGGATACACTCGTAAAAGTAAGCTCTTTCAATTGGACATTACCAATGGTGAGGTAGCATTTGAATACAAATTATCAACGAGACCTATTTCAAATCTTGAATTTTTGGGCGATGATTACTTTTTTTATTATTCTGATGCGGCTTTGATTCAGTTTGAATATAAAACCAAAGACGAAAACGAAGTCTATTTGCGAACCTCAATTAAAGATGATGTGTATAGTGCATTTTTAAAATTGATTCGATAGGCAAAAAAACGTATCAGCATTCTCCGGATTTTATTCTGTGTCGCTTTATTCAGGGAGTGATAAGTTTGGTGTGATTACTATTTTGGACTTATTTGCCTGAAGGTGAAGAGCGTTGTATAAGCTGATTCGTTTTTTTGCAATACATTTCTATGTCATAATTCTTTGATACACCATAATAGTTATAATGGTTATAAAAATGACTTGTATCGTAAGTATGATTTTGTTTTTTTGTCTTCGCTCTTTAGTAGCTTGTTTAAAAATTTTAAAGTAACCGGCATTTTTTTTATGTCTTTTCATGGCTTTGGAAATTAAGTTTGATAAAAGTAAACGGACTTACTTTTTGTGTTTTTTATGCAAATGATGTGCCGTAAAAAGTACTTTCTAATTAATTATTTGATTTTTAGTATCCTAATTCCTTGAGATTTTTTAGGAATAAGAAGGAAATAGTATCAAAATGATAGTGTAATCTTATCAAAATGATAAGGTAGTAGCGTTTCTTATATTTGCTTTCGGTTGTAAATCAGGGATTAACATTTTTATTGTTCGTATGGACTAGTTGTTGGTGCTTTCGCAAAGAACCTCAATCTTAAAATATATGTTAACTCAATTAATAGTTTCACTTGGTATTCTTCTAACTGTTATTTTGCTGTCGGTCATCGTAGGCCGGGAAATGAAAAAAATATATGCAAATGAAAAAAGCATAACGGACTTCATTAATCCATTAGACCGATTGATATACCGGTTTTGTAAAATTGACCCCACGGTTCAAATGAATTGGAAAACATATTTAAAAGTATTGTTATCTGTACAATTCATATGGTTTCTTTGGGGATTTATTATTTTATTGCTGCAGGGAAAACTATTTTTAAACCCGGCTGGTATCGACAGTATGGAGTGGACATTGGCGTTAAATTCGACAATTAGTTTTTTGACCAGTACCAACTTGCAGCATTATTCAGGAGAGACAGGAGCGAGTTATTTTGCACAAGTAGGCGTGTTTATGCTTTTACAGTTTTTAAGTGCGGCCACAAGCCTATGTGCGGGTGTAGCAGTAGTCAGGGGACTTGCTGCACAATCAATACAAGGATTAGGGAATTTTTATAGTGATTTTGTAAGATCATCTACTCGTATATTGTTGCCGTTAAGTATGATTACGGCAACTTTTTTTTTGTTTAACGGTGTACCAATGACATTTGACGAGCCTGAGAAAATTACCTCTGTTGAAGGCAGGGAAGTAGTAGTGTCAACAGGACCGGCAGCGGTGTTTCTTCCAATCAAAGAATTAGGATCTAATGGCGGTGGCTTTTTTGGAACCAACTGTGCGCATCCATTTGAGAATCCTAACTTTTTCACCTACATCATTCATACTATTATCGTTTGGCTTTTGCCGATGTCTTTTATTGTTTTCGTAGGCCGATACCTCAACAATAAGAAATTTTCAAGAATGCTTTTGGGAGTGATGTTGATGGGGTTTGTTGTGACTTGTATTCCTTTACTCTATGGTGAAATGTCTGGTAATCCCAAACTCAGCGCAATGGGAATTGACGCTTCACTAGCCAATATGGAAGGTAAAGAGGTGCGTTTTGGAACGTATTATTCGTCCTTTTACAGTGCAGTCAATATGATAATCCCGGCCGGTACGATAACGGGTATGCACGATAGTTATATGCCGTTGTCTTCGATAGGGATGTTTATTGGAATGCAGGTAGATGCGTTTTTTGGAGGGCTGGGTACCGGATGGATCAATATGTTTATTTACCTGATCATAGCTACTTTTATTGGTTCGCTGATGGTAGGACGAACTCCGGAGTTGTTTGGCAGAAAAATCTCGATTAAGGAAGTTCAGGTAGCTGTTTTGGTTAACCTTTGTGCTTTGGCAATTCCATTATTATTTTCGGCAATAGCGGTTCATGTTTATTTGTATGTTCCGGAAGCTGTGGAATGGCTGAGCAATACAGGGCCACACGGTTTTACCACTATCGTTTATGAGTATGTGTCTTCGATGGCGGGAAATGGAAGCGGGTTTGAAGGGCTGGCTGATAACACTCCTTTCTGGAATTTAACCACTTCAGTTACGATGCTTGCCGGTCGCTTTATTCCGATGATTGGAGCATTTCTAATCATTGGTTGTTTAAGTGCTAAAAAAGCCGTAGCTCCTTCACTGGGCACCTTGAGGGTTGATTCGGGTATTTTTGGGACCTTATTATTTATGGTCATTATGATTTTAACCGTAATGTCCATGTTTATTGTTTTTGCATTAGGACCTGTACAGGAACATTTGCTTTTGGTTTAGAGAAATTAAACAAACTCTATTCATCCTGACTTTTCAGAATAGGAACACATAATCGGCCCATACGATTTTATGAAAAACTCCAAACTCCGGCAAATTTTAGCCGGAGTTTGGAGTTTATATTTTGGTTATTAATTACCGCTATTCCCAGTCGCGACTGTCTTTGGCATTAATCCCCCATCTTATCCCAAGTAGAGAGACTGTTTCGTCGTTTAAAGCAGATTCAAAGTTTTTTCCAAAACCGCCTGTCACATAAAGATTGTCAGACACTTTGTACTGAACAAATCCAACAGATCTGTAGTTTTTACCGTCTCCATTTCGTTTAATATATTCATAACCTACAGAGATTTTATTCCAATCAAACTGTGCTTTTGAGCCGATATCAAAAAAATTAGTTTGGTTGGTGAACTTTTTACTTTTTGAATCGTAGTCTGTATTATCCTGTATGTATCTGCAGAATCCATATAGCTTTAAATGCTCGTCTCCCTTGCCTAATGTAAAAGTAAGGGTAGACCATGCACCAAAACGACCAGATTGGGACTTGTTGAAATCTTTTGCTGGCATTAGCATACTATAAGCCGATGCTATATCAAGTGTTAATAAAGGAGCTTTAAGGATATCTGAAAAATTCTTTGCTTCGATTCCTGATTCGTTTTTAATTAGCTCCTCTAATACTTCTTCGAAGCGAGCATTATATTTTTTTGCTTCGTCTTCGTCTTCGCCTATCTCATATCCTTCTCTTTCCATTTGATCGTTAGCTAATGCTATAAGTTTTTTTAATTTTTGGCGCATTGAAGCATATTTTTCTCTCATGTCTTCAGATGAGGCATTATACAGTGTGAAAACATTAAATTTAATTCCGACCGCTACTTTAGCAATAGAATCATTTTTACTATATGCTCCGGAAACCGAAGGCATTTGCATTTTTTGCATGGTAAAAGATTTGATCTCTTTTGTTTTGGTTCCTAAGCCATAGTACTCGAGTCCTCTCATGTTCGATGAGAATAAATTACCGTCGAAGGAGATACTCTCCAGACTTTCTGTATTAATATTGAATTCTTTAACATCCGGATTTGATGATATAATAGCTGCAGAATTGTCTAGTAAAGCCAAAGCGGTTGAGTTGAGTATTTCTACTTTTTTTAAATCAACCTTTTGGATAGATTGTGAAAAAGAAGAAAAGCTAATTAGGAAGGTAAGTATATTTAGTGTTCTCATACAATATCAATTAAAGTCACAAAAAAAACGAGACTTCCACTCTCTATAAAAGTTGGTCCAAGTCCAAATCCTTTAAAATTGCTAGTTTTAGCATCACAGTTGTTCGTTATAGTATAATGAAACTGAAGTTTCTTTGCAGCTGTTTTAGCTTGATCGAGCCCTCCCGGCATTGCCTCATAGGTTAAATAATGTCTAAGATAAAGTGTTCCCTCGTGATGTTGAAAAGCTGGGGTTAAAGGGATGGAACCATCAGTCAGGTCTTCTGGTGTACTAAAGATAGCTTTGCTAGTTTTTTTGCCATTGTTTAAACCTAGGTAAACTTCTGTATAAAGTTGTTCAAAGCCAAAATTATTCTGGATAGTCGATTCAAGCTTTATTTCAGAACACCCGTTTGATTGAAACTCTTTTTTCATAATGATAAGATTTAAGTTATTATTTGTTTTTTGGTGGAGTAATTTAATTTTTGATTGTAATCTATAAGGGTTGTTATAGTTTCAAAAACCATTATAAAATTAGTACTTGGGTACTGATAATTTTAGCGTATAACTACGTGATTTAAGGGGTAAAATCTGAATAAAAAAAAGAAAAAATATTTTTTAAAGTTACACTCTGGGATCAACTAATAAAATCAAAATTCTAAGAGTGTTTAGGACAGATATATTGGAATTTGGAATTTTTTATTCAGAATTACGCTATTGTAAAAGATAGTTATATCTTTGCGCCAGATTTTGGTCTGTTTTTTCTTAAGAAAAAATGGTTAAAAGGGAATCAGGTGTAAATCCTGAGCAGACCCGCTACTGTAAGTTCTGTATAAGTCTTTAAACGTTACTCATGCCATTGCCTCGCTTTGCGGGATGAGAAGGCTGTTTTAAAGATGGAACAAGTCAGGAGACCTGCCACAATCACATAGTTTAAGACTTTCGTGGAATAAAGTTGAACAACAATAAACGAACCTGTCATTTTTTATGACGGGATTCTCTCTTATTGCTTTTTTGATTTATACATCCCGGAGTTTTCTTAATTCAATTAGTGATGTATCATACAAAAAGAGAATTCTTATTGATTGTTATCGTTTTTGCTTCTATGCTGCTTCAGTCGGGAGTGTTGTATAGTTGCTTTTTCTCTTTGAGACCATCATCTCTGAAACGGAAATCGGTATGGAGTCGGGATTTTTTGAATGCATTATGTGTCGGTTTCTTCCCTTATTTTAATCCTGTTCTAATAGAAAATCATCTCAATTCCAGGGACGTTTGGCGGTGCCGGATTGTGTACGCTTATAAGGATAACATTGCGCTCTGTTGAAGGCTTTTAATTAAAACTTCTTTGGTTATTCCTTCATTTTCTCCTGCTTTTACTACTACCAACCTAAACAATACCACATGTACCATCCTATTTTCAAAAACTGCCAATCCTTATTGTTGCTTATTGCAGTACTCTCCTTAACCAATTGTTCTGATGATAATGCATCAAATGAAAATAGCAATCCGACGCCTGTTAGTTCAGATTTAGCTTTTAGTATGCAGAGATTTACAATTACGACTTTAAATCCAACGATCAGCGCAACAGCAGAAGCTACTTACAATTGGACCATCACAAAAGCATCTTCAGAAAGTTATGCACTAAGTACTACTACAGCAAAGGAACTTTTATTTGCGGCAGCAGAAGCAGGAGTCTATGAATTGGCCGTTACTGTAAATGACAAAGGAAGTGTACAAACTCAAAAAGTAGTTGTTACCGTTACAAAAGAAACGAAGGAGTATAAAACCTATATCTCAAAAGTATTTGAATTTAAACCGGCACCCGGGCAGTTTGTAAACGATCTGCCTATTGCTAATGACGGAGATACTCCTGAAAGAATTTTATCAAGAGCCAATACTTATCTGGCTAAGAAAACCGGTGATCTGGTTTCATTGGGGGCTTTTGGCGGTTATGTTGTTTTTGGATTCGATCATACCATTGTTAATGTTAAGGGTAAACGTGATTTCAGAATTCTGGGTAATGCATTCTGGGCAGAGGCTAATCCAAATCCGAACAGTACCATGCGCGGCGGAAGCAGTGAAGCAGGAGTAATTATGGTTGCTTACGATACAAATAAAAACGGACTTCCGGACGATCAGTGGTACGAGATAGAAGGCGGTGGGCATAAGATGCCAAAAACGATTCAGAATTATGAAATAACGTATTACCGACCTGATCCCAATAAAATTCCGGTGTCGGGCGGAACTACAGGTACAGTAGGTTTTGTTGATATGGAGTATATTTTATGGAAAGACAATCAGGGGAAAAGTGGTTATCTGGTTCAGAATAATGCTTACAATCATTCTTTAGATTACTGGCCAAAATGGCTTAAAGACCAATCTTCTATCACTTATAAAGGAACAAGACTATCCGATAACGCAGTTGATGAAAGCGGAACGGGAAGTTATTTTGTGCAGTATGCTTTTTTATACGGATATGCAGATAATGCTCCAAACAATGATGATGATTCGGCCATAGATATTAACTGGGCTGTGGACGAAAAAGGAAACAAAGTAATGCTTCCCGGAATCGATTTTGTGAAAGTGTACAATGGCCTTAATCAGCAGGCGGGATGGCTCGGAGAAACTTCGACAGAAATAATGGGGGCGACAGATTTGCATCTTTCAGGAGAAAGCATTCCTACGCGATAACCCATTCAAAAGTGTATTAAACTAAATTATTATATCAGGAATTATGAAAAAAAACTTTGCCCATTTATTATTATTGGCTTTTGCAGCGGTATTTACCGGATGCAGCGATGACGATAAAAATGATGCCAACTCTGGAGAAGGACTCGCCATACCAATAGCAGTAAAGCTTCAGGATAAATTTGAAGTAAACACCTTTAAAGTTTTGAATATTACAGCTTCAGCTGAAACCAGTAATCCAAATTATCAATGGGTACTTAAAAAAAATCCGGTCAATCAGACTAAAGATTCGATTGTAGGAACTACAAAAGATTTACGATTTGTGGCTTTATATCCCGGTGCCTATGAACTAACCTTAAATGTTACTGAAGGAGATAAAAAAGGGACAAGTGCCACCATAGTGAATGTGATAAATGAGACTCAAAATTACAATCCTTACATAACAAGTATTCAGGATTTTAATCCGGCACCCGGAATGTTTGCCAATGATTTATACAAAGACGGATTTGTGAAAGCAGATGTTATGAGGGTAGCATTGGGAAGAATTAGCGAAACCAGCGTTGGTTATCCAATCGATTTAGGAGGTTTTGGAGGTTCAATTGTGGTTGGATTTGATCACATGGTAGTTAATCTTTCAGGAAAAAAAGACTTCAGAGTTTACGGAGCAGATTTAACGGATAAAGCCAATCCTCCGGCTCCGGGTTTAATTTATGTTGCTTATGATAAAAATGGCAATGGAAAACCCGATGAAGACGAATGGTATGAAATCATAGGAAGTCAGCATGCTAAAGAAAACACGGTTAAGAATTTTAAAATTACCTACTATAAACCTGCGGCCGGTAAGAAAGTAGTAGTAAGCGGTCCAAATGATCCTTTTTTAGATCGTGAGCATCTTTATTGCGAGAACAACCAATCTCAAACCTACTTTTTACCAAGGTCTAAAACTAAGAAAGAGTATTATCCAGCCTGGGATACTCAAAATACAGCTGTTTACGAAGGAACGAAGCTAAACGTAAATTTCGCAGCAGTACGTCCGGGGCAAACTACCTTATGGAATTTTGAGGCTCCGGAATGGGGATACGTAAATGCCAAAAGCCCTGATATTGATATCGACTGGGCGGTAGACAAGAATGGAAATAAAGCAAATCTTCCAGGAATTCATTTTATCAAAGTAGTGAACTGTGTCAGCGAACCAATGGGACTTTGCCACCAGCAGTCGTCTATGGCTACGCGATTCTCAGGAGCTGCAGATCTTCAAATAATTAAAAAATACAATCTAAAAAAGTAAGAAGAGAAAAATATGAAAAAGTTTATAAAATATAGTTTGTACCTCGCCATTGTTTGTTCTTTTTACAATTGTAGCAATGATGATGCAAAGCCGGAGCCTGTAATTGAAGAACCTAAACCGGAGCCGATTAAAGATCCAACTCTTACTATAAAATTGCAAGCAGATTTTACAACGGAGCGATACAACGTTGTAGCGATTGATCCGGAAGTAACGATTGAAAATGCAAATGGTGCTGTTGCCCAATACAAATGGACTTTAAAAGTAACCGGAAAAGACGGAGTGGCTAAAGATTCTGTTATCGGCGACAGTAAGACCTTGAAGTTTATAGCGCCAAAAGCACTAAGTTATGCTGTAGATTTTACCGTAACGCTGAATAAGTTGGTAAAACAGGCTTCTACTAAAGTTACAGTTGCCGAAACCGGTAAAACGTATACTTCGAAAGCGCTTTCCATTATCGATTATGTACCTGCTCCGCATTATAACAATGACGGTTTTGAGTTTGCAACGAAAGCGGAAGCGATAGAGAATGCACAGGCTATTTTGGCTGACGGATCTCTTGTTGATCTGGGAACTTTCGGTGGTTATATCGTAACAAAATTCGATCACACGGTGATCAATGCTTATGGCAAACGCGATTTTACAGTTCAGATGAATACAGTTTCAAATGCTTCAAAGTTTTCTCCTGTGAGTATTATGGTGGCTTACGATGCCAATAAAAATGGGATTGCAGAGGATAATGAGTGGTACGAAATAGCCGGAAGTGAGTATTATAAATCGACTACAGTGAAGAACTATGAGGTGACGTATTACAAGCCGGACCCAAGTAAAACTGCCGTAGCAGGAAAGTACGATTGGCAGTTCGACAAGGAATATCTTAAATGGGCAAGTAATAAAACGGCTTCAGGTTTTATCACCAGAACAAAAAAATGGAGACGTTATAATTATTACCCACAATGGCTTGGTGATTCTTACACATTAAAAGGAACAAAAGTCAATTTGGCGACAAAAGATATTAGCGATGGAGAAGGTACAGCATTCAATGTTGGAACTTTTGAATGGGGTTATGGCGGAATCAAAGATCCTTCAATAGACATTAGTTGGGCTGTAGATGGTAATGGTAATAAAGTACATCTTCCCGGGGTCGATTTCGTAAAGGTATACGTGTCTACGTTCACAGAGATTGGCGCATTAGACCTGGTTACGAACTCCTTTAAACAGGTAGAAGATTTGAATTTTGCCGCAGGAAAATAATCGAAAAGCGGAATAAAACTATTTATTAATCAACCAAGAATATTAATCCAAAATTTTTATAAATCATGAAAAAAGTACTTTATTTTTTGACAGTAGGTTTGATTCTGGGACTTTCGTCCTGTAGCAATGATGAAAATCTATTAAATAGCGAAAGCGGCAGTGCAGCGGTTAAAAGCTCAGGCTTAACTTCTAAAAGCGCAGTGACCGATCCTTCGATAGGAACGACTTCTACGCTTAACCTGACAAGTTCTTTATTGACCAGCGGAACATCAACAACAGGAGGGAAGTATTGGCAAAATACTTATGTGGCAAATACCAATTTAACAGTTGACATATTTAAATTTTCACATAGCGGAACATCATCAGGTTACAACTATTGGGATGGTTTTATTGTATCCAATGTAAATGATATTACCAATTACGGTTCAGGAGCAGGTACCGGCGGATCTAACGGTTGGGTAGCCAATCAGTGGGGTACTATGGCAGGAAGTGGTTTCGGAACTTCTTCTACTATTGCGGCAGGTACTCCGGGTACAACAGGAGATCCGTACATCGTAGCCTACTGGTCAAGTTATACAGATCCTAAAAATCCACAGGGAACTACTTTTAGTGAGACAAGTTTCTCTAACTGGATTAAAATTGGAAATACAGGATTGTATAATGTAAAAGGATTAAAAATCAACATGCACCCATGGCCTTATTATGGTTGTTTGTATGGAGACGGTTTTGCTCAGGCCTTTTCTTCAGGAGATCACTTTGAATTGTTAATTTACGGAGTAGATTCAAGCGGAACTATTACTGCACCAATTACACAATCACTGGCTGATTACACAGGAGGTTCTTTAGTAATGCCAACAGGATGGATAAATGTAAGTGCTACAGCACTTCAAGGTCTGGGAGATGTAAAATACCTTGTTTTTCAAATGGCTTCAACAGATTCACATCCCGTATACGGAATGAATACTGCGGCTTACTTCTGTTTAGACAAGCTGTCTGTAAAAAGAATTCAATAATACTAAAATTTAATATCGAAAAGGAGTCATTGAAAAGTGGCTCCTTTTTTTAGTTTAAAACATATAGATGGTAAAGAAAAATCGGCTTGATCTGCAAAATCTGCGAGAAAAAAAGATGTACAAAAACGCCATAAACGATTGGCTTATTTATTCTTTAAACATCTGCCTCTTGGTTCATCGCCTTCGTGAAGTACAATTTCAGAATGCAGGAATTCAGCAGCATCAGCAGAGCCTTTTACTTTGGCAGCACTTCGCACAAGCATCTCGGATTCAAACTCAGTCAGTACACTTTCTCTTATTCCTGCCTCTCTCCAGTTGGATAGCGGTCTGCATTCTCTTACGATTGCGCGAGCCAAAGAAAGCGCATCTAACAGTGCCTGATTAGCGCCTTGTCCTTTGAAAGGGCTCATCGGATGTGCAGCGTCCCCAATCAATGTAGCCAGTTTGTTTTTGGCTAATAATTCAGGACGAAGTAATTCACGGTCGTATACCGGATAACCTGAAATTTGCGCCTCTAAAGTTGCCGATAAAATTTGTGGAATAGGGGCATGCCATTGTGTTCTTCGACAAGCCTCTTTTTTTAACGCTTTTGGTCCTTGCGCGCTCAATATTTTAGCCTCGTCTTCGGACATTGGAAAACTCAGCTGCCACATTACAGAATCTTCTGTATAAGGCATCATATAAATTCGCTCATTGCCGTTAGCCGTTTGAAACACAGTTGCCGAGTCGAGCAAATTATGATCAAGTCCATTAAGAGCCTTTAACGGACAAATGCCTAATATCACAATACATCCCAGATAACGCAAAGGAGTAACATCGTCACCAATTAATAGTTTTCGTACCGTACTGCGAATGCCATCAGCTCCAACGATGAGGTCAGCTTTAGCACTTTTGATTTTGCCATTTACTTCAAAGTTTAAGGAAATACTTTGGTCTTCGGATTCCTTAAAATCTAGGAGCTGATGTCCCCATTGTACGATATCATTTGTCCCAAGCTGTTTCAGTAATGCTGAACGCAAATATTGTCGCGCAATATGCATATTCGTTCGCTTCGGAGCTGTTTTGGTATCCGACGGAATCCATTTTCGAATACCCCATTCCCCAATTACTTTTCCTTCCGGAGTATGTACCAAATGTCTGGTTGAAATGACCTTTTCTTCTAAAGAGAAAATACCAAATCCTTCAATGGCTTTACTGGCTTGTTGCAAAGTGAGACCATAACCTTGTGATCGGGTATCAAAGTTAGTATCGCGTTCGTAAAGAGTAAAAGGAATTCCGCGGTGCAGACAAGCGACAGCCAATGCAACTCCTCCAATACCGGCTCCAATTATAGCGACATGCGGGAAGTTTTCTTGGTCAATAATAGTAGGATGTTCCGAAGGAATCAATCCCGATCCGTCACAGTGGAGACAGACATTCAGATGCGCTTTAGGACGAGTAGGAGGAACTCCTGAGTCCTTCGATTTTTCAAAGTTTTCCAGCGCTATCTGATACTGAAGCCGTACTTTCTTGCTGAGTCTTTGGCTTTTTTTACCGCGTCCCTGACATTCGGGACAAATAGTCCAGTTTCCTTCTGCATTTTCGATCGTATGTATTCCCACTTTTTTTACCTAATTTAGACACTTCAGCATTTGAAAACTTTGCTATGTTTGTAACAAGACTGCAAATTTAAGATAAAAGAGGGCTAGTGCAAAATAGTAAGCTAAAGATACTAAAAACAGATTGGGGGAGTTATGGAAGATAACATAGCAATTACTGTTTTGTGTAGGGCATCGTGAGTGTTTGTTGCCTGCTAATTTTTGAATTATTTTTAATCCTTATCGAATAAATTCTAATTACTAAACAATGAAAATTACTTTAAAAATTAAGCTTTTGGTCGTTATGCTATGTGCCATAACCAATTGGTCTTTTGCTCAAAAAACAGTATTTAATATTAAGTATTCTGAGCAATTAGCTGTTTTTGTTTTCCTTCAGAATTTATCCGAAAACTATCCGGACAACGTTTTTAAAACCGAGTTTCAAAAATCAAAATACAACACTGAGGAATTTCAGAAACTGGCCGCAGAATTTGATCATCTGACATTGGATTACAGCTATCCATTTGAAGAATTCCCGGAAGGTTCTAAAAAACCAATGCAATCCTTTGATTTTTTGAGAAAAAATTTAATCGAAACAGAAAATTTAAAAGATTTTAAAATACGCTCTATTGGAGTGCTAACCAACAAAACGTTGAATGATCTTACGAGAATTATTTCCGCTTTTACTCCAATCTACAACGAACTCATATACAATCCCAATAAAGAAAAATTTGAAAAACAGCTCGTTGAAATTACTAAATACGCAAAGGAAAATGACATGGAGCGTTACTTTGAAATGGGTTTGATTTTTTACAATTCGAGTTGGGACACTTCAATTCCTTTTGAAATCGCATTTTATCCTTTGCCTAATTCTAAAGGCTTTACCGCAAATTCTTTTGGTAATAATTTCATCAGTGCCATTCAAACAGATTTAGACGATTATAAGGATCTCTTTAGTGTAATGCTGCACGAAACGTATCATATTATTTACAACGAACAGCCATTGGAAGTAAAAAAAATGATCGACAATAGTTTCAAAGAAAACCAATCCAAGTACAGCAATTACGCCTATCAGCTGCTTAACGAAGCGCTGGCAACTTCCTTAGCCAATGGTTATGTATACGCACAGCTGAATGGAAAAGCAGATAGTGGTGACTGGTACAATAAAAAATACATCAACCTCATGGCAAAAGAAATTTACCCTATGCTTAACGAGTACATTTCTCAAAAGAAAGCCATTGACAAAAGTTTTATAGATCGTTATATTGAGATCTATGAAACAAAATTCCCAAACTGGATAAACGAAATGGAAAATCTAATGGCTTACCGATACGTTATTTCTGAAAATGAAAAGGATTTTGATACCATCAAACAAAAATACCGCTACCGCTCCAGATCAGAGGATGAGACTGAAATAAGCATAAGCACTCTAGAAAAGATGCAAAAATCAAATCTGACTAAGATGATCATTGTTTCTAAAAATAACGCTGAAAATTTAAAACTCATTAAGAACAGTTTTAAAGAATTAAAAAACTGGAAGTTCAATGCAGCCAAAGAGTTTGATTACAAGATATTGTTAGACGATAAAAGTCAGCTTTTCATTATTAACCAGAAGGAATCAGAGCTTAAAGCATTACTTGATTAAATAGAGAAGCAAAAAGTCCGCAAAGTATAAAAGAAAACTTTGCGGACTTTTTTTTAATTTTGTTATAAAAAATAGGTTTATTTATTCACTCTTTTTAGATCCAGATCCTGAAAGTCAAAACTGAAATCAATATTAGGAGAGATGCCTTTCATTTTAATTGATTGTGCTTTACCGGTTTCATCCAGTGAAAACATCGCAAAGGCATCACAATTCATAGCCTGATATTCCCATTTTATGGCAAATGTATTAGCATTATAAAAAGCCATAGGACCATTTAATTTTGGTGAACGATAGGATCTGAACCATAACTGTTTGTTTTTTTCAAAGACTTCAATTTCTCCAAACCAATTGTCAGTATAAACGCCAGTAAAGTCTTCGTTTTTTACTTTCACATTTTTTGCCAATTTTACTTTTTCCCAAACATTCTTGGTAACGTCATCTCCTGTATTTCTACCTTGTTTCATCCATTCCACAATTTTATTGGTCCAGCCAAAATCGTCCAGGCCTAAATAACTGTCAGAGATAGTATTGGTAACGGCAGTAAAGAGCCCGCCACCGCCATTCTCTGTGTTGGTTAAAATCACGATGCCTAAGTTTAGATCCGGGTACATCATAACAATGGATAGCATTCCTGGTAAACCTCCTGTATGAGAAACTTTTAGATTTCCTTTCACATCAGTTAATCCCCAACCCAGACCGTAACCACTAAAATGTGAATTATATCTCGGATCACGATCTACTTCTTCAACGGTATGGATGCGCCACATTTCGTTATGATTTTTCACAGAAAATAGTGTTGATTTCAAGTCGCTTCCATACTGACCTTTATTTAGGCATAAAGTCATCCATTTTGCCATATCGGCTGCGTTAGAAATGATTCCTCCGGCGGCACCGTTTATCTGTATTCCGAATCCATCAATTCGTTTTATAGTTCCGGATTCTGACGAATGTGATACAGCCAGATTGCTTTTATCCTTTATCCTGTCGCTTTGTGCAAAAGAATTGTTCATTTGCAAAGGATCAATAATTCGGGTTTGTATAAAATCTTCGTAAGTCATACCACTTACTTTAGAAATTAATTCTCCCGCTACGAGATACAATAAATTGTCATAATCAAACTTAGTTCGAAAAGCAGATACCGGTTTAAAATATTGAAAACTAGTTAGAACATCATTTATTGTAAAATTGGAGCCGTCAGGGAAAAACATCAAATCACCCACACCCAATCCAAGTCCGCTGCGATGTGTTAGCAAATCCTGGATGTTAAAATTCTCTGTAACATAATCATTATACATCTTAAACTTTGGAAGATGGTCTTTTACTTTATCTGTCCATTTCAATTTGCCTTCGTCTTCAAGAATAGAGAGCGCTGCAGTTGTGAAAGCTTTGCTGTTGGAGGCTATTTGAAAATTTGTGCTTTCATTTACGGCTTTTTTTGTTTCGATAGAGGCAACACCATATCCTTTTTGGTGAATTACTTTTCCATCTTTAACAACAGCAATTGAGGCCCCTGCCACTTTAAATTTCTCCAAAGCGTCCTGCATTAAAAGATCTATTTTTTCAGATGTAATTTGCGAATAGAGTGGGGTAGAAGCGTAACAAATAAAGAGCATTAATGTAAACAGACGAGTTACTTTTTTCATAATTTTTTTTTGGTTATGGCGTTTTTTTGATTGTTAGTTGGTGTTGTTAAAAATTAACATTCCCATCAGCGAATATAAGAATTATCTTTAGAATTAATGCTGTATGTAGTGGCCTAAACAATGATGTAGCTGCATCTGTTATAAGTTTCTTTAAGTTTTCAGAAGTTCGGTTTTTCAAAGAGCTATGCAAGGGTTATTTCCCATAAAACTGAATTGCATGTTTGTAACGCCCCATGTTTGCCAAAATAGTTTTTAAGCTATTTCAGCCAAGAGGCAATTGGATGTTTCGATCGAATATAATTGCTAAGAAATATTTTTAGAATAAAAAAGCTGCTAAATCTGCAAGATCTGCGTGAAAAAATACTAAACACATAGAAACATAGTTTTTCTATGTACTGAGAAACACAAATAAAAGAAACAGATTCCTTCCGTACAGCTAAGAACTATTTCAGAATAAAAAATCTGCAAGATCTGCGTGAAAAAAAACTAAACACATAGAAACATAGTTTTTCTATGTACTAAGAAGCACAAATAAAAGAAACACATTCCTTCCGTACAGCTAAGAACTATTCCACAATAAAAAATCTGCAAGATCTGCGTGAAAAAATACTAAACACATAGAAACATAGTTTTTCTATGTACTAAGAAGTACAAATAAAAGAAACACATTCCTTCCGTACAGCTAAGAACTATTCCAGAATAAAAAATCTGCTAAATCTGCAAGATCTGCGTGAAAAAAACTAAACACATAGAAACATAATTTATTTGTACAGAGAAGACCAATACATCCTATGCCGGCTCCCAAAGCTCAATTTTGTTGCCTTCAGTATCCATAATGTGAACAAACTTTCCATAATCGTAGGTAGCAATATCATCAAGTACCGTTACACCATTTTCTTTTAGCTGTTTGACAAGAGCTTCAATATGCTGTACGCGATAATTAATCATAAACTCTTTTTTGGAAGGAGAGAAATACGCATCATCCTTTTTAAACGGGCTCCATTGAAGAGATTCTACGACCTCAGGAGCATCTATTTTTCTGGATTCAAAAGTAGATCCCCAATCGTTAACTTCAAGCCCTAAGTTTTTAGCATACCAATCTCTGGTTTCCTTTGGGTTTTCTGAAAAAAAGAAAATACCTCCCACTCCGGTTACTTTTGGTGTTGGGTCAGAAGAGGAGGGGTTGGTTTGATTTTTTTGGTCTTCCATAAGATTTGTTTTTAGTACTAAGATAAAACTAATTTCTTTTGGTAAAGTCAAAATTTAACCCCTTTAAGGAGATGTCCAAATTCTGAAAAAAAGCAGTAAAAGAGATTTGTCTCGTGATAGCGAACAGAGAACGTGAGTAATTAAGATTAATAGTCCATAACAAAGGGATAAAAAGATTAAAAAAATCTGCTAAATCTGCCGGATCTGCGTGAAAAAAACGTCTCCAATTAAAATTTTAATCGCTCGAGCATTCCTTTGTCAAAATGATAAAAAAACGATAACAGCGACTACTTAATGGATTTAGTAAATCTAACGGCATCATTTTTAATTGAATTCCAATCCCATAGTTGAATTTGGTCTAACAGAAAATCTTTTGTAAAAAAAGCCTCTGCCTGTTCAAATGCAATCCATTCATAGCCGTCGTGTTCCTCTGATAATTTGATTTGATTTGTAATGAGTTCACTGTAGTAAATGATCCCTGTGATCTGACAATTATCGGCCGGCAGGTAATTCCAGGTGTCAATTACTTTCACAGGCCTGATTTCAACATTTAACTCTTCTTTAATTTCTCTTTTCAAGGTTTCTTCGGCGGTCTCTCCAAATTCCATTCTGCCACCGGGTAAATCCCATATTTTAATCCCCCTTACAAGGTTATAAACCGCTAAAAAAGTATCGTTTTTTATAATCAAAGCCTTTACTGAAAAGAACATTTGTTTTTCCATATTTATTAATTTGTGACAACATCATTAGTTGTTTTTCAAAAGCGATCAGTCTTTCAATCCTTTTCCCTCAAGAATCTGATTGGTCATGTTTTCTACCCTGGACGCTCTCGTTTTAGATTGTTTTGGGGTTGAGAAATACAGTAAATAAGCACGTTGACGACCTGGAGTTAAAGCTTTAAAAGCAGTTTTAAGAGCCTTGTTTTCGTCTAGTTTTTGTTGAAATTCTTCTGCGATCTCAAATTCGGCAGTCTTCTTTAATTTTACCTTCAAACCGGCTTTTTCTATTTCAATGGCCTGATAAATATACGTTTTTAAGATTGCTTTTTGAGCTTTGATTTCGTCAAGACTCGTAAAACGAATTTGTCTTGCGGCCTGGACATTCTCACTTTGCTGGATTAGAATTCCATCCGTATCCTTCATTAAGGCTCCTTTAAAAAACAGAAAAGCACAATACTCCTTAAAAGAGTGTATTAAAACAACATTATTACCATGCAGTGTATAGCAGGCTGTTTCCCATTTTAGTTCTTCTGTCAATTGACAATCCAGCGCAATTTTTCGTAACTCTTCCAGTTCTTTTTGCCATTTTTCAGCATTTTCAAAGTAAAGATCAACTTTAGGGTTCATATGCTATTGTTATTAAAATTCATTAAACTCTCAAAGATCCTCTAAAACCTCTGGCTGCATAATAAGATTCGGCGCCATTATGATACACAAATACAGTATTGTAGCGAAAATCAGAGAACAACGCACCACCCAGTTTGCGAATTTCAGAAGGTGTAACAATCCAGCTTGAAGTTTTGGCATCAAACTTACCCAGTTTTTGAAGTTCTTTGTACTGTACTTCATCTAAAAGTTCAATTCCCATCTCTTCGGCCATATTTACAGCACTTCCGGCAGGTTTGTGTTCTTTTCTTTTTTCCAGTGCCTCATGATCAAAACACAGACTTCTTCGGCCTTTTGGACTTTCAGCAGAACAATCGAAGAAAATAAATTCTCCCGTATTCTCATCAAATCCAACAACATCCGGCTCGCCTTCGGTTCGTTCCATCTCATCGAGTGACCAGAGTTTCCCCGGATTTGCCTCCAGTTTTTGCTGAACATTTTTCCACTCGAGACCTGCGTGTCTCTTCATATTGTTCTCAAAACGGATTTGTAGTACTTTCAATAATTCTTCACTTTGTGCTGTTGATAGTTTGTTTTTCATTTGGGTTTGATTTTTAGAAGCTAAATTTTTTTTATATTTTTAATAGTATGGAGTGAAATCGAACAAAATTGAATGCCAACACATAGAAGCATAGATACTAATACTTAAAAAAGACAAGGTTTTTCTTTTATATAACTTACTAGGTGAATTTTAATTAGTAAAACGCCTTCTTTAAGTTTACAAAGACTATGTTTCTATGTGTTAAAATAATTTTGATATTTTTTACCGGAAGAAATAGACTAATTTGCTAAAACGGTCTTTCTTTCTAAAGGCCTGAACTGCCAGGATACAATAGTCAAAACAATTAGTAATACCGGACCGAATAGTTCTTTTGGATGGTCTCCAACCACTAAATGCGAAAAAACAGCACCCGTCATGGTAAAGAAAAAGCCTGCATAAGCCCACTCTTTTAGTAATGGAAATTTAGGAATTAAGATAGCTGCGGCACCTAATAATTTCCAAATACCAATCAGTGTTAAAAAATACACCGGAAACCCTAAATGCTGTATCATGCCTTCCTGTTCTTTTATTTTTAGCATTTGTACGATTCCTGTTGCTGTCATTCCTAACGCCAGCCATAATGTAGCAACCCAATAGATGATTTTGTCTCTTTTTTTCATGATTTTATAGTTTAGTTTAAGTTAGTTTAGTTTGTTTTAGTTTGTTTTAGTTGGGAATTATTTTAAACACATAGAAACATAGATTTAGCAATCCCGAAAAAGGCATTTCACTTATTTAAAAGACGCAAAGACTACTATGTGTTAGAAACATGTTTCTTTTTATATTCTTTTAAATACACAAAATTTATGTTTCTATGTGTTAAATCATTGCACCTCCGAGTTTAGTTCAATTTTTTGGCAGCGAATTCTTGTAATCTGTTGTGAGCCATATTGATCCCCTGAGCAAAAGGCAGTTTTAACATCTGATCTCTAAGTGCAGCAGATCTGTAAATAATATGCATTTTTAAGAGACTGGTTTCAGCTGTTACGGCTTCAAATTCAAGAAACTCAAGCTGAGGTGGAAATGGTGAGCCTTCCATTTCAAATGTTCTTGTGATTTTCTGCTCCGGAAAAAACTCGTGAATTACTCCGTTGGCTTTAAAAACCACATTCCCTTTAGGATCGGAAGTTTCAAATTGCCAGCCTCCGTACTTTTTGTTCTCCAGCTTTAGCACTTTGGTTCCCATCCATTGTTCGACAATTTCGGGCTCTGTATAAGCCGTGAACAATAATTTCAGCGGAAGATCAAACTCTCTTGTAATTAGTAAATCCTGTTGACCTTCTTCGGCAGTAATTTTCGTTTTTCGTTCCATAATTTGGTTATTCTTTCGGTTTATAGTTTTTCATGATACTTTCCAGTTTGTTAAAACGATCGTCCCACATTTGGCGGAACGGTTCTATAAAATCAGCAACTTCTTTCATTTTTCTGGCATTAGTTACGTAATAAATTTCCCTTCCATTTTGCGTTTGCTCCAGAAGTTCACATTCCGTTAATATTTGAATGTGTTTTGAAATAGTTTGTCTGGAAGAATTAAAATTTTCAGCAATAACTCCCGGAGTCATTGACTGGATAGCTACTAAGCTTAAGATTGCCCTTCGGGTAGGGTCGGCAATTGCCTGAAATACATCTCTACGAATTTCCATTGTGCAGTTATTTGACAGCAAATATAATGCAGTTATTTGACTGCGCAAAATTTTTGACACATTTTTTTTAAAATATTTTATTGTAACAGTAAGATTGTCAATGTTTTTAAGACTTCCCAGTGATGAAGCTACAGAGTAGATAAGAAGTTAACGGCTCGCAATTTTAAATTCCATTCGGGCAAGAAAGAGTATAATTGCAATTTCTGCGAGAAAATAGAATACCGCTAAATAAGTTAGGTGCGTATAAAGATAGAGCAACAGACCTGCTGTGACACCACAGTATAACAGGTTGGCAAAAGCAATAATTTTGAGGCAACCTCGCCAGTTCTCATTTGCAAGCCAGTAACTCGCAAATGAAGAAGCCATAAGCAGGCAGGCTAAAACAGCAAGAAGATAGAGTGTTTTTTTAGGAACGCCGAAGTAGATTTCTAATTCAACCAGTACTACGCCCAACAAAAGAGTAGAAAATAAAGCTCCTAAGCCGTCGATCAGAAATATTTTTTTCGAATTTAAAATCATAGGTTCTATTGGGGGCATTTGTTTTGGTTTATTAAAGTTAGGTCTAAAATTTTAAATTACAATAGTTTGACAAAAAAAATCTAGTGAATAAAGGAATTCACTTTCAGAAGTGTTTTGTTATTTAAAAAGAGATTGGAGTAGAGATCCAAATAAAAAACCACTCTTTCTGGTTTATAAAAGAGTGGTTTTATTGTTGTAAGGTGTAAAATATTATATTTTTTTGAGGGTAAGTTTCATTTCTTTACTGTCTAGTGTCAGTTGATCTTCTGTTATGATACTTTCACAAGGGTAAGGAGTACCGGTTTCATCCTTTATGACTAAATTTTTACCACCTTTTGTTAAAGCATAAGTACCATTGTTAATTTCTTGAGTAAGATATCCGGTAACATGTCCGTCTTCGGTAAAGGTAAGTGTGCCCTGTGTTAGAATTACATTTTTCATAGAATCTGAAATCGGTAATTTAGGCTCTACAGCAGTAATTTTCCAGGAGTTCACTAATTTATTTCGACCTTTATGACATGAAATCATTAATACAGCCAGTACTGCAATTGCGAAGATAAATAATTTAGATTTTTTCATGATTTTGTGGTTATATGTTAAACTACAGAAAATTACAAAATTTATTCTAATTAAAAATCTAAAAATCAAATATTTATAAAATTACTATCACACATGAAAAAACCATAAATCTAAAGGGTTTTGTGTCTGAATAGCTTCAGAAAAACTAGTTTAAGGTGAGCTCTCCCAGAATTTCTTCGTACATAAAAGGCCCACCCGGATATTTGGCCGTATAGTCCAGGTTCATCCATACCTGCCCACGTTCGTCTATATGGTAGTGAATTTTTTTGCCATAACTTTCTTTTACAAAAAGCACATTTTTGATCAGGTAATTCACTTTTTCCAAGTCGATTGTTGAACCGATAAGTATTTCAGGGTAAATATGTCCTTTCGTATGAATCAATCGGGGAGTTCCGCCAATCGATCGAACCGCAGCGGCCATCAGTATAGAATGATCGTCGCAATCGCCTGAAAAGTATTCTAAAGATTCACTCGCAGTTGCAATATAATCCCCTTCTTTAGGATCATTAACATAATTCCAACGGCTGTTGATTTCTTTAAACACAGCAAAACACTGAATGATGGTTCTGTAATCTGAATAACCTTTAAGGCCTTTAAAATGCTTAGAAGTGGCCATAATGGCAAAGTTTCGAACCTTTGGATTCTGATACTCTATCGCATTGATGATTTTGGATTTATTAGGAAACGGAAGCAGTTTTGCTACAATAATATCCTGTGGGAATGGATTGTCAGACATGGTATAAATCATCGAATTGTAGTCTTCGGAGATTTCACTGAAGCCGTAATTTCCAATAACCGTTCCGTAGAACAATACTAATAAATATACCGCAATGCAGAGTATAATGATGGTTCTGAGCAACATCAGAAGAAAGAAAATTGCAGTAAAAACCAGTACAAAAATCAAAACACGATCTAAATTGAATGCCCATTGTAAATCGATCAGATTTTGATGTAATATGATAAAAATTGGAACCGTAATTAAAAGACTCAATAGCATAATAATAATCCTGTCCCAGGGTGATTTCACCTGTAATTTGGATTTTAATTGCGGAAAGTCAATTTTAGGAAATTTTATCATAAGATTCAAAAGCAGTTTTTACAGCGCTTTCACGGTTTCAACAAAAGTACTTTTTTTCTCAATAATTCCCAGATCAAATAATTGATTTTGAATTTTGATAAAAGCTTTCTCTGTCAATTGCTTCTGAGACCATTTGGTTAATTTTAACCACTCCTGGATGTCTTCTTGTTTTTGATTGAAAAGACTTGCCAGAGTTTTGTCAATATTTGGAATCTGAGCAAAATCCTGAGTTGTTCTATTGATTATCTCCAATATCTGCTCGACTATTTTAGGGTTCTTTTTCAAAAACTCGTCTCTGACGGCAATTACAAACGATGGCCATGGAGTAGGGCAGTCACCAACTCTTCTGAAAATACCTTGATCCACCAGTGGCTTGGTCATAAAACGCTCCCACATAAAATAATCGGCAGTTCCGTTAGTTAAAGCTTCAACAGCGCCGTCAATTGTATTTATAATTTCAAACTGTAAATTATCGGTTTTCCATCCTTGCTCATGTGCATTCACATAAGCCATTAATTGAGATCCTGAACCCAATCGTGAAATGGCTGCTTTTTTATCTTTAAGATCTTTCACGGTCTCAAAAGCTGATTTTGCAGCAACATGAATCCCCCAAATCAAAGGTGATTGTACGTAGATCTGAACAATTTTGCTTGGATTTCCTGCTGCAATATCTTTTAGAATACCTTCAGTCAGGATAACGGCTATGTCAGCTTCATCATTGCGCAGCATCTGACACATTTTGCCGGTTCCTTCCGGAATGTCTTCCCATTGTAAATCAATATTTTCGGCTTCAAATTCACCATTTTCAATGCACATTTGCCATGGTAAATTGAAGTGCTCAGGAACACCTACAATTTTTACAGTTTTCATTCTAAGTTTAGTTTAAGTTGGTTAAGAGTATTCTAAGTTTATTGGGACATTAATTTTTTAATAAATCAGTTCTGTGTTTGTCTGATAAACAAGGTTCGGCAAATTCAATTACAGCATTTGCTTCGTATTCTGATAATAAGTTTTTTACAATCGAATAATCAGTATTTTTCGCAATTTCGACTGCAAGAAAGGTTTCGTTTAATGCTTCTGATAAACAATTGATTGCTTTTAATTTTTCGCGTATGATTTCTTTATCAAATTCTTTTTCAAGAATAAGAACCTGTACGATTGAGTTTCCTGAATGTTCTATAGTTTCTTTGTGAATAAAACACTTTTCATTTTCATCATATTCTGCCCTGAAGATATCATCAGTAGCAATTAAAGGACCAAAAAAGGGAATATTATCCAATTTAAAAAGACCTTTCTCAGAATCTAAAATTTCTGCCCACATGGTTTCCGACACTATTTCTTCCAGGTAAGTGCTGTAGTATTTGAACAGGATTTTTTTATGCGTTTCTGCCATTATTTCATTTTATATTTATTGCAACCTCTATTAATTAATCTCATCGATCACTGCTTTCAAAGACGATATCACAATGCGATAACCGTCAGGATCTAAAAACATCTTTCCGTTCTCATTCCAGAAAGGATTGGTTGCAGTTAAGATGGAGATATTGTTGCGTTCGACCCTGTCTATCAATTCATTGTAATCTATAATTGACTTTGGATAAAGCACAATTACATCATCTTCATCAAACGTATGATTTGCTTTTACTTTTGATTGTGTAAATTCGAAATGCCAGTCGGACTGCGGCATCCCAAGAAAAACACCGTCGTAATGTTTATGTTTCTCAAAGCTGCCCAAAAGTTCAAAACCAAGGACATTGATATAAAAATTAGCTATTTTTTCAATATTATCGGTATGTCGGGCAACTCTTAAAAACATAATTTTAGGATCTTATTTGATTAATATGATGTTCTAAATGTTCTACATAATCAGTCATTAAAAACTTTAGATCAATTACAGATGCATCACTTAAAATGATCTCATAATCCAAAGCTTTTTCATCCACATTCTTCATGATCCTTACAATTTGACGGTTTATGGAGAGCCATAGCTGTATAAGGTCCTCAATGTCCATGGTTTGATACTGATTTAAATTTACCAGATCCATTTGATTGTAAGGTCTGTGATAATACGGTTTTTCCAGATAATTAATTTCTGTAAAACGAACCAGATTATGAATCCCTGAATCAACCAAATGTCCGATAACTTCTTTTTTTGACCATTTCCCGGGTTTTTTAGCTTCCAGAATTTCACTTTTCAGAGAAGGGAAATAGGTCGAATTATCCTTCAGTAATTTTTCAAACTTTAAAATAGCATTTTCCATGAATAATCTAATTTCCGAATGGATTATAGTATTGAATTAATTTCCTGCCAGCTTATCAAGAGTATACGCAATAAGTGCATCAACCGCTTTATATGGATCCTCGCTAAAAGTTCCCGAAGCACGATTGGCGATAATTGCATTTAACGAAAGCGCATTATGCCCTAAAAGAGCAGAAAGTCCGTATATCGCTGCAGTTTCCATTTCTAAATTGGTAATTCTTTGTTCGTCAAAACTAAAATTATCCATTTTATTGTTTAATTCCTGATCCTGAATGTCCAAGCGTAAAACACGTCCTTGTGGTCCGTAAAAACCTCCGGCTGTTGCAGTGATTCCTTTGAACATTTGATCCGATTCGATAATTTTTTCCAGCTTTTCAGAACAAGCGATAGCATAAGGCTTTCCTTTTTTAGCATCCCAGTTCGTATGCTTGATGAAAGCCTCTTCGATATCAGCATTCGAAACTTCGTCAATTAAATAAGAACGAAGCATGTTATCAAGTCCCAATCCGTATTTAGACATTACAAAACTGTCTACCGGAATATCGGTTTGTAAAGAACCTGAAGTTCCAATTCGTATAATATTCAAAGAAGTCAGGTTTTCTTTTGGTTGGCGTGTTTCAAAATCGATGTTTACCAAAGCATCAAGTTCGTTTATCACGATATCAATATTGTCAGGACCAATTCCCGTTGACATTACCGATATTCTTTTTCCTTTATAGATTCCGGTTTGAGTTTTAAATTCTCTTTTTTGTGTAGAATATTCAATAGAATCAAAAAACTGAGTGATTTTTTCCACTCTGTTTTGATCTCCTACGAAAATAATATCGTGCGCAATATGTTCAGGACGAAGGTTTAAATGGTAAACACTCCCGTCCGGATTAAGTATTAATTCTGAATTTTGTATCATTTTTTTTAAGGTTCTAAGTTTTTTTAAAGGTGCAAAGTAGCAAAGGTTCTAAGGTTCTAAGATTTTTTTGAAAATTCTAAATTCTAAATTTTTCTAGCCAAAGCTTTGCGATCTTTGCGTTTTTATTCAAGGGTTACTATTGTAAATTCTTTGCGGACGTTGCGGTTGGATTATTTAAATCTAAAATCTGCAATCTAAAATCAAGAATCATCACCCGCCAACTCTTTTAGTTTTAAATCCTTTAGCTTTAAGGATTTCCATAATTTTATCCCGATAATCTCCCTGAATAATTATAGAGGCGTCTTTAAAAGTTCCGCCAACACTAAGTTTGGTTTTGATTTCTTTAGCCAGTACTTTGAAATCTTCGTCTGATCCTTCGTAGCCTTCGATTATGGTGGTGGCTTTTCCTTTTCGTTTTTCGAATTTGCAAATCATAGGTTCCTTTTGGATATAAAGAACATGATCTTGCTCCTGAACCTCTTCAGGTTCATTGGATTCGACATGATCCGGAAACAAATTTTTTAATTGATCTTGTAAGTCCATAATTTTTATGCTAAAAAATAAATGCTAATTAAAGATAGTATGTAAAAATCAAATTCCAAATCCCAATGATGAGTTTGGGATTTGGAATTTTTAAATTTTGGAATCTAATTTAGGTTTATTTCTTGATTAAACCTAAATCTACCAAGCGTTCGTATAAATAATCTCCAGCTGTAATATCTTCGAATTTCTTAGGATTCTCTGCATCAATACAGTTTTCCAAACAATCCAGCTTCATATCGCTTACCGGATGCATAAAAAACGGAATAGAATAACGAGAGGTTCCCCATAATTCTCTTGGTGGGTTAACTACCTGGTGAATAGTTGATTTTAACTTGTTGTTTGTATGTCTTGACAACATATCTCCAACATTAATTACCAACTGATCGTCTTCAGCAATAGCATCAATCCATTCGCCATCGTGATTCTGAACCTGTAATCCTTTACCCTGAGCACCCATTAATAAGGTAATCAAATTGATATCACCATGAGCAGCCGCGCGAATTGCGTTTTCCGGCTCAGTAGTAATAGGCGGGTAGTGGATTGGTCTTAAAATAGAGTTTCCGTCTTTCGCATATTGATCGAAATAAAACTCATCCAGTCCTAAATGTAATGCTAAGGCTCTTAACACATAAACACCTGTTTTCTCAAGCATTTGATACGCTTCTTTACCTACAACATTAAAACGAGGTAATTCTGTAACATTTACATTTTCAGGATACTCTGCTGCATATTTAGAAGAAGCATCCACGTACTGACCAAAATGCCAGAATTCTTTTAAATCTCCCTCTTTGCGTCCTTTAGCATGTTCTTTTCCAAAAGATACATAACCTCTTTGTCCGCCAATACCGGGAATTTCATAATTATGCTTAGTTTCTACTGGCAAAGCGAAAAATTTTCTAATTTCGCTATATAGCTCGTCTACCAACTGGTCGTCTAAAAAGTGACCTTTTAGGGCTACGAAGCCAATGTTTTCAAATGCACTGCCGATTTCATTTACAAATTTTTGTTTACGTTTCGGGTCGTCCGAAAGGAAATCACGTAAGTCTACACTAGGAATGTTTTGCATACTTTACATTTTTATTTAAAGATAAAAGGCGTTGTAAAACCTTTCAGTAACAAAGGTAGAGAATATTTTAGAATTCAATTTTAAAAGTTATACTAAAATTAAAATTTTCTAACAAAAAGCAATAAAATTGTTATATTTTTCTATATTTGAAATACTAAAAACTAACCGCTAATGATCTTTTACAGACAAGACCTAACTGACACTCAATTATTAGACTTATATAAAAAAATTCTCAAACCCCGACTCATCGAAGAAAAGATGCTCATCTTAATTCGTCAGGGAAAAGTTTCCAAATGGTTCTCCGGAATAGGGCAAGAGGCCATCGCAGTGGGGGTTACCTCTATTTTAGATGAATCAGAATATGTGCTGCCTATGCACCGAAATCTAGGCGTTTTTACCAGTAGAAATATCCCGCTACATCGTTTATTTTCGCAATGGCAGGGAAAAGCAAATGGTTTTACAAAAGGAAGAGACCGCAGTTTTCACTTTGGTACTCAGGAATACAATATTATCGGTATGATTTCGCATTTGGGTCCACAACTCGGGATCGCAGACGGAATTGCACTGGCGCATAAACTTAAAAAGGAGAATAAAATAACAGCAGTTTTTACAGGTGAAGGTGCTACCAGTGAAGGTGATTTTCATGAAGCGCTGAATATAGCTGCCGTGTGGAAACTACCTGTCATGTTTGTAATTGAAAACAACGGTTACGGATTATCTACACCAACAAACGAGCAGTATTTTTGTGAAAACCTGGCCGATAAAGGAATAGGTTATGGTATAGAGAGTCATATTATTGATGGAAATAATATAGTGGAAATCTATAATAAACTGGCACAACTGAAAGAAGAAATGCAGAAAGATCCGCATCCGGTTTTACTGGAGTTTAAGACTTTCAGAATGCGTGGCCATGAAGAGGCAAGTGGTACCAAATATGTTCCGCAAGAGCTAATGGACGAGTGGGCAGCCAAAGATCCGGTAGCGAATTACAAAAAGTATTTAATAGAAACCGGTGTTCTGACTACTGAATTTGACGAACAATTGCACAGTTCACTTAAACAGGAAATTGATGAAAATTGGGCCATGGCAAATGCAGAGCCGGAAATCGTTCCGGATTATAGTGGTGAATTAGATGATGTGTATAAACCATTTGTTTATGAAGAAGTTAAATCTGATTCTGAAGTAACTAATATTAGATTTATTGATGCCATCAGCAGTAGTTTAAAACAATCGATGGAACGGCATGAGAATCTGGTGATAATGGGGCAGGATATTGCCGAGTATGGCGGTGCCTTTAAAATTACGGATGGATTTGTGAAGTTATTCGGGAAAGAACGTGTACGAAATACCCCAATTTGTGAGAGTGCGGTTGTTTCTGCCGGAATGGGATTGTCAATCAACGGCTGTAAAGCTATTGTCGAAATGCAGTTTGCTGATTTTGTTTCTACAGGTTTTAACCCGATCGTAAACTTGCTGGCTAAATCTCATTATCGTTGGGGAGAAAAAGCCGATGTTGTGGTACGAATGCCATGTGGCGGAGGAACTCAGGCAGGACCTTTTCATTCGCAGACTAATGAAGCATGGTTTACTAAAACTCCGGGACTGAAAGTTGTTTATCCGGCCTTTCCGTATGATGCAAAAGGATTATTGAATACTTCTATAAATGATCCGAATCCGGTATTGTTTTTCGAACACAAACAATTGTATCGCAGCGTTTATCAGGATGTTCCTGTAGAGTATTACACTATCCCGTTAGGAAAAGCAGCCTTATTGAAAGAAGGAGATTCTATCACTATTATAGCTTTTGGTGCCACCGTTCATTGGGCATTAGAAACACTGAATAAAAACCCTGAAATAAAAGCAGATTTAATTGATTTAAGAACGTTACAGCCTTTGGATACCGAAACTATTTTTAATTCGGTTAAAAAGACAGGAAAAGTAATCATTTATCAGGAAGATACTTTGTTTGGAGGTATTGCGAGTGATATTTCGGCCTTAATTATGGAGGAATGCTTTGAATATTTAGACGCTCCTGTAAAAAGAGTAGCCAGTTTAGATTCACCTATTCCGTTTACCAAAGCACTGGAGGATCAGTTTTTAGCTAAAAATCGATTTGAAGATGTTTTATTAGAATTATTGAAATATTAATTACAAATAACAAATAGTTTTGCATAAAGAACATTTTTTTTATCTTTAAACCATAAAAAATATAACTTATGAAAAAACTGTTTGTTTCAATTTTTGCAATCACGGTACTTTTTTCCTGTAATAAGAATGGGAAGTCTGAGAGCGACAAAGCATTAGATACAAAATTCGACGCTTATAAGGATCGTTTTGTTACTGATTTATGGAAGATTAACCCGGGCTGGGCTTCGGCTGTTGGTTATCATAAACTAGACAGTGTTTTGGTGGTTCCGGATGCTGCTGAGGAAAAAAGACAACTTGATTTTGTTAATTCTGAATTGGATTCTTTAAAACAATTTAAACTTGAAGATTTGTCGGATAACAATAAGACAGATTTTCAAATGATAAAAAATCAGTTGGAAGCTACTGTTTTTAGTATTAAGGAAGTAAAATCTTCTCAGTGGAATCCTTCTGAATATAATGTTTGTGGAGCTTTCGCTGAAATCTTAAATGGTAAATACGATTCATTAGAAGTTCGTTTACGTGCTTTCAATGCTAAAATGAATAAGGTTCCTGCATTTTATGAAGCAGCCAAAAAGAATATTAAAAATCCAACAGTTGAACATACAGAGCTTGCTATAGCACAAAATTTGGGTGGTTCTAGTGTTTTTGACGTTGACTTGGCTACAGCTTTGGAAAAAAGTAAATTAACTGCTGCCGAGAAAAAACAAATACTCGATAAAGGAATCGTTGCTAAAAAAAGCAGTTACAGATTATGCTGATTGGTTAAAGAAGTTAGACAACAAAACACCACGTTCTTTCAGACTTGGATCGGAATTGTTTGCTAAAAAGTTCAATTTTGATATTCAATCAAGCTATACGGCGGAGGAAATCTTTAAAGTTGCCGTGGATCATAAAAAAGATTTGCACGAAAAAATGTTTGTTTTAGCTGATAAACTTTGGAAAAAATACAAAGGAAACGAACCAAAGCCTGCTGATAAACTGGATTTAATCAAACAAGTAATTGATAAAATCTCTTTGCAGCATACTACACCGGAGAAATTCCAGTCTGAAATTGAAAAACAAATTCCGGAATTAACAGCCTATGTTAAAGCAAAAGATTTATTGTATATCGATCCTTCAAAACCACTTGTAGTTCGTAAAGAGCCGGCATATATGGCAGGAGTGGCAGGAGCTTCTATTTCAGCTCCCGGACCTTATGATAAAAATGCTAACACCTATTATAATGTGGGAAGTATGTCAGGTTGGACGGCTGAAAATGCAGAAAGCTACCTGCGTGAATACAACGATTATATCCTTCAAATTTTAAACATTCACGAGGCTGTTCCTGGACATTATACTCAATTGGTGTACAGCAATCAATCGCCAAGTATCATTAAATCTATTTTAGGAAATGGCGCTATGGTAGAAGGCTGGGCTGTTTATGCAGAGAAAATGATGTTGGAAAGCGGATATAAAAACTCTGATGAAATGTGGTTAATGTATTACAAATGGAACTTGAGAGCTACTTGCAACACCATTTTGGATATTAGCGTACATACTAAAAATATGTCTAAAGAAGCAGCATTGGATTTATTGACTAAAGAAGCTTTTCAACAGCAGGCAGAGGCAGATGGAAAATGGAAACGTGTTACTTTATCACAAGTACAATTGTGTTCTTATTTTACAGGATATACTGAGATCTATAACTTAAGAGAAGAACTTAAAAAGAAAGAAGGGGATAAATTCAATTTGAAGAAGTTTCACGAGAAATTCTTAAGTTTTGGAAGCGCTCCGGTGAAATATATCAAAGAATTAATGTTGTCTGAGGAATAAACAGCAATAATTACGGCCGATTTTAAACTTATAGAATCGTCGTTTGCAAGATTTTGTTTTATTAAGTGTAAAACATTTTTTTGAGAACTGCGTCCTAATGGATGCAAAGTAAAAAGACTAACAGTTTGTTTAACTGTTAGTCTTTTTTATTTTGAGGTTTAAACAGTAATTTATGCAAATCCGACAGGTTTTTAAAATCTATCGGATTTGTTTTATAGGTCAAATTCTATTTCGACTTCGATTCTAGTTCAAACAATTGTACCTGACTTTTCAATCGGTCGATGAGTAAATTCATCATCCTTTTGTTGAGACTGGAGGAGTTTTGAATATAGGTTTCGTATTCTTCAAGGGTGAAAAGCGCCATTACGATTCCTTTTAGAGAATTTCTAAACTTAATATCTTTCTGAATGGAGTTTTCGATGGTTTGGAGTTTCTTTTCGACTGTGTACGAGTAAAAATCAGCTTTATTTTTGTTGACATAGTTGATGAAAACCGCCACAAATAAATCGTTCTGAAGTTTTAAAATGGGTCTAATCGTTTGATTTTGAAACAACTCATCCGCAGAAGATTGAGCACTTATAGTTCCTAAAGTTTCGCCTCTGAATTCTTTTAAAAAAGTGTCTCTTGCTTCCATGTTTTTTCTTTAAATTTAGAAAAAAATCCAATACAAAATTTTTTATTCAAACTAAATATTATGCGATTTCATACCAGAAAATGGGTCAAACCCGAAGATTTAAATCCGAACGGAACATTATTTGGAGGAAAGTTACTTGCCTGGATCGATGAAGAACTGGCGCTTTATACGATCATTCAGTTGGAAAATACCAGAGTAGTTACCAAATACATGTCTGAAATTGATTTTAAGAGTTCCGCCCGACAAGGTGATATCGTTGAAATTGGAATTGATGTTGTGAAATTTGGAAACACTTCACTGATTTTAAAATGTGCCGTACGTAATATGATGACTCGTGAAATTATCATTACCATAGATAAAACTACAATGGTTAGTCTGGATGAAGAGGGAAAACCCAAAGCTCACGGAAAAACTCAAATTGAATTTGTAAAAGATCGTTTGTAATTTTTTCGGCACACAAAAACAGAACCTGTTATTTTAAAAACTCAAACAATGGTCAAAACTTTTATAGTAGCTTCTTTATTGACTCTTGCTCTAATTTCCTGCAATTCAAAAGAAAACAAAGAAGAGTACAAACATGCCGTCTATCGTGCGGTTCACAAAGGCGATACAGCAATCTTGGACATTCGTATAAACAATAAGCGTTTTTTTGGCCGTTATGAAGTATTCTACCATAAAATAGGTAAAGATTCGGGGGATGTAAGAGGGGATATCAAAGGAGATACGCTAAGAGGGGATTATCATTTTATTGCTAATGGCGGAAGCTGGAAGAGAATTCCTTTAGCCTTGCTAAAAAAAGACAATAAATTGTTCTTAGGAAAAGGAGTAATCGGAATTTATTTTAATCTTCCGCTTTTTATGCCTGATCAGCCTATAGATTATAACGAATCAGGGTTTGTTTTTGAAAAAGTTAAGGAGTAGTTTTTAGTATTCAGTCGCAGTCTCAGTATTCAGTTTTATGCCGAGACTGAACACTGGCACTGAGAACTGAGACCGAAAACTGAGACCGAAAACTGAGACTGAAAACTGAGACCGAAAACTGAGACTGAAAACTGAGACTGAAAACTGAGACTGAAACTTGAAACCTGAAACTTGAAACCTGAAACAAAACTTTTCTTAATCAAACCTACCAATCTTCGAAGGCAGTTCAAATATCTCAAGATCGAAGTATTCTACGGAAGCCATTACATGATCAAAAATATCAGACATAATATATTCGTAATTGGCCCAGCGTTTGTCGCTCGAAAAAGCATAAATTTCTAAAGGAACTCCATTTGCAGTCGATTGCAGTTGACGGCACATCATGTGCATGTCTTTGTTTAAGCCGGGATGTGTTACCAAATATTGCATGATATACTTGCGAAACAATCCTAAATTGGTCATGTTTCGGCCATTAAGCGCTAGAGTTTTATCTACTCCGCGTTGCTCATTGTATTTGTCGATTTCAGCTTGTCTGCTTTCGATATAAGAAGAAATCAATTGTACTTTTTTCATCTGATTCAAATCTTCGTCATTCAAAAAACGAATGCTGCTGCTTTTGATTAAAACGTGTCTTTTGATACGTCGACCGTCAGATTTTTGCATACCGCGCCAGTTCTGAAAAGAATCAGAACTCAAAGCATAGGTTGGAATTGTGGTAATCGTGTTATCAAAATTTCGAACCTTAACGGTCGTCAGGTTAATTTCGATTACATCACCATCAGCTCCGAATTTATCCATCGTAATCCAGTCACCAATACGAACCATATCGTTTATCGCTACCTGTACACTCGAAACAAACCCGAGAATAGTATCTCTGAAAATCAAGATAATAATAGCTGAAAGTGTTCCTAGGATAGTCAGCAATTCGCCTTGTTTGATTCCGAATAACTTCGAAATAATAATGGCAACTCCAAAAATCCAAAGTACGATCATAATAACCTGAACAAAACTGTCGATTGGTTTGTCGCTGTATTCCGGTTTTTGTTTTAAATAATCACGTAAAGCATTAAAAATGGTGCGGGTAATCCACAATCCCAGCAAAACGATATAAACACCTACAATTTTTCCAAAAACAGATTCCCAGTACTCATATTTATCCAGAATGATTGGAACAGCCTTGTAAATAAAGAAAAACGGAATTAAATAGGCTGTATATTTTGTGGTTTTATTGTGAATAAGGTAATCGTCAAATTTTGTTTTGGTACGCTGCGCAAAAACGGCGGTTAGTGTAACCAAAACAAATTTTGCCAAATAATAAATGGCATAAGCCAGTATTACCATAATGGCAATATTAAAGACCAGGCTCACATAAGACGCAATATTACGACTCATGCCCCAGTCTCTAAAAATAGGGTATAAAAAGTTGAATATTTTATCCAAAAGTCTAGGCATTATTCTCCAGGTATTTTTTCTCTATATAAAAAGTTCCAAACGGAATAAGTGAGGCGATTTGTATAATTGCAAAGGTTTTTAAATCCCAGTTTTGCGGTTTTTTAAGTAAAATAGCGAGTAAAACATATCCGATAAATAAAACACCATGCGTCATTCCCAACGGACGTAATAAGGTGTGATAAAGTTCAGGATTATTGGTTTTGATGAAAAGCATATTGGTAAACAATACTAAATAAGAGATTCCCTCTAAAATTGCAGTAACTTTGAAAATCTTGAGCATATTCTAATTTTTGAGTTTAATACTAGCAAAATTAAGTATTATCGTTGGTTTTTGCAGTATGAATCAGGAAAGTAATTTACTTTTGTAATCTTAAACTTTGATAATGAGTAAACGCGATTTAAAAAAATATCTTGCCGAATTAGATAAGGAACAGCTCGAAGAGCAAATTATCGAATTGTATGAAAAGTTTAGTCCTGTAAAAGTGTATTACGATTTTGTCTTTAATCCTAAAGAAGATAAACTGTTGCAGGAATGTAAAGTAAAGATTTCACACGAATATTTTCCGATCAAAAAAGCAGGAGCCAGAAAACGTCCGAAAGCAAAATTGCGACGTTCAGTAGCGCAGAAATACATCAAACATTTTATTTTATTGGGAGTTGATCCTTTTGTGGTTGCTGATATCATGCTTTACAATATAGAAATAGCACAAACTTATTCGTCTCAAAATCCGGTTAAACAGGAATTATTCTGTAAAAGCATCTTCAATTCCTTTGAACAGGCAGTGAATTTTTCGATTTCCAATGGAATTTTACCGGATTTTAAAGAACGAATCGTCACCATTCAACAAGAAACTCTTCAACAAATATGGATAAATAGGTACGATTTCGAGGCAATTTTAGAGAAAATCGACTAATAAATCGATTCTCATAAAAAATCTTATTTAAAAAAAACATTTATTTTAGGTTAAAATAAAGTGAAAAACTGTTTTTTCGGTGTATTTTTGCAAAAATCCAAAAATAAACAATGTCTCAAAACACTTTAGAAATAGAAAGAGAAGAGAAAAAAGAACTTTATGCATATCAAAAAGGCGATATTGATGCCATTTTTGATCGTTTAGACAACGCTCCTCCGAAACATCATTTATTATATCAATTGCCTACTGGTGGTGGAAAAACTGTGATTTTTTCCGAAATCGTTCGTCGTTATTTAGCTAATAATGATAAAAAAGTGGTGGTCCTGACACACCGTATCGAACTTTGTAAGCAAACCTCAAAAATGCTGAAAGGGTTTGGTGTTTCCAATAAAATCATTAACAGTAAAGTAAAAGAATTACCGGATCAAAACGATTTCTCTTGTTTTGTGGCCATGGTCGAGACTTTGAAAAACCGTATCAATGACGAAAAATTACATTTAGATAATATCGGTTTGGTTATTATTGATGAGGCGCATTACAACTCATTCCGAAAGCTGTTAAACTCATTCAAAAATGCTTTTATTCTTGGAGTAACAGCGACGCCTTTGAGTTCAAATATAAAATTACCGATGCACCAGAGTTACAATGAACTTATTGTGGGTGATACCATTAGTTCATTGATTGACAAGGGATTTTTGGCTCGTGCAACTACCTATAGTTATGATGTTGGATTAACCTCTCTTAAAGTAGGTATTAACGGAGATTATACCGTAAAATCATCTGATGATTTGTACACCAATACTATTATGCAGGAAAAATTACTGCATGCTTATACAGAACGTTCAATAGGTAAAAAGACCCTGATTTTTAATAATGGTATCCACACTTCGTTATATGTTTATGAAACATTTAGAGAAGCGGGTTATGACATCAGACACCTTGATAACACCAGCAGCTCAGAAGAGCGTAAGGATATTTTACAATGGTTCAAAAAAACACCGGATGCGATTCTGACTTCTGTGGGAATCTTAACAACAGGTTTTGATGAACCAACAGTTGAAACAATTATCTTAAACAGAGCGACTAAATCATTAACTTTATACTATCAGATGATTGGTCGTGGGTCCCGTAAATTACCCGGAAAAGACGAATTTACAGTAATCGACCTAGGTAATAATGCAGCGCGTTTTGGTTTATGGAGTGAGCCGGTAAACTGGCAGCACATCTTTAAATCGCCGGAATTTTATTTAGAGAATCTTCGCGATGATACTGAGATTGAAATGTACTTTAAATACAGTATGCCTCCGGAATTACGTGCTAAATTCAGTAAAACTGCCGATGTAACTTTTGATGTTGATGAAGAACATAAGTTAATTATCAAACAAAATTTACGTTCAAAAGTGGTTTTAGACAAATCATTAGAACAACATGCTTCCATGTGTGTGGACAATACAGAAACGCTGCAAGAAGCAAAATCATTAGGAAAAGAACTTGATGATGATATAGAATGCCGTATCAAACGTTTTGCAAAATGTTTGAGTCAGTGTAGTAAAAATTACCGCGAATGGCTTCTTGACGATTATAAAAAGAACCTGACGTTATTAATAGGTAAGAAGTATCGTGAAAAAATCATGAACGAACCGGACGAATAGAAAAATTTTGTTTCAGGTTTTCGCGTTGAGCGAAATCAAAGTTACAATATGTCATTTCGACGAAGGAGAAATCGCACTGGTATTACACAAAGTTTGTCGAATATTGGATGTGATTTCTCCTTCGTCGAAATGACAAAATAAAGAACTAAAGGTTCTAAAAAATCATTTTAATCCGAGTAATCTGTAGCAGGAATCAAAAATCTAAAATCAGAACTCTAAAATAAAAAGTATGTCTAAACAATTCTCATCATTAGGAATTTCAGCACCAATTTTAAAAGCATTAGGCGAATTGAATATTGTTGAACCAACAGAAATTCAACAAAAAACAATTCCATTACTTCTGGCTGAAACTCAGGATGTAGTTGGTTTAGCCAAAACAGGAACCGGTAAAACCGCAGCTTTCGGATTGCCGTTACTGCAGTTAGTGGATACTAAATCTCCTGTTGTTCAGGCTGTCATCTTAGTTCCAACAAGAGAACTTGGACAGCAAATCTTTAGAAATTTAGAAGATTTTGGAAAACATATTCCAAATATTTCTATTGCTTCAATTTGTGGAGGAATTCCAATAAAACCACAAATTGAGCGATTAACACAGCCTACACAAATAGTGGTGGCTACACCGGGACGTTTAATTGATTTAATTCAGCGCAAAGCGATTGATTTAAAACAAACTTCTTATTTAGTGCTGGATGAAGCCGATGAAATGGTTTCGATACTTAAAGAAAGTTTGGACGAGATCATTGCGGAACTTCCTAAAAAACACCGTACTTTATTGTTTTCGGCTACTTTACCGGGAACAATCAAACAACTGATTCAGAACTATTTGAATAAAAATGTAGTTCAGGTTAGCGCCAATATGGAAACTGCAGGTAATCAAGGAATTGATCACGAATATATTGTAGTGGATCCCATTGAAAAACTGGATGTTTTAATGCATTTCCTGAATTCAAAAGAGGGAGAACGCGGTATTATTTTCTGTAAAACCAAAGCAGCAGTCAATAAATTGGCGAAGAATTTAGCGATCAATCGTTTTTCTTCTGGAGCACTTCACGGCAGTTTGTCACAAGGAATACGTGACAGAATTATGGAGCAATTTCGTGAAGGACATATCAATATATTAGTGGCTACAGATTTGGCAGCCAGAGGAATTGATGTAAAAGAGATTTCTTATGTTGTGAATTATCACTTACCTGACACTTATGAAAACTACGTTCACCGAAGCGGAAGAACGGCAAGGGCAGGAGCGAAGGGGCTTTCACTAACTGTTTTACAGGAGGAAGAAGTAGCAGAAATTCCGGAATTTGAAGCAGAATTAGGAATTAAATTTACCAAATTCCAAAAACCGTCGGCTTTAAGTCTTGAAGAAAACAATATGCTTTTATGGGCCAAGCAAATTTTTAAAACAAAGCCCAATTATGATATGTCAAGCGATCTGAAAACGAAGGTAAAGACCGTTTTTCATCATCTGACTAAAGACGAACTAATTGAAAAACTGATGGCCAGTTATGTTTTACAGAACAAAGTTGAAGTCACCGAAAAACCTGTTAAAAAATTCAAAAAGTAATATTCCGGCCGATTAACTTTGCTAATTTATGTCGTATATTTATAAGGTAATTTCACTATAATCCCAGTTAATATACAGCATATATGAAGATAGTCATCATAGGAGGTGGTTTTGCAGGAATCAATCTTGCAAAAGAGCTTGTTAACCATCCTCAGATACAGGTAACACTTGTAGACAAGAACAATTATAACTTTTTTCCACCACTTATATATCAGGTTGCCACAGCTTTTTTAGAGCCCTCAAGTATCAGTTATCCGTTTAGAAAATTCTTTGCTGGTAAAAAGAATCTTCAGTTTCGTTTAGGAGAACTGCTTTCTGTGGTTCCGGCCGAGAATAAAATTATCCTGAACAACGGAGAATTAACATACGATCATTTAGTTTTTGCAACCGGTGCTGAAACCAGTTATTTTGGAATGGAAAATGTAATGAAAAACGCCATTCCGATGAAAACGCTAAACGACGCCATCGAAATGCGTAATGCACTGCTTAAAAACCTTGAAAAAGCAGCAATTACCAAAGACATGCGCAAACGACGCAAATTGTTAACCATTGTTGTAGCGGGAGGAGGACCAACAGGTGTGGAAGTATCGGGAATGTTTGCCGAAATGCGCAAAAGTATTCTATTAAAAGAATATCCGGAATTAGAAACATCAGCCAGTAATGTGTATTTAGTCGATGGGGGAGACGCACTCCTCTCACCTATGAGTAAAGCTTCTCAGGAGGATACTCTGGATGCACTTACCAAACTTGGTGTTGTGGTAAAACTTCAAACACGTGTTGTTGACTATGTTGATGATACTGTTCATTTCGCTAACGGCGAGACCATTAAAACCAAAAATCTGATTTGGGCAGCCGGAGTTTCTGCTAAAACTTTTGAAGGAATCCCAGCAGAAAGCTATGGTCGTGGAAAACGAATGGCAACAGATGAATACAATAAAGTTGATGGTTTGACAAATGTTTACGCTATTGGTGACACAGCCATCACAGCCGGTGATAAAAATTTCCCGGACGGACATCCGCAAGTAGCGCAGGTCGCTATTCAGCAAGGATTAAATTTGGCTAAAAACTTTAAAGCAATGGTCCAAAACAAACCTTTAAAAGCATTTATGTACAATGACAAAGGTTCTATGGCTATTATTGGAAAAAATAAAGCTGTTGTAGATTTACCAAGTCCAAAATGGCATTTTAAAGGATTCTTTGCCTGGATTATCTGGCTGTTTATCCACCTGATATCTCTAATCACTTACAGAAACAGATTAAATACATTCTGGAACTGGATGGTCGCTTATTTTGCCAGAGATCAATCTTTGAGAATGATTATCAGACCGGATAAAAGATCTTAGAAAATAAATCCCAATTTTTTAAATTTCAAATTCAAATGAAGTTGGAGTATTTAATGGAGCATAAAAAAGCCAGAATTATTAAATTCTGGCTTTTTTATGCAGTCTTGTCATTTCGACTGAAAGGAGAAATCACACTAGTGGCTCGACAAAGATTGGCGAATTACTTTGCGGAGTTTCTAGTGTGATTTCTCCTTCGTCGAAATGACAATTCAAAATATCTTTATTAGTGACCAATCGCAATATCGTCTTCCGAAGACAATTCTACTTTTTGTTTGATAGAACGTTTGCTGATGTTTAAAAAGACAAAAGCTGTAAGAGTAGTGATGGTCATAATAGCTACCATTGGAGCTACAGAATCTTTAACGAAAACTCCAACAGCAAACGAAGCCAAAGCCCCAATACCCAACTGAATAGCCCCCATTAATGCTGACGCACTTCCTGTGTTTTTAGCGAAAGGCGCCAAGGTAAGTCCGGCAGTATTTGGATTCGAAATTCCCAGACAAGCCAGGAATAAAAACAACATTCCTATAATTTCATACAATCCCAAAAGGTCATTTAAAGCTAGAATTAGAAAAAGGATACTAATAACAGACTGCGATATTAGTGCCCCAAAAATCATCTGTTCACTTGAATATTTCTTCAATAATAAGGAGTTTAACTGACTTGAACCGATAAAGCTTAACGACATAAAAGCAAAAATCCAACCGTAAGTCTTGGCATCAACGTGGTAGATATCCATGAAAATGATAGGCGAGGCCGCAACGTATGAAAATAAGCCCGAAAAAGCGATTGCACCAGTAAAGGCATAGGTGTAAAATTGTGGCTCCTTAAAAACGCTGATAAAATTAGTGATAATCGGTTTTGGCTTTAAAGATATTGAGGTATCAGGTTTATAAGTATTTGGTAAACCAATTTGTGATGCAATTAATATAGCAATTCCCATACACATTAGGATAAAAAATACGGTATGCCAGCCATAATCTTCTGTTACATAACCTCCAATTGTTGGTGCCAGCATAGGAGAAAGCCCAACCACAAGCATCAATAAAGAGAATACTTTTGGAATGTCTTTTACGGGAAATAAATCACGAACCATCGCTACAGAAGCCACTGTGGCAGCGCAACTACCAATGGCCTGAACAAATCGTAAAAGGATAAACGAATCAATATTAGTTACATAAATACATCCCAAAGAAGCCAGAATATAAACCATCAAACCTATAAACAAAGGTTTTTTTCGGCCAAAACGATCCAATAATGGTCCGTATAATAATTGTCCTGCTGAGATTCCGATAAAATAACTGGATAAACTCATGGATACTTTTGCTACCGAAGTATGCAAATCCTTTGCTATACCAGAGAAACCAGGAAGATACATGTCTATTGAAAATGGGCCGAGTGCTGTTAAAGAACCTAAAATAAGGATAAGGGTAATGTATTTTTTTGTTGTCATTTTCTTAAAAAATTGCTTTTCATTTTTTGCAAAGGTAAAGATTTCATATCTTGTAGTGTAATTTAAACGTTTTTTAATAAAACGTTTGATTAGGTTACGCATTAATTGAACTATAAAAAAGCATTATTAACACTAATCTTAAATCAAAAATTATGAAAAATTACATTTTAGTATTCGCGCTTATTTTTACCACAATTTCATTTGCACAAACCATTACGTCCAAAAAAGAAGAGGCAAATGTAGAGCAGTACGCATTACTGCAAAAAGTAAACAAATATTACCCGGACATTACTTTAAACAAAACCGTTACCAATTTTTATGCAGATGGCAATATTATTGACACGCATCAGGAGTTTGATTTAACCACTTCAAAATTTTCAAGCTACAAAATCGGACTTGAACCGGATAACAAAAAATTGCTGTTTGAATACGTATCTGATGAAACCGGAAAAGTCTACGGAGACGTCACCATTTTTAAAGGAAATGCGCTGCGAACTACTTTCAATGAAAAAAACAATGAAATTAGCGTATCGCTGAACGGAAAACCAGTTTACCTGAAAAAGATAAAACAAAACTAAAACAATAGATTTTAGACTAAAAATTGAAATCAAACAAAAGCATTCGCTACGGTGAATGCTTTTTTGTTTTATATTTGAAGCTGATTGAATTACAAATACTTTTAAATCAAAATGAAGAAAATTTTCGTATTCTTATTAATGATTGTTGCTATAGCGTCCTATTCGCAAACCAATCGATTTACCGGAACCTGGAGCACTGAAAATTGTAAAACCTGCAGCAAAGAATATGTCCTGAAAATTAATATGGCGCAATCCAATAATAAAATATTCGGAACGGCTGAGATTACGAGCGACAATCAGAAATTTGTCAGCGGCGTTATGGAAGTTACCGGTAATGTATACGCGCTTGGCGAAAAAGCTCAAATTACCATTAAAGGCAAAGACGGTTCCGCAGGTGCCGTTTTATTTGCAAAGGATGATGTTTTACAATTCTCAAAAAGAGGCGGTGACGATTTAGTTCCCAAAGATACAGTTCTAACCAAATTGTACGAGTAGAAAAAGATAATACTCTTAACTCATTTACCACCTAGAAACATAGATTTTAAGTCTCAAAAAAGGCGTTTCACTTATTTAAAACACACAGAGACTACTATGTGTAAGAAACATGTTTCTTGTAATACTCTTTTATAGACATCGAATCTATGTTTCTATGTGTTTAAAAATATACAGTTGAAGTTTACTTGTGCGTCATCTGTAAAAGTATTTAATATTTTACGAGAATCTCAGCAAACGGGATTTGCATGGTATTGAAACAAGGAATTAACTTTTTTTATTAATTCCTATTGTTCTATCGTGGCAATTGCTATAAAAGAATAAATAATTATACCATTAAAAAGTTATAAATTGCAAAAAAAATAACTATGCCAGCATACCTTTTTGACCAAGACTCTTCCGAGAAAAAATTAAAACATTTAATCTTCTTACATGATAAGTTTACGGAAGACCCTGATTCTTCAGAGAAAGCTTTACAAATTGCTATCGAAGCGTGGCATTTAACAGACTGGGTTCATAAAGAATTTCAAACAACTCATAATATAGATGATTTAGGTAGTTTTCGTGGAACTCTTTATCCTAATTGCAATTCATTAAAAATAATGCATGATTTAGCAAATTCTAGTAAACATGGAGATACAAGCCATCCAAAAGCTGGAATACAATCTGCATATTTATATGAGGGAGAATTTGACCCATCTGATTTTTCCATGGAAGAATTTGAAGTTAGCAGACTCGAAATAATTTTAACAGACAATAGCAAACTTTTCTTTGATGAAGAGATAACAAAAGTAGTTGACTTTTGGAAAGATTATTTTAGAAACGAATTGAATATTACTTTATAAAAAAAAATAAGCCTTTGTAACTTAATACAAAGGCTTATATATTATATAATTATTGAAGTATTGTCGAGAAATATAATTACCAGTTTTTCGATTGTAAATATTAATGTATCGATAATCAAATCCCACATGTTTACACCAATAGGTAGGCTGGTTATTGTTGTTTCTAAATTATGCTTTTTGCGGTATAAAGCATCTTGTATAAGGTTTGATTACTAAGTAAGTCTTGTCGCACTTAGTAATATAAAAATTGCTAAGACGAAAACAACAGAGAAAAGCAAAGATAAATTTTTAGCAACTCTTAATCGTGAAGTGGAAGAGAATAATATTATGTAAAATAGAAAAAGCAAAATTATTATGATAAAAGAAATTCTGATTTATAAGGAAGTAGTAAACGAAATTTATGAATTAATAGATAAATCGACGTATAAAAAGAATTACGCAATTGAAAAAGTTGGAATTTCAAGATCTATATTTTATAGAAAGTTGAAGACTAAATCCTTTACGCCGGATGAAATCCTGGAAATTGCCAAAATTCTTTGTCCTGATGAATTTTATATGCTGGAATTTATAAAGGAAATTGAACAAGCTAAAAATGACATTAACGCTGGTCGAATAATTACACATGACAAAATGCTTCAAAAAATAAAAGAAAGAAATGATAAATTTTTAAAGGACGTATAAAGGCCTTATTTGGAAAATAATATTCAAAATAATTTTTTACGAGAATGTCAGCAAACGGAAATTAGCATGATATTCTTAAGACGCATCACAGGCTAAAATTAAGTTTTATAGAATTTGCAAGTTTAGCTAATAATCTTGCCGATCATTATGTGTTGAAATTTGCTGTATTTGAAAAATAAATTTCAAAATAATATTTTACGAGAATCTCAGCAAATGGAAATTAGCATGATATTCTTAAAGACGTATCACAGGCTATAAATTAAGTTTTATAGAATTTGCAAGTTTAGCTAATAATCTTGTTGAACATTATGAATGCAATTTCGTAGTATTTGAAAAATAAATTTCAAAATTATATTTTATGAGAATCTCAGCAAGCGGAGCTTAGCATGATATTGAAATTTTAGTTTCTGAATGTTTGCAATATTTACTAATAAGTATTACAGTATGACAACAAAGCAATTCATTAAAGAACCAACAAAGGCTTTAAACGTCAATATATTAGCGATTATCTAGTGTATGTATTTTGACCTATAATTTATATTATGTAAAATAGAAAATTTAGAGAATTGTTCTACTGTGATTCATTATCCTTCGAATATTTTCGATAAAGATTATTCTAATGCAAAAGAATCGATTCTCAGTGCTACTCTGTGCCTGTACTTTCACCAATCCATATCAATAACTAATTTAAATTGAGTTTCAAAATTATAATGAGCTGTTTTAGAAGCTTTAAAATGGTTATATTTAAGGTTTCTTTAAAATAATTATATTCTGTATGGGATGCTTTCATTCTAAGACATAATTTTCTTATTTTTACATTCGATACTTTAAAAAAAATATCAACCGTATGAATACAATTGCTGAGCATATTGCAGATTTTTTAAAAGAATACCCGCCATTTGATAATTTAACTTTTCAGGAATTATCAGATATTGCAACTAACATTCGTGTGATCAATTTAGAAAAACATGCAGTATTATTTCAAAACAATGACCTGCTTCATGACAGCTTTTATGTTGTTGCTTCAGGTATTGTAAATCTGACCACAATTGCTGATGCCGAGGAAACTATTATAAACAAATGTCATGAAGGAGATATTTTTGGCTTGCGTCCGTTTTTTGCCAAAAATAACTATATGATGACGGCTAAAGCTCGTGAAGAAAGTATTATCTATGCTATTCCAATTGCAGTTTTCAGACCATTCGTAGCGAATAATTCGGATGTGTTGAATTTTCTGCTGGAAAGCTTTGCTGTAAATTCAAGACATGCAAAGGACAATGTACATTCCAACGGAAAATTGATTTCTGATACTGCTTTTTATGTAGATCAGCAATCTGAAATGCAGTACATTCAGTCTTTGGCTTACAATAATTCGCCTTTAACAACTGAATCCAATCACATTATCAAAGATGTTGCTATTTTGATGACCGAATCATTGGTAGACAATATTGTGATCTGTGAAAAAAACAATCCAATTGGTATTGTAACCAACGCGGATTTATCTTCTAAAATTGCGACTGGCCGTTATCCTATCACTGAAACCATTGATAAGATTATGTCTTCGCCGGTGGTTACGGTTATTGAAAATGTTTCTTTGGCTGAAGCACAATTATTAATGTTGAAACATAATGTTACTCATTTATGTGTTACCAAAGACGGCACAAGTAAATCTGCTGTAAAAGGAATTATTTCCGAGCACGATCTAATTGTGGCTCAGGCCAGTAATCCTGGTGTTTTGATTAAGGAAGTAAAACGTTCTCAATTACCAAAAGATCTAAAACAAATCCGTGATCGTTTGTCTGATTTGATTCAGAATTCAATCCAAAAAAATATTCCAATTTCTCATGTCAGTAACATCGCAAGCGAAATTAATCTGGCTATTATTAAACGTGCTGTCGAGCTGTCTATTTTAGATTTAGGCTCCCCTCCTGCTCGTTTTGCGTGGTTAAGTATTGGTAGTCAGGGACGTAAAGAGCAGCTTTTGCTTACAGATCAGGACAGTATTCTGATTTTTGAAGACGTAGCACCGGACAAGTACAGAGAGGTAAAAGATTACTTTTTAAGACTGGCTAAAAGAGCAACTTCCATCTTAGAAAAAGTGGGTTACGAACTTTGTCCAAACGGACATATGGGGAGTAATATGCTTTGGTGTAAGTCGTTGACAGACTGGACAAAACAGTATAATAGCTGGATGAATACTCCAGGTGAAAACAGTAATGATTTGAGCAGTATTTTCTTTGATTATGAGATTGTTTTTGGAGAACCAAAAATTGAAGAAGTGATCGAAAACGTAATCTTTAAGAATGCCGTAAACAATACTTTGTTTTTTGATTTCTTAGGGAATGATGCTTTAAAACGCAATTCTCCATTAAGCTTTTTCAAAAAGTTTATTATTGAAGAAGAAGGACCACATAAAACAAAATTTGATATTAAAACCCGTGCATTAATGCCTTTAATTGATTCAGCTCGTTTGCTGATTTTGAATGCTAATATAAAGGGAATTAAAAATACTTATTTGAGATTTAAACAATTAGCGATTACAGATTCTAAAAATGCAGAGATTTATTTAAGCTGTGCTGAAGCTTTTCTAACTTTGTCTAAATTTAGAACTGTTGAAGGTTTGAAAAATGACGATTCCGGACAATATATCAATTTGAGGGAAATGTCCAAAACAGACAAAGAAAAGTTAAAAAATGCCTTAACCCCAATGAAAGACCTTGAGGAATTAATTAAGAGTAAATTTCAACTTACACAATTCTCATAAGTATGCTAGACTGGATTAAAAATATCAATAAAGAGTATCCTGATTTTTGGAAGGAATACTTAACGAAATTTGAAGTTAAACCAAACAGATTTGTGGTGTTATCTACAGAAACTTCAGGTTTAAATCCGAATAAAGATGTTATTTTATCTTTAGGTGCATTTTCGGTTACGGATGACAGCATTGTGATTAAAGACAATTTTGAAGCTGTTTTGCTGCAGTACAAATTTTTACAGGATAACGGACTTTCTAATGAGTTTATCATCGAAAGCAAAATGATGAAGATGCCGGAACCTGATGCGATAGAAGCTTTAATCAATTTTATAGGAAACTCAGTTCTGGTTGGACATCATATTAATTTTGATATCGAAATGTTGAATGCAGCATTAGAACGTCTGGATTGTGGAAGATTAAAAAATGAAGCGCTGGATATCGATATGATGTACCGAAAATTGATGGATATTAATGACAAACAGTTTTCTTTGGACGATTTAAGTGAAATATTCAAAATTCCGAAAAGCGATAGAAATTCGTCTGCAGAAGACGCGTATAAAATTGGCCTATTATTCCTGAAACTGAAATCGAGATTAGGAATTAAATAGGCAGTTGGATTCACCATAAATGATTGTTGAAGTAAAACGAATTTAAATTTTGTTTTATAAGTGTTGGATAATGAGTGAAATGAATCAAAACATAGTAAAAAGAAGTAAGGAAATCACTGAAAAGTATTTCCTTTTTTTGGATACACATATTGCGGAGGTCCTTTTGGGAAATGGCGCCGACTTTATGGAAATCAACCAAATAGCAAGTGCGTTGTTTGTTTCTCATAAACATTTGACCGATACCGTTCAAAAAGAAACCGGAAACCATCCTTGTTACTTTTACGATTTAAAAATTATAGAAGAAGCAAAAAGAATGCTTGCCCACACCGATAAATCTGTTTCTGAAGTTGCCAGAACACTAACCTACGACCCATCAAATTTTTCTAAATTCTTCAAAAAATTTGTTGGGCAGACACCAGGACAGTTCAGAGCGGAAAATCAAAAATAAAATTTCCGAAAAGTTCACCACGAAATAAACGAGCTGTTTTGTCATCTTTACGTTATTAATTTAAAATTAGATACAATGGCAAGAAACAATTTGAAAGGGAAAGTGGTTTTAATTGCAGGTGGTGCAAAAAACTTAGGAGGTTTGTTAAGTCGTAATTTTGCAGCTAAAGGTGCAAAAGTTGTCATTCATTACAACAGCGAAAACACAAAGGCAGATGCGGAAAAGACTTTGGCAGATATTGAAAATGCCGGAGGAGAAGCATTTTTGTTTCAGGCCGATCTTACTGAGGTGAAAAATATTACCAAGTTGTTTGATGCTGCAATTGCTAAGTTCGGAGGTGTTGATATCGCTATTAATACTGTTGGGAAAGTGCTAAAGAAACCTTTTGCAGAGACTACCGAAGAAGAATACGACAGTATGAGTGATATCAACTCAAAAGTAGCCTATTTTTTTATACAGGAAGCGGGTAAAAAATTGAATGACAATGGTAAAATTAATACGATTGTTACTTCCTTACTGGCAGCATTTACAGGATATTATTCTACTTATGCAGGGGCAAAAGCTCCGGTAGAGCACTTTACGAGAGCGGCTTCAAAGGAATTTGGTTCGCGAGGTATTTCTGTTACAGCTGTCGCTCCGGGACCTATGGATACACCATTCTTCTATGGTCAGGAAAGTGCTGATGCAGTGGCTTATCACAAACAGGCTTCGGATTTAGGAGGACTTACGGACATCAAAGACATTGCTCCTTTAGTTGAGTTTTTAGTGACCGATGGCTGGTGGGTAACCGGGCAAACTATTTTTGCTAATGGAGGATATACCACAAGATAATTTGGAGTATTCAAAATAAAGCATAGCTAATTAAATATTGTAAATCCGATAATCCCAAGGTTTTGGGGTTGTCGGATTTGTTTTTTTTAGAGTTTTTTTGTTAGGTGAAAAGCTGTCAGGCTAAGGGCAATCAAAGTTCTTTAGTTTTGCAAGCCTTCGATTTTGCTTGTTTTTCGTAGTGTGGAATGAAATGACGTAAATCCCCCTATTGTTGTCATTTACGTACAGTATTGTCTTTTGTAAGTAATCGCATCTTTGTCTTGTTAGTTTGATTAAAAATTAACAGAAAAAGTAAAACAAAATGACAACTATAAATTCTCATCTGGTTTTCGGCGGTAATTGCCTTAAAGTAAAGACGTTCTGTAGAAAATGTCTGGACAGTCAGATTATATTTCAGGCCATCGGTGAATCTCCGGGATGTTTAACTTCGCTGCAAATCAATATTATAAATAAATATAAAGAGCTTTTTAATTAACCAATTTAACAAAAATGAAAATGATATTCGTAAAAATAATAACGGTATTGGTAGCTATAGTTTCAATAGCTTTAGTAGTAGCGATGTTTACTAAAAATAAGTATACTATTAAGAGAGAAATAACTATTTATAAACCCAAAGCGGAAGTTTTTGATTTTATAAAACTGAATCGAAATCAAAAATTGTACAGTAAATGGCTATTGCTGGATCCTGCCACAAAAATAGAGATAACAGGTACTGACGGGACTGCGGGTTCTCTTCTGACTTTTGAAAGCAAACACCATAAGACTGGTAAAGGAGAATGGGAAATAAAAAAAGTAGAAAATAACAGAATCGATTTTGAACTTCGTTTTCTAGCGCCTTATGTATTTACGGCAAACGGGCATATGGAAACGGAAACTTTAGCCGAAAATCAAACAAAGCTTATCTGGATTTATAATAGCGGAATGAACTGGCCTAAGAATTTTATGCTTCTTTTTTTTGATATGGATAAAATAATTGGAGCTGATGTAGAAGAAAGTCTAACGAACATAAAAACGATTGTCGAAAAATAAAGTATAACTTTTAAAATTACAAAATTATGTCATTTCAAGCTTATTTAATCAATATTAAAACAAAGACAGGAAAAGGTCCTGATGATTTTAAAAAACTTTCAGATGAAAAAGGATTTTCTGTCAGTGGAGAATTAAAACCTGAAGTAAAAGCAACCGAAATTGTAACCTGGCTAAAAGCAGATTTTGATTTAGGTCACGGACACGCAATGGCTATTTATGCACTTCTTAAAGGATTAAGGAAGTAAAAAAAATAATCGATATAAAAAAAGCTGCCCAATGGACAGCTTTTTTTATTTTGTGAAGATACTAGACCCTCGCTTTTGTAATTTCGTCAACAATTTCAGGATTTAGTAAAGTTGAAGTGTCTCCAAAATTAGAAAAATCACCTTCTGCTATTTTACGTAAAATTCTACGCATAATTTTTCCTGAACGTGTTTTAGGCAAGCCTGAAACAAACTGAATTTTGTCGAGTTTTGCAATTGGTCCGATATGGTCAGAAATATATTGATTGATCTCACGGCTAAGATTAGATCGGTCTCTTACTTCTCCTGTTTCTTTTAAGATTACAAAACCATATAAGGCATTTCCTTTAATGTCATGAGGGAATCCAACGATAGCAGATTCGGCTACTGCAGGATGTTCGTTAATGGCATCTTCAATAGGAGCTGTTCCTAAGTTATGACCGGATACAATTACAACATCATCTACTCTACCGGTAATTCTGTAATACCCTACTTCGTCTCTCAATGCCCCGTCACCTGTAAAATATTTTCCCGGGAAAGCAGAGAAATAAGTGTCTTTGTAGCGTTGGTGATCCCCCCAGATTGTTCTGGCGATTCCCGGCCATGGAAATTTAATACATAAACTTCCAACAACCTGATTTCCTTCGATTTCATTGCGTTTCTCATCCATCAAAACAGGTTGAATTCCCGGTAATGGCAAAGTCGCGTAGGTTGGTTTAGTTGGGGTTACAAAGGCAATTGGCGAAATCATAATTCCACCGGTTTCAGTCTGCCACCAGGTATCCACAACCGGACATCTTTTATCTCCAACGTGATCGTTGAACCAGTGCCAGGCTTCTTCGTTGATGGGCTCTCCAACTGATCCAATTACTTTAAGTGATTTTAGAGGGTATTTTTGGATATAATCTAAACTTTCTTTTGCAAGTGAACGAATTGCAGTTGGTGCGGTATAAAATTGTGTGATTTTATGTTTTTCAATAATATCCCAAAAACGGCTAAAGTCAGGATAAGATGGAACTCCTTCAAAAATTACGGTTGTTCCTCCATTTAATAAAGGTCCGTATAAAATATAAGAGTGACCTGTAATCCAACCTATATCAGCAGTACACCAGAAAATATCATTTTCTTCGTGATTGAAAACATTTTTAAAGGTATAAGCCGTATAAACCATATATCCGGCTGTGGTATGTACCATTCCTTTTGGTTTGCCTGTAGAACCAGAGGTGTACAGAATGAATAACGGATCTTCAGCATCCATTATTTCCGCAACACTATTATCTAAGGCTTTATCTAATAGAGGCTGTAACCATTCGTCACGGCCGTCTTTCATTTTAACTTCGTTATTAGTTCTTTTTACAACTAAAACTTTAGTAACAGACGGGCAAGTTTCTAATGCCTCATCAACAATTCCTTTAAGGTCAATGTTTTTATTACCTCTGTATCCTCCATCAGAAGTAATAACCATTTTACATTCGCAATCAATTATTCTGGCAGACACAGCAGAAGCTGAAAATCCTGCAAAAACAACAGAATGAATCGCTCCTATTCTGGCACAGGCCAATACAGCTACTGCCAATTCAGGAATCATAGGTAAATAAATACAAACTCTGTCTCCTTTACGTACGCCTTGCTCGCGCAAAACATTCGCCATTTTTGAAACTCTTTCGTACAATTCATTATACGTTATATGTAAAGCGCTTTCTGAGGGATCATTCGGTTCAAAAATGATAGCCGTTTTTTCTCCTCTTTTGCTTAAATGTCTGTCGATGCAATTTTTAGTGATGTTAACTTTTGCTTCTGTAAACCATTTTACTTCCGCATCAGCCATATTAAAATCAACTACTTTTTCCCATTGCTGGTACCAGGTAAAATTTTCCTCAGCTATTTTTCCCCAAAACTTTCTAGGCTCTCTTATCGACTTATTGTAATGTTTAAAATACTGTTCTAAATTTTCAATTTTATAATAACTCATACGTTTTTAGAATTTTTTTTTATAAATGTATTAAATATCAGTCTATTCTTAAAATTATTTAATTCATAAATAATAGGAAAAAAAAACAGATATTGAAAAAAATATTACTTTTTAATAAGTATAATATAAAAAACGGCTTTTTGATGAAAAAAGACATTTTGCAAAAAAGGCACGATAAATGAATACCATGCCTTTTTAATTTTAACAATTTCAATAACAATTAATTTTGTAATTCTGTATTACAATCTTCCGCACTATTTTTGAAAATAGAAGCAACTTTATTAATTAAAATGAAACTTCAACAAGTACATTTATTACTAAATATACCCCCTTCATTAGGGATTAGCTTCACTTAACTTACAGTCTTACTTTCAGAAGTTAAGTGAATGCAATTTGCATCTATATCCATTTTTCTTAATAAGTGCTTACTAATTCAAAAATATTACATCAAACGGAGATACAGAGCAGATTCCACAACCGTATGTGTGGTAATTCCCAATTTATTATCCAATTTTTTTCATTGCTGTCATTGATTCTCTCAACCATGCTCCTACTTCTTCGATAGGGTGTTGACGAACTTCTTTGTTTACAGCAATTAAAGTAGCATTGTCAACTCCATTTGAAGTAGAAAATGGTTTACCTATTACATTTGTTTCTACTGTTTTCATAAATTCTGTTAACAACGGCTTGCAGGCATGGTCGAATAAATAACAGCCATATTCAGCAGTATCCGAGATCACACGGTTCATTTCAAATAATTTTTTTCTTGCAATTGTGTTTGCAATCAAAGGTAATTCGTGTAATGATTCATAATAAGCTGATTCTTCGATAATTCCAGCCTCAGTCATGGTTTCGAAAGCCAATTCTACCCCCGCTTTTACCATTGCGATCATCAGTACTCCGTTATCAAAATATTCCTGCTCTGAAATTGGAGCTTCTTGTGGAGCTGTTTTTTCGAAATTAGTTTCTCCTGTTGCAGCTCTCCATTTTAGTAAGTTTACATCATCATTTGCCCAGTCGATCATCATGGTTCTGGAGAATTCTCCTGAGATAATGTCATCCTGGTGTTTTTGGAATAACGGCCTCATAATGTCTTTTAATTCTTCAGCAATTTCGTAAGCCTCAATTTTTGCTGGGTTGGAAAGACGATCCATCATATTGGTGATACCTCCATGTTTTAAGGCTTCAGTAATGGTCTCCCATCCATATTGAATCAATTTTGAAGCATAGGCTTTGTCGATTCCTTTTTCCACCATTTTATCGAAACATAAAATAGAACCGGTTTGTAATAACCCGCAAAGAATGGTTTGTTCTCCCATTAAATCTGATTTTACTTCGGCTACGAATGACGATTTCAGAACTCCTGCTTTATGGCCTCCGGTGGCTACAGCATAAGCTTTAGCCTGATCTAAACCAAAATTGTTTGGATCATTCTCCGGGTGAACAGCGATTAGTGTAGGAACACCAAATCCTCTTTTGTATTCTTCACGAACCTCAGAACCAGGACATTTTGGCGCGCACATAATTACAGTGATGTCTTTACGGATTTGCATTCCTTCTTCGACAATATTAAATCCGTGAGAATATGATAATGTAGCTCCGTTTTTCATTAAAGGCATTATGGCAGTAACTACAGCAGTATGTTGTTTGTCAGGAGTTAAGTTACAAACTAAGTCGGCAGTTGGAATTAATTCTTCATAAGTACCTACTTTAAATCCGTTTTCAGTGGCATTTTTATAAGATGCTCTTTTCTCTGCAATTGCATCTGCACGCAACGCGTATGAAATGTCTAAACCGGAATCTCTCATGTTTAAACCCTGATTCAGACCTTGTGCTCCACAGCCTACAATGACAACCTTTTTTCCTGCCAGAGCCGAAATTCCGTCTGCAAATTCTGATTGCTCCATAAATTCGCAAACGCCTAATTGTTCTAATTGTAATCTAAGTGGTAATGTGTTGAAATAATTTGCCATTTTTTTTAAAAATATTTAATGAATGTTGTATTTAATAATTGGTTAATAGATGAAATAATACTATTTGAATGTTTCTAACATTGTTGAAATTTCCATTTTTTCTTTTGAAACAGATATCCTTCCTGAGCGAACAAACTGCATAATGCCATAAGGTTTGAATTTGGTATACAAATCTTCGATTTCTGAACGTCTCCCCGATTTAGAAATCACAAAGAAATCGCGGGAAACCGTGACAATTGTAGACTGACTGTCCTTGATGATGTTCTGAATTTGTTTTTCATCAAACAACAGGCTTGATGCAATTTTAAATAAAGCGTTTTCCAGATAGATGGTTTCTTCATCTGTATGATAAAATGCTTTTATCACTTCAATTTGCTTTTCGATTTGCCCGACAATATTTTTGACCCATTTCTCTGTTGTTTCCACAACAATAATGAATCTGGAAACACTTTCTATTTCTGATTCAGAAACGTTTAAGCTTAATATGTTAATGTGACGCTTTAAGAATATTCCTGATATCCTGTTTAACAATCCTACATTATTTTCTGAGTATACCGATATGGTAAATGTTCTGTTTTCCATTTTTTTTAGTTTTATTTGTTTCAAGTTTCAGGTTTCACGTTTTACAACTTGAAACTCAAAAAAATTGAAACATGAAACTTTAATTTTAGCTTAATCTAATTTCAGAAACACATGCACCCGTTGGAATCATTGGGAATACGTTATTTTCTTTCTCTACCATAACTTCTAAGAAATAGGAATCTTTTGAAGCCAGCATTTCGGCAACGGCTGCATCTAAATCTTCTCTTTGTGTTACTTTTTTAGATTTAATATAATATCCTTCGGCTATCGCAACAAAATTTGGATTGATCATTTTAGTAGAAGCATATCTGTTATCAAAAAACAGCTCCTGCCATTGACGCACCATTCCCAAAAATTCGTTGTTTAGGATAACAATCTTTACAGGTACTTTAGTCTGAAAAATGGTCCCCAATTCTTGTATGTTCATTTGAAAACCGCCATCACCAATTATAGCCACAACTTCACGATCCGGTTTTCCCATTTTAGCTCCGATGGCTGCCGGTAAAGCAAATCCCATCGTTCCCAATCCACCTGAGGTAATGTTACTTTTGGTAGAATTGAATTTTGCATAACGGCAGGCAAACATTTGATGCTGCCCAACATCAGAGACAATAATAGCATCACCTTTTGAGTGTTTGTTTATCATTTCTATGGTTTCTCCCATTGAAATTCCTTTATTATTGGTTGGGTTTAATTCTTCTTTTATAACGGAATCGTACTCGATTTCCTTTAGCTCTTTAAATTTGTTATGCCATAAATCATGTGATTTTGCTTCGATTAATGGTAATAAAGCGGTTAAGGCTTCTTTTACATCTCCAAGAACAGCTATTTCTGTTTTTACATTTTTATCAATTTCGGCAGGATCAATTTCGAAGTGAATTACTTTTGCCTGTTTGGCATAAGTATTCAGGTTTCCGGTAACGCGGTCGTCAAAACGCATTCCGAAAGCAATTAAGACATCACATTCGTTGGTTAGCAAATTTGGGCCATAGTTCCCGTGCATTCCCAGCATTCCCACGTTTAAGGGATGGTCTGTTGGCAAGGCTGATAGTCCTAAAATGGTCCAGGCAGCTGGAATTCCTGATTTTTCAAGTAAAGCTTTAAATTCGGCTTCCGCTTTTCCCAGAATAATCCCCTGTCCAAAAACAATAAAAGGCTTTTTAGCGCTATTGATTAAAGCAGCAGCTTCGGCCACTTTATCTAATTTTAGTTTCGGAACCGGAGTATAACTTCTGATTCCGGTACATTTTTCATAACTAAATTCTAATTGGTCAAACTGAGCATTTTTCGTAATGTCAATTAATACAGGTCCCGGGCGTCCGGAACGTGCGATGTAAAATGCTTTTGCAATAATTTCAGGGATTTCCGAAGCTTCGGTTACCTGATAATTCCATTTGGTTACCGGAGTCGAAATTCCAATGATATCCGTTTCCTGAAAAGCATCAGATCCTAACAAGTGCTTCCCTACCTGACCTGTGATACAAACCATTGGGGTTGAATCGATTTGAGCATCTGCAATTCCGGTTATTAAATTGGTTGCTCCCGGCCCTGAAGTTGCAATGGCTACCCCTACTTTTCCTGTAGCTCGGGCATATCCTTGTGCGGCATGTGTAGCACCTTGCTCGTGACGTACCAACACGTGGTGTAACTGATCCTGAAATTTATATAATTCATCGTAAACCGGCATGATTGCTCCTCCCGGATAACCATAAAGTAAGTCTACTCCTTCTGCTAACAAACATCTTATAACGGCTTCTGCCCCTGATATTTTCATAGTATATTGTTTTTTCAATGTCAAAAATCAATTTCAAAAATCAATGGCAATGTTAAAATCAATTTCAAACTGATTCTTTACATTTCTACTTTTTATTGCAATTGAACTTTGTTATTTTATTGATATTGTCATTGTTTTTTGAAATTATTATTGTAAAATTATTTATCGGTAACGCAACCAGTTGAAGCGCTTGAGACTGATCTGGCATATTTCAGTAAAACTCCTCTGTTTACTTTTAGAGGAGGCTGAATCCAACTTTCTTTACGGGCTGCGAATTCTTCGTCAGATATTTTCAGGTCGATTGTATTTTTTACTGCATCAATAGCAATTAAATCGCCATCTTTTACCAGTGCAATACCGCCACCATCATAAGCCTCTGGTGTAATGTGTCCTACCACAAAGCCATGTGAACCTCCGGAAAACCTGCCGTCTGTAATAAGAGCACAGCTGCTTCCTAATCCTGCTCCAATAATGGCCGATGTAGGTTTTAGCATCTCAGGCATTCCCGGACCACCTTTTGGTCCACAATACCTGATGACGACTACATTACCGGGTTTAATTTTTCCGGCTTCAAGGCCTGGAATCACTTCAAACTCACCTTCAAAAACAACCGCAGGACCTTCAAAATACTCACCTTCTTTTCCGCTGATTTTGGCAACAGCTCCTTCAGAAGCCAGATTTCCATATAAAACCTGAATATTTCCGGTTGGTTTTAAAGCTTTTTGTATTTCGTGAATTACTTGTTGTCCGTCTTGTAAATCCGGAGTTGAAGCTAAGTTTTCGGCCACTGTTTTTCCGGTTACAGTTAAACAATCTCCATGAATTAGTCCTACTTTCAATAAGTATTTCATTACTGACGGAATACCACCTGCTTCATGAATGTCTTCCATCATATACTTGCCACTTGGTTTCATATCTGCGAGTACAGGAGTTCTGTCATTAATCGCTTGAAAATCATCAAGTGTAATTTCAATATCAACGGAATGTGCCATAGCGATCAAATGCATTACAGCATTGGTTGAACCTCCTAAAACGGCAACGATTGTAATGGCATTTTCAAAAGCTTTACGAGTCATAATGTCTCTAGGCTTAATATCTTTTTCCAATAATGTTCTAATAGCTTTACCTGCAGCGAGACATTCGTCTCTTTTCTCCTGACTTAAAGCGGGATTTGATGAACTGTATGGCAAACTCATTCCCAGGGCTTCAATTGCCGAAGACATGGTGTTAGCCGTATACATTCCACCACACGCACCAGCGCCCGGGCAAGCATTTTGAATAACTCCTTTAAAATCCTCCGGAGTAATTTCATTTTTTACTTTTTTTCCTAAGGCTTCAAAAGCTGAAACAATATTCAATGTTTCTCCTTTCCACTTTCCGGAATGAATAGATCCTCCGTACACCATTAAAGACGGGCGGTTCAAACGTCCCATGGCGATCAGAGCACCAGGCATGTTTTTATCACAACCCGGAATTGCAATGATGCTGTCGTACCACTGCGCTCCCGCAACTGTTTCGATAGAATCGGCAATGACATCTCTGGAAACTAAGGAATAACGCATTCCTTCTGTACCGTTTGAAATTCCGTCACTTACACCAATGGTATTAAAAATAAGTCCGACCAGATTTGCATCCCACACTCCTTTTTTAACGTCTTTTGCTAAATCATTCAGGTGCATGTTGCAAGTGTTACCATCGTACCCCATGCTCACAATACCTACCTGTGCTTTTTTCAAATCTTCTTCAGTTAAACCAATACCGTACAACATGGCTTGCGCTGCTGGTTGTGTTTGATCTTGAGTGATGGTTTTGCTGTACTTATTTAATTCCATTATTGTGTTATTTTTTTAATTTTAATTCAAAAAAAAACCTTCCAGTATTTGGAAGGTTTATAATATAGTTTTTCAATTATATTTATACCATTCCCCGTGCATATGTGATAATCACATTTACAATAATGACAGAAATAGTAATAATAATTGAGATTTGCATCTTTGTTTTTCTTAGTGAGACAAAAGTATGAAAACTTAAAGGACTAAAAAAATAAAATCTCAACATTTTACATACTTCTTGTTATTTATTTAATTTTTAACAAAAAATATTAAACAATTGTTGATTGTCCAATGTGAACGTTATCATTATTAAAATAGAGTAAATCGTCTTTACTGAAGATAAAATTGGATACAAAGTCCCCTACTTCGTTTGTACCGAACTTTGAATCCGGTTTTAAATCAACGGTTACTACTTGAAATTCGATTGCTTTTTCGACTGCTTTATAAATCATGCCAGCTTCTTTCAACAGACCAAAATGTTCTAATAACATCGCCGCTGATAAAATTGAAGCAATCGGATTGGCGATGTTTTTTCCTTTCGCCTGAGGATATGAACCGTGTATAGGTTCAAACAAAGCATTCTTTTCACCTAAAGATGCTGAGGCTAATAAACCAATAGATCCCGTTATCACACTTGCTTCATCTGATAAAATATCTCCGAATAAATTTTCGGTCAAAATCACATCAAATTGTTTTGGATTTAGAATCAATTGCATTGCTGCGTTATCTACAAACAAAAAGTCTAAAGCGACATCAGGATAACTTTGGCCTACTTTCTGAACGACTTTTCTCCATAAACGGGAAGTTTCTAAAACATTTGCTTTGTCAACCATCGTAAGTTTCTTGCGTCGGTTTTGTGCTGATTTAAAAGCCAAATGCGCAATTCTTGTGATTTCTTCTTCTGAATATTCACATAAATCGGAAGCGTGTGTACCTTCCTCATTTAAGGTTTTAGCTCCAAAGTAAGCACCTCCGGTTAATTCTCTGAAAATAGTAAAATCAGCACCATCGATAATTTCTCTTTTTAACGGAGAAGCATCAATTAATGATTTATAAGGTTTTATCGGGCGTATGTTAGCAAACAATCCCAACTCCTTACGCAGTTTTAATAATCCTTGCTCCGGACGTACTTTCGCTGACGGATTATTATCGTATTTAGGATCTCCAATTGCTCCAAACAATACCGCATCTGTATTTAGACAAAGGTTTAATGTCTGCTCCGGCAAAGGATTTCCTGTTTTATCAATGGCAATAGCTCCCATAAGCGCCTCTTCAAAAACAAATTCATGATTGTACACCTCGCCAATAGCATGTAAAGCTTTTTTGGCTTGTAAAATTACTTCTGGTCCAATCCCGTCTCCTGGTAAAACTGCTATTTTCAAATTCATAACGTCTCGTTCTTTATGTATTTAAATCCTTTTTTCTTTATTCTATTCTATTCTCTTTATTCTATTCTCTTTATTCTATTCTCTTTCTTCTATTCTCTTTCTTCTATTCTCTTTCTTCTATTCTCTTTATTCTAAGATCTTTGCTCTCTTGAACTAGTTTCTGATTAATTCTCCCTGAATTTTAGCAGCTTCTATAATTTGATGAATATCTGCATCAATTACTTCCTTCTTAATATCGGCGAATTTCAAAAATTCAATGTATACGATATCCAGTTGTACTTTAGTAAGCTCGTAACCTACTTTTTTAGCGCGGTAAGCCAATGCAGCTCTTCCGCTTCTTGCTGTTAATATAATAGAGGACTCATTTACACCTACATCCAGCGGATCCATGATTTCATAAGTGGCTCTGTTTTTTATCACTCCATCCTGGTGAATTCCGGAGCTGTGCGCAAAAGCATTTGCTCCTACAATGGCTTTGTTTGGCTGTACAATCATTCCCATACTTTCAGAAACTAAACGGCTCATCTCGTTTAATTCTCTTGTATTGATATTGGTGTCCAAATTAAGGTAAGGATGTTGTTTGAAGATCATTACAACTTCTTCTAAAGCTGTATTCCCGGCTCTCTCCCCTATGCCATTTATAGTACATTCAATTTGTCTTGCTCCGTTGATAGCACCTGCAATGGAGTTTGCGGTAGCCATTCCTAAATCGTTGTGACAGTGACAGGAAAGGGTTACATTTTCAATACCTTTCACATTTTCTTTTAGGTATTTTATTTTTGCTCCGTATTCTTCAGGCAAACAATAACCTGTTGTATCCGGAATATTCAATACTGTTGCTCCTGATTTTATTACTTCTTCACAAACTTTTGCAAGGAAGGCGTTATCAGTTCTTCCGGCATCTTCGGCATAGAATTCTACATCTTCCACATAAGATTTGGCATGTGCTACAGCAAATTTTGCTCTTGCAATGATGTCTTCCGGAGTTGTGTTTAGTTTATGGAGTATGTGAGATTGAGAGGTTCCGATTCCGGTATGGATTCTAGGTTTCTTAGCGTGCTTTAAGGCAGCTGCAGCAACATCAATGTCGTTTTTTACGGCTCTTGTCAGACCGCAGACCGTTGCATTTTCTACAATTTTACAAATCTCAGAAACCGATAAAAAATCGCCTGGACTTGACACTGGAAAACCTGCTTCGATAATGTCAACTCCCATTGTATCAAGTCGTTCTGCGATAACTAGTTTTTGTTTCGTATCTAACTTACATCCTGGGACCTGCTCTCCATCGCGCAAAGTGGTGTCAAAAATTTGAACTTTCTCTCTATTCATATTCATTTATTTAATGTAATTTCACATCTTGATAACAAATATATATTGTACTTTGCCGGCACGAAATTCATTTTAATGAAATTATACTGTTCATAAAACATTTTAAAGCAGGTTAATTAACTAGAAACCAATAAGTTATATTATTATATTTTACAATGGCTAACCATCAAAAAGATTTCTTATTTGTATTAATAAAATCACTTTCTAAATCCGAAAAAAGACAATTTAAGATTTTTGCAAGTCGTTTAGAGACGAGTTCGAATACCAAATTCATCGAATTATTTAACATTCTGGATAAGTCTGAAACTTATGATGAAAAGCTGATTCTCAAGAGTGGTATTATTAAAAAGGTTCAGCTATCTAATTTAAAATCATACTTATACAAACAGATTTTAGTGAGTATACGCTTGAATATTCCGAGTCAGAATATTCGTTATCAGTTGCGGGAACAAATCGATTTTGCTGTTATTTTATACAATAAAGGTTTGTACAAACAAAGTTTGAAGATTCTGGACAAAACAAAACAACTGGCGCTTGAGAATGACGAGAAATACATGGCATATGAAATTGTAGAATTCGAAAAACTAATCGAATCGCAATACATCACCCGAAGTATTCAGGGACGTGCCGATGAATTGGTGATTCAGGCCAAAGAACTGAATTATCGCAACACCATTTCAAGTAAGTTATCCAATTTATCGCTGCAGTTGTACGGAATCATGCTAAAAACCGGCTATGTTAAAAGCGACGAAGAGTACAAATACATTGACGATTACTTCAATAAGCACATTTCAAAGCTGGACGAAAGTAAGTTTGGTTTTAGGGAAAAGTATTGGTTTTACAATGCTAATCTTTGGCGTAGTTTTCTGGTTCAGGACTTCTTAGCGAGTTATAAATATGCCTACAAATGGGTAAGATTGTTTTATGACAATCCTAATATGATTTATTTGAATCCTGTCTTTTTCTTAAAAGGGAATCATTATTTTCTAGAGTCGCTGTATATGTTGAAATACAAGTCGAATTTCAAAAAATATCTGACGCTTTTAGAAGAAACCATTGCTGATCCAAGGTTTCCGGTAAATGATAATATTGCGTCGCTTTCTTTTCTGTACGTTTATAATAATAAGTTGAACCTTCACATACTGGAAGGAACTTTTGCTGAAAGTGAATATCTAATTCCGGAGATTCTGCAAAAGATAAAACTTCACAGCGAACATCTTGATGAGCATCATGAGATGTTGTTTTACTATAAAATTGCCTCTATTTATTTTGGTACTGAAAAGTACAATGAATCGATTAATTATTTGGATAAAATCATCAACAATAAAAATCTGTCGATGCGTGAAGATTTAATGTGCTTTGCCAGACTTTTATCCTTGATTGCGCATTACGAATTGGGTAAGGATTATTATCTGGAAAATCATTTGAAGAACACGTATAAGTTTCTCTTGAAAATGAATGATTTACATGAGGTTCAGAAAGAGATTATCAAGTTCATGAAAAATCTGAATAACTTCTACCCTGCCGATATAAAAAAGGAGTTTATCAAGATGAGGACTCGTTTTATCGAATTGGAGAAAAATACGTATGAGAAAAGAGCCTTTTTATACCTTGATATTATTTCATGGCTGGAAAGTAAAATTGACAACAGGAAGATCGCCGACATTATTAAAGAGAAGGCGAAATTAAACAGTCGATAATAGTGTTCTTTCTAATTTATTCAAGTTGCGGCATTATTGATTTGTTTAGTTGGAGTTCCATCAAAAATCCAAACTTCTCATTTTCTATGTTTACTTTTTATTTGTAACTGGCAATTTAAATTAGTTATGCCAATTATGACTTATTAATGACCGCATATTATATCATAGATACCATATAGAAATTCTACTGAAAAATTTTAATTGAGAATCAGTATGTTTAATTAGTTTTTAATGTTTTAAAACTAGTAAAAGCATACAATTTTAATTAATTTAATTATGGAACAAAATTCTTTGTTAACCCAGTTGCTTCCTGTTGCTCTTGGTATTATCATGTTAGGCTTAGGACTAAATTTAAAAATGGATGATTTTAAAAACGTAATTTATTACCCAAAAGCAATTCTTGTAGGTTTATTGTGTCAGATGATACTTTTGCCCATTATTTGTTTTTGTGTTAGTATATCGTTTAATCTTAGTCCTGAACTTGCCGTTGGTCTGATACTATTAGCTGCATCTCCCGGTGGTGCAACAGCTAATCTTTACAGTCATTTAGCAAAAGGTGATGTGGCTTTAAATATTTCACTGACAGCAGTAAATAGTGTACTGACATTATTTACGCTTCCTTTTATAGTCAATAAAGCGATTGATGTTTTTATGATTGACGAGCAGGTTATCCCCATGCAATTTAAAAAAATAGTTGAGATATTTATAATTGTACTTGTTCCGGTTGCTATTGGAATGCTTATTAATTATCGTTGTCCAAAAAATTCAAGAAGAATGGAGAAACCCGTAAAAGCAATGTCAGCTGTTTTTCTAGTGCTTATTATCATTGGGGCTATTATCAAGGAAAAGGATCAATTCCTGGGCTATTTTCAACAAGTAGGATTAGCTTGCTTGGTGTTTAATATAATAAGTATGGTAATTGGATATTATACTCCGTTGTTGTTAAGTATCAATAAGAAACAATCAATTGCTATTGGGATGGAAATAGGAATTCATAATGGCACACTGGCTATTTTTATTGCATTAAATGTAATTGGGAATAGTGTCATGAGTATACCAGCCGCTGTATATAGTCTTATCATGTTTTTTACAGCTGCTCTGTTTGGTTATATAGTAAATAGAAGAAGGAATACTGATTCTCAAAACTAAATTCATTTGTATTTAAGTTATAAATTTAAGCACAGTCAGAATAGAATAAAATCTTTTTTTAATAAAACGGGTGTTATATTTAGAAGAAACAAACCCTTAAAATACCTCAAAAGAGTCAAATGGGGTTTTCTTTTAAAATTTTATTCAGAGGCTTAGAGGCAGGTGTGTTTTGTGCGGTGTCAAAATCCCATTCTAAAAGAAAAATAACTCCAAAACAAAAGGGCCAATTTTGATTTTCAAAACAGGCCCTTTTGTTTAATTTTTGTTAAAATCGATTTACTTCTGAATGCGTCCGCAAATAGCGATTCCCATTTAGGTGCTTTATTCTATAATATTAGAAGTCGTTACATAAAAATCTTTATCTACTTCTACTTTACGTGATTCATCAGTAGTTTTTTCTGATTGCCATTCGGTTGTTGGTTTTAACCATGTTTCAACTCCGTTTAATTTTACTCTCACGGGCATGTCAAATTTAGAGACACAATTGGTCCAGTGGTAACCGAAAGTTCCGTTTTTAAACATATACTCAAAAACCGGGATCTTTGTTGTGGTCAAATATTGAGCATATACTCTATTAAAATTAATTCCGGATTGTGTGTTGATGTAATCCTCGATTTGCTTGCTTGTCACAGTTTGGTGATAAAAAGTCTTATTTAAACCTCTTAAAATCGATTTCCATTTGGCATCATCATTTATGATCTGACGCATCATGTGCAGCATGTTAGCTCCTTTTGGATACATATCGCCTGACCCCTCGTTGTTTACGTCATAATTACCAATGATAGGTTTATCGTTCTGAATCCCTTTACGGCATCCAATTACGTACTCTGCAGCAGCATCTTTTCCGTAGTAATACTCCAGGAAAAGACTTTCTGAATAATTAGTAAAACTTTCATGGATCCACATATCGGCAATGTCCTTGTACGTGATATTGTTGGCAAACCATTCGTGACCAGATTCATGGATGATGATAAAATCAAATTTTAATCCCCAGCCTGTTCCGCTTAAATCACGTCCTAAATAACCATTTTTATAGCCATTCCCGTAAGTCACACTACTTTGGTGTTCCATTCCCAGATAAGGTACTTCAACCAGCTTGTAACTGTCTTCATAAAATGGATAAGGTCCAAACCAGTTTTCAAAAGCTTTTAGCATTTTCGGTACATCTTTGAACTGTTCTTTTGCCAAAGCAAGATTGTCTCTTAAAACATAATAGTTACAATCTAAATCTCCTTTTTCGCCTTTGTATACTTCTGAGAAATTAACATAATCCCCAATATTGATGTTTACACCATAGTTGTTGATGGGATTTGAAACATACCAGTTGAAGGTTTTAGTTCCATCCTTTTCCTTTTTAACGCTTTTTAATCTTCCATTTGAAACATCGGTAAGATCTCCGGGAACGTTTACGCTGATCATCATGTTCTCGACTTCATCGTACATATGATCTTTGTTCGGCCACCATACACTTGCTCCCAGTCCCTGACAGGATGAAGCGATAAAATCTTTACCGTTTTTGTCCTTTTTCCAGCTGATTCCACCGTCCCAGGGTGCCTTAACGGCTTCTCTTGGTTTTCCGGTAAAACTCACTACCACTTCTTTGGTATCACCTATTTTTTGCTTTTCAGTCAGCGTAATAAAAAAGGCATTTCCATCTCTCTTAAACTGTAATTCTTTTCCCCCCTGTGTTACTTTCGTAATTTGCATAGGTTCCTGCAAATCAATCTGCATCTTGTCGTATGGGGTTAAAACAGTATAACGGATTGTATTCGAACCTGAAATTGTTCTCTCTTTTGGGCTCACTTTTACATCAAGATGATAGTATTTTAAATCCCACCAGGCTCTTTCTTTTGTAATGCTTCCGCGTAAAGTGTCCTGATGTGTAAAAGTAGTTTCTGACTTATTCAAAAGTCCTTGTGCATTGGCAGTAAAGCCAAATAGAAAGGCGATACAGACGCCACCTAAGTATTTTTTCATATGAAGCAGATATTTTCTTTTAGTCGAAATTAAGAAGGCTTTTTGAGCCGTTTACACTTCAACAAATGTAAACATTCGAATCAAGTTTTGACTGATTTTATAGTGAGGATTCTAAAAATTAATGTTAAAATTCGTTTATTCTTCTGTATTTTAGCTTATCAAATTCATATATGTTATTTATGAGAAATCTTAAAATTACTATCCTGCTTTGTTTGATGTGCTCGATCACAACTTATTCGCAAAATATTCTTATTCCAAGAACTATTCAAAAAGTTACTATTGATGGCAATTTATCAGATTGGAAGACTTCTTTTCTTGGGCCTTTTGTGGTTCATGATTCCGGAAAAAAGGCGACTCAGGATACGTATGTTTCTTTTGCATGGGACAATGATAATCTGTATATCGCCTATCGTTCGATTGATTCTAAAATTATGGGTAAGGCACAGCAAAAAGACACTGAAATTTTTAACACTGATGATTTAGTTGAAATTTTTATAGATCCAGACGGTAATGGGGAAAATTATCTCGAAATTGGGGTCAATGCCTACTCTTCTTATTATGATTTATTGTTAAAGTGTATCTCACCAGCTTGTGGCGGATGGAACATGAGTATAGCGTTTGATGTTTTGGGATTGGAAACACAAAGCAAAATAACGAACGAAGGATTCAATACCGAAATTAAAATTCCTTTCTCAAGCCTGAATACGATTAAAAACGGTAGTTTTTCAACACCAAAAGCGGGAACTAAGTGGCGAGGAAATGCTTTTAGAATTGATTACGGTAATACCACTGAATATCTTGCTTTACAAGCTTATAAAAGTTCTAGATTTGGTTTTCATCAACCACAGGAGTTTGCTGTTTTTGAGTTTACTGAATAGAGGGATTTTCAATTCATTTTAATTCTGCCAGGAATGAAATAATTATAGTTAAAAATTAAATACATTTTTGAGAAAGCTCCATCGGAGCGCTATATTTGATGATCTACAGGTAATATACATGCCGCCCCGCTGGGGCTCTCGTGAGAGGCGATAGTTTTTTTAGAAATATTTCGTCCCGTTGGGACTTTTCATTGAAACTAAAAAATACTGACATTATCAGTTCATGGATAATTTTGTTTAACCAAATATTTGTAAATTCTTGATTTGGAAGACTGGGTGTATTTCCTTTATTTTAAAATAATTAGTATAATTCACTAGGAAATTAAAGGTACTATTATTTTGTTTCATGAGATAAATTTCAAAAATAGATTTATTACATTCAAAATATACATTTTGAAAAAACTTGTCATTTGAATCGCCATAAAATTTATAAGTTTCTATAAACATTAAAATGCCTTTCTTAAAAATCTCTGGAGTCGAGAAGTCTTTCGGAAGAAATATATTTATAAAACTATTATTATCTATATACAATTCACCAGTACTGTTGTTAATTGTAGCAAAATTGTTGTGAGTTGTTTTTTCTAACAATAAAATTAATCTCTGACCAGTTTTTAATTCTTTAATTCTGGGATCACATAACCATTCTTTCCATATAGAAACCTTGATTTTCGAATCTGATTTACCTTTTACAAATTGTGTTATCGCAAATTCATATTCATTTTTAGAAACTTTGGTAATAGTTCCGTCTACAATTAGATCTGCTTTTAATATAGCAATTGGATATGGTAGTTCATTTTTCTTGTAACCATAATTTAATGTTGGTATTAAAAGTAAAAGTAGGCCAATAAATAGTTTCATAAAAGTATTATTTTCTACTAAATAGTATTTTTTGGTGTACTAAATGAAGTCGAAGTTTGGAGAGTAAATTTCGGGTTTCAGGTTTCAGGTTACCTCACACAACTTGAAACTTGAAACCTGAAACTTGAAACCTGAAACTTGAAACCTGAAACTTGAAACTTGAAACCTGAAACTAAACTTTTTACTTCTGACGCTTTTTCAGAACATCAACAACATCATTAAGCTGATAGCCTTTGGCTTGTAATAAGATAAGGTAGTGAAAAAGTAAATCGGCGCTTTCGCTAAGAAATAAATCATCGTTATTGTCTTTAGCTTCAATAACGACTTCAACGGCCTCTTCACCGACTTTTTGGGCTATTTTGTTAATTCCTTTTTCGAATAGTGAAGCGACATAACTTTTTTCTGAATCAGCATTTTCCCTTCGGGTCTTGATAGTACTTTCTAAGGTAGAAATGAAACTGTAGTTTTCTTTGTTTTCTTCCTGCCAGCAGGTGTCTGCTCCTGTGTGACAGGTTGGTCCTACAGGGTTTGCCTGGATTAAAAGTGTATCTCCATCGCAGTCATTTTTAATGCTTACCAGATTTAAAAAGTTACCGCTTTCCTCACCTTTAGTCCAAAGTCTTTGTTTGGATCGGCTGAAAAAGGTTACTTTTTGTGTTTCTATTGTTTTTTGAAGTGATTCTTCGTTCATATATCCCAGCATCAGTACATTCCTGGTTTCTGCATCCTGAATGATTGCCGGAATTAATCCGTGTGCACTTTTAATATCTACGTTCATAGTTATTTTAGATTTTAGAGTTCAGATTTTAGATTGCTGAATTCTTTTGGTTTTTTAATTATATCCTGCCCTTTTTATTCTAGACTTTAGAGTTCAGATTGTAGATTACCAGAATCTTTTTTTTCTTTAGTCTATTCTCTTTGTTCTATTTTCTATTCTCTGTGCTCTAAACTCTGACTTCAACACCATTATTCCTAAGCTCTTGCTTCAAAGTCTTAATCTCAATCTCTTTAAAGTGAAAAACACTTGCGGCTAAGGCTGCATCGGCTTTGCCTTTCTTAAATGAATCGACAAAATGCTGAATGTTTCCTGCGCCACCCGAGGCAATTATCGGAATATTAACGAGTGCTGAAAGTTTAGCGAGTGCCTCATTCGCAAATCCGTTTTTAGTACCGTCATTGTCCATCGAAGTAAATAATATCTCTCCTGCACCACGTTTTGCCACTTCAACTGCCCAATCGAATAAGTTGAGTTCGGTTGGTACTTTTCCTCCTACCAAATGTACGATCCATAGCCCGTTAATTTGTTTGGCATCGATAGCGACGACCACGCACTGACTTCCAAATTTCTGAGCCAATTCATTAATTAACTGTGGATTCTTGACTGCCGAGGAATTGATCGAAACTTTATCTGCGCCGTTGTTCAGTAAAATTTCAACATCTTCAACGCTTGAAATTCCACCTCCGACGGTAAATGGAATATTGATCTTCTCTGCGACATTTCGAACCATAGTAACAAGCGTTTTACGGCGTTCTTCAGTGGCTGAAATATCCAGAAAAACCAGTTCATCGGCACCTTCTGCTGAATACAGTTCTGCCAACTCAACAGGATCCCCTGCATCACGAAGATCAACGAAATTAACCCCTTTTACGGTTCTCCCATTTTTTATATCCAAACAGGGTATGATTCTTTTTGCTAACATTTCTTTAATGTGTTAATTAGGGAATTGGTAAATGTGATAATTAGTCAATTAGATAATTTCTTTTTTACGATTGTTTTTGAATTATCAAATTATCTAATTTTCTCATTTTCCAATTATCTCATTTTCTAATTATAAAATTCTCTAATTGTTTTAAGCTAATGCGCCCTTCGTAGATTGCTTTTCCAATGATTGTTCCTTCACAGCCCAGTTCGGCTAGTTTAGGCAATTCATCGAATGTTGAAATTCCGCCTGATGCGATCAATTTAATTTCGACTTCGCTCGATTTGACATTACAGTTTTTTAAAATTTTGCCGTACAAATCAAAACTTGGGCCTTCTAACATTCCGTCTTTGGCGATATCGGTACAAATAACGTATTGAATTCCTTTGCTTTGATACTCCTGAATGAACGGAATCAAATCTTCGTCTGAATTTTCTAACCAGCCCGAAACGGCAATTTTTTCGTCTTTGGCGTCAGCGCCCAGTATAATTTTCTCAGAACCATATTGAGAGATCCATTTTTGGAATATTTCTTTATTTTTTACAGCAATACTTCCGCCTGTAATTTGGTTTGCCCCACTTTCAAAAGCAATTCTTAAATCTTCATCTGATTTTAAACCGCCTCCAAAATCAATTCGTAAGCTGGTTTGTGTCGCAATTTGCTCTAAGATTTTGTAATTGACAATTTTATTTGACTTTGCACCGTCTAAATCTACTAAATGCAGGTATTCGATTCCATGAGCTTCAAATGATTTGGCAACTTCGATAGGATTTTCATTGTAAATTATTTTAGTGTCGTAATCGCCTTTCGATAAGCGAACACATTTTCCGTCGATAATATCTATGGCGGGTATTATTCTCATTTTTCTAAATTTTAGAGTTCTGATTTTAGATTTTAGATTTTCTTACGTTGTTGGAATTTGGATTTTATTCTTTGTTACTTAGTTTAAGAAAGTTCTCAAGAATTTTCTCCCCAACATCACCACTCTTTTCGGGGTGAAATTGCGTTCCATAAAAATTATCTTTTTGTAATGCCGACGCGTACTCTGTATCATAGTTTGTTGTTGCGATCATATATTGGCAATTTGGGGCATAAAAGCTGTGTACCAAATACATAAATTCATTCTCGGCAATGTCTTTAAACAGATCAGATTTTAGATTATAAATCTGATTCCATCCCATTTGTGGTACTTTTACATTAGACGAAAATTTTATGACGTCTACGTTAAAAATTCCTAAACCTTGAGTATTTCCTTCTTCCGTAGCATTACACATTAATTGCATTCCGAGGCAGATTCCTAAAACAGGCTGTTTTAAGTTCGGTATCAAACGATCCAAACCGCTTTCTTTCAGTTTAGTCATTGCCGAACTTGCTTCACCTACTCCCGGAAAAATTACTTTGTCGGCCTTTTGAATTTCATCAGGGTCATTGCTCAAAACCGCTTTAAAACCGAGTCTTTCCACTGCAAACATGATGCTTTGAATATTTCCTGCACCGTAGTTTATGATTACTATTTTCATTAATAAAAGCTTTATGCTTTAAGCCTTAAGCTTTAGGCTTATTGCCTATTGCTTATAGCTTATAGCGATTTACAACATTCCTTTTGTTGAAGGTAAAATCATTTTCTCCGTATCTCTTTTCACTGCCACTTTTATCGCTTTTGCGAAAGCTTTAAAAATTGCCTCGATTTTGTGATGCTCATTCGTTCCTTCAGCTTTGATGTTGATGTTTGCTTTTGCACCATCTGAGAATGATTTAAAGAAGTGAAAAAACATTTCTGTTGGCATTTTACCCACCATTTCGCGTTTGAATTCGGTTTCCCAAACCAGCCAGTTTCTTCCGCCAAAGTCGATTGCGACCTGTGCCAGGCAATCGTCCATAGGCAAACAAAAGCCATAACGTTCGATTCCCAGTTTGTTTCCTAATGCTTTGGCGAAAACTTCTCCCAAAGCAATTGCCGTATCTTCAATGGTGTGGTGTTCATCTACTTCCAGATCACCTTTAACCAATATTTCTAAATCCATTTGACCGTGGCGGGAAATTTGATCTAACATATGGTCAAAAAATGCAATTCCGGTTTCGATTTTACTTTTTCCCGTTCCATCCAGATTCAAATTAACAAAAATGTCTGTTTCATTCGTTTTACGTGTAATTGAGGCTGAACGTGCTTCTAATTTTAAAAACTCATAGATGGTTTTCCAACTCATTGTCTGAAGCACAATCGTTTGGTCTAATTCTTCACGCTTGGATGAAATTTCATTGCTCCCGATTCCATCATTATCATTAATAAAAATAGCCTTCGCTCCCAGATTTTTAGCTAATTCAACATCCGTCAAACGATCTCCTAAAACAAAAGAATTTTCTAAATCATATTCCGGGTTATCGATGTATTGTGTCAGCATCCCGGTTCTTGGCTTTCTTGTTGGGGCATTATCTTCCGGAAAAGATCTGTCGATGAAAATTGCATCAAATTTAATTCCTTCATTCTCAAAAGCTTTTAAGATAAAATTTTGTGTTGGCCAAAACGTTTCTTCCGGAAAACTATCCGTTCCCAGACCGTCCTGATTGGTAACCATTACCAATTCGTAATCTAATTCGTTGGCAATTTTAGCTAAGTATTGAAAAGCTTTTGGATAAAATTCTACTTTCTCCAAAGCGTCTAATTGGTAATTTTCAGGTTCTAAAACAATCGTTCCGTCACGATCGATAAAAAGTACTTTTTTCATAGTTTATATTTTTGTTTTGCCACAGATTATATAGATTATAATGATTTTTTTATTCCTTGTGTTTAATTTTTCGCCACGAATTCACGAATTAAAACGAATTGAATTAGTGAAAATTCGAGAAATTTGTGGCAAAATAAAAATTCTTTTAATCTATATAATCTGTGGCAAGAAAACTTTGCGTACTTCGCGTAATTCTTTGCGAGCTTTGCGGTTAAGTTTTATTTCAATAATTTCAATTCTTTAATCAAAACAGCATTTTCTTCCGGAATCCCAATCGTCAAACGAAGGCAGTTTTCACATAAAGGCTGATTGGTTCTGTTTCGGATTACAATTCCTTTTTTAATTAATTGATTGTATCTTTTATTGGCATCGTCTACTTTTACCAAAACAAAATTAGCTTCTGTTGGATATACTTTTTCTACAAAATCAACCTCAAGTAAAACTTTAATTAGTTCTTCTCTTTGTTCGATAATTGAAGCTATTTCATTCTGTATCCTTTCAGGATCATTCAAACGATTTATAGCTCTCTGCTGGGTTAATTCGTTTACGTTATAAGGAGGTTTTATTTTGTTGAGAACCGAAATCACAGCTTCGGAAGCATAACAAATTCCTAAACGGATTCCTGCTAGTCCGTAGGCTTTTGAAAGGGTTTGCGTGATGATTAAATTTGGATATTCGTCTATCTCCGTCAACCAGCTTTCCTTTTTTGAAAAGTCTATATAAGCCTCATCAATCACAACTAAACCCTTAAAGTTTTGAAGTAGTTTTACAACGCTCTCGTCTGAAAATGAATTTCCCGTAGGATTGTTTGGAGAGCATAAAAAGATAATTTTGGTCGAATCGTCAACAGCATCTAAGATTTGATCTACTTGTGGCTGAAAATCAGTTGAAAGTAAAACTTCTCTGTTCTCGACGGCATTAATATCTGCCAAAACGCTGTACATCCCATAAGTTGGCGGAAGCGAAATGATATTGTCTGTTTTAGGTTCGCAGAACGCTCTGAATAGTAAATCGAGAACTTCATCACTTCCGTTTCCTAATAAAATCTGGTTTGCTTTTACCTTATTATTCTTCGCTAAAATGGCTTTGACCGAAAGTTGTTGTGGATCAGGGTAACGATTTACTCCAGTCTGAAACGGATTTTCATTCGCATCCAAAAAAATCATGTCGGCAGTATCAAAGTCTTCAAACTCATCACGTGCTGAAGAATAAGGTTTCAAAGATTTTACATTCTCTCTTGTTATCGTGTTTATATCGAATTTCATTTTTTTTGTTTTTTCTTTAGAGAATAGATAATAGAGCCAAGAGGCAAGATAGTAGACTTTTTATCTGGTCAGTCAATACCATATCCTTTACTTCTATGTTCTATAGTCTTTGCTCTATATTCTTGCTTCTATATTCCTGACTCTTGCCTCTATCCTCTTTCCTTCAAACTCTTTAATCGCAATGTCACTGCATTCTTGTGAGCTTGTAATCCTTCAGCTTCAGCCATAATTTCAATGGCGCTGCCAATTTTCTGAATGCCTTCCTTAGATATTTTCTGGAAGGTCATTGATTTAACAAAACTGTCCAGGTTTACGCCGCTGTAATTTTTAGCATAGCCGTTTGTTGGTAAAGTATGATTGGTTCCTGACGCGTAGTCTCCTGCACTTTCAGGGGTGTAATTGCCTATAAACACAGAACCTGCGTTGATAATTCCGTTACAGTAGAAATCATCATATTGTGAGCAAATTATAAAATGTTCCGGTCCATACTCGTTAATTAAATCTAAAGCGATTTGATCGTTTTCTACATAAATTAGTTTTGAGTTTTCAATGGCTTTCTTGGCAATTGCTTTTCGGGGAAGTTCTTCAATTTGAATCTGGATCTCCTTTTCAACGGCTTGAATTAATCTTTTAGAAGTCGAAACCAAAATTACCTGACTGTCTGTTCCGTGTTCTGCCTGAGACAGTAAATCGGAGGCAACAAATGCTGGTACAGCGGTGTCATCAGCTACGACCAGCAATTCTGAAGGTCCGGCAGGCATATCGATGGCTACTCCAAATTGAGTTGCCAACTGTTTTGCTACAGTTACAAATTGATTTCCAGGTCCAAAAATTTTATATACTTTAGGGATTGACTTTGTTCCGAATGTCATTCCGGCAATGGCCTGAATCCCTCCCACTTTTAAGATTTTGGTTACACCGCATAAAGTAGCTGCATATAGAATTGCAGGGTTTATTTTCCCGGATTTATCAGGCGGAGAACATAGTACTATTTCTTTACAGCCTGCAATTCCGGCAGGAACAGCCAACATTAGAACAGTTGAAAACAAAGGTGCTGTTCCTCCCGGAATGTATAAGCCAATTTTTTGAATAGGTCTCTTTTCCTGCCAGCAGTTGACTCCCTCAGTCGTTTCAATCGAGATCTTATCTGTTTTTTGAGCGCTGTGAAATTTATATATGTTTTCTTTTGCTAACAGAATAGCCGCTTTTAGTTCCTCTGAAATGCTACTATTGGCTTCCTGAATCTCTTCAGATGAAACTTCATAGTTTTCCAGAGCAATTCCGTCAAAAATTGAAGTGTATTTAGCAACAGCTTCATCCCCTTTTTTCTGTACTTCTTTAAAGATTTCCTTTACTGTAACTTCAATATCATCGATCGTTTTAGTTGGTCGTTTTAGTATTTCTGACCAGGTATCTAGTTTCGGATTGTTTATTTTATTCATTTTTTTTATGCTTTAGGCTTTAAGCTTTAGGCTATAAGCAGTTTTGTTTTTTCTTTAATCTGTCAGCATATAGCTTAAAGCTTATTGCTTACAGCGCACGAAGTGCATTTAAAGAACCATTTTCTCAATTGGACACACTAAGATTCCTTCTGCTCCTTCCTCTTTTAATTGGTCAATTACATCCCAAAAGGTGTCTTTATCAATTACCGAGTGAACGCTGCTCCATCCTTCCTGTGCAAGCGGCAAAACGGTAAGGCTTCGAAGCACCGGCAGAATTTTTCCAATTGCTTCGATTTTATCGTTAGGTACGTTCATTAGGATGTATTTGGAGTTTCTAGCTCTTAAAACGGACTGGATTCTGAATTTTAAAGTATCAATGTGTTTTTGAATTTCGGGTGATACTTTTGGTGAAACAGCGAGAACAGCTTCACTTTTAAGAATTACTTCAACCTCTTTTAAATTGTTTTTGAATAAGGTGCTTCCGCTTGAAACAATATCAACAATGGCATCTGCAAGTCCGATATTAGGAGCAATTTCTACTGAGCCCGAAATTTGGTGAATATCGACTGTCAGTCCAAAAGAATTAAAATACTCATTTACGGTATTAGGATATGAGGTTGCAACACGCAAACCTGATAAATCCTGTATCGAATTGTATTCAAAGGTTTTGGGAACTGCAACAGAAACTTTGCACTTAGAAAAACCCAGTTTTTGAATTACTTCGATTTGTCGGCCTTTCTCCACAAGTAAATTATCACCAACGATAGCTAGATCTACCACTCCATCAATTAAATACTGCGGTATGTCTGAGTTTCGAAGGTATAAAACTTCTAAAGGAAAGTTGGAAGCTTCGGCTTTAAGCTGATCGTTTCCGTTGTTGATTGAAATACCACAATCTTTAAGAATTTGAATGCTGTCTTCGTTTAATCGACCTGATTTTTGAATTGCAATTTTTAATGTACTCATTTTTTTAGTTTTTTAGTATTAAATAGTCTGAGTACAAAGAAGTGGTATAAAAAAACCCGTTTGATGTACTCAAACGGGTTTTAAAATATGATGATTTACACGCATACCATTAACACATCGCCTGAGAGCAATAATGAAAATGATGATGATGTAATTGATTAGAAATCATGTCTTGTTTTATTTTTTAATTCTTTGATTCGGTTGCAAATATAGTAGTTATTTTCATAAAAAAGCATTTTTTATTTTAACTTAACGGTATTTTATTGTTAAAAAATCTTTCAAGGCTTGGTTTTACAGGTCTTTCAGAATCTACAATAGTGCTTTTTTATTTTGATCAAAGTATAAAATTACGGTAGTACCGACCCCTATTTCGCTTTCCATTTTAAACTTGATATGAAGTAATTCAGTTACCCTTTTTACGATGGAAAGCCCTAATCCGGTTCCTTTAATTTCCGGATGTTCTGTAGAATTGGATCTGAAGAAGGGACTAAAAATAGCGTCTAAATCTTGCTTTGCAATACCAATACCGTTATCCGAAATTCTGCAGATTGTCTTTTCATTTTCTTCGGAGAGCAGAACAGTTACCTCTCCTCCACTGTGCGAATATTTAATAGCATTGGAAATTATATTTCTAAGTATGGTAATGACTAAAAAATTATCCGACTCAATATAGTAATCCTGACGAGTATCAAATTTAATTTTGATCTGCTGATTGTTAATTCTTTCGGAGTTTAATCTGAAAACGTCTAAAATTATCGCATTTAGATAAACAGATTCGGTATTAATATTTTTCTTCTGATTTTCAAAACGAGCCATCAACAACAGTTGATCTACAAGCATATTCAGATGGTCGACTTCTTTTATGCAATAGTTTATTTTATCTTCGTATTCCTTATTGTCTCGAGGTTTACGAATTAACACTTCAAGTGTTCCTTTAATAACAGTAAGAGGCGTTCTTAGTTCATGAGAAGCATCAGAGGTAAACTCTTTTTCGCGTTCAATTGCATGTTCAATTCGGTTTAAAAGATTGTTTATCGTTTTCGAGAGCGTGTACAATTCATCCTTAGTTCTCGGCAATGCGATACGTGCCTTTAAATTGTCTTTGGTGATGATTTTTGAGGTATTAATGATTTCATTGATGGGTTTTATACTTCGTCCCGCAAAGAATCTGGCAATGAAAAATAACAGGATCAAAATCCCTAAAAAAGAAAGTGACATGATATCAAACAGGTTGTTCAATACCATTTTAGAATCGGCCAGGGACATGGCAACAATCACATATCCAATTTTCTTTTCCTTAAGATGAAGCGGAACCTGAATTTGTCGGATCGCATGGTCTCCCATTTTAGTGTCAAAGAGTTCAAAATCTTCAACAGAATCATTAAAGGTAAGAGTTTGGGTTTTTAGATTCGGCGCTTTTTCAATGATTTTTTTATTCAGATCAAGGAACTCTACAAAAACCGGATTTACATCTACCGTGTTGTGCTCTCTTTCGTTCCATTCTTCTTCATCAATTAAAATTACCTTTCCCTTAACCTCTTTAATTTCCTGGAGGTGATTTTGAATTTCAACTTTTATTTTTTCATCGATATGACTGTAAACCGTATGTTTTACAATAGAATAAATGACGGAGAAAACGGCTAAAATTAATAATCCCGTTGTAATGATATAATTTAAAGCAATTCTGTTTTTAAAAGAAAGTTGTGTCATTTATAAATCGTTTGCAATATATCCGATACCGCGTATCGTTTTAATATAATCTTCTTCAATTTTTAAATTGAGTTTTTTTCTGATGGCATTCATAAAAACATCGATTACACCAGTGTCGTATTCGAAGTTTATTTCCCAAACATCTTTTAATATTTGATTTCGTGTGCAGACTTTTCCCTTGTTCTGAATAAGATATTTTAAGAGTTCGAATTCTCTTTGGGTCAGTGCAACTTCGTCATTGTTTTTTAGAACAGTATGCTTTAACAAATCTATTTTGATAGTTCCCAAAGTCAAATCTTCTGATCCTTTTTGATTTCTAAAGTGTATTTTGATGCGTTCCACCAATTCCTCAAAGCTAAAAGGTTTTTTAATGTAGTCATTTGCTCCTGCTTTTAGGCCTTCTATTGTTTCCTGTACAGTATCTTTAGCGGTCAAAAAGATAATTGGGGTTTTCTGATCTTTAACTCTAATGGCTCTGCACAAATCTAATCCGTTAATTTTAGGAAGCATCCAGTCTAATAAAATCAAATCAAAGTGTTGGCTGTGAATCAGCTCAAAAGCTTTAGAGCCATCATTGGCTGTCGTAATCTGGTATCCTTCTTCCTGCAGACCTTGTTGCAAAAACTGAACAATACCTAACTCATCTTCAACGATTAGAATGTGCATTTTAATAGTGTAATTTTAGTTGAACTGTAATTATCTACCTTCAAAGATAAGACTTTTGAGGTCAGAAAGGATTTAATACCATTAGAATAGCCGAAAATTAACCTGCTTAAGTAAACCTTAAGTTAACACTAAGAAAGGCAAAAGCATAACTTTATTCTGAATTAATTTAATGGGATTATTTTTGCTTGAAACAGAAGTCAAAATAGGTACTATTCTCATATTTGACTATAAAAGAGACTACTCGTTGTTTATTCTTAAAAAAAGTATGTTATTTTTGCTAATTTTACAATATTAAGCAAACGAATAACTCTTTTAAATTAATAATTTCTGAACTTAAAAAGCTATTAATGTCCCTTTCAAAAAAGTTTTCCCCAATTTACAATCTGGCGATATTTTATTTTATCGTTAGTTTTCTGTTAAGAATTGTTTTGTTTTTTCATCCTATAACACAAAGTTCATTTACCATTATTCAAAGCTTAAAAATCTTTGTCCTGGGGCTTATTTCTGATTTTTTTGTTTTTGTTGTGGCAAGTGTTTTTTTATGGCTTTATCTAATTTTCATATCCAATTCTAAGTATAATAAACCTTCCGGTTATATAATTCTTGGGATTTTTGCAGTTCTTTTTATCTATGCAGCTTCCGGAAAAAGTGTCTTTGACGAGTATGGAGGTGCTTTGCCAATGATTGTTATGATTTTTATCGGAATTAAGATGGCTCTCTTTGCACTTTTGTTGTTTCTTCCTAAGTTAAGAGATAAAATCAGATATTGGTTGTTTGCATTTGTAATGTTCCTGTATGTTTTACTAATTCTGCAAAATGGTTTAAGTGAATATTTCTTTTGGAATGAGTTTGGTGTGAAGTATAATTTTATTGCGGTAAATTATTTGATTTACACTACTGAGGTTATTGGAAATATTATGGAGTCCTATCCCGTTATTCCTTTGTTCTCGGCTTTATTTTTAGTGACTGGAATTGTGACTTACTTTATTGTTAAAAAGTCCAGAAACTATATTGACCATATTCCGACTATAAGTGAGAAACTAAAAATTACGGCTATCTATCTTGGAGCATTTGCTGTTTCACTAATTGCGATTCCAACGCTGGCAAAAACGGAAAATTCAAAGAATGTTTTTGTTAACGAATTACAGGCTAACGGTATCTATAAATTTTACTTAGCATTTGTGAACAGTAAGCTTGATTACTTTGATTTTTATAAAACGTTACCTAATGAAGAGGCTTTTGCGATACTAAAACAACAGTTCGCTACTATTAAAGGAAACAGTACTAAAAGAACTATCACCGGAGATTCGCTTGAAAATCATAAAAATGTGGTTCTGATTACTATTGAAAGTTATAGTGCCGATTTTATGAAGATGTATGGAAATGAGGAAAATATTACTCCTTTTTTAGATAGTTTGGCTCAAAAGAGTCTTCTTTTTACCAATTTGTATGCTACCGGAAACAGAACAGTTCGCGGACTGGAAGCGGTTACTTTATGCTTGCCTCCAACTGCCGGTGAAAGTGTTGTGAAAAGAGAAGATAATAAGAACAAATTTTCTACCGGAGCTGTTTTTAAGCAAAAAGGATATAAGGTGAAATATTTGTATGGCGGAGATGCTTTCTTTGATAATATGCAGGATTTCTTTTCCGGAAATGGTTATGAAATTGTAGACAAGTCAAGTTTTGCACCTGAAGAAATTACTTTCTCCAATGTTTGGGGTGTTTGTGATGAAGATATGTACCATAAAGCGATAAAGGTTATGAATGCTGAGAAAAAGGAAAACAAGCCTTTCTTTAATCATATTATGACGGTGAGTAACCACAGACCTTTTACGTATCCAAATAATAAAATTGATATTCCGGGTGATGCAAAATCTCGTGAAGGTGGTGTAAAATATACAGATTATTCGTTGAAAAGATTTTTTGCAATGGCAAGCAAACAATCTTGGTTTAAGAATACCATTTTTGTTATTGTAGCCGACCACTGTGCCTCAAGTGCAGGAAAAACTGAGCTTCCTTTAGATAAGTATAGAATTCCGGGGTTTATTTATGATCCGAATGGAAAACCTCAAAAATACAATCAGTTAATGTCGCAAATAGATGTTATGCCAACGCTCTTTGGATTATTAAATTTTAATTACGAAAGTAAGTTTTTCGGTCAGGACGTTTTAGAACCGGATTATAAACCAAGAGCTTTTATCGCTACTTATCAGGACATGGGACTACTAAAAGACAATGTTTTGACGATTTTGTCGCCTAAGCAGCAGGTAAAACAGTTTAATGTGCAAATTAATCCGAAACCGGGTATTGCTCCTGAATTTCAGATTGATTACAACGAAACTCCGATGAAAACAGAGAGAGCTGATCTGGTAAAAGAAACCATTTCTTTTTATCAAACAGCTTCCTATATGCTTAAAGAGAAGAAGTATCAGCGTTAGTTTTCAGTCTCAGTATTCAGTCTCAGTATTCAGTCTCAGTATTCAGTCTCAGTATTCAGTCTCAGTATTCAGTCTCAGTATTCAGTCTCAGTATTCAGTCTCAGTATTCAGTCTCAGTACTCAGTCTCAGTACTCAGTCGCGGTATTCAGTCGCGGTCTCAGTTTGAATATTACTTACTGTTGCGGTATTGATCGTAAATGAAGTCTTTGGGAAAAACTATATAACAAAGACTAAAATAAAAATAGCCTCAAGTTCATTAGAATTTGAGGCTATTTTTATTTTAATAAATTAGTTGCAATCTGTAAACTAAACGCAGTTCAAAGACGATGACTGCTACTGAATACTGAGACTGTAAACTAATTTAATCATTCTGATTTTTCATTCCAAATAAGTTTCCTTGTTGAAATAATCTGGCGTCATCTTTTAAAGCTTGATTGTTTCTTTGTGTCAGCTCAAATGCATCTAAATCACTTAAATCAGGTTTTCCTGCATTTACCCATGCTGTATACCAGAAGCTTGCTGTTGCTGCAATGGCTTTCTTCATTTGATTCTCCACCATTCCGTTTAATTCTTTGTGCAGTTTTTTAGCATATTCGTCAGAGAAAACAGCTGTGTTGTATTTGCTCTTTAGTACTTTCCCTTCAGCATCCAATTTAAAAGTCTCATTTTCCGGAGTTGTTGTTCTTAGCTTTTTATCCACATCCAGCAAAGGCTGAACTAAACTGTGAGTATCATTAATCATATCCCAAGTTGCTTTGTGAACATCCTCATAGTACTGTGCTTGCGGAACGTTTAGTCTGTAGTTTTTAACAAATAATTCAGGAAGTCTGCTTTCCCAAAGTGAATGAATTCCCTTTTGATCGCTTAATTGTCCGTCATGATTTGAAGAAGTATGCAATGGCATGTGTGCATCACCAACGTAATGACCTAAATCTGCTGCTAAAAACAAGATTTCAGCTCTGTTCTTCTCTTTAAAAGCTTTTGTTAGTTTTACCATCATCTCTTCGATATACCAAGGCAGGATTCCGTTCTCGTTTAAGAATTTGGCATCGTACTTTTGCTTTGCTGCTTCTAAAGTCTGTGGGAAATCTGCTGGGTTACCAAAACTCTCCATGTCAAAATAATGTCTAGGATTTTCGTCTTTATAATTTAAGGCATATTTTCGAATGTCCGGTACAGAGGCTTCCTGTGTAATAAAATCTATATGATTATAGAAGAATACCTGAAGCGGGTGTGGCAAAGCCATAACTGCGGCTTTATTAATACGTTCGTGACCCACCATCCCCCAGGATAATGTCAAAAAACCAATTGCTAATGCGAATAATGCAATTAGTCTTGGTTTCATTTTTAAGTTTTTCATTTTTATTTTTGTTAGAGGTGCAAATTTATTTTATTTATGTACATTTCAAAGTGAATAATCGTAAAGATTGCAAAATTAGCTTCATTTATTTTTTTTTGAATCCGAAGTAATTGAAATTCAAATTAAAAGTTTCTTCGTAAATTCGTTACTTTTTATCTAAATCTAAAAATATGCGCCTGATTTCTATAGGAATTCTTTTCCTGCTCTACACTTCCAGCAGTTTTGCACAAGAAGATATTGTCGAATTGAAGAATGTTCAAGATACGATTCTGAATACCAAAAGAACATTACAGGTCGCGGATCCGTTCAATTCGGTGAAAACGATGCAGCAATTGTTTCCGGGTAAAATATACAATCTCTCCGACCATAATACTTTTATAAGTTGGAAATGCAGCAAATGCAAACCTACCGCCTATATTGATGTCAATGGTGTCGAAGGCGATCAGTTGTTTCCTTATGAAAATGGCGTTGCCACCAGGGTTTTGGGTACTCTTGATTATACAGATTCCAAAGGGAATCAGTTTAAATTGCTGCTTTTTAACCATTCTTTTTACGACGAAGACGGGCTGCAGACTGGGCGATTTTCTGGTGGACTTGTTGGCGTTGCTAAGTTTGCAAAAAATGATAAGATATGGCAAATGAGGTCTTTTCAGCCTGCTGTAGCGGCGTTTGGTTCATTTTCTCAGGCACCTTCTCCAAAATTGATAGAAATTGGAGAAGATCAGTTCGCCTTTACACTCACCCATGTAAATGGTGGTGCGGGCGGTCCATTTGAGGGGATTCTCTATCTGATTGCCGGATTTGACGGAAGGTATCAGCCTATTTTAGAGTCTTACAATTATAAACTCACCAATGTGGCGAGCGTAGAATGGTCCGGTTCTTATACGGTCGTAAAGGATACAAAGAAAAAACACTTTAAGGATATTATCGTTAAAACAAACGGTTCCTTTAGTAAAGCTGCTCAGGCTAATGATGAATTTGAAGTCGTTTTACCCGATGAAATTGCTGCAATGGCCAAAACTAAAAAGAAGTTTAATTTCGAGATCGAAAGACGTTATTCGTTTAAAGGAAAACAGTATAAGCTGATGGATAAGCCTGTTGTTAAATTCTTGAATGTGAAATAGCTATTTCTTTTTAGTGGAAAAATAGTATCGATACAAGCCCCAGAACCGCAATAAATATCCAAAGAACAACTCCTTGTAGTAAAGGTTTAATTCCAACTGATTTTAAAGTATTGATACTTAATGTAGCTCCTATCAGGAATAAAGTTATCGTAAGACCGATTTTGGCAATCGAAACAATAGGTGGTGCCAGGACAGCCGTTTGAGGTACATAAGTATTGAAAAGCATGGCGAGAATGAATAAACCTATGAAATACGGAATCTTGATTTTAGAGTTTTTATTCTTAAAAAGCAGAGCAGTTAAGAGAGAGATCGGTATGATCCATAAGGCTCTGGCTAATTTCACCGTAGTTGCAATCTGTAGTGCTTCTGTACCATATTTATTGGCTGCTCCTACGACAGAACTCGTGTCGTGAATGGCTATGGCACACCATAATCCAAAGTCTTTTTGTGACAAGTCGAGTTGATGTCCGATAAAGGGGAAAACAAACAATGCTACGGAGTTCAGAATAAAAATAACCCCCAGAGCGATTGAGGTCTGATTTTCATTAGATTTAATTACTGGTGCAATGGCCGCAATGGCGCTTCCTCCGCAAATAGCTGTTCCACAAGAAATTAAATGAGAGGTTTTTTTCTCGGTTTTTAACCATTTCCCTAAGAAAGTTCCCAAAATTAAAGTGCTGAAAATGGATAATATAGTAAGTAAGAATCCTTCTTTTCCGGCAGAGAGCGCTGCGGTCGCATTCATTCCGAAGCCTAAACCTACCACTGAAAATTGAAGTAAAAAAGTAATCGCTACTGCATTGAACTTTTCAAATGGATTTCCAAAGACATTTACCAGAATTACCCCTAATAATAAAGCAATTGGAGGTGAAATGATTGAAAATAAGCATAGAACAATGATAAAAGCAAAAATTGCCTGTTGCAGGTAGGGATTAATTTCAAAAAAATGTACCGATGTTTGTTGTTTCGTTTTCAAAATAAGTAATTTGATATTTCTTCTACAAAGGTCCGTCGTTTGTATCAATATTACCAATCGTAAAACGCGATTGGCTATAACTCTAAGTTATAATAAGAAGACAAATTTTGGATAAAAAGCTCGGTTAATGCATTTGGTTTACCCAGTAAAGTAATGATGTAGAAGTAGCGTTCAACAGATAAGTTAGCGATATCAAGTATCATTAATTCATTGTTTTTAAGTTCCTTACCTACTGCGTGAATGGACATAAAAGCCAGGCAATCCGAATTTAGGAGATATGATTTGATGCTTTCGGTACTTCCTAACTGCATTTCGATTTGCAGATCACTTATTTTTATCCCAACTTGTTTCAAAGAGTATTCTATAACTTCAAGTGTTCCAGATCCACGCTCACGGGTGATAAATTTCATCGATTTCAGATCTTCTAATGAAATTTCATTTTGTTTGATCAGCGGATTTTTGGTATTGCACACCAGTACCAGTTCGTCTTTTAAAAACGGAGTGTATTTTATTGATTGATTTTTGGATTGTCCTTCGACAATTCCAATTTCGATTTCTTTATGGATTAAGGCATTCTCAATTTGTTCTGTATTTCCGTTGAGCAAATTGACTTTGATGTCTTTTTGTTTTTGATGAAAACGTGCTAATACCGGTGAAATAATGTACTGAGAAATGGTTGTACTCGCTCCCAGCCTCAGTAATCCTTGACGATCGTTAATAAAACTGCTCATTTCGAAGTCTATTTCACGATAGATTTCAAAGATGTTTTTGGTGTGTTTGAGCAGAATTTCTCCTGCCGGAGTTAAAGCAATTTTGGAACCGTTTCGTTCGAAAAGCTTGATTTTATAAGCTTCTTCAAGTTCCTGGATGTGTTTGGAAACCGCTGGCTGTGAAATATATAATTCAGTTGCCGCTTTGGTAAAGTTAAGACGGAGTGCAACGGTGTAGAATACTTTTAGCCTGAAATCCATTTGCTTTAGTTTTTAGTTATTCTGTTTCAAGTTTCAAGTTTCAAGTTTTACGGTTTACCTATGGCTTTTAAATGATTGGTTAAAGCAACCCGTTGTATTTCCTGATAAACCATTCTGCAGTCAATACCAAAGCAATTAAAATCAACAGCCAAACCCAATCAATTAAAGGTGTTTTGGTGGAAATATTTTTTTCGATCGATTTGTATTCTTTGTTCTCTAAAAGCTGTTGAATTAAATCATCTGATTGATTTTCAAAGAAAGCTTTTCCGTTGGTTTGTAAGGCTAATTGCTTTAATTTCTGAACATCCGGATTTACAAACTGTTTTTCGATATCAAAATCTAAAATTTCAAAGTGACCTGAATAAGAAGTATTGGTGTTTAATTCTTTTACGGTAAAGTTATATTTTCCAGTTGAAAGTCCATCCAGGTTTACGGAAAAAGAGTTGTTTCCTTTTAGCAAGTCGTAGTTTTTTACCTGTTTGGTTGCTGCATTTGTTACGGTAATCGTAAGTCTTGCTTTTTCATCAAACTCATAGTTTTTATTAAAGTACTGCGCATTGATCACAATAGCTTCACCGGAATTGTAGAAGCTTTCGTGTGTAACTACCAAAGATTTTTTGGAAGTAGTTGAAGCCAGATACTGAATAACCTTATCAATAAAAACGTCATACTTCTCAAAAGACTGATTGTCAATATGGCTTTGTAGACGCCATTTCCAGCTGTTTTCTCCTAAAAGAAAAGCAGTTCTTTTTGCCTGACTCTCTGTAAAGGCCAGTAATGGTGCATTTGTCGAAACATTTCTTATTTTTGAAGAAAGCAGTACTGATACATTTCCATTCGTTGTCACCGTTCCGAATAAATTTTGCAGTGGCGGAAAATTTTCAAAACCTATATTGTCTACAGCAAACAGATTAAACTGCGATTCAAATTCTGCCAGATAATCTTCTCTCTGACCACTCATTTTAAAGACCAGATTTTTTTGCTGCTGATTCAAATAATTAAAGTCAGTGTTGTTGCCCGTTATGATAAAAGTATTTACTCCGGCAAGCTTATTGTTATCGAAAATGGCCTTGAATGCTGTCGTTGGCTGGTATAAAACCAAAACAGAAGCTTCTTGTAGCTGATTGATATCGTTTGGCTTAACCAGAATCACTTTACGCTGGGCATTGGTTTCAATCGAACGTTTTAAGGCTGCAATATCGGGATGATTTATGGCAGAAACGATTGCAACCGTTGACTTTTGATCAATGATTTCGACAGCAAAATTTTTGATATTATTGTAGCTGTTTTTCTCTTTGATATTGGAAGAAACTGCTGCCTTAAAAATTTGTAGGCCTACTTTATCTGCTGGTAAAAGCAAGTTTAAGGTTGCTGTTTTTTTAGAGGGAGAAAAAGAAACTTTTTCTTTGGCAACGACCTTCCCTCCTTGTGATATTGTAAAATCAGCATTCGTGGCTTTGTCTCCAGCGTATTGAAGAAATACTTCTACCGGAAATTTATTCTTGTGAAAAGCGTATTTGTTTACGTTAAGCTGATTGATTTTAAGATCTAAAAAAGTGGTTGTATCTCCCACAACCAAGGGATAAACTTTATTGACAGGATCAAAACGATAGACATAATCGTTTCCTGTAGTCTGATTTCCGTCAGTTATAATTACAGTTGGAAAAATCAGGTTTTTATTGATGCTTTTTAGGTTTTTGGCAACTTCGTCAAGATTGGTTTGTTTTCCTTTGAAATCAAACTTCTCCGAAGGTTTAAAATCGGCATCAAACTGGTAGGACTGAATTTCGAATTTATCCCGAAGAGCAGGATTCGACATCAATTTTTGATGCAATTCTATTACTTTTTTATTTGAATTTAAAGCGGTAATAGAACTTGAATTGTCTACAGCAATTGCAAGCGGAGTTTTGATAACTTCCAGTGCATTTTTGGTCATTATTGGATTTATTAGTAGAAGCAATAATCCAAAAATGGCTAAAAAACGTAAAAAAGCCAAAAAACAAATCACATTGGATTTGTTTTTGGCTTTAAAAAAATATTGAAAATACGACAAACCAACTGCGATTACTAAAGAAAGTAATATTAATAGAATCGTGTTTGTAGTCATATATTATTTTGTTTATGGTTTAGAGTTTTTTGTTTATAGTTTATGGCTGCAGAACAATAAACAACAAACCATCAACAATCAACTTATTAGGTAAGCATTCCTCCACAAACATTAAGTACTTGTCCTGTGACATACGCACTTAAGTCTGAAGCTAAGAAAAGACAAGCGTTAGCAACATCTTCTGCGCTTCCTCCTCTTTTTAATGGAATTCCTTCTCTCCATCCTTTTACCACATCTTCGTTTAATTTTGCAGTCATCTCCGTTTCAATGAAACCTGGCGCGATTGCATTGCAACGAATGTTACGGGAACCTAACTCTAATGCTACAGATTTAGTAAAACCAATAGCACCCGCTTTTGAAGCGGCATAGTTAGTTTGCCCTGCGTTTCCTGAAACTCCTACTACTGAGCTGATATTTATGATGGATCCTGAACGTTGTTTCAAAAAGGTTTTTTGAATTGCTTTTGTCATATTAAAGACAGATTTCAGGTTTACATCAATAACCTGATCAAAATCTGCTTCAGACATACGCATTAACAGGTTGTCTTTTGTAATTCCGGCATTGTTAATTAAGATATCTACGGTTCCGAAATCAGCTAAAACTGCATCAACAAAAGTTTGTGCTTCATTAAAATCGGCAGCATTTGATTGGTATCCTTTTGCTTTAATTCCTAAACCGTTCAATTCAGCTTCTAAAGCTTCTGCAGAAGCTACAGATGAGCTGTATGTAAAAGCAACGTTTGCGCCATGTTTAGCAAAAACTTCAGCAATTCCTCTTCCAATTCCACGACTAGCGCCCGTAATAATGGCAACTTTTCCTTCTAGTAATTTCATATTCAAAATTAATGTTAATATTATTTCCAGCTAATGAGCTATTTACTTTCTCTTGAAAAAAGAGTAAAAAACAGTGCTGTGAATGACTTGTCAAATATATGATAATTCCCTTTTTAAAAAAATTAAGTCACGGCATAATTTAGGATTAAGAATGATTCTTTACTAATAATCATAAAAAAACCGTTTCAAATTATGAAACGGTTTTTCTTAATCTATAAAAAAATGGACTAACAAGTGAAGATTTATCTCTCTTAGTTTTCAAAAGAAATGCAGTGTAATCAATGGTGTTAACATCTGAAAATTAATAATTAACGCAAAGAAAGAGACTGCTTTTAGTTAGGTGTTTTGTCTTAAAAGCCATTTATTCAATTATTAGTATGGGTTGAATATCATTTTTTAAAGACGACACATCTTAAAAACTACTCACAAATCACGCCATCTATTGTTGCTCTGCATATTGGTTCTACCGGTTGTTCAGGAGGGAGCATAATACATGGTCCGTTATAAGGAAAAGGTGTCCATGGAATAGTACATCTTACTCCACCGCTTCCGTTTACTCTTTTTAGTTCTTCTTTGCCTAGTACTTCAACTCCTGAGAAATTTAAAATAGTTTTTAACATCATAAAATTGGTTATTTAACAGTTGATTATCTCAATCATTTTTTGTCCGTTGAGTTTCAGACCTAAAGATATTCTTAAATTACATATTAGTTTGGTTTCTAAATCAAGTAAAACGAGTTGTTCTGATTTCTCACTTAAAAAGCAGCCCGTTAGGGCTGCCTCAACTCAAAATAAAAATAAAATAAAATAAAGACAAAACGCATTGTAGTTTGTAGCTGCTCTTTCTAAAAGACTACAATGCATTTTTTTAGGTTCGACTTAAAGCAGCCAGGTTGTCATTCTAAATGAACTTGACGCACTAGTAAACGTATAAACTGTATTGGTATATCCTAACTTGAAGTTTTCTTTTTTGACAAAAACACCAGTGGTATTGACAAGATTTTTATCAAAACTAGCCAAGAATGCTGGAGCTGCAGCAGTTGTGTTTCCATTCCAAGACTTATGTTTTAGAATGATCTTTTGGTTTGGTGCGTCTTCCACAACATCTATGTAGTGAAAAATTGCAGGCTGACCACCTGCGAACGTATAATAAATGAAATTTCCAAGCGAGTGATTCAAGTAAAGCTGAACGGATGCTATGGTTACACCTTTAGGTAAGCTTGCGTTAATTTTTGCTAACTCATTTATAAACAATTGTGAGTTTGTTGATGCATCCTCTGTATAATCATCAACAAAGTATCCCAATCTGGCAGAAATCTTCCCCGGAAGCAGTATCTTATAATCATCTGTTAACCTTGGTGGGACATTGCTAAATTTAAGAGTTGCACTTACTCCTCCAGTTCCTGTTGCAACAAAATTATTAGTAGCGGTATCATACACAAAATTAGTTAGTTTTTGACCTTTTACTGTAAGTGCCGGTTTTACTGTAGCTCCCGTTGGTGTAAAAGCCAAAGCTAAATTCTGAACGTCATTTGATCCTGTCAATAAAGATGTTGCCACTCCAAAACGCGCAGCTGTATTATAATCAAAATCATAGTTTTGAATTGTAGATCCGTCATTAATCTGTAATAATCTATAAAGCGGACTTACTTCATCTCCTGTTATGGCATTTATTATTGGCGTGTTTTTAGCTAAATCTGTCCAATCTTTTGCTGTCGCTTTTACAAAACGAACTTCGTGTCCGTTTCTATTGGTTCTAAAAATAATGTCTCCATTTTTTTGTCCATAATAAAAGAATTGAAAATCTCCTAAATATCCTTTGGCTAAAAGTGCCGCTGTTGGAGAATTATTTGCATCGGACAAAAGATGTATTCTGTTTTCGGTTGTAAAAACTAAACTTACAGTGCTACCGACCTGAATTTCGTACTGACTTTTGTAAGTTCCTGTCAGGCTATTAAAATCGGAGGCCATATCTACTTTTCCTTCTGGAAGAAATTTAAATAAATGTGTCCACCCCCCTAATTGTGTGCTGTCTGTATAATAAACTGCTTTCCATCCTTCTGAAGATGAAAGTAAAACATCGTTCAGCTCTTTTTGACGGGAACTTAATCTTTCTGTAGCATTTTTATCAAATTTAGCGTCTACTTCTGTGCTTGTACAAGACCCCAGTAATAAAGCTATAAAAGAAATCGCTAAATACTTATATATATTTTTTGCTTTCATAATATGATTTTTATAAAATTTATTGTCCTTAGTTATTAACTACAACATCAGTGTTTTTTTGAGCTTCATCTCTTAAGGCATAGAAATCTATATTAAAAGAATCCTTATAATACTTTACAACCAATGCCTCTTTTGCTTTAATATTTGCTTTAGCAGTAGCATCTGTAACACCCGCCAAAATGGCATCGTATTCTGCTTTTGAACTGGTTAAAATTGTAGCGGCAGTTTCGGCAAAATCTTCATAAATGTTTAATCTTGCATAACTGGTTATAAAACCTAATGATCTTGAAGTTGAAAGGGCCTCTGTATACCATGTAGAAGTATAACCTACCGGAGTTAACTTTGACCAGGCCTGCTCGTCAAATGGCTTAGTCTGGTTTAAAATATGCACATATTCATGCTGAATGGTGTGAATAAACTGTGTAACATTAGCTCTGTTTTTCTTATTAAGTTTATCTACCTCAAATAGCGTAACTCTTTGACCGGCTTCTGCTAATCCCAAAGTTACTGTTCCGTTAGTGTTTAAATTAACACCTCCAACAAGTACAAATTCTCTAGGAGCAATTTTCTTTACAAAATTCACTCCGCCAATCTTGGTGTAACTGTCCACCCAGATTTTCTTTACCACTTCCATTGCCGGCTGAACTTTATCTACCTGTGGTGGGAATAGATATTTAGTATTATCAACTAAATTTTGATTCCACTCATAATATACATTTATATTATAAGGGTTTAAGAAAGTGGTCCCAATCCATTTATCTAAATCTGTTTTTGACAGTGCTGAAAAATCAAATTGACTTTCTTTTGGCTGCACTTCATGAGCACAGGATGCAAGAAGTAAGACCCCTGCCATTAGTGCTATTTTATATGTTTTTACTATTTTCATACTATACTTTAATTAAAAATTATCTAGGATTTTTTTCAATACCATTATCTGAAGCTCTAAGCGGAATTTGTAATGCTCTTCGTTTGTCGTCTTTCTCTAAGACGTTTTTTCGAATTACTTTACCAAACTCAAGTGTATTATGAGTTACAACCAGATTAAAACGTTTGATATCAAACCATCTAAGTCCTTCACGTAAAAAATCTTTTCTTCTTGCCTCTGCTAATGCTTTTATATAGGAAGCCTGAAGTGGGCTTAAGGTATAGAACGGAGTAAACTCATTTGAGATTACCGGATATTTAGCCTGTACTACTGATTCATTGAATAGATCTGTTGCAGCATTGTATCCTGATGTTCTGGTTCCTAAAAAGTATCCTAATTCAATATTAGCTTCTGCCATCCTATTCTTCATGACTAATGCTTCAATTCTGTTCAGATACAACTCGTCATTGCTAAGTAAAACGGTAGCAGTATAAGGCTCTCCAATACCAGATGTTAGGTTTGTAACTTTAAAATATTCGTAAAGTTTAGGAACCACAACCAGTACTCCGCTGTAATATTGACCCTGAGCTTTAATTAAATTTGGTTTACCCCACATATTGGTTTGATTTCCTAATATTTCATCTGACTTATTTCCTGCAAGAGCAAATCGGTAAGCACCTGCTCTGTTTGCAATTGAGTTAGGATAAGCAATTAAGAGATTGGTTTCTTGCTCTGCTTTAGAGTATTCTAAAGGCATTTGAGAGAAAGGAACAGCATTAAATGCAAGATAACTTCTAATTTTAGTTGGTTTAGAACCAAGTCCTTCAGAAAATTCAAGAACTTTGTCCCAATCCCCTTTTATTAAGTAAAAACGACATGCCAAGGCTCTGGCAGCATCCCTGTTAAAGTGAAACTTAGGTTCTTTATAATCATTCGTTACATATTTTAAACCTTCTATAATGTCCTGTTCTACAAAATCGAAAACTTCTTTTACTGTATTACGTTTGTATTGTACCAATAAGGCTGTTTCCGGTTTTGTAATATACGGAACTCCTAAATCTGATCCGGCTGTTGCAGGATTGTAACGATTCGCCCATAATGAAACCAACATAAAATGAGAATAGGCTCTCGCAATCAAAGCCTCCCCTTTTTGTGGATTTAAACTTGTTGGACTGCCTAATTTTTCAATGGCATCCAATGCCTGATTGGCAGCCGCGATAGCTTCGTACGATCCGATCCAAAATCCATTTTCAGTATCTGTTCCGATCTGATTTTGCATTTCCCAATTATAGCTGTTATCATTGTTTACATTCGCAGCCTGTTTTAACTCTGAGTCAAAAACATTATCAGACATAGCTTCTGCAAGTGCAAAATAGGAAGCGTTAGGATAGGCTGTAACTAATAATTCGGATATTTTCTCAGGCGTATCTATCTGTGTTCTGTTATCTGGTACTTCTGAAAGGAAATCATCACAACTGCTAAAACCAATCAGCAATACTAGTGATAGTGTTATTTTTATATTTTTCATAATCAATTTTAGTATTAGAATGAAATATTTATTGCAAAAGTATATTGGGCTGTAATAGGGAAAGCTACCCCTCCGGTATTACGGAATTCAGGATCTTGTCCGTTTAATTTTTTATCGGAGTAAATCAACCATGGATTAACTGCGGATCCTTTAAGAGTAAAGCTGCTAACGCCTAACTTTCTCTTAAAATCACTTGGAAATTCCCAGCCAAGAGAAATATTCTTTAACCTTACAAAATCACCGCTTGCAATTCTAACATCAGAAAAATTATAAGTATTGTAGGCAATCTGTAAGTCGTTCTCACCATAATTTCTATTCAACAATCGATCTGCAATAACTGGTACATTGGTGAAGTTTTCGTCTCCTGGATTGATCCATCTGTTAGCAAATTCTTTTGTGAAAACAGTCTGATCTGTGTAAACATTATTATACACGGGATTCAATCTGATTTTATTTCCTCCTGATCCTACGATGAAAACATATAATGACCAGTTTTTGTAAGTAAACGTATTGGCAAGACCAATAGATTTATTTGGCTCAACAGATCCTTCGTATTTTAAATATTTCATTACATTGTTAGTGTCCTGAAAATTAGCTTCTGTAATATTATTTTCAGCACCATCCTGTAATTTAAAAGTTGGTAATCCTTCAGGATTCAGACCTGTAAACTGATAAGAATAAAGGGAGTTTCTAGGATGACCTACTGTGTTACCTCCATTTGAAGCTATCAAATCAAATACTGCTGGTCTGTTGGCTAATTTTGTAATTTTTTGGTCATAAACAGAAAAATTTAATGTGGTAGACCATTTAAAATCTTTAGCAGCAATATTCTGAGTAGTAAAACCAAACTCGATACCTTTAGTCTCCATATCGGCATTGTTACCCTGCTTAACAGATTGTCCTCCAACACCGGAAGTAATTACATAATCAATAAGATCAAATGCTTTACGTCTGTAAACATCTGTAGTTACTTGTACTCTGTTTCTGAACAATCCAAGATCTAAACCAATATTGGTTTCGAATTGTTTTTCCCATGTCAAATCTGCATTCTGTAAATCCGCAATGTTTATAGCATTTTCTCTGTCTCCGGTATTAAAACGGTTTGTGATAAAACTTTTGTAAATAGCCAATGAATTTGTAGCAGGACCTGCTGTTGCTGTTAAACCGTATGAGGCTCTAAGCGCTAAAGTGTTAACAGATTCAACATTCTTCATGAAATTTTCTTCTTTAATATTCCATTTACCACTTAAGGTGTAGGTAGGAAGCCATCTTGATGATCCTGTATCTCCTTGTCTGTTAGACCCGTCATAACGACCCGTAATAGATCCTGTATAACGACGATCGTAAGTATATCCTACTTTTCCAAAGAAACCAACTGTTCGCTCTCTTTCAGCTCCAAAATCGTAGTAAGAGTTTCCTTCGTTTACTAACTTTTCAATTAATTTAGGGTCAATAAAAGCACTAAGTCCTTTTTCGTATTGAATTCCTGCAGCAGTAAAATTGTCATTATTTCTGTCTACTGATCTAAACTCTGTACCAAAGAAACCTTCTAATTCATGTTTGTCATTCAAGGTGTTTCTGTAGGTAATACTATTTCTAACATTATAAGAAGTCATATCGTTGGTGTATTTTCTTAAAAATCCACCATTTGGCAATACAGATATTTTTGGTGCTGTTAAATCATTTGGATTTTGGTACAAGAACACATTATCCTTTTGGATTTGAGTATTTAGAGTCGCACCAACACCTGCATTATATGCCCCTACTACATTCGAATCTTCGTAAATTTTATGCTCTCTTGATGTATTGGCATAACGCGCAGACCCCGTAAAGTTATAGGTCAAATTTTTATTTATTTTATAATCTATGTCAGCTTGAAAACGAATATCGTTTACTTTTATCCCCATAGTATTATTTTTCAACTCCTTTAAGATGTTCATAGGAGCCCAGTTGTTTTGGTAGTATTCGTAATTACCATTTTCATCATAAGGTCTAAGCGTTCTGCTTGTACTTAATACATAATTAAATGGGTTAATATCAAAATCTCTGGTTATTTTACCAAACACAGCATCATTTTTACTTTCATATGTACCTGGTGCTTCCTGATCACGTATAGAAGCAAGTGTTGATAAAGTAATATTTAATCTGTCGTTAATAAAGAATGTTCCTTTTAAGTTTGATGATAACTGTTTTACATTATCAGCCAAAGTCCATCCCGGATCTGTGTAGTATCCTAGAGAACCATAAAAGGTATTATTTTTTCCACCACCTGAAAAACTTAAGGAGTGATTCTGCGTGATAGAGGGTCTAAATAAAACTTTAAACCAGTCTGTACTTGCTAATTCATATTTTTGCAAAAACTCATTGATGTATGGCTGCTCATTTCTAACGCCATACTGACCGTTAGATTCATTATAACGATTAACTTCTTTAGCCAAAATACCATAAACACCACTAAATCTTGCAGTAATAGACGAACTTTGATTAAGGTAACCTTTTGTTCTCATCTCTTGAAAAATACTCATTGATTCCTGAGAATTTAAAATATCATACTGAGTATAACTTGGTACAGTTCTCACTGTATTTTCAACAGAATAAGTTACTTTTAGAGGAGAGTCTCTACGTCCTTGTTTAGTAGTTACAACTACTACCCCATTTAAAGATCTTGAACCATAGATTGAAGTGGCCGAAGCATCTTTAAGAATTTCAATACTTTGAATATCATTAGCATTCAAACCCGCTACAGCAGAGCTTAATAATGTTGCTGAATTTCCGGAAGCTAAATCAGCAAATGATACGTTGATAATATCTTCTTGAACAACCCCGTCAATAACCCATAAAGGTTTTGTATCTCCGAAAATAGAAGAAGATCCACGAACAGTAATTTTTGGTGTCGAACCAAAAGATCCTGTAACGTTTTGTACAGTAACACCGGCAGCTTTACCTTCAATCATTCTGCTTACATCTACAACACCATCGACTTTTAATTCACTGCCGGAAATTTTACTGATTGCTCCTGTAAAAGTTCTTTTTGAAGTTTTTTCGTAACCTGTAGTAACTACAACTTCTTTTAGATTTTGCCCTGCTTCATTTAAAACCACAACCGGATTTGTATTGGTTATCCCGATTTCTTTAGTCTCCATTCCAACATAAGAGATCACAAGCCTGTCGCTGTTTGTTGGCATTTCGATAGAAAATTTACCATCAAAGTCTGTTAGTACTGCGATTTTAGTTCCTTTAGCCAATACAGTAGCTCCAGGTAGCGGACTACCACTAACATCTGTAACTGTACCCTTAATAATTGGCCCCGCGGCTGTTAAGCTCTCAAACAAAGAATTATTTGATTCAACACCTGTAAAAGGATCTGACAAAGCACTTTTTTGCAAAATAATCTGATTGCTTACTTCGGTATAAGTGATATTAAATGGCAATAAAATTCGATTCAAAATACTCGACAATGTTTCATCGTTAGCATCTATGCTAACTTTCTGATTCAGTTGTGGCAATCTTGAATTGTAAGAAAATTTTACGTTTGCAGACTTTTGTAATTTAGACAATGTATTGTCTAAAGTTAAATTTGTAATATTAATTGTAACTTTAGTATCTAACTTTTTTTGTCCATTTACATCATTTGCCATGGCAACACTTGAAAACACAAGTGCCAGAACAAACTGAAATAGTGTTATTTTCATGATTCGATGGAGTAATCGTTGTTTAACAACTGGTTTTTTCATAATTTTGGTTTGTTTTGATTAATACTGATTCGAGTGTATTTTAAGAAACATCCTCAATTACTCTTTACAGAGAGTAATTTGATTCATTTAAGTGTCGATAATGTTACAGCATTTCGGCACTTTTTTTATGCATTTTCTTTTACATAGGCGCTTTAATTTTCTTGTTTTGGTTATTTTTCGATTCTTTAAATTTTAAAACTCAACTTTACAATTACAGTTGTAAAATGTGATTAGTTACATCCATCAGATATTATAACAATCTGATTTCCATTCATTTCAAATGTGGTCTTATTGCCAATGCTGTTACAGACAATTTTTAATTTTTCCATCAAAGGCTGATCACTAAGTGAAGTGGTAAGATGACAGTCTTTGAGTTTATTTTTGGGGTAATCAATGTCTACAAGGTAGGCCTGCTCTATCGTTTCAAAAATTTGTGATACCGGAATATCGGTAAATTCAAAGCTGAGCTGCTCAATATTTCCGACACTACGGGTAAGGACTATATCCTGAGTGATATTTGTAATTTTATTAAAACTTAAATCTTTACGTTGAAAACGTAACGCCTGATTTGGTAACAAAACAACTTCATGATCATCTGACTTTGCAACCAGGTCGTTTGATTTTACCCTTACTTTACCGGTGCGAACCAAAACTTCAACATCAGGTTGATCAGAATAGGCCTTGACTCTAAAACTAGTTCCGACTACCTTTGTAACAATTTCATTTGCGTAAACAAAGAAAGGCTTTTTAGGATTTTTACTAATTTCAAAGAAACCTTCGCCAGATAAGTACACCTTTCTTTCATTTCCGGTAAAGATCTTAGGGTAACTAAGTTTACTATTAGGCTGTAATAAAACCGAACTACCATCAGATAAAGTAATAATTTGAGCTTTGTCTGAATTATTAGTTTGTTCTACCAATCCCTCGTTGTTTTCACTAATCAACTCATTGTAGGTTACTTCTCTGCCAACGGTGACTATTTGGTTGTTATATAACCAAATTGATCCTAAACCAAGAATTAAAGCAGCGGCAATACCACTAAGAAAATATTTCTTAAGAAATTTTATCTTGGAACTTGGGGTTGAATTGTTCTGATTCTCTTTCTCTTCGATTTTAATCCAGGTGGCCTGCAAAGCATGATGTAGATCTACAGGAGATATAGGCTGATCCGGTACTTTCATGGCCAACAACAATAATCTCGCGTCTTCTACCAGCTTAGCACGCTGACGACTCTCTAAAGTCCATTCTTCCCAACCATCATTGTCTATTTTGGATAAGATCCAGGACTGGAATGATTCATCAGATAAGAAATCTTCAATTTCGGTATATTTATTACGTTTTTGCATCTAGAAATAGGGTTACAAAAACATAGAGGACGGCTTTCTTATTATATACTCACCAAATTATGATTTTTTTTTAATTCTGTATAAATAAAATTAAAAAGTAGCTGAAGAAAGAAGAAGAATTAACGAAACACTACCCTTCCATTCTTTGCGAAGAGTAAGTAAACCGCGGTGTAGTAAGTTACTTGCTGATTGATAATTTACCTCTAGCATATCGGCAATCTGATCAACTGTTAAGCCTTGATGGTATCTTAAATACAGGGCCTCTTTTTGTCTTGCCGGTAAATTGTTTAATAATTTGTTCAAATGAACTACTTTTTCTTTTGTAGCATAATCGTCATCCATGAGATCGTGTTCTACCGAGAATTCTAAAAGAAAAGCAATGGAATCTGTGCTTGCTGACTTGCGGAAAATATGATCGCGTTCGTACAAACGTGCAATACGCTTGCGCACACTCGACAATAAATAGGCTTTTACTACAACTGAACTTTGAAGCCCGTTTTTGTAAACCCAAATATCCGTAAAAACATCCTGAACACAATCTTGTACCTTTTCAGCATTTGGAGAAAGCGAATTTCCGTAGTTTACCAAATCACCATAGTATTTTTCAAACAACAGAGAGAATGATTTTTCATCTCCATTTTTCAAGTTAGTCCAAAGCGTAAGATCGTCAGAAGTTTTGAATTGTAGAGTTTTGGTATTCATATAAAATTGCAATAGAATTCTTGAAAATAAGCACTTGTTTTTAACACAAAGAATAAGATTTGTTAACAATATTCTTTATATCTGTGCGATAAATATATAAAAGCATATATATAAAACAAATTTTCGAAAATAAAAAAAGAGAGGAATTTACGTACCAATAAATACACTTTTTACTGAAAACACGGGGTTTAGCACTGAAAAATAAAATTAAAAGTATTGCTTTATTTTTTCTAAATGTCAGATTTTATCACCATAGTTTTATTGTTATTTTTTAACATTATCTTTAATAACAGTTTCCGCTTTATTTTAATTTGTTACATTGTTACAATTTTGGCTTTACTTGAAAAAGAGGTCTTTATTGTTAAATTTAAATTGCGAATTGAAATATGATAAAAAAATAAACTGGAGATTAACAAAAAGAATCTTAAGCGAAGCTCTATTTTTTCAAAAGGATAATCTATTTGAAATTTGACTATAATATCTGACAAAAGGGATGTTTTACGGGATGTTTTTTTATCCTTGAAACTTAGCCAAGACCTTATCTTTGAGTCTTTAGAAAATTGATAATTGTTATGGAACAGAAAATACATCAGGGAAGAAACGTAAAACTTTTTTAGAGAAATGCTTAACATAAAGTAGGAAGCATTAGTGTATGATCTGGGAGAAGAATGGAATCAGAAGAAAATCTCTATGCTGGAGCAGAAAGAAGTGATTGAAGATAGTTTGTTGAAACAAATTTCTGCACTACTAAAGATTCCTGTTGAAGCTTTTCAGAACTTTGATGAAGAACAAGCAATAAATGTTATAGCAAATACTTATTCATTCCAAGATTTTAAAGATAATGCTGACGCTTCTGGATTTAGCTATCAACCCTCTTTCAATGCTATTGATAAAATTGTTCAATTATATGACGAAAAAATGGCGTTATACGAGCGTATGTTGAAAGAGAAAGATGAAATGATGTCAAGGTTTGAAAAATTTATCAGCAAATAATCATTTATAAACCTATATTGAGTACACAAGCATAGTTTTAAAGACTTGCTCTGAAAGAGCCATAGCAATAGAATAGTGCAAAGCACTATTGCATGGTAAAACATTTTTTTTCAAGCCCTGAAAGGGCGAAAGCCGAATCTCAAACAAAAACGCATTTATAATTATGGCCTAAGCATGCTCTTGCCCCTTCAGGGCAATGTGCTCCATTGATTTAGTCATAGTGCGTTGCACTATGTTTGTGCTTTAGGGCTTACAGCCCAACTAATCAAAAAGGTTTGCAAGAAATCCAAATGTTCTTCTTGCAACGAATTTATTAAAAAAAGCCTCACTAAAATATTTAGCAAGGCTTTCGACAATTTTATATTGAAGTTTCTTCTAGAAAGCTACATTCCATCTTGGCAATTTTGCATTTTCATCTAAGAAATTTTGCAAAACCTGTCCTTCTACTGTAGTTGGAATTCCTTTTGAATCTGCATTGAAAGTTTCGAACCAAACTACTTCAAGAGCAGTAATATTTTCTAATTTCATTTGAGCCGGCCAAGAGTATTTTCTTCCTGTTTTGGCAAATTGATGCCCGTTTACAATTTTATCGTACAATCCGCCGTTTTTGCTTTTCAAAGTACCATCATTCTGAACAGTTCCGGTAGATCCTACCATGATCAATTCTTTTGTATTTCCTTCAACTGCATAAACTACAAAAACACCAGCACCTCCTTCAGGAGCGTTACAAACTTGTTCTAAACTGTCTTCAATTGTAAAAGTAAAGCTGCTGTTTACTTTAAATTTTTCTAATTCTTTGTACATATTTTTATTTTTAAGTTTCTAAGATGCTGAGATACTTAGATACTAAGTTTTTTTGATTTATCCCTCAGGACTTTAAATGTAAAAAAGTCTCAACAGAATATTGAGACTTTTTTGGAATTTATTATTTTAAATACCCGGAATTATCCAAGTACTTCTTTTACTTTTTTACCAATTTCAGCTGGCGAATCAACAACGTGAATTCCGTTGTCTCTCATGATTTGTTTTTTAGCAGCAGCAGTATCATCAGAACCACCAACAATAGCACCTGCGTGACCCATTGTTCTACCTGCTGGAGCAGTTTCTCCCGCAATAAAACCAACAACTGGTTTACGGTTACCATCAGCTCTTACCCATTTAGCAGCATCAGCTTCTAATTGACCTCCAATTTCACCAATCATAATGATGATTTCAGTTTCTGGGTCGTTCATTAATAATTCAACTGCTTCTTTAGTTGTAGTTCCAATAATTGGATCTCCACCAATACCAATAGCAGTAGTAATTCCTAAACCTTGTTTTACAACCTGATCAGCAGCTTCGTAAGTTAAAGTTCCTGATTTAGAAACGATACCAACTGTTCCTTTTTTGAAAACAAAACCTGGCATAATACCAACTTTAGCTTCACCCGGAGTAATTACACCAGGACAGTTTGGTCCGATTAATCTTGAATTTCTTTCTTTAACATAGTTGTTAGCTTTAATCATATCTGCTACAGGAATTCCTTCAGTAATAGCAATAATTACTTTAATTCCAGCGTCAGCAGCTTCCATAATTGCATCAGCAGCAAAAGCTGGCGGAACAAAAATGATAGATGTATCCGCTCCGGCTTGTTCTACAGCATCTTTTACTGTGTTAAAAACCGGACGGTCTAAATGGCTTGTTCCTCCTTTACCCGGAGTTACACCACCAACAACATTTGTACCGTACTCAATCATTTGAGAAGCGTGGAAAGTTCCTTCGCTACCTGTAAATCCTTGAACAATTATTTTGGAATCTTTATTAACTAAAACACTCATGATATATATTTTATGTAGTTTTTAAAATTGTGATGCAAAAGTAAGGTTTTGTAACGTATTTTAACCTTTTTGTCTTTAAAAAAATTAAGAAAATTGACTCATTTGATAACCGCGATATAATTTATCATCTTTTATTTGCCAAATTGTGGCAAAATGAGCTAATAACATCTCTTCTCTAGGGTTCTCAATCGTTTTTACAAAGTGAGAATATCGTATTGAAACTAAGTCTTCTTCGGCAATGATATGGCTAATTCTAACCTTCGAACGAACATAAGCTCGACTAAGCTCATTTGCCATAGCCATCATAGAATCGTAATCCATTTCGATTAGTCCTTTAGTGCTGTTCCAGTCTAACTTTACTTCGGGATGTAAGTAAGCTTTCATGATTTCGCTATCAATTAAGGCATCTGACTTGTAAAATTTTTGAACAAATTCTTTTATAGACATAATTACTTCAATTTATTTAGAATTTCAGGAATCTTTTTGATATTGGCCATTTGTTTTAACTTTTCTCTCGATTCTTCGATTGGGGTTCCGAAATAAGACTTTCCTCCTTCAACTGATTTGGTAACTCCTGTTTGTCCCATAATAACAGCCTTTGCTCCTATTGTAATGCCACTGGTTGTTCCTACCTGTCCCCAAATGGTAACTTCATCTTCAATTATTACACATCCGGCAATACCAGTTTGTGAAGCAATTAAACATTTTTTACCAATTACAGTATCATGTCCAACATGTACCTGATTGTCCAATTTTGTACCTTCACCAATAGTGGTATCACCAGTAACACCTTTGTCAATTGTACACAGCGCTCCTATGCCGACATTGTCTTCGATAACTACTCTTCCTCCGGAAATTAACTGATCGAACCCCTCAGGACGTTTTTTGTAATAAAAAGCATCGGCTCCTAAAATAGTTCCGGCATGAATCATTACGTTGTCGCCAATTACGGTATGATCGTAAATAGTGACATTGGGGTGAATCAGACAGTTTTTACCAATGGTAACATTGTTTCCGATAAAACAGTTGGGCTGAATTACAGTACCTTCTCCGATAGTTGCAGAGAGTGCAATCGACACATTGGTGCCTTGAAATGGTCTGAAGTGTTTGGTTAAGATATTAAAATCTCTGAAAGGATCATCAGAAATTAGAAGGGCTTTACCTTCAGGACAATCTACTTTTTTGTTAATCAAAACTATAGTAGCCGCCGATTGTAAAGCTTTGTCATAATATTTAGGATGGTCAACAAAAACAATATCTCCGGCTTCAACGACATGTATCTCGTTCATGCCTAAAACAGGAAAGTTTTGGTCACCAATAAATTCGCAGTCAAGCAAATTTGCAATTTCTTGTAAAGAATGACTCTTTGGAAATTTCATATATTTATTTAGTTTTCAGTCTCAGTTTTCAGTCTCAGTTTTCAATCTGCATTAACAAACTGATAACTGCGACTGAAAACTGAAAACTCATAAAAACTACTCCTTTACACGCTCCATGTAAGAACCTGAAGCTGTATCAATTTTAATTTTATCACCTTCGTTGATGAACAAAGGAACGTTTACAGACGCTCCAGTTTCTACTGTCGCGTTTTTTGTAGCATTTGTAGCTGTATTTCCTTTTACTCCCGGCTCAGCATAAGTAACTTCAAGAATTACAGAAGATGGCATATCTACTGATAAAGGCAAGTCAGTTTCAGTATTTACCTGAACCATTACACTTGTTCCTTCTTTCAATAATCCCGGAGCATCTAAAATGTTTTTATTTAGAGAGATTTGCTCGAAAGATTCTGTGTTCATAAAATGAAACTCATCACCTTCAGCATATAAAAACTGGTAGTTATGCGTTTCTACACGAATAACATCAATTTTATGTCCAGCAGAAAATGTATTATCCAATACTTTCCCTGATGTTAAACTTCTTAATTTTGTTCTTACGAAAGCAGGTCCTTTTCCAGGTTTTACGTGAAGAAATTCAACAATTTTAAAAATATCGTGGTTGAATTTAATACACAATCCGTTTCTAATATCTGATGTAGATGCCATTTTTTTATTTTTGATTTTAGAATGTAGATTTTAGATTCCAGCTATAGAATAAATCTTCATTTTTATATTAATATTTTTAATTTTCAATTTTCAATTTTTTCAACTTAGAAATCTAAAATCAGAAATCTAAACTCTAAAATTAATAGTTTCCGGAATATCCTTTCATGATTCCTCTAGATGAATTTCGGATAAAATCCAGAATTTCATCTCTTTCAGGAGTTGCTTCCATTTCAGCTTCAATAATACTTAAAGCCTGCGTCGTGTTGTAATTCTTTTGGTATAAAATTCTATAGATTTCCTGAATTTCTCTGATTTTCTCAGTACTGAAACCTCTTCTTCTTAAACCTACTGAATTAATCCCTACATACGACAAAGGTTCTTTTGCTGCTTTTGTATAAGGAGGAACGTCTTTTCTAACCAATGATCCACCCGAAATCATAGCATGATCTCCGATATGAATAAACTGATGAATCGCTGCTAAACCACCAATTACAGCGTGGTTTCCAACAACTACGTGACCTGCAAGTGCAACACCGTTTACAATGATGGCATTATTGCCAATTTCGCAATCGTGTGCAATGTGAGCGTAAGCCATAACTAAACAATTGTTTCCAAGAATAGTTTGTCCGGAGGCCACTGTACCTCTGTTGATCGTAACACATTCTCTAATTGTACAGTTATCTCCAATAATAGCTAGAGAATCTTCTCCGCCGAACTTCAAATCTTGTGGTACCGCAGAAATAACCGCTCCCGGAAAAATATTGCAATTTTTACCAATGCGGGCACCTTCCATGATCGTCACATTTGAACCAATCCAAGTACCATCACCAATAATAACATTATTGTGAATTGTTGTAAAAGGTTCAATTACAACATTTTTAGCGATTTTAGCGCCAGGATGAACATATGCTAATGGTTGATTCATATGTATTTTTTATATTTTAAATTAAAATAGTCTAATTTGGGCAACAAACCTAAACAATAAAATTGATTAATTATTATTGTTTTCTCGCAATTTGAGCCATTAATTCTGCCTCGGTCACTAATTTCCCATTTGCGTAAGCATTTGCCTGCATATGACAGATCCCTCTTCTGATTGGAGAAATCAATTCGCATTTGAAAATTAAGGTATCACCTGGCAATACTTTGTGTTTGAATTTGACATTATCAATTTTCATAAAGTAAGTCAAATAATTTTCGGGATCCGGAACTGTGCTTAAAACCAAAATTCCACCCGTTTGTGCCATTGCTTCCACAATTAATACCCCCGGCATAACCGGTGCTTCTGGGAAATGTCCAACAAAGAAATTTTCGTTCATGGTTACATTCTTCAAACCAACCACGTGACGATCAGACATCTCGATAATTCTGTCAATCAACAAGAATGGAGGTCTGTGAGGAAGCATCGCCATGATTTTATGAATATCCATCAAAGGTTCCTGATTTAAATCATAAACAGGTACATGATTTCTTTGCTCAATCTTGATAATTTTAGCTAACTTTTTAGCAAACTGTGTATTTACAAAATGCCCTGGTTTGTTGGCGATAATTTTTCCTTGTATACGAACTCCGATAAGAGATAAATCTCCAATTACATCAAGAAGCTTATGTCTTGCTGCTTCGTTTGGATAGTGTAAAGTAAGATTATCAAGAACACCATTTGGTTTTACCGAAATTTCATCTTTCCCGAAAGCTTTCTTTAAATTCGCCATAGTAGATTCCGAAATTTCTTTGTCTACATATACGATTGCATTATTTAAATCACCACCTTTAATTAAACCGTGCTCTAGTAATGACTCTAATTCGTGTAAGAAACTAAAAGTTCTTGAACTTGCAATTTCATTTTTAAAATCAGCTATACTTTTCATAGTAGCATTCTGGGTCCCTAAAACTTTAGTCCCAAAATCTACCATTGTAGTCACCTGATAATCGTCGCTAGGCATAACCAAGATCTCGCTTCCGGTCGTTTCGTCTGTAAATGATATTACTTCTTTTACTACATAAACGTTACGTTTAGCGTCTTGCTCTTCTATTTCAGCTTTTTCAATTGCTTCCACAAAATATTTTGAAGAACCATCCATGATAGGAAGTTCTGAAGCATCTAATTCTATAATAACATTGTCAAGATCACATCCAACTAATGCCGCCAAAACATGTTCAGGAGTTTGAATTTTTACGCCAAGTTTTTCTAAATTAGTACCTCTTTGCGTATTAACAACATAGTTAGCATCAGCCTCAATGACCGGCTGACCTTGCAAATCTACTCTTACAAAAGTGAAACCATTATTTATTGGAGCTGGTTTAAAAGTCATTGTAACTTCTTTCCCAGTGTGTAATCCAACGCCTGTTAGTGAAATTTCATTTTTGATGGTCTTCTGTTTAACCATTATTTCCATTTTTTGGGTTTATTATTTGTTTTTTTAATTCTTCTACTTCGGAAACTATTTTAGGCAGATTCTTGAAATGAACATACGATTTGTTAAAATCAGTATAACCAAGAGACGGTGTCCCTTGTAGAATTTCATCATCTTTAATATTTCTTGCTACTCCTGATTGAGCCTGCAATCTGACATTGTTACCTATAGTCAAGTGTCCTGCGATACCTACTTGTCCGCCAATCATACAGTTCTCGCCAATTTTAGTTGAACCGGCCACACCTGATTGCGCTGCAATTACAGTATTTTTGCCAATTTCAACATTGTGCGCAATCTGAATCTGATTGTCTAATTTAACTCCTTGTCGGATAATAGTTGAACCAAGAGTTGCTCTGTCAATGGTAGTGTTAGCACCAATATCAACATTGTCTTCAATAATAACGTTACCAATTTGTGGTACCTTACTGTATACTCCTTCGTCATTTGGTACAAAACCAAAACCATCCGCACCAATAATAGTTCCGGAATGAATAGTGCAATTGTTACCAATTATAGTTTCGGAATAAATTTTAGCGCCTGCAAAAATATACACATTATCACCAATAACAACATTATCTCCAATAAAACTGTTCGGATAAATTTTTACATTGTCGCCCAGAACCACGTTTTGTCCAATGTAACTAAAGCTTCCTAAATATAAATTCTCTCCATATTTAGTTCCTTCTGTTATAAAAGACTGTGCTTCTATACCATTTTTGTTTAATTTAACCTGATTGTAAAACTGTAGAAGTTTAGAGAAAGAAGCATAAGCGTCTTCCACTTTTATTAAAGTTGTAGTGATTTCCTGTTCCGGAATAAAGCTATCATTAACAATTGTTACAGATGCTTTTGTGGTATATATATGATTGATATATTTTGGATTGGCCAAAAAAGTAAGCGATCCCTCCTCACCTTCTTCTATTTTAGATAACCGAGAAACTTCTACATTGGGATTCCCAACAACTTCTCCTTCTAAAATTCCCGCTATTTGTTCTGCTGTAAATTTCATTGCGACAAAAATATAAAAAATAGATTTTAAATGTTAATTTTAGATAAGTTGTTTTGGGAAACAGATGTAATATTTTGTTACCAATTTAGATAATGACCTCAAATTCAATTGGTCAGATGCTTCTACAACATCTTCAATTGTTTTGTCTTTTTTCAAAATTCGTATGGGTTCAGCTTCTTTGCTATAAGCTTGATTTTTAATTTTTCCACCAAAAATAAAATAACCGGCTTCTAATTGTGTAATATGGTGTTCGTTAGCAAATTCTTCCTTCAGCGATTGTAATTCTTCGACAGGTATTTTTTCTGCGGTAAGCTTAATTTTAAGTAAATCTCTATTAATAAGCATTTTACTTAAAGTAGAAAGTATAAAATCATTGTGCTTTTGCCAAGCTTTTAAAGCGCTAATAATATCAAAATCATCCAGTTGAGAAAATAGGTCTAATTTTTCAGCATCAAAATCCTCCAGAGTGACTCTGTTCTTCATGAAATACAAAAGCGGCTCACTGCACGGCAGAATAATGCCTTTTAGAGTAAGTTCTTTAGCTCTTTTTAGTACCTTCATCAAAATTAATTCTGCCACGAGACTTGTTTTATGCAAATAAGCCTGCCAATACATCAATCTTCTTGAAAGCAGAAACTTTTCCACAGAATAAATTCCTTTTTCTTCAATTACCAAAGTACCGTCAACTACATTCATCATCTGAATCAAACGCTCAGAATTTACATTTCCCTCGGCTACACCAGTATAAAAACTGTCTCTTTTTAAATAATCCATTCGGTCCATGTCGAGCTGACTTGAGATCAGTTGTAACATGAATTTTCGGTGGTAATCGCCTTTAAAAACCTGAATAGCCAGACTTAGTTTTCCTTCAAACTCTTCGTTGAGCCTGTTCATAAACAACAATGAAATGGCCTCATGATGCACATCTTCTACGATACTCTTTTCCATGGCATGCGAAAAAGGTCCGTGACCTATATCGTGTAGTAAAATGGCTATATATAACGCATTCTCTTCTTCAGTCGAAATTGCAACTCCTTTAAAACGAAGTGTATCTACTGATTTTTGCATTAAGTGCATACAGCCTAAGGCATGATGAAAACGCGTATGATTTGCTCCGGGATAAACCAAATACGACAGACCCATTTGCGAAATACGGCGTAAACGCTGAAAATAAGGGTGCTGAATTAAATCGTAAATAAGTTCGTTCGGTATGGAGATAAACCCATAAATGGGATCATTGAATATTTTTAACTTATTGATATGAGTCACTATTTGGTTATTTTTAGGTGAACAAATATAAGTAATTAACCATAAACAACTTTGCGTTTTTTACTTAAAAATCAACAAAGGTTCCCTTTGAAAATCAATATGATAATATTATATTGAAAAGATTTTTAGAAAAATTAACCATTCTTAATTCTGAATTTTATACTATTTTTAATACTTTTTAAGTTCTATACTTATAAATTGCATTAAAAATTAAAATCGTTTATGGACAAGATAAAAATACTTTGGGTCGATGATGAAATCGATCTTTTAAAACCACATATATTATTTCTGGAGAAAAAAAACTACGTTGTAACCACCTCTAACAATGGTTTAGATGCGATTACACTATTTGAAGAAGATAATTTTGATATTGTTTTTTTAGATGAAAATATGCCCGGAATGAGTGGTCTGGAAACGCTTTCGGAAATGAAAGAGAAGAAATCAGCTATTCCGATGATTATGATTACCAAAAGCGAGGAAGAGTATATCATGGAAGAAGCTATTGGTTCCAAAATTGCCGATTATCTCATAAAACCGGTGAATCCGAATCAGATTCTGTTAAGTCTAAAGAAAAATCTAGATCATTCGAGATTAATTTCTGAAAAAACGACATTGGATTATCAAAAGGAGTTTAGAAAAATCTCCATGGAATTGGCTATGGTTAATTCTTTTGAAGATTGGATTGAACTCTACAAGAAATTAATCTTTTGGGAGTTGGAACTGGAGAATATTAACGATCAGGCAATGATAGAAATTCTGGAGTCTCAGAAAGTAGAAGCCAATTCGCAATTCGGAAAATATATCGAGAGAAATTATGAAGACTGGTTTGCTCCAAAGGCGGACAAGCCTGTTCAATCGCACAATTTATTCAAAGAATTAGTAGTTCCGGAGCTTAAAAAGAAGGATAAGCCTATTTTATTTGTGGTAATTGACAACCTGCGTTATGATCAATGGAAATCTTTTGAAACGGTGGTTTCTAATTATTATAAACTGGAAAAAGAGGTTCCTTATTTTTCTATTCTTCCAACCGCCACACAATATGCCCGTAATGCAATCTTTTCAGGTTTATTACCGATAGAGATGGAAAAACAGTTTCCGCAATATTGGAAGAACGATGTTGAAGATGGTGGAAAAAACCTTTTTGAAGCCGAATTTCTATCAGCGCAATTAAAACGCTTAGGTTTAAATATTAAAGAAGATTATTTCAAAATCACCAATTACGCAGGAGGAAAAAAATTGGCAGAAAATTTCAAAGCTTTAAAAGGAAATGATCTTGTAACTGTAGTTTATAATTTTGTTGACATGCTTTCGCACGCCAAAACTGAAATGGAAGTGGTAAAAGAACTGGCTTCAGATGACAAAGCCTATCGCTCACTCACTTTAAGCTGGTTTAAGAACTCGCCACTGCTCGAAATTATTCAACAGGCACAACTTTTAGGTTTTAAATTGATTTTGACAACAGATCACGGTACTATTAATGTAAAAAATCCGTCGAAAGTGGTTGGAGATAAAAATACAAGTTTAAATTTGCGCTACAAAACCGGTCGTAGTTTAACATACGAACAAAAAGATGTGTATGTCGTTAAAGAGCCTAAAGCCATTGGTTTGCCAGCGATTAACATGAGTAGTTCGTTTATTTTTGCTAAAAACGATTACTTTTTAGCCTATGTAAACAACTACAACCACTATGTGAGTTATTATAAAAACACTTACCAGCACGGAGGGATTTCGTTAGAAGAAATGATTATTCCGTTTTTGGTATTTAACCCTAAATAGAAAAAGTTCTCAGTCTCAGTTTTCAGTCTCAGTTTAGAGCTGAGACTGAAAACTGAGACTAATTAAAACAAACAAAAAATGAACATCGTTTTTTCATTAGATCAAATCAGAGAAGTAGCCACGCAAATTTTAGCAGCAAATCCAAAAAAAATCATTCTTTTCAATGGAGAAATGGGTGTTGGAAAAACTACCTTAATCAAACAATTGTGTAAAAACCTGGGAGTTCAGGATGCAACCAGTAGTCCAACCTTCTCTTTGGTTAATGAATATTATACTTCTAACAATCAAATTGTTTACCACTTTGATTTTTATAGATTAAACAAAGAAACGGAAGCACTAGACATGGGAGTTGACGATTACTTGTATTCCGGAAATTGGTGTTTTATTGAATGGTCTGAGAAAATTGCAAGCTTACTGCCGGAAGAAACTTCAACCATCACAATTGAACTGCTGGCAGATGGAAAAAGAGAATTAAAATTATCCTAAAACTTTCAACAAAAGGCGAAAGGTCTACATAAAGACACTAAGAAAATAAAAATGAATACCCAAAATACCGTAGAAATTATCTCTTTTTCAACTGATTTAAAAGAACACATTAAGATTCTAAATCTGGAATGGCTTAAAAAGTATTTTAAAGTAGAAGAAAAAGACGAGTTGGTACTTTCTAACCCACAAGAAGAAATTATCGATAAAGGCGGATTAATCTTCTATGCCAGATATAACGGTGAAATTATCGGAACTGTTTCCTTAATGAAAGTTGATCACATTACCTTTGAATTGAGTAAAATGGCTGTTTCGGATCAAGCACAAGGCCTTGGAGTTGGAAACAAACTGTTAACACATTGCATGACTGTTGCAAAAGAGAACCATATTAAAAAGCTGTTTTTGTATTCCAATCGCATACTGCTTCCTGCACTTCATTTGTATGAGAAATTTGGTTTTACTGAAGTTCCTTTGGGTGACGTGAGTTACGAAAGAGCTGATATAAAAATGGAAAAAATTCTGTTATAATTCTTAAACAACTATTAGCAGAATTTTTACATTGATTTTAAAACTTTTTACGTAATTTGTACTCTTAATTTTTTGCACAACCCATGTCAATTACCTTAACCCCATTTACGAAACAGCAATTGTTGCCACAAGAAGAAAAACTTGAAATTGGCCGATTCAAAAGTGAGCTTTTTATAGGAATTCCTAAAGAAACAAGTTATCAGGAACGTCGTATTTGTCTGACTCCGGATGCTGTTAGTGCGTTGACCTATGAGGGGCATAGGGTAATGATTGAATCAGGAGCCGGAGAAAGCTCCAGTTATAGTGATAAAGAGTACTCTGATGCAGGAGCTGAAGTAACAAATGATACAAAGAAAGTGTTTGGCTGTCCAATGCTTCTTAAGGTAGAACCTCCTACAACAGCCGAGATTGAAATGATCAATCCGGAAACTATCATAATTTCGGCCATTCAATTAAAAACTAAGAAGAAGGCATACTTTGAAGCTTTAGCACAGAAAAAAATAACGGCACTGGCTTTTGAGTACATAAAAGACGAAGATGGCTCCTATCCTGCTGTGAAATCACTAAGTGAGATTGCAGGAACAGCTTCTATTCTTATCGCAGCCGAATTAATGATTACGGACGAGTTTGGAAAAGGTCTCTTGTTTGGTAATATCACTGGAGTCCCTCCTACTGATGTTGTTATTCTGGGTGCTGGAACCGTTGGTGAGTTTGCTGCAAAAACGGCCATAGGACTGGGGGCAAATGTGAAAGTTTTTGACAATTCAATTACTAAATTACGTCGTTTACAGAACAGTCTTAATCAACGTATTTTTACTTCAACTGTTCAGCAAAAAGCACTACTAAAAGCTTTAAGACGTTGTGACGTGGCAATTGGTGCCATGCGCGGTAAAGAGCGTTGTCCTATTATTGTTACGGAAACAATGGTCGAACACATGAAAAAAGGTGCTGTAATTGTAGATGTGAGTATTGACACCGGAGGCTGTTTTGAAACTTCAGAAGTTACCACTCACGAAAAACCAACCTTTATAAAAAGCAATGTGCTGCACTATTGTGTGCCTAATATCCCTTCCAGATATTCTAAAACAGCTTCATTATCCATAAGCAATATCCTTACTCCTTATTTGCTTCAAATTGCGGAAGACGGCGGTTTGGAAAGTGCTATACGATGCAATAAAGGATTAAAAAATGGAATTTACATGTATCACGGAATCCTGACCAGTAAAGCAATTGGGGAATGGTTTGATTTGCCGGACAACGATATTAATTTACTTGTATTTTAAGGGAACTTTAGTGTACCTTTGCAAAAAATATATTTCATGAAGTTCGTACATCGTTTTGCATATTATTTGATTGGTTTGGTTATGGGATGCTTTTTTGTAGCCCTTGTGTTCAGTGGAAAAGATACACGTTGCAACTACTTTCCAAATGCCAGAGTTTTAAATAATTTACGCACTAAGCCTTTTCAGTATTCCGAAAAAGCAATTCAGACTTTAAATGAAAAATGGGTTGACACCGCAGATATTAAAAGTACACTGACATTTGGTGATGTTGATTTTGACAAAAGCAATGTGCCTGTAAGTAAAGGAAAACTTTACATCATTGAAGGTAAAACAGCTAAAAATCAAGAGATTATTTTAAAGGTAATCAACTACGAGAACAAAGCTATTCTGGAAGAGATCATTAAAAAAGACACTAAAGAATAGGTCTGTCATTTGTAGTAATCAGCAACATTTTTGTTGTGCTAAAAACTGATTCTAACTAGTTATCCGTTTCTACAGCCAGTCGATTTCTTTGATTGCTTTGGATTTCAAAAAATCATTGGTTTTGCTAAAATGTTTGTTTCCGAACCATTTTCCCTGATTAGCACTCATAGGTGAAGGATGTCCGGATTCTAAAACGCAATGTTTGGAACGATCAATTTTAGCGCCTTTTTTCTGAGCAAAGCTTCCCCATAACAGGAAAACAACATTCTCCTTTTGATCCGAAATGGCTTGAATTACAGCGTCTGTAAACAAATTCCACTTCAAATGTTTATGACTATTTGGGCTGTCTTTGCGAACCGTCAAGGATGCATTTAAGAGTAAAACACCTTGTTTTGCCCACTTTTCAAGATTGCCCGAAGTTGGCATAAAGATCGAATCGAGATCGTCATTTAGTTCTCTGTAAATATTTCGCAGTGACGGTGGAATTTTAACGGAATCATTTACAGAAAAACTCAATCCATTCGCCTCTCCTTCTCCATGATAAGGATCTTGTCCTATGATGACAACTTTTAAGTTTTGAAAAGTACAGGTATTAAAAGCGGAGAAAATCAATTCTGCAGGTGGATAACAAGTATATGTTTGATATTCAATTTCCAAAGTTTTCATTAGCTCAGAAAAATAAGTTTTTTGATTTTCATCTTTTAATACCGTTTCCCAATCAGGAGAAAGATTGATTTCCATTTTTTAAATTTTATCACAAATTAAGCAAAGTTTTCTTCAAAGTACTAATTAATAGTGCTATTTCGTTTCAAAACTTTGTAACTTTGAACCTTTACAACTTACGATATATAATGATATCTATAACCGAAAAAACATTACAAGATTTACAATTTCCTACGGTACTCGAAACCATTTCAGCCGGCTGTAATACTGATATAGGAAAAGAAAAAGCTTTACAAATAACACCTTTTAGAGATCAGGAAACTTTGATGCAGGCTTTGATGCAAACATCAGAATATGTTTCCTCTTTTCAAAATAATAACGCCATTCCCAATCACGGATTTGACGCTATAACTCACGAGATTAAGTTTTTGGCAATTGAAGATAGTTTTCTTGAAGTGGGAAGTTTTAGAAAAATTGCTACACTCTCTTCGACTTCCAACTTTTTACTAAATTTCCTTAAAAAGTTTGATGATTATTATCCAAATTTAAATGCGAGAGCTTCACGTGTTGAATACACAAAAGATATTGTGACCACTATTGATGCGATTGTAGACAAATATGGTGAAATAAAAGACAATGCTTCGCCGGCTTTACTGAGTATTCGTCAGGGTATGAACCTGGTTCGCGGTAAAGTAAATCAAAGTTTCGGGGTCGCTCTTACACAGTACAATAGCCTTGGTTATCTTGATGATATCAAAGAAAGTTTTGTGCAAAACCGAAGAGTTTTGGCCGTTTTAGCCATGTACCGACGAAAAGTGAAGGGCTCTATTTTAGGAAGTTCGAAAACCGGAAGTATTGCTTATATCGAACCTGAAGCTACATTAAAATACTCCAGAGAATTAGCCAATTTAGAATACGAAGAGAAGGAAGAAATTACCCGAATTTTGAAGCAATTATCAAATGCAATTCGTCCGTACTTGCCTTTATTAATTGAATATCAGGATTTTTTGAGTGATATTGATGTTGTAGCCGGAAAAGCAAAATATGCAAATCGAATCAACGGAATTTTGCCTACTATTACAGAAGAAAGAAGGTTGTTTTTTAGAGAAGCGTATCATCCGATTTTATATCTGAACAACAAACAGAAAAATGAAGTTACTCATCCGCAAACCATTGAGCTAAAGCAGGATAATCGTATCATTGTGATTTCAGGACCTAATGCAGGTGGTAAAACAATTTCGCTAAAAACGGTAGGTTTATTACAATTAATGCTGCAATCCGGGATGCTTATTCCGGTTCACGAACGAAGCGAAACCTTTTTGTTTGACAGGATTTTAACAGATATTGGAGACAATCAATCTATTGAAAATCACCTGAGTACCTATAGCTACCGATTAAAGAACATGAACTACTTCCTGAAAAAATGCAACAAGAAGACTATGTTCTTAATTGATGAATTTGGTACAGGGTCTGATCCGGAATTAGGTGGTGCTTTGGCAGAGATATTCCTGGAAGAATTTTATCATCGTGAAGCTTTCGGGATTATAACCACTCATTATTCCAATCTAAAGATTTTGGCTAATGAATTGCCATACGCAACCAATGCCAACATGATGTTTGATGAAAAAACTTTAGAACCTATGTACAAACTGGCTTTAGGTCAGGCCGGAAGTTCATTTACTTTTGAAGTAGCTTTAAAAAACGGAATTCCTTTTGGATTGATTAATCGTGCAAAAAAGAAAATTGAAGTGGGCAAAGTACGTTTTGATAAAACGATTGCAACCCTTCAAAAGGAGCGTTCTAAGCTTGAAAAAACTTCTCTTAATCTGAAAGAGGAAGAAACCAGGGCTCGTGAAGAAAGCAAAAAGATGGAAAACATCAACGTTAAGATCAAGCAAAAACTGGAAAGTTATCAGGAACTGTACGATAGTAATCAGAAAACCATTTATATCGGTCAGAAAATCGAAGACATTTCAGAGAAATACTTTAACAATAAAAACAAAAAGGAACTTATTGGTGAATTTTTGAAAATAGTCGAGATTGAAAATTCAAAACGCAAAAAAGTTACTCCAAAAGAAACGAAAGCAATAATTGAAAAGAAAAAAGAAGTAATTGCCGAAATCACTGTTAAAGTAGAAGAAATTCGAAAGGAGAAAAAAGAAAAGAAACTTAAACCTATAGTCGAAAAACCAAAACCAATTCTAAAAGTTGGTGATCGTGTAAGAATGCTTGACGGAAGATCTGTTGGAAGTATTGACGCGATAGAAAAAAATAAAGCAACGGTAAATTATGGCATTTTCACTTCGAAAGTAAGTTTAGACGAGCTGGAGTTGGTTGAAGCAGTAAAAAAGTAGTAAAATTGGCGTTTTTCTTGGTAAAAATTAAAATAAAGAGATTTAAAGCATTAATTCTTTAAAAATTAATAAGAAGATCACTTTATTTTAATAGCCTCTTAAAAATGTTTTATCAAAGCCGTTTTTAATCTTTAAATGCTATTGAAAACAAAACAACAATAGATAAAATAAATAAAGGAATTGTTCCTTCAAAATAGTACATGTTTAAAAAATGATTGATTTACCCGCAAATAAAAAAATAGTTCTCTTTGATGGCATCTGCAATCTCTGTAACTCTGCCGTACAATTTATAATCAAGCATGACAAAAATGACATTTTCAGATTTGTAGCTTTGCAATCAGAATTAGGGATTTCGATTTGTAAGCAGTTGGGGATTAGTTTTGCAAAAATGGACAGTATTTTATTATTGAATCCTGACTCTGCTTACTTTTATAAATCTTCAGCAGTAATAGCTATTGCAAAAGAATTTGGTGGTCTTTGGAGGCTTTCAGAAATTTTTAGGATTATTCCCATTTTTATCAGCGACCGTATTTATGATTATGTTGCTAAAAACAGATACAATTGGTATGGTAAAAAAGAAAGCTGTATGATTCCTACTCCGGAATTGAAAGCGAAGTTTTTATAAAAAATAATCTCATCTTACATCTTAAAAAATAGTTTAAACAAATGAAAGAAAAAATAATACGTTTAATGATTTTATTAGTAGTGTTAACATCATGCAGTAATAATGAAAATGATCAAAACATTCCTGGAGAATTAATAGCGGACTATATAACAGATTCTGAAATTCCGACTGAAATTGATGGTTTCGTTGTCGATAACAATAACATAGTTTATATTGCCGGAAGAGGAGCCGTACTGGCAAATTTATACACGATTGATAGAAATGGTAAAGTAGCTGTACTTAAAACTTTTCACGACTTACGTTTTTTTTATAATAGATTGACCAAGAATGAAAAAAACGAAATTCTGATAACAACTAATGATCATGAAGTAGGGAATATGATTTATAATTTTACAAATAATTACAAATCAGTTGCTAGTTATTACACAATGAAACCTTTAGGAGTTACAAATTCTAAACCTATCATTTTAAATGCGATTTGTAATTATACTAACGATTCTTATATTGTTTTTGATACTGGTTCACTTACGATAAAAGAAGTAAATCCATTATTGAGCAAAGAAACACTGATTGCAGGTTCCGGGAAAGATGAAGTAAAAGATGGTATTGGAGCAGATGCCAGTTTTAAAGACGTATCCCAAATTATAATAAGGAATAATATAATATATGTAATAGACAGAGGAGACAATAACTACCTTGGAAATTCAATCCGTAAAATCGAAAACACCGTAAATGGATGGAAAGTCACTACATTAGCTACTAGCCGTAGTTATTTTTTTTCAGGTTTCAAGAATATTTCTTTTGACAATCAGAATAATTTATATGTTTTAGTAGATCAGGAAGGTATCTTTAAATTTAATTTTAACAACAATACTTTAAATTTGTATAAAAAGGATGAGTTAAAAATTAGGGCATACAAAACGCATTCTTCTATTAATTTTAAATATTTAAGATTTATGGAGATAAAAAATGATGATTTATATTTACAAGAAGGTTCTTATTTTGTAAAAATATCAAATTTCCAATCCCAAATTCAATAGCTGCTTAAAATAAAAATCCCAAATTCAAATCTATAGGATAAGAATTTGGGATTTTTTTTATTTTAAAATTTACTTAGAATATTATCTAATCAATTTTCTGTATTTCAAACGTTTTGGAGTTAAATCACCACCAAGACGTTTCTTTTTGTTTTCTTCATAATCGGAGAAACTTCCTTCAAAGAAATAAACTTCAGAGTCTCCCTCAAAAGCAAGAATGTGCGTACAGATTCTATCCAAGAACCATCTGTCGTGAGAAATAATTACAGCGCAACCAGCGAAGTTTTCTAAACCTTCCTCAAGTGCGCGAAGTGTATTTACGTCAAGGTCATTCGTAGGCTCATCGAGTAAAAGCACGTTTCCTTCTTCTTTCAATGTCATCGCTAAGTGCAAACGGTTACGCTCTCCACCGGATAACATAGATACTTTTTTGTTTTGCTCACCACCTCCAAAATTGAAACGTGACAAGTAAGCTCTTGAGTTTACCTGTTTACCTCCCATCATTACCAATTCCTGACCGTCAGCAAAATTTTCCCAAATTGATTTGTTTGGATCAATGTTAGAATGTGACTGGTCAACGTAAGCAATTTTTACAGTTTCACCAACTGAAAATTCTCCACTATCAGTTTGTTGTTCTCCCATAATCATTTTGAAAATAGTCGACTTACCGGCACCGTTTGGCCCAATAATTCCAACAATTCCCGCCTGTGGCAAAGTAAAGTTCAAATTATCGTACAATAATTTATCCCCAAAAGCTTTTGCTACATTTTTAGCTTCAATCACATTGGTTCCTAAACGCGGACCGTTCGGGATATAGATTTCCAGATTTTCATCCAGTTGTTTTTGATCTTCATTCAATAATTTGTCGTAGTTCTGTAAACGGGCTTTTTGTTTCGTTTGACGACCTTTTGCTCCCTGACGAACCCACTCCAACTCACGTTCTAAAGTTTTTCTTCTTTTAGAAGCCACTTTTTCTTCCTGAGCCATACGGTTTGATTTTTGATCCAACCATGAAGAATAGTTTCCTTTCCATGGAATACCTTCGCCTCTGTCTAATTCTAAAATCCACCCCGCAACATTGTCTAAGAAGTATCTATCGTGCGTTACGGCAATTACAGTTCCTGAGTATTGTGCTAAATGTTGCTCTAACCAAAGAACACTCTCAGCATCAAGGTGGTTGGTAGGCTCATCTAAAAGTAACACATCAGGTTGTTGCAATAACAAACGGCATAGTGCTACACGACGGCGCTCTCCTCCTGAAAGGTTTTTAATTGGTGTATCTCCTTCCGGTGTACGTAAGGCGTCCATTGCAATTTCAAGCTTTGTATCAATTTCCCACGCACCAAGAGCATCAATTTTATCTTGTAAAGCTGCCTGACGATCCATTAACTTGTCCATTTTATCCTGATCTTCATAGTTTTCAGGAAGACCAAACAAATCATTAATCTGATTGTACTCTTCTAAAACTGCCATAGTTTCAGCTGCTCCTTCGCGAACAATTTCGATAACTGTTTTTGAGTCATCAAGTATTGGTTCTTGCTCTAAGTAACCAACAGTATAACCCGGTTGAAAAACAACATCACCCTGATAGTTTTTATCAACTCCGGCAATAATTTTTAAAAGTGAAGATTTTCCGGAACCATTAAGTCCTAAAATACCAATTTTCGCTCCATAGAAGAAACTCAAGTAAATATTTTTAAGAACTGGCTTGTCTGCTCCTTGATAGGTTTTACTCAATTTTTGCATTGAGAAAATTACTTTCTTATCGTCTGACATATTATGTTTATTATTATGTTTATAGTTATTCGTTTATTATTTATTATTGAATTACTTAAAGTTAACTCCTTATGATTTTACAGTTCTTTAAAGAATTCATCATTCTCCTAATTTTATTTTTTTTCTATTGCAGCTCTTTCATTTGTTTTTAAAGTTGTTGATTGAATCAATAACGTAACATATTAGCATTATGTTCTGGTTTTATACCAAATATGTAAATCTTCAGATTTATTCTAGTCCTAACAACAAACTATTAACAACAAACTTACACCCTTCCTTTCAAAGCGTTAAAAACCCAGGCGTTTGCAATAAAACCAACTCCGGTTGCAGCAAATCCCCAGCCTGAAACATCTCTGTATCTGAAAGCGCCAAGACCAATAAGTAACAAGCCCATAAGCACCATTATAAAAGTAGCCCATCCCAGGATGGTATTTTTATTCATTCCCATAATTGCGTTATTAGTATTTTAAAAGTAGTAATTTTTTAGAGATGCAAATATCGTGAATTTCCATAGATCTTAAAGCGTTTTTTGTACAACATATTTTAAAATTGTTTTGTACAAAATATCTGGATCTACCGGCTTATCAAGTTTTTCTAAAATTTTAGCCCTTTGAAAATCATCGTTGCCGATATTTTCGCAAATGGCCGTTAAAGCTACGATTGGTATTTCAGGTTTTAAATTACTAATAATTGCCGATGCTTCAAAACCATCCATAACAGGCATCATTATATCCATCAATATTATGGCATAATTTTTAGCTTTTACTTTCTCAACTGCTTCAAGTCCATTATTAGCTACTTCACATTTAAAACCTTTATTGACTAAAATTTTCTTAGCGATCAGCTGATTCATTTTATTATCCTCAACCAATAAAATCTCGATATTTGAAAGTTGCTCTTTTTGTCTTTCAGCATCACTGAAAATAGTTTCGTCATTGGTTTCTTTAGAAATTTCAAAATCGATTACGAACGAAAAAGTAGTTCCTTCATCTTTTTTAGATCTAACTTTGATCTGACTTCCAAAAAGTTCTAACGTCCTTTTTATAATTGACAACCCCAGACCGCTTCCGCCGTAATTACTATTAATCTCGGCCGATTCCTGTATGAATGGTTCAAATATTTTATATTGAACCTCTTCTGAAATTCCAATTCCCGTGTCAGAAACTTCAAATTTAATACTTTCCTCACCGTTAACAGAATGAATTAATTCTGCTTTTAAAGTTATTTCGCCATATTTAGTAAATTTTGCGGCATTCGTCATCAACTCCATAATTACCTGAGTAAATCTTATTTCATCACATTTTAAAGTAGGTGAAATTTTATCATCAAAATCAATTAAGATCCTGTTCTGGTTCAGATTATTGATTCTAAACATTTCAATGATGGAGTTTAGTATTATTTCCAGGTTAATGTCTTTGTAGTCTAAGTTAACAGTATCGTGACGTTTTAGATTTTTAAAATCTACCATATTATTGATAAAACCTAGCAGGTAATCTGAGGAAAAATTTAAATTTTTAATATAATCTTCCTTTAGAAGTTCCGATTTTTCATTTTTAAGTAAATATGCTGTTCCTTTAATTGTATTTAAAGGAGTTTTCAATTCATGCGTTACCACATCAAGAAAAGTATCTTTTATTTTTGATGCCTCATTTAACTCTCTATTTATTTTTTTTAACTCTAAGTTTTTCTTCTGAAGGATTAAATTGACCTTCATTTTATATTTATAGGCTCTAAATTGAATTATAAATAGTACTGTCAATATCAGAACAATCAATAAGGCAAAAATCAACAAATAATTTTTATAAGATTCACTTACGCTTTCAAGTCTCGCTTCATTAATTTTTCCTTTATTCTCAATACTTTTTATTTTTAAAGTACTGTTTAGCTTGTTTGATTTTTGAACCAGTCTCATTTTAAACTGATTGAGTTTAACATATTCAGATACTGAAGTTTGGTACAGCTTTGCCGCAGTTTCCAGATCTCCTATATTGTAATAATACATTGCTTTTAATTCATTCAGCTTAGCTCCATAAGGAAACCTTCCGTCTGTGGTATTCGTTTTTGTTTCTTCTGCAAGTATCAGGTATTTATATACGCTGTCATTTTCTTTTAAATGGTAATAATCTTCAGAAATGAAGAGGTATAAATTTGGTATCTTGAAATTGTTCTTCTCGAATGTGTTGCTTTTCTTAATGTTTTCAAGCGAGGTCATCGCAAAATCAATAGATTTCTTGTAGTCTTTAGAGTTTTTATAATAAACGGAGAGATTGTAGTTTATGTTTATATTGTCCTCATAGTTGCCATATTTTTTTATTAAGCTTTGCGCTTTCAAATCATATTCATGCGACAATAACTTACTGCCTTCATAATATCTCAAATCACCAAGAGCTTCGTGTAATAAGGCTAACTCCCGCTTATCATTGTATTTTTTTAAGATTTGGAAATTTTCAAAAAGATAAGCATTTGGAGTTCCAAAACTTCGTAAATAGGAAATTAGTTTGATACTCTCTCTGTGAAAGAATAAAAGACTTGCCGTGTCTTTTGTTCTTTCTAGATATGCTTTTGTTTTATTTAAGATTTTAAGTCCTAAAAGGTGATTTTCGACATTCTCTGTTTGGATTAACTTTTTTATACTATCAATCTTTGACAGAATAATGTCTGATTTTTTTTTCGAGAGAATTTGAGACTGAGAATGACTCTTAAAACCAGTTAAAAGACAAACCAATAGTGCAAGAATAATCCTTATTCTTGAAATGCGTAAGTTTAAAGTAGATGGGGCCACCGAATTTTTTTATATAAATTATATTGAGGTAATATAGTAAATTTAGATTGTTTTTACCAAAATTTTAATAAATTATATACTACTATTATGACAAATAGTTCCTGTAACTGTACTCATTTTATGTATGTAGTAAAAGAAAAAATAAAATCGTCCCTGTCAGTTGCGATTTTAAAAACAAAATTCCAAGCGAATAAATCAGGATAGATTGATACGTTCATTACACATAAAAACACTATTAATGAACTAATTTTGAATTGTTTAATTGAATATTTTATATAGCATTTCTTTTAATAAATCGGATTGTGGTAATGCATTGGCTCCTACTCCTTTACTTTTAACGTCAACATCACGCAGTGCACCTACAATTTGGCTCACTTTACGCATCGGATAGTTTTTTATTGCTAAATCGTATTCCTTTAAAAAATAAGGATTGACCCCAATGGCTGCTGCGACATTTTTAGGATTTTTATCTTTAAGTCCATGGTACTTTAAAAGTTGAACAAAGAAACCGAATACTAATCCTGTCGTCATTACTAATGGATATTCTTTAGGATTATGGGCAAAATTCTCCGCAATCTTATAGGCCTTTAACTGATTTCGTTCGCCTATCGCTTTTCGCAATTCAAAAACATTATAGTCTTTGCTGAAACCAATGTTTTCCTCGATATGTTGTGGCGTAATAACGGTTCCCTGTGGTAGAATAATTTGCAATTTTTCTAATTCATTATTAATTTTACTCAAATCGGTACCTAAAAATTCAACCAGCATTGCATTGGCTTTTGGGTCAATTGTATATTTCTTTCCGGCAAGTACACGTTTTATCCAGTCACCAACCTGATTTTCGTATAATTTTTTGCTTTCATAAACAATTCCTTTCTGAGCCAGTAATTTGGTTACTTTTTTACGTTTGTCCAGCGTTTTGTATTTATAACAAAAAACCAAGACCGTTGTCTCCATCGGATTGCCTACATAAGACTCTATTTTATCAATTGTTCGCGATAAATCCTGTGCTTCTTTTACAATAACAACCTGACGATCAGCCATCATAGGATAGCGCTTGGCCGTTGCTACAATATCTTCAACCGATACATCTCTCCCGTATAAAACAGTCTGATTGAATCCTTTTTCTTCCTCAGCAAGCACATTCTGTTCAATATACTCCGATAATTTATCAATATAATAAGGCTCTTCGCCCATTAAAAAATAGATCGGTTTTATATTTCCGGCTTTTATGTCATTAACAATTTTTACAACTTCGTCCATTAAATTAAGTTTTCAGTATGCGGTATCAGTCTTCAGTTTAATTCAAAATAAATAATTGGTTAATTTTCAAATTGACTAATTTTCAAATTATATTTGCTTTATGCTTAAACTTAATTTCCCAACCTATACTTTCCGATTCAAAAATAGCGAAAATAAAGTGTCTATTTTTGATGAAATCAGGAAAAAATTTATCATTCTTACTCCAGAAGAATGGGTTCGTCAACATGTCGTTCAGTTTTTAATGATTGAGAAAAAGTACCCTAAATCACTTATAAACGTTGAAAAAGTTCTTACTGTCAATGGTTTAAGGAAGAGGTATGATGTAGTGGTCTTCAATTCTGATGGCTCTATACATATATTGGTAGAATGCAAAGCCCCCGAAGTTAAAATCTCTCAGGCAACTTTTGATCAGATTGCCCGTTATAACATGACAATGCAGGCACGGTTTTTGAATGTTACAAACGGACTGAATCATTTTTACTGTCAGATGGATTTTGAGAATGAAAAATATCAGTTTTTAAGAAGCTTGCCCGATTATAAAGAATAGAATAATATTAAAATAAATAAGAATTACTTTTGGATAAAATAGCTGTTGTAATTTTAAACTGGAATGGCGTAAAATTGTTAGAACAATTTTTACCTTCTGTTATCCGATTTTCTGAGGGTGCTCAAATTTATGTTGCTGACAATGCTTCAACGGATGATTCTATAGACTTTGTTAAGAATAATTTTCCTTCCATAAAAATAGTTCAAAACACAGGCAATCATGGCTTTGCTAAAGGTTACAATGATGCTTTGCAAAATATTGATGCTGAATTTTATGCTTTGGTAAATTCAGATATTGAAGTTACTGAGAACTGGCTCACTCCTATCCTTGAAACTTTTGAGAATGAAAAACTAACCGCAATCATTCAGCCAAAAATTCTCGATTATAAAAATAAGGAATACTTTGAGTATGCAGGTGCGGCCGGTGGTTTCATTGATAAATATGGATTCCCTTTTTGTCGTGGCCGTATTTTTGATACGATAGAGAAAGATAATGGGCAGTATGATGATAATTGTGAATTGTTTTGGGCTTCGGGGGCTTGTTTTTTTATCAGAAGTGAAGTATACCATGAATTAGGTGGTTTTGATGAGACCTTTTTTGCTCATCAGGAAGAAATCGATTTGTGCTGGCGTGCTGCAAATGAAGGACACGTGATTAAGTACGTATCCGGTTCCACTGTTTATCATGTTGGAGGTGCGACTTTGCAACAAGGAAATCCAAGAAAGACTTTCTTAAATTTTAGAAATTCATTATTGATGCTCGTTAAGAATTTACCTAAAAAGAGACTGTTCTTTGTGATTTTCTTCCGAATGGTTTTAGACGGAATAGCGGGTATCCGTTTCCTCACTCAGGGAAAGGTTAGCCATACTTATGCTATCCTGAAAGCTCATTTCTCTTTTTATAGCATATCTTTAAAATACCTTAAAAAGCGTAAAGATTTCCAGATACAAGAATACTATATGGTTAAAAGTATCGTTTACTTGTATTACCTAAAGAAATTACAGGTATTTAAAGAAATCTTTAACATTAATCAAAATATTAAGAACTAAATTTGTAATCAACGTTTAATTAAATATAATACCTATGAGAAAAATAGTTATCGCACTATCAGTACTAATGGCCTTAACTTCGTGTGTATCGAAGAAGCAATATGCTGCTTTAGAAGCTAAGAACAAAGAGATACAAGATTTATTAAACTCTTGCACAGTTAAATTAAATACTTGTTTGGAAGAAAAAGCAGGATTAGCAGCAACTGCTGAAAGCTATAAACAACACAATCAGGATTTAATCAGTACTTCTAAAGACTTAACTGTTTTAACTACTAAAGGAGCTGAAAATCTTGAGAAATCTTTAGAAAGTTTAAAAGAAAAAGATTTAAAAATATCTAGACTTCAGGATGCATTAACTAAGAAAGACAGTGTGACTTTAGCTTTAGTTACAAGCTTAAAAGGAGCTGTTGGAATCAATGATCCGGATATCGAAATCAACGTAGAAAAAGGAGTTGTATTTATTTCTATCGCTGATAAATTATTATTCAAAAGTGGAAGTTATGACGTGAGCGACAAAGCAAAATCTGTTTTGGCTAAAGTTGCTAAAGTAGTGAACGACAAACCTGATTTTGAATGTATGGTTGAAGGTCACACAGATGACGTTCCTTACAAAAGTAATGGAATTATCTTAGACAACTGGGATTTAAGTGTTAAACGTTCTACTTCAATCGTTCGTGTATTAAGCAATGAACTTGGTGTAAACCCTGCTAAATTAATCGCTGCCGGTAGAAGTTCTTATGTACCATTAGTAGCTAATGATAGTGCTGAGAACAAAGCCCGTAATAGAAGAACTCGTATTGTGGTTATGCCAAAAATCGATCAATTCTATGATATGATTGAAAAAGAAATGAAGAAACAAGCGAAATAAGAATCTCGTTTTACATACTTTATTAAAACAGAAAAAGCAGGTCAATTGACCTGCTTTTATGTATCCTTAATTTTTTAATAACCAATTAAATATAAATCAAGAATAGCATTATCTTTAAATTAACTAACTAAATTTTAACAAACCTAAAGTTAGTTAATTATTTTAGATTATTATATCATTTAAGTTTTTTTTTACAAATGGCCTTGTTTGTTAATACTATCTTCAAAAAAACTACTTATTGATATTATCACAAACCTAAGGTTCTTGAATCAATATCACTTCTAATATCCTATCTTAAGTTGTTAATTTAAAACTTCTTGCAAGTCATCTTTTATTCCATAGTTCAACGGTAACATATCTCCTACTCCTACTTCTGCAAATTTCCCCAGAAAAATAATATTCTCAATATTGGAGTTATTTCCGTACTTATAAATATAGAACGTTTTTGTCTCAAAAGTAATATTTGACTTTTCTTTATTATTGAATGTAAGATCATACGAAGCAATAAATTTATCGTTTTCCAATCCTCTTGGCTGGCTAATTACTTCCACTTTTGTAGAGAACTCATCTTTTGTCAACTTGAAACAATTATTTGCTATAACTTTTTTATTACTCTTAGATAGAACGAAATTATATTCTTCTAAGGTATTATTTGCTAGATTTCTAAAAAACTGAATTTGCGATCCCTGAAACGCTTCTTCTCTTCGTTTTAATGTTTCAACAGAACTGTCTATTTCTACAAAATGACTTAAACCAGCATAGTAATTTTGTATTGCATCTTTTAGAGACACACTTAGTTTTATAAATTTCACTTCAAAATTTTGTAACTGATAATCAACTTTATACCCTAATTCAGGATTGACTATTATCAATGGTCGGTCTGAGAAAGCTCTTAGAATAAACTTTTCTTTATCATATTTAAAGTAAATATCATCTTCATTCTGAATAACAACATTATGTCTCTTTCCTATAAAAAGGGTTCTGAAAAGCTTAAGTTTATCCACTCTTTTAAACAAATCTTTTCTGCTTACTACTACCTCATTTAGTTTGTTTTTTGCTTCAGTCAGATATATATTGAGTTCCTTTTTTAAATCGAAAGTTGCAAGATACTCATTCTCGTACCCCATAAAGCTTATAACTAGAATATTATTTGCTTTCGGGTCGTAATTTAAAGTGAAATTTCCATTTTCATCAGCAACAGTGCCAATTGTAGTTCCGTCAAGATAAATACTAGCTCCTGCTAATGGTGCCTTATTTTTATTAAAAACTTTCCCATTAATATTCTGGGCAAAAGTATTTATAGAAATAATTAAAAAAGAAATGCAAATTATGTTTTTCATAGAATTTGTAATAGAATTATATTACTAACTAACAAAATTTTTAATTTACAATCTTAATTTTTGAAGAATAATTTAAGTTTTAATTTACAAAATACCAACATCCCCTTTTCCTTCTCTAACGATTACCGGCTCGTGTTCTGATAAATCAATAATTGTAGACCCTACATTATCGCCATATCCGCCATCAATAACCAAATCAACCAGATTTTGCCATTTTTCAAAGATCAGTTCAGGATCTGTGGTATACTCAATTACATCATCTTCATCACGAATAGAAGTTGAGACCACCGGATTTCCAAGCTGACGAACAATTTCAAGAATAATATTATTGTCCGGTACACGAATTCCTACCGTTGTTTTCTTTTTAAACTCTTTAGGAAGATTATTGTTTCCAGGCAGAATAAAAGTATAAGGTCCTGGTAATGCTCTTTTAAGAATTTTAAACGTTGATGTATCAATTTGGCGTACATAGTCCGATAAATTACTTAAATCGTGACAAATGAACGAGAAATTTGCTTTCTCTAATTTGACGCCTTTTATTTTTGCAATTTTCTCTAAAGCACGCGAATTGGTAATATCACAACCTAAACCATAAACCGTGTCAGTTGGATAAATCACCAAACCACCGCTCTGAAGTACTTTTACCACTTTGGCTATTGCAGCTTCACTGGGTTTGTCCGAATATATTTTTATGAACTCAGCCATTTTATTTTTTTGTTAAAAGTTAATTAGTTTCAGGTTTCAGGTTACCGAACAGCAACTTGAAACTTAAAACCTGGAACATTCATTACCCTACAACATCTAATTTAGCAAATCTTAACAACAATTTCTTGATTCCGCCCACTTCAAATTTTATTTCAGCTTTTTTATCAGCACCAACACCTTCCATGTTGACGATTTCACCTTTCCCAAAACGTTCGTGCATCACTATGTTTCCAATGGTGAGCTTATTATCAAACAAATTGGCGGCTCCATTGTTTGGACTGGTTCCAGTAACGGGTTTTAATTTTCTAATATTCAAATCCGATTTTGGCTCATTGGTTGTAACATGTTTAGGCGGTGTACTTCCTACAGGTTTTATCAATCGTAGTTTTGACTTATCAATATCTCCAAAAATATCTCCGTCGATTGGAGATTTATAGCGATAATTGGTTTCGGCCGGTGTTAAATATTCCAGGTACTGCCCGTCAATTTCTTCAATAAAACGAGATGGTTCGCTGTCGGTCAGTTTTCCCCAACGGTAACGTGATTGTGCATAGGTCAAATAAGCCTGATGTTCGGCACGGGTAAGCGCTACGTAAAATAAACGACGTTCTTCTTCCAATTCACTGCGTGTACTCATACTCATCGCACTTGGGAACAAATCTTCCTCCATTCCTACTACAAAAACGTGAGGGAATTCTAGCCCTTTAGCAAGGTGAATCGTCATTAATGCCACACGATCTTCATCAGAAGTATCTTTATCTAAATCTGTAGCCAATGCCACATCTTCCATAAACTCAGACAAAGCTCCTCTTGCACCATCAATCTCTTTTTGTCCTTCAGTAAAATCTTTTAAACCGTTTAAGAGCTCTTCAATATTTTGAATTTTAGCCATTCCTTCCGGCGTGGCATCTTTTTTTAATTCCTGAACAAGTCCTGTTTTCTTAGCGACATGATCTGTAACATAAAAAGCATCCTGATTCTGATCGATGACCTGAAAACTCTGGATCATTGTAACAAAATCTCTGATTTTATTCTTTGTTCCGGCATTTAATTTTAAATCGATTTTGTCAATATTAACCATTACTTCCCAAATCGAACGTTTGTAATGATTTGCCGCAATCGTAAGTTTTTCGACGGTTGTATCTCCAATTCCACGTGCCGGATAATTGATTACACGAATCAAGGCTTCTTCGTCTTTCGGATTGATTACCAAACGAAGGTAGCACAAAACATCTTTAATTTCTTTGCGCTGATAAAAGGATAAACCACCGTAAATTCGATAGGGAATATCTCGTTTACGAAGTGCATCCTCCATCGCACGTGACTGTGCATTGGTACGGTACAAGATGGCAAACGAACCATTATGCAGTTGGTTTTGCATCTTTTGTTCAAAAATCGTACTGGCTACAAAGCGTCCCTCTTCAGCATCTGTTAAACTTCGGTGGACTTTAATTTTTGCGCCAAAATCATTTGCCGTCCAAACAACTTTATCAAGTTTGGTTTTATTATGTTCCATCACCGTATTTGCTGCTTCCACGATATTACGGGTGGAACGGTAATTTTGCTCTAAACGAAACATGATTACGCCTTCGTAATCTTTCTGGAAGTTCAGAATATTGTTGATATTCGCTCCACGGAAAGCATAAATACTCTGAGCGTCGTCTCCAACCACACAAATATTCTGAAATTTATCAGATAACGCTCTTACGATCAGGTATTGAGAGTGGTTCGTATCCTGGTACTCATCCACCAAAATATAACGAAAACGGTTTTGATATTTTGCTAAAACTTCTGGAAATCTGGTCAATAACTCATTTGTTTTCAATAACAAATCATCAAAATCCATAGCGCCGGCCTTAAAACAGCGCTCAACGTATTGCTGATAAATCTCTCCTAAACGAGGTCTTTTTGCCATGGCATCAGCTTCAACCAATTCAGGATTATTGAAATAGGCTTTAACTGTAATCAAACTGTTTTTGTAATTTGATATACGACCTAAAATCTGTTTTGGTTTATAAATGTCTCTATCCAGCTGCATTTCTTTTATGATAGAAGAAATCAGTCTGGCAGAATCCTGAGAGTCATAAATCGTAAAATTAGAAGGGTAACCCAAATGGTCTGATTCTGCACGAAGAATACGCGCGAAAATCGAGTGAAAAGTTCCCATCCAAAGGTTTTTTGCTTCAGAAGCTCCCACAATATCTGAGATCCTGTGCTTCATTTCGCGGGCAGCTTTATTCGTAAAAGTAAGCGACAAGATATTGAAAGCATCAATACCCTGAGCCATTAAATAGGCGATTCTAATTGTTAAAACACGGGTTTTTCCCGAACCTGCTCCAGCAATAATAATCATTGGCCCGTCTTTTTTCAAAACAGGTTGTCGTTGCGCTTCATTGAGCTGGTCAATGTACTTTTGCATGAAATTTTTCTCCATAGTGATGCAAAATTAAGAATTATAGCTTTAATAAGCTACTAAGAATCTAAGGTTCTGAGGTACTAAGTTTTTTGTTTTTCTAATAATATAGATTATCAGGCACTAACCTATTTAGTGGGCATGTTTATCTAAACTTTCAAGAGAATTATTTATTACAATGTATGAAATTTATTAATAGTTATTTATTAGAAACGAAAACCAATTGAAAACTTAGACCCTTAGAATCTTAGCAACTCAGCACCTATTTATAAAACACATCGTAAGAAAATCGGATTAACGTACCAATTACGACCACTAAAAAGAAAACACGAATAAAACCGTTTCCTTTATTAATGGCGAGTTTTGCGCCAAGCCAGCCACCAAGTCCGTTGCTTATCGCCATTGGAATTGCGATTGTCCAGATTATTTTCCCTTTTATCATAAACAAACAAATCGAGCCGAAGTTGGTAGCGAGATTTACCATTTTGGCATTTGCGGACGCGTGAAGAAAATCAAATCCTAAAAGAGCTATGAAAGCGACCACGAAAAAACTGCCGGTTCCGGGACCGATAAAACCATCATAAAAACCAACAATTACACTGATAACAACGGCATACAGTATTTGTATTCCGGCCGAATGATCTTTGGCTTCATGTTGTCCGAAATTCTTCTTGGCATACGTATAAATCAGCAAAAGTGATAATACTACCAATAAAAGAGGTTTCATAAAATCGTTGCTAACGTAGGTTAGCAGCGTGGACCCCAGAAATGCAGAGGGAACAGCTAAACACATCATGATGATTAAAAGTTTCCATTGAATTACAACTTTTTTGAGGTATTGAAAGGCTGCGAAAGAAGTTCCGGTAAAAGCGGGTAACTTCAGAGTACCTATAACGGTAGAAACCGGTAAATTTGGCAATAGAATCAAACCCATTGGTGTTTGAATTAATCCGCCGCCGCCTACTATAGCATCAATAAATCCTGCCGCAAAAGCAGCTAAACAAAGTAAAATTATAATGTAGGTGTCCATTCAGGCTGTATTTGAAGTAGTTTTAAAATCTCATCACAAAAGTATACTTCCAGTTTGTTATTACAATAATTTTAAAGTGGATTTCTCCCCGAAAAGTATATTTTTGCTAAAAATTTAAACCCAATGGATTTTACAAGAATTATAGAATTAGCCAGTTACACTTTACCTGCTGTCGTTACCGGATTTGTTGCTTACAGTTTTTTTGAACTGCACATTAAGAATTTCGATAAAAAGCGTAATTTTTTATTAAACAAAGAAGCACATAAAGAATCTTTACCGATACGCTTACAAGCTTACGAGCGTATGACTTTATACTTAGAGCGTATCAATCTGACCAAATTATTGATCCGTATCGCTCCAATCTCAAATGAAAAACACGATTACGAGAATTTCGTGATTGATCAGATCGAACAAGAGTTTGAGCACAATTTAACCCAACAAATTTATATGTCGGATGAATGCTGGACGATTATTACCACAGCAAAAAATTCGACCATACAAATCATCCGCAAAACTGCCATGAGCGATCGTGTAGACAGTGCTGATAAATTGCGTGAAGTAATTTTAAATGATTTATTGGAGAAGCAATCTCCAAGCAATGCCGCTTTGGCGTATATCAAGAATGAAGTAGCGGAGCTTTTCTAGTCTGGATTTTTGGATCGTTGGATCTTTAGATTATTAGACTGGCTTGGACTACTTCTATTTTGAAATTAAACCTTATTAGGAGTGTTTTTCGATTGATCCAACAATCTAAAGATCTAAGTAGCGGAGCTTTTCTAGTCTGGATTTTTGGATTGTTGGATCTTTAGATTATTAGACTGGCTTGGACTACTTCTATTTTGAAACTAAACCTTATAAGGAGTGTTTTTCAATTGATCCAATAATCTAAAGATCTAAGTAACGGAGCTTTTCTAGTCTGGATTTTTGGATTGTTGGATCTTTAGATTATTAGACTGGCTTGGACTACTTCTATTTTGAAAGTAAACCTTATTAGGAGTGTTTTTCGATTGATCCAATAATCTAAAGATCAAAGTAACGGAGCTTTTCTAGTCTGGATTTTTGGATCGTTGGATCTTTAGATTATTAGACTGGCTTGGACTAGTTCTATTTTGAAACTAAATCTTATAAGGAGTGTTTTTCGATTGATCCAACAATCCAATAATCTAAAGATCCAAAAATCTAACAATCTAAGAAAGTCTAAGAAAGTCTATCTGTTATCACTCATGACTTCAGATTTATTCTGGGCATATTCATAGCCTTGTTCCCACCACTCTTTCATGACTTCCTGATTGAAAATAAGGGCATTATCGGTTAGTTTTGTTGGGGTGTAGTACAGATTAAGTTTTACATTTTTATTGTTTGCGAGAAGCTTCCCAATGGTAATATCATGTTTTTCGACCTGGTCTAAAGCAATTCGAAACAAATCGATCATTAAAGAAAACGGATTCTTACCGATAACTGTTTTGTCCATATTTACCTCGGTTTCGAGAATGATAACGTCAATTTCTGTTGCCCCGCGATTAATGGCTTCGCGGATTGGAACTAAACTCGCAAAGCCTCCATCCCCGTATTCGTAATTGTTTTTCTCAACAAGGCTCATAAAAGGAACATAATTACTGGAGATCCAGGACCATTCACAGAATTCTTCATACGTGCAATCTTTCACCGATTTGTATTCTGCTTCATTCTTGGTAAAATTAGTTACCGTTATAACAATGTCACTGTCAAGCTTTTTTAGTTTATTGAAATCTGATATAGAAAAATTGTTCTTTATATACCTCTTTAAACCTTTACTTTCACCGAAAGTACGTTTTCCCTTGAAAAACTGTCGTAATACGTTAAAATGATTTATGGTTACAATGTCTACTCCGTCCTTATTTTTCACAACAAATGGGCAAATATTAAAAATACTGGCCATGGTAACATTGGTATAAACAGAGTGAATTTTCTTAATGTGTCCCAGGGCTAAATGAGGTATAAGTAAACTACCGGTCGAAGTACCTATAAACAAATCATACTCGTGATTCTTCTCTTCGATCAGATATTGTGCGACACCGCCGGCAAATGCCCCTTTACTTCCTCCACCAGAAATAACCAATGCTCTCATATTTTTTTAAGTTGTGGGTTTTGAGTTAGGAGTTAAAAGTATTCAATGGTATTTTTTTAAAAATTACTCCAATCTGTTTTTATTACTACTAAAAATTGCTATTTCTTCACCTCCTCTGCCAATAAACGTTTTAGTTGAAATTGTTCATCGGGGTTTAAATTAGTCAAAATTCTTTCAAACGAAGCACGCAAATCTGTATTTTTTAGCAAAAGTCGAATTGTATCTCTTCCAAACTTTGAAAATTGCCACATGTGATGAGTTGTCGCGGAAACTAAGTTCGTTAAAACAGCATCATTGATAATCTTAAAAGCAATCAGTTTTTCTAAAGCATTTTGTCTGGTTGTAGCTTCATACTTTGCAGAAGAGAAAGCAATTAACTCTGAGATTAAGACTTCTGAATCATTTGTATAATTAGGTGTTGAAAGTGCTAATGAAAGCCATAGTGTTCTTAAATTGTAGTCGTTGAAACCAATCCAATTTTTTGATTTGTCCAAATATCGGGTACGGTGCTCGGGAAAGTTTCTCCATAGCCAATACAAAGCAACTTCCTGTGTTTGATATGATTTATCGTCAAGTAAGCTTTCATATTCCACCCTGAAGTCTTCTGGAATTTTAGTCAAAGAAGCCGCAACTGCCTGCCGAACCTGAAGTTCATTAGTTTTCAGAGCTTGCAATAATAATGCTCTCTTTGATTCGTATTTTTCATTTTCTAATTGATTAACAATAGCTTCTTTTACAGAATAATAAATATCTGAATCTAAAGTTTTACTTAGAAATACTTCTTTCTCTGCTAAAGCTGTCTTTTTTAATTTATCAACTTCTAATCGAACCTGAATCGATTTGTTTTTACTCAATAAAGTATTGGCTGTTGCTGTATCAAAAACGATTGATTCCAACCAGGTTTTCTGAAATTTATCCAAATCAAAGTCAGAGACTTTTTTTATTTCATCGAAGAAGTTTTGTGTATTTACCGTTTGATAAGCATACTTTTTAAGATAACTCTTTATTGCTTTTTTGAATGCTTTATCGCCAATAGATTCATGTAATGCAAATAATGCCCAGGCTCCTTTTTCATAAAAAGTCAAAGAGCTTGCTTTTGCATTTAAAACCGGAATAGAATCGGTCCTGGAGGCAAATTTTATCTGTTGTGCGGTGTCGTACAATTTGGAGTAGAAAAAATCATCACCGTAAATTTCTCTTTCGGCCAAAGCTGCAAAATAGGTTGCAAAACCTTCCTGGAGCCAGTGATGCGTACTGCTTTCGGCTGTAATAAGGTCACCAAACCAATGATGTGCTAATTCATGTGCATCTACATTGGTATAGTTTCGATCTTCAAAACCGATGGAATCCACTACATAACGGGTAGCGAAAAGTGTTGAAGTGGTGTTTTCCATACCGGCATATAAAAAATCACGAACCGGAATTTCGCGATAGATTTCCCATGGATATTTAACTCCTATTTCTTTCTCTAAAAAATCAAAAATACGTTTAGAGTAACGGTAAGTTGGTTCAAAACGATCTGCATCTTTGTTTTCCAGATAATACTCTAACGGGATTCTGGATTTTGCCTTTAGCTCTTTTTTATCATACTTTCCTATGGCAAGCATCAGAAGATAAGAACTCATTGGTTTCTCCATTTTATACTGCCACTGTGTTTGATTGGCGTTTATTTTTTTATTCTCTAAAATACCATTCGAAATTACCTGATAAGCACTATCGTATGTTACTCCTAAACGAAATACTACCTTTTCGTTTACATCATCAAAACTTGGAAACCAATTGCTGGTATACCTTCCCTGTCCTTGTGTCCATATTTGTACTTCCGAGTTGTCCATATTCACAAAATACAGGGCTTGTTTTGGTTTGGCGCTGTATTGAAAAGTAAGATGATTTTCTCCCTTTTGGAAATTACCGACAATCTTCAATTCTTTATCTGTACTTATAAAAACAGCTTCTCTGTTATCTATCTGAACATTAGAAAATGCCATATTTTTTGCATCAATCCTGATCGTATCAATCGGTTTCAGAATCTCAAATTGATAATCGACTGTGCCTGAAATTGTTTTTTCGACAGCATTTACAGTCAATTGTCCGGAAACGGTTTTAAAATCAACAAATTGTGTTTGCTGCGCAAAAGTAAAAGCGGTAAAAAATAATAGCGTATATTTCATTGAACCAAATTTGTGGGCGAAATTCCAAAGTTACAAAGGTTTGACAAACAAATCGAATGAAAGTTGTAAGTTTACCAGACAAAATTACAACAGCATGCCAATACCTAAAAAAGCTTTATTTAACTGGAGCAGCGGAAAAGATTCTGCTCTTGCCCTCTATAAAATTTTGCAAAATCCTGATTTCAAAATTGAATGTTTACTGACAAGTGTTAATCAGCAATACCAGCGAATTTCTATGCATGGTGTTCGTGTAGAACTGTTGGAAGCGCAAGCAAAAAGTCTCGGTTTACCTTTGAAAATCATGCAAATCCCGGAGATGCCTACGATGGAGACCTATGAAGGTGTTATGAATGAAACCTTAGCTGAATTAAAAAGTCTTGGAATCACACATTCCATTTTTGGCGATATTTTTCTGGAAGATTTGCGCAAGTATCGCGAGACTCAATTGGCTAAAATAGATTTTGAAGGTGTATTCCCTCTTTGGAAAATTCCGACTCAGGATTTGATACAAGAATTCATTTCACTTGGATTTAAAACGATTGTGGTATGTGTAAACGAGCGGTTTTTAGAAAAAAGTTTTGTGGGAAGAATTATCGATCAGGATTTCATTAACGACTTACCTGAAAACGTAGATGTTTGCGGTGAAAATGGTGAATTTCATACTTTTACTTTTGATGGGCCAATTTTCTCCGAACCTGTTCCTTTTGAAATTGGAGAAATTGTTTTCCGCAAGTATGAAAAGCCTAAAACTCAGGAAACCTCAAACACTGCTTGTGACACCAATTCCAGTGATGCTTTTGATTATGGATTTTGGTATTGCGATTTGATTTAAAACGAGAATATGTTCACGAAAGAAAATTCAGAAATAAAGAAAATTATATCTTTTCTTACTGAAATTGGAATAGATGTAATTGAAAAGGAATTGAATGACACTTTTCTGCCGGGTTTAGATTTAGGTCCGAATTGTGTTATTATTGATTATGATAAATTATTATATCCGGGTGATATTTTGCACGAAGCGGGGCATCTTGCCGTTACCAGTTCTTCCGACAGAAAACTCGTTGGAACCGAAAAAATAGCCTCTAACTGGCCCACTGAAGCCGAAGAAATGGCCGCTATTTTATGGTCATTTGCCGCATGTTCTCATTTAGAATTACCAATCGAGCTGGTTTTTCATCCTAATGGTTATAAAAATGATTCTGAATGGCTGATCTCTAATTTTACTTTAGGAAATTTTATTGGTCTGCCTTTTCTTGAGTGGATCGGTCTCGCTTTAGGAGTTGATAATGCTGCTAAGGAGGGAAAACCGGCTTTTCCGACGATGTTAAAATGGATGAGAGAGTAGATAGATTATTAGATCTTTAGATTGTTAGACTAGCTTAGACTACTTAGATCTTACGACGAATTAATTTCTAAAAACTAGTTCCGGGACTCTGTCTTTCGCGTTTCTTCAATCAAGATCCAACAATCTAAAGATCCAACAATCTAATAATCTAAAGATCTAAAAACCTAAACATACATCTCCAGCAAATTGGTAACGGTATTCAGGTTACGCATTGTTCCTATTACATTTAGTTTTTTCTCAATGTATTTAAGTTCTAATCTTGTCTTTCCGGCACCTATATCATACTTAATATAGATTCTGTTTTCATCAATACTGGCTTCATCGGGCTTAAACTGACTGATTTTTAAATCGTGTATGCTTTCTTTTTTCAAAGCAATCGAAACAAAAACAATGTAGAGTTTCTTGATGTCAATATCTTTTTCTTTTAAAAATGGATTGTTAGAAAAGCACAATTCCAGGTCTTCTTTAGCAATTACAATCACAGGAACTTCATGTCCAAAAACTTTAAAAATCTCCTGTTTGATCATAAAACCTACTTTTGAAGCACTTTCTTCTTCTGTATCCACAAATACATTTCCGGACTGCAAGTAAGTGCGTACGTTTTGAAAGCCCATGTTTTCTAACATTGTCTTCAAAGCTTCCATTTTTATCATGTTGTGACCGGAAACGTTGATTCCGCGTAAAAGTGCTAAATGTGTAGTCATTTTTATAAATTTTATTCAAAGATAGAAATTTCGATTTTGTAGAGCTCTTGAACTCTCTGAGAATTACTCGTCGTTTTCGCCTATTTCAATATCAAAACTGATTAAGAAATCATTCAGTCGTTTTTTGTATTTCTTTTGAGCCTCGCTTACAATTTCTTCTGTTTCTTCATTGGTTTCTAACGCATCAAGACTGAACTCACTTTTAACCCATTGCTGAAACTCTTCCTTATATTCGTTCTCTTCATAATACTCTTCGTCTTTGTAAAAATAAGCCGAATCGAAATCAACTGAAATTTCGGTATCTAAAGTCAGAAGATGAATTAATTTACTGGTGTTTTCGGCTACTATATGAATACCTCCTTCATCGCCAAACACGACTATCGGGCAATCGTTTAAATCCTCATTTATCAGCCAGTAAGCATACGAACTTCCGGAACCGTTGGCTCCTGCAAACTCGATAAAACTATTGTAAAAGGCTTCTTTTTCCGACCATGTTTTTATACCGGTCTTGTCTTCTGTAATAGTCAAACCAAAACATTCCGAATAAGTTTCTGGGCCATATTCCTGCTCAAACTCGTACAACTTTACTAAATCTGCCGGTAAAGCATACTTGCCAAACTGCACAGCAAATTCTTCCAGTGAAAAGCTGTTGTCGTATTCTTCATCTTCCTCCATTTCTTCACTTTCCTCTTCCTCTTCAGTCTCTGAAGTCAGAGAATAAAAAGCTTCTATTACAGCACGTTTTATGCAATAAAACTCTATTCCGTTTGTCGTTTCATCATTCATCCATTGGTATTTCGGATTCCCCTCTTCATCCAGATATTCGAGAATGAGTGTAATTTCTTCCGTATCATGACACCATAAACCACGCATCCTAATATTAAATCCGTTTCCAATTTCTTCTGAAAGCTGACTGTATTTCTTTTCTTCATAATCAAAAGAAACAAACAAATGTGTGGTATTTCCAATATTGCTGTAAAGCCTTTCCTCAGTTTTGAATTTTTCCATCTCAACTACCGTTTCTACGGCTTCTCTAAACTGAGCGCGAAAATCAGTATACAAATATTGATCTGATTTGCTCTGATCAACAATTGAAAGTCCTTTTTTAAAGCAATCATCATAGTAATTATTACCCAGGATCTCCGTACCATCATCGGAATATTCAATAAAAGAATCATTTACGATATCACTCAATCGGTGTGTCGAAGGAAGGTAATTTTCAATGATTACGATTGATCCGTCTGTATCCGTCAGATTACTGCAAATCAAAACATCAGGTCTGCCCACATTAACAATTGCCTGAACATTGGTAAAACGTTCAAAATGCATCCACATATCATCACTGTAGATCAACCAGGCGGTAACATCACCCTTTACAAAAAGTTCTCCATGATTGTATTCTCCTAAAAGTGAATCGCATTTTAAGCCGCCACCTAAATAATGTACACTTCCAAACAAGGTAATGTTTGCAGTAATTGTTTCTCCTAAAACGATCAGAGCAGGTGAATTATCTGTGTCAAAAGAACTAATAAGTTTTTTAACCGTTAGATTGCCTTTGAAAATAAATCCGAGTATAAAAACATCCTGATTTTCATCTGTACTGTAATCCATTTCAAACGTATCCATTTCCACATCATCTTCCGCTAAGAGAAATATAGGATTGTCTTCGTAATCCGGAAAGCGCCAGGTATCTTCAAAAACATTGTATATTTTTTGATTGTTAAAATCAGTAAGATCGCCAATAATAGTATGTGCTTCAGGTCGGTTAATCACCTTGAAAGTCACACCAGCAAAATTCATGGTTTCAAAAGGAACTTTTTCTTCGTTAGTCATTATAAAGGGTTTTGGTCTAAAAACATCTGAACAAATCTACTCAATATCTTTATTTATTAAAATAGCCAATGAATTATTTCAGACTTTCAAATTTCCCAATTAAAATTTATCTTCGCAGTTATGAAAGCGATTCGAAAATAGAAAATAGAGCAAAGAGGCGAGATTATAGATTTTGCTCTAAAATCTTGTCTCTTTGTTCTGTACTCTTTATTCTTTGCTCTATACTCTAAAAATCTAAAATCTACAATTACCGAAATGTCCAACAATCTCCTTGAAACCCCCATTGAATACCTAAAAGGCGTTGGTCCCAGTCGCGGTCAGCTGCTTCGAAAGGAACTTGGGATTCATAAATACGGAGATTTGGTTAATTTTTTCCCGAACAGATATATAGACCGAACGCGTTATTATAAAATTAATGAACTTCAGAATACAGGATCTGAGGTGCAGATTATTGGAAAAATAATCAATATTAAAACCGTCGAATTTGCAAAGAATAAAAAACGACTTGTAGCTACTTTTGTTGATGACACGGGGCAAATAGATCTAAATTGGTTTCAAGGGCATAAATGGATTCGTGAAAGTCTGAAACTGAATGAGGTTTGTGTGATTTTTGGAAAATGTTCGCTATACGGAAGTCAATTTAGTATGGCACATCCGGAAATTGAATTGTGGAGCGAACATGAAAGAAGTCTTCGTTCGGCCATGCAGCCTGTATATCCTTCCACCGAAACACTGGCTAATAAAGGGATTTCGAACCGTACCATTAACAAACTAATGGAACAGCTGTTTCTGGAAACTCAGGCTCTATTTACCGAAACTTTTCCAGCTTATCTAATCGAGGAACTACGGCTTATTTCTAAAAGAGCCGCTTTATTCAACATTCATTTTCCGAAAAACACTGATGCTTTAGCGAAAGCGCAATACCGACTAAAATTCGAGGAATTGTTTTTTATACAACTTCAATTAATCACTAAAAACCTTATTCGAAAGCATAAAATAAAAGGACATCCTTTTACTACGGTAGGAACGTTTTTTAATGAATTTTATCAGAATCATTTACCTTTTAGCCTCACAAATGCTCAAAAGAGAGTAATCAAAGAGATTCGTTCTGATATGGGAAGCAATGCCCAGATGAACCGATTGCTGCAGGGAGATGTGGGGTCCGGAAAAACAATTGTGGCTTTTATGAGTATGCTTTTGGCGATAGACAATGGTTTTCAGGCGTGCTTAATGGCTCCTACAGAAATCCTTGCCAATCAGCATTTTATCGGTTTATCTGAATTAGCTAAAACGCTAAATATCAACATAAAACTTCTGACAGGTTCAAGTAAAACTGCGGCCCGAAAAATAATTCACGAAGAACTGGAAAACGGAAGTTTGCAAATTTTAATTGGTACACATGCGCTACTGGAAGACAAGGTGAAATTTCAGAATCTGGGACTCGCTGTAATTGACGAACAGCATCGTTTTGGCGTAGAACAGCGTTCGAAATTGTGGAAGAAAAACGAAATTCCTCCCCACGTTTTGGTTATGACCGCTACTCCTATTCCGAGAACTTTGGCTATGAGTTTATATGGGGACTTAGATATTTCTGTAATTGACGAATTACCTCCCGGACGAAAACCAATTCAAACGGTTCACCGATACGACAGTAATCGTTTGAAAGTCTGGAAATTCCTGCGTGATGAAATTGCATTAGGGAGACAGATTTATATTGTTTATCCGTTGATTCAGGAATCAGAAAAAATGGATTTTAAAGATCTAATGGACGGTTACGAGAGTATTTCCCGTGATTTTCCATTACCTCAATACGCTATTTCTATCCTGCATGGCAAAATGAAACCTGCTGATAAAGATGCTGAGATGAAACGTTTTTCTGAAGGTAAAACCAATATCATGGTAGCCACCACTGTAATTGAGGTTGGTGTTAACGTTCCTAATGCCAGTGTAATGATCATTGAAAGCGCAGAACGTTTTGGTCTGTCGCAATTGCATCAGCTGCGTGGACGTGTAGGACGTGGAGCCGAACAGAGTTATTGTATTCTGATGACGAGTTTCAAATTAAGTTCCGACAGTAAAACACGAATGGAAACCATGGTTCAGACCAATGATGGTTTTGAAATCGCCGAAGTAGATCTTAAACTACGCGGCCCGGGTGATTTGATGGGAACACAACAAAGCGGCGTTCTAAATCTTCAAATTGCCGATATTGTCCGCGACAGGGATATTCTAGGTATGGCGCGTAATTATGCCATGAAAATCCTAAAAGAAGACGCACCGTTACAAAAACCAGAACACGCCATATTAAAGGCTGTTTTTATCGAACTGACCAAGAAGAAAAACATTTGGAATTATATTAGTTAAGGTTCTAAGGTTCTAAGGTGCTGAGATGTTAAGATACTGATATTGTGTTTTACTACGGATATTCTAAACAAGAACGCTATGGTCATCCTGAGCGAAGTCGAAGACTTTTGAGAACTAAAATAAACACAGCTATACTACGGTCACCCTGAGCGGAGTCGAAGGCTTATGAAAACTAAACGAAATACAGCTATACTTTGGTCACCCTGAGCGGAGTCGAAGACTTTTGAGAACTAAAATAAACACAGCTATACTACGGTCAACCTGAGCGGAGTCAAAGACTTTTGAAAACTAAACCAAATACAGCTATACTACGGTCACCCTGAGCGGAGTCGAAGACTTTTGAGAACTAAAAATAAACACAGCTATACTACGGTCAACCTGAGCGGAGTCAAAGACTTTTGAAAACTAAACCAAATACAGCTATACTACGGTCGCCCTGAGCGGAGTCGAAGGCTTATGAAAACTAAATCAAATACAGCTATTGCGGTCGCCCTGAGCGGAGTCGTAGGCTTATGAAAACTAAACCAAATACCGCTATACTCTGTTCACCCTGAGCGGAGTCGAAGGCTTATGAAAACTAAACCAAATACCGCTATACTTTGTTCACCCTGAGCGGAGTCGAAGGCTTTTGAAAACTAAACTAAATACAGCTATACTTTGGTCACCCTGAGCGAAGTCGAAGGCTTATGAAAACTAAACCATATACAGCAATAATTTGGTCACCCTGAGCGGAGTCGAAGGCTTATGGCAATTTATAAAAAAAAAATATACTTCATTGTGGTAAAGGCCAAGCTTTTAACAACTGATGTTTTTTGGTGATTTGAATTCGTTGGGGGACAAATTCTTCTAAGTTGAATGCTTATCTTTTACAATGAAGTATATGTAACTTCGTGAAGTTGTTATTTTTTAGGAGCTGCTTTTTTTTCAAACAGACCACTAAAAAGTCCTTTGCTTATTTTGTTCTTATCGTCTTTTCCTGTCGCAATCAAATGATCGATGTACTCCATATACGTTTTTTTGCGTTCTTCTAAAAAGCCAATCAAATAATCTTCGGCAGCACCCATTCCGCTTACCTCCTCAATATGCAGCAGTTTTTTATACAGAGGATCAATAAACTTGGTAATGATTTCTTCCGGCACAGCTTTTCTTGTTCCGAAGTAACCAACAATTTCACCATCACCATCTGCAATGATTTTAAAATCGGTTACCACCCAATAAAATCGTCCCGTTTTAGACATGTTTTTGATAATGACATGGATATTCTGACTTGATTTAATACTATCCCATAGAAATTTAAAAATTACTTTCGGCATATCCGGATGACGGACAATATTATGAGCGTGACCGATTAATTCGTGCTCATCATATCCCGAAACATCAATAAATGCCTCATTTGCATATAAAATGGTTCCTTTTGTATCTGTTTTACTTAATAATACTTTTGTTTTGTTCCAGTCGACTTCTCTGTCGGATGGAGTCGGGCGAGTAATTCTGTTGTCCATAAATCCTGTATTTAAAATTAATAAGCAATACCATTTTTTATCTTAGGCCTGTATTTTAAAATGTATAAATCACTGATTTAAAACACACTGCAAGTTGTTGTTTTAATTCCTGCTATCAGTAGATTTCACATGAATATCGTTTACCAGGTCGTCAATTCTCTTGGCGCTTTCACGCATCATCTCCAGATAATTCAATAATTTATCATTGTCTGTGTGTCCTTTGGAAACGTCAATAAGTTTAAGCACAGAGCTTACTGGTAATTTCAAATCCAGTGTAGTTCTGTGAATGAAATCATTATAATCTTTAGTAGCGGTTAGTGAACTGTACTTTGCAGAAGCCAGCTTCATGTTTTCTAATTCGTATTCGTCTGAAATTTTAGAAATATGGTTTTGACTGTGTTCTTTAAAATAATACGCCCAATACCCATTCATAAAAAATACCACTGCCGCCAAGACGACGTGAATTACAAAGGTTTCCACATCAAAATTAACCTGTGAAAAATACAATTGTAATCCTTTTGGGTCGTTGAAAACCTGATTTTGCAAATACGCCAAAGCCCCATGATGCAAGACTACCAAAAGTGTCAAAGGAATCTGGAGCTTCCAGTTTTGATAGATAATTAAAATTGTACTGGCAATAAAAACGGTAAAATGCATCTCAAACAAACCATGCATTTGATAGATGTACTGTGCCATAAATATGGCCAAAACAATAGCCAGCACATACTGGTAAAAGTTAGATTTTTTAAAGAAAAACTTTGCTGAATAGTACAACAGCAAATTTAAAACACCTACTCCTACTCCGATTTCAAACGTATCATATTTAAAAGCTAAAGCAATTCCAAACAGAAAATAAATCGCTAAAACATAATTGACAATGGTGTCCGATCGTTGGGTCATCGTAGACATGAAATTGTGCAAATAATCTTGTTCATTCAAACTGGCTCTTGTTTTCATAAATTAAAATGATTTTGGTTAAGAATTTGGTTTATTTATTGCATTTTGGTAACGAGCATCCATAAGCTCTTAGCGCTAAAACATCAAACGAAGGAGAATGATGCTGTTTCAATAAGGAATCAATTGCTATTTGCGCATAATTACTGTCTGTATTGGTACAATACCTGGTTTTATTGTAGTTTCCACGATAATACAAATTCTGAGAAGCATCCAGAAGAACAGCCTGCGGGGTTGAGAATACACCACAACTTTTCGCTATAGCCTGATCGAAATAAACCGGAATTTCAGCATCAAATTTTTTCTGAATTTCGGCTATAGTGAAAGACCTCTCTTTGTTGAGCACCACAATTTTAAAATTAATCCGGTCACCATACTTTTTAATGAGTTCCGAAACATGAGGAATGTTAAACCGAGAACAAGGACAGTCGGGATTGAAGAAATGGATAAAAATGGGTTTTCGATCTGCCAAACAACATTTTAAATCAATCTTGCTTCCTAGAGCTATCGCTTTGAAATTTTGAGGAACCGGCGTAGGTAAACTGTATTTAAATTCATTCTGCCAGAAGAGAAATGAGATAGCAACAACCAACAATGCCATCCATAAACCAACAAGTAATTTTTTTAGCATAAACAAGTAAATTTGGTGTTGAAACTTAAAAAATGTCTAAACAGTTGTTAACTACACTGTTTATTTATTTAACTATTTTAACTTTAAATCAAATAAAAAACCTACACATTTTAACGCTTAACTCTCAAAAACATTATTAGTCCTTAAAAAACAGATCATTTTGTTTAAGCCTATCAATGTTACGAATAAAATCGATAAAGTGCAAATAAAATCGGACAAAATGCTTCGAAAATCATCTTTGTCGGATTTTTTTGATTTGCAGAACCCGTAATTCTACCCTTTTTGTGGGTAAAACCATAGAAAAGAAGTTTTAAAAGGATGTAAACTTTAACTTATTTAACCCGTTGGATATAATCATTCTTTAACAGGTACATACATAGAATTAATATTTTTAAATCAGGCGTTTCACTTATTTTGAACACAGCTGCAACTATGGTTTCTTTTTATATACTTTTATATAGACATATCCCGATGCATCGGGACTATGTATTAAGTAATTTTTATATTATTTAAAACCAACGAGTTGATTATTTATTTTGTTTTTTTTAGTTCCTGTATTAAACCTTGGTGCAGAAAAAGAGTCTAAGTTTAGTTTTATGTAATGTTTGTACGTACAAATGTTAAATAAAAGCTAAGCTCTCCAGATTTCACAACAAAAAGTTAAATTTGTGTGCTTACTCAAAACATACACCAAAAAAATACCTTTACCTCAAGTTTATGAAAGTAAAAAACTTAGTTTACGCCCTACTGATCATCGTATTAGGAGGTTTTATTGCCTACAGAGTCGTGTCGAATAAAAAGAAAAACGACGAATCGAAAAAGTTTGGAGACAAAGATACTCCTACTACTGTAACCGGAATAGTTGTTAAAACTGCAACCTTCGACAACAACCTGTCACTATCAGGTTCTATTGAAGCCAATGAACAAATTGAAATTCGAAGTGAAGTTTCCGGAATTGTGGAAGGGATTTACTTCAATGAAGGCAGTTTTGTAAACAAAGGACAGGTACTTTTTAAAGTAAATGACATCGAATTAAAAGCACAACTTAGACAAGCCGTAACCCGTGAAGGTCTGGCTGCTGAAAATGAGAGAAGAGCAAAATTATTGCTTCAGAAGGAAGCTATCAGTCAGGAAGAATTTGACATTGCGAAAGCCGATCATGCTTCTGCACAGGCACAAAGTCAGTTAATCAGAGCTCAAATTGCCAAAACTTCCGTTAAAGCTCCGTTTTCAGGAAAAGTTGGTTTGCGTTCAATTTCTCCGGGCACCTACATCACTCCTACCGTTCTGGTTGCCAAACTGGTAAATACCGGTAAACTAAAAATTACATTTTCGATACCTGAAAAATATGCTTCACAAGTAAAATCCGGATCAACTATCGATTTTTCCGTTTCAGGTTCCGATAAAGTCTATACAGCAAAAATATACGCCATCGAGCCGGAAGTCGAAGTTGCTACACGTACACTGCAAATTCGTGCTATTGCTGATAACGCTGACGGAAAGCTTTTCCCAGGAACTTTTGCCGATGTAAAACTGCCTCTAAACATTGTAAAAGATGCCATTGTGGTGCCTTCAGAAGCTATAATTCCGGTACAAAGCGGTAAGAAAGTATACATTGCCAATATGGGTAAGGCCAAAGAAGTGATGGTTGACGCTACGACAAGAACAGACTCTTCTATTTTAATTCTGTCAGGACTAAAAGCCGGAGATACTCTAATTACCAGTGGCGTAATGTCACTTAAAAATGAGGCGCCAATAAAAGTGAATGTAAAAAAATAGAAAATGTAAAATGTGAGTTGTAAAATGTATGACGTCTAACGGGATACTTAATACGCTCCAATCTATTTTCTATATTCCATACTCTTTTGTCCGTTATTCAAAAAAAAAATCTAAAATCTAAACTCTAAAATCATAAATAACAGTATGAGTTTATCAACAACCAGTATAAAAAGACCTGTTTTAACCATCGTACTGAATCTTTTAATTATTCTGTTCGGTTTCATTGGTTATACCTTTTTAGGTGTTAGGGAATTTCCTTCGATCGACCCTGCGCAGGTTTCTATCCGAACCAACTATACCGGAGCCAATTCCGACATTATAGAATCTCAGATCACAGAGCCTCTTGAAAAAGCGGTTAACGCAATTGATGGGATTCGAAACATAACTTCTTCCAGTAATCAGGGAAGCAGCAACATCACCATTGAATTTAATCTGGATAAAAATCTGGAAGAAGCAGCAAACGACGTTCGTGATAAAGTTTCTCAAGCCATCAGAAGTTTGCCGCAGGATATTGACGCCCCACCGGTAGTCTCCAAAGCAGATGCCGACAGTGACGCTATTATTTCGATGACCGTGCAAAGTGACACCAGAAGTTCTCTGGAACTGAGTGATTATGCCGAAAATGTGATTTCACAACGTTTGGAAACTATTCCCGGAGTCAGTGGTGTTCAAATCTGGGGGCAAAAACGCTACGCTATGCGTTTGTGGATTGACCCTGTAAAACTTACCGCTTATAAATGTACCGTATCCGATGTTCGCAATGCTTTAAACTCCCAAAACGTTGAATTGCCTTCGGGAAAACTAACAGGAAACAATACCGAATTAACCGTAAAAACGGTTGGTAATCTTTCAAAACCGGAAGAATTCAACAACATTATCATTCGTACTAACGGAGATAAGATTGTTCGTTTAAGCGATATTGGAGGAGCCGAATTAGGTCCTGAAAACATCGAAACAAAATTGAGTCAATCCGGTTTACCTATGATTGGTCTTGCTATAGTACCAATGCCAGGAGCCAACTATCTGGACATTTCATCTGAATTTTACAAAAAGTACGAAGCCTTAAAAAAGGATCTTCCAAAAGATATCAAACTGAATATTGCACTGGACAATACGATCTTTGTGAAAAAATCAGTACTTGAAGTTGCCGAAACTTTAGGGATATCCATTATTCTGGTAATCATTATTATTTACTTGTTTTTCAGAGACTGGGCTATTGCATTCAGACCATTAATTGATATTCCTGTTTCCTTGATCGCGACATTTTTTATCATGTGGCTTTTCGGATTTTCGATCAACGTATTGACTCTGCTTGCGATTGTTTTAGCCACCGGTCTGGTGGTTGACGACGGTATTGTTGTGACCGAGAATATCTTCAAGAAAGTTGAAGAAGGCATGTCGCCAATTGAAGCCGCGATTAAAGGATCTAATGAAATATTCTATGCCGTAATCTCGATTTCGGTAACCCTTGCAGCTGTATTTTTACCGGTCATATTTTTAGAAGGATTTGTTGGCCGACTCTTTAGGGAATTTGGGGTCGTCATTGGAGCTGCCGTTTTAATCTCGGCTTTTGTATCGCTGACTTTAACACCAATGCTTAATGCCTATTTGATGAAAGGCGGAGAACAGAAAAAATCTAAATTCTACGTCAAAACCGAGCCTTTCTTTGAGAAACTAAACAGCGGTTATGCTGACTCTTTGAATCGTTTTATCGCAAAAAAATGGCTTAGTTTCCCTATTCTGATTGCTTGTTTTGGATTGATCTATTTGTTTTTTACCATACTGCCAAAAGAAACTGCGCCTTATGACGATCGTAGTTCTGTGACCATGCGTATGACTACGCCTGAGGGATCCTCTTACGAATACACCGATCGTTTTATGCAGGAAATCTCCAAATTGGTAGACGATTCTATTCCGGAGAAAAAAGTGAGTCTGGTTATCACTGCACCGGGTTTTGGAGCTTCGGCTACTAACTCCGGTTTTATCCGACTTTCATTAGTTGAACCGGATCAGAGAAAAAGATCTCAGAAGGATATTGCGGATCAATTGACCAAAATGACCAAACGATATCCGGATGCTAAAACATCCGTTATTCAACAGCCAACCATTGCCGTAAACCGTCGTGGAGGATTACCGATTCAGTATATCATTCAGGCTCCGAATTTTGAGAAACTGAGAGAAAAAATCCCGGTTTTTATGGAAGAAGTGGGTAAAAGTGACGTTTTCTCGGTTACCGATGTGAATTTAAAATTCAACAAACCCGAAATCAACGTAAGTATTGATCGTGAAAAAGCAGAGAGTTTAGGAATTTCGATTCTTGACATTGCACAAACGTTACAGCTTTCTTTAAGTGGACAGCGTTTTGGATATTTCATTAAAAACGGAAAACAATACCAGGTAATTGGTCAGTTTGATCAAAAAGACCGTTCGAAACCGCTGGATCTGACTTCTATGTTTGTAAAAAATAAAAGCGGAGAATTGATCCAGATGGACAACGTGGTTAAAATTGAAGAACAAAGTAATCCTCCTCAATTGTACCACAACAACCGTTATATGTCGGCAACTGTTTCTGCAGGTTTAGCACCGGGAAAAAGTATCAGCGACGGTATTCAGGAAATGGACAGAATCAAAGCAAAAGTACTTAACGATACTTTCACCACTGATTTAAGTGGAGAGTCGAGAGACTTTGTTGAGAGTAGTTCAAACACTTCTTTCGCCTTCGGATTAGCCTTATTGCTGATCTTTTTAATTCTTGCTGCACAGTTTGAGAGTTTTATCGATCCGCTTATCATCATCTTAACCGTACCAATGGCAGTTGCCGGAGCGTTATTCTCATTATGGCTCTTCAATCAAACCTGGAATATCTTTAGCCAGATTGGAACGGTAATGCTTATCGGATTGGTGACGAAGAATGGTATTTTGATTGTAGAATTTGCTAATCAGCTTCGCGAACAAGGAAAACCAAAACTGGAAGCTATTTTAGAAGCCTCAGAAGCACGTTTGCGTCCAATTTTAATGACAAGTTTGGCGATTGCTTTAGGAGCTTTGCCAATTGCAATGTCACTTGGTGCTGCCTCTACGAGTAGAATTGGTATGGGAGTTGTAATTGTTGGAGGTACCATCTTTTCGTTGGCTCTAACCCTATTTGTGATTCCTGCTATTTATTTAATGTGGTCCAAAGCGAGAAAACATTATCCTGAATTTGATCATATTGATGAATATGAAAGAAACACGAAATAATTGATATAAAATCTGAAACCATATAGAAGCTGCGAATCTCTTCTGAAAAAGTCGAATCGCAGCTAATCCTTCATCACATGAAAGCTAAAATAATAGTAACAAGTCTCGTTTTATTGTTGTTCTGTACAACAAAAAGCAGTGCGCAGGAAGTCTTAACCATTGAAGACGCCATGAAGATCGCCTTAGAGAATAATTTCGAAATTAAGATTGCCAAAAACAGCCTTAAAATAAACGAAACCAATGTAACAGTTGGAAATGCGGGAATGCTGCCAAGGGCCACGGCTTCGGTAACCGATAATAACAGTGTTACCAATTCCTCGCAAACACGTCAGGACGGAACTACAACCTCTTTACGAAATGCCAAAAATAACAGTTTAGCCTACGGTGTTAGTTTGGGATGGACCGTTTTTGACGGAATGAAAATGTTTGCCAAACTGGATCAGCTTAAAGAATTGCAAAAACTGGGTGATTCTGAAATGAAAAGAGTGATATTGGTCAAAATCGGACAGGTCAACAGCGCTTACTTTGATTTGGTACAACAACAGCAGCAACTGTCTGCATTAGACACCACAATTGTAATTTCGAAACAAAGATTAACGCTGGCTCAAAACCGTTTCAGCATTGGAAAAGCATCAAAACTGGAAGTTTTAAATGCGCAGGTTGATTTAAATTCCGATCAGGTTGCTTTATTGAGACAAAAAGAATCCTATGCCAATGCTAAAATCTTACTCAACCAATACTTGGCACGTGACCCTAAAATAAATTTTACCGTAACCAATGTAGTTGCTGTAGATAATAAACTCGTTTTAGTTGATTTAATAGAATTGGCTCACAAGCAAAATCCGGCTTTAGAATCTCAGATTATCAACAAACGTATTGCGGAACTTCAGCTTAAACAAGTAAAAGCAGACCGTTATCCGGTGGTAAATCTGACTTCAGGATACAACTTTAACGAAAGTCAGTCCAGTCTTGGATTTACAAGTCAGAACTCTTCTAAAGGTTTTAACTATGGTTTTAATGCCACTTTAAACCTTTTTGACGGGTTCAATCAACACCGAAATGAAAAGGTAGTAAAACTACAGATCGAAAACTCACAAATTGCGATTGAACAGCAAAACATGATCCTCGATACTCAGTTAAGTACCGCTTTTCAAACGTATTTAACCAATTTAGAATTGATTGGATTGGAAGAAGACAACGTAACGATTGCCAAACAAAATTTAGATATTACTTTAGATAAATTCAGAATTGGAACTATTACAACGCTTGATTTCAGAACGGCTCAATTAAATTATGTAAATGCTAAAGTACGCTACAGCAATGCACAATTTCAGGCAAAATTATCTGAGATTGCGTTGAAAGAATTGGCCGGGAATATCAATTTTTAAAGTAAATTTGTTTCAAAACAAGTCCAAATGATCTCATACAACACCAAAGATTGGTTCACTTTTATTTTTCATTTTCATAAATCGGATACCGTTAGAAAACTACTTCCGGTTATGATTGCGATCGGAATTTATTCTTCGATTGTAGGGTATTTGGAAGTCTCGTATTTTAAAATTGGCAAAAACGACTATATCCACAACATCCCGATCATGCACGGGATGTTGGGTTTTGTAATCTCATTGTTATTGGTTTTTAGAACCAATACGGCCTACGATCGTTGGTGGGAAGGTCGAAAACTTTGGGGAGGTCTTGTTAACAATAGCCGAAATCTGGCCATTAAACTTTCAGTCATGCTGAAAGAAGAAAATGATAAAAAATTCTTTAGAAAGTTTATTCCTGCCTATGCTTCCGTATTGCATAAACACTTGCATGATTCCGATACCGGAAAGCAGCTTTTTGAAGATGTAGATTTAGAAATTGATCACCACAAACACAAACCAAATCAGGTTAAAAGAATAATTTTTCAAAAAATAAACGATCTGTATGAAGATAAAAAAATCAGCGGAGAACAGCTTATTATTTTAAACGAAGAGTTGCAATCATTTACAGACATTTGCGGTGCCTGCGAGCGAATCAAAAACACCCCTATTCCCTACTCTTACAGCGCTTTTATCAAGAAGTTTATCTTCTTCTACACCATGACACTTCCTTTTGGCTATTCGGTAAGTTTAGGCTATTATGTAGCTCCGGTTGTGGTTTTCATCTTTTATGTACTGGCAAGTTTAGAACTTATTGCCGAAGAAATCGAAGACCCGTTTGGCGACGATGAAAACGATCTGCCAACAAAAAAGATCTCCGAAAACATTAAAAAACACATTGAAGAGTTAATTTAATCAAACGATATAAATATCTGATATTTAACGCAGTAAGTCTTTTTAAAAGAAATTAATACATAAAAAAATAGTTTCTATTTACTGAAAGAACATATAAAAGAAATACAATTCTCTCCCATATGCTATGCGATTTGCTCCAAGTGAAACGCCTTATTTAAAGATGTAAAATTATGTTTCTCGGTGTTAAAAAGAGACTTAGATATTCTAAAATTTCTCTCTGAAAGAATAGTCCGAAAAAAGCAAATAAATTGTTTCTTACTACAATGTGCAATTCTTATATTTGTAACCTCATACAAGAATAAAAAAGCAAAATGAAAATATCTTACAATTGGTTAAAACAATTTATTAAAACGGACTGGCCGTCTGATCAAACTTCAGAGCTACTAACGGATTTAGGGCTTGAAGTAGAAGTTGTCGAAAAATACCAGTCGATCAAAGGCGGTTTACAAGGTGTTGTTGTGGGGCATGTATTGACCTGCGAAAAACATCCTGATGCCGACAGATTAAAAGTTACCACTGTAAATATTGGTTTAGAAGCTCCTATTCAAATTGTTTGCGGAGCTGCTAATGTGGCTGCGGGACAAAAAGTACCTGTTGCTACAATTGGAACCGTTCTATACGATAAAGAAGGTGCTGAATTCACCATTAAAAAAGGAAAGATTCGTGGAGTAGAAAGTCACGGAATGATTTGTGCCGAAGATGAATTAGGTCTGGGAACAAGTCATGACGGAATTGTGGTTTTAGCTGAAGGATTAGTTCCGGGAACTCCTGCTGCGGAAGTTTTTAAAGTTGTCAACGATGAAGTTTTCGAAATTGGATTGACTCCAAATCGTGCAGATGCTATGAGTCACCTGGGTACTGCCCGTGATTTAAGAGCCGGAATGCTGCAGCGTGGTGTAAATATCGAATTAATTACACCATCAGTGAGCAATTTCAGAGTAGACATGCGTACTTTAAAAATTGACGTTACGGTTGAAGAGCCTCTTTTGGCACCGAGATATTGCGGAGTAACTATCTCCGGAATTACGGTTAAAGAATCTCCAGCCTGGTTACAAGATCGTCTTAAAGCAATCGGACTGACTCCTAAAAATAATATTGTCGATGTTACTAATTATGTTTTACACGAATTAGGACAGCCATTACACGCTTTTGATGCGGCGAAAATCAATGGAAAAGTAATTGTAAAAACACTTCCTGAGGGCACTAAATTTGTGACTTTAGACGATGTAGAAAGAACCTTGCACAAAGAAGATTTAATGATTTGTGACGAAAAAGGGCCACTTTGTATTGCGGGTGTTTTTGGAGGTAAAAAATCCGGAGTTTCAGAAGGAACTACCGCTATATTCTTAGAAAGTGCTTATTTCGATGCTGTTAGCGTGCGTAAAACCGCTAAAAGACACGGACTAAATACGGATGCTTCTTTTAGATTTGAAAGAGGAATTGACCCAACCATTACAGAATATGCCTTAAAACGTGCAGCACTTTTAATTCAGGAAGTAGCCGGAGGAAAAATCACTTCTGATGTCATAGAAGTTTACCCTAAAAAAGTAGAAGATTTTTCAGTTTTATTGAATTTCAGCCACGTTTCGAAAATTATTGGGCAAGAAATTCCAAAAGATACCATCAAAAAAATTCTGGTTTCTTTAGATATAAAAGTAAACAGCGTTTCAGATTCAGGTTTAGGTTTAACGATCCCTGCTTACCGTGTAGATGTACAGCGTGAAATTGATGTGATCGAAGAAATTCTGAGAGTTTACGGATACAATAACATTAATTTTTCTAAAAAATTCAATGCGACAGTTGCTAATTCTCCAAGAACAGAAGATTATAAGGTTCAAAATGTAATTGCTTCTCAGCTGAACTCTCAAGGGTTTCACGAAATGATGGCCAATTCATTAACCACAGCTACATACGCAAAATTATCTTCTGCTTTAAAAGAGGAGCACAATGTTACGATTCTGAACCCTTTAAGCAGTGATTTATCGACGATGCGTCAGTCTTTGCTGTTTTCAGGTTTAGAAGCTATTTCGTATAACATCAACAGAAAGAACTCGGATTTAAAACTATTTGAATTTGGTAAAACGTATCATAAATATCTTAACGGATATGAGGAGCACAAACATCTTACTTTGTTAATTTCAGGAAACAGAAACAAAGAAAGCTGGACCAATCCCCAAAAAGCAACGGATTTCTTCTTACTAAAAGGATATGTAAGAGGCGTATTATCACGTTTAGGAATTGATAAAATTACCAATGCTCCGGTACAATCGGATGTTTTCGCAGAAGGAACAGCAATTTGCTACAACAGCGAGACTTTAGTAGAGATAGGTATTGTTAAAAAGCCAATATTGAAACATTTCGGAATCAAACAAGATGTTTACTTTGCTGATTTCAACTGGGATTTGATTCTAAAAATCATTACCGGAAAGATTAAGTATACTGAAATTCCAAAATATCCTGAAGTTCGAAGAGATTTGGCTTTACTGATTGATAAAAGTACCACTTACGAAAGTATTTTCAACCTTGCGAGACAAGCAGAGAAGTCTCTTTTAAAAGATATTAACCTGTTTGATGTTTATGAAGGAAATAAACTTCCGGAAGGCAAAAAATCGTACGCTTTGAGTTTTACCATTCAGGACAACACTAAAACGCTTACGGACGTTCAAATTGACAAAATCATGTCGAAATTACAGCAGACTTTCGAAACTGAACTTGGAGCAACCTTGAGATAAAGAATAATTCCTATATACTATAAATCCCAATTCTGAATATAATTTAGAATTGGGATTTTTTTTATCTGTTTTTAAATTTTACTCTTTAGACAATTTCACTAGTTTGAGAGAGGATATAAGATTTTTGATTAACGATTTTTGATTTCAGATACCAAGGACGATACAAAACCAACAGCCGTACCGCCAAGTAAGTATGATATCAAAAATCGTTAATCTTCATTCTAAAATCTACTTAATAGGTGATCGCAGCAAATACAGGATAGTTGCTAATTTTCTCTCTTCCGTTCAAAAAACTTAGCTCCATTAGGAAATTGCATTGTACGATCTCTCCTCCTAGTTGTTCTACCAATTCACAAACGGCTTTTGCAGTTCCTCCTGTGGCCAAAACATCATCGTGAATCAAAACCCTGTCTCCTTTCTTTATGGCGTCTGTGTGCATCTCTAAACTGTCTGTGCCGTATTCGAGTTCATACGAAGCCGAAATCGTGTCGTAAGGCAGCTTATTTGGCTTCCTTACCGGAACAAAGCCTGCATTCAATTCCTGAGCTAGTAATATCCCAAAGAAAAAGCCCCGGCTTTCGGCTCCCACCACTTTATCGATTTTGAGCCCTTTTAGAGATTCAGCCAAAATAAAAACGGTTTCTTTTCTCGCAATAGGGTCATTGAGCAGTGGTGTGATGTCTTTGAACAAAATTTCTTTTTTCGGAAATCCTTGAATATCACGTATATATTTTTCAATCTGCATTTTTTTTCATTTTTATGTTATTTCATACTTGCATATCTCACATTTATGCCTATCTTTGCACCCGCAATAAGCAATCAACAAAGCTACTGAAAAATAGCCGAATTGAAAAACAAAAAGGCCTCGTGGCGCAACTGAATAGCGCATCTGATTACGGCTCAGAAGGTTACTGGTTTGAATCCAGTCGAGGTCACTAATATAGGCAAAGGATAAAATATCTTTTGTCTTTTTTTTTCTCTTTAATTCCTTATTGAAGAAATAGACATATGCTTAGCTTTGCACCGGCAATAAGCAATCAACAAAGCTGCTAAAAAGTAGTTCAATTGAAAAAACAAAAAGGCCTCGTGGCGCAACTGAATAGCGCATCTGATTACGGCTCAGAAGGTTACTGGTTTGAATCCAGTCGAGGTCACAAAAATCCCATTTCTTACGAAGTGGGATTTTTTTATGCTTTTGAGAATTTTAAAAAGAAGGTGTTTTCTATTTTTAGAAACTGACATTTGTATAGTGTGTGCTGTGAACGCTTCGAACAGCGGATTTATTTAATTTTTTGGTCTAATTTTCTGGAACTAATTTTATAAACCTCAATACGGTCCAGTTTGATTTCTTTAGTATTATAACCCGTAGTATATAGATTATTTCCTTTCTTTTTTAATTGTGATAAATCAATAAAGAAGAATCGCTCCATAAATCTTAATCCCTTTAAATACAAGGGTTCTCCAAAATCTAAATCAAAATTAATCTTTATGAAGATGCTCATTTTAATATCATCCTTTCTAAAAATATTCAAAATAGTTATGTCATTTTCTCTAGGAAAAGGGTTCCCCATATAAAAATAAGCAAACTCATTATCAATCCTAATTCGATCATTGTAATTGTCCCAATTGCTTTCTGTCAAATAGGCGTTTTTTGATTTTTTATAATACTCTAACGAAGGGGAATCTATTCTGAATTCACTTAGTAAGTGATTTGAATCAGTATTTAATAAACTGTATTTTAATTTAAAAATGGCGGGAGGTTCCTGACTATAGCAAAGAAATGTTCCAAAAGACAAAATGATATAAATATAGTTTTTCATTATATATAATAATTGATTATTGAACATAGTATGGAATACTGTACAAACACCTCACTGGTTCTCCGTCTATAGTCGCCGGAATCCAGTTTGGACATAATCTTAAAACTCTTTCTAATTCTTTTCCCGAACCATAACCAAAATCACGAAGAATTTCTATATCAGACACGGTTCCGTCCTTTTCTATGATAATAGTAGCGAAAACTGCGCCAGAAGGTTGCTCATCTTCAGCCACTTCTTTCGGTACGACATAATTTTTTGTTAGGAAAACATGAAATTTCTCTATGCCGCCAGGGTATTTTGGCAAAGACTTGACTAATGTAAGGTTATAAACTTTGTTGTCATTTCCATGAAGTTTATTTTTAGGTTTACTTTCTGCTTTCATAACAGAATTCTTCTGCGCCGGCTTACTATTATTTTGACAACTAAAAAATAGTATAAAACTACAAACTGTAAAAAATATTCCTCTCATAGGTGGCTATTGGTATAATTGCTATCGATAAATCTGAACTTTCTGAGTATCATAAAACAAAATTTCATTGCTTAAAATAAAAGTAATTTTTCATCTTATGCAAATAAAGAAATTAGAATAAAAAAAGATTGGAGCAAGTAGAATGATTTTTAATTTGTCTAACCAAAGTCAGAAAAAAAATCCCATTTCTTACGAAGTGGGATTTTTTTTTATGTTTTTTTTCTAATTTCTTAAACTAACAAATTAGAGTCTTTTCTTTATAATAAATCTTACAAATTAGTTTGTGTATCCAAAATACTGTTGTATTTTCGTTCATAACTGTATTTCGATTTTCTTCTTCTTCCTACAAGAAATAAAGTAAACATAATGTATTTACAAAAAGCTATGGACATATCATTCTTTAAGTGATGACATTGGATAGCAAATAAATAGCCCCCCAATATAATAGAAGCACCCAATAATTAAGCGACACCTACTAAACATGCTATTAACCGATAACCATTTAACCATTGTAGTGGGGATAGACATCCATTTTACTACCCTACCCCCTTTTAACCCTTTTCATCCTTATATAGGTATTGTCATCGATCCTTTTGATTATATTCCGTTTTTAGGTGCCACGGTGCATGTAAATGGTTTTAAACGTGGAAACTCGGACACCAGCGGTATTATAATACCACTGATGCACATTCCTCTTTTTACACCGCCCTGGCTTATGACACCTATCATAGGCCATGAAAGTATGAATTTTTTCGCCTCAAAAACCGTTTTTTCAGACGGTACGAGGATGAGTCCCAAAGGACATATGCTAATGACCTGTAATGATATCGGCATCCCCCTATCGATGTCTTTAGGGAAAACCAAAATAGGCAAGAAAATGTTACCGTTTGCCCCAACCCTTTTTGCCCCAACCTCATTTTCATTGCCTATCCCTACCGGAAAACCCGTAATGGTTGGTGGACCCTATCCTCCCGATTGGGGAGGAGTCCTTACAGGCTTATTAGCTAGTATTGGTTTTAGTACTCTGATGAAAAAAGTCAGAGGACTTGTTAAAAAAATTAACCTTAAAGGGGCGAAAACTCCTAAAGGACTCAAAGATGGACTCCGAAAGTGTGCTAATGATCCCGTAAACGTGATCAATGGCGCGGTCATTTATGAAGGTAGTGATTTTGATTTGACCAGTCCGATTCCTTTAAACTGGAAACGAAGCTGGTACTCCGATTCTGATTATGTGGGCTGGCTTGGTTATGGAATGCATAGTGTCTACGACAGAGCTGTAGAATTATATACCGAAGACAATGCCTTAGGACTTCGCATGGACGACGGGCGACTTGTTGCTTTTCCAATATTGCTGCCTGAAGAAGAATTTTACCTCCGTGAAGAAAAAACAACTCTGAAAAGAACTCAGGACGGCTATCAGGCTTACGATCATCAAAGCAAGCTTTTTTACGATTTTACCCTGTTTGACGGTAAAAAATACCAACTTACTAAAATTAGTAATGTTAGCGGACTTAACATCGTTTTCGAATTTGTAGCCAACCGTCTGAAAAAAATCATCGATGCTGCCGGCAGAGAAATCAAAGTAAGCACTAAGGACGGATTCATTCAAAAGCTGGAACTTGTCGGACCGGAACAGGACGAACTTTTAGTGGCGTATGAGTACGATCCCGAAGGTAACATAAGTGCAATTATTGATGCATTGCAAAAACCGACAGCCATTGAATATGAAAATCATTTAATCGTCAAAAAAACGGATCGTAACGGACAAGCTTTTTATTGGGAATATGACACTCAAAACCGCTGTATACACACCTGGGGTGATGGCGGTTGGCAGGAAGGCTGGATGGAATACCATCCTGAGGAAGGTTACAATCTGATAACAGACTCTAATCTAGCTGTAACCACTTATTATTACGAGCCAAGTCAGCTGATTACACAAGTAAAAGACGCCATGGGCAACAGTACCTTTTACGATTATACCGAGTTTATGGAACTCTATCGTGAGATTGATCCCGAAGGACGCATCCTGGGCTTTAATTATGATGACAGAGGAAACAAAACCGGTACCGTTTACCCGGATGGTACCGAAGAAATCATGATTTATGATGAGGAAAACCGCCCGTCGATAGCCATAGATCCCGAAGGGAATAAAACCGTTTATCTGTACAAAGAAGACAGAGAAGATCAGCTTAAAACGATTATTGCTCCCGATAAAACCACTACCCACTTTAGTTATCACGATAATGGACTACTAGCGACAGTGGCCAAAAACAACAATAAACTCGAACTGATTTATGACGATCAATACAATCTTATAGAGTGGCGAGAGAACAACCAAAAATTAAAATCATGGGAGTACGACCATCGCGGACGCGTACAAGCGATCTACACCCCAATGCAGATGGCCGATTATTTTAGTTACGACGCATTGGATCGCGTAAGACAAATTGTAGAGAAAGACAGCAATGTCATACAGTTTACCTATAACAATTATGACGAAGTCATAGCGCTAAAAGACAATAAAAATAGTATTAAGTTTAGTTATACCCCACTGGGAAGCCTTGCCACACGCGAGCAAAATGGCGTAAAAGTGCGTTTTGATTACGACAAGATGGAACAGTTGCAAGCCATTAAAAACGAAGACAACGAAGTTTACTATTTTGCCCGCAACAAAGCCGGACAAATAATCAAAGAAACTGCTTTTGATGGTATGGTAAAAAAATACCAGCGTAATCTTGCAGGTGAAGTCACCAGAATCGATCATGGCAACGGAAAATTTACTGAATACGAGCAGGATGCACTGGGACGCATCACTAGAGCCGACTATCATGACGGTACCTGGGAAACCTACAGCTACAATAAAAACGGACTTTTAACAGAAGCCGTGAACCAAAACGTAAGCATTCTTCTGGAGCGTGATGAAATGGGGCGTATCGTAAAAGAAACCCAAAAACAGCAGCTCGACAAAAATGATAATGCCATTACCCTTACTTCCATTTACAACAAACTGGGACAACGTATAGGTATAAATAGTTCATTAGGAGCAGAGATCAATACGCATTACGACTCAAAAGGACAGTTGGAACGTATAGAGGTACAAAGCAACGAACTCAAAGAACAGCACCAGAAGTGGGAAACCACTCTGAAACGCGACGAACTAGGAAGAGAAATAGAACGCTTCACCACCGACGGACTCCACATTAAAACCAGCTACAACAACAGCGGAAAACAAAAAGAACGGGAAGTATTTGCCAATGGCAAACGCAGCGGATCACGCTTTTACAACTGGGATACCAACCAGCAACTGCGCAGTGCGGTAAACCAAATGACTTCCAATATCACCTACTTTGATTATGACGACTTTGGTAATCTGGCAAAGGCAGATTATAATGGTAAAGAACAGCTTTACAAAACCCCGGATGCAGTAGGAAATCTTTATAAAACTCCCGATCGTAGCGATCGGAAGTATGGTAAAGGTGGTAAACTGTTACAGGACGAAAAGTATCATTACAAATACGACGAACTGGGTAATCTGATACACAAAAGTACCAGAAACATCAACGAAGTACTAAAATTCGAAGAACCCACCAACTGGATCGATAAACTGGCAGGCAACAAAACCGAAGAAAGCAGATTACAGCAAGAACACGAGCAGTGGCAGGACGGAGATACCACCTATAGCTGGCTGGCGAATGGTATGCTCGAGAGCATCACCAACCCGGATGGAAAAACGGTACATTTTGAGTACGATGCCCTGGGCAGACGTACCGCAAAAATTGCAAACCAAAGAATAAATCGTTATGTTTGGGATGGAAACGTTCTTATTCATGAATGGAAATACGATTTAAAAGATCGTCCTAAATTAATAGCCACTGAGGATGACTTAGTCTATGATAAACCGGAACCTATCGAGAATCTCATAACTTGGGTGTATGAAGGAGGTTCGTTTGTTCCAAGCGCTAAGATTGTTGGAGATGAAAAGTTTTCTATTATCAATGATTATATTGGCAGACCCGTACAAGCTTATAATGACACTGGCGAATTAGTCTGGGAAACGGATTATGATATTTACGGAGATTTACGTAATCTAAAAGGTGATCGAGATTTTGTCCCTTTTAGGCAGTTGGGGCAGTATGAGGATATAGAGACAGGACTTTATTATAATAGGTTTAGGTATTATAATCCTGAGGCAGGACTTTATTTATCACAGGATCCAATTAGATTGAATGGAAATAACCCTAATTTTTATGCTTACACTCATAATAGTAATTGGTGGATTGATCTCTTCGGTCTTACTGGCGGCTTAGAAGCTATACAAGGGCAAGTAAACTCAATTTTGCAATCACATTTACCTCAAATACAAGCAATTGACCCAAATGCATCAATTGGTTATAGAGGTAGCGTTGCGAGTGGGATAAGTAAAGCTCACGATCCAAGTCTTTCTAAACCTCTTAACCCTAATAATTTTGATGTTGATGCTTTTATTAATAGCGATTATTTAGCAAATGATCCTGCTTTTACTAATAGAACTAGAAATGCTGCTGATATTGCAGGAATGAAGAAAATAGAAGAATCTATTGATAAACAATTACGCGAAGCTTTTCCAAATAATAGTTTCAAAAATGAACCTTTTGGATTTAGAATATTTAAAACGCATGAATTGGATCAATTAGCAAGAAAAGGAGATGTTCAAGTTAGATTAAAATGTTATTAATGATTATGAAGACAAAAAAAATAAGTATAGTTCTATTGGAAAATATTTCGTTTGAAGAATTAATTCTAAAAATAGAAAAAGCTTTTAATGTATTTTTATCTGTTAAAAATGAGAAAGGGAGATTTGTTTCAAAATTTGATACGGAGAAATTTAAAGTGAAAGTAATTGATCGTTATGATGATTTAGATGAAATACTTTGTGACGATTATCATACATTAGAATTAACTTTTACGAACAAAGAATCTTTTGATTATATAACAAATGAAAATCTTATAAAAGAGATTTTAAAAAATAATATAAAATGGGAATACGGTATATGGTCTCCGATAGAAATTGGTGATCCATATCGAAAAGTTTTTCCAAACAAAGAAACAGAAATATTTTACAGAACTCCCATTTAAAAAAGTATTCTTTCTATGGATATACTATAATCTTTTATTATCTCATCCTAAAAAAACATATTTAGAAAACCAAACCCACTATATTAATGGGTTTGGTTTTCTAAATTTAACGGATCCGGTACATGGGAAAATGGGAAGTATATTACGTGTTGGAATGAAAAAACCTGGTGTTGACGCTAGTGGTCAGGGAATGGGTACTCAATATTTAGACTCTTCTGGTAATTGGCATTATGAAAAAACTTTAAAACCAACTGATAAACTAGGAAATGCTAATTCACTTTATAATGCACATGCAGCAGCTGATACACACATACAAATTCCTGCAGGTCTAAAAGTAAAATGTAAATAATATGAAAAGTATAAAAGAGAAAATTAATGAAATTATTAATACCAAGCCATGGTTTGATTTTGAACTGATTGAATTGAAAAATAAAAATGCAAAAATAATTGGTAGTACCGATTTTAGCTATTTTCATGAGATTGAAATAATAATTGAGGATATTTATTTTGTACAATGTCTTGATAGTTGGAAATCAGACACTACTAGTAAAGTATTAATTATTCCAGAAATAGAATGTCAGAGAGATGTTAATATTTTATATGAAATAGAACAGGGATACACATTAATTCAATTTCTTGCAGAAGATGTTGGTCCGATTTATTTTAGTTGTAAGGATATAAATTACAATAGTACGAAAGTTACTTACTAATAAAACTGATTTCAATTTTTTGTGGTAAGCCTTCTACTAGAAATCCAAGTAGTACTAAAAGTTTAACCATAAAAATGTAACTAATAATGATAAAATCATATTATATAACTTTTGGTTATGTAGAGGATAACAAAGAGAAAATAGCAGTTATAATTTCTGAAAAACTAAATATAAAATTATCCCCCACATCTGGGGGTAATTTTGGTTATCGATTTGGAGAAATAGCCGAAACCATTTCAGTTATAGATAATTATCTTGAATATGATGATTGGTGGCAAGAAGAGAATTATAAAAATTGCCCAATACTTATAAAAATATCTCTTACAAAAGGTAAAAACAAAGAAAAAGAAGAAAAAGCCAAACATCTAAGAGAAATACTAAAGCATGTCAATAATTTGACAGAGATAAAGTATGAAATAATCGAAGATTAGATTCTTTTGAATTGGTGCAAGCTCCCCGCTCTGCGAAGTCTACCACACAAGCGCTGCGCATTCTATGATAAAAAACAAATAATATCATAGAATGCGCAGCTTTTCAGTTGCGCACTTCAGAGAGCTGAGAGTCATTAAAAGTTAAAAATATGAAAAACATAAAAATATTGGAGCATTGGTTAAATGAAGAGTTAGTTGGAATAAATTCTTTGCAAAAAAATAATGATGAAATTATAATTTTAAATTGTTACAATGTGAGTGGTGCAAATAATGTTTCACATTATTCAACGCCTCTTTGCGAAACTACTATAGAGAGTTTAGAAAAGTTTAATTCGGATATTTGGACAACTTTTGAAGTTTTTTCAAATAGATTAGAGATTAATAATGAATATATTATTTTTGGAGGTGAAGGAGGAATGGGAAATGAAGGATTTTTAGCTTGCACAGATAAGTCTAATGATTTTTTATGGGCTCTTTTTTTTACAGATTCGAATCCATTTTATAAAATCGAATTTAATAACAATGAAATTCATGCCTATTCGTCAAGTAATTTAAAATATAGAATTAATTTGATTAACCCTGAAATTATTGTAATTGAATAAAAAGACTGGGAATAACTGAGATAGTGGTAAGAGTTTATTAAAACCCCCGCTCTGCAAAGTGTACCTCACAAGTGATGCGCAAACGTCTCTGACTTTGCGCCAACTTGCAAACGTCTAATTTCTAGACAAGAAAGAATCAAAGTAATATTAAGAAATAAATATAAAAAGTCGGGAGACTTTTACGGACTTTAATAATTCAATAAGCATAAAAAAAGCGCAAAGTCAGAGACATTTTCGCTGTTTTTCAGTTGAGTACTTCGGAAAGCTGGGGTGCTTTGATGAATTGCATTATTGCAATTTTACACACATCCAGGTTGCTTTAATGATCTCTTTATCTCCTACATAAGCAATTCCGGACTGCTTAATTATCTTTTCACTTAGACGAATATTTTGTATTACAAATTTAATATCATCTGTAAACTTTGCAGTTGCAAAAAATTCAGCATCTTCAATACTGACAAGTCCAAAAATTCCATTTGTAATTCCTAAAAGTTTAACTCCTGCACCACCACATTGCGCCATTGATTCTATCAATATTGTTCCAGGTATATACTCAGACATAGGAACGCTTCCTTTTAACCAAAGATCCCTTTCATCAAATGTCTTAATACCAACAATGGTTTCATTTGAAAATGACACTATTTTATCTACAAATAAAAAAGGATTCCTATGCGGAATTAAACTTTCAATTTCTTTTAACATGTTGCTTTTTTTTACGGTTTAATACTTTATTTTGTTTTTTTCTTCACTAAGATATCGTAAAACATTTCATTAGCTCTACTACAAATTATGACACAATTTAGAACGTTTTTGGTAAAGTAAAAGTATAGATTAACAAATTATTATGTAAAAAGCCCGACAATTGTAAAGGGATAGCAGTAATAAAATGGGAATGCAAGTCTATTTTAGGATTTAAGTGTAAGTATGTAACCTTTTTTCAAGACGAGACAGCATTGATCGCTCGAGCTTTAAGTATAAGTATGTAACTAAATCTTATCTACTAGGATGTCTTCTTAAATATCGTACTATTTTTTTTTCTTCTAAACATTCATAAAGTCTTGTTCTGGTACAAATGTCAGTTTCGATAAATTCATTAACTTTTTCTCTACTTTCAAGTCGTTTCTCAGAATACATCCCGTAAATTATATAGCTATGGTCTATTAAAAAATTAAAACCACAATCTCCGCTACCTATTCCAGTAACAATTTTTAATGTATCAGTTATTATATTTCCTTTATATTTCTTCGTTACCAAAACTTTATACTCAATTTTTTTAGGATAAAATTCTTCTGGGAGATATTCAATTTTCATTGAGAATATTTTTTTTGACAGTACTTTTCCTAAAAATAAAACATCAGTTTTCTTAATCTCTGAATTTATCATGCTTTTTCCTATGCATGAACATGCTAGGACAATAGAAGGACAATAAAAAAATAAAAAAATCATTGTATTTTTCATAATTCATTACGGTAAGTATTAATAACTATTCAGGAAGTTCTTCTAAATTTAGCTCATGTTTTGGTTGTCCATCACTTACTAATCCAAGAGGATTAGTTCCATTACTAGCACCTTCTTGTGAGATAATTGATACTTTAGCGTCTGTAGCAGGCTGGCATTACCCCTCATAGACTTAAATTTATCTTCTCAAATAAATAAAAGTCCGAAAGATTATTATTGTTATATCCATTAATCTCTAAAGCTTTTTTTAAAAACAGTAATATTTTTTCTAACTCTAAATATAATTCGTTTGTTTTTATTAATAATATATTATCGCTATTTAAAAGATCAGAAACTTCTCCTAATACTTCTTTCCACTTAGAAACTATTTTTAAATTATGCCCGTCCTTAAAAATTTCCCATTTACTAACAAAAGTAGAAGATGGCCAATTTATAACTAAATGTTCTTTCGTACTATCATGTAAGAATTCATACAAATTAATAAAATCAACTGCAATTATTGAGATGTCATACTTATATGACAAAGGAATATATATATAATTCCATTTTAAAAATGCCATTTCTGTGTCATGTGGAAATATAGATTTTAATGCTCCTGCGATTGTTTCATCATCTTCATCGTAATTTTTTAGTACTGTTGGATTACTTATTTGAATTATCATCGTTTTTTTTATTTAATTATTTTCTTATTCCCCCGCATCAAGTCTTGGATACCCATGAAATGTTCCTGTTCCATTATTTCTAATCCAAATATGTGTTGCTGATTGACTAGTTCCATCTGGCAGATAAACCTTAGAATCTGCTCCAACTGGTTAATTTCCTTTTTTCCTCAACGCTCTTTATAACTCATCGTTGCGGGTGCGAAGTCCGAGACGTTCGCACAGCATACACGACAAATTTGCTCTTTAATGAAGAACTCTTCGTAGAGCGGGTACTAATTGTCCGAAGGGTTCATATTTATTAGATCTTCCCTCCAAGACTCATCTCCCCTCTCTAACTTTCTATAAATTTCTGTATCAAAAATCATACTTGTTCCTAAAGTTTTAACGATTAAATTAAAATCATTATTGAACTTGTTAATCATTTCAAAATTCTCATAATTACCATTTATGATATGTAACAATTTTTGAAATATTATTTGTACGTACTGCTTTATATAGCTTTCTTCTTCTACAGAACTATATTCATAGTATAAATTAGAAGTATCAACTTTATTAGCCTTTAATAATGTTTCCAAATTAGATTTATATTCCTTGTGATTTATAACTTCAAACGTACATTCAACACTTCTATATTGTAAATTTCTATAAAATGTAATTATGACATTTGGAAAAATTATGTCATAAAATGGATTATGTTCATTAATAGTAAATTTGTATCTCCAACTATACTTATTCAATTCCTTTTCTAATTTTTCTAAAAACATAAAAATTATTTTGATTTATACCGATAAACACCTCCATCAATCCAATCACTACCAGGAGAGTATCCGTTTTTTCTTAAAAAATCTAATTCTCTAGCAAAATGTGTAGGAGTAGCATCTCTATTAATTAAATTTCTAGGTATTTCTTCAGAAATTACTTTAATTCTATCTCCTCTACTAATAATCTTCTGTAACCAAGGAGTATTATACCTTTCAAACCATTCATTATTCACTTTTAGCCATTTCACTTTTTCGTCTAAAATACTAGAATATTTTTGAATTAAACCATTCCAAGCATCATTATTACTTAATCTTGAGTAACTTCCAGGATTTTTAATGTTTTTTAGCACTAAAGCCGATTCTGCTACCCGATCAATATCAGCAGCGTGCGAAGTCGGAGACATTCGCACAGCACACGGGACAAATTTATTTATTCACTAGAACTCTTTGGAGAGCGGGGTGACGTTCGCACAGCGCATACAACAAATTTAGCAATTCATTTAGAACACTTTGCAGAGCAGGGAATTACCAAACCACATAAGAGCCTTCATGGATGCCCATAGATTCAGTTATTTCCTTAATTTTTATACTTAAAAAATTACCTAATGACATGTGAAAAGCATATGCTTTTCTTTTGTCTTCATTTTGTATTACTTCAATAAATGAATTTAAAAAATCTGAACTCTCATTGAAAATTTGTAACTCTTTATTTAATTTTTCTTTTAAATAATTATCTTGTTCATTATTAATAAAATCAATAAGGAATGTTTTTTTTTCTAAAAATGAAATTTTAGGAATCTCCATTTTATTAGTTTTATTGTCAATTAATCCAGTAACAATAGTTAATTTATCTTTATCAATTTGGACATTCTTATTTCTAAAATGTGGAAACAATCCGATTTCTGTCTTAATAGTACAAAATAATAAATCATTTTGTTTTTCAAAATAATATTTTTTATCGAATTCTATATTTGTAATTGCCTTTTACAAAAAAAAATAGTATTTATCTATTGTGTTCATAATTAGTTAGATATTAAATCACCCCAATTACTTGCGGCTTTAACAGTACTATTTTTTTCAATTTCTGTGCTAAATACTTGTTTACCGCCTGCTTTTCCAGCTAAATCAGTTGTACTATTTAGTACTTTGATAGGCTTGGTTAAGGTATATTCCTCAATAATATAATTTTGTGGGTTATTCATAGCATCTAATTTTCCAAGTGCACCAGGTAATGTAAATTCTTCAGTAAAGAAATAATGTTTTGGTTCAGTAGCACCTTTTTTTGAATACCTAAATAATTTTGAACCAGCTTCTAAAATTTGTGTATAAACTGGCTTTTCAAAATTTACTGCTTCTAAATGTTTTTCAATATTACTTACGCCAAACTAGCTAAAAAAACTTTTAGCTAAATTAGTTCTAATTTCCGTAATAGATTGAAGGGCTCTAGGCTTTTTAAAAGATTTAAAAGGATTACTAAATTAAATCTCATCGTTTTCACCGCCAATTCCATATTTCGCAGTTTGCCAAACTGACATTACTTCGAATGTTGTATTGTATACAGATTTCACTGCTCCAAGATTTTCTTCAGAACTAGCTTGCAATATTGGATATTTCAAAATAGGTTTTCCTTGTGTTAATCTTCCAACATTTATGAATCCTTCAATAAAATCTAAAATCCTTAATCCTAACCAAGTTTTAACAGCACCATGTTCTTTTATAGCCTTTTGTTTTTCATTTACCAAAGTACTTGTCTCTAATCCTTCTAATTCTACTGACATTATAGGCGAGTTTGAACTAAAATGATATGGACTATAAAATGGATATTTATGAGTAAGTGGGTCAATTGTAAAAAACCTACCCACCCTCGGGTCATGCATCCTAAAGGTATAATTTAAGGAGTTTCCTTCACCTTTTAACTCATCGTCTTTCTCCTGTCCTTGAAAACCGTATCTGTAGCTATCACTAGACCCGTGTCTAATTCGGGACTAACATTCCAAAAGGATAGTAATCTGAGAAGCTCAGAACATCCGGATTGAAACTATAGTTTTGCCCGTTTTGTGCGAACAAAGGACGGTCTGTAATTACCGAAAGAACGTTTCCTAAATGGTTCGAGAACTCATAGGTTTTATCTCCAACAAAACGGTAAGAGGTCAACGGACTTGTTACTACTGATCCATCTCCTTCTCCCTGGTCTAAACCTTCACGGGCATCTCCAATTCCATTTTTATTGACATCTTCTTGTAACGGGTTGGTTTTTGTTCTGCAATTATCACAAACATCACCAAAAGAATCTTCATCAGAATTTATCTGATCAAAGTTAGGTGTTTTTACGCAATTATCGCAGGCATCACCTACACCATCTTTATCCGTGTCTGTTTGATTGCCAACACCAGGAACGTCTTTTTCTGCCAGACCATTTGCTATTGCAATACAATTGTCGCATACATCACCTACACCATCTCCATCCAAATCTTTCTGGTCAGGGTTAAAGGTGAACGGACAGTTGTCTTGGGTGTTTATACGACCATCTCCCGCTCCGCAAAGTATACCTCACAGACACTGTGTAAATGTCTCTGAGTTTGCGCCAACTTGTAAACGTCTAGTTTAAAACACATGAACCATAAAGTCTCAGACTTTAAAACCAATTATCTATAATAAAAAAACCAGTGAATTAACTTCACTGGTTTTGCAATTATTTTTAAGAAATCATCCCCTATTTTAAGATGACTTATAAAACTGAATTTATCTTGTAATGCCAAACATCATGACCAATCTATCGTTAAGATAAAAATTAAGCGTTTGATCGGCTACATCAAAACGTAAGTCTTTATTGTTTAAATAATACAGCATTTTTTGCTCTGTTTTGTTTCCTTCTTCACCAATGCATGCCATTCTTGTAGACGCTACCTTATCAAAAGAAATACGATCACCGGTAGTTTCATAAGTTCCAAAGAAATTGTTGCAGCCTGTACTTCCGCTCACCTTCTTTTCTGCCGGATTAAACTTAATAGAAGCCTTTCCGTAATCCTGTCCAACATTTTCAAGTGCGATTAGTTTCCAATTGTTTTTTGCAATAAAACTCCACAGTTGATTTTGAGTTGGTATAGAAAATTCCATCACCACTTTGTTCTTCCCATTTCTGAACTGTACTTTATTGTTTTTCTTTACAATTTTGAACTTTTTCTTTGTTATTGCAGCGCTAAAGTCTTGTTCTAATTTCATGCCTTCACCTTCACAAGCCATTAAAGTTCCAAAAGGAGCATCGGTCTTAATTTGATTTTTTGCAGAAAGCTTTGTGTACTTTACATTGAAGATATTACATCCGTTGTTACCGTTTATTGTACCAGATTCGTCATTAATCGTAATAAATGCTTTCCCGTTAGTTATCTTTTTTTCGTTTAACTGGGTCAAGATCATTTTGGTATTGTAAATTCCTTTTTCGGCATTTACAGGAGTTTTCGAAACAATGCTTTTCAGTTTGTACTGGTATGCAGAAGCATCGGCAGGAATAGGCTCTTGTCTTTTGGTTCTTGTTACCAAGATCTCATATCGATTTCCTTTTTCAAAATTAAAACCTTCAATATGGTCGTAAAATAGCTGCCATTCTTTGTCCTTGTCATACTTTACCTGCAGACATTCCATAGGGCCAACACCCATACAGGACACTTTACTTTCTTTTACAAACATTTTTAAACTTTCCTGACCATATGTAATTGTTGATAATAATACCGCTACAAAAACATAAATACATTTAAATCTTTTCATTATTTTAATTTTTTAGAATACCGATTAAGCATTCAGATTATTCATTGTTTTCTTTCCAAGCACGAACTGTGCCACTTTAAAATAAAGAACGTTTTTAACTTTTTTTTATCACATCCCCTGCTCTGCAAAGCGCACCTTAAAGCTACCGGGTAAAGATCTTAATTTAGTTACTCCATAATCGTTCTCTCAATACTACCTCTTCTTTCTGCAGTACCAATAGTTTTATGGTATATTGCTCTTGTATCAGTACACTGTTTATCCCACGCCGACAAATGTCTCTGACTTTGCGTTCTACTTACTCAACTCTCCCACTCGTGAAGATTTATGAAAGAAAAGTGCTATTTTTGAAAACAAAAAACATTGACATTCATCAGACCAACCAAACTAATTTAAAGTAAATAAGTCGGACATCGTTACAAATATATCCGCGTTAAGAGTAATTTTATGAAAAAAACATTCTATTATTTATTAATAGTAATTACAACGCTTTCTTGTTCAGAAAAAAAACATAAACAGAAAACATTACAATCAAAAAAAACTAAATCCGATTCGGTTATTAAAGTAGATGATGCTCTATTAGAAAACAATTCAGATTGTGTATTTGATGACAATTACAAAAAAATAACAGAAGAATGGCTAAGCGAACTTGAAATCAAAAAATATGTTTGGGATTCAAAAAATAATAGAGCAACACTGGTATTTAATGGTGATACTTTAACTGTATATAAAGGTGGCTGTGACCATTTTGTCAGTTCGATAGAAATTAAAACAGCTATTTACACTAAAAAGGAATCAGACAGTGCCTTAATAAGAAAAATCAATGATGTAGCATGTAAATTTAAATTTAATAATTATTGTAAAAAGCTTATTGAAGGTCAGTTTAAAAGAATTGACAATAGTGATTCATCATTTTTCTTTGAATTTAAAGATGATGATCCAGAAGATAATTTAATCTCTGAAGGTATAGAGATCTTTCTAAAAGAAAAAAGCACAATTATTAAAATATCAGAGTATTATAATTAAAACTACTGCTAACCAATCAATATCACCCCGCTCTGCAAAGTATATCATTAAAAAAAATAACACTTTGAAAAAATCCATTTATATCTTTTGTTTAATTTTAGGCACAATAGTTAACTGTAACTCTCAAAATTTATTCTCAGAAAATAAAAATTCTAAGAATTCAAACCAGAAAGTTACGCTATCTGGCAGATGGCATATTGACAACCTTATAGAACAGGATGATGACTCAGAATATTATCTTTCTAAAAGCAATAAGAATAGCACCGGAAATCATTTGATACTAAATGCTAACAATACATTTATGAGTGGTTATTCTGCTCCATGCGGTAACGATTGTTTTACCAGAACCTACGGAAAGTATACTCAAAATGACAATAATCACATTCGTTTCTTTTTGGAAAGAATTGAAAAATCAGGCGAATGTACAGGGGACTCAAATCCAAATCAGGATAAAGGATTATTTTTTATTTATAGCGACTCCACGGGTACAAAACTCATTAAAAGTGATGGAAAAATTAAAAATGATTTACGTAAAGTAAAATATTCTGCTTTGATAGACTCTATCAACCTAAGGAATCAGGTACGTAACCTGTATTATTTGAAATGGCAGGAAACAAGTAAAACAGGAATTAAAGAAATTGCTTCTGAATTTATTAACAGTAATCCTTTGTTAAAGCTTGATAATGCAACTATTTTATATTCAAAAAAAATAAGACAAATGTTTACTATGATCCTTTTGAAAAAAAATAAAAAGTATCATTACCTAGTATATAATTATCTCCATAAACAGTTCGCTCTTTACGAAGATTATGAAGATTATTATGGTTACGAAGATACCAGGGTTTTTGAACCGGGCGAACCTGACTATGTTTATGCGGTCCAATCTACTAAAGTTGTTCCCAGCTACTCTGAAGGTACAGATAATATGTATTTATTTTTGACAAAGAATTATGTAGTGCCAACAGAATTAAAAAAAAGCGCAGATTCTGAAATTTATGCCACATTTATAGTTGAAAAAGACGGAAGTTTAAATTATATAAAAATACGTAGTGACGCTAAATATGGTTCGGGAAAAGAGCTGATAAGGGTATTAAAGCTATTAGGTAAATGGAATCCGGCTGAAGAAGAAGGAAAAAAAGTAAGATCTTTATACAGGCTTGTATTTTCAATTCCATTAAATAAGTTATAAAAGATTTACATTTTTTTTTAGCTTGGCGAAAAGACTAAAAAAACAAGAAACTCTGCTCAAAGTTTCCTGTGTTACACGCAAAAAAAGGCAATATACCCCAGATTAATACGCTGTACTAAACTGGGCTGTTGTTCCATAAGTGTTTGATAACGCTCTGTAGCGCTTTCGGTATGCAACGAAGTAATTTTATCCTCAAGAATAACACACAGCTCTCCACCTCTCCGCAGTGTTCTTTTCTAAAGCTGCGCAAATGTCTCCGACTTTGCGCTACCTACTCAAGTCTTCATGAAAGAACAAAACCTGCTATAAGTCTCTGACTTTTAACCAAAAACTTAATATTTATTATAATGAACAAACGATTTATGGTCTAAAACATTCATTACTGGATTATTAGCTTTTTCAACTTTTAGGAGCCCTGAATCATAAACATAATTACTTGCACTTGAATAAATATAATCTGATGCTTTTGCAACAATTCCGGCCTTTACAGGATTTAAATGTATATAGTCTAATTTTGACCACATAAACTCATTACTGTAAATTTCTTCTGCATGATTTCCATACTGCCAGAATTGGTATTCTTTATTTCTTGAATGACTGTGGGTTGCTAATTTAAAACGTTCTAACATCCATTCTCTCCTGCTTTCAGGGGTATTTTGAATTTTTTCAAGTATACTTTTCGCAGTAAATTTTTTAAAATCTCTTATTAAATCTGATAATTTTCCATGTTTAGATTGAATAATTAAATGTATATGATTACTCATAATAATGTAACCATATAAAATCATTCCTTTATTCTCAATGCAGTATTCTAAACTCTCAATGACAATATCTCTATATACCTGACGTGTAAAAATATCTACCCAGTCTACAACTGTTGAAGTTATAAAATGTGGCAATATTTGATCTCTAATTATGCATCCCTCTTTCATTTTTAAATCTTTTTTACAAAAATATAAGATTTAACTTATTTTTAAATATCTATTAACTGATGAAAAAGAGTCTGAGACTCTTGAAACGATTCTGATTTATAAGAACTAATAAAATTGCGCAAAGTCAGAGACATTTACGCAGCTTTTCATGAGGGACTCTACCGGGAACGAAGAGTTTTATAAACTGTAATAATTTATAAGCGCAAAAAAAAGCGCAAAGTCAGAGACATTTGCGCAGCTTTTCATTAGGGACTCTACTGGGAATGAAGAGTTTTGTAAACTGTAATAATTTATAAGCGCAAAAAGTTGCGCAAAGTCAGAGACATTTGCGCAACTTTTCATAAGGAATTCTGTCGAATAAAATTCCTATGCTATAGTATATTTTTTTTCTGTAACCGTATTGGTGGTTTCAGTGGTTACACTGTCTACAAATCGCCATTCGGCTTCAGAACCGGATGCTGTAAATTTAAGATAGGTGTATCCTCGTTTGTACAAATTGGCATACTCTAAATCATCTATCAGCACGGTAAAGGCTTGTGCCAGTTCTATCGCTTTTGTAGGGTCTGAAGTAATTCCGAAATACGATTCTAATCCCGGAGATGACACCGAACTGCACGCTATTTCGGTTCCTATGCGTTTCCCCTGCATATCTGTAAGTTTACCCATCCATGCATTGTGAGTATCTCCGGCCAAAACCACTACATTTTTTCCGGAAAGCATTGCATACAATTGTTCTCTTTCGGCAAAATAGCCGTCCCAGGCATCCAGGTTATAAGGTAAAGTCGTGGTAACTCTCGCAATTTCCTGTGCCGTTAACGAAGGATCTCCTTGTTTATGTCTCATTTTAATAACCACAAGCTGAGAGATTGTTGTTGTAAGCGCCTTCATAGTCGCGGGTGTTGCGCTTCCTAGTTTAGAGACTTCTCCTAAAATTTGATTCAAAAGCATCAACAGCTCAGCAGGAATCAGCATTTTGGTCATCAGGATTTGCTGGCCCAGTACTTTCCATTTAGCGGTATCTGCATTGATCTGCGATCCAAGCCATGTCATTTGTTCGCTTCCAATTAGTTTTCTGTTGGTACTTAACAGATCGGTTTTGAATTTAGTCTGGTCAAAATTTCCGCTATTATCGATATAATCACCGTAACTCAGCTGCTTATCTCTGGCAATCACTCTGGTATCCATCATATAAAGGGAAAGAATAGTACCGAAATTAAAGCTTCTGTAAATTCTAAAGTCTTTTCCTGTTTTAAGCGGAATATACTCGCTATAAGCCTGGAAAGCAGCCATTTTTCTCACCTGAAAATCTCCTTCGGAAGGCTGATGGTTTTCGGCACCGGATTTATAAGTATCGTTGGCAAATTCATGGTCGTCCCAAACGCATATAAAAGGCTTTTTCTGATGCAGCAGCTGCAGGTTTTTATCTCCTCTATATTGTCTGTAGCGTTCTCTGTAATCGCTAAGACTTGTAATCTCTCTGGCTGGTTTGTGTTCTCTGCCCAGAGGATTGGTAAACGGATTTGTTCCGTACTGTCCCGGCGCGTATTCGTAAATATAATCTCCCAGATGCACCACTACATCGGCCTCTGAAGAAGCAATCGCTCCGTATACATTGAAAAGTCCCGCCGGAAAATTAGAACAGGAAACAACAGCCATTTTTACATCATTTACACTGTCTGTTTTTGAAGGTAATGTGCGAGTTTCTCCAATAACGGTTACTTGTTTGGTTTTGGCATTAAAAAATCTGTAAAAATATTTTGTATTCGATGGAATATTCTGAACATCTACCGCTATTGTAAAATCATTTGTAGATGATGCTGCCGCCTGTCCTTTTCTGGTTATTTCGGTAAACGCAGCATTCTTACTTATTTCCCAATTAATTTCGGCATCAGAGCCTGCTGAATATCTTGTCCAGATAATCACTCCGGTTTCAGTTGGGTCAAAACTGGCAACTCCGGTTTCAAAACCTTCGTTTTTCATTCCATCCGGAGCATCATCATGGTCTGGTTTATCATCATTACTGCAGCTTTCAATCAATGGGGCGATGAAAACTCCTCCGGCAACCAATAAAGAATTTCTAAGAAACCTTCTTCTGCCTAAATCCTTGTTCTTTTCCATAAAAAAATTTTTATGTCAAAAAAACGATTTAATCTTAAGGCCAAAGTTATGGCATATTTAAAATTACCTTACATCAGTATTAAGAATTCATTTACTAAAATAAAGTAAGAAGGAACATTTAAAGTCAGGAGACATTTATAAAATTTAATAACACATAAGTACACAAAAATGCACAAAGTAGGAGGCTTTTGCACAGTGTGATAATTTCAAAATATTTTATTTAAACAAATAGAAACATAGATTCTATGCGTAAAAAAGAGTACAAAAAGGAATACCTTTCTTTCACATAGCCAAGCTTTGTGTATTAATGTAAAGTTATTATTGAAGTGCTGAAGCAAAAAGATTTGTGCTGCTTTTCAATTGAACACTTTGGAGATCCAAGGATATCAATCTTTTTCAAAAACAAAACCCTCAGCTAAAAGTTTTTCTATAGTGACATTATCCAACATATCCTTTGACAAACTCATTTTTTTTATTTTCATTTCAAGAGGAAACTGAATAGAACTTAATTTGTTGTTTTGTAGTTGAACCTCTTCTAATTTATGATTTTCTGAAAGATTGATATCTTCCAACATTGTATTTAGCAAACTCAAATTATTAAGCAAATCATTTTTTGACAAATCAATAGATTTTAGTGGATTTTCATTAATATAAAGTTTTTTAAGAAATAAATTTTGAGATAGATCCAGATTCGACAAGCCCATTGAATTAATAAATAATTCAATCAATTTGGTGTTATTAGTGAGATCTAAAAAATCATGATTGATCTTTTCATATGACCACCTGTTAGAATCTCCACCCAGATGAAGATATTTTAAATTTATATTTTTTTCAAGATTTATGTTGGAGAATGCATTATCTCCAATGCGTAATTCTTCTAGTAGTATGTTGTTAAAAAGATTAATTTCAGAGATCTGATTCCAAGTTAAATCTAATTTCTTCAATTTATAAAGCCTTGTAACATCTATTGAACTAATCTCAGCATTTTCTAAAGTAAGATCTTCTAATTCAGGAAGTCCATTTTCGCTCCAGCTGCATGATCCACCATATGAACAATATATTTTTTTTAGTCTTTTATTTTTTTCATTCAGGCTGGCATTAAAATTCAGCATATGGGAAATATATAATTCCTCAAGATTCATATTATGCGTTAAATCTATCTCATCGATATCACTTAAACCATCAAAAACTATTTTTCTCAGGTTTGTATTTGCTCTTAAACTTAAATTTTCTAAAAATAGATTCTCTAGTTTTAAAATTTCAAGAGAGGTATTTTTTGAAAAATCAATTTTTGTAAGATGCTCACTGTTTTTAATATCAATCTTTTTTAACTTAGGGTTAAAAGTCACGTTCAGCTCTTGTAAATCAAATGAATCTATAGTTAGCACTTCCAGATTAGGAAAATACTTGATTTCATCTATACAAATAAAGTTATACCCCTCGCAATTGAGTTCAGTTACTTTCAATAACGAATCAATTTTTAGATCAGATATCATTTTTTTAAAATTCTCATCTTTAAAATGGATATCAGATATTTTCTTTGCATTTCCTCTTTCTGTAACACCTTGAAACCAACCTATTAACTTATTCATATCTTTTTTCTGAATCTATAATTTATTGCTTTTGTAGTTAAAATTGATACTAAATCATAAATATTCCATCAACAAATCAACAACAATCGATACTCTCCATCGTTTTCTATGGGTGCTCTGTGAATACATGGCAGTACTTGTTGTTTGGGATGGTCTACAGCCAGACGCCAAAGATGACCCAAGCCTAAATTAACTGGTGCTGCATTGGGATGTAACTGATAATGCAAATCGAAATAATTTTCTTCTAGAAAACTTTCGAATTCTTCCGGTGGTCCATCGTGCAGCTCTTGTAATTTTTCACGGATTTCCGGAATTAGGATTTTTTGTTCTGCCTGCGAATTAGAAACAATATCACTTGCTGCTCCGTGGTAGGTACATAAAAAAGTATCGGTTGCAATGGGCGAACGATCTACATGAAACGAATACACATCTGTCGAGATGAAATCAAATTCGTCATCACGTTCGTAACACTTTAGTAAATTAAGTGAGGGCGAAGCTCCAAAATCAGTTAATAGTTGTAAATCGTTTAAGATAACTTCTCTGGCTATACTCCCCTTTTCGGTGAGTTGGAGTGCGATTAGATCTTCGGGATAAACTACTGTGATATTTTCTTCTAAGGATAATTTAGCTACAATTTCGTTAAAATCACCGTCCAAATTTCTGTACCAGCACAGTGCGTTCCTTTCTCCCTTGAAATGGGTCTGTACCAATTCAGAGAAAGTAGCTACTACTCCAATTTGATTGTTGTTCGAAAATATGTTGTTCATCATGTTGTATTTGGAAGCTGCTTAGAAAGTTTTTATATAAACACATAGAAACATAATTTTGTTACCGTGGTAAGGCATTTCATTTGTATAAATAAACATAGTAAATCCTATGCTTTTTAACTAAGCGAAACGTCTTTCGAAAAATCAGAGTCTGTGTTTCTATGTGTTTAAAAATAATTATACGTAATGGATCATAACAGAATAATCTGCTAAAAGTTACTTACTTTTTTGTTTTATAAACTTTGTAAAAAATAAAAAGAATACCCAGCCAAATCGGAATTAATTCTACGGACAATTTCATATCGGTCATCCACATGATGGATAAAATTCCCAATAAAAATACCAGACAGATGTAATTACTTACCGGATAAAATATAGATGGAAACATCGTTTTAGTACTTTCCTGCTCTTTCGTACGTCTGAATCTTAAATGTGTATACGAAATCATTCCCCAGTTGATAATTAAAGAAGACACCACTAAAGACATTAAAATGCTAAAAGCTTGTTCGGGAATTACTTTATTGATTAAAATACAGATCGCTGCAAAACAGGAAGAAATTAAAATCGCATTAATAGGCACCGATTTATTATTTAACTTCTTTAAAAATTGAGGCGCATTACCCTGATCTGCTAAACCGTATAACATGCGTGAGTTACTGTATACACTACTATTATATACCGATAAAGCTGCGGTTAAAACAATTAGATTAAGCACATTGGCAATCAGACGGGTAAAGTATATTTTGGTGCCAAACAACTCAAACTCCATTCCGTTTAGATTTTGAAAAACCATTACAAACGGACTACTGTCTGTCGTTATTTGTCGCCACGGAGACAAAGCAAATAAAATAACCAATGCACCTACATAAAAAATAAGGATTCTATAGATTACCTGATTGGTAGCTTTTGGAATGTTTTTCTCGGGATTCTCTGCCTCAGCAGCGGTAATTCCAATTAACTCTAAACCACCAAAAGAAAACATAATCAGCGCCATTGCAGATAACAAGCCCTGAAAACTACCCGATGCTGTTTTTTCAAAGAAACCTTTTGGAAAAAAACCTCCGTCGTTGTATAAATTATGTATGGTAGCCTGCTCCCCTCCTGTACCGCTTATCAGCAGGTAAGTACCAAAAAGGATCATGGCAATAATGGCAACCACTTTTATGATTGAAAACCAAAATTCGGTTTCTCCGTACACTTTAACCGAAGCGAAATTTAAAGCATTTATAACCAGGAAGAAAAACAAACTGGATGCCCATAGCGGAATTTCGGGCCACCAAAACTGTACATAAACCCCGATGGCAGTAAGTTCGGCCATACTCACCAAAATGTATAAAATCCAATAATTCCAACCAGATGCAAAACCCGCAAAAGAACCACAATATTTATAAGCAAAGTGACTAAAGCTTCCTGAGACAGGCTCTTCGACAACCATTTCACCCAATTGTCTCATAATAAAAAAAGCAATAATACCGGCAACTGCATATCCTAAAATAACAGATGGTCCTGCTAATACAGCCGCCGGGCCAATACCGAGAAAAAGACCGGTTCCTATTGATCCTCCTAAAGCAATTAATTGAATGTGACGGTTGGTCAGCCCACGTTTAAGCTGATTCTCTTCTACGACTTCCTGATTATTTTTCACAAATTATATTTTTAAATGAGTTGACAGCGAAGATAAGTTAAAAAAGGAATCGTACAAAACATGCACTGCGCTAAAACTAAGATTAGGTTGCTCATTTTTTAGGAGTTTTCCAATTTTACATCTTAATTTTTGTGTTAAAATAATCTATTTCCCGGCTATATTTTGCAGTACCTCACGTATCGTTTTTAAGGTTGTGGTAGAAGTTTCCCGAATGATAATTTTATTCTTCTTTTCTTTAATAAGTTCTGTGAATAAATTGTCTTCGGTATTAATATCAACTATAGTTCCTCCGTACTTCAAAGTAGTTTCGGCAATAGCCATTGGCAAATTTGTTGCTCCGGATGTTCCAATAATAAAGAGAATACCAGAATTCTTGGCGATTTTTAAGGAACTAAATTTTTTGTTTGTTTTTTCGTCGTAGTACTCATCAAACCACAAAATATTGGGTCTCATCCAGCTGCCGCATTTTTTGCATTTAAGCAATTCTACGTCTTCTTTTGTCAAATCCTCATCTATCTCTTTTCCTTTGACTTCTATAGGTAATTTTTCTATTTCTTTACAGCCGTTCGAGCATTTGATTTCTCTGGTTTTTCCATGTATTTCATAGATTCTTTCTGTACCGGCACGTCTGTGCAGGTTGTCTATATTTTGTGTGATCAAATGAAATCTGTCTTGTAAAAGACTTTCAATTTTTACTATTTCATGATGGCTCTCATTGGTCTGAGCATTTTCAAACATCTTTTTTCTAAACAGTGCATACTGCCAAACCTCTTCAGGATTTTCCCTGAAGTATTTAAAAGTTCCAAACTCTTCCGGTTTATGAAATTGAGTTCCTTTTACCCATATCCCGTCTGCTCCTCTGTAAGTTGGTATTCCACTTTCGGCAGAAATTCCTGCACCTGTTAAAAATGTAAATCCATTTCTATTGCTTTTATCATAAACCTGACTTATGATTTCAGTAAGTTGTTCTTTCATTTTTTAATTCTTTCAATACTTAATTTTATAGTAAACTTACTTTCAGTCCATTATTAATTCACTTATCGCAATCTGTTTTTAAGTAAAGCTAGCGAATTCTAAACGCTTTAGAGAAAACTTAAAATAATAGTTTTTAAATACCCCAAATCTGTTAGAAAAAAAATTAACTTATAAATTAAAATGACAAAATAAATTTTATCTTGCCAATAAACTAAAACTTAAAATTAATTGAATACCATTAAAAGCAAACTGACTTTAATTCTTTTGTCTTTTGTCGTTTTTTATTCTTGTAAAAAAGAGGATAAGAGTTCTGATAACAATAGTAACCAAAAGAATCTACAATCCAATACTAAGGACGATGTTATTAAAGGAGGAAACACTACAACTTTATTTTCCTTTAATACTGCCAAGGATAACGAAATAGTAAAAATTTCCGGAAGTGAAGTTAGTGATGATGATATTTTTTTACTTGCTGGAGCTAAAAACATACTGCTAGTTTCAAAGTATAAAAAAAATAAACCACAACAATTAATTCAAAGTGACACCTTATTAATAAGTGATTATAGTCACGTTACTATAGACAGACAACTCTTTTTAAGAAAAAAAGTAAAAAATGCAGATTATTTTCTATTTGCTTTAATGGAGTCTCCTTTAGGTAATGGAGATCATGGCTTGTATTTGAGTTTTATAATGTTGAACTTAAATACTCTTAAATATTATACCTTAAAATATGAAGGAGAACCTACTCTAAGATCTGATAATGCGGTTGATGGGGAATTTTTAGAAAATAGTGAATTAGATCGTGATATAGTAATCAAAAATGAGCTATATCGTTTCGCAAATAAGAGTAAATGGATTTATAGTCCATCAGAAGAAGAAAAGGATATTAACTTTTATAAGAATTTTGAACAAAAATGGTACGAAGACAATTATACTGAAGATGGAAAATCATCTTATCCGGCTGTTGTGAAAAGTACTTATTATTCGGAGGATTTATTTCAATTTAACGGAAGAGGAAATGACGATGGAGCCATTGAAAATGCAGCTTTTAAAATTGTTCCTTACTTTCGTCATAACCTCATTGGATATGATAAGAATAAAAAATTATACTTCCCAATTAAGGTCGAATCATGCGCTCACGGATGTGCTAAAACTATAGAATTTCTGTCTGAACATGAAATAGAAGTATCCTACGAAATGAATGTAGGACAGCCTGATACTATAGATCTGAATAAAATAATATTTACCAATAGGCCCTAGCTTTTTTTGAAGGAGTTACAAACCTATCCTAAATCTCCATTTCATTCCCCATTAACGGAACGGTACATTTAAAGTGGTACTGCTTCTGGATTTTAACACGTAGTTCGTCGGCAGGCAGATTTTCACCGTGCACCAGAAAGACGCATTTTGGAGTGTTTTCGAGAGCAGACAACCAGTTTAAAAGGTCTTTTTGATCTCCGTGTGCCGAGAGCCCTTCGATCTGAAAGATTTTTGCTCTTACGGAATAATAGTTTCCATATATTTTGATTTCTTTGGCACCCTCAAGCAATTTTCTTCCCCGGGTACCTTCTGCCTGATACCCCACAAAAATCACTGTGGTTTTTTCGAGACTTATATAATGTTCAAAATACGACAATACTCTTCCTCCTGTTGCCATACCACTAGCCGCGAGAACCACTTTAGGCTGAGGGTTTTCTATAATCCGCATGGTTTCTTCGTACTTTGAAACTATCGTGAACATTTTAGACATCTCGTGGCAATCCTCGACGGATAGTTTATGCCATTGCAGATTTTCTAGAAATACATGCAGCGCATTTGCCCCCATCGGAGTATCAAGAATATAGGGAACGTCGGGAATTCTGCCTTCTTTTTTGAGCTTCCACAATAAAAACATCACCGATTGTACCCGCTCTACAGCAAAACCAGGTATGATTACCGTCTCTTTTTTGGCTATGGCTGTATTGATAAGTATTTCCAGTTCTTTCTTTACATCCAACTCTGCATGCAGTTTGTTTCCGTAGGTACTTTCCAGAAAAACATAATCGGCCTTTACGGGTTTGGTTGGCGGAAACATCAATACATCATCATCACGTCCAATATCACCCGAAAATACTAACGTTTTACCTTCGGCATTTACAGTAATACTGCACGCTCCGATAATATGTCCTGCATTTTGAAAAACGGCAGTGATATCCTCTGCAATCTCTACTGTTGTATTTGGTGTTATTATTTTAAAAAATGGAGTAACAGCTTCTGCCTGCTCTACGGTATAAAGCGGTTCCGCCTGTTCGTGCTTAGAATATTCTTCTTTGTTGGCTCTTTCGGCTTCTTCTTCCTGAATTTTGGCACTGTCTAAAAGCACTAATCTGGCTATCGCTTTGGTTGGAGCTGTACAGTATATTTTGCCTTTAAAACCCTGTGCTACTAATCGGGGCAGCCAGCCGCAATGATCCAGATGACCATGTGTAAGAAGCACAAAATCTATTGTGGAAGGTAAAACAGGTAACGGATCCCAGTTGAGTTCTCTCAATGCTTTTATGCCCTGAAAAAGTCCGCAATCAATTAATATCCTGCTGTTTTGAGTTTCGATGAGTGTTTTTGAACCTGTAACCGTTCCTGCACCTCCTATAAATTTTACTTTCATCTTAGATAAGTTTACAAATTTGTGAAGCTTCGTGTACTATATTCTTGATTCGGTTTGGACTCAGTCCAATTTTTTTTAGTCCTTCCTGATCGTCAAGAAGATCTTTTACCAGTATCTGATCGAGGAAAAGTAATTTTTCTTTTTCGACCATTGATAGTGTTGTCAGACAGGTAATAGGATAAAGCGCTCCCCTATCAATTTTGTTTTTGAGATTTTTATCTGGCGGATAGTCCCAACTTAAAAGAGAGATTCCACTACAGTTGGCAAAATCCTGCGCATCTTTGGTAAAACGATTGTTGGTTACTATGATACAGGATGTGAAAGTTTCATTATTAGAAAAAATAATATGCCGTTTTTCTCTTAAATCATTAAACCGGGAAAGAATATACATGGGTACTTTTACATCTGAAGCCCCATCTTTGCTTCCGTGAAACTTGCATTCGATCATCGTTATCACATCATCTTTCATAATAGCAACGTCTACTTCATGCGAGACGCATTTACCCTGAAGCGTTAGATTTATCTTGGCTTTAAACCCTTCTGCGGCATATAATCTTGCTATGAATTTCTCAAAATAGAAACCCGCAGGACCGAGCATCTGCAAAGCCTGTCTGATATTGTAACGGGCGGCATATCCGTTTGCAGTTTTTTTTAAAATTGCAAATGCCATCTTGTAGATTTCTTTGGTAGTAATACCATCATACATCTGCTTTTCGATCTGGACCATAGATTCTGTTATAACATCAGGAGCTGCTCCTGATTTTTTAAGAGAAAGCTTCAGTTTTTCTTTGTCGAAAGGAACTTTGTGTCCCGAGTGCTTCGTGATTTTCATGGCAGATAATGAGTTTTAGGAACTGTTTTTATTTGACTACAAAAGAACAGTAAGCAATTATGATTCAATTCTAACTTCTTGTATTCGCTTCTACTGCCAGTTTCCGGGGCTGGAAACCTCTATTTTGGGCTTTATTTCTTCTTAATTCTTACGAAATACAGCTCTTGAAGGTTTGGTCTTTTTAAACTAAACAACCCTTATTACTCACGTTTTTTCTGTTTATAAAACTCCTATAAACAGTTGATTTACTAAACGATATAAAAAGTTGCTATAATAACAAATTTCGGGAAATATTTTTGATAAACGGCATTTTCGCTCTAATTTTTAAATAATGGGCAATCGTTATAAAAATATATTTTATTAATAATTATTTTTATTCAGTCTAAATTAAGTTATATTTGCAACGATTAACCGCCTTTTTGTTATATAGCTTATTCAGCTGCCAGAAATTTAATACAATGACTTCTTTTAATAGCCTTATTGCATTCCTGCTAAAAAGGATTGCATCAGTTCTGCTTTTATTATTCTCTGTTTTTTCTAACCTTAGTTTTTCTCAAAATACTGCTAAAATTACGCTTCAGATTACCGTTTACGATGCCGAAAGTAAAATTCCTTTAAAAGGTGTTTTGCTTACCGTAGAAGGAATTCACCAATACAAAGCGCATTCAGACGATTTGGGGAGTATAATTTTAAACTCCATTCAAAGTGACCGTTACACGCTTAAAGTGTCACATTTAGGCTACGAAACGATCGAAAAAAATCTCGAGTTTAAAACAGGACAAAGTCTTTCTTTCGGATTAGTCCCATCAAGTGTACAGCTAAACGAAGTAGTCATAACGGCCGTAGAATCTCGAGGTATGACCAGTACCTCTGTTATCGATAAAAAAGCCATGCAGCATTTACAGCCTTCAAGTTTCACCGATTTGCTGGAGTTACTCCCTGGCGGACGCTCAAAAGATCCTGTATTTAATGCTTCGAATCATATTAAATTAAGAGAGGTTGGAACAGCAGATTCTAATTATGATATTTCTTCACTTGGAACTTCTTTTGTAATTGACGGGATCCCAATAAATACCGATGCAAATCTACAGTATACCACCGGCCCCAATATGACTATCACACCGGGTTCAGGATATGCCAATACACGCCGCAATACAACTTCTAAAGGAGTAGATATGCGCTCTATTTCGACAGATCAGATTGAGAGAGTCGAAATTGTGAGAGGGATTCCTTCCGTAGAATATGGTGATTTGACGAGCGGACTTATTAAAATTCAACGAAAAAGAGGACGTACTAATTGGGAATCCCGTTTTAAGGCTGATGAGTTTAGCAAATTGTATTATTTAGGAAAAGGTTTTGAATCTGAAGAAAAAAGATTGATTCTGAATGTGGGAATTGATTACTTAAATGCAAAATCAGATCCGCGTAACAGTTTTGAAAACTACAAAAGAATCACGTCCTCTCTACGTGCACAAAAAATTTGGGAAAATGATTCGCATCAGCTTCAATGGGATTCGAGTTTAGATTATAGCGGTTCTATAGACAATGAAAGAGCAGATCCGAATGTGGGTTATACCAAAATTGACCGATATGCTTCAAGCTATAATCGGTTTGCATGGGCAAACTCTTTTGATTTAAAGTTTAAAATGACATCGTTTTTAAAAGCAATTCATTCGTCGGCAGCAATAAATCAGCAATTCGATAAAATTGAGCAAACCAAATGGGTTCAGGTCTCAAGTGCAACAGCTATTCCTAATACTACCGAACAAGGTGAATCTGACGGAATTTTTCTAACACCACAGTACATTTCTAATCTTACTGTTGACGGAAGGCCTTTTGATGCCTTTTTTAAAACAATGGGAGATTTCGAAATTCATTTGTTTGGAATAACACACGCTTTAAAAGCGGGTTCGGAATGGACTTATTCAAAAAATAACGGAAAAGGACAGGTTTACGATACTACCCATCCCCCATCTCCTGAAATGTCTACACGTCCCAGATCGTATAAAGACATTCCGGCGAGTACTGATCTTTCTTTTTTTGTCGAAGATGTCCTGTCCATTCCAATTGGTAAGCACCAATTAAATCTCGCAGGAGGTTTACGGGCGATGTCGTTGTTGAATGTGCCATCGCCTTATAGCATTTCGGGAAAATACTATTTTGATCCCCGAGTTAATACGCAATGGGTGTTTCCATCTTTTAAAATGGGGAAACGTTTACTAAAAACAGAACTTACGGCCGGTTTCGGACAGTACACCAAATTCCCAACACTGGCTCAGCTTTACCCGGATTTTATCTATAATGATCTGGTGCAATTGAACTATTATCATAATACACCGGAATACAGAAGAATTAATTTAATGACTTATAAAACATCTGCTGTAAATTACAATCTAACACCGGCTATAAATAAAAAATGGGAGGTTCGAGCGGATTTCTCTTATGACAATAATCGCTTTTCGGTTACTTTTTTCAATGAACGTATGGATTCCGGATTTAGAAATAATTCTCAATATCAGGCACTATCGTATAAAAAGTATGACCATAATTCTATTGATCCTCTCACCTTAACCTCACAGCCAAATTTAGACGATATGCGTTTTGTTAGAGATACACTATTAACCTCATACAACACCACTAATAACGGAAGTAAGCTGCTTAAAAGCGGGGTTGAATTTCAATTTTCTTCAAAACGTTTTACGACAATTAATACCCGATTTACTCTAAATGGAGCCTGGTTTAAAACCACTTATACCAATAGCAGTCCGGTTTATAAAAGAGGACAGAAAGATGTTATTATTGATGGGAAGAGGCTTCCTTACTTAGGACTATATCAGTTTGATGATGGTTCTGAAAAACAGCAGTTCAATACCAATTTGATTGTAGATACCTACGTTGCTCCTCTTGGCTTAGAGTTCTCGGGATCGTTTCAGTTTTTATGGTTTAGAAGTGATCAGTCGCTTCCTATGAACGGAACACCGGTTGCTTATATTGATCCTTCTGGAAAACAGCATCCTTATCTCGAAAAAGACCAATCAGATCCTATTCTGCAATGGCTTGATATCAAATACAATGATGCTCTTTTTCAAAAAAAATCAATCCCAATGTCCATGAATATGAATCTGAAAGTATCTAAAGATTTTTACAAGAGATTTAGAATTTCCATGTTCGTTAACCGACTCTTCAGTTACTATCAAAACTATGAAATTAATGGTCAGAAGATCGAGCGACGCGGTCTTACTTCACCATATTTCGGGATGGAATTAAACTTGAATTTTTAACTTTTAATATTAAATAAATACCCAATTATGAAAATCAGATTACTACCCATTTATCTCACAATAGCCATAATGACACTATTACCATCCTGTTCTAAAGATGATGATAACCGCAATAAAGAGACCGCTTTAACCTTAACACTTGTAAATCCGGAAGATCTAAGCAGTGTTACCTTTTCTGATGTTTCCGTTTCTTTTAAAGAGCGTAATACCGGTAAAGTAATTCAAAGTAAAGCTTTAAATAATAATCTCTCTGTCTCTTTAAGTGAAGGTTCTTACGAAATATCTATTGATGGAAAAATCAACTATACAATAGACGGTAACATTACCGAAGCTTCGGTAAGCAGCTATAAAGAAGCCGTAGTGATTAGTGGCGGAAGTGCCGCTGTTTCTTTAAATCTTTTCCTCAAAACAACACAATCTGATTTTGTAATTGAAGAGGTCTTTTTTACCGGAACCAAAACACCCCAGGGCAAACAATATTTAGGTGACAAATACTTTAAAATTCATAATAATACGGATAAAGTATTGTATGCTGATGGCTTAATGATCGCACAATCGGAATTCATGACCACTGACAAACAAGACTATAGCCCGAATATCATGGCGCAGTCGTTTGCGGTATCTGCTGTTGCAATTGTTCCCGGTAACGGAACTACTTATCCAATCGCTCCGGGTGAGTTTTTTGTTATTGCCGAAGATGCTATCGACCATAAAGAATACAATTCAGCTTCGTTGGATTTAAGAAAAGCTACTTTTGAATTCTATACGGAAGACGCTGATGATGTTGATAATCCTTCTGTTCCAAATATGGAGAATTTATTCTCTTCTATGGTGATTCATAACAGAGGTTTTAAAAGTTTTGTTATCGCTCGTATGCCTGTAAACAAAACAAAATATCTAACAGATTATACCTATAACTACGAATACAATCTGGTATTTGGCGGAGAAAGTTATCCAATGGGCGAAAACGTGTATTCGATTCCAAATTCATGGATTGTAGACGCTGTTAATTTAAGTGTTGAATCTGAATTTAAATGGATTGTTACTGCTCCATCGCTGGATAAAGGGTGGACTTATTGCGGAAAAGTAGATTCAGATGCAACGCGTTATGGAAAAAGTGTTCGTCGTAAAACGCTTTCTACTACTTCAAACGGCAAAAAAATACTAAAAGACACTAATAATTCGACATTAGATTTTTCCCCTGAGGTTAAACCTTCTTTACTGAATTAATGAATTTAATCATGAGCTTTCGTTCCCTATTTCTATTTATCATTTTGAGTTGCGGTTTGCTGCAGGCACAGGACAGTACTTCTGTGCTCCTTCGCATTCACGAAGACTTGTCTCCCGAGAATACTTTTGCCCGAAGATTTTATACCAATCCTGCAAATCAGCATTATGCCCGCCGTTACTCTTTATCAGAATTGAGCGCGGGTTATAGCTCGGCAGCACAGCAAACCAATATCCAACAGTTGGGAAATGGAATTCGTCAATTTCTTATTAAGGCACAATCGTATTATAAGATTAACTCTGAAAATACTGTTTTTGGAAACGCTCATTACAAGAATGGTAAACGCAAAAATGTGCGTTGGAACGAAAGTTCAGATTATCAAACAATTTATCCTTATGTAACGGCAGATTCTATAGGAGGTGATCTTTCGTATGAAGAGTACTCCTTTAGTGGCGGTTATACTAAAGCTTTTAATAAAATAACTCTGGGTATTAGTACTGATTACAGGGCATTAATGGAGTATAGGGATATTGATCCAAGACCTAAAAATACGGTTTCAGATCTTAATGTTTCTACCGGTATTTCCTTAAATCTTAGTGATCATTATGTATTAGGTTCGGCTTTAAATCTGCAAAAATATACACAATCGAATAATCTAAAATTCTTTAGCGAATTAGGAGCTCCCGCAGTTTATCATATGGCAGGACTTGGCGTTTACAATAAATTACTTACCGGAAGTAAACTGAGTTCGTATTATGACGGAAGAGGCTATGGCGCCAATGTGCAGTTTTTTCCAAAAGACCGAAATGGCTTTGGTTTACTACTGGGATACCATCAATTTGGTTATGAAAAAATCATGACCGAATTCCAAAACCTTGTCGCGTCTACAATTTTAGAGAATCAGTATGAAGGAGAGGTTTCTTATTTAAAAAAAACAAAAGAGAAGTTTTGGGGCGCGAAAATTGGGCTTTTTTACACAGATCGAACCGGAAAAGAAAATATATTTGACAACCAAAGTACTACATCTTACATCAAAATAGCTGAGCATACCAAATATACCAATCAGGTTACGTCTGTTGTGTTTTCAGGATTGTACTACGTTCCAAATCCTGAATTATCATGGTCGATTGCACCAAGCTTTAACTTAAAAAGTACTGCGGAAAAATATATTGATCCTCTTCGGACTATCGACTTACAGCAAGGTATCGGCCGATTGGATTTTGCCATTTCAAAACTTTTATCTCCGTCCTTAATTAATGTTTCGGCTTCACTCGAACACAACTGGATTTTAAGTTCAGAAATGGAATTAAGCGATCGCAAAGCCAATTTAATTTTTAATATGCTCAATTATAACTTTGCTTTTCTGTCCTCCCCGTACACTAAAATAAATCTCGCTGCACGATGGGATTACAAGTACCAACCGGATCTTAACTTTTTCGTTAAGACAAGTCTGGATTACTACCGTTTTCCTCAAAAACAAAACAACACTTTTTTTCAAATGTCAATAGGTTTGACATTTTAATTTAGATTATAACATCACTATCCGCTTATAATGAAGTCTCTTTTATTAAAAACCTCTTTTTCTATTCTTTTCATAGGTCTAATTTATGTATTGTTAAGTTTCAGTGCTTCATTTAGTGAGAAACTTGCAAGTTCAAATTGGCGTGAAATCTATAGTAAACCAACCAGTCAATGGCCAAAACCTACTATTGATGACGGTGTACAATGGCAGGAATTCGAATCTCTTGCGATCGATACGAGTTACTACGATACCATGGAAAATCCTAAAGTAATTTTAGGACAGCTGCTTTTTTTCGATCCCAAACTTTCGGGGTCTAGTCAGGTATCCTGCAGCAGTTGCCACGATCCGGAACTGGCTTGGGGAGATGCGCGTGAAGTATCTTTAGGGAATGATCATTTGCAAGGAAAAAGAAATACACCTTCGTTATACAACATCGGAGCCCGAAAATCATTCTTTTGGGACGGACGGGCTGCCACTTTAGAAGAGCAAGCTCAAGGGCCCATTACAGCGCATCATGAAATGAGTATGGAACCTAAAAATCTGGCTAAAAAATTGAAAAAAATTAAAGGTTATCCTGTTTTATTTCAAAATGCTTATGGAAGTTCTGAGATTACTTATGAAAAAATCCTGCAGTCACTGGCCGTATTCCAAAAAACAATTTTAAGCAAACGAAGCCGTTTTGATGCCTTTATGGATGGCGATTACACGCAATTATCAGATCAGGAAATCTATGGTCTGCACCTTTTTCGAACCAAAGCAAGATGTATGAATTGTCACTCCGGAAAATACCTGACCGATGAGTCATTCCATAATATTGGGCTTACTTATTACAAAAGGGAATATGAAGATTTAGGACTTTATACGGTTACTAAAAAAGCGGAAGATGTTGGAAAATTCCGAACTCCTTCTCTTCGTGATGTACTTTATACAGGCCCCTGGATGCACAATGGTTTATTTGATAATATCACTGGAATTGTGAATATGTATAACAGCGGCATGCACATGATTGATCCTGATGAAACAGAAAAAATAGCTGATCCTCTATTTCCTAAGACAGATGTTTTAATGCAGCCGTTAAATCTTACTGATGACGAAATTGTGGCTTTGGTTTCTTTTATTAAAACGTTATCCGGAAGACAGTATAAGATGGAAAGACCACAAATACCAAGATAACTTTGGTCTATAAATGAATAATACTTCAGAGAAAATTTTCTCTGAAGTATTATCTGTTATAATTGATTACGAGCTGGTTTAAGCCGTTTGCTTTGTTCTTTTTAAATTAAGGTTTACTTTGCGTCAAACCATAGTTTTGTAGTCAGCAAATCTTTTCCCTGAGCCGATACAGCTGTCTGATAGCTGGCTCCATTCAGTGACTGTTCTGTTCCCGGATAAAAGAAACGTGAAGGAATCTGTCCGTTTAAAACGGTAGCCGGACCTGCTTTCAATACCGGATAGTCCAATCTTCTCCATTCTGCAAAAGCATCAAGACCCTGCCCGAAAAATGCGATCCATTTTTGTGTACCAATCGATTTAGCATAATTCGCTGCATCGTACTTTACCGCTGCCTGATTAAGATAATTTGAAATTGTAGCGGCATCAGTAATTCCAAACTGATTGAACGATGCTGTAATCGCATTTTTATACAACTGTTCTGCATCTCCGGCAATATAACCGCGAGCCACCGCCTCTGAAAGATTAAACAATACTTCTGAATAAGAAACAATTACAGCTGGTGATGACGAGGTTAAAAAATAAGCTCCCGGCTTTGATGTTTTAGCAAATCCCTGACTGTTGGCATCACTGTTGGATAATCCGTTAGCACCTCCCACATATTTTCCAACAGTTGCATCTGTTGGCAACTGAGCATAAACCGGCAAACGCGGATCGGAGAATTCATTTAACTTATCCACCAATGTTTTCGAAATACGAAAGTCATCACGGGTTTCAAACCAGGCCGAAGCAGGATTTTGCTGAGGCGAACTCGTATAAGTAAACTTAAAAGTTTCATTGTTATTGCTAATTACTCCGGCAGCATCCGTCGTTGCATCGATCGCGGCTTGTTTGGCTAACGCAGGTTCTTTATCAGAAATTCTCAATGCAATACGCAAACGAAGGGAGTTTACCAATTTTTTCCATTTCGAGATATCGCCTTTATAAGCCAAATCTCCCGTTACGCTTCCACTGGTTGGATTTAGTAAAGACTGCGCTTGTTTTAAATCTTCCAATAAACCGGTGTACACCTCTTTTTGAGTGTTGTATGCCGGAGTTACTTTTAAGCCTGCTTCTTTATAAGGAATGCTCCCGTAAGCATCTGTAAGCAATAAAAATGCCCATGAACGCAAGGTTAACGCAATTCCTTTGTAATTTGGATTTGCCTGCTGATCCGGAAATTTCAGAATCGTGTTTAAATCTGTAATCAAAGTGGCGTATCCCGTATTCCACAATGAAGTGAAAGAAGTGTTCGATACGTCATATCGGTCCGGTTCTGTATACTGAACTTTAGCCCAATGCTGTACAAATAGTAACGACGCATTAAAATTATTGTCGGCTCCCCAGTACAAATCGGCTCCCTGCTTTAACGTACCTGTCAATAGATAAGGTGCTAAGGGTGTTTCGGTTGCATTTGGATTTTTATTAATATCGTCCAAAGTGTCACTACAAGAGGTAAGTGCTACCGCAAATAGTGTTATATAAGCTATTTTTTTTAGCATGATTTCGCGTTTTTAAAATTTAAGATTAACATTCAGACTGAAGTTTCTCGTAGTTGGTAAAGACAAACTCTCCAATCCCTGAGCATTTCCGGTATTGAAAGCGGTTTCAGGATCAATGTTTGGCGCATCTTTGTAAATAAACAAAAGGTTTCGGCCTACAGCAGTAATACTTGCTCCTTCCAGTCCCAGTCTTCTGGCAAATTTCTTATTGAAATTGTATCCCAGTTTTATTTCTCTCAGTTTTACAAAAGTCGAACTGTAAATATAGGCTTCACTAATATTGTAAGATGCTTTATGAAACTCCTGCGCACTAATCACCTGAGTATTTGGGGTTCCGTCTGCATAAACTCCGTTAAAGAGAACTCCGTCATCATACACCGTTACTCCATTTGGTGCTCCACCACTCGTTACCAATGTTTTTGGATTGGCTGTACTGTTGCCCGGATAGTAGTAATTTAACCCTCCGTTTGCTGCATCACGACCAGCCAGCGTCTCAGCCAGTACTCCGGTATAAGTACCTGTTCTGTTGGTACCCGAAAAAATATCTCCGCCTACACTGGCATCAATAAGGAATGAAAATTCAAGATTTTTATAACTCAAAGTGTTGGTTACACCTGCTAAAAAGTCCGGAGTATAATGTCCCAATACTCGTTTTTGAGGATCCGCTTTCGGCAATCCGTTAGCTCCAACTACTATATTTCCGTTTGCATCGCGCTGATACGCTGTACCATAAAGTGCTCCATAAGCCTGTCCTACCGACGCCAGTACATCAACACCTCCTGATGAACCAATCGTATAGTTTTGGATTTGTTTGTCGTAATCTAAAATCTTTACGTCACTGATGTTTTTTGAATAGTTAACTCCTACATTCCATTTAAAATTCTCGGTTTGAATCGGAGTTCCGTCTAACTGAACTTCAATACCACGATTGTTTATTTTACCCGCGTTGATTAATTGCGAATTATAACCACTTGAAGCCGTAGTTTTTATTTCTAAAATCTGGTCAAAACTGTTGGTATTGTAGTAAGCTACATCTAAGTGCAGTCTGTTTTTCCAGAACGAAGATTCTATACCCAATTCCGTAGAACGAGTGGTTTCCGGTTTCAGGTTCTCATTCAGTTTTTTCTTCGCTGAAGTTTGAATAGGGTTTCCGTCAAATGCAGTTTGAAAATCGTAAACCGTAGACAATTGATACGGATCTGCATCGTTTCCTACTTCAGACCAGCCTCCGCGAAGTTTTAAGAAATCAAGTGTGTTGCTTTTCAAATTGAAAGCATCAGAAACTACAAAACTACCATTGAAGGAAGGATAAAAGTAAGAACGGTTGCTGCTTGGTAAGGTTGACGACCAGTCATTACGCGCAGTTACGTTTAAATAAGCATAGTTTTTATATCCAAACTGTGCTGAAGCATAGGCACTGTATACTCTTAATCTTGACAGTGAATTCGATGAAGTCAACGGATCTCTTGAATTCGTTAAGGTATATAAATCCGGTACGGCTAAACGTGGTGCTTTTTGATAGTTATTGGCATCACTGTGGTTACGAATATTGAATCCGGCAAGAGCATCCACACTAAAGTCTTCGGTTAGTTTTTTGGTATACGTAAAAATTCCTTCTGTATTTCTTTCGTTTACCGTGTAAGCATCTTCTGCATAGGATCCAAATGGAGTTCCGTTTGTACCATATTTAATGGTGTACTTTCTGCGATCGTTATAATAATCAACTCCGGTACGGAATTTAAAATTAAGTCCCTCGATAATTTTCGCATCCAAATGAATATCTCCTATTATACGGTTACGCTGTTGGCTAGTGGTGTTGTAATAGGCGTTCCAATAGGGATTGCTGTAATAGCTGTTATTCCAGTTCACCTCTCTGTTGTTCTGAAGCTGATCGATATCTACCTGGCGTCCGAACCAAAGGAACTGTAGCATCACACCAGCGGCACGGTTACCTTGCGGACCACCCGGAAGTGCGGGTGCATCAGTCACAATATAGTTAGCCGTTACCCCTACTTTTATGTTTTTAGAAATTTGGTAATTTGTATTAACCGTAAAGTTTGTTTTATTTACTTCACTGTTAGGTACTGTACCCAATTGTTTTTGATTGTTTATTCCTAAACGAAAATCTGATTTTTCATCCGATTTAGCTATAGATACGCTATTATCGTAGGTAACACCAGTGTTAAAAAAGTCTTTTACATTATTAGGATGTGCCACAAAAGGTACCGCGACACCATTGGAATAGAACTGAGGAATAAGACGACCGTCTAATTTTGGCCCCCAGCTTTCATCAACTCCATCATTGATTCCGCCGCCTTTACCGTCTACGTAACTGAACTTTCCGTTTGATCCTTGTCCGTATGAATTTTGAAATTTAGGCAAAGTAGCCACCTGAGAAATTGTGATTCCGGAATTAACACTTATTCCTAACCCTTTTTGACTTTTTCCGGATTTTGTTGTGATAAGCACTACTCCATGTGCAGCACGTGATCCGTAAAGAGCAGCAGCATTAGGACCTTTTAATACACTTAGGGATTCAATATCCTGTGGATTTAAATCGGCAATAGCATTTTTAAAATCACGAGTGGTCCCTCCCGTACTTCCTAGTTGTGAGTTGTCTACAGGAACTCCATCGACCACAAAAAGCGGCTGATTATTTCCGGAAATAGACGTTTCCCCACGAATGATGATACGCGAAGATCCCATATCACCTTGCGAATTGGTAATACGAACACCGGCAAGTTTACCACTAAGGCTGTTCAGAAAATTGGTTTCTTTTGTGTCTGACAATTCCTTGCCCTTAACGGCCTGTGTAGTATATCCCAGAGACTTCTTTTCTTTTGTAATACCAAGTGCCGTAACCACTACTTCTGACAGTGCATTCTGTTCCTGAGTAAGCGTAACCACAACTGAATTTTCATTGGCTGTAACTTCCGCTTTTTTGTAACCCAAATAACTTACAATTAACGTATAAGGAAGTTTTTGCCCGGTTTGAAAGTAAAATTTACCGTCCATATCCGTTACAACCCCGTGAGTAGTTCCTTTAATGTTTATCGAAGCTCCAATAACGGGCTCCTTTGTAACAGCATCGATTACAGTTCCTTCGAGTTTCGACTGGATTAAGGGTTTAACTTCCTGTGCTTTAATACCTGCGGAAATTAACAAAATACATAATCCTATATATCTGTTTAATTTTTTTTTCATTACTTTGTTTTAGTTTAATACATAAGGTGCCCTGAAGTCGGATTTATTCCGCTCGTGCTTTCCTTATAGAGATGTACAATTTCTTTAAGCTTCGCCATTTCTGTTCCCGCAGAAATGGTTCTTTTTTTAACAGCTATGCATTCGTTTCTTCATTTTTTATTATTTTGGATTACTATTTTTTTAATGTATTTGTGTAAGATTTCAACCTCAAAAAAAAGGGCTTCATCTTAGTGGAATTATAACGTTTGATTAAAAATTACTTTACTGTCCGGCTACTTTTAAAGAGAACTTATCTCCTATTAATTCTCACTGGTTAAAAAACAGTCGTGAATATTCTACTTTTTAGTCTTCACTAGTCTGTTAATTTTATACTCTACCAATTTGATAGAACAAAAGTAAGTTAAAATAACGAAAGCCAAAATTTTAACTCTTTTTTTTATATAAAAAATGTTAAATAAATTGACCTGTTACCGATAAATAACTTATAATAAAATAGTTAACTAGTAATCACTCTTGCGCTTCTGTGTAGGATTTTTTCTAAAGTGATGCTCTAAAGTACATGTAGTTTTATACTTTCTTAAAAAAATAGTTTTAGCACTTTTATTTCATGTGCTTCAAAATAAGATATGAGTGAAATAAAAGAAATCAGAAATCCATATTATGTTCAAAAATGCAGGATTACGGCTCGCTGGAAAAAAAGATGTAGTATCTAAACGTTACATTTAATATACCGGACAGTTTTTTAAAACCTTTCCGGGTTTGATAGTAAAGAAAAAAAAATGAGACGACCTTTTAGCTTAGGCGTCTCATTTTATATCGATATTTTGCAGTTTTCTTTTTATTGCAGCTGATATTTTTCTGAAAGTGCATAATCGTATTCATTTAGTTTGTGATATAATTTATAGGAAATTACCAATATACCCAGGAATATCAAAGGCAATATCGCCTGAAAACCAAATCCGTCAACTGCGAAATGACTGATACTTGCAAATATAAATACAAAGCCAAAACCGGTATACGCCCATTCTTTTGCAAATTTTGGTGCTTGCGGAATGATTACTGTTAGTGCTCCGATTACTTTAAAAACCACCAATGCATTACAGAAATAGACCGGATATTGCATGTGACTGATCCCTTGTTTAGCCAGTTCCGTTTGTGAGGTTAAGGCCGGAATGATTCCTTCCATAATAAAAATGATGATCGTTGTCGTCCAGAATATGATTTTATCTTTTTTCATGATTTTAGAGGTTATCGGTTATGAGTTATGGGTTATGAGTTATGAATTATGAATTATGGGTTATGGGTTGTTGGTTGATAGTTATTGTTATTGTTAGTTCCGTTAATAGTCATTTAGAGTTTTATCCGATTGGGTATAATCATCAAAAATTAATTACACCCAACAGATAAAGATTTTTTTTCCTGGTACGAGTAACAGAGCATCCATTGATGTCCGAACTTATCCGTAAGATTCCCGAACAAAGCTCCATAAAAAGTCCTTTCTAACGGATGCGTAGCCTGACCATCTTTCGATAGGTCAGCATAAACCTTTCGTGTTTCTTCTTCACTGTCAAACGTGAGCATCATCGAGAAGGCATTTCCTTTTGTCAGGTTTTCGGGAGCCATATCCGATCCCATAATGGTAAGAGTATCGCTTTTAAGAGTGGCGTGCAAAATACATCTTTTCATTTTCTCCGGCAGCTCTTCCCCTATTGGTGAATCGGCTATGGTTTGCAGTTCGAGTTCACCACCAAGACATGCTTTGTAGAACAACATCGCGTCTCTGCAATTACCGTTAAATGTTAAATAAGAATTAAGCTGTGCCATTTGAATAGGGTTATTGTTGTGGGATTTTCGCCAGATCCATATACAGCACTTCCCAAAGGTGTCCGTCTAAATCTTCAAAACTGCGTTGCTGCATAAAACCATAGTCTTTCGGCTCTGCAGTTTCTTTACCTCCTGCTTTTAAGGCATTATTGATCATTTCGTTCACTTCGTCTACACTTTCTACTGACAAGGAATTAATTACCGAAGCTTTCTCGAAAGCATTACCGATTTCTTTATTGATAAACTCACTGAATTTATTGTGAGTCAACAACATCACATAAATTTCTTCGGTTAGAACCATACAGGCTGCTGTAGCATCTGTAAATTGTGGATTGTTTGTAAATCCGATTGCTGTGTAAAAAGACATTGCTTTTTGTAAATCTGCTACCGGCAGATTGATGAAAATTTTTGTTGCCATTTTGTGTGATTTTTTAATTGTTAATTGATAGTACAAAGATGGAGTAGAAATCACAGAATCCACCTACACAAAAACGACAACAAAAAGGGCATTTACGACAAACTATCTTTATCTTTGAAATTGCATTGAAATCAATTGTTGTATCGCTATGATCCCGATAAAGTGTTGCATTCAACAGTCAACCAAGTAAAATCAAGGGCTCACAAACAGTCAGTCAATTGTAAATCGTTTACCTAATTTGATCTAACCCTTAAAAAACCATGATAAAAAAAGTAAGCATTCTTGTTCCTGAAAGTTCGGTTCTGCAGGCAATTGCAGATCCGCAATACTTATTTTCGGCTGTAAATCAATTTATGACCGCCTCCGGTAAAAAATTATTGTTTGATGTACAATTAGTAGGTTTAGAAAAAGAAGTAAAACTTAATAACGGATTGTATTCCGTTAATACGTCTCAGCTCACAAAAGATATTACTGCCACTGATTTAATTGTCATTCCTGCCTTATTTGGAGACATGAAAGCTGCAATTGCCCAAAATCAAGGACTATTACCCTGGATCAGCGAACAATATCATAAGGGCGCCGAGATCGCATCATTATGTGTTGGAGCGTTTTTGTTAGCTTCCACTGGTCTGCTAAACGGCAAAAAATGTTCTACCCATTGGGGATTTCAAAATGAGTTTAGAGAAATGTTTCCTGAAGTAGAAGTCATAGACGGAAGCATTATTACCGAAGAACACCGTCTTTATTCCAGCGGAGGTGGACATTCTTACTGGAACTTATTGCTTCACCTGGTCGAAAAATATACCGACAGAGAGACTGCAATACTTGCCTCCAAATACTTTGCCATCGATATCGACCGAGACAGTCAGGCTTCTTTTGCTATGTTTCAGGGGCAAAAGAATCATAACGACGAGGCTATTAAACAGGTTCAGAATTTTATTGAAGATAATATACAGGAAAAAATCACCATTGATGAATTGGCTGAAATGGTATTGCTGGGAAGAAGAAGTTTTGAGAGACGGTTTAAAACCGCAACCAACAATTCAGTTTTAGAATACATCAATCGGGTGAAAATTGAGTACGCCAAAAAAAGTTTCGAGACCAGCCGTAAAAATATCAATGAGGTAATGTATGATGTAGGCTATACCGATACAAAAGCATTTCGAACCATTTTTAAAAAAGTAACAGGATTAAATCCGTTGGAATATCGCAATAAGTATAATAAAATGGCGGTTAGCTGATTACTTCTACTTCTTGTCAATCACTTAATTTAACATATAGAAAAACAGTTTTTTGCTCTAATAAAGACGTTTCACTTGCTTTGAGGTTCCCAATAGTTATTTGCGAAAAATAGCTATAAAAAGAATTTTAAAATAGCCCCTAAAAAAGCAACGGTCGTAAATTAAAAAATCACTATTTTTAACTAACCTTCAACCCTTTTCTATGACCGATAAATCTCAACTTCGTAGTTCTATTTTCAGACACCTTGACGGCCTGGCTGTTGCTCCGGTTGCAATTGCACTACAAAACCACAAAGTTTTAGAGTATATTCTAAAGCAAAAGCAAGTACAACTATCGCAGCTAGCTAGTGCTTTTAAAGCAAATGAAGGCTATCTGAATGTGGGTTTGAGAATTCTGGCCTCTCAGGGCTTTCTAGAATATGAAGTAGATAATCGAAAACAGGAAATAACCATCATCACAAACGAAAAAACAGAAATTGCCTTTTCGCTGTTTCCTCTCTATCAGGATGTTGTTGATTTACTCCAATTCTCCGGACAGTTTCATCCACGACTTTTTGACGATGTTCCTTTTGAAAAACTCAATCTTATTTTTGAAAAATACAAAAAAGGATATGGAATCGAACCTTCTGATGATCCTTTGAAAAGTAGTCTTCAGGAACAGGTTTTAAAACACGTCGAAGGACATTTGATTGGTCCCACCATTGTACGTCTGGCCATGAAAGGAATGTTTCACAAATACTTTATGGAGACTTCTTTCCAACCCGAAGAGTTTCATAAATCTCCGGAAAACTTTAAAAAAATACTGGACTTTTTTGTACATCTTGGATGGTTCTTAGAAAAAAATGGCAATTATCAGTTTACCGAAACCGGTTTGTTCTATGCCAAAAGAGCCAGTGCTTACGGTGTTACAGTTTCTTATTTACCCACCTTTGCCAAAATCGAAGAATTGATTTTTGGTGATCCTTCAGTTTTAAGAATGATAGCCGATGGTGAAAATGAAATTCACGTAGATCGCGAAATGAATGTATGGGGAAGCGGTGGTGCTCACGATACTTATTTTAAAGTGGTAGATGAAATTATTGTCACCCTGTTTAATTTACCAATCGAACAGCAACCTAAAGGAATACTTGACATGGGTTGCGGTAATGGTGCTTTTTTACAGCATATTTTTGAAGTTATCGATAGGCAGACTTTACGTGGAAAAATGCTTGACGACTACCCTTTATTTTTGGTTGGTGCCGACTATAATCAGGCAGCTTTAAAAGTAACCAGAGCTAACCTTATCAAAGCGGACATCTGGGCGAAGGTGATCTGGGGCGATATTGGAAACCCTCAACTGCTTTCGGAAGATCTGAAAGAAAACTACAATATAGATCTTAAAGACCTGCTTAACGTAAGGACTTTTTTAGATCACAACCGAATTTGGACAGATCCCCAACACATCAACAAAGATAGAATCAGTACGTCTACCGGTGCATTTACTTACAGAGGAAAAAGAATCAGCAACAATCTGGTCGAAGATAATCTGTTGGAACATTTACAAAAGTGGTCTCCTTATGTGCGTAAATTTGGCTTGCTGTTGATTGAATTGCATACCATCAATCCGAAACTTGCAGCCGTTAATATCGGAAAAACTCCCGCAACGGCTTATGATGCTACTCACGGTTTCTCGGACCAGTATATTGTAGAAATTGACGTTTTTAATAAAGTCGCAGCAGAAGCCGGATTATTTCCGGACCAATCGATTTTTAAACGATTCCCGGATGCCGATATCGCTACAGTAAGCATTAATTTATTGAAGGGAAACTAAAAACTAAAACTTAAAATTATTACTATTTTAAACTTTCTGAGTATAATTCATTTTAATACGTAGGAACATAGGTTTAACATCCATTTCACCTCATTTAAACACATCTAATATGAGGTGGAAGGAATGTATTTTCTTTTAGATTAAAAGCTATGTTTCTATGTGATTAATCATTTTTTTTATTAAACTTAACCCAACGGGTTATTTAAACATTTTTTAGTCGTTTAGCACAATTCCCACAAGCCTTAGAATTCTTAGTTGCACTTATACTTTTAGTCCGGAAATTACTGCTCTTTATCTTTATTCCTTCACCAAAAAGAGTCTCTTCCATAACAAAATCTCTTTCTAATTGGAGTCCTTTCAGATTATTGAACTCTTTAATAGTTTTTAAAAATTAGATAAACTACTACAAAACAGGTATTTATACGTAATTTAAATCTGTTTTGTTATTGTAACTTTATTCTTATTAATCAGATTCAGCACTACACTGCAGTATCGTCTACAAGCCTTTTGCAATTTATTTTGTCCGAACATTATATTGAAAAAGCACTACTATCATTCTCACTTCACGCCTCAATTTTATACGATAATCCAATCCCTCTTTTTGAATTATTTCAAACTGACCCATCAATATGCATTACAAATCCATATAACAATTATTGCATTTTTTATTAACCCCTTAAACCACAAACAATGAACTTAAAAGAAAAACTTAACGAAATTGGCCAAAAGCCGGACATGATTTTAATTATTACTGATGAGCAGCGCGCTACTCAACATTTTCCACCGGGATGGGAGGAAGAAAACCTTCCTACACTAACTTTTCTAAAAAAGAATGGTTTTAGTTTTGACCGTGCATTTTGTAACACCTGCATGTGCTCCCCTAGCCGTTCGACCTTATTCACAGGTCTATATCCCGCAAAACATGGCGTAAGTCAAACGTTAACTGAAGGTGGTCTGTTGTCACCTCAGGAGCCTACGCTTAGCAATGCACTGCCTAATATTATGAATACACTTTGGGCCGATGGCTATGATGTGCAATTCAGGGGAAAATGGCACATGAGTAAAGGTGTTGCTCCTAATGGAACTAAAACAAACTATGAGGATTTAACGGCCGCCGATATTTCACTCTTTGGGGCTATGGGCTGGATTGCTCCCGACGCCGGTGAAGATGTGAACCCGCTTAATTTTGGAGGTGGCTACGCCAATCACGACGCCAGATACACCGCCGAAGCTATTCAATATCTAAAAGAAGTGAGAGCGCAGAGAGCTGCTGGAAATCATAAACCTTATTGTTTGATTCTTTCACTCGTAAATCCTCATGATGTATTGGCTTATCCTAATACAGCGGGTACATCAGGATATCATCCGGATAGCTGGTCAGGTAGAGAAATTGGGCTTCCTTCCACTGTAAACGAAAATTTACTGGAAAGTAAAAAACCTATGGCTCAGGAACAAATTCTGATTAATATGGCTTTAACTCTTGGAGCGATCAATAGTACCGAAGATAAACTGAATTATATTAATTTTTATGGTTATTTGTTGAGTCTTGCCGACAAACAGTTTGGCTACCTGATTGACGAATTGTACAGAGAAGATGAACACGGCAAAAAACTCGCCGATTCAGCCTTAGTTACAATGACATCCGATCACGGAGAAATGGGACTTGCTCATGGCGGATTACGTCAGAAAACTTTTGTCGCTTATGAAGAAGCTTTAAGAGTTCCCCTTGTTATATCTAATCCGATATTATTTAAAGATCATCCTGTCAAACACTCTATGGCCTTAGCAACCTTAGCAGATATTTTTCCAACTTTTATTGATATGGCCAACGTATCCAATCCGCCAACGGGACTTGCAGGTACCAGTTTACTGCCAATAATGCAGGACAACACTCCTGTTCAGCACAGTATACTGTTTACTTACGATGATATCAAAGCAGGTTCGAACAGTACCTGGACGATCGTAAGAGCTGCGAATCGCATTCGATGTATCAGAACCGAAAAATGGAAATTCGATTATTACTTTGATGCCGCCACGGCCTACTTCAAACAGTATGAGCTGTATGATTTAGTTAATGACCCATTGGAAATCACCAATCTTGCCTACGATCCGGCTTATAGTGAAATCAGACACGAATTAGAAGAACAACTGCATCAACTGGAGGTTGAAAAACTTTGGGTGAATGCGCCAAAAGATGTTTATAGTACGACAACGTTTAACTAAAAAACAGCTGCAGGACACAGTTCCAAAAAAATAAAGTACTAATCAAAAAAGAAAAATTATGTCAGAAAATATAAATCTGGAAGTCAATACGGCAAAGTATACGGATTTCAATTATCCTAATGGCGGAGAAACCAGCATACAAGGCGTAAGAGGCGTAACAGGATCTGAAAATGTATACATTTCAGGTAGTTTAATAGGTCTTGATGATATTGTTCAAGGCTTAATCTATGAAGGACCGCTAAATGGAAGCGGTAATCAGGGTAAATGGAATATTGTAAATTTTCCAAGCACGCCAACAGCAACAGTTATCAATACCTCTTGTTACGGTCCTAATAACGGACATCATGGCAAAGTACAAATAGTAGGCTCCTATAAAATATCTGCCTCTTCCGGTAAAGCTCCAAGCGGAAATCTTGGTTTTTATTACGAAGGTCCTGTAGATGGTTCAGGAACCTGGATTCAGGTGTCGCCAAATGGCGGTAATACCAATAATGTATTTGTTCATAGTATAATGGGCGGAATCGCTGTTGGAAATTATGATGTAGAGAATGACAAGAATGGATATGCATTTCTGTATGATGTTGTCACTAAAGAATACATTGATTTTAAAGTTCCCGATTCCTTAACGACTACTTTGTACGGTATCTGGCATAATGGTGGCGATCATTATACTATGGCAGGCGGTTACTCGAGTGCTAAATTAGGGGAGATAAGTCAGGCTTTCCTTGTGGATTACAATTCCAAAACGAGGAAAACAACTAATTTAAAATCGTTTAGTTACAAGAATGAAACGATTCTGTCTGTAGTTACACATTTTGAAGGGATCACCGCATCCAAAGACAATGGTTATCATATGCCGTCTGACTGGATTAGTGTTAACGGAAAAGATATGGGAGCTTCCTTTGTTGCTGTAAATCGAAATTCAGATGGCTCATTTGGAGAAGCCAACTGGATAGATATTGATTTTCCGGATGCTAACAGTACAAGTGCTAATACCGCTTATCAAAATAGTATTTTAGGTGTTTATACAATGAAAGATGATTCGGGTACCGTAACAGTGTCTTCGTATGTTGCAAAAGTTCATCCTTGAAAATAGAGCAATAATCATCTAAGTTGGAAATTTTAACGCAAAGCGCGCTAAGAATTTTAGCTGTATACACTCAGAAAAACAAAGTTCGCAAAGCTATACCTAGACAAAGCTTTGCGAACTTTATGTTTTTTATATAAAACCTACGCATAAAAAAAACTTAGCGTACTTTGCGTTAAATATCAAAGTACTTCACTCCATCTGAAGCTGAAAATTTTAACGCAAAGCACGCGAAGAATCTTAGCTGTATACACTTAGAAAAACAAAGTTCGCAAAGCTATACTTAGACAAAGCTTTGCGAACTTTGTGCTTTTCACATAAAACCTTGTGCATAAAAAAACTTAGCGCGCTTTGCGTTAAATGTCAAAGTACTTCACTCCATTTGAAGCTGAAAATTTTAACGCTAAGCACGCGAAGAATTTTAGCTGCATACACTTAGAAAAATAAAGTTCGCAAAGCTATATCTGGACAAAGCTTTGCGAACTTTATGCTTTTTACATAAAACCTTGTGCATAAAAAAACTTAGCGCACTTTGCGTTAAATGTCAAAGTACTTCACTCCATTTGAAGCTTAAAATTTTAACGCAAAGCACGCTAAGAATTTTAGCTGTATTACGTTTAGAAAGGCAAAGTTCGCAAAGCTATACTTAGACAAAGCTTTGCGGACTTTATGTTTTTTATATAAAACCTACGCATAAAAAAAACTTAGCGTACTTTGCGTTTAAAAGCCAAAGTCTGCAAAGCTTTTCTTTTATAAAAAAAGAAATCGTCTCAAGTTTACCTTGAGACGACTTCCTTTAATTTCATACACTCATAAAAATAATAAGCGTTTCACTAGAAAAATATTAGTTTTTAATTATTTTTCTAGTCACTACTTTTCCTTTTTCAGAAATAAACTGAACGATGTAAATTCCCGGAACTTGTTTGGAGATATTTACACTAAATTCTTTTTGTTTATTTGTTTTTTCTTCAAAAACAACCGTATTGAAAATGCTTGTTATTTTTAATGTTCCCTGCTCCTCACTATTTACGGCTATTTTAAATATACCGTTTGTTGGATTTGGATAGATGGCAACCAAACGGGATTCAGGAGCTTCAACAAGTGACGTAGCGCCGGCTTTAGTATTCGGTTTAGCTTTTACCAGTGCAAAACGCTCTCCTCCTTCAAGTTCTCCGCTTTTAGCATCTTCCTGAACAAGGTCTAAGGTAATTTGCTCTTCAACAGGGAAATCTTTTGCCACTTTGAAATCAAATGTGATTCCGAAAGTTTCATCGATATCAATAGGCAGGTTTGCAATAGATGCCTCTCTGGAAGTAATAAGGATTTTATTTTTATCTAAAATCTGTACACCTTTCAGACTTCCATTGGCCTGCGCTCTTTCAAATAGTTTTGGATCCAGTGTAGCTTCAACTGTACCGCCCAAATCAAAGAAATTATTCTTCAACTGTTCGTTAAATCCTCTGTCTATAAATCTCACGTTGATATTTTTAGATCTGATTCCTCTGATGAATACTGCAGTTGGAGGAACAAAATCTGTCGTGTTCAGGTTGTAAACACTTAAATTTTTCCAGGCTATATTGTTGTTGTTTTTGGTGTTTACACCTATACCCACATTAGTTTGTTCATTAAACATAGGATCTTCTGATGATTCTATTCTTGCCGCTAAACAAAAATGGTGTACATCGTAAGTGAAATCAGCAGGATTTGGCGGATACCAAGGGATAACCACCGTAGCATTTCCACCTGCAGCAATTGCCGGGATAGCTACCTCTCCGATATAATCACCATGCAATACAGGTCCAACATAAAAATTAACAAAGTTGGTAGGCCATGTTAATCCTGAAGAAGCTTTTGCAAAATACAGTTTCACTTTTCCGGATGCACTAGGAACTGTTCCTTTGTTGTACACCTTAACGTACACTCCGTTTGGAGAGCTTAATTTAAACTCAGGATTTTCATGAGTAGTTCCTCCGTCAATCGTTTGTCTTACCCAAATATCATCACTGATCCACATAGGTCCTGAATCCGGATTTGGCTGTAATCCCACATCAAACGGTCTGTCTTTGATGTAAAGATCCGGTACGGTAATTCCGGTTACCACTGTTGAAAAATTCTGACTTCCATTTACCAAACTTCCTTTATGAGTTACGGTTATGGTATACGTTCCAGCTGCGCCAACAATTCTGATGCGCTCAAAAGGGTCTCTGGTATTGTCACCCAATCCGTTTGTTGTTGCAGTAAGCAATCGGTATGGAAAATTAGTTCCTGCCCCATTAGTCACACGAATGTCTAAATCGTTTATCAATTTTGCTGTACCAATATTTGGTGTACTTCCTGAATAAGCAACACCGGCTGGATCTGTCCATGAAATAGAAGCAATTAACGGATTAACTCCGTCTGAAGTTACCGACAATGTATAAGTACCCCCATTCACCAGTGTACTTTCCTGAACAATAGACGCTGTTCCGTTTTTTGTAATGGTTTCCGCAGCAAATTTTGCATTCAGTAAACCCCATCCAAAAATTGCATCAGGTCCAACAGCTCCCGCATCGTCGGCTGTATGCAATGCCAATCCTTTTAGAGTAGCAGCACGCATAAAGTTTCCGGTCAGATTTTTATAATGTTGTTGTAGCAAAAGTAGTGTTCCGGTTACGTTTGGAGCTGCCATTGAAGTTCCGCTGGCATTACCATAACTGCTATTGGTTAATGGTGTTACCGGATTTGTAAGTGTGGCTGTCGAATAAACAGAGGCTCCGTTTCCGGCAAGATCCGGTTTGATTCTCAAATCGTCTGTAGGTCCCTGACTACTGGAGCCGCTAATGGTAACACTGGTTAAAGCTCCTGTTGAACTTATCACAGCATCATTGGCATTAGCAATCACCAGATTGTTTTTAGAAGTCGAAAATCCTGTAAGTTTATCATAAGCGGTAAAACCACCTAACGGACTTGTATTTGCGGTGTTATCACCACCGTCATTTCCGGCTGATTTCACCTGCAGGTAGTAAGGAGCATTAAACATCAGATTGTCCCAGTCTCTGGCAGTAGTTTGATAAGCCCCAAACTGCCACGGAGCGATCAGAACTGTTCCAGCAGAATTTCTTGTAGCCCATCCATAAGAATGATTGGAGATCAGCATTCCGTTTGCCGCTGCTGTAGTGGCTTCAGACAAATCGTTAGTCCATTCGTTCGTTCTGGCATTTCCCTGAAAGGCCATTCCTTTGGATGCCGCTACAGTACCTGCCGCAACAATAGTACCTGTTACGTGATTGGCGTGCTGACTGTTGTTGCTTCCGGCAACAATAGCAGTAACCCCATCATTAATGGACACTCTTCCGCCAAACTCATTGTGAGTAGGAAGTGTAGCACCGCCATCCCAAACATAAGCCGTCATGTTTTGTCCGTTAAGATTCAGTCCTAAACCACCACCGGAATTCAAGTAATTTGCCCGTGTGGATTTTGCGGCATTTACATTTTCGGTAGCAAAATAAATAGGCGTTTTACCATCGGCACTTACATCTACTAATTCGCTCGTGGTTCCATTTTTATTACTAAATGAAGTGCGCCAGCCATTAGTTTTCACAAGATTACTGATTCTTTGTTTCTTCTGGTCCGCCTCGGTTTGGTATCTCTGACTCAGAGACTGTAGTTCAGACACGTTACTTCCGGACCTAATTTTTGCAATATCATTCTGGGTTTGTGCGTAAGTAGCTCCACAGACACACAGCAACATAATTTTGTATAAATTTTTCATATAATTTGATTTAAGGGGTGAATCATTCTTTATATCTCAAAAATCTTTACAACTAAAAAGGGGGGCTTCTGGTTTCCATAATTTGAATGGTTTAAAGGTTAAATAATTGGTAGAATATTGTAAGGTTTAACGTTGCAGTAAGTGTATCTGCACAAGTGCTATTTACCTACAAATACAATGTAATTTGTAGGATTTTATTCCAAACACAACAAAACTCGTTAAACTAAGCGAAGTACAAAAGAGTATAAACACCTGATTTAAAGATAATTAATCTAAATAAGCATTTACGCTACAAAACCTTCTGAATAAAAATACAATTATAAGAATTACAGTTCTAAAGGGCCGATTTCAGATCCTCTCTTTGCTCTTAACCTGTCAGGGCACTACTCCTACTTAACGTAGATCATATTACGTTGCACGTTTCTTGTGCTTTTGAGCTTTCAGCCTTTATCGCAAAAAAAAACCTCCAGAATCACTTGATTCTGGAGGTTAAAAAATTTCATCTCCTTATATTAATTAAACAGTACGATTGATTAAAACCATTAAGGATAATACTTACTCTTCAAATAAGTATTAATATTATTCTTTGCCATTTGATCCCATAAAGAGTTTCCGCTGTTAAGTATCTTATCTGAAGCATAATTTCTAAATCCCTGCACCGCAACTTGTTCCAAACTGTCTTTCTCCGTCATGAAATAATCGGTACCGAACAATATTTGATTGCCATAGGGTTTATTAGCCTCATCAAAAAACACTTTATAAAGCGCATTATTTTCTTTTAGAAGACATTCGGCGACATCATACGATATGTCTGTGTAAACGTTTGGATGTTGAGACATCAGATTTTGTATCTGACTGAACCAGTTCTTTCTTAACACCCCGTAAGGATTGATTTGATTGTTCTCTGTATTATTCTTTTGTATTACTTGTATTTGCTTCACTCCACCAAAATGTGCAAAACATATTTTAAGGTCTTTAATGGTATTCAGCATAGACTCATACGAATGTGGCTCGAGAAAATAAGAGCAGCTGCTTCTACAACTAGTCCGTGTTTGGCCGTTAAAGAGATTTCCAAAGAAACCTCCTTTCTCCTCAATAAATTTAGGTACTCCGTACACATTTCCGGTATAGGGATCAACAGGATTTAAATTTCGTATAATGTAATTCTTATCATAGTTAAAAATTCCACCCAGATAATAGGTGTGTGTCATTATCGGAACACCATTGTCGGCAGCCCATTCCATCGTCTTTCTAAGTTTTGTGTCAAAGGCATAATGTCCGGTACTTGGATACATTTTTAGTCCCTGAAACGGATATACATACGTTCCGCCTACTTCAATTTTAGTTTCGAAATAACGCTCTACTGTTTTCTGAATTTCATCTCCACTGCTTTTCCATCTTGGATCAAGTCCGAAAAAAGGCAGAATATTGGTAGGGTATTTTCTTTTGATATCAATCACTTCCTCTATTTGCCCTTCAAAACCGCTAACAGATCTGCCAACACCTAAATATTCCAAGTTTTGACATAGCGTAATAAACTGAAATGTTTCGTTAGGGTATCGGGACATTAAATCTTCAAAAATATCGGTTTGATATTTACTTTTACCGATTTGAAGAAAGGTAGCATATCTTTTGGCCATTCCTTTATTACTGCTTGCCAATTGTCTAATTAGCCATGCTCCAAGGTTGGTGTTCGTAAAATTATCAACTCCTTTAGCCAAAAATGGAGGCATATACAATTCCAGAAAGTTTTTTGGCGCATTATTCATGGTGAATATGTGCGTATGAGCATTTTTGTAATTATTTTCCATAATCTATACTTCTTTAATTACTGTTTGCGCTGTAGAAGTTGCTTTTTTCAGAATATCAAACCAAAACGGAGCTCCTAAACTTGCCGCAAAGGCTGAAATAATGATCCCCAGTATTTTAAGCAGAATACAAGAGAAGGTGAAACAATCTTTTTCTGAACTGCTTTTCACATCAGCACATTGTGCTTTTTTCCACCCAATAGGCAAATCTAAATTGGTTTTTAAACTATCTATTTGTTTGGATAAACCCTTAATATCTTTTTTGGTTGAATTCAGGGCTGCTGTATCAGTTGCTGTGCCTTGTCCCGGTGTACCATATTTCGCGCTGAGTACTTCTAATTGCATCTTGTTCTTCGTATAATAATCAATCATGGCGGTTCTTGCCGTTGGATTAGTATCATAATACTTAAACAAAACGATACTGTCAATATTAATGATACAGCTCACCAGAAGCCCGATAATGAACAAGCGCTTTCTGGAGAGTTTTTTATACCATACACTGGTTCGGTCACTAAACTGATCAAACCAAATCGTAACTTCTTTAATCAATTCTTCATAAAGGACCTTTTCTGCCGCCCCATTTGCCGCCCCGGAAGCTCTAATTTTGGCTTTGTTCATGGCGTTCTTCAACATCAAAATCAAATCGCTTTGCCCCAAATAAGTAATCGCAAACTCAAAATTATTCAGCAGGTCATTGCTGTACTTCTTTTCATGGTTTACTTCATCGTCCTGAAGCAGTATTTTAGCTGCCTGAGCATTAGCAACGGTATCCACCAGTACTTCTGCCAAAGTTTTGGAAGTAATTTCGGTTGGAGGTGCTTTTTCCGATTTCGTCAATAATCTGATGTTGCTGTTGTTGTACATTAACAATCCCCAATTGATCTGATTGGAAAAATCAAAAAGCTTTTCAATAATTTTACTTCTGAAAAACCGGCCTCTTTCACTTTTTATCTGTACCGTTAGTTCAAGAATCATACTGCACAATAAAGCAAATAACGCCCAGCTTATGATCAGTGAAATAGCGACCTGAACAATAGTGGAGGAAAAAAAACTGATGTCCATTATCTCTGAATTTAAAGTTTTGCTTACTCTTTAAAGGATTTTTAGCATACTCCTTACTGGATGACCTTGGAAGGTAAAAATTCAACTCTTAACTATGAAAAGAGGTGAAAAAATTAGTCGCTTATAATCAATTTATTATCCCATAAACCACCAACAAGTATAAGTAAAAAACTGCAATTATTAATACGTAAATACACCTGTTTTATTCCATTTTGTGAAGTGATAAATAAATCGGATCTTAAATTTTCCGTATTTTGTTCTTTAACGGAGTGTAGCTATAAAGTGTGAAATGTGAAATGTTAGATGTGAGAAGCAAGAAGCAAGAAGCAAGATGTGAGAAGCAAGATGTTAGATGCAAGATGTTAAATGCAAGATATGAGAAGCAAGATGTGAGATGAAAGATGCGTAGCGCAAACCATAAACCATAAACTATAAACTATAAACTATAAACTATAAACTATAAACCATAAACTATAAACTATAAACCATAAACTATAAACCATAAACTATAAACCATAAACCATAAACTAAAGACAAAAACACGTATTTTTACTTTTAGCAGACCGCTTTAAATACCTTACTTTTGAAAGTATTGATTCATAAACGATAAAAACTACCGAAATGACAGACTCACTAACTGTTCTTGAAAAGTTATGGAAACGCACTTTACAGCCGGACGGTTCAACCGTTCAAACCGATGACGAAACCTGGAATGCAGAAATTAAAGCCTTGTTCCAATTGGGTATTGGTATGGAAGACACTTTACAGTATTTGTATTTTGAAAAACCTGATTTTGATACTTTTAAAATATGGATCAGTAACAGAAAACGAAATATCAATTATGAATCTGAAGGTATTACCACTGATGTTCTCTCGCAGGAAGATCTGGAATTCTGGAATGAAAACGGTTATGTGGTTCTAAAAAAGGCTATTTCGGAGAAAGATTGTGAAGACACGCAACGTGCTATCTGGGATTTTCTGCAAATGGATCCTTTTAAAGAAGAAACCTGGTACGAAAGACACGAAGATCAAAAAGGCCTTATGCTTAATTTTTCAGATCATGAAACTTTAAACCGAAACCGATTTTCAACCAAAATTAAAAGAGCATACGAACAGCTTTACAACACTGACCAGATTTATAAAACTATCGATAAAGTAAGTTTCAATCCGCCAGAAACCAAAGATTTTACCTTCTTGGGAAGTCCGCTTCATTGGGACATGAGTTTAAGACAACCCATTCAGTTTGAAATACAGGGACTACTTTACCTTACCGACTGCGGACCTGAAGATGGTGCTTTTCATTGTGTTCCCGGATTTCATAATAAAATAGACGATTGGTTAAATAACCTTGATCCGAATGTCAATCCCAGAGAAGAAGCTATCAAAACCCTGAAATCGGAGCCCGTGCTCGGAAAAGCGGGTGATTTTATCATCTGGAACAGTGCATTGCCTCATTGTGCCACACCTAATAAGGGTCAGAACCCACGCATGGTGCAGTATCTTACCTATTTACCAAACGATCACAATATTGCAGGAGAATGGATATAGACGTTTTCTCCTAATGGCAACCTCGCTAATCTCATTTCATTTCGAAATGAGATTTTTTTATTCTATTACCAACAGAACAGCTCAGCTGTCACACCATTCAAAATCCAAAACAGATAGTATTTAAAATTTTCAAAAGCTATTTTCTCTTGTTTTGAGACGATTTTGTAAGAACCGGCACCTAAATAACCCAAAAAAGCCACTGTATTTTGTGCTTTTTCATCTCTTTTATTCTGTTAAATTTTTCTTAAAAACAGAACTCAACTTACTTATTCTTTAAACATCTAAAAGACTAATTAACAATCAGCTAAAACCTTTTAGCTCAAGTTTAAATTCACATTGATAATCTTTTACCTACTTAATTTCCACCCGTTCTGTAAAAAAATTACTATTACAATAGTATTAATTATTATTTTTACACAGTCTAAATAAGAATAGTGATTTAATAATGCACTTATTTCTTTAGACAATGGATAACACAAAGAATGAAAAACCAAAATACCAACGCCTCTGTCCAAAAAACAATACTTACTTGTTTGCTTGTTTTGTATATAAGTTTTGTTCAGGCTCAAAACAGTTCCGATTTTAGCGGTTTTGTCTATCATGGCGGAAATCCGCTTCAAAAGGTTCTCGTAACACTGGAGTCTTCAGGCAAGTCAGTACTATCAGATCGTACGGGATACTTTTCATTTAGCGGTGTATCAAATGGAACTTACAACATCAGAATCACCACCATGGGATTTAAAGATTACATCCGACAGATTGTTTTGAATGGCTCCGCTATGAAGCCACTGCACATTACTATGGAGCCGGGTATTGATCTGAATGAAGTAAGCGTAAAAGGTCGTTCCAAAAAGAGTAATCCCGAAAGTCTTGTCAATGCTCAGTATAGTGCGATGCCCGTAACCATTATTGATCGTAAAACCATCGAATTAATGGGCAGCCGAAGACTTGATGAGGTTTTAAAAGAGCAGACGGGAATTGCAATTGTCAACAATATTAGTGGAGGCGCACGATCTGTAGGTGTTCAAATGCAGGGCTTTGGCAGCGAATACATCATGGTACTTATTGACGGTCAGCCTATGGTGGGACGCAACAATGGTAACTTCGATCTCTCAAGAATCAGTATATCTAACATTGAACGTATTGAGATCATAAAAGGAGCATCTTCCAGTCTTTACGGCAGTGAAGCGTTGGGTGGTACCATTAATATTATTACCCGACACGGCGTAGTTGATCCGCAGCTACAGACTTCTGTAAGTTATGGTTCATTGAACATTCTTGATGCCACTGTAGAAGGTGAAACTCCATTCGCGCAAAATAAGGGAACTGCCAATTTAGCGGCAAATTATTATCGAACCGATGGCTTTAATACCAATTCAAAGTACATTAAAGGTACCACTTCTCCACCCTACGACAATTATAGCTTACAAGGAAGATCACGCTATCAAACTGGTGCTGAGAGTTATTTAAATTTAAGCGGTCGTTACGGTCTGCGACGTTCTTTTATGCAAAAGGATTTTGGTCTTGGACACATTTCCGGAGACCATCAGGACGAGCAGGATCTTAACCTTTCACTTTCGTTCGATCACCGTTTCAATACTAATTTAAGAAGCATTACGCGATACTACCTCACTCATTATACTGCCGATATGAGTGTGGCCTGGCAGCAAAGCAATAATGCTGTTAGTCAGGATGTTTTCAAACAGACACTTCACCGCATAGAACAGCAATTCTCCTACAGTAATAACAATTCGTACCAGCTTGTTGGCGGCATTGGCGGAAGTCTGGAAAATATGAACGATAAATCGCTGAATGGCGTCAATTCTCTACAGACTTTTTTCTCTTATGTTCAGGGTGAATGGTCTCCTGTTCAGAAAGTAAAAGCTGTGGGCGGACTCCGTTACGATCATACTAATAATTTTGGAGGAAGACTCAATCCTAGTTTTGGATTACAATACTTCCTTACGCCTAAACTGACTTTTAAAACAGGTATTGGAACTGGATTTAAAGCTCCTGATTTTAAAACCAATTACCTCGTTTTCTTTAATCCTAACGGAAATTATCTGGTTATTGGTAATGCGGTTCTCGCTCCTACACTACAGCAGTTAAAACAGGACGGTCAGATTAGTGAAATCAGGCAATATGTGCTCAATCAAACTGCCGGAAATCTTCAGGCCGAAAAGAGTACTTCGTACAATGCAGGGTTAGTTTTGGAATCTTCCAAAAAGTTTAAAATAGAAGGAAATCTTTTTTATCATAAAATAACCAATCAAATCAATAGCATTCAAGTCGCTACAGGAACGAACAGTCAAATTATTTATACGTATCAAAACCTGCCGAAAGCTGTTAACAAAGGATTTGAAATTGCTTTAAAGCTCAGTCCGATAAAGAATCTGGAAATAAGTGCCGGTTATCAATATTTAATTGCTAAAGATCTTAGTATTAAAGATAGCATCAGTGCGGGTAAATGGCCTTATAGCCAAAACATACATGATCCTGCAACCGGAAATTCGTATAAACCCAGTCCGTCTGATTACTGGGGTATCGAAAATCGTTCCCGCCACATGGCCAATACCTCTATTTTCTATCGCTACACTCCGTGGAAACTTAATGCAAATATCAGGGTTAATTTTAGAGGCAAGTATCCTTTCGGAGATCGAAACGGCAATCAATTCATTGACCAATACGACATTTTTGTGAAGAATTATTGGCTTACTAATGCCAGTATAGAAAAACAACTGTTAAAAGACCATCTCAGTATTCGATTTACAGCTGATAATATTTTCAACTATACCGATCCGTTAATGCCCGGACAGCCCGGAAGAATAGTACTTGCCGGCATAAGCTATCGTTTTTTTAAAGATCAATAAAACTATAATTTACCTTAAATATTTCATCATGATAACAAATAATAGATTCAAAAAATGGCCTTTACTACTACTTATTCTAAGTATGAACTTTCTTTCGTGCAGCAGCACTGACGAAAATCCAACAGCTGCTTTGACGGATGGCAAAAGTACCGTAGTTTCAGATCTTGCCGGAGATACCGGAGCTTCTATGAGCACCGACACAAAGGGCAAGGAAAAAAGAAGTTTCCATACTTTTCTTTTTCGCTTTAGCGATCAGAAACAAATCTGGCTGCATACAAAAGCAGATTCTTTACAATTCATGAAAACAAACGACTGGGACATTGCTTTTACAGGGCCTTACAATAGTGAGGTTTTTATAAACAACACAAAATACCAGTACAATCCCGGTTACGGCGGTCCGGCAAAAAACACAGCGGTAATACTATTGAAAGAGGCTTATAAAAATGTCAATCAGGCACCTTCAGATACTGATTTTAACAACAGTGAAGTTACTAAAATTGGATGGTCTTCCTCTGAAAGCTCTGCGGGTTGGTTTTATTACAGCCTGAGCAGTCATATCATGCAGGCTATTCCGGATCGTACTTACGCGTTACGTCTGCCTAATGGAAAATATGCAAAACTACAACTCATAAATGCTTACAAAGGCAATCCCCCTGCTGTAACTGATTTAAACTGGCCTGCTCCCTATTTTACTTTCAAATACTTTGTACAGCAGGACGGAAGTAAAAATTTAAATACCAATTAATTTAACAACATGACAAAAATCAAAACCCTAACCCCAAAAATGCCCGGAACCTTACTGGTCATTTTTCTCCTAACTGTTTTGTTTACCGCCTGCTCAGCAGACGAAAATAAGGCAACCGATCCGAAAACCGAAATTCCTTCAACCGGTTTATTCTATAAAGTAATACAGGTCAAAAACTATCAAGGGAGTACTTCTGATGCAAATCCTACTGCTCCTTCAGCAACACTTTACTACAGTCTTGAAGAAAATAAAGCTGTAGAAGGATCTTATAAAAAAACCCGCAAATGGGATCTGGCTTTTGGCGGGCTTTACGCGAGCTTTTTATCCGGAAACAATGGAAGTAACTCCCAAAACAACGGCTCTCTTGCGGGAGGTGTTGGTGGAATCACAATTGTAGCCAAACCTTTTAACGAAGTTATCGATATTCCTGCAGACAGTCAGTTTAAAACCGGAATTGACCTTATCGGTACTGATGATGCGGGCTCATTTGGAAACGGAACAGGATGGTACTTGTATGATTTTGGAGGTGAAGTGGTATCGGATGGAAAGAATCCGCAGAAAGCACATGTGGCTTATGCACTTGGGGAATCGTTAAAAATTGCAAACGGGACTGTAATTCCGGCCAGAACGATTATCCTGAAAACCGCTAACGGTAATTACGCAAAAATCAAAATGATATCTGTTTATAAAGATGTATACAGCGCTAAAGATTGGTTTAAAGACACTCCACACATGTATTACACTTTTGAATATGTAATGGTACCAGCGGGAAGTACCAAATTTGAAATCCGATAATCAATTTAATTCACATGAATAGTAAAATTACCCCATTAAAAACAACTTTATTTTCTTCAGCTTTTACACTACTTACTCTGTTAACAGGATGCAGCAGTGAGGAAGAAAGATGGACAGATGTAAAAGAAGCACCCATTACAGAAATAGTTACCGGTCTGGATGCTAAGAGAATTATATCTTTTCGTGTAACCAATCCGGGCACCACTCAGGCCATTCATAGTGCTGTAAATAATCTCAAAAAGACCATTACAGTTTACCTGCCTTCTTATTATGAGTATCAATATCTTGAAGCTGCCATAACATTACCGGCAAATACCACTATTTCTCCTGCCGCAAAAGAACTGATACCTGTTTTTAGTAAAACTCCGGTAACCTATACCACAAAGGCAGCAGACGGAACAACCGCGGTTTACACAGTGAACGTTGTCATACAACAGCCTAAATTAGTCGTAAATGAAGTATCAAGTCCAACAGAAACTTTCTCGATTAGTACCGATAGTCCGCTTACGGTAAAAGGGCAAAACTTCCTGCCGTCTTATGAGGTGACAAAAGTATTTGTGGTAGACGCGCAAGGCAACAAAAAATGGCAGATGAAACAATACAATGAAGGTCTTGATATTGGAAGTTTTTATGTCATGTATGTTTTTGCAGATGCTGCCAATACAACTGTACCTCTTCAACCGGATACCGATTACTGGTTAATGATGGAAAGTTACAATCTGTCAACTACCATGAAATATCCGTTCAGGATCACCAATTAAATTTAAGAAAATAAAAAATGCCTGTTTACACTGCGAGGGTAATGAAAGAAGCCAATTAATCTATCAAATATAAATCATTATGAAAAAAATAATTCTATCAATTTTAGCAGTGGCTGCTATTTCATTTACATCTTGTAGTACTGACGAACAAAATGCCGAAACACAAGCGGTAGCAAAAGAACAATCGCAAGGATCCAATTTAACTAAGAAATCTGCTTTAGCTCTTTGTACAGTTACTTCTACCTCTGTTACGGTAAACAGAACTGCTGCACCGTCTTCTACCTATACGAACTGGACTCCTGTTGCGGCTGCAATTGGAGGTGTTAACGTTCAATGGGAAGGTATTTACGGAGGGTCAATCCGTCCGGTAGGTAATGCCGGTAAATGGTATGTGGGTACTGTTAACTTAAATCAGACTTGCGACGACTGGGATAGCTGGAACTCTGCTATTGTAGTTAAAAACGCATCTGGTAATGTGGGTACTTCACCTGCAGATCCGTACAATGTGTTAGGATACAACGGAACTATATCCGGCGCAAATTATGGTTTAGGATACTACTCTTACAACATCCTTACACATGTTATGACTCCTGCAAAAGCTATTGTAATCTGGAGAACTAATTCTGGTACAAATTCACAATCAGTTACTAGTCCTGCATCAGCATTAGAAGCTTACCTGGTTAAGGTAACCAGTATTACTCCGGGATCTTCAAACAGTACTGTAAACTATAACTGGACTCAGGTAAAATAATTAACAACAGCGTAAAAAAAGAACATGGGAGCACGAAATAGATAAAAGTAACTGCAGCAAATGCTGACCGGCGATCGACTGCAAAATACCCTATTCCCTAAATCATTCCCCCATGACCACAAACGGCTCTGTAAAATTACCGTAAGCATTGTAAAACAGGCATTTTAAAAATAATAACCCGCTTATCCAATAAGTGGCAAAACTAATAAATAAAATCAAGTAATAATTACATAGACAACACAATCATGACTAAAAGAATACATAATCCTGTCTTTTTATATCAAATGACCCTGCTTTTTATAGCATTGGCATGTGTTTCGTGCGAAACGGAGTATATCGACAAGGTAAATACTATTCCGGCCGATGTTATTAAAGTTCCGGGTTACACCCATATTGAATCTTTTACCATCAAGGATACTGAAAACAATGCGATTAGTGCCGCTCTGACTGAGGAAAATATAGTAATTACCTGGAGCAACCACATAACACTTCCCGAAACGGTTAAACCGGAAATCATTCTGGGTACCGAGGCTACTATCTCTCCAGCATCTGGTGCAGAGGTAGCTTTTAAAGACGGTACCGTTTATACCGTTACATCAAAAGCAGGTACTACAAAAAAATACACCCTAAAAATAGATTTCAGGCAAAAGGAACCGCGTACATGGACTTCAACACAGGAAGAGCCACTAGCCAAAGGTTTTATGGCAAAAATCACCAATCGTGGTACGAGCGATCCGGCGATCATCAATGATTTATGGATGAGTCTTAAAGATACCAGAGTTTACTTTGTATCTGCTGCCGATCAAAAAACAGAATACACAGCAGAAATCGTGTACTTAGGCAATGGTGAAACGACAGCGCCTTTTCTTGAGTATGGAGTATATTACTTTCTTCCGGAAAATATGCCACTGGGATTATATGATCTTCGCATTAAAAATGGAGCTTACACCCTTCAGAATGCCAGTGTAGAAAACAGATTTAAGATTGAAGTAACAGAACCTGACTATTTCAAAACAGAGAGATTTGGTTTTCCAACTACTAAACGTTCAGGAGAAACTCTTGAAGTGCGAGGCGGTTTATTAAATGAACTTACTGCAGTAGAAATTTACAATACAACTAACACTGCTGTCACCTATCCTTTAGAAATTGTAAGTCTTTCTTCTTATAAAGCCGTACTGAAAATTCCTGCCGGAGTTCCTGTCGGAGCATACAACAGAATGAGATTTAAAAGAGGTACTGCAACCTCAAATCTAAGTTATGCCGTAACCGTGCAATAGTTTTAAAGCTTTAATAATTGAAAATGCAAAAGCCTTTAGCTGCCCTGAGCACTAAAGGCTTTTCTGGTATTACTGTGATTTAGCTTTTTAAGACGGTCTCTTGAGATACAATGCGGCCGATTCGCTCATCGTAATTAAGGAAGCTCCCAGAATCACAATGTCTTTTAGAACCAAACGTCCTCTGCCTGACAAATAAGGAAAGCCATATTGCTCATCCGTTAAATGTGGTACCCAGCTTTCGGGTGTTGTGACTAAAAAAGATAATGTTCCAATAGTCAGTATAAAAACCAGTATACTTCCGATCAGACTTGCCAAAGGTGCCCATTGATGAATCGCTACCAAAATCCCTATTCCGATTAACAAAATTCCGAGACCATTGGCAAACCCGTACGTATTATTGGCGATCTGCCATTCATGGTTTTCGGTAACCAGCTCCCCTTCCTTATTGACAAATTCTTTGTACTCAGAGGGCTGATTGTAAAAGAAAGACATAAAAGGGCTGTTGGCTACAAAAGGTACGATTCCGTCTGCTTCGTAGGTAAAAAACTTAAGTCCGCCAATCCATAAAAAAACAATTACGATTCCGGCACGTACTGCTTTTTTCCCTAACTGATCTAAATTTGCAATTGTATTCAAAATGGTATTTTTCATTGCTGTAGTTTTTAAATTATTTGTTTTTAAATAACACAGCAAAACTACCGTTCAAAGGTTTGGTAAAGAATGGACGAAAAAGGATATTAACTAGACAAATCTGCCACGATCGAGATTCCGGTTGTTTTTCTGAAAGTTTGCGGAGAAATGTTTGTCCTTTTTTTAAAGACCCTGCTAAAATAGTATTCGTCCTGAAACTTCAAAGCAAAAGCAATTTCTTTAATACTCATTCTGGTCAGGTGCAGGTGTTTCTTAGCTTCAAGAATTTGTCGTTCCTGAATCATTTGCGTTGGAGTTTTATGGAAGCGTTTTCTACATTGTTTGGTAAAACTATTTGGAGTCATCGCTAATAAGGACGCATAATCACTTGGTTTATGAAGGGTTAGAAAATACTCCTCCAAAAGTAGGCGAAACTGATCCATTTTTTCATCTTTTTGAAGTTCCTGCTTCTCCATGCTGTTTATTTTGATACTGCTCGATTTGGCTAAGAACAACTGAATATAAGCTCTCAATACAATCTCGGATGGAGTTTCCTGCTTTAGTTCATCCGTAATCTGATCCATTAATTGTGTGTATAATTGATGCTGTTCAACCGTTAATAGTATAGAAGGTTCTAAATATATATTATTGAAAAGTAAACCGTTACAAGCAACTTCATTCCTGTGATACTCAATACAATAGAAGTCACTATGAAATTGTAAAACACTATATACAAGAGGTTTAATTTCTTTTATATAAATAGATTGTTGAGGTGTTGAGAACAAAAGAACCGGGCCTCTAAAATGAAAAGAGGCAAAATCAGCATGAAAAATCCCCTCGCCTTCACTAACGAATAAAACAGTATACTCGCTAAACTGAACAGGTGTACTCAGAACAAATTGTTCTGATCGATCTGTTCCTAATAAAAATGTGCCCTGTTGGGAGAATACTTTATTCATTTCAATAATTTTAATGCTTCTTTGTCATTTTACAAAATTAAGAATGAATTCTGTTTTTATAACATCAAGCCTCTATAAAACCGTCCTAAAAATGAATGGTGTCTTTCCGGAATGTTATCCTATCCTCAATTTTTAATATTTTCTTAAAATTTTAAGAATCCTTTATTTTGCAAATGCCTATATTTGGCCCATATCAAATAGAAGTTGTCTTTACAGATGACAAGCTACAATTTTTTACTGCATACATGAAACCACTAAAGTTCATAGGTATTATTTTGCTGTTCTTACTCCCTTTTTTAAGTGGAGGAGAATCTGGTAAACATACTGCTGAACTTACGATTTGTCAGCTTCAGGAAAACTTCACTGCTTCAGAAGTACCTCAATTTTCGTCTTCCGCTTTGGTTAGTCCCAAAGATCTTGACATTCATTTCATTGTCAAAAAGAAGATCAAACACCGTGCTACAACTTCAGACAGCAGTACTTTAAAAACACCGTACTATACCAAATTAGTACCATTCAGAATTTTCAAAAATCGCTTAATTTATGGTATGGCCACTGTCTACCAGATTCAGCGTCATACCCATCTGCACCTGTACCAGTTATTCTAGGTCATAATCCGTTTCATTTTTATATTCCTCTTATGCAATGCACTTTCTGTGTTTTATTGCAAAGGACAGCTTGTGATATAAAAAAATTCTATCCAAACGTTACTGCTCTCTAAAAGCAGTAGTCGTTACAATATCCCTTATTTAACATTTAAATTATTCACGACTCCCTGCAAATCAATGTTGGGGAGCACCTTCATTTATATACCCCTATTTAAAAATTCATTATGAACACTACAAAAAATCAATTCTTGTTAATTGTTTTATCTGTTTTATTTCTGAGCTCTTGTGGAGATAAAACCAAAAAAGAGACTTCGAAAATCAAGACACTGCCCGTCTACAAAGTCACCTTGCAGGACACCATCGTTTCTAACCGGTTTGTGGCTGATGTGCACGCCAAAAACAATGTAGAAATACACGTTCGCATTCCCGGATTACTGGATAAGGTTTATGTGAGCGAAGGACAAAAGGTACAAAAAGGGCAACTGCTCTTTAAAATCAGTGATGTTGAGCTCCAAATACAATTACTAAAAGCTCAGGCGGTATACAAAAGTACCATGGCAGACCTGAGGATTGCTACAGTCGAGCTTGAGCAGGCACAAACCCTGTTTAACAAGAAAGTAATTGCCGACAAAGAACTGGAACTTTCAAAAGCCAAGTATGAAGCCGCTTCTGCCAAAGTTGCCCATGCAGTTGCCGAACGAAAAGCAATCAATCAGCAGATTAGTTTCACCACTATCAGGGCTCCTTTTGACGGAACGATCGATCGTATCCCGTTCAAAGAAGGCAGTCTTGTAGAGAATGGCTCCCTGCTGACAACGGTTTCTCAACTGGATGATATCTACGCCTACTTCTCGATCCCTGAAAACATCTATTTTCAAATGATGACCGACAAAACTCTGAACAAAGCAGGAGGCGATATTAAACTGGAATTACCAAACGGAGTCGTATACAACCAAAAAGGCGAATTAAGAACTGCCGACGGTGAAATTGACCGACAAACAGGTTCTATTCAGTACAAAGCAAAATTTCATAATCCGCAAGGTTTTATCAAACACGGAACATCGGGAAAACTAATTATATCAGAACCTAAAAAGAATGTGATTCTAATTCCGCAGAAAGCTGTTTTTTCGATTCAGGACAAACAGTTTGTATTTCTTGTCAACAAAGAAGGAATTGTAAAAATGACCAACATTAGTATTGGAAGCACGCTTGACGATGTATTTATCCTCAACAAAGGATTAAAAAGCGACGACCTGATTGTACAAGAAGGAACTCAATCACTACGGGACGGTGACAAAATTAACATCCAAAACGCAAGCTTATAGTTCCTTATTAATTAGTATCAAAAAAATATAAAATGATAGAGTTATTTATCAAACGAAAAATACTATCGTTAATCATTTCGGTTATGATAGTGCTCCTTGGTATACTGGCCTTGTTTCAGTTGCCTATTACACAATTTCCTGATATTGTTCCGCCATCTGTAACGGTAACGGCTAAATATACAGGAGCCAATGCCGAAGTTTCGGCCAATGCCGTCGCACTGCCTTTAGAGCGCGCTATTAATGGTGTTCCCGGTATGACCTACATGTCAACGGTTACGTCAAACGACGGTCTGACGCTGATACAAGTCTTTTTTGAAGTGGGAACCGATCCCGATTTGGCAGCCGTAAACGTCCAAAATCGTGTGACTACTATACTCGATGAGTTGCCTGAAGAGGTAATTCGTGCCGGAGTAACGACCGAGAAAGAAGTGAACAGTATGCTGATGTACCTGAATATTACGAGTACGGATAAAACTCAGGACGAGCAATTTATCTTTAACTTCACCGATATCAACATTCTACAGGAACTGAAACGTATAGATGGTGTCGGACGTGCTGAAATTATGGGACAAAAAGAATACTCGATGCGGGTATGGCTTGATCCTCAAAAAATGCTCTCTTATGCTATATCGGCAAATGAGGTCATTGCTTCTCTTCAAAAACAAAACATCTCTGCTGCACCCGGAAAAGTAGGTGAAGGCTCCGGACAATTGGACAATCAGCTTCAATATGTAATCAAATACGGAGGGAAATTTTACGAACCCAAACAGTATGAAGAAATTCCGATTCGTGCCAATTCAGATGGAACCATCTTAAAATTAAAAGACATCTCTAAGATCGAATTTGGATCGATGAGTTACGGAATGGTTTCCAAAACCGATGGTAAACCCTCGGCTTCTATCATGCTAAAACAGCGTCCGGGTTCAAATGCTTCTGAAGTAATTGCCAGCGTAAAAGAAAAAATGGCCGAACTTCAAAAGACTTCCTTCCCTCCCGGAATGGATTACAATATTGCTTACGATGTATCGCGCTTTCTGGACGCATCGATCGATGAGGTTTTAAAAACACTTGTCGAAGCCTTTATCTTGGTAGCCTTTGTGGTTTTTATATTCCTTCAGGACTGGCGTTCTACTTTAATACCGGTTTTAGCCGTACCAGTAGCGCTTATTGGTTCGTTTGCTTTCATGTCGATGATGGGCTTTTCGATCAACCTGCTAACCTTGTTTGCTTTAGTACTATCGATCGGAATTGTGGTCGACAACGCCATTGTAGTCGTCGAAGCCGTCCACGTTAAAATTTCCGAAGAACATATGGCTCCACTTCCGGCAACCATAAGTGCCATGAAAGAAATTACGGGAGCAGTTATTGCCATAACGATAGTAATGAGTGCTGTGTTTATTCCTGTTGCCTTTCTTAGCGGTCCGGTTGGAGTTTTCTACAGACAGTTTTCTTTAACCATGGCGATTAGTATTGTGATCTCAGGTATCAATGCACTTACTTTAACTCCTGCGCTCTGTGCTATATTGCTTAAACCGCATAATCCGGACGAGAAGAAGACTTCTTTACTGAATCGTTTCTTCGACGCTTTTAATAAATGGTTTGATAATGTAACGGCAGGTTATATCAGAATACTGGCCAAATTTGCAGACCGTACTACCGTTACAGCCGGATTATTGGTTTTATTCTGTCTGCTTACCTGGGGAACCAGTAAATTTGTTCCAGGTGGATTTATTCCTTCTGAAGATCAAGGAATGGTATATGTAAGTGTGACTACACCTCAGGGCGCCACGGTAGAACGTACTGAAAAAGTACTGGATGAGGTTACCCGATTAGCCAAAGAAATTAAGGGTGTCGACAACGTGACCACTCTTGCCGGATACAGTATTGTAACCGAAATTGCAGGAGCTTCTTACGGAATGGGAATGATCAATTTAAAAGACTGGAACGATCGTGATATCTCGGTAAACGAATTCATCACCAAACTGGGAGAGAAAACAAAGAACATTTCTGATGCTCAGATTGAGATTTTTGCACCGCCAACGGTACCCGGTTTTGGAAATACAAGCGGGTTTGAACTTCGCTTACTCGACAAATCGGGCGGAACGATTACTAATACCGATGCCGTAACCAAAAATTTCATCAAGGAACTCAATGCTTCACCTGAAATACAAAACTCTTTTACCAGTTTTGATGCTACTTTCCCGCAGTATTTAATTCATATTGATTACGATCAGGCGGCTAAAAAAGGAGTTTCGGTAGACAATGCCATGTCGACTCTGCAAACGATGCTGGGTTCTTTTTATGCGACTAATTTTATTCGTTTCTCACAAATGTATAAAGTAATGGTTCAGGCCAGTCCTCAGTTTAGGAAGAATCCCGAAAGTATTCTGGATATGTATCTTAAGAATGATGCCGGCGAAATGGTTCCGTTCTCTACTTTCATCAAACTGGAACGTGTGTACGGTCCCGAAGTTTTAACCCGATACAACATGTACATGTCGGCTATGATCAACGGAGAACCTGCTGACGGATACAGCTCCGGTGAGGCAATTGCTGCTGTGGAGAAAATCGCTGCCGAAAAACTTCCGAGCAGGTTTGAACTGGAATGGTCAGGTATGACGCGTGAAGAAATCCTGTCCGGGAATCAGACGATTTACATTTTTGCTTTATGCATACTGTTTGTCTATTTACTTCTTGCTGCCCAATACGAAAGTTTACTGCTTCCGTTTCCGGTACTTTTAAGTTTGCCTGTGGGAGTATTCGGATCGTATCTCGCGCTGTTAATGGTGGGACTCGACAATAACATTTATGCTCAGGTAGCGCTCGTCATGCTGATCGGGTTGCTCGCCAAAAATGCCATTCTGATTGTAGAATTTGCGATGGCGCAGAACAAAATTGGACGGGACATCACGGAGGCTGCCATCGAAGGAGCCCGACTGCGTTTCCGACCTATTTTAATGACTTCTTTTGCTTTTATTTCAGGACTGATTCCTTTATGTATCGCCTCGGGTGCGGGAGCCGTTGGTAACCGTTCGATTGGTACAGCCGCCGCGGGAGGAATGTTCATCGGAACGGTGTTTGGACTTGTTATCATACCGGGTCTTTATATACTGTTTGCCAAATTTGAAAAAGCACTGAAAAAATAAACACAATAATGAAAAAATCACTAAATCAATATAAAGCAGTTACTGATCAAAACTATAAGTTTAAGTTGTTTTCACTCTTATTGGTAACCGGAATTCTGTTATTCACAGCTTGTTCTGCTCCAAAAGTTAATGATAATCTCGCTGCTAAAGCACTGCCCAAAAATTTCGATGTTACTTCAAAAAAAGCTACTGACAGCGGAACAACTTTTGTTCCGCTGCAAACAGCCACTTATTTTAAGGATCAAAAATTAGAACAATTATTAGACAAAGCGATGGCTCAGAATCCGGATTATTTAATCATGGAACAGCGTATCTTAATAGCCAACTCGCATCTGAAAGCAGCTAAACTGGCTTTATTGCCTTCATTGGATTTTCAGGCCGATGCTTCAGGAACCCGTTATGGCAAATATACTATGGAGGGTGTTGGAAACTTTGATACTAATTTGTCTCAAAACATATCCGACAAACAACGAATTGCAACGGCTACTACTCCTAACTTTTTCCTGGGAGGAAAAGTATCCTGGGAAGCTGATATATGGGGAAAACTAAGCAATAGGAAGAAAGCGGCACGTGACCGATATTTTGCCTCTCAACAAGGAATGCGATTGCTGAAGACTAAATTGTTAGGCGATATTGCAGAACTGTACTACGAATTAGTAGCCTTAGACAAACAAGCACTAATCTACAAACGAAACCTTGATACACAGCAGCAGGCACTGCATATCGTTTCGGCACAGCGATCTGTTGGAAAAGCAACAGAACTTGCCGTACAGCAATTCAATGCGCAAAACAACAATATATTGGCTGAGGCAGAACAATTAAATCTTAAAATCAATCAGGCAGAAAAGGCACTACTTACGCTGCTTGGAGAATACGGCGGAAAAATCGAAAGAAACACTGATTTTTCGTCGGGTTATCTTAAAGTCTTAAATCAAAAAATAAGTGTAGACTCTATCATACACAAAAGACCCGATGTATCAGAAGCTTACTTTGAATTGAGGGCTACAAATGCAGATGCTAAAGCGGCTCGTGCAGCCTTCTTTCCCACTCTAAATTTAGGTGGATACGTAGGAATGAACTCTTTTTCTTTGACTACTTTTTTTGACAGCGGTTCGTTTGCCTGGCAACTATTAGGCGGAATCACTGCTCCGATTTTCAATAAAGGACAAATCAAACAGGAATTTTTTACTGCCAACCGAAGACAGGAAATTTCTTTTCTACACTATCAAAACACCATTACAACCGCTTATAATGAACTAAGTGCTTTACTGCACCGAACTGAAGCTTTTGAAAATGTGCTGAAATATAAATCTAAAGAGATTGAGCATCTTGAAATTGCTGTAAATGTTTCCAATGATTTGTATCTGAGTGGTTACGCCAATTACCTTGAAATCATCAATGCGCAAAAAAACAAATTGCAGGCCGAACTTGATTTTGTAGATATTCAGTTGAAAAATGCAAATGCACAAATCTTACTTTACAAAGCTTTAGGAGGTGGGATGTGATAAACATTCTGTTTCAGGTTTCAAGTTTCAGGTTTTAGATTTTAGGTTTCAACTTGAAACTTGAAACTTTGAACTTTAAACTTTGACTTTGGACAAACTATTTTAAAACAAAGAACCCCGTTTCGGTATAGAAACGGGGTTCTTGTTTTTTATGCATTATTTATCGTTTACTGCAAAAGTATTATTTATAAAACGAGATTGTATCGGTTAGGTTTTCTCTGTGTATAAAAGCTGTAATAAACTCCTGAACTTCGTTAGTACTTTCAGATCGTGTTTCAAAAGAGTTAATATGAAATTCATCATCCTGATCCAGAATATGTATGATTTCTGTATACCCTTTAGAAATTAAACTTCCTTTAAGTTTTATAATGTTCAACTGTTGGCGACCATCTAATTCCTTGCGAACTTTTAGTTTTATAGCTTTTTCCATAATAGATGTTTTAAAATGACAAACCTTTAACCTCTACTCAAATTTAAATATTATTCTTTTGAATGCTTGTTAAAAAAACAAACATAAGCTATTATTTATCAACAAACTATAAACAATTGATTAACAAGCTGCCACAGTCCTGATTAGCGGAGATGAAAAAATCGTTCGTCGAAAACTATTTCCACTACACTTTTTGTTTTTTTTGAAAGTTAAACGCCTTAATTTCAATGATAAAATCTGTCTTTTTACATTTTATAATTATTTAAAAACTCAAAAACGGCCCATTACAGCCTATTTTAACGCTTTGTACAAGATCTCAACCGGATGTTGTGCTTTTCTACCCGTACCATCAGCAATCTGATGCCTGCAGCTAGTGCCTGAGGCAGAGATTAAAGTGGCTTCTTCTTCAGAACGAATGGTTGGAAACAAAACCAACTCGCCAATTTGCATCGACAACTCATAATGTTCTTTTTCATAGCCAAAAGACCCAGCCATACCACAGCAACCACTCGGAATGTTCAAAACGGTATAATTTTCAGGCAAAGCCAGTATTTTTTTAAGAGGCACCAATGACGATAAGGCTTTTTGAAAACAATGTCCGTGCATGCGTATACGTTCCTGCCTGTCGGTAAAATTACTTGAAGAAATTCTGCCTTCCTCTAGCTCTTTTGCCAAAAATTCCTCGATCAGAAAAGCTTTTGCAGCAGTTTTTTTTGCTTTCACTTTTAATTCTCCTCGGCATAAATCGGGATATTCGTCCCGAAAAGTTAAGATCGCCGAGGGTTCAATTCCGATCAAAATACCATCCTGTGGAATCTCCTGCTCAAAATCCTTAATATTTTTTTCTGCAATTTTACGCGCTTCTTTTAGCATTCCTTTTGAAAGGTACGTCCTGCCGCTAATCCCTATTTTTGGAATTTCGACCTGATACCCCAAACGATTCAGTAATTGTACCGCGGTCTGCCCTATTTCGACATCATAATAATTTAAAAATTCATCATTGTACAGATATACCTTCCCGTTACCAAAATCACCCTTTTGACGATACGTTTTCATCCACTTAGCGAAAGTAATTTTATGCATCAAGGGCAATTTTCGTTCTGTAGCAAATCCTGTTGTTTTTTTAACCACATTCCCCAAAACCCCTTTTGTAGATAAATTATACATCCAAGGAATCGCAGCAAACCAGCTGTTTATTTTAGGAGTATTTCCGATAAGTCTGGAACGAAATTTCACTCCATTTTTATCGTGATAGTGTTGTAAAGTTTCAGCTTTTAATTTGGCCATATCCACATTCGAAGGACATTCTGATTTACAGCCTTTACAGCTCAAACACAAATCCAATACGGCAACAAGATTGTCATCGTCAAATTTATTAGCTTTGGCAGAATTGGTTATCGTCTCTCTCAGCATGTTTGCTCTGGCGCGTGTGGTATGTTTCTCATCACGTGTGGCCATATAACTCGGACACATGGTACCGCCACCTTTTTCGGTTTTTCGGCAATCTCCGGATCCGTTACACATCTCGGCAGCACGCAAAATTCCATTGTGTTCCGAAAAATCAAAATAAGTTTCCGGCATCGGGGTATCCTGTCCGGCAGTATACCTTAAGTTTGTATCCATCGGTGGTGTGTTCACAATTTTGCCGGGATTGAAAATACCCCACGGGTCCCAAACTTCCTTAATCTGAACAAACAATTGATAGATTTCCTCTCCTAACATCAGCGGAATAAATTCCCCTCTAAGCCTTCCATCTCCATGTTCACCGCTTAAAGAGCCTTTGTATTTTTTAACCAAATGCGCAATGTCTGTCGCAATAGTTCTAAAAAGCACCGTCCCTTCTTCGGTTTTTAAATCAATAATAGGACGAAGATGCAATTCTCCTGTTGCCGCATGCGCATAGTGTACACAGTTTAGATTTCGTTTTTTTAGAATAGCATTAAAATCTTCGATAAAATCGGGTAAATCGTTTACATCTACCGCTGTATCTTCAATTACGGCAACCGCTTTGGCATCACCGGGAATATTAGACAGCAAGCCCAATCCAGCTTTGCGCAAAGCCCAGACTTTATTGGTATCTTCACCATAAACAATTGGGAAATGATACCCTAAATTTTTAGAACGCAGCAAAGCTTCCATTTCTTTGGCAATGGTGTCAATTTCTTCAGGAGAATCTCTTAAAAATTCAACGGCTAAAATCGCCTGAGGATCGCCTTTTACAAAAAAACGATTCTTACTTTGTTCAATATTTTCTTTTGTACATTCCAGAATATAGTGATCGATTAACTCCACACTGTCCGGTTGAAATTTTAAAGCCTCAATATTGGCTTTAAGTGATTCATTAATACTTTCAAAATGAATGCACACCAATGCAGAATAAGGTTTTAACGCGTCGACCAAATTTAATTTGATAGCAGTCGAAAAGAACAAAGTTCCTTCTGATCCTGCTATTAATTTACAGAAGTTGAATTGCTCTTCTGTATCTTTAAAAGGCATTGTATCGGCCAGTAAATCTAAAGCATAACCAGTATTTCTTCTGGGAATTGATTTTTTAGGAAAATGATCTTCAAACAAAATTTGGTTTGATGCTGACGATAGTATTTCTTTGACCTGAACATAAATGGCCTGTTCCAATGGACTTACGACGTTAATTCCGTTGCACTTATCTTCAAATTCAGCATTGGTTAACGAGCCAAATGTGACTTCGTGACCATCGGCCAAAAAGCCTTTGATTTCAAGCAAGTGTTCGCGGGTTGATCCATAAATAACCGATCTCGCACCGCAGGCATTGTTGCCTACCATTCCGCCAATCATACAGCGATTGCTGGTCGAAGTTTCAGGTCCGAAAAACAACTTATAAGGTTTCAAATGGAGGTTCAGTTCATCACGTATAACTCCGGGCTCAACCCATGCCGTTTTAGCGACTTCATCGACCGATATAATTTTGGTAAACTCCTGTGAAATATCTACTATGATTCCGTTCCCCACAACCTGTCCCGCCAATGATGTTCCGGCAGCGCGCGGAATTACACTGCTTTTATACTCTCTCGCAAAAGCAATGATCTTCTGAATATCTTCTTTTGTTTTTGGAATGGCAACTGCGAGCGGCATTTCTTTATAGGCACTCGCATCAGTGGCATAAAGCAAGCGCATGGTATGATCGTAGAATAATTTACCTTCTAATTGTTTTTCCAACTGTTCTAAAGGAACAGAACTATCGGAAAAGACATTATTGTTATTCATTTTTATTCTTTTATTAATTGGAGTTTGTCATTTCGAGGAACGAGAAATCTTCGCAAGTAACTCGACAAAGTATTTCAATCTTTGCAGAATATTGACGTGAAGATTTCTCGTTCCTCGAAATGACAATATTGTGTGTTATTAGGTACCTACAATTCGCTCAAAGCAATATCTAATAATCGCACCATTTCATCAGCGTTTTGTTTGCTGAATGTCATAGGAGGTTTTATTTTCAAAACATTGTGCAAAGGACCGTCTGTGCTCAATAAATAGCCATGGGCTTTCATTTTTTCTACTACAAAATCTATTTCAGAAACAGCAGGTTCCATGGTTGATCTGTCTTTTACCATTTCGGCACCAATAAACAGACCATGTCCGCGAACATCACTAATAATTGGATACTTCGCCATTAACTTTCTAAGACCATCCATTAAATGATTACCCGTTTCCAGAGCATGCTGCTGCATTTCTTCCTCCTGAATCACATCCAATACAGCCAATCCTGTAGTCATCGATACGGGATTACCGCCAAAGGTGTTAAAATACTCCATTCCGTTACTAAAGGCATCCGCAATTTCTTCTGTTACAATCACCGCAGCAAGAGGGTGTCCGTTACCAATTGGTTTTCCTAATACCACGATATCCGGAACTACATTTTGTAATTCGAAGCCCCAAAAGTGGTCTCCGATTCGTCCAAATCCAACCTGAACTTCGTCGGCAATACAAACCCCACCGGCGGCTCTGACATAATCATACGCTGTTTTTAAATAATTTTCCGGTAGCGGAATCTGACCTCCTACTCCCAATAAAGTTTCACAGATGAATACCGCAGGAGCTTTATCCTCTTCTTTCAAGTCCTCTATAATTCTTTGTACATCGGCAGCATATTTTTCTCCCGCATTGGTATCACCATATTTATAAGGGCCGCGATACAAATCAGGATTAATCGCCTTGTGTATCCAAGGCATTTGGCCAAATCCACCTTTACTGTCAAATTTATACGGACTCATTTCCATCGCAACGGTAGAAGTTCCGTGATAAGCATGATCCAATACAATAATATCTTTTTGTTTGGTAAAATGACGGCTCATTCGAATCGCCAGATCATTGGCCTCACTACCCGAGTTCACAAAGTAACAAACACTCAGTTTTGAAGGTAATGTTGCTGTCAGTTTCTCGGCATAGGCCGTAATCGCATCATTTAAATAGCGGGTATTCGTATTTAAAGTGGCAATCTGTTTCTGCATTCTTCGAACCACGACCGGATGACAATGTCCCACATGCGAAGGATTATTGACACAATCTACAAAGGTTCGTCCTTTATCATCATACAAATATTGCAAAGCACCCTTCACAATTTTCAATTTGTCCTGATAACCAATGCTTAAATTACGTCCTATTTTCTTTTTTCGAACTTCCAATAAATCACTGTAATCATCCCCAGTAATTACTCCTTCAAAACCACAGGCTTTTCTAAAAGCATCCTGCGCTTTGATTGGATTAATCTGAATCAGTTTAAACAATAAATTCCACGCCGGTTTTTCGGTAATAAAATGATGTTCGTTGTTGCTGTCTAATGAAGCATTGTAAGCGGATTGTGTTACACTGATACAAAGTCTTCCGGCAATCAGATAATACAATACATCCAATTCTTGCTCGGTTAAAGCATACGATTTATGGTATCCTTCAACGATTAATGCTGCAACGGCCACCGGATTTTCTTCATCCAGCATGGCATACGTACAGGCTATCGCTAAATTGTTGATTAAAGCAGTATACACCATATCACCAAAATCGATTAAACCGCTGACACGATTGTCCTGTACCAATACATTATAATCATTGGCATCGTTATGCACATAAGCATGACGCAAGCGATGCAATTGAGGTAAAACTTCGGTATCAAACTGCAACAGGAAATAGCCGGCAATACGTCTTTTTTCGTGATTTAGAATGTATTTTAAATTGTCCGCTGCTTCACTCGCACGACTGATGTCCCAAGTATAATTGCGGTGCATGGCAGGATGTGAGAAATCTTGCAGAGCATGATCCATCTTTCCTAAAAAGCTTCCCAGATCATATTGTAATTCTTTTGTTTTAGCTTTTTCATCCACCCAAAAAACACCTTCCAAAAAGTTCAGTATTCTGATATAGTAGGTTTGAGAATTACCAACAATTTTAGTCAGTTCTTCTCCATGTTTATTGATACTAAAATGCTGAAAACAATTTGAAACAGGGCTCTTTTTTAGATGCTGAATGATATTGATCTGCGCTTCTAAAAAAGGAAAAGGGTGACTTTCGTTTGATACTTTTAGAATGTACTTTTCATTCTTCTCATTCGATAAAAGAAAGTTCAGTTCATCATATCCATTTAATGCTTTTACGGTAACATTTAATCCGTAATGTTCTTTTACTAAATCCTGAATAGTTGCTTCTGAAAAAATCATTGATACTATATTAAAATTGTTTCTTATTTTTTTGCCGCGAAATTCACAAATTAACGCGAATTATATTTTGTTTGTTTACCCAATCTGACAAACCTTTTTCGCCACGACCCGAGCGATAGCGAACGGACGAAGTAATTCACGAACTATTGTACGCATGCCACTTAAAAAATTCGTGCTCATTCGTGAAATTCGTGTCTAAATTTTATTTCCAAATAATCGCCTGAGCCGGTTGTAAAGGATTTTGTCCTACCAAAATTTTGCTTCCCTCAGGAATTGCTAACTGTATAGGCTCATTGGTATAATTTACTCCTGTATAAAACCCGTCTCTCCATTCTAAATATACACCTTTTGGCAAATCTTCGATAGTAACTTTAGAACGTTCGTAAACCGATCTCACTACTTGTCTTTCCAAGTCACCGTCTTTACTTTCTGCTCCTATATAAGTAACCGTTCCTTTTCCTTGTTTTCTGGTAATTGCTGCCGCTTTTCCCTTATAAAACTGATCGGCATACGTTGCTAAAACTTCTGTTCCCGGTTTCGGACTTAAAACATCTGCCCAGGTATTCCATTTATAGGTATTGTTTCCAGAACTTATGGTTCCATTTACATCTGCTACAAGCATATCAAAAAAATCTACATCAGCACCAATTAACGGAACGATTGGTCCACTCCATTTAGCCTCAAAGAAATGTCCGTTTTTATCTTTCTGACCGGTACGGCAGGACAAAATCAGGTTACCACCATTTTCTACATATTTCGTCCATTTGTCAACCAATTTCTGATCGATCAGCTGATAAGCCGGTGCCACGATAAACGGATAAGCAGAAAAATCATCTTCTTCTGTAATAAAATCCATTGGTGCTCCAGTCGATTTTACTGCTGAAGTATAGGTATTTCGATGTCTCCACGTACTCCAGAACTCCGTTTGTTTTTGGTTTTCCAAATCCCACAGATTCTCATGACTCCATAAAAATCCTGTTTTTCTTTTGGCAAGATCAGCCGGAAGTACCGCTTTCGGATTGTACTCTTTTCGAAGCAGTTTCATATCTTCGATCGACTGTACAAACTCTTTTCCTCCTGTAGTCAAGGTTACACCATCGGTACCTACAATTCCGTCATGGTACATTTCACTGCTCCCCAGTGGATGTCTGTATCGATAGGTGCAGGTGAAAGAACAGCCTCCTCCAAAAGCTTGTGAGATCCACATATGAACAGTTCCCGGAAGTAATTGTGGATTAATACTCGCCCAGTTCACTTGTCCCGGCTGCATTTCCATAACCCCAGTCACCCCATTGATCGATCTGTAATAATCATTGGCTTCTGATATTTTATTCGGATGTCCCATTCTAAAATTCTGACCACCTAATTGATTTCTCCCGCTCACCGGATACATAGTGTAGGTGGCAAAATCCATCTTATCGGTTCTTCTTGGGTCTGCACCATAAACTACATTCGTATAATTGGTCGTAATCCATTGTTTTGGATCAACATATTTTCGAAGTGTTTCTGCTTGTAAATTCAAATATTCGGCTTGTGAATCTGCCGTGAATCTTTTGAAATCCAATATGGCATGCGGGCTCAATTTGTCTTCAAAATAAATCTCAGCATTTGGAATGGCAATCTGTTCGAAGTTGTTATAGCGAATACTCCAAAAACTGCCCAGCCACTCGGCATTCAATTTTTCGATTGTACCGTATTTTGCCTTTAACCATTTTTGAAATCCTTTTTGTGCAGATGGACTAAAATCATCCGGAGCTCCCGGCTCGTTATCCACTTGCCAGCCCATAATATTTTTATTCTTCCCGTATCTTTTTCCAAGTTCAGTCACTATCTTTTCGACAAATGCTCTGTATTTTTCATTTGAAACCGATTGATTGGCTCTGTTTCCATGCTCTCTGCGACGTCCGCTTGCATCTACGAGATAAATTTCAGGGTACTTTTCCCCCATCCATGCCGGCGGAGTTGGTGTTGGTGTGCAAAGAATCACTTTTAAACCTTCTTTTTCGGCAATTGCCAAAGCGTCATCGAGCCATTTAAAGTCATACTTGCCTTCTTCCGGTTCCATATACGTCCAGGCAAATTCGGCAAAATGTGTAAACTCAAATCCCAGTTTTTTGATGTTTTTTAAATCGCGTTCCCATTGCTCCCTTGGCCATTGCTCCGGATAATAATAAACACCGATCTGCATCAAATCTGGTTTTGAGAAAAAACGCTGTGGGTCTCTCTTTTCTGTCGCTGCCGTTTTTTTACTTTGAGAATAAACGGTCGTTGTATTACAGCCCGCAATAAGCAAAGCCGTTGCAACTATTTTGGTAAGTGATCTGTTGTGGTTGAACATAATCTGTACTATTGGTGTTAATCAAATTTAGATAGTTAATTCCTACTGCGGGCTTAAATATAGCCTCCCCTTACGAGCAATGTGATTAAGTTAATAAAATAGTTAAAACAATTGCTGGTATTTGATTAACGATTTTTGATTTCAGATGTGTAAATTTAGAAAAATAGAAAATAGTACTATTTACCAATACCAAATCAGAAATCTGCAATCGTTAATCTTCATTCTAAAATCTCATAATTAAATCAAATTGTCCTTAGTTAATTGATTTGAGATTAGCAATCTTACGCAACTACCTTGTCTATTTATCTTCTAAAAGCAGCATTAAATAATGAGAAGCCGACCAGCTAAAGTTGTACGCTTCCAATCCTTTTCCTGTAATAGGTTGATAATTTTCTCTGATAGAAGTTCCTTTGTCCAAAACTCCTTCGGCATTGTAAATTAATTTATGAGCCAGTTCGTTTGCTTCTTTCACATAGCCATACTTTTCCAGTCCGTTTATACCAAAATAACTTTGATCAAGCCAGACCGGTCCTCTCCAATACCCATTATCCGGTTTGAACTTCGGATGATTGGCTGCCAGTGTCGGTAAAGGAACAAATGTGTTCAGACTGGCCGTATCAAACATGTTTTGTTTGGCTAACTGAGCTTGCTCAGCGGTAGCGACCTCTGCCCAAACAGGCAAATATCCTTCACAGCCCATTGCTTTTATCAAGGTTTTACCATCGATAGTCGTGTCGTAAAACCAACCTGTAGCAGCATCCCAAAACTGATTTTGAATTTTAACTTTCAAAATGGAACTTTCTTCCTTCCATTTTTTAGCTTCTTCCGCTAGTTTTAAAACTTCTGCCATCTTCTTCAAATAATTTTTCTCGGCATATAAAAAGGAATTTAAATCTACACTTTCCTGATCTAACGAAAAGGCTTTCTCACCGTTTTTCAAAATCTTACTGTCGTCAAAACGAACCGCATTGTCCATTCCGCTTTCCCATTTGGCAGCAATCACAGTTCCATCTGTAGAACCAAATTCACACAAACCATCCTGATCGTGATCGCGGTCTTTGTACCACCAATTGTGATATAATTTCAACTTTGGATAAAACTCTTTTATGAAAGTAACGTCTTTTGATTTTTCATAAATCTTCCAGATGGCCCAGGCTGCAAGCGGCGCTTTAGTATTTCGGTAATTGTTTTCTTCGAGAAGATTGTTTCTGTAAATACAGTCCGGAATAAATCCGTTTGGTTCCTGATAATCAAATAAAGCACGCATCTGATCTTTTGCCAGTTCTGAATTATAATTGGCAACCGCAACGGCGTGTTTCCAGCTGTCCCAGGCCCAGAAACCATGAAACCATTCGTAATTATAGCTTGGGAAAAGTCCGCGATGTTTCAAACCCTCGGCAGCAATTCGGGTATTGTTTTGTAAAGTCAATAGCAGTTTAGCAATCAAATTAGAGTAAACTGCCTCTTTGTAAATATTTTTCTTTCTGGCAATTAATTGTGTCAGTTGATTTTCTTTTTCTTTTTGTGTGTTGTTTAGTAAGGTATTGAATGCCGTTTTAGCAATGCTTTCATTTTCTGTTTTCCAGGAATACTGAGAAAAAATAAAGGTTTGAGAAACCACTATTTCTTTAGTTTCATTTGGTTTTAAAACCAATTTCCCGGTTTGAGCTTTATAGCCCTGATTCGTAATTTCAATTTCGGGAGTACTATTCAAAAACTGAATGTACCCCGTTGCTGTGCTTTTAGAAGAAACAATTTTTAAAGTTTTACCTTCTTTTGAAAGCTTTAAATCATTTAAAAAAAGTGTTGAATGGTAGGACGGAAAAAGGGTTACTGTTTTTCCTGATGTGTTGGTAATACTCGTCTTTTGTAAAGCCGAATGACCGGATAAATAAACCAACTGCTGTTTTACCGTTAACTTTTCGTTTTTAAACTCCTGTTCCAAATGGCTGTTATAGCTGCATTGGTTCACCAGCGTATTTTTCCATTGAATGGCTTCTTTTTTGTTTTCATCCGTAAGCTGTAAAGAAACAAACGAAGAACTTAACCAGACACCATTTTGTTCTGTCATTAAAAAAGGTCCTGAAAATCCGGCCTGCACTACGGATGGTTCTAAAAATCCAAACCCAAACCAGGCCCCTTTATCTGAAAACGCCAGTGATTTTCGATCTGTTGCATTTGTTGGGTTTCCTTTATAGTTCAGACTGTTTTTAGCCGATTCTAAGTTTGGATAGCTTTTTTGTGTCCAACCGGATTGTACTATAAAAAAGGATGCAAGAATAAAAAGTATTTCCTTTTTGTTCATGTTATTTTGTTTTTGTGGTGTGTTTTTTAGTTAGATAATGTAGTAAATTTTTCATTAACTTAAGTGCTTTGCGTTAGATTTAGTGGATTTCTTTAATCCTTTAATCTGTGGCTTTATTACAGTACCTTTTTAATCTTTATGTTTAATGTACTCTCGCAGATTTTGGAGATTAAGGATTTTCTTTAATCTTTCTAATCCTTTAATCTGTGGCTTTATTTCGGCAACTGCTTAGTTGCTTTGTGCTGAATGTTTTCTCGCAGATTTGGCAGATTTTCTTTTCTCTTTTAATCCTTTAATCTGTGGCTTTATTTCAACAACCGCTTAGTTGTTTTGTGCTGAATTTTCTCTCGCAGATTTTGCAGGTTTTCTTTAATCTTTCAATCTAATCCTTTTAGTATGTGAGGCTTGTAGCTATAAAAATTAAACCTACAAGATCTGAAAAAGATCTTGCAGGATTAAAATCTTTATTGAAAACATTTTTTAGGAATTCAACTCTTTCTGCTAAAGAATTAATTTGTCTGTAATTCCGTTAATGGAATTGGGTAAAAATTGTTTTTTGCTGCATCAAAACCGCTACGTCCTACTGCATCAAGTGCTGCTTTCGTTTTTCCCCAACGACGTAAATCATAAAAACGGTAGTTTTCTAATGGAAATTCTATGATTCTTTCGTGTTCAATCTGAGCTTTAACAGCGGTAGCAGTTGTTCCGGTCATCGCTGGCATATCAGCTCTTTCACGAACTTTATTGATATACGGAATAGCTTCTCCGGTACGTCCTAACTCATTCAGTGCCTCAGCCTGCATCAACAATACATTCGCATATCGCATCAAAGGAATGTTGATTGCCGTAAACTCCTGATTCATTTTTTCCTGAGTATTTGGAATGTATCTGCGGTATACCGGTTTGTCTTTCCCTTCAAACTTTTCATCATAAGTAGTGCCTAATACCAAAGGATTATTGGCATCATTAAAATAAGGATCTTTAAAGAAAATAGTACTGTACAAACGCGTATCATAATTTCCTGTCGTCGCAATTTTCCCTTCTTTTTTGAATTCGTTTACCAACATAGGGCTTGGTAAAATTTCATCCCATCCGCCAAGTTCTCCCGCTGCCATCCAATAATGAAGCGCATTACGATAAAAAGCACCGTTAGCCGTAGTTTCAGAAAATTGCAATTCAAAAATAGACTCTTTACTGTTTTTTGTGGTACCGTCAAACATCGATACATAATCCTTCACTAACTCATACCCCTGAACTTTATTCAATGCTGTAAGCGCTTCGTTTAAAAAAGCTTGCTTTTGAGCTGTTTCCTCATAAGCTCTGGTTAAATAAGCAAACCCAAGGTAGCTGTTGGCTGCTCCGCTTGTTGCGCGTCCTGTTTTATCCGAAGTTTGCTTCGCAGGAAGTATGTCTGCTACTGCTTTAAATTCTTTTGTAATAAAATCCCAGGCCTCCGGTCTTGTTGATAGTGGAATATTTAAATCACTTTCTTTAGTTACGTATTTATCTCTAACATAAATTTTATCCCAGTTCAAAAGCAATTTCATGTGGTAATAAGCACGTAAGAAACGAGCTTCCGCCTCAATTTGTTTACGGTCAGCATCTGTTATGGCAGAAGCCGGGACCTTTGGTAATTTATCAATCACCTGATTGGCATTACTGATTCCTCTGTAATTAATTTTCCAATAACTGGTGAACTGACTATTCCCGTTCGTATATGTAAAAGTTGAAAGTTCAACCCAGTTTTGATAGTTCAAAGCATCGCTTCCCAATTCGTTGATGTCTTCACGATAGGCTTCTACCGGCCATTTTATTTCCGCAAAAGTCCATTCGTTAGTAGCACATTCAAGCTGTCCGTAAGTTGCCGCTAAAGCAGATTCGGCATCGGCTTTATTTCTCCAGAAATTCTCTGAGGTCAATTGGTCCGGAGATTGCTGCTCCAGATAATCACTACAGCTTGTTATAGTCAGCAAACCTATAGTGGAAAATAATAAAAATATCTTTTTCATGATGATGTCTTTTATAAAATAGAATTAAAATATATACTGAATACCCGTTACAAACGATCTTGTAAATGGATACACAAAACGATCAATACCAGTGTTAAGTACAGAACTACGTGAAAACTCAGGATCAATACCTGAATAATTGGTGATCGTAAATAAATTCTCTGCACTGATATAAATTCTAAGCTTGTCTATTTTGGCTTTGCCTAACATTTTGCTTGGTATCGTATATCCAAACTGCAATTGACGCATTCTTATAAAATTTCCACTTTCCAGAAAACGATCTGACTCACGACTGTTTCCGTTAGGGTCCTGTAATACTGCTCTTGGAATATCACTACGGTTATCCGGTGTCCATGAATTTAATGTTGAAGCTAACATGTTAGTTCCTGAACTCATAGACTCGTAAAAATAACGGTTTCCGTTGTACAATTTATTCCCCCAGCCACTTCCAATCAATGCTGAAAAATCAAATCCTTTGTAGCTGGCTCCCAAAGTAAGGTTCACTTCTACTTTTGGCAATCCTGTTCCTGAATAAGCTTTATCGTTGTCGTCAATAACTCCGTCTCCGTTTATATCTTTAAAACGAATATCACCCGGCTTTGCATTTGGCTGTAATAAAACACCATTTTTATTGTGAGCATTTACCTCTTCAACCGATTGAAAAATACCATCTGTTTTGTACAAATAGAATCCACTGATTGGACTTCCTACACGTGCCTGAGTTGGAAAATGTTCGGCATTGAATTTTAATCCTTCTCCATAAATAGTTTGTCCCTCATTTGCTAAGGCTACTACTTTATTTTTAAGAGTTGTAAAATTCAAACCTGCATTGTATTTAAATTCATCAACCTGATCACGGTAATTTACTTCAAATTCAAAACCGCTGTTGCTAATCTTACCTACGTTAAGAATCGGATCATCAACTCCGGCAGATGGAGCCAGTTTTTTTGTAATTAATAAATTGTCCGTCACATTGTGATAGTAGTTCATCGAACCGCTGATTTTTCCTTTCAAAAGAGTATAATCAATACCAATGTTTTTAGAATCTGTAGTTTCCCACTGTAAATTTCTATTTTCTAATGCTAGCGCAATACTTCCCGGCCAGGGATTACTTCCAACTCCCTGTACATAACCTGAACCTAAAGAATTTCCTGTGTTAATTAAAGTATTAGCAGAATAGTATCCTAAAGCAGCTTCGTTACCCAATTGTCCCCAGCTCGCACGTAGTTTTAAAGTAGAGATAAAAATATCTTTCGGGAAAAAATCTTCCTGCTCGATTTTCCATCCTAAGGCGATAGACGGGAAAGTTCCCCAACGGCTGTCTGCACCAAACTTAGAAGAACCGTCTCTTCTAACGGTCATTTGCAATAAATAACGATCATTATACGAATAGTTTAACCTTCCGAAGAAAGAAACACGATTGTATTGAAACTTTGAACCGTCTGCAGTGTAAGTCCCTCCTCTTCCGGCTCCGATAGTTTCAAAACCAGGATCAAGAAATCCTGACGGACGGTCGATAGAAACCAACTGTCCATTTTCTACAGTATAATCAGTTGTTTTTCCTTCAACACTTACCTGATTCCAGTTGGATGCCTGACTGTTAAAAGTATTACCCAGCATTAAACCAAAAACATGTTTTCCGAAAGTTTTATCGATAGTAATAATGTTATCTAATATCTGCTCACTCCAGGTTGTTCTCAACTCCGATTGCAAGGGATAAAGATGTACCTCTTTTGGATTAGCAATAAATGGAGGAAAATGAGCGGTTTGCTGGTTGTTTTTCACACGGTAAGAATAGGCCAATTTATATTTGAACCAAGGTGCTATATTAGCCGTTGCAGCAATATTAGCTGTAATATCCTGCCCTACATTATTACTTTTTCTGAAATGCTCTTCGGCAACCGGATTCGTTCCGGCCGGCAAACCATTCTTATTAGTCAATCCATAACCGTATTGCTCATTATCATCATAAACCGGAACTAACGGAGACATTGTATAAACTTCTTTCAACTGAAAGTTAGGCAATGCATTTTGGGTTCCGATATAAGCCATTTTTCCATCAATATCAAAAATAGATTTTTTGAAACTTACCCTTGCACTTCCTGTTTGAGAACCAAATTGATTGTCGATAATAATTCCTTTTTGCTTTACAAAGTTTCCGTATAAAGCAAATTTAAAATCACCTTGTCTTCCTTGAACTCCTAAACCGTAGTTTTGTGTAAATCCGGAACGGAAAACTTCATCCTGCCAGTCTGTATTAACATCAGATGGAGCCGTGATATAAGCCGGAAGCGCTTTTGGTGAAGTCACATACTTGTTATACTCATCGTACATTCTTTTATGAACCGTACGATATCCGTCAGCATCCAATAAATCTAATGTTTTCGACGGATTGGTGATACTTAAAAAAGAGCTGAAATCTATTTTTACACCTTCTTTTTGTCCGTTTTTAGTGGTTACGATAATCACACCATTTGCAGCAACAGATCCGTAAATTGCAGCCGCAGCACCATCTTTCAATACCTCCATCGATTCGATATTGGTTGGATTTATCGTATTAATATCTCCCTGGAATCCGTCAATAATATAAAGTGGTTCTGTAGCTCCAAAGGTATTTACCCCACGGATTTTTACGCTTACCGAAGCACCTGCTACACCTCCGCTTTTCTGCACGTTTACTCCCGCAACTAAGCCCTGAAGTGCCTCAGAAGGGCTTGTTGTCGCTCTGGTTTCTAAACTTTCTTTTTTAACAGTAGAAATAGCTCCCGTAACGTTGCTTTTCTTCTGAGAACCATAACCAATAACGACTACTTCATTCAGTTTATTGGTTTCTTCCTGCATGGTAATATTAAGTTCACCACGATTGTTTACAGCCTCACTTTTCTCTATAAATCCCATATAAGAGAAAACGATAACCGGATTCACAAGACTTGATGAATACACCAAAGTATAATTTCCGTCAATATCTGTTGCTGCATTGTATTTAGAGTCTTTAATAGAAATACTCACACCCGGCAGCGTATTGTTCTTATCATCAGTAACTTTTCCGGAAATGGTCTTTTGTGCTTGATTTGCTTGCGCAAAATTGATGTTTGGCAACCACAAGCATAACAATAAAGGAAGAAAATAGAACTTCCTAATGAGTAGTTTTTTCATTTTGGTAATGGTTTTGGTTAATTAAAATTTCGCTTTTTTTAGTTTTTTTATTTGTAGGCAAGCACTTTATAAGACATTCGATTACAAAACTGCCTTATAAAGTGCGGTATTCTCTTTAATTTGACTTTTAGAAAAACTGCTGGTATTCGTTTATTTTATAAGTCAAACTTTATTCCTTGTGCCAATGGCAGACTAGTGGTATAATTAATGGTATTGGTTTGTCTGCGCATGTACACTTTCCAGGCATCGGAGCCGGATTCTCTCCCACCGCCTGTTTCTTTTTCTCCGCCAAAAGCACCGCCAATTTCAGCACCGGAAGTACCGATGTTAACATTCGCAATACCGCAGTCAGAGCCGGTAACCGATAAAAATAATTCGGCTTCTCTTAAATTATTAGTCATGATTGCTGAGGATAAGCCTTGTGCTACACCATTTTGAATGGCGATCGCATTCTCGACAGTCCCTGAGTATTTTAATAAATATAAAACCGGAGCAAAAGTTTCGTGCTGTACGATTTCAAATGAGTTATCAGCCTCTGCGATAGCTGGTTTTACGTAACAGCCGCTTTCGTATCCCGCACCTGAAAGTACACCACCTTCAACCAGAATTTTTCCTCCTTCGGCTACCACTTTTCGTAGCGCCTGCTGATACATTTCAACTGCCTGAGTATCGATCAACGGACCAACATGATTCTTTTCGTCCAACGGATTTCCGATGCGTAATTGCTTGTAGGCAGCAACTATTGCATCTTTTACTTTGTCGAATATACTTTCGTGAATAATTAAACGGCGTGTCGACGTACATCTTTGTCCCGCAGTTCCAACGGCTCCAAAAACAGCACCAATAACCGTCATTTTAATATCAGCATCCGGAGTTACAATGATCGCATTATTTCCTCCCAGCTCCAATAATGATTTTCCTAAACGTCCTGCAACTACCTGCGCTACAATTTTTCCCATGCGGGTTGAACCAGTAGCCGAAATCAAAGGAACACGTATATCTTTTGTCAGTAACTCTCCAATGGTATAGTCGCCATTGATCAAACCTGAAATACCTTCCGGTAAATTATTCTCTTTGATGACCTCACTTATAATATTCTGACAAGCTATGGCACAAATAGGCGTTTTCTCTGATGGTTTCCAAACGCAAACATCTCCACAAATCCATGCCAGGGCTGTATTCCACGCCCAAACAGCCACCGGAAAGTTAAAAGCCGAAATAATTCCAACTACCCCCAAAGAATGATACTGTTCGTACATACGATGTCCTGGACGTTCTGAATGCATTGTTAATCCGTGAAGCTGACGGGAAAGTCCAACTGCAAAATCGCAGATATCTATCATTTCCTGCACTTCACCATAACCTTCCTGCAAAGATTTTCCCATCTCGTAAGAAACCAATTTTCCTAATGCCTCTTTATGCACACGCAACTTCTCCCCAAACTGACGTACAATTTCTCCACGCTGTGGTGCCGGCATCAGTCTGAACTGTTTGAAAGCAGCTGTTGCTGCCTCCATCACTTTTTCATAATCAGCAGCAGTTGATGTTTTAACTTTTGCGATCAATTGTCCGTCAACCGGAGAATAACTCTCCAGAATTTCTCCTCCCGAAAAATGATTCAATCCGGTTGAAGTTCCCTCATTAACTTCTTTTATTCCCAATTGGCTTAAAGCTTCCTTTATTCCGAATTGTAATTCTGTTACTGCCATTATGACTTTTTTAAAATAGGTTGTTCAGCTTTAAATTATAAAAAACTGATTATGATAACGATAACTATACTTAATTCCTGTGATTATTTAACCTCCTGCAGCTTTACATCTGTACTTTCAAATATTTTATCGGCAGACGATGCTACAAATCCCTGATACAATTCGCCATTCGCCATTGGGTAACGAAGGGCAAACTCATAATAACAAGATGGAATTTCTAAAACACCCTCTTCAAAATCAACTACATACAAATCAGCAAGTGTACTGGATTGCTCTAATAATTGCTCCGGTGTTCCTTTGATTTTTCCACCGGAAGCATTCAGTTTCCATCCGTTGTTTTCCAGAAAAGTATTAAGCTCTTCTAGGGTGTTAAATCCTTTTAATGCATTGGTACTAATCGTAAAGTGATTCGCTCTGAAACCGTAAACATACATCCAGGCTGCATACTCCGATTCCTCTAATAAAGATTTATAGATGGCCTGCGAATTCCCTTTCCATACAGATCCGCTTAAAACTAATTCAGGATCGTTAAACAAGTTCTGATCACAACTGTTCAGGATATTTTGTACCGTGTCCTGTAACTCAGAGGAACATTTTTCTAATTCCAGCTCCGAAATAAAAATTCTTGGTGCATCCTTATCAGTAGCGTGCTCATAATGTTTGGCAAAAAGTTTTTTGCTCTCAAAATTATATTCTCCTTTTGCTTCATAACCAACATTCAGGAAAGCTTTTTCCAAAACCTCAATATTTACACGTTTATCATTAAAAGTACGAATCGCTATATGGTCATTTTTTATCTCTTCTCCTCTTTCTTCCAGTAATTCATGTATTCTTCTTGCAGATGGGGTAATATTGGCATATTGCTCCCATAATTTCATAAGTAATTGATTTTTATCCATTTCCGTTTTGTTAAAATAGTGTGATTATCACACAAATTTATATATAAAAGTGTTATTATAACACCTTACTTTTACGTTTATTTAAAATCCGACATTTCATATCCTTTTTTTTGTAATTTTGACACTTATAAAATCATTTTTAACTTAAGAATTGTCAAAATAATAGAAATCTCTAAACTACGCCCAACCATGCCAAGTATCAAGAAGAATGAAAATACTGACTATTTAGACCGTGAAATCATACATAAACTAAGTGAAAATGGAAGAATCTCTTTTTCAGATCTTGCCAAAGAATTAAACATATCCAATTCATTGGTACATTTAAGAGTTAGAAAATTACAGGAATCGGGAATTATTACCGGTTTTTCGGTAAAATTAAATCCTAAAGAAATTGGTTTTGAAACCACTACCTATACAGGAATTGTGACTAAAGAAGCACGATTTTCCTATTCTATTGCCGAAAAATTAAAAGAAATTCCGGAAGTTGTAGAGTGCCATTGGGTTTCGGGAAAGTATGCCTTGTTTATAAAAATTGTGGCCGTTAATAATGAAGAGCTCCGCAAAATTTTGTACGAGCAAATCCATCAAATTGAAGGTGTAGGAAGCACCGATTCGTTCTTTTCATTTGGATCAGCATTTGAGAAAAACCTGCCGGTATAACCATTTATATTAGCAGCTAAAGGTTTACAGTTATCCCGGTTTAAATTAGAAAAGCTGTTTCCTAAAACTTAATTTTAGAAAACAGCATGTGTTTTAAAAGTATTTATATACTTTTTTCAATCAAATCTTTAGAAGGATTTCTTCCAAAAACTTTAAAATATTTCTTTGAAAAATAATCTGCTCTGGTGAAATTAAGATCATAGGCCAACCGAACAATAGAATCATAAGATCCGCTACACAATAATTGGTGCGCCAAAATAATTTTTTCTCTCTTAAAAAAATCATTTGGTGTTACACCTTCAATTTCTTTAAAGAGTCTTTTGTATTTACTGGTCGACATATTGGCAACTTTTGACAACTCTCCAATTCCGGGGAATTTATTTTTTAAATTTTGCAGTAAATACTTTTTAGAAATCTCTATGCCGGCCAGGTCTGTTTTTTTTATTCTGCATGAAGGTAAAACGGTATCTGAATACCGCTGAATAAAGTTTCCCAGTAATTTTAAAGCGACTCCTTTGAGATAGAAACTTGAAAATTGATTTAAAACATCCTTATGCTTTATCGAATCAATCAGTATTCTGCTATTGCTGTCAATAAGATCGTGAAAGCAAAGTTCTTTGCTGTCAAATTTATCGTTGCTTTTTAAAGCTAGTTTATCGTTTAGTTTATGAATATAGATAGGACGAAGTAACTTCTGATCCACGATTAAACGCATTGTAAATATCCTCTTTCCGGCTGCATGTTCATAAATATTTTCTATGCTATTCTTCCAAACAAAGAGTCCTAAATTCGCTAAAGAACCTATTTTATAACTAATATCACGAATCTGAATCCAGTTGAACTCTTCGCTAAGATCAAAGTTTATGATATACAAATCATCATGGCTTGCCTGTTGTTTAATTCTTAAAGGAGCTGTTAGTTGATAAAACTTGCTTTCTGAGTACAAATATAGGGTGGTCTTATGGGACTCAAATGCCGATTTCAATAAGTGCATCAACTGTGGAATAATTGATAACTTTTAGTGTAAATGTGGAATATACTCTAAGTTAAAAAAAACACATAACCCTGAATATCAACACCTTTATCTTCAAGCATCATTTAATTCGAATAAGAATCTTATTAATTTAACACATTGGTCTAAGTATTCCTGTGAGCTAGTTGCTATCAAAAATCCAGCGTAATGACAAAAAAAAGAGGAGATTTCTCCCCTCTTAAAAATGGTTAAATTTTAATAATTGGTTCTAGTTAGTCTACTTGTTAAATCTTTCTTTAAAATTTATAATTAAGCCCTGCCGTAGCAATTCCTTTATATCCAAAACCCAACTCCACGAAGGCTCCAAACGTTTGCTTTTTTCAAATTTATCTTCGGTTCTAAGGTAACTCAAATCACCTCCTGCCTTAAATTTTTCCCTAATGTTGTAACGGTAAGCTACTTCAAACATTCCAAATGTGGCAGACTTCGTATTCTTGTATTTGACTCCACTTATACCAAAAGCCATGTTTACCCTACTCTAGTTTCACTTTTTTTCCCTTTATCTTGAGCATTTGCCGCAAGAACGCAAAATAGCATTACTACACTGACTATTTTTTTATTGCTTATTATTAAAGATTAACTTTTACTTTATGAACATCAACAGAATCTATAAAAGGGTGATACTGTTTGTTCAAAACTAAGTCTATTCGTACTATTTGACGACACGTTTTAAAAATGCGTTATCACTTACGCAATAATCGGTTGCAAAATGATAATATTCGGTAAAATCAATCGGATACAAGCACTATTGTTATCATACCAAATATAAAAGATTGATTTATAGTTTGAAACGATAAATATAATAAGGAGGTTTTCCCTGATCGTCCGCACCTGTAAAAGCTGGCGAACTATTGAGCTGATTGACTGAAATGTACATCCAACCATCAGGTCCTTTATAAACATTGTCCGGCCATTGCATTTTTTGAGCATCCTGTACGACCGTAGTCAATTGACCTGAAATGTCCAGTTTTGTTATGGAGTGTTCTTGCAGATTCGTAAAATAATGATTTCCATATTCATCTGTCAAAGCACCGTCACTAAAAGGTTTGTTACCTGCTTTTCTTATTGCCTTACTAATTTCAGCATCACTTTTTCCTTCTCTGAATAATCTAGCCGGTACACTATACCAGGAAGTTCCGTTCATAGCTCCAAAAAAGATTGTTTCCCTGTCATTTGAAAGTGTAATCGGGTCAATAGCTACACGCGCCGGTTTTCTGCCAAAATAGATCACTTTCCCGTCAATAATCATGTCTTTGTCTTCTGCCTGTAAAGAAGTATGTCCGCTAAATCGACGTGTTTTTTTTGTTTTCAGATTCAGAACAATAATACCTGGGTTGGCAATATCGGCTAAGTAAGCAAAACCATTTTTTTCATCAATGGCAACATCCTGCGTGAATGTACCTTTAGGCGCAACAGTTTGAGGCAATTCAATTTTTTGAACTACCTTATTCTTACTGATGTCAAAGGCCCAAAGTCTGGATTTACCTAATTCGAGCCCCATATCGGTAACCCATAACTGATTGTTTTTATCAAAGATTAATCCTAACATCGCATCAAATTTTGCATCGGTTGCTTTTGTGTCATATTTCTGATAAGCTTCAGATGGGTAAGGAATCGCTTTTCCGTTTACAATTTCTACCAATTGCATCTTCTGACTTCCTAACGGATGAATGGTTGCAAAAACACGACCCTCGGCTGATACAGCAACGTCACCCGGGCGTATATCCATGGCGGCAACTACTTCGAGAGCTGCTGCTGTTGTGTTTGAATTCCCGAAATAACTGGCAGTTCCCTCAATCCAGTCTTTGCGTGGAGGAGCAAAAAAATCAATGTCTAATGTTCCGTCTTCCAGACATTCAAATTCATGCGGTATATTGCCCGGAATAATCAATACTTCTCCGGTGTTAACTATGTACTCTTTACCTTGCATGGTCACTTTTACGCTTCCCTTTGTAATATAAGTCGTTTGCTCATTTGGATGTTGATGGAGTGGTACTTTGGCCCCTTTATCCATCTTAAACAACGCCAGCATCCCTTGCTCCCCATACACGTATTTACGATGTAATTTATCCCCCAATTGTTCCCATCCCAAATTATCAAATTTTAGATGTTGGATTTCTTTCGTCTGCTGTGCTGCCATAGCAGTACCGAGCAAAATCATTGCAGAAATTGCTAATTTTAATTTTGTCATGTTTTTTGATTTTTAAAATTTAATAAGCGGTCTTTTTAATAAGCGCTTTTAACATTGTTTTCTTTTGTCCACGGTTTGTTGAAGACACTGTTCTGCTGTGGCAAAATAACCTCACAGCCCGGTTTTTGATCAAGACTTACTTTTATGGTTGCTGCAGTCAATTTACCAGACATCACGTGTCCGCCATAAGTACGGTCTTTTGAAATAAAATGAAAATGAAACGGAGACAAATCAATCGCTGAAAAATAAGGCGGATTGTAAAAACCGACCATCGTTCCTGAAACATTTTCTTTTGAGTACAAAGGTCTTGATTTCATTAGCTCGGCTAATCCGGTAGTTTCATTTTCACCAAGACGTTTGGCACTGCCTACAGTAATAATCTCAAATGTACAATCAATACGTATGGCATAAAGTTTATTAGAAGACGGTAGTCTTTTTATCACCTCATTCTGAAGTTCTTCGATGTTTTTTATGTTGGAGAGTTCAAACTCAACATCGGATTTAAAGAATGCCACAGAAGCAAATGGTGTCTGAAGACTAGTTTCAGCAATACTAACTGCTCCGGAAGCATCTACCCGATAACAAATACCTTCAAGTACGATCATTTCGCCATCTAAATAATTGTAAGTCCCTATTCCGAAATTTCCCTTTTCTCTCAATTCGGCAATAGTAAATTCTCCTGTATAAGCACCATTGCGTAACGCGTCCATTACGGAATAATGAAAAACAGGTTTCTCTGAATGAATTTGAGCATTTGACGTTAGAAATTTCAGTAATGCAATACAAAAAACAGCAGATCCGGCGATTTTATTTCTCATACTTTTATTTATTAGATGACATTCTCCTCTCATTACACAAACAAAGATATCTCATAAAAAAGTAAGACAAATTGTACTTCACGGCTTTTTTCCTGTACAATTTTATCATCCACTAAAAAAGACAATCCTGTTAACCATTAAGTTACATTAATCTCATAGTTGCTGTAACATTTCGTGTCAAACAAAGTCGAGATCAGAAGCCTATTAGAATTAATTCTCTTAACGGGCTAACATAGTATAGATTTACGATAATAAAGCGGCATGCAAACCTTTAGAAAGCAATGATATTTGTTGTTTCATACTTCAAAAAATATGATAAAATTAATTCCTGTCAGATTTCAAAATAGTATTGTTCGGTTAACTGCTTTTATTTTCCGCCGGAGAAAAAACAATGGCGATTTGTCTTACATTTGTTATTCTATTCTTCTAAAACTATGATAAAATTAACTCCCATCAAATTTCACAAATATTATTATTCCGCAAGTTGTTTTTTACTATTGGTTGGGTGCAAAACCGGCCAGCAAAATGTTATACAGCACAATTATATTGCCGGCGATAAAAACAAAGGCGATTTATTCTACAATACATTACTGGATGTTTCCATCGACATACCGGAAAATGTGAGCTATAAAGATCTTTCTAAGATTAATAGAAGTACACTAAGGAAGCAAATTGGGAATTATAAAGATATATCTGCCGCAAAGGCAATACTTAGTTATAAAACGAATCAAAATTTAGAAAGCTATTATTTCTTTGAAAAGATTGAAAAACCAACTGACACTATTGTTCACGAAAAATTAGTTCGAAATGATAGTATCAATGGCATTATAATTTTTGAAAAACAAAAGGGAGCAAAAAAAATCATTTCACTTACACGAATGTCTGGTAATTCCAATCATTTGGAAAAGGCTAGCGAAAATATCCGAAGGGTTCATCTGGACAGTACCTCTTTGAATAAATTGTCTTATATGCAGCTATTTAATTATTATACCACTGAATCTCATAAAAACTACCTGCAGGGAAGAGAAAAAATAAAGCAGGCACCTATAAAAGATCCCAAAAAAACAATGTTAAAGCCCCCTTTATACCTGACAATCAATTCATTTATAGGCAATAATAAAGAATATAATTTACTGCTTAAAGAACATGAAAGCGATAAAAGTGATTTTAATCAGACTGTTCTAAATTCTCTAACAAAAAATGAGGTCAAAAGAGACGAATCTGTAATCGCAGCAATTGCAGATCTCGCTAACAGCAATCAGATTATTATACTCAATGAGGATCATTTTTATCCCAAACATCGGTTGTTTGCACTAAATCTTTTGGATGTTTTAAAACAAAAAGGATTCACTGTAATTTCTATGGAGACCTTTGTTCCAAACTATAGTACCAATACAGCGCCCGTTCCAAATGCTAGAAATGGATTTTATATTAAAGACCCTTATTTCGGTCATTTCGTAAGAAAAGCAAATGCTATGGGATTTACTTTAGTGGGGCATGAAAATTCTGATCAGAAGGTAGACCGGGAAATAGGTCAAGCTAAAAATATCATGAGAATACTGGAAAAAGATCCAAAGGCAAAAATTTTCATTTATGTAGGTCATGGTCATCTGGAAGAAGGAGGAAAAAAGCGTCTTATGGCCAATTATTTAAAGGAATACTCGAACATAGATCCCATTACCATCAATCAGGAAACTGTTATGATGGATACAAAAGAAAAACTAGTTTTACTTCCTAGAGCTGTATTTGCAAAAGATACTTTAATGAAATCAAGTGCTGATTATTTTGTAATCAATAATCTTGAAGCGAACCTGCAGTCTGTTTACCCTAATCAGACTTTTAAAAAAGTTAATCTGAAAGACCAGAAGCTCTCACAATTTAAAAACGAAGCACTATTGGTTGACGTTTTCCTATTAGAAGAGTATAATGTGACTAAAAATGCAGATTTACTAATTCCGATTCAATCTATCTTAGTAGCTCCAAAAAACAACACAATTGAAATTGATTTGCCTGTTGGACAATACTATATTACAGCAAAATCCGCCAAAAATGAGCTGTTTCAATTTAATCGCATCGAAGTCAATTAACGATGCGGCTTATTTCAAAAAAAATCCCGTTTTCATCAATTGAAAACGGGATCTCAGACAGTGTCTTATATTTTTAATGACTTAAATTCTCTAATTCTTTCGGGTCGTGTTTGTGTTTAAACAAAATCGCAAATGCAATTGCAATTACTAAGGCATAAGCGGCAAATGACAGCCAGATGGTTTGCCAGTCTTTCATTAATATAGGGTTAGCAAAAACTCCATCAGTAGAAACAGAATTACCTTGCTTTTTTACAAATTCCAACATTATTGAATTTGTACTGTCTGTTTGCAAAAATCCAGCTAACTCAGTAGTATTTGCAAATGATTTGGTAAAGAAACGATCAATAGCCCAACCTGAAGTTAAGCTTCCTAAAACGGCTCCTACACCATTGGTCATCATCATAAATAATCCTTGCGCAGACGAACGTATTTTCGAATCTGTATTGCTTTCAACAAATAAAGAACCTGAGATATTGAAGAAATCAAATGCCATTCCGTACACAATACATGACAATATGATCATCCATAAACCGCCTACAGGATCTCCAAAACCAAATAATCCGAAACGCAGTACCCAGGCCAACATACTAATCAGCATTACCTGTTTGATTCCAAAACGTCTTAAGAAAAATGGAATTGCGAGAATAAATAATGTTTCAGAAACCTGAGAGATCGACATGATGATAGTCGAATACTGGATTACAAAAGAATCTGCATATTTAGGAAAATGTTTGAATTCGTCTAAAAATACGTCTCCATAAGCATTCGTCAATTGTAAAGCCCCGCCTAAAAACATAGAGAATACAAAGAACAGAGCCATTTTGTAGTTTCCAAACAACTTAAAAGCTTCCAATCCTAAAGTTTCAACTAGTGAAGCATCTTCTTTTGTCAGGCGCTGTGGCTCACATTTTGGTAATGTAAAAGCATAAATTCCAAGAATTAATGCACCTACACCGGCGATGTAAAACTGATATTCTGTCGCTTTACTTCCACTTAAATTAGTGATCCACATTGCGGCAATAAAACCAACGGTTCCCCAAACACGGATAGGTGGGAAATCTTTTACGATGTTTTTATTGTTCAATTTTAGTGAAGTATACGAAATCGAGTTACTCAAAGCAATGGTGGGCATGTAGCAACACATTGCAGCAAACATTACGTATATAAAATGATCTGGGGTGGTAATATGTGCAATAGTAAATAAAACTACTGCATATAAAATGTGCAGGACACCATACAGTTTTTCTGCATTAATCCATCTGTCCGCAATAATCCCGGTTAAGGTGGGCATGAATAAAGAAGCAATTCCCATGGTTCCGAAGACCAAACCAAACTGGGTTCCTTCCCAGTTTTTAGTTCCAAACCAATAATTTCCAATTGTTATAAGCCAGGCTCCCCAAACAAAAAATTGAAGAAAGCTCATTATAATCAACCTGTTTTTAATTCCCATATGATGAAATTGTCTTTAAAATAAATGAAGCGGTAAAACTACCATTAAAAATGATATCTACAAAAAATTAAATTGTTTTAACAACATCTGTTACTAATTCCAGCACTGCTGTAAACTGTTCTTCTCTGTTTAAGTAAGAATTATCTATTTCTATCGCATCATCGGCAATAATTAAAGGAGAATCTTCACGATGTGTATCGATATAATCTCTCTCGACTACATTTTTCAGGACGTCTTCATAAGAAACGTTATCTCCTTTTTGCTGTAATTCATCAAAACGTCTCTGTGCACGGGTTTCGGCACTGGCGGTCATGAATACTTTAAGTTCAGCATTTGGAAACACTACGGTACCAATGTCTCTTCCGTCCATTACAATACCTTTATTTTTTCCCATTTCCTGCTGTTGTTCCACTAATTTGGAACGTACTTCAGAAACTTCTGCTACTTTACTAACGAAACTGGAAACTTCGATGGTTCTGATTTGTTTCTCCACATTTTCGCCATTAAGATACATCTCGGCAAAACCAAGATCGGCATTAAATTTAAATTCTAACTGAATGTTCGGTAAAGCCGCTATAAGGGCTACTTTATCAAAAAAATCGGCTGCAATAAGCTGATTTTGCATGGCAAAGTACGTTACGGCACGGTACATTGCTCCGGTATCTACATAAACATATTCTAACTCTTTCGCTAATTGTTTGGCCAAAGTACTCTTTCCTGTAGAGGAGAATCCATCAATTGCAATGGTAATTTTTTTCAATTTTTTATTTTTTTAATTTAAACTTGTTTACTGTTTTGGTTCGGACTTAATAATAAATACTCATCACAATATCGGATCCGGAAGTATCAATTATTTTAGCCACTCGTTCAAAATACTTTTTGTTCACCATCGGACATCCATAGCTGTTGCAAATATATCCTTTTTGCTCTTTATACGGAACATCAAAATAATAATGGAAAACAATATCACGATCAAATACATTGGAATTTGTAGTATCTAATCCGTATAATTTATAGGCCTTGCCAAACTTTCCATTATAATGCCCGCCAACAGCATATCTCCCCAACGAAGTACTGAGTGAATTAGGGACATTACTAAATTTTAGTTTACCTTTTACTTTAGTCTCAGATCCTAAACCATGAGCTACTAAACCTTTATCAATAATTTTATTATTTTTTAGATCGTATATAAAAAAGCGATTCTTACCGGAAGGAATTTTCATATCTATAAAAAAAGCATATCTGTCATTGTATTTTGGATTGCTTTTTATAATGCTCCGGACTTCATTTATTTTTATAATATCAATTGTTCTTGCTACTGAAGGAGATGCAGTATGGTCTTTCCTGAGGATTCTATATCCCGCGAAAATCAAAAGTAAAACCAATAAACCAATAAAGATTTTCTTCATATTACAATACTAAAACAATGAATTAAGTTGGAAAAACAGATAAAATCGAGGCAAAAAAAATGCTGTTGAAGGAAAAACAACAGCAATATAAGATTTAAGTGTATTGAAATTTTATTCTAAGTTTTTCTAATAATAAACATCCAGAATGATATTTGACTTAGAACAATCTATATATTTTTCGAGTCTTTTAAAGAACTGTTCATTCACCATTGGACAGCCATGGCTGTTACTGATGTAATAGTCTTGTTCTTCATAAGGAACTGCCGAGTAATAATGTAACACTATAGCTCTTTTTAAAGCATTATTATTGGTTTCATCCAGACCGTTTAATTTATAGGCTTTTCCGAAGATTCCTTTATAACATTTCTGAATCACATATCGGCCTAAAGCAGTGCAATTGGAATTAGGAGTATTACTGAAACGTAAATTCCCTTTTACACCCGTTTCTGATCCTGAACCATGTGCTACAAGCCCCTGATCGATAATTTTACTGTTTACCAGATCGTAAACAAAAAAACGATTTTTGCCTGATGGTATGCTCATATCAACGAAAAAAGCAATTTTGGTATTGTATTTAGAATCAATACTCATCATGTTTTTTATTTCGTTTACTCTAAGATTCATACGCTCTACTTCCAAAGTGGAAATAGCGGTTTCTTTTTTATAGTAGTGTTTTGCACCCGTAAAAACACCTACTGTTAAAAACAAAAACAAACTAAGTATTTTCATATCATTACTGAAAATTTAAAATTAGACCAAAAAGACTTGTATTTGCTGCTAACGTATATCTGGAATAAGAATAGTTAAATTTTAACCTGTTCATTTTTAATCCAAATCCTACTGACACTCCTGAAAAATTACGTTGTTCATTCACCCGTAATTCTTCTCCCCTTCTAAAATTATATCCTAAACGCAAATTAAATGCTTTTTTTGGGAAAAGTTCCACTCCTAAAACAACATGCCTTAATGCGTTGTTTAAAAACGAAACTTTTTCTTTGTTTGTTGATCCATCTATGCCGGTTCCCCCACGAACGGGATTCGAAAAAGAGATGTTCCACTGTTGCAAATTTTCTAATGTAAGATGCCAGCGAAGGGGCACATGCTCTAATTCCTGAGAAACTCCAGCCACGATTTCAAATGGTAAATTTTCCTTTATTCCCGAATACGTTGTAAACTGTGTACCTATATTACGGATTACCAAACCCAAATTTACATCATTTTTTTCAATTACATACAAAAAACCTAAATCAATTGCTCCTCCCATCGAATTATAACTCTCTAAAGTTGAAGTTATTAACTTAGCGCTTGCTCCAATATGCAGATCAGTATAAGGAACATTATAAGCATACCCTAATGAAAGTGCGCCCTCACTCCCAGTAAAATTAGAAGTGGCCTGACCATTTTCATCATAACCTTCAAATGAACCATAATTGACATAGCTTACTCCTGCATAGAATGTCTGCACATGTCTGTCGTAAGTATAGGCATACGAAGCGGTTCCATAAGAAGCTTCTCCATAATAACTCCCATAATTCAAAGCAAGACGATTGTCCATATCTTCATTTAAAGCTGCTGGGTTAGACATCACCTGATTGACATCCTCGTCATAAATCGTGATGGTTTCTCCTCCTAACGCTGCCTGTCTTGGAGAAGTCGTTAAATTCAAGAACTGATAGGTGTGACGCCCTCCTATTTGCCCATAACTAATGGAGCAAATTGTTACTAATAAAAATAAAACAAATTGTTTTAACATTCTTTTGGGGCGATCCTATAGAGGGATAACGCAAGTGCGAAGATAAAATTATATCAATTATAAAAATAAAATACAATAAAAATAAATTCCAATAAAAAAATCCAAATTCCAAAACTGAGGTCTCAGATTGGAATTTGGATTTTGGAATTTTTGTATTGAAGATTAAGTATATACTTTATTTCAGCGTTTTCGCGTTCTTAACATTCTGATCCGTCAATGCCAAAGCCAAAACTTCACTCATTTCTTTCACATAATGAAAAGTAAGTCCTTCTAAATATTCGGCTTTAATTTCATCAATGTCGCTTTTATTTTCATGACATAAAATGATCTCTTTAATATTGGCTCTTTTTGCTGCCAGGATTTTTTCTTTAATTCCGCCTACCGGTAAGACTTTACCTCGAAGCGTAATTTCACCTGTCATGGCTAAACTTTTCTTTACTTTCTTTTGTGTAAGTAATGAAACCAAAGAGGTCAACATGGCTATTCCGGCACTTGGGCCGTCTTTTGGTGTTGCGCCTTCGGGTACGTGTAAATGGATATTGTACTTTTGAAACAATTCAACATTCAAGCCTAATTTTTTAGCATTGGCTTTGATGTATTCTAAAGCAATTGTAGCCGATTCTTTCATTACATTACCAAGGTTTCCGGTAATGGTCAAAGCTCCTTTTCCTTCAGAAATCAAAGATTCGATAAACAAAATATCTCCACCCACACTCGTCCAGGCTAAACCTGTCACTACTCCTGCAATATCGTTGTTTTCATATTTATCGCGTTCTAATCTTGGTACCCCCAAAACGGTCACGATATCTTCGTCGGTTACTTTTTTATTGTACTCCTCTTCCATCGCAACTGCTTTTGCTGCATTACGAATGACCTGAGCAATTTTAGTTTCCAAATTACGAACTCCGGATTCGCGTGTGTATCCTTCTACGATTTTTTCCAGTTGTTTTTTACCAATGGTCAAATCTTTAGCTGTCAATCCGTGTGCCTCTAATTGTTTCGGAAAAAGGTGTCTTTTGGCAATTTCAACTTTTTCTTCGATGGTGTAACCGGACATTTTGATTACTTCCATTCTGTCGCGTAATGCCGGTTGAATGGCTGACATATTGTTTGAAGTTGCGATAAACATTACTTTAGACAAATCATACCCCATTTCAAGGAAGTTGTCGTAAAAAGCATTGTTTTGCTCCGGATCTAATACTTCTAACAAAGCAGAAGAAGGGTCTCCACTGTTACCGCTTGACAATTTATCAATCTCATCCAGTATAAAAACAGGGTTCGAAGTTCCGGCTTTTTTCAAACTCTGAATGATTCGTCCCGGCATAGCACCGATATAAGTCTTTCTGTGTCCGCGAATTTCAGCTTCATCACGTAAACCACCTAAGGAAATACGTACGTACTCACGTCCTAAAGCTTCAGCAACCGAACGACCGATAGAAGTTTTACCAACTCCCGGAGGTCCTGTCAAACAAATAATTGGCGATCTCATATCGTTACGAAGTTTCAATACAGCCAAATGTTCAATCATTCTTTTCTTTACTTCTTCAAGTCCAAAATGATCTTTATCTAATACTTTTTGTGCATGTTTTAAATCGAATTTATCTTTAGAATATTCACCCCAAGGCAATTCTAAAAATAATTCCAGGTAGTTACGCTGAATTCCAAAATCAGGAGATTGCGGGTTCATTCTACGCATTTTAGACAATTCTTTTTCGAAATGTTTCTGCGTTTTCTCGTCCCACTTTTTGGTTTTGGCTTTCAATCCCATTTCATCCATTTCTTCCTCCTGCGAAACGCCTCCCAATTCTTCCTGAATGGTTTTCATTTGCTGGTGAAGGAAATATTCACGCTGCTGCTGGTCTAAATCAAAACGAACTTTTGACTGAATGTCGTTCTTTAATTCTAATTTTTGCAGTTCCACGTTCATGTAACGCAAAGTTTCAAGCGCGCGTTCTTTTAATCCGTTTATCGATAACAAACCTTGTTTTTCTTTTACGGATAAATTCATATTGGAAGAAACAAAATTGATTAAAAACGACTGGCTTTCAATGTTTTTAATCGCAAAAGTAGCTTCTGACGGAATGTTTGGACTTTCTTTTATAATTTGAATTGCCAGTTCTTTTACTGAATCTAAAATTGCGGTAAATTCGGTATCATCTTCTGTCGGACGTTCTTCTGAAACTTCTTTGATCGTGGCAGTGATATAAGGTTCTTCTGAAACTACTTCGTCAATTTCAAAACGTTTTTTACCTTGTAGAATTACGGTTACGTTTCCGTCAGGCATTTTTAAAACGCGAAGAATTCTGGCTACGGTTCCAATTTTATGAATATCATCTTTTGACGGGTCTTCGTCTTCTTCATTAATTTGAGAAACCACACCAATAATTTTTCCGCCGGCATTGGCATCATTAATTAATTTGATTGATTTATCTCTTCCTGCCGAAATCGGAATAACAACTCCCGGAAATAAAACGGTATTGCGCAATGGTAAAATAGGCAACGAGAGCGGAAGCTCTTCGTTATTCATTTCCTCTTCGTCTTCCGGAGTTAATAATGGAATCAAATCTGCTTCTGAGTCAAATTCCTGAAGTGACAGATTGTCAATTGTGAGTATTTTATGGTTTGACATAATAGTATATAAGTCGTTTTGTCATTAAATATTTCATACTAACCGCAAATATAACTTTACAGGCGGTAGTTTCAGCTAAATCTATGCAAAGTATTTCATTTACAAGATTAGCGGTAAAAATAGACAATCATTGTGCCAAAAGCAAAAAAGAAAGTTTTGAAATTGTATGATAGAAGTTAAATAACCTAAGAAAGACAATTATTTTAAAAAAAAATAAAATTAATTTTATCAAAACTGTAACAAACCCAAAAAAGCAAAGTCATTATTAAAAACTAGCAACAATTACTTGAGTATAACTAACCAGAATATCGAAGAATTAATCACGCTTTGTAAGGAGAACAACCAAAAAGCGCAGTTCGAAGTTTACAATCGTTATTGTAAAGCGATGTACAATGTGGCATTCCGCATTGTGAAAGATGAACATTTTGCACAGGACGTCATGCAGGAAGGTTTTCTGAAAGCTTTTACAAAAATCAATGACTATAAACAAGAAGTAGCATTTGGTGCGTGGTTAAAAAGAATAATCATCAATTACAGTATTGATTTTTATAAAAAGAATAATGCTTTTCAGGCAGAAGATTTGACTAAAACCCTTTATAAAATAGAGGAAAATGACAGTGTATTAAGTGACAGCATTGACCTGAATTCACTTAAAGTAAAACAAGTCTTAGATACGATTTCAAACCTGAAAGACAATTATCGTATGGTTTTAACCCTTTTTTATATTGAGGGTTACGATCAGGAGGAAATTAGTGAAATATTAAACATCAGTTATGCTAATTGCCGGACGACGCTAAGCAGAGCAAAAGAAAGTTTACGAAAAAAATTAGAGGAGATATGAAAAAGGAAAATGACGATTTAGATCAATTATTCAAAAAGTTTGAGAACCAATGGGATGTAGCCGAATTAACTTCTGACCATCAGCTTGATTTCTTAAATAAATTAAACAAAAAACAACCTAAGAAGAAAAATCATGCGGTCTGGGCCATTGCTGCTTCAATTGTGGTATTGTTGGGGGTATCTATATTCTACAACAGTTACCAGGAGCCTAAACAGTATAAGTTTGCTTCAAAGGAAGCCAAAAGAACCGATTCGATATTCAGTATTTTAATCGATAATGAGCTAGTAAAATTAAAAGAAAAAAGTTCTCCTCAGAATGAACAGATTATTAACGATGCCTTAAAACAAATGAAGGTGTTTGATACCGATTATGCAAAAATCATGAAAGAATTGCAGAAAAACGGCGAAAACAAACAAATTATTTATGCCATGATCAGTAACCTGGAAACACGTATTTCCTTTTTACAAACAGTATTGAAACGCATTGAAGAAAATGAAAATTTTAAAACTAACACTACACATGAAAAAACATTATAAAATACTCATCCTATTCCTTTTGCTTCCTTTTTTAGGATTCTCAAACGATGATAATAGTTACATCACTAAGCAAAAGAACATTAAAAAAACCTATATCGTAAATTCGAACGCAGGTATTGATATTGACAACAAATACGGAGACATCACGGTCAGTACCTGGAATGAGGATAAAATCGACATTGACATTACTATAAAGGCAACCAGCAAAAATGAAAGTTGGGCCAACCAAAGAATTAACAGTATTGATGTTGACATTACTGCTCTTAAATCGATGGTTACTGCGGTGACAAATCTTGGGAATTCTTCGTTAAGAAGTAAAGGAAGTGCTGATTTCTTTGAAATTAACTATGTCATTAAGATTCCGAAAAACGGTTCGGTAAAACTTAATAATAAGTATGGAGATATCACAACGCTGAGTTTAGAATCTACCACAGATATTACTTGTAAATACGGAAAAATAACGTTAGGGAAACTAAATGGTTCCAGCAATCGAATTGAAATTGGCTATTGCGAGAACTCAACCATTGAATCTATCAAAAACGGAAATATTGAAGCGCGCTATTCTAACCTGAAAATAACCCATTCCGGAAACTTAAATATAGACTCCAATTACACTGATTTGTATTTGCTTGATGAAGGTCAGAACATCAAATATGATAGTAATTACTCTACTTTTAAACTTCAAAAAATCAGTTCGCTGACGGGTTCCGGAAATTACTTAAGTGTTTCTGTTGGGGAGCTCACCGGTAATTTGAATATTGACACTGCTTATTCAAAGATAAATGTGGATACTCTAAATGAGAAAAAAAAGAATGTGAATGTTACGAGCAGCTACACGAATGTATCACTGGGTTACAGCGCTGATCTTTCTTTTGATTTTGACATTAACACCAGATATGGGAGTATCAAGTACGACAGTTCATTAGAAACATCGGTGACGGAAAGCAAAGGCAGTGCTAAAAAAATAAGCGGTTACAACAAGAAAAAAGGACAAAGCAAAATAACGGTAACTACCAGCTATGGTAATGCTGCATTAATCAAAAAATAACAATCTAAAACAATCAAAACAATGAAAACATCAGTTAAATTATTCGTTTGCAGTGCATTTTTATTCAGTTTTATTGCAAATGCTCAATGGTCTAATAAAAAGATAAAAGGAAATGGCAATGTTGTTTCTGAAACCAGAACCACTTCTGATTATGATGGTATAAAAATTTCCGGTTTTTTTGATGTGGATTTAGTAGCAGGGAAAGAAGGAAAAATTACACTGGAAGGGGAACAAAATTTATTGGCCGCCATAAAAGTTGAAGTGGAGAATAATATTTTAAAAGTTTACGTTGAGAAAGGCGTTAATCTCTCCCCAAGTCTTGGAAAAAAGATCGAAATGACGATACCTTTTGAAACCATATCTCAATTGAGCCTTGCAGGTTCAGGAGACATCCGCACTAAAAATCCAATTAAAAGTGACAAATTTAAGGCAAGATTATCAGGCTCAGGAAACTTTAATCTGACTTTAGACTCCAACGATCTTGAATTTATTTTAAGCGGATCAGGTGATGTAAATTTAAAAGGAAATGCAGCGAATTTTTCAACCATATTATCAGGTTCCGGAGATATCGATGCCACAAATCTTAAAACAAAAAATACTGAAGTAACCATTTCGGGATCAGGAGACGTTCGCGTAAACTGTACTGAAAGTATAAGTGCAAAAGTTTCAGGATCCGGCGATGTCAGATACAGCGGAAATCCAGAAAAACGAAGTGTAAAAGTTTCGGGATCAGGAAGTATCTCAAAAGCTTAATTCTATAAAAGCTCAATAATAAAAGAATATTTATCATCATCAAATCAAAGAACAAACAGCTTACTTTTCTTTTATTATTGAGCCTTATACTTTCAAAGCGGTACCGCAATCCAAAATCATTACTAATGAAACAAACTTTTTTAGTTTTACTTCTGATTACCTCTTATACCTTTTCCTTTTCTCAGGAAACAACTATTTCTGAAAAAATCAAATCTTTGGACAGCTTAAAAAATGGTACCCCAGAAATGATGTCAAAATACAATCTTAAAGGATTAAGTGTTGCCGTTTTTGAAAATTACAAAGTAATCTGGACGAATCAATGTGGTGTAAAAGCAGCGGATACAGGAGAAAAAATTGATTTGAATACTGCTTTTTCTACTGCCTCCATTTCAAAGCCTATCGTCGCTATTGTTTGTACAATTTTAGAGGAAAAAGGATTAATCGACCTTAATGCCCCTATCTCTCAGTATCTAAAATCATGGCAATTGCCTAAAAGCGACTTTACTCAAAAAACACCCGTTACCTGGAAACACCTTTTATCTCATACAGCCGGAACAAGTCAGGGCGGTTTCGAAGATTATTATCAGGGAGATTCCATTCCCTCAATTGTAGAAAGTCTGCAGGGTAAATTATTAACCCGATCTAAAAAGCCTATCGAATTTCTTTTCAAACCTGAAACCGAGTGGCAATATAGCGGTGGCGGTTATGTAGTTATTCAATGTGCTCTGGAAGATCATTTCAAAAAGCCATTGGCACAAATTGTCAAAGAACAGTTGCTTGATCCTTTGCATTTGCAGAATTCAACCATGATTCAGCCCAATGAAAATGGTTTTCTGACAAATACTGCTAAAGTACATAATAGTAATGGTAAAATAATCCGAACAGGAATTCCTATAACGCCACAAGTTGCACCTTCGGGATTGTGGTCTACTCCTACTGATCTGGCCTTAATTGCGATTGAATTGCAAAAAGCACTTGCGGGTAAAGGAAAAGTAATTTCTAAAGCTGTGGCTGAAAAGGTTACAAACCTGGTGACAATGAAAGGTCCAAGAGGATGGAGTTACGGATGGCAGCGCAGTCTTGGATACGGAAATCTAGACTGGTTCTCGCATGATGGCTCTAATACCGGAACCGGCGGAGAGTTACTTGCTACCATGAAGAATGGTAACGGAATTGTCGTTTTAGCCAATGGTGATAAACCTAACAGGCTTCCCGTAATGGCGTACATCGAAAAAGAAGTCATCACAAAACTAAACTGGGCAAAGTCTATAAAAACGAATTCAATCAAAATTCCATCAGAATTAAAAAATGCCATAAAAGGGTATTATACTGAATTTCTGTATGGATATGACGGAATGGGAACCTCTAAAATTGAGGAAGAAAATAGTAGTCTTTATCTTTACTCTCCATTTTTAAAAGAGAATTTTGATACTGAAAAAACTAAGATGCATTACTTAGGAAACAATACTTTTAAAATCGATAATTATCCCAACGAGATACATTTTAACTTACTCAACCATAAATTACAAGCCATAACGATCACACGTGCAGCTAGTACCACGCGATTTTTGCAGCTTAGCTTGGAACAAATCAGAACACCTCAGACTCAGTTAATTGAGATATTCAGTGAGAATACGTTTGAAACTGCTGTCAATCAATTTAAAAAATTAAGATTAAAATATCCTGATTACAATTTTGAAGACGATTTAAACAATTTTGGTTATAATTTATTTAATAAGAAACTAACGGATCTTTCGGTTCAGATTTTTGCTCTTAATTGTTCCGAATATCCGGCTTCTGCGAATGCTTTTGACAGCTTGGGTGAAATTTATGAAGCCATTGGACAATTAGTTCCTGCTAAAGAGAATTATTTAAAATCGTTGGAGTTAAATCCTAAAAACGAAAATGCTGTACAAATGCTTGTAAAAATCAATGCGCAGCTTAAATCTAAATAAAATAAAAGTAGAGGAACTTTTTAAAGCTTTAGTTTGAACACGAATTCCACGAATTTGCACAAATTCTAAAAGGCGAGCCAATGCTTAGTGACAATTCGTGCAATTCGTGTTATTCATTATACTTCATCCACAGAGCAAGCTATAATCTATGTTTTGATGATTGAAACGCTAAAATTTTAACACATAGAAACATAGATTTTAATTCTTAAAAGAGGATACAAAAGAAATAAATTTCTTTCACATAGTACTATGTGTTTTATTTATAGTGAAACGTCTTACCTTGTATTTTAACTATGTATCTATGTGTTAAAATAATATTTACACCAATTTTAGTCCGTTGATCTTGTTTGTGAAATGAATTACACAAACAAATTAGTGACAATTCGTGTTATTCATTATACTTCATCCACAGAGCAGCTTTTTAAAGTGCCTTTTTTGGCACTCTTCTTAAAAGGAAAATGGCAGTAACGAAGAAGATGGCCAAAATCACAATTGCGGCACGCGGACTTCCGGTGATCTGATCGATGATACCATAAACACACATTCCGATTACAATTCCGATTTTCTCCGCTACATCGTAAAAACTAAAGAAAGAGGCGGTGTCTTCTGTTTCCGGTAATAATTTTGAATAAGTCGAACGGGACAATGCCTGAATACCTCCCATCACAAATCCGGCAACGGTAGCCATCACATAAAAATGCATTGGTAATACTATAAAGTACGCCAAAGCACAAAATACAGCCCAAACACTATTGATCACAATCAAAGTTGGAATGTTTCCAAACTTAGCCGAAGCTCTTGAGGTTAAAACTGCTCCAACAACTGCTACTAACTGGATGATCAAAATACATTTTATTAATCCAATGGTACTATCTTCTTTGGTTGCCCACTCAATTTCCTGTGCTCCAAAATAAGTCGCCACAAGCATTACCGTTTGCACCGCCATACTTGAAACAAAAAATCCGCTTAAATATCTTCTTAGAGCAATGTTATCTTTTAGCAAAGCCCAAACTTTTTTTAACTCTTTAAAGCCATTAAAAACAACTGAAGTAGTTAATTTCTGACCACTCGCTTTACTTCCTTTTGGCAGATAATAGTAGGTATACTGGCTGAATAGAATCCACCAAACCCCAACCATTATAAACGAATAGCGCATGGCTTTCATTCTGGCTGTATCGTCTTCTGCCCCCATTATCATCACAAGATTGATAACTAACAAAATAACGCTTCCAATATACCCCATTGAGTACCCTTTGGCGCTAATTTTGTCCTGCTGCTCTTCAAAAGCAATATCCGGTAAATAGGAGTTGTAAAAAACCAAGCTGCCCCAATATCCCAGCAATCCTAAGAAATAAAAAGCCAATCCAACATAAATATTCTCGAGATCAAACCAATACAATCCCATGCAAGACAAGGCTCCCATATAACAAAAGAATTTCATGAATACTCTCTTGTTCCCCACATAGTCGGCAATTCCGGATAATAAAGGAGAGATAAAAGATACTACCAAAAAGGCTGCTGCGGTAATAAAACTAATTAAGGCCGAATTTTTAAGATGCATTCCAAATACATCAATATAATGATCTCGGTCAGTAAATAAAGCTTCGTAAAAAATAGGGAATACTGCCGATGCAATCGTTAGTGTATAAACCGAATTGGCCCAGTCGTAAAATGCCCAGGCATTCAATAATTTCTTATCTCCTTTTGGTAGGTTCTTCATAGTAATGGTTTTGTTAACAGGCTACGAATTTATTTCTTTTTTATTACAATCAAATCAATTTTCAGTAATTCATGTATTAATAAATTATCAGCATAAAAAAAGCTACCCTAAAAAGGATAGCTTTGCGTATTTTATCGTAAAAAATCTATTTAATGATTCCAACTTTAAGTGCTGTCGCTCTTGCTTCCGGTATTAAAGCTCTTATATTGGCAATCCTTGATGCATCTGAAGGGTGTGTACTCATAAACTCCGGTGTTCCCGATCCTCCGGATTTGGCTGACATTCTGCTCCAGAATGAAATAGCATCATCCGGATTGTAACCTGCAATGGCCATTAACGTTAGGCCAATTTTATCTGCCTCCGTTTCATTACTACGACTGAACGGCAACATTACTCCCACCTGAGTCCCCAAACCATAAGCCTGTGCAAATATTTCCTGTGTTTGCTGGGTTTTACCGCTTGTGGCTGCTCCTAAAGCGACGCTTCCTATTTGCTGTAACTGTGCGGCACTCATTCTTTGTGCGCCATGATTCGCTAAAGCGTGTGAAACCTCATGTCCCATAACGGTAGCTAAACCGGAATCGTTTTGTGTTATCGGTAAAATTCCCGAGTATACCACAATTTTTCCTCCAGGCATACACCACGCATTCACCTCTTTATTGTCTACAAGCTTGTACTCCCAACGATAATCTTTCAAATACTGCGATTGTCCTAAGTAGATCAGGTATTTTTCGGCTGCTGCCTTAATTCTTCCTCCTACCAATTCTACTTTTTTCGCATCTGCAGTTCCCGTAATTACCTTGTTTTCGGATATGAAAGTATTGTATTGCTGAAACGAAGATGGAAATAATTCACTGTTTGAAACAAAATTCAAACTTTGTTTTCCTGTGATGGGATTGGTCGCACAACCGGCCGCTAAAACAACGGCAAGTAAGCCTGATGCTAGATGTTTTCTCATGATAGTGGTATTATAACAACATACAAAAATACGATTATTAATTTTTCTACTTTTATATAATTACCAAAAAAAATATCAGGATTATACTATTCCCCAACAATATGAAGTTCGTTGAACTCTTTATCCACAATTAAAAAATGATTAAGTTCAAAACCTTCCTTGTCAAATGCGATTTTCTCATTATCGATTTCAATTTCTGTCACTTTAAAAGGCAGTCCGATTAAATTGATTTTATACTTACTGTACGGTGTATCATACTTTCCTTCTTTGTGCAACTGAATGATCAGTTCTTTTTCTTTTCCGATGGTTCTGAAAGATAAAAAGCTGTAACGTCCTTTTTTATAATCGTATCCGTCCTGTGCGTCTTCGTAAACGACTGACTTTTCTTTTCCGAGTTTAAAATACAGATCGAGTGTTAATTCATCAAATTCTAGTTCGCCAACATATTGCTGTACGGGATATTTCGGAATAACGGCGCCTGCTTTTACAAAAACCGGAATTTCATCAAATTTAGTATCAATCCAGACTTCCCTACCTCCTGTCGCAAACTCGTTGGTCCAGTAATTGTACCACTCTCCTCTTGGAATGTACATTCTTCTGCCGACAGCATTTGGTTCGAGTATCGGACATACTAAAATTTGATTCCCAAAGATGAATTCATCATTACGATAATGGGTTTGGGTATCTTCCTGATCGTAATATACTAAGGGTTTTAACATCGGAACTCCTTCTTCAATATACTGCCAGAACATGGTGTATAAATAAGGGAGTAACTGATAACGCAGGCTCACAAACTTACGGGTAATGTTTATGACCTCTTCATCAAATGCCCACGGTTCCTGATTGCCATGATCTCCGGAAGAATGCGTTCTGCAAAATGGGTGGAATACGCCTAACTGAATCCAGCGGGCGTACAATTCTCCGGTAGGCTGTTCGGCAAAACCTCCAATATCAGAACCTGTAAATCCCATTCCGGATATGCTCATTCTTTGTACCTGAATATTGGCAATCCATAAATGCTCCCAGGTAGCAACGTTGTCGCCTGTCCAGGAAGAAGTATAACGCTGTGCCCCGGAATAGGCTGATCTGGTGATCACGAAGGGGCGTTTAGGGTAGACAAAACGTTTTACCCCATGATAAGTGGCTCGAGCCATTTGTGTGCCATAAATATTATGTGCTTTTCTATGGCTGCATGGATTTCCGTCGTATACGTGACGTACATCTGTTGGAAATGTTTTGTTGGGAACTTCCATTACAGCGGGTTCGTTCATATCGTTCCAAACTCCTTTTACGCCAATATCTGAAATTAATTCTTTAAATAACCCCGCCCACCACTCTCTTACTACGGGGTTTGTATAATCGGGAAAATTACATTCGCCCGGCCAGACTTTCCCTTTCATATAAGGCCCATCGGCTCTTTTGCAGAAGTAATCTTTTTCTAAGGCTTCCTGATACACCCAATAGTCTTTGTCTATTTTAATTCCCGGATCAATGATCACAACTGTTTTGAAACCGTCTTCGGCCAATTCGGCTACCATTTTTTTAGGATCGGGAAAATAGTTTTTGTTCCAGGTAAAACATCGGAATCCTTCCATGTAATCGATATCGAGATAGATAGCATCACACGGAATTTTGAGTTCTCTGAATTTTGAAGTGATTTCTTTTACTTTGCTTTCGGGATAATAACTCCATTTGCATTGGTGGTATCCTAAAACCCAAAGCGGCGGCAGTTCCGGTTTTCCGGTCAAATCGGTATAAGTCGTTACTACATCCTGCATTTGCGGACCGTAGATGAAATAATAATTCATTTCTCCACCTTCTGCCCAAAAGCTGGTAACGTTTCTTCTTTCCTGACAAAAATCAAAGAAGGTTCTGAAGGTATTGTCAAAAAAGATTCCGTAAGATAATTTGTTGTGCAAACCAATATAAAACGGAACCACTTTGTATAACGGATCCTGTTCTTTTTGGTAAGCATATTGATCGGTGGCAAAATTCTCAAGTCTTTTGCCTTTTAGATTCATTTGTGTTGCTTTGTCTCCTAAACCATAAAAACACTCCCCGTCTTTAGAGGATTTACTCATTTTTACGATATTTCCCCCGTATTCGTAACTTTCTTCCCAATGAAAACCAAGTTCATCTTCCAGAATAAGAAAATCGTTTAAATCGTAAATAGCGAGACGCAAATCTCTTTTTTGAATTTTACATTTTACTTTACTGGTTCTGATTTGGAAATAAGCTTCTTCTTCTGTGAGCTCTAAAAAGTTGTAACCGTGAAGCTGTGTTTTATCGACGGCATACGAAAAATCATTACTAAAATACCCTTTTGTGGTAAAACGAAAGCGAATCAAACTGTCTCTAAGAATAGTGACTTTTAAGATTACTTTATTGTCAGTATGAAAAAAAACAGAATCTCCTTCATGTTGATGCGAGATAATTTTTGATGGATATAAATCGCCCTTGTATTCTAATGCTGTATTTGTAATCATGTCGATTTCTGTATTAATTATATAACGCTAGTCTCCCTTTCAAACATACAAAAAAACATTATAAACCTCTATAAATAAAAGGATTATTCACGAAAACGTTTTTTCTGAATGAGTGTTAAATATCTTCTTAAAAATTCAACAAATCGATAATCTAAGAACGTGAAACTGATAAAATAATATATTGACTGTTCGCTAAGCGGACAAATAACTCAATAATACGAATGGATGAGACGCATTTGATGGATTTTCATTGACATCAATATAAATTACTTTCTATTGCCACGAATTGCACAAACTAAAACCAATTTATCTGCCACAGATTGAAAGAATTAAAATGATTTTACCAAAATCTGCCTGATCCTTATCAACTATTTTATAGGACTATCCGCTAAACGAACTAATAAGTCAACTATACAACTATACAATACTGACTTTAAACAATCTAAATGTAAAATCCGTGCTTATCAGTCTAAATTGGTGTCATCCGTGTGTCCTTTATACAAATGAATACACGGTGATACTCAAAGGCGGTAAATTTAAAGCTACGGAATAATCTCTCCCATCATAAGGCGATGACTCTATTGTTAATGACTGAGGATTTCCTACACCGCTTCCTCCATAAATAACAGCATCACTATTAAAAATTTCCTGCAGTTTACCTTTTTCTGAAATTCCTATTCTGTAATTTTCACGGACTACCTGTGTAAAATTGCCAACGATAATCAGATTCTCTTTCGGATTGTTTCCTTTTCGAATGTACGATAAAACCGCATTCTGATGGTCCGAATAATTGATCCACTCAAAACCTTCTCCCGAAAATTGTTTTTCATACAATGCAGGACGAGTTTTGTATAATTGATTCAAATCTGTAATTACTTTTTTAATTCCGGAATGGTAGTCGTATTGCAGTAAATGCCAATCCAGACTTTTTTCAAAATTCCATTCATCACTTTGCCCGAATTCAGATCCCATAAACAATAACTTAGCTCCCGGATGTGTAAACATATAACCGTACAGCAATCTTAAATTGGCAAATTTTTGCCATTCATCGCCTGGCATTTTATTGGCGATCGATTTTTTTCCATGCACTACTTCGTCATGCGAAAACGGCAACATAAAATTCTCGGTAAAAGCATAAGTCATCGAAAAAGTCAGCTCGTTCTGATGGTATTTTCGGTAAACGGTTTCTTTTTGAAAGTACTTTAAAGTATCGTGCATCCAGCCCATCATCCATTTCATCCCGAAGCCCAAACCTCCTGTAAACGTTGGTCTGGAAACCATAGGAAACGACGTGCTTTCTTCTGCAATAGTTTGAACTCCATCAAAATTAGCATAGATTACTTCATTGAATTCTTTAAGAAAACTTATCGTATCCAAATTTTCTCTTCCTCCATAAATATTCGGTTCCCACTCCCCTTCATTTCTAGAATAATCGAGATACAACATAGACGCCACGGCATCCACACGCAAACCATCGGCATGGTAATGCTTCAACCAGAAAACGGCATTGCTGATGAGGAAAGCGCGAACTTCATTGCGTCCATAATTAAAAACCAAGCTTTTCCAATCCGGATGATACCCTTTTCGACGATCCGGATGTTCGTATAAATGCGATCCGTCAAAAAAGCCTAAACCATGTGCATCATCAGGAAAATGCGACGGCACCCAGTCTAGAATAACGCCAATACCGGCCTGGTGTAATTTATCTACCAAAACCATAAAATCCTGCGGTTTCCCGAAACGCGAAGTCGGTGCAAAATATCCCGTGAGCTGATATCCCCATGAAGGATCGTAAGGATATTCCATAACTGGCATAAATTCTACATGCGTAAACCCCGTTTCTTTTACATACGCAACCAAATCATCTGCCAGTTCTAAATAGGTTAGAAAGCGATTATGTTCGCCACGTTTCCAGGATCCCAAATGCACTTCATAAACCGAGTGAGGTTTATCTAACGCATTATTCTCCTGACGTGATTGCATCCATTTTTCGTCCTTCCAGTTATAATCCAAATCCCAAACCACAGAAGCGGTATGAGGTGGTTTTTCGCAATATAAAGCAAATGGGTCTGCTTTTTCGGTAACAATTCCGTCAATATTCGATTGAATTTTATATTTGTACAAAGTTCCTTTTGAAACCTCCGGAATAAATCCTTCCCAAATTCCTGAAGAATCCCAACGCACCTGTAAAGCATGTTCGCCCTGTGTCCAATAATTAAAATCACCCACCACAGAAACCGATTGCGCTGTTGGGGCCCACACGGCAAAATACACTCCTTTTACCCCATTAACCTCAATTAAATGCGCTCCTAATTTTTCGTACAACTGATAGTGTTTTCCTGCTTTGAATAAATTAATATCAAATTCGGTAAAGAGAGAATGCGTAATTACTTTAGACATATTTGGTTTTTAAGGCAATAATTAATTGTAAGCATTTTATTCAATTCTAAAATTATCAGAGAGAACAGCTCCTTTTTTAATCACAACAATACCATCTTTGATACTGTACAACTCATTCGTAAAATTATCCAAATGTTTTCCACCGCTAATGTGAACGTTATTTCCAATTCTGACATTCTTATCAATCAGAGCATTTTGTATGAAACAGTTTTCACCAATACCAACATGAATTTTATGGATTGCGGCTTCACGATTTAGTTCGTCCAGATCCTGATAAAAATCGTTCCCCATCACATAACAATTCTCTAATACAGTTCCCTCTCCAATTCTGGAACGGATTCCAATGACTGAACTTTTAATTTCCTTTGCATTAATGATACATCCTTCCGAAATCAGCGATTGATTGATGGTAGAATTTCTAAATTTAGACGGTGGTAATAATCGGGGTCTTGTAAAAATTTTGTTGTCATTATCAAACAAATTAAATTCAGGAATATCGGTTGTTAAGCCAATATTAGCTTCAAAGAAAGATTCAATATTCCCAATATCCGTCCAATACCCTTCGTATTGGTAACTCAGAATTTTATGTTTGCCTACAGCCTGCGGAATGATTTCTTTTCCAAAATCTTTTGTTTCCGGATCAGCCATCAGTTCTACGAGTAATTCACGGTTGAAAATATAGATTCCCATAGAAGCCAGATAATTTTTTCCCTTCTCCTTCATGTGTTCACTTACATCAGATTCCCATTCGGGTAACAATGAAGCATGGGGTTTTTCTATAAAAGCTTCGATAAAACTCTCATGATTGGTTTTAAGAATTCCAAACTCAGGTGCGTCTTTAGCATTCACCGGTAATGTCGCAATCGAAATCGCAGCATCAGCAGCAATGTGAGCCTCGAGCATTTCATTAAAATCCATCTGATACAATTGATCTCCGGATAAAATTAAGGCATAATCAAATTCGTGTTTTAAAAAATGTGACATACATTGCCTAACGGCATCAGCTGTTCCCTGAAACCAGGTTGGATTATCTGGGGTTTGTTCTGCTGCCAGAATATCTACAAACGACTGGCTAAAGATGCTAAAATTAAAAGTGTTTTTAATATGTGCGTTTAGAGAAGCCGAATTGAACTGTGTCAGGACAAATATTTTAAAAATATCAGAATTAATACAATTGGAAATAGGAATATCCACCAATCGGTATTTTCCACCAATTGGAACTGCGGGCTTAGATCGGGTTTCGGTTAATGGGAACAAGCGTGATCCTTGTCCTCCTCCTAAAATAATGGCAACTACATTCTTCTTCTTAAATTTCATTTTTCTCAATTATTAGGTTGTATATCTCGATGTATTCTTGGCATGCACGCTCCCAGGAATGATCTGTCCCCATTCCTTTCGCTCTAATATTTTTAAAACTAATTTTATCCCCGTATAATTTTACAGCACGATTGATCGAATAACAAATATCCCCTACCGAAGCCTGGTCATGGCACACCCCATTACCATCGTCGCCAAAATCTATTACCGTATCTCTCAAACCTCCGGTTCTTCTCACAATCGGAACCGTTCCATAGCGCAACGCATACATTTGATTTAAGCCACAAGGTTCAACTCTCGAAGGCATTAAAATAAAATCTGCTCCTGCGTAAATCAAATGTGCTAATGCCTCATTATACCCAATAAAAACGTTGTAATTCCCTTTATAATCATTTCGCAATTGAACCAATTGTTCTTCAATCAACGAATTTCCTGATCCAAGAATCAGTATACTAATATTTTCAAAATTTTCAGATAATGCCAGTGCCAAAGCCTGTGGAAGCAAATCCCCACCTTTCTCCTCAAACAGACGTCCAATAAAACTGAATAATGGTTTTGCAGGATCGAGTTCAAACTCCTCACACAATTTTTCTTTGTTCTGCTGTTTTCCGATCTCAAAAGTATCTATCGAATAATTACTCTCTATCATTTGATCTTTGACAGGATCCCAAACTTCAAAATCAATCCCGTTTAAAATCCCCTTTGATTTGTGCCGAACAGCTTTAAAAAGGGCTTCTAAACCATTTGCTGCATTATTAATTTCATCGAGATAACTTGGAGAAACCGTAGTCACAGCATGGGCACACTTGATTCCTACTGCTAATGAGTTAATCGAATGGTCCCACTCTAAGAAACCAACATGTTTCAAATCAAACTCAGGCAAATAAAACAGCTTATCAAAACCAAACCAACCCTGATAAAGACCATTGTGTATCGTAATTACTGATCTTACATTGCTAAGGCTTTCATATTTGTATGCATATTGAACTAAAAACGGAATCAATCCGGTGTGATGATCGTGGCAATTTAAAACATCCGGAACTTTATTCCGTGCTGTAATCCAGTCTAAAGCCGCAATCTGAAAGGATACAAATCTTTCAATATCATCTTCATATCCGTAAACATTTGGGCGATCGAACAATTCTTTAATTTCAATCAGATACAACTCATATCCCAGTTTATCTGTTGTTTCTTTCAAAACACTAAACGGAAAATTAAAATTCCCCAGCTTCACAGTTCCCCAATGAACACATTCAAAATCGTTTTCTTTTCTGAATTTTGTATCGTAACAAGGGACCACAACACGAACGTCGTGACCAGCTTTAGTCTGATACTTAGGCAATGCGCCAACCACATCGGCCAACCCCCCCACCTTTGCCATTGGATAACACTCTGCACTGATGTGAAATATTTCCATTCTTAAAATTTATATGCGTACTAAATACTATTTTCTCAATTCTTTTTTTCAGTAAACATCTATTAATGTGTTACTTTTATCTTTTTTTAAATTTAGGAAAAAATAAACAGAATTCAGCCCTCAGAAAAAAATTATTGATATGTCAAAAAAGGAAAATAATCCTACTAAATCTCTAAAAATTCCCAAGTTTATTATTGCATCCGCTAAAATTTGTGCCTTTTTTTCGACAAAACTGGTTACCACTTATGCCGCAAAACTTTTCACAACTCCTGTAAAACATAAAGTTCCAAAACGCGAATTCGATATGGAGCAAAAAAGTATTCAAAAAACCATTTATGTTCCCGTAATTAATAAAAGCGTGGTTACGTACGAATATGGGAAAAGTGATCGCAAAATTTTACTGGTGCACGGTTGGGCCGGAAGAGGAACCCAATTATTCAAAATAGCCGATGAACTTTTAAAAAATGGCTTTTCAACGGTAAGTTTTGATGCTCCAGCACATGGAAAATCCGAAGGAAAAAGTACGATCATGTCTGAATTTATTGCTTCAATTTTAGAAATTGAAAAACAATTTGGTCCTTTTGAATTTGCTATCGGCCATTCCTTAGGCGGAATGTCGGTTCTAAACGCGATTAAAGACGGATTAAAGGTAAAAAAGGCAATAGTAATTGGCAGTGGTGATATAGTACAGGATATATTGGATGATTTTGTAGCCAAGCTAGAGCTAAAACCAGAAATAAGCGAACGTTTGCGCGACCATTTTGAAAAGAAGTATCAGGTAAAAATGGATGATTTTTCGGCTTACAAAGCAGCTCAGAAAGTTAAACTACCAGTCCTCGTAATTCATGATCATGATGATCCTGAAGTTTCGGTGAAAGCAGGAATCCATATTCATAAACAACTGGAAAATGGGACTTTATATCTAACAGAAGGTTTGGGACACCGAAAAATTCTTGGCAATCAAAATGTCATTAAAAAAATACTCGATTTCATCAAAACCCCTTAATTTTGTGATAGTTATACTTTCTATTGTTCAATTCTAAAGAAATTAAAAATGGACTTATTTGGAGAAACAACAAATTGGGAAACAAAACTGGAACCCATCCTAAGTAAATATAAAGGAAGAAAACATCCTTTAGACTATCAAAATACTTATCAATTGCTAGTAATGGTTGTTCTATCTGCTCAGGATTCTGATGCCAACATCAATAAAATTGCACCAGCACTATTTGAAAAATATCCCACACTAAAAAGTCTGTCTCAAACCGATGCAGAAGCTTTCCTTCCTTACATAAGCAAAGTCCGTAATTATCCCACAAAAGCACAATGGCTTTTGGAAATTGCAAAAACGGTTCAAAATGATGAAAACATTCCATTAACCATGAAAGAATTAACCGCTTTAAAAGGTATTGGAAGAAAATCAGCCAATGTAATTTTACGAGAAACTCATCAACCGGCAGAAGGAATTATTGCCGATTTACACGTCATACGCGTAGCACCAAGAATTGGTATTATCAAAGAGAGTAAAGACGGAATTAAAACAGAAAAAGACCTAATGCAGGTTTTACCCAAAACCATTTGGTCTGAAATTGGGATGGCAATTTCTTTTTTAGGAAGAGAAACCTGCAGACCCAAACCCAAATGCGATGAGTGCACATTGGCAGACTCCTGTTATTACTTTGCAACTGAAATTGCATAAAAGCATTATTTTCTTCTGGTATCGATCAGATAGATGATTTTCCAGTTGTCTTTTTCTTTAAACAAAGTAAAAGTGTTTACTCCCGAGTGACTCAGTTTATCGTTCACATAAAACTGATAGGGTGCCCAAACATGTGCTATTGTTCCGTCAATTTGAATATTGTAGCTTAAAATCTTTTCAGAAAATTCAATATTAGATGGGATGGTAGCAATTGACTTATAGAATTTACCCGAATTTTCCTCTGTAAGTTTGTTTCCTTTAACCAAACTCTCACTAATAGATTGCAGGACTATTTTATCCGCACAAACAGATTTCATTCTTACGGTATCTCTTTGGTGAAAACCCTCAAAAAAAGTTTCAATACTCTTTTGGACTTCCTGCTGCTGTGCGTTTACAGCTAATCCCAAAAATAACGAACTGATAATACAGAACATTCTCATAAGCAAAGCATAAAATTAAACCCCAAATTGACTCAGATGATGCTCCAGATGTTTAGCAAACATATTACTCCATTCTGTCGCAGTTAATCTACCAAAAGAATGCGATTCTTTACCGTCGAAATCTTTTTCACCCAGCAATTGCGTTTTATTAATGTAAGCAATCAATCTATCTCTTTCAAGATCGAAATCACGACTGCCGTTTATGATAAATTGAGATGCAGTGGGATTATTATGTTTATACGGTGTCTCGCTTACCACCTTATTTTTAACCAATGTCTTTAAAATAAACCTCAAAAAGAAACCCGGCTTGGGATGAATATCCTCGTAAACCATCTCATAGGAAACATTACAGTGTGCCAGCATTTGAGCTACATCCATTTTTCCCCACAGCCCTTTCGAATCCGGTTGAAGCGAATTAATACGTTTTACAAACTCATCACAATCTCCTTTATAAAAGACATTTTTCATCGTATTCCGATTTTTAGATCAATTAAACACTAAAGTAAAAATATGATTTTTATCTGAAATTACAATCTCTGATTTTAAACCGTCGAAAAAAAAATTACTCACAGATTTTTAAATTAATTTCTACTGAGCAAAAATATAGTAAAGATAGTTATGGCGTTCCCCTACGGGTCGGGCTGTCCGCTAAATCTTTTGCGATAGAAGTTTCAGTTTTTTTTTTAGAAGTATGGGTATCGCAAAAGGATATCACTTCCATCCCTAACGCAGTCAACGATAAAAAGAATATTTAAAGAAAAAAAGGACCATAAATCATCTATGAGCTAATTTCTAACCGCAAAGAGCGCGAAGGTTTACGCAAAGCACGCAAGAAAAAAGGGCTGAAAGCCCGAAAAGCAGGAGCATGGCGCAAAGCACCATGAAATAAATAAAAATAATGTCATTTTCGCCCTGAAAGGGCAAAAGCAATTTTCATTTCTGCAAATCAAAAAAAATGCGTTCCAATTCGCGTTTTCGCCTGGCGAATCCGTATCGTTCGCGTACTATTTTTTTTAACCGCAAAGAGCGCGAAGGTTTACGCAAAGCATGCAAGAAAAAAGGGCTGAAAGCCCGAAAAGCAAAGAGCATGGTGCAAAGCACCATGAAATAAATAAAAATAATGTCATTTTCGCCCTGAAAGAGCAAAAGCAATTTGAATCCAATAAAAAATCCGTTTCAATCCGCGTTTTCGCCTGGCGAATCCGTTTCATCCGTGTGTTATTTTTTTTAACCGCAAAGATTTAAAAAACGTTATAAAACAAAAAACCCTATCCGATTTGGATAGGGTTCTTAAAAGAAAGGCGACGACATACTCTCCCACATAACTGCAGTACCATCTGCGCAGGCGGGCTTAACTTCTCTGTTCGGGATGGGAAGAGGTGAGCCCCGCCGCAATAACCACCTTAAGGTTGTTAGTTGCTTGGGCAACTTTTTAATTATTAATTATCAATTATAAATTGTTAATTATAAATTAAAACAATATTTTAACATACTGAGATAAAGAAACAAATAAGACTTCACTCAGCTCTGAGCTAGAGTCGAAGAGAGAAAGTTTCCTCCCGTCCCGTTTTTCAACGGGACGGGAAAAGGGTGTACATAAGCTTACGGATTATTAGTACTACTCGACTATGACATTACTGCCTTTACATCTATAGCCTATCAACGTGGTCATCTTCCACGATCCTTAAAAGAAATCTCATCTTGTGGTGGGTTTCGCGCTTATATGCTTTCAGCGCTTATCCCTTCCAAACGTAGCTACTCTGCGGTGCCCCTGGCGGGACAACAGATACACTAGAGGTTTGTCCAATTCGGTCCTCTCGTACTAGAATCAGATCCACTCAAATTTCTAACGCCCACAGTAGATAGAGACCGAACTGTCTCACGACGTTCTGAACCCAGCTCGCGTGCCACTTTAATGGGCGAACAGCCCAACCCTTGGGACCTTCTCCAGCCCCAGGATGTGACGAGCCGACATCGAGGTGCCAAACCCCCCCGTCGATATGAGCTCTTGGGGGAGATCAGCCTGTTATCCCCGGCGTACCTTTTATCCTTTGAGCGATGGCCCTTCCATGCGGAACCACCGGATCACTATGCTCTACTTTCGTACCTGATCGACCTGTATGTCTCTCAGTCAAGCTCCCTTATGCCATTGCACTCTACGCACGGTTACCAAGCGTACTGAGGGAACCTTTAGAAGCCTCCGTTACTCTTTTGGAGGCGACCACCCCAGTCAAACTACCCACCAAGCACTGTCCTCTTCATCGAAGAGTTAGGCCTCAGATAAACAAAGGGTTGTATTTCAACAATGACTCCACAACGCCTGGCGACGCCACTTCACAGTCTCCAACCTATCCTACACATCATTTATCCAAGGTCAATACTAAGCTATAGTAAAGGTGCACAGGGTCTTTTCGTCCCACTGCGGGTAAACGGCATCTTCACCGTTACTACAATTTCACCGAGCTCATGGCTGAGACAGTGTCCAGATCGTTACACCATTCGTGCAGGTCGGAACTTACCCGACAAGGAATTTCGCTACCTTAGGACCGTTATAGTTACGGCCGCCGTTTACTGGGGCTTCAATTCAATGCTTCTCCGAAGATAACATCTCCTCTTAACCTTCCAGCACCGGGCAGGTGTCAGGCCCTATACTTCATCTTACGATTTTGCAGAGCCCTGTGTTTTTGATAAACAGTCGCCTGGACCTCTTCACTGCGGCCCCGATTACTCGGGGCGACCCTTCTCCCGAAGTTACGGGTCTATTTTGCCTAATTCCTTAGCCATGAATCTCTCGAGCACCTTAGGATTCTCTCCTCAACTACCTGTGTCGGTTTACGGTACTGGTACTAATTACCTGAAGTTTAGAGGTTTTTCTTGGAAGCCCTTAGGCGCACTATCTCTTTGTCCGAAGACTCCGAGTACTATCGTATTTCACCATTCTCTACGGATTTGCCTATAGAGAATATAGCTAGGTACTTCAACGAACTATTCCGTCAGTTCGCGGCGCTTTCATCACTCCGTCACCCCATCACAGTAATTAGTAGTACGGGAATATTAACCCGTTGGCCATCGACTGTCCCTTTCGGGTTCGCCTTAGGACCAGACTAACCCACAGCTGATTAGCATAGCTGTGGAAACCTTAGTTTTTCGGTGTGCGGGTTTCTCGCCCGCATTATCGTTACTTATGCCTACATTTTCTTTTCTAACCAGTCCAGCATACCTTACGATACACCTTCAACCCTGTTAGAATGCTCCCCTACCACTTTGTATTACTACAAAATCCATAGCTTCGGTAATATGCTTATGCCCGATTATTATCCATGCTCGTCCGCTCGACTAGTGAGCTGTTACGCACTCTTTAAATGAATGGCTGCTTCCAAGCCAACATCCTAGCTGTCTGGGCAGACAAACCTCGTTCTTTCAACTTAGCATATATTTGGGGACCTTAGCTGATGGTCTGGGTTCTTTCCCTCTCGGACTTGGACCTTAGCACCCAAGCCCTCACTGTTATCAATCATTATATAGCATTCGGAGTTTGTCAGGAATTGGTAGGCGGTGAAGCCCCCGCATCCAATCAGTAGCTCTACCTCTATATAACTAAAATAACGCTGCACCTAAATGCATTTCGGGGAGTACGAGCTATTTCCGAGTTTGATTGGCCTTTCACCCCTACCCACAGGTCATCCGAAGACTTTTCAACGTCAACCGGTTCGGACCTCCACACTGTGTTACCAGCGCTTCATCCTGCCCATGGGTAGATCACACGGTTTCGCGTCTAACACTACTGACTAAAGCGCCCTATTCAGACTCGCTTTCGCTACGGATCCGTGACTTAATCACTTAACCTTGCCAGCAACGTTAACTCGTAGGCTCATTATGCAAAAGGCACGCCGTCACCCCACTAAAGGGCTCCGACCGCTTGTAAGCGTATGGTTTCAGGATCTATTTCACTCCGTTATTCACGGTTCTTTTCACCTTTCCCTCACGGTACTGGTTCACTATCGGTCTCTCAGGAGTATTTAGCCTTAGCGGATGGTCCCGCCAAATTCAGACAGGGTTTCACGTGCCCCGCCCTACTCAGGATACCACTATCTATTATACTTGTTACCCATACGAGGCTATCACTCTCTATGGCTCGACTTTCCAGTCGATTCTGGTTCCTTGTACATAAAATGTCGTGGTCCTACAACCCCAACAATGCCGTAACATCATTGGTTTGGGCTAATCCGCGTTCGCTCGCCACTACTTACGGAATCACTTTTGTTTTCTTCTCCTCCGCCTACTTAGATGTTTCAGTTCAGCGGGTTTGCCCACCTATCGGTGTACTATGTCTTCAACATAGTGGGTTGCCCCATTCGGATATCTACGGATCAATCGATGTGTGCTCGTCCCCGTAGCTTTTCGCAGCTTATCACGTCCTTCTTCGCCTCTGAGAGCCTAGGCATCCCCCATACGCCCTTATTTTGCTTATTGTACCAATCTTGCTATAAAACAAGACCGTTTTTCTTTGTCTTTTGTTACGAATAACAAAAAACGCTTTCTACTTTCTTATTATTTTCTTATCTCAATATGTCAATGAACTTTGTTTCGCTTTAGGCTTTAAGCAATACGCTTTAAGCTTTTTAGCTTACGGCCTACAGCTTATAGCTTATAGCCCTTAGTGGAGAATAACGGAGTCGAACCGTTGACCTCCTGCGTGCAAGGCAGGCGCTCTAGCCAGCTGAGCTAATCCCCCATTTTTTAGTTGTCAGTTAACAGTTCTCAGTTAACAGTACTTAAAACGGTCACTCAACCTCTAAAATTTCCTTTTAAATTAAACTTACAGTCTTTTTAGTTATTAATTATCAATTGTTAATTATCAATTGTCAATTGTTTTAAAAAGTAGTCCCGGGCAGACTCGAACTGCCGACCCCTACATTATCAGTGTAGTACTCTAACCAGCTGAGCTACGAGACTCTGTTTTTACTTAATTCTTTTCATTTTTTTAAATTAACAGCAAGAGTAATACAATCTCCAATTCAGAGACCCATAAATAATCATCTTTTTTCCTTAACGTGCACTAGGCTAACATTAAGGCTCTAGAAAGGAGGTGTTCCAGCCGCACCTTCCGGTACGGCTACCTTGTTACGACTTAGCCCTAGTTACCAGTTTTACCCTAGGCAGCTCCTTGCGGTCACCGACTTCAGGCACCCCCAGCTTCCATGGCTTGACGGGCGGTGTGTACAAGGCCCGGGAACGTATTCACCGGATCATGGCTGATATCCGATTACTAGCGATTCCAGCTTCACGGAGTCGAGTTGCAGACTCCGATCCGAACTGTGACCGGTTTTATAGATTCGCTCCTGGTCACCCAGTGGCTGCTCTCTGTACCGGCCATTGTAGCACGTGTGTAGCCCAAGGCGTAAGGGCCGTGATGATTTGACGTCATCCCCACCTTCCTCACAGTTTGCACTGGCAGTCTTGTTAGAGTTCCCGACTTCACTCGCTGGCAACTAACAACAGGGGTTGCGCTCGTTATAGGACTTAACCTGACACCTCACGGCACGAGCTGACGACAACCATGCAGCACCTTGTAATTTGTCTTGCGAAAGATCTGTTTCCAAACCGGTCAAACTACATTTAAGCCTTGGTAAGGTTCCTCGCGTATCATCGAATTAAACCACATGCTCCACCGCTTGTGCGGGCCCCCGTCAATTCCTTTGAGTTTCATTCTTGCGAACGTACTCCCCAGGTGGGATACTTATCACTTTCGCTTAGCCACTGAAATTGCTTCCAACAGCTAGTATCCATCGTTTACGGCGTGGACTACCAGGGTATCTAATCCTGTTCGCTACCCACGCTTTCGTCCATCAGCGTCAATCCATTAGTAGTAACCTGCCTTCGCAATTGGTATTCCATGTAATCTCTAAGCATTTCACCGCTACACTACATATTCTAGTTACTTCCTAATAATTCAAGTTTAGCAGTATCAATGGCCGTTCCACCGTTGAGCGATGGGCTTTCACCACTGACTTACTAAACCGCCTACGGACCCTTTAAACCCAATGATTCCGGATAACGCTTGGATCCTCCGTATTACCGCGGCTGCTGGCACGGAGTTAGCCGATCCTTATTCTTACGATACCGTCAAGTCCCGACACGTCGGGGTGTTTCTTCTCGTACAAAAGCAGTTTACAATCCATAGGACCGTCATCCTGCACGCGGCATGGCTGGATCAGGCTTGCGCCCATTGTCCAATATTCCTCACTGCTGCCTCCCGTAGGAGTCTGGTCCGTGTCTCAGTACCAGTGTGGGGGATCTCCCTCTCAGGACCCCTACCCATCGTAGCCTTGGTAAGCCGTTACCTTACCAACTAGCTAATGGGACGCATGCTCATCTTTTACCGTTGTGACTTTAATAGTGATCTCATGCGAGACTGCTATGCTATGAGGTATTAATCCAAATTTCTCTGGGCTATCCCTCTGTAAAAGGTAGATTGCATACGCGTTACGCACCCGTGCGCCGGTCTCTATATCCGAAGACATATACCCCTCGACTTGCATGTGTTAAGCCTGCCGCTAGCGTTCATCCTGAGCCAGGATCAAACTCTTCATCGTATATTTTTATATTATATTGCGATGAATATCTATCGGTTCTTTTCGAATCTTACGATTCTATTACTCTTATTCTTTTGTTCCGATTTTCATCGAAACGGCTGTCAATTCAATATGTCTACGAACGTGTTCTTTTTATTGTTTCGCTTGTCTCTCAAAGCGGGTGCAAAAGTAGAAAACTTATTTCTAATCGGCAAGAGTTTTTTGAAGTTTTTTTTTAGAAAATTTCTTTTCGTTTTCAACTTCCCTCCTTACCAATCTTTCAATGAACTTCCCATGTTTTGCGGGGTGCAAATGTAATACCCGTTTTCGAATCTCGCAAGCTTTTTCGAATCTTTTTTTGAAAATTTCTTTTCGTCTTAACTCCTTTGCTTGTCAGTATTTCGGTGAACGTTTATCGCTGTTGCGGGTGCAAAAGTAGTCACTTTATCCGCTTTCACAAGCTTTTTCTAAACTTATTTTTAATCTTTTTTAAAAATTCTTCTTAACAGTCTGATAACACCTCTTTTACAAATTAAACTATTTTCAGGTTTGAAAGATTTTTCTTCTCTCAAATAAAACTCTTAGATACAAAGCCCCATTTTTACTGGCTTTTTACTAATCTCGCAATGACGCAAAGGCGCGAAGTTTTTGTTTTATGACCGATCTTTCCTTTGAAAATCCATGCCCTAGCCCCGATAGTAGCAGATAAAGGCTTCGACTTCGCTCAGCTGGACAAAATCACTCTTTATATATAGTATAGAATCTCAAATACCAAGCTTCGACTTCGCTCAGCCGGACAGAAACTACTTTTCTTGCATTTTCGCTCAGCTGGACAGAATCACTCTTTATATATAGTATAGAATCTCGAATACCAAGCTTCGACTTCGCTCAGCTGGACAAAAACTACACTATATTATAGTATCGAATTCCGAATCTCAAATACCAAGCTTAAAGGCTCCGACTTCGCTCAACTGGACAAAAACTACTCTTATGTATAGTTATAGAATTCCAAACACCAAGCTTCGACTTCGCTCAGCCGGACAGAATCACTCCTTATATATAGATAGTAAAAAAACAAACCCTACAGGTTTTAAAACCTGTAGGGTTGTAACTTATTAATTATCCAGAACTAGTCTGTGAAATTATCTAATGATTAATTTTTCTATAGATGTATTCCCGTCCTGTTCTACTCTTATTAAATATACACCGCTTGGCAAGCCTAAAACATTCAATTCTGTTTTTTCTGTCTGAACGGAAAGTATTTTCTTTCCTGTCATATCAGATATGACGATGTTTTTAGGACTAGTTGAAGCTGATTGTATATGAACCTTACCTTCGATAACCGGATTTGGATATAATACAAAACCTTCAATAGCATTAGTTGGTACTCCTAATGTACATGTTGTACTTGATACATTTACTGTACGGGTTACTGTAGCTTGATTTTGCAACGCATCTTTTACCGTATATGTTATTACATATTGACCCGGAGTATTTACATCAACAGTACCTGAAACGATAACCGACGAAGTAATATCTGCATTTGTGTTATCTACAGCTGTATAACCTGGATCTGTATATACGCAACCTTTATCAATTGAAATGACTGCATTGCCTAAAAGTGTAATTGTAGGTTTAGCTGATTCAATTGTCAATGTCCAATATTCAATACTTCTGCTTTGAGCTAACACATTATAAGACACTGGTTCAGTATAGTTTAACGTTGTCACTCCACTAGTCTGAATATAAGTCCCGATACGTAATGTAGCGAAATCAGAAACCTGAACATTAGGCACTAAAGCGCTTAAATTAGCATTATTGTTTACCTGAACTTTTACCGTTTTAGCTACAGGATCAATAACACTTGTTCCAACCTGATTAGCTACTGAATAAGACAAAATACTTGCTTTAGTATTTTTTGCATTAATATCTACCGTATAGTTTGTTTGAGATTGCTTGTTCTGAGAAACAACTGTTACCAAGAAACTATTACGGTAATCTGAAGCAGTTACTTTAGAATTAAGTTGTTTTACTCCGTCAACATAAAGCTCTGCCCCTGGCGAAACCGTAAAATCTGCAATTAAGTTTGAAACATTGTAACCGAATGGTACTGTTTTAGTAGCATTATTCCCAACAATATCGGTATAAATTTCCTGTGGCAAACCTGGATTTGAAACGGTTTTAAAATCATAAGAAAGTAACTTACTTTCATTGCTTAAACCAGTAACAACTTTAATAGTGTATGTTTCAGAAATTCCGGTATTAAATCCAACTCCTTCTACTGTTAAAGTAACTGGATTGGTATAATCGTTTGGCGTCACTCCATTCACTTGTGTCACACCTCCAATTTTTGCAATACTTTTCATTCCTAAAGTGTAGTTTGCAACCGCAGTAGTTACATCAGCTCCATCGTTTAACAGAACAGTGAATGTCTTACTTCCTTCATCATAAGATGTTGCTAATTGATTTACAAATTCCAATTTCTGCAATAAAACAGGAACATTCCAGAATTTTCCAGCTCCCAAACCATCTGTATCAGCATTTGTAACTATAGCCGTATTATCGCTTATAGTACTATCGAAAACAAACTGTTTATTCCCTTCTGAAAAGCTGTAATATGCCAATAATCCAGGTTCGTTTCCAACGTATTTTGTTGTTGAATTTGCAGCAATTGTTGCCTGATTGCGAACTCCAGCCCAAATACGAACTTCATCAATATTACCATTTAAACCACGAGCCAATCCTGCGTTATTACCTATATAGGCAGGTGCTGCAGCATTTGAAGTTGATGCCCCGGCAGTACCTGTACTGGTATAAGGAACTGAAACTCCATCAATATAAACGGTATACACGTTAGCAGCACTTACCGTATAAGCGATGTGGTGCCATGTATTCTGTTTAATAGTATTTACTCCTGTATTAATTACATATGATCCTGTAGCAGTAGTAATAGAGATCACTAAACTGTTTTCCTTATATAAACTCAAACTATTATTAGTGTGAATAAACGCTAACGCTGTACTCTTATCTAAAAGCCTTGCAAAAGTTGTAGGTTGTTTTTGGTTTACCCAAAGCTCATACGTATAATTATTAGTAAGATTCAAAGCAGGTGTAGTCCCCGTTATTATAAAGTCGTTTACACCGTCAAAAGTTCCAGTCACATTTACAGGATGATTTGCAGCATGTGAAAGTGTTATTGATTTAGCATCATTTGAAGGATCTGTATCCGCAGGCAGTTTCGTATAAACCTGAATTGTATAATTATCAGGCGCTCCTAAATTTGCCTTAGTAGTAAATGTAATGGTAGCTGTTCCTCCTGCTGCAATTGAAGCAACTTGATTCTGAATTACTTCAGCGCCATTGTTGATTTTATAAGCAACCGGGAAGTTCGAAATTGCTGCAGTTGAATAATTACGAATTACAGCCGAAACCGTCACAGGAGCATTACCTGGTTTAATTGGTGCTGTAATTGCATCAATACTGGCATCAGCAGCTGTAAAAGGTAATACATTAATAGTATACTCCTCTACTTCAAAATCGTTTCTTGAACTTGTTAACCCATCAAAAGTTGGCCCTAGATTTACATTAAAATATTCATTTGGAGAACGAAACATGTGTACTACTCTCATCAATTTCTCACCAGCTGTTGTGTTGGACGGAATGGTAAACCCTCCTGCCAATGTAGCCATATTTCTGAAATAATGTGTACTTGTGGTCGATGGTATAGCAGGTGCTGCAGAAGTTGGAGTAGTATTTACCCAAAAATTTCCTGCATAAAATTCATCTGTCAAATTACCATCTCCGTTCAAATCGATCACAATCATTGTGAAAACTCCTGTTGCAGTTGTTGACAAGTCTCTGGTTATTGGCGTTTCTGTCTTTGTAATGCTTACCTCTGGCTGATAAGTAAAGCCAGGATAAACCGGAATTTTTATGTTTTTAAAATCAGAATATGCCGTAGTTCCTGAATTATTTACCACATCATTCCATTTGAAGCGCGAAATTGCGTATCCATTTGTATTGGTATGAACCGGTAACTCGTTTTTATTGTACACTACTTTTTCGACTGCATCGTTAGCTGCATTTGCATCGGGCAAATCAGCTCCCGCTTTGATAGTATAAGTAGCATCAACCACTGATAAATCAGCTTTAGCTGTAAAAGTGAAATTTACTGTAGAATAAGCTGCTATCGTCGGAACGGTTTCCGTAACTTTTGTCCCTCCGTTTATTTGATAAAACACCGGATGATTAGTTAAAGCACTTGCTCCTAAATTACTAACTCTAATGGTTACATCATGCGTACTGGTCTTTTTTCCTAAAACTTCAGGAGTTGTAATCGAAACTACAGATACGTCTGTTATTACCGGCTTTACAACACATTCAATATCAGCTATCCATCCTAACTCATTTACATCACTATCTGAGGTAAATCTAAATGTCAACTCCCCACCTGCAGCTGTTGATGTTATAGAAGGAGGCAAAGTATTTCCGGTAAAGGTGCCTAATAAAGGCGCAGATGTAGTTGTTCCGTTATACACATATAAGTAGTCATAATCCTGCTCTACATTAAAGGCAGAAAAAGTTACCCTAATACTATTTCCGGCTGTTGCAGGTTTGAAAGTTATAGTTTGCGAAAGATTGTTTGCGTAATTTGCATAACGCGAACCACTATCTGTAAATGTCGCTGCGCAAGTAGGTGCCGGAGCAGCTCCGCCCATTAAAATATCAGTTCCTGTATTACGTACACTTTTCTCTATCGTATTGTTGTCTGCAACTGCATCACCTGTATAATTTACTTTTCCAACTACTTTGTAAAGTTTTGGAGTTGAAAAATCAGCTTTTTGTGCAAAATCATAAGATGCTTCTGTAAAAGGATTAATTGGCCCCGGAATAGTTTCAATCACTTCTGCTCCACTATCAATTTTATAAGAAACAGGTACATTGCTTACCGCAACAGGAGAGTGATTGAATACTTTTACTTTTACAGTTTCACTGGCTGTAATTCCTGCATTTGGAGTTAATGAAGTTAATTCAACATCCGTCGCAGTTGCCTCAAAAATGGAAACATTATCAATAAAAACAGAATTGTAAACATTATCATTGCTTATCACTTGTACATCATTATCCATAACCGATTCAAAAGCTACGCTAAAGACAGTTCCCGCATAAGCCGATAAATCGTATAATAATTCTGTATTACCAGACGTAGCTGTTCCGCCGTAAACACCAATACTTTCGTAACTATTCACTGGAGTACCGTTTACAACAAGTCTAAAGAAGTTTTTGTTTGGCAGTGGTGAAGCACCAACTGTAGTCCAAATTAAATTAAATTTAAGTCCAATTGTTTTACCAGTCAAACTTGTAGCATCGATATCACAGAATGAAACTTTCTTAACGAAGTTCGGATTATTAGCAAACGCATTTGCTGATGTACTGGCTACCCAAGGAGAAGCAGACACATCTCCTGATCCGGCCATTTTTGCTCCGTCTACAAAATCTGCATTAATATATTCATACTTTACTAAACCAGTTGTTCCTTTAGAAAACACATAATTACCTGCTTTTCTGGAATTAAAGTTCTCGGTAAAAGGAAGCGTAGCAGCACTAACAACCGCTTGAGAAACCGGCTCTACGTTTACTGCTCTTACTCTTTCAGAAACAATTCCCGTTGCGATATCAACGGTTCTAACTGAAAACCAGTTATCATCCCCAACTGATACTGTAAAAGTATAAGTAGGATCAGTTACCGTTGCAACAACGTCAAACTTGTACCCGTTCATTTTTAATACTTCGTATTTTGCTCCCGGAATTGGATCCCAATCCATCTTATACGATGAAACACCGCATGCTGAAGGCGCTATCACTAAATTTTTAGGCTCTGAAATAATATTAAACACTTCTCTTGAAGTATCCACTTTTGAACCAGCAATTACTCTTATTTTTGCATTAGCAACAATTCCTGCAGGAACTTTCCATGCAAAATTTCTCGCAGCAGAAGGAACATCTTTCGCTATAACCTGATAGTTAATCCCTCCATCAACAGAATATTCGATTGTAAAAGGTTTTGCTTCTCCTTCATAATCCCAACGAATATACTCTGTGGTATCTGTGTTAAATTTCTCTCCTCCGATAGGATAAGTTAAAACTAATTCAGGAGCTACAAAATCATACACCACAGAAAACTCTTGTGTACCAATAGGCACTCTCGAGCCGCTAACGATAATTTTATAAGTTCCTGCATCAGGATTGTCCAAAGTGATTTGTTCAATATTATTCAAATTGTCCACACCGCGAACTGCATTAGCATTTGGTGTCGTAGCATTTAAAACCCAAGGCAAAGTGGTTACACCATCTTTTACAATTTTTACATCCAAATCGTTTACCGAAACCGACGAAGCTCCTGGTGTTCCGCCTAAATCTGTGTAGGCAAGCATCACTTTCAAAGTCACCAATCCTGCCGGTACGACGATTTCTTTCTCGTAGCTTTGGCCATTAGATACTGTATTTGTGTAGAACAATTTGTTATCTAAACCTCTAATGGCTCTAAGTCCATTAATATGTCCAAAACCATACTTATAATCCGGACCTGGATTTCCGACATCTTTAGAAGTATTACACACCAAAGCTTTCATCAAAGAGGCCAACGGTTTGGCAGCATAAATATTCTTATATCTCTCACAAAGCAAAGCTATTGTACCTGTAACTCCAGGAGTAGCCATCGAAGTACCACTCATAATCTGATAAGAATTACTGTAGTCCAGCGAATAAACATTATTTCCTACTGCAGAGATTTGTGGCACTAAACGTCCGTCAATGGTAGGACCAAAACTACTAGAGCCACTGATTACTCCATCTGCCTGAACGTTTGCAACGTGTAGTGCATTTTTTGAGTTTTTTGTTGATGTATTAAATCCCCCAGGGTATGCTGTTTGTGCATTTCCATTCGAATAAATATTCAAAAGATAAGGAAATGTTACGGTAACATTATCATCACCACGATCTCCGGTATCATATCTTCTGGTATTATAACCTGAAGTTAAATTTACTCCATACGAATTTGATGTTAATTCAATACCATCTTCATTCGCAGCTTTCACTCTTTCTTGCTGAACGCTTAAACCGTTAGACTGAGTATTAAAATTCCAACCGTACATTTGCACCTCCGGAGCCATTCCTCTTGCTATTGGATCTAATAAACCGGCACCGCCAATAGTACCTGCAACGTGATCTCCATGCGACGAACTATATTCGTATTCTCTAATGATAACTCTGCCGGTATGATCTTTATGAGGCTCCAAATTACCATCCCAAACACCAACTTTCACTCCTTTTCCGGTTAATCCGTAACCAAGGCCAGGAATTGTAGATCCCAAAACATTTGCTTTATGCAAAGTTACACCCGGCTTATTATCGCTTTCTACCGGTGGAGCAACCAACTCAATGTTTTGTACCCAATTGAATTTTGCGACCTCTTCTAATTTTTCTTTAGAGGCTTGGATATAAATTTCATTAAACGTTGTATCGTTATTGCTGTTTTTTAAAAACAGGCCTGCTAAATCCTGTTCAACACGCTTACGGTCAACGCCTTTAAAATAACTCACAACAACTTTAATTCCGTTACCACCTGTTGCAGCATAATCCGGGATAGCGTTATCCACAATCATAGGATCCAATTTGTATTTCGGATCGACTGCAATCACTGCTCTTATGTTATCAGAAACACTGCTTTTGTTATAAAACTCAGGAGCAATTTCTGCATAATAAGCGTTATTCGATAAATAACTAAGTAAAGTTATTCCTTGTGTTTTCAACTTTTGCTGTTCTTCCACAGAAGGAATTTTTGTAAACTGCAGCAAAGTATACTCTGTTTTCAGGCTCTGCTTAGCTGTACTTTTTTTGTCTTTAAACTGCTGTTTAAAATTTGACGTAGTTGTGATTTTGTTTCCATTTAAAGAAATTACAAAATCACTTTCTGATGTCTTCTGCGACCAAATGGGAATGGCCACTAATAACACCAATAGTGTAAGTAGTTTTAATCTCATAAATAAATTGGTTTTTGGTTAACTTAGTGGTTGTTAAGATCGTAAACCTACAAATTAAACTATAATTAACAAATTATATTCCCAGTTAATTTGTTAAAAAAACAAAGTAAACATTGTTTAACTGCAAAAAATATAACAAAAAACACTGAATTTACGGGCTATCAGAGATAAATCGCAGTATTAAAAATTAAGTAAGTATATTCTCTTAAATCTAAGTTAACCTTGTAATCCAAAACTTAAAACAATAAAAAAAAACCTACAGAATCATCTGTAGGTCTTTATCAATTCCGCTTTAAATAAAATACTGTTATTTTTCCGCTTTTGTCTCTTTTGCTTTTGTTTCCCAATGGTTCATCAAATCATCATAATTTACAGGATTTGCTGCTTTTTGATTCACAAGTTTTCCGGAATCAAATGCCCTGACCAGAATAGTTTCAATTAAATAATCCTCGTTGGATTCAAATGGCTTGTATTCCATTTTCAGACTAATGTCAAATAGACTTGCCGTTGTATTGGACACAAAAGCTTTAAAACCACTTTTTAAGGTTTTGATTAACTCATAAGTCGTTATTCCCGTTTGCCTGTGAACGAGTTTCACTAGAATCTGTCCTTGTTTGCGGGAAAGTTTTTTAAGTCTTGCTTCAAATTCGTTATTGAGATAATCTTCTACAATTTTAAAGTACTTTTTCTTTTCGCGGTTGGTTTTCAAGCGCGCCATTCCGCTATTCAATGCCGTTAATCGGTCTGCTGCAAGTCTTGCATACGGGTATACTTTATAAACACGGTTTTGAAGAATCGTAAATTGCTTTTGCGCTTCAGGATCCAGTTTTTCCTTTGAAATAATAATTTCGGGCAATTCAATCGTGTCATTCAAAATAGAATCCTGTTCCGTTAATATGTAACCCATTTGCTCATTCTCTTTAGGTTTCACCTGAGCCTGAGTTGTTAACGAAATCAATATAAAAAATAAAATAGGGGCAGTAAATCTCATCGAGTCATAATTTAAATGTAAAATTATATATTTATATACAACTCTGATACCAAATTTATAAATTAGCAAAAAAATATTTTTATGAGCACAAAATCAATCTTAAAGGATACCTCAATTGCTTTCCTGGAAAGCTATCTCAATAACGCCTCCCCTACAGGCTACGAAAGCGAAGGGCAAAAACTTTGGATGAATTATCTAAAACCCTATGTAGACACTTTTATTACAGATACTTACGGAACAGCTGTAGGAGTTATTAACCCTGACGCTCCATTTAAGGTAGTCATTGAAGGTCATGCCGATGAAATTTCCTGGTATGTTAATTATATTACTGATGACGGTTTATTATACGTAATCAGAAATGGTGGTTCCGATCATCTGATTGCACCATCAAAAAGAGTGCACATTCACACTAAAAAAGGAATTGTAAAAGGTGTATTTGGATGGCCTGCCATTCATACCCGTCTGCGTGACAAGGAAGAAACTCCAAAAATCAGTAATATCTTTATCGATTTAGGCTGTGAAACCAAAGAGCAGGTTGAAGCTATGGGAGTACATGTAGGATGTGTGATTACGTATCCGGATGAATTTATGATTTTGAACGAAAATAAATTTGTATGCCGTGCGATCGACAACAGAATGGGTGGCTTTATGATTGCCGAAGTAGCTCGTTTACTAAAAGAAAATAATAAAACACTACCGTTTGGTTTGTACATCGTAAATTCTGTTCAGGAAGAGATTGGTCTTCGCGGAGCCGAAATGATTGCTCAGACCATTAAACCTAATGTGGCAATTGTAACCGATGTCTGCCATGATACCACTACTCCAATGATTGATAAAAAAGTGGAAGGAGATCTGAAAATGGGGAAAGGACCTGTAATTGCTTATGCCCCGGCTGTACAAAATAAATTGCGTGACCTCATTGTAGATACTGCCGAAGAGAAAAAAATTCCGTTTCAGCGTCATGCAACATCTCGTGCTACCGGAACAGATACTGATGCTTTTGCTTACAGTAATGGCGGTGTGGCTTCAGCATTAATTTCCTTGCCTTTACGTTATATGCATACTACCGTAGAAATGGTACAAAGAGAGGATGTTGAAAATGTAATTCAATTGATTTACGAATCCTTACTGAAAATTGAGAACAACGAAACTTTTTCTTATTTTAACTAGTTTGGTGATTAGTTCTTAGTAATTAGTTCTTAGTAATTAGTTCTTAGTAATTGGTTCTTAGTAATTGGTAATTAGTGATTAGTGCTTAGTTCTAAGTGCCTAGTTCCTTGTTAATAAAAAATTAAAGTAAAAAGTAAGATGTGAGTTGTAAAATGTAAAAACAACGGACTAATCCCCTTAACACATTACCCACAACTCACAACTCACATCTCACATCTCATAACGCAAACAAAACACTATGAAAATACTCCTTCTTGAAGACGATTTTACCTTATCGAAAGAAATCTCTGCATTCTTTACTTCAAATGGATTCGAGTGTTTTTCTTATTATGATGGTTCATTACTGCTGAAGAAGTATTTCCCCTATGAATATGATTTAATTATTCTGGATATTAATGTTCCCGGAAGTAACGGAATTGAAGTGTGTAAAAGTATTCGGGAAGTCGATAAAAAGACTCCGATTATTATGCTCACTGCTTTTAGTGAAATTGAGGATAAATTAGCTTCTTTTGATAATGGAGCCGATGATTATCTTGTTAAACCCTTTCATTTTAAGGAACTGTATGCCCGAAGCACTTCTCTACTACGTCGAAAAGAAATTCCACAACAGGTAGAAACTAAAATAACGATTGCTGATCTGGAAATTCTGGAAAGCGATATGAAAGTATTTCGATCTAAAGAAGAAATCAAACTTACTCCCAAAGAATTCAAGCTCATTTTAATCTTGGCCCATGCCAAAGGTAAAGTCTTATCGAAACAATTTATTGCCGAAAAACTCTGGGATTATCACATCGAAACCAATCAAAATACTATTGAAGTTTATATTAATTTTTTAAGAAAGAAAATCGACAAGGATCATACTGTTAAACTTATTCGTACCAAAGTGGGCTACGGATATTATTTGAGCGATCAGGAATGACTTTAAAAAACCGAATATCACTTTTAGTAAGTTTATTATTTACCATCCTTTTCGGATTGGCTTCTACCTTGATATTTGTTTTATACTCGAATTTCAGAAAAGAAGAATTTCGTGATCGACTCGAAATTAAAGCTCTTTCCAACATTAAACTTCTCGTTAACGTTAAAGAGGTCGACGATCAGCTTTTAAAAGTTATTGATCAGAATTCCATTAACCAACTGTATGATGAAAAAACACTGGTCTTTGATTCAAACTTCAAACTCATCTACAGTAGTATTGACGATGCCAAGATTAATTGGTCAGTTGAAGATCTGAAATACCTTAGAAAACATAAAACATTCTTTAAACAGCAGGGTGATTACGAAGTATATGGTGTTTTTTATGATACAAAAGACCGGGATTTTTATGCCCTGATATCTGCCACCGACGATTATGGCAAACGAAAATTACTTTTCCTAAGGTATACGCTAATTATTTCCTATATCTTTTTTACCTGTATCTGCTGGGTTCTAACCTCTTTTATGGTTAAAAAAGCTATGAGTCCGTTGAATATTTTCCACCAAAAGATAAAGAATATCAACGAAAACAATCTCGATACCCGTGTTGCTTCAAAAAACAACAAAAATGAAATTGATCTGATCGCCAATGAATTTAATTTCATGATGGATCGAATTGAAGTTTCGTACCAAAAACAAAAAGAATTTACGGCCCATGCCTCACATGAGCTGAGAACTCCCCTATCCAGAATTACCTCGCAGATTGAAAACACCATTGCAGATCCAACAACATCCGACAAAGGAAAAAGCTTTCTAAAAACGATATTGTCTGACATCAATCAATTGACTGAATTAATTAATTCGCTATTGATCCTTTCTAAAATAGACAATAAGAAAAATGAAAACAAAGAAGTTCATCGTATGGATGAAATTTTGTTTTCGGCTATCGAAAATCTGAATAAAAGTTATCCGGAGTTTCTAATTTTATTTGAAATAGAAGAAAGCAACAATCTGGATACCGCTTTAGAGATAAATGGTAATAAAAACTTATTGGAAATTGCCATAACCAATATCCTAAAAAATGCCTGTGTTTATTCTGATAACAAACAAGCCAAAGTAATTATAAGTACTCAGGATGATCAATTAGTCATCTCCATTTCAAACACAGGGCAAACCTTAAACGAAGAAGAACAAAAAAATCTTTTTCAGCCTTTTATGCGTGGTAAAAACTCGAAAGGCACCACAGGTTTTGGTCTCGGACTAAGAATTGTTCATCGCATTCTCACACTTCACAACGCATCGATAACCTACAGTGTTCCAGATATTAACACGAATTTATTTCAATTGTTTTTTCATTAGTAATTTATTTTAAGTTATTTTTAAGGTAGATTTTAAGGTCTCTTAAAGTCCCGTGATAGCATATTTGTATAAATTAAAATTGATACAATGAGAAAACTCTGTGCATTCCTACTTGTACTTATCGGTCCGGTAGTTTTGGCTCAAAAAACGGTCAGCCTTCAGGACTGTGAAAGCCAATTCCTTAAAAACAACCTCTTTCTGTTGGCATCACAATATAATATTGATGCATCAAAAGCATTAACCATCCAAGCCCGAATTTGGGATAATCCTTCACTAACGGCAGAACTCAATGCTTACAACCCCGAAAGAAATCAATATTTTGATATTGGCAAGCAAGGGCAAAAAGCATTTGGTATCGAGCAGTTGATTTATTTAGGCGGAAAAAAACGCAATGAAATAAAACTGGCACAAACCAATGAACAATTAGCCGAGTTACAGTTCAATGATTTACTGAGAACTTTAAAACTCCTACTAAGAAAGAGCTTTTACACCGTATACTACAACAAAAAAAGTCTTGAAACTACTGACAACCAGCTAGCGCATATCGAAGATTTGATAAGCTCCTACTCGATACAGGTTGAAAAAGGTAATATTCCTTTACGAGATCTTGTTCGTCTGCAATCGCTTTACTTAAACTTCAAAAATGAGCGTATGGAGGTTGTCAATGAAAATATCGAAGAACAGGGTAACTTAAAATTACTGCTAAATTCCACCGAAAATGTTGTTCCGGAAGTTACTAAGGAAGAATTTAATAAGTATACCAAAACAATTCCTTTTGACCTTAAAACATTTCAGGATGAAGCCATTGCAAATCGCCCGGACTATTTAGCCAAACAAAAAGATATTGAGGCAAACGAAATCAATGTAAAATGGCAAAAATCCCTTTCCGTTCCTGATATCACCGTTGGTGCCACTTACGATCAGCGCAGTGGAGCTTTTAACAGAGAAGCCAATCTAACACTAGGAATTCCTCTGCCACTTTGGAACAAAAACAAAGGAAATATCAAGTATGCGAAAACGATTCTCGAGCAGTCCAAAATTGAAAAGCAAAATTTTGACCTTCAATTGCAAACCGAAATTACAACTGCATGGAACAAATGGGAAGAATCCCGTAAAAACTATGTGATCATAAAACCTACTGTTAATTCAGATTTTGAAGCGGTTTATAAAGGAATCTTGACCAATTTCCAGAAACGAAATATCAGTTTATTAGAATTTACCGATTTTATGGAAAGTTACAATCAGGCTTCTGTTCAGGTAAATGAACTCAAGAAAAAAGTTATCCTTTCGGGTGAAGAACTAAATAGTACCATCAACAAAGACTTATTCTAAAACTAAATAAAATGAAATATAAACTACTAATAGGAATTGTTCTCGTAAGTTTATCAATCCTAAGCTGCAAAAAAGAAGTTGAAAACCCGAGCACTAATACCTCTTTTGCCTTAAGCGAATCGATGCTAAAAACGACTACTACAGCAGAAGCGAAAACGCAACCGGTAAAAAATGTATTGAGCTTTTACGGAAAAATTACGGCTGATAATAACAAAATGATTGATGTTTATCCTCTCGTAGGCGGAAACGTAATCAAAGTAAATGTCGAACTCGGAGATTATGTCCGCAAAGGTCAGGTTTTGGCCACCATAAAAAGTACTGATATTGCTGATTTTGAAAAACAATCCATTGATGCCAAAAATGATTTACTGGTTGCCAAAAATCATCTGAAAGTAGCTCAGGAATTATTTGACGGAAAATTAAACTCTGAAAGTGATGTACTTCAGGCGAAATCAGAAGTCAATAAAGCACAATCGCAATTGAGTAAAGTTCAGGAAACCTATAAAATTTACAATATCAAAGCAGGTTCTATTTACGAAGTAACGGCCCCAATTAGCGGTTTTATCATTCAAAAAAGCATTAATCAGGACATGTTACTGCGAAATGACCGTTCCGAAAACATCTTTGATATTGCCGAAATCAGTGAAGTTTGGGCGTTAGCCAACATCAACGAAATTGATATCAACAAAGTAAAACTGGGCATCGATGCTGATGTAACCACGCTAAGTTATCCTGATAAAGTTTTCAAAGGAAAAGTAGATAAAATCTTTAATGTAATTGATCCCGAAACTAAAGCCATGCAGGCACGTATAAAACTGTCAAATCCGGGTTACATGTTAAAACCTGATATGAATGCCAATATCAAACTATCTTACAGTGAAGGTGATTCTATGATAGCCGTACCCAGTAAAGCAATTGTTTTTGATAAGAGTAAAAACTTTGTCATGATTTTCAAAGACCGCAACAACATTGAGACCAGACAAGTAGACGTATACAGAGTCGTTGGCGATGTAACCTATATTTCAAAAGGTTTAAAAGACAATGAAAAAGTAATTACCACTAATCAGTTATTTATTTATCGCGCTCTAAACGAATAAATACATGGAGAAATCTGTAAAAATATTGAGTTTTGCCACACTATTTATTTCAACACTATCTTTTTCACAGGAAACAGATTCGATTCGAAAATATAGTCTGGGGTTCCAAATGACCTCTATATACCAGTACCATCCGGCTTTTCATGCTAATTATTCAGGTACCAATAGTATGTCTCCTAAAGAAGAAGGCGCTTTATCCTTAACATCAACCTTATACCTTGATGTTCCACTATGGAAAGGAGCTACCTTGACTTTTAACCCTGAAATGTCAGGAGGTCAAGGTTTGTCTCAGGCAAGAGGATTGGGAGGTTTTCCAAACGGGGAAACCTTTAGAATTGGAGATACCAAACCCGTTGTTTATGTGGCAAGAATGCTTTTAGAACAAAAGTTCCAATTTAAAAACAACCAATCGTTACAACTGGTTTTCGGAAAATTTGGGCTAGCCGACTATTTTGACAATAACTCCTATTCACACGATCCCAGAACACAATTCTTAAATTGGGCATTAATGACACATGGAGCTTGGGATTATGCCGCAAATACCCGGGGATATACAGATGGATTGTATGCTAATTATCAGTTTGATTCCTGGCAGGTAAGAGCTTCATTAACTGCTTTACCCACTTATGCCAACGGTCCGAATGTTGAATTTAGTTTTAAAAATTCCAACGCAATAAACGTTGAAATTGAAAAACAGCTCGTCTTTAAAAATAATGATACGGCAACCTTAAAACTATTAGGCTTTCGAAATGTTGCAGGAATGGGGAATTACGACGAAGCCAATTCAAATTTTATAACAATGCCCGACATAAAAAATACCAGGCAAAATGGGCGCACCAAATATGGCATTGGTTTAAACATGGATTATACGCACAAAGATACTTGGGGATTGTTTGCCCGAATGAGCTATAATGACGGTAAAAATGAGACGTGGGCCTTTACCGAAATTGACCGATCGGCACAGTTAGGAATGCATTTGAACGGAAAGATGTGGAACCGAAATAAGGACTTTGCCGGTATTGCCATAGTAGCTAACGGATTATCCAATTCACATAAACAATATCAAAAACTTGGCGGAGATGGTTTCATGATCGGTGACGGTACTTTAAACTACGGTATAGAACAAATCGCAGAAGTTTTCTATTCGTTCTTAATACCCAATACACATATTACGCTTTCGCCGGATTATCAGTTTGCCATCAATCCTGCCTATAATAAAGACAGAGGTCCGGTACAATTTTTCGCCTTGCGTTTTCATACAGAATTCTAAGCGGAAGTATATCATATAAAATGCTTCAGAAAAAAGCATCACAAATAAAAATTCATCCTTAAAAATACTTTTTAAAATGAACAAATTCATTAGAAACATTATAGCTTTCTCCCTAAAAAATAAGGCATTTACCTTTTTCTGGGTGGGATTATTGGCCGTAGCAGGATTCATTTCTTTCAAGAATATGCCAATCGATGCTTTTCCGGACGTAACCAATACCCAAATTATTATCATTACCCAATGGAATGGAAAAAGTGCCGAAGAAGTAGAGCGCTTTGTAACCTCTCCTATCGAGATCTCGATGAACTCGGTACAAAAGAAAACCAGCGTTCGCAGTATTACAATGTTTGGTCTGTCAGTGATCAAAATTATTTTTGACGATGGGGTCGATGATACTTTTGCACGTCTTCAGGTCAATAACTTACTAAAAAATGTATCTCTTCCCGACGATGTAGAACCGGATGTTCAACCGCCTTATGGACCAACAGGCGAGATTTTCAGATATATCGTAAAAAGTGACAGCAGAGACAGTAGAGAATTGTTAACTTATCAAAACTGGGTAATAGACAAACAATTACGTTCTGTTCCCGGTGTTGCCGATCTAAATGTTTTTGGTGGACAAACTAAAACCTACGAAGTTGGAGTTGATCCGATAAAATTAGCCAAATACAACATAACACCTCTTCAGGTTTATAATGCTGTAAATGGAGGCAACCTGAATGTTGGTGGTGACATCATCGAAAAAAATGGTCAGGCTTTTGTTGTTCGTGGAGTTGGTCTCTTAAAATCGATTCAGGATCTCGAAAATATTATTGTAGACGATGCTAACGGAAATCCTATTTTAGTCAAGAATCTGGCCACTGTTTATGAAAGTGCGATGCCGAGAGTCGGGCAAACCGGTTTAGCGAAGAACGATGATGTTGTTGAAGGTATTATCGTCATGAGAAAAGGTGAAAATCCACAGGAAACCCTGGCTCTGATTAAAGCCAAAATACAAGACCTAAACGATAATGTGCTTCCAAAAGACATTAAACTAGTAACCTTTTACGATCGTGATAATTTAATGAACTTCACGACGGAAACCGTTATGCACAACTTATTTGAAGGAATCATTCTGGTTACCTGTGTAGTATTTTTGTTCATGGCCGACTGGAGGACTACTTTCACCGTTTCTATTGTTATTCCACTCTCCTTATTATTTGCCTTTTTATGTCTTAAAATGATGGGAATGAGCGCTAACCTTTTGAGTTTAGGTGCGGTCGATTTCGGAATTATTATTGATGGTGCGGTAGTTATGGTCGAAGGATTATTCGTCGTCTTAGATCATCGGGCACATCAACTGGGAATGACGGCCTACAATAAAATAGCAAAAGGAAGTCTGATAAAAAAAACCGGAGCAGAAATGGGTAAAGCCATATTCTTTTCTAAGTTAATTATTATCACAGCCTTGCTCCCTATATTCTCTTTCCAGAAAGTAGAAGGAAAAATGTTCTCACCTTTGGCGTATACCCTTGGTTTTGCTTTAATGGGAGCCTTGCTGTTTACGCTAACCTTGGTACCTGTTTTATCCCATATTTTATTGAATAAGAATGTGAAGGAAAAAAACAACCCATTTGTTAATTTCTGGGATCGAATAGTGAGTAAAGGCTTTGCATGGACTTTCAAACACAAGGTAAAAGCACTTGTAGGGTCTATAGCGCTTTTAGTAACGGTTTTCTTTTCAGCTACCTTTTTAGGAACCGAATTTTTACCTCAGTTAAATGAAGGTGCTTTATGGGTTACGGCCGAGTTACCTATGAGTACCTCATTGCCTGAAAGTGTTAAAACTGCCGCGATGATTCGAAAAGATTTGGAAAGTTTTCCTGAAGTTAAAAATGTTTTGTCACAAACCGGAAGAAGTAATGACGGAACAGATCCGAATGGTTTCGGGTTTATACAGCTTCAGGTGGATTTAAAGCCCAAATCAGAATGGAAGCGAAAAATAACAATGGACGAACTAATTAACGAAATGGACGATAAATTAAAAGTTCATCAGGGAATTACCTATAACTACTCGCAGCCCGTAATTGATAACGTAGCCGAATCTGTTGCCGGTTTTAAAGCCTCGAATGCCGTAAAAATTTATGGAGATGATCTTGACAAACTGGATGAACTATCAAATGAAGTCTTGGCACAAATCAAAAACATTCCGGGTATTAAAGATGCCGGAATCCTGCGAAATGTTGGACAGCCTGAAATTAGTGTTGTTCTGGACAGAGATAAAATGGCTGCTTACGGTGTAACACTGAGTGATGCACAAGCCGTTCTAGAATTGGCTTTTGGAGGAAAAACAGCTACTCAAAAATATGAAGACGACAAAAAATTTGATGTGAGAGTACGTTTTTCAAAAGAGTATCGTAAAGATGAGAATGATATCGCCGAACTTAAGGTTCCAACGATTAGCGGAATTAAGATTCCATTAAAAGAAATATCCGATTTAAAGACTATTACAGGTCCTGCTTTTATCTATCGAGATAATACGAAACGTTTTATTGGGGTAAAATTCTCGGTTCGTGATCGGGATCTGGGAAGTACCATTGCCGAAGCACAGGCAAAAGTAGCTAAGTTGAAACTTCCAACAGGCTATACTGTTGGCTGGACTGGGGAATTTGAAAATCAGGTTCGTGCCAGTGCCCGATTAGCCCAGGTCGTACCGATCAGTTTAATTGGGATATTTGTACTCTTATTCATTCTGTTTGGAAATATTAAAGATTCGCTTTTGGTTTTGGCTAATGTTCCGTTCGCCATTATTGGCGGAATCATTGCCTTGCATCTTACCCGAATGAATTTTGGAATCTCTGCTGGTGTTGGTTTTATCGCATTACTGGGAATCTGTATTCAAAACGGTGTAATTCTGATCTCTGAATTCCATCATAATTTAAAAGCGAAATTCTCCCTCGAAGAATCCATTTTTATGGGAGTAAAAGCCCGAACAAGAGCTGTTGTGATGACCGCGTTGATGGCTTCTATAGGTTTAATGCCGGCGGCCATTTCTACCGGAATTGGTTCTGAATCACAAAAACCGTTGGCCATTGTAATCATTGGAGGTTTAATTACAGCAACGATTCTGACCCTTTTGGTATTTCCTATAATCTTCTGGGTATTCAATCGCAAAAAACACGTTCCAATTGAATAAAAATATTGAAGATAGATTAATTGGTTAAATTAATTTGATTCGGTTTTAGCGAAAAAAGCATCATTATTTTTAATGGTGCTTTTTTTATGTAGCATTATTTCAGGGCGAAACAATGTTTGGGTCAAGAATCAAAATACAAAAAAAGAGCTAAAAAACTTTTCTTTGCGAACAGGCTTTTGCCCTTTCAGGGCTTAACCCCTAATTCCATTATTATTCATAGTGCTGCGCACCATGCTATTGCCAGAGCTCTTTCAGAGCAAATTCTGATTTCACGAAAATGAAAAATGACCTTCTGCTCAAGGAAGGTCATTTCATATACTAACTCAAAGCTAGATTTAAACTTTTTAAAATGGCTACTGCATCGATCGTATTTGATAACTCTGTATATTTCAAAGCACCATGCTATTGCAAGAGCAAATTCTAATTTCACGAAAATAAAAAACGACCTTCTGCTTAAGGAAGGTCGTTTCATATACTAACTCAAAACTAGATTTAAACTTTTTAAAATGGCTACTACATCTATCGTATTTGATAACTCTGTATATTTCAAAGCACCATGCTATTGCCAGAGCTCTTTCAGAGCAAATTCTAATTTCACGAAAATGAAAAACGGCCTTCTTCTCAAGGAAGGCCGTTTCATATACTAACTCAAAGCTAGATTTAAACTTTTTAAAATGGCTACTGCAGCTATCGCATTTGATAACTCTGTATATTTCAAAGCACCATGCTATTGCCAGAGCTCTTTCAGAGCAAATTCTGATTTCACGAAAATGAAAAATGACCTTCTGCTCAAGGAAGGTCATTTCATATACTAACTCAAAGCTAGATTTAAACTTTTTAAAATGGCTACTGCATCTATCGTATTTGATAACTCTGTATATTTCAAAGCACCATGCTATTGCCAGAGCTCTTTCAGAGCAAAATCTGATTTCACGAAAATGAAAAACGACCTTCTGCTCAAGGAAGGTCGTTTCATATACTAACTCAAAACTAGATTTAAACTTTTTAAAATGGCTACTGCATCTATCGTATTTGATAACTCTGTATATTTCAAAGCACCATGCTATTGCCAGAGCTCTTTCAGAGCAAATTCTAATTTCACGAAAATGAAAAACGACTTTCTGCTCAAGGAAGGTCATTTCATATACTAACTCAAAACTAGATTTAAACTTTTTAAAATGGCTACTGCAGCTATCGCATTTGATAACTCTGTATATTTCAAAGCACCATGCTATTGCCAGAGCTCTTTCAGAGCAAATTCTAATTTCACGAAAATGAAAAACGACTTTCTGCTCAAGGAAGGTCATTTCATATACTAACTCAAAACTAGATTTAAACTTTTTAAAATGGCTACTGTAGCTATCGCATTTGATAACTCTGTATATTTCAAAGCGCCATGCTATTGCCAGAGCTCTTTCAGAGCAAATTCTAATTTCATAAAAATGAAAAACGACCTTCTGCTCAAGGAAGGTCGTTTCATATACTAACTCAAAGCTAGATTTAAACTTTTTAAAATGGCTACTGCAGCTATCGCATTTGATAACTCTGTATATTTCAAAGCAGTAAAACCTTTCTCATTTCTAGCAGCATCATATTATCGCCAGAGTTCTTTCTGACCAAATTCTAATTTCATGGAAATGAAAAACGACCTTCTGCTCAAAGAAGGTCGTTTCATATACTAACTCAAAACTAGATTTAAACTTTTAAACTCTTATTTTAAACCTTTTAAAATGGCTATTGCATCTGTCGCATTCGATAATTCTGCGTATTTCAAAGCAGTAAAACCTTTCTCATTTCTAACTGAAGCATCTGCTCCTTTTGCTAATAATACTTTCAAAATATCTACTTTATTATAACGTGCAGCGATCATTAAAGGTGATAAACCTTCTGACATCTCGTTTACGTCAGCTCCATATTCTAATAATTTTTTAACGAAATCTAAATCTCCCTTACTAACTGCCACATTTAATGGTGTTGAGAAACTGTTTACGATCTCTAATTGTGGTTTCACTACTGTTGTGTGATTTGATGCCATTGAAACATTTGCAAATGCTACTAAAGCTACTCCTAAATAAACGATTGAATTTTTCATAATGATTGATTTTTTAATTGATTGATTGATGATGATTTTTAAATTCTTTGTAAAGGTAATTCATTCTCATGTATTATGTATAACAAAGTACCATGTTTTAACTAATTCTTAACATTCAATTAATATAAGCTGTATAAAGTAATTTGAATGTTAATTGTCAGCTTTCTTAATAGACGCCAGAAGATTCAATTTGTTACAGTTTACAGCAAAAAAATATAAAAAATCTTATTATTTTTTTTCATAGCATTAAATACGAAGCGTAACTTTTTTAACTTTACGAAACAAAAAACTCTGCAAACAAAGGTGTTACACTTTTAATTACAGAAAAGAAAAAACTAACAACCTAAAACCACAAACTATGAAGATCTTAAAAAGAATTCTAATTGTTTTAATCCTGATCGTTGCTATCGTACTGATTGCAGCTAATTTTATGCCTAAAACTTATGCCATAGAAAGAGAAATCACCATTAACAAACCTGTTGACAGTGTCTTTAAATATGTCCGATCTTTAAAAAATCAAAATGAATTTAGTGTTTGGGCCAATCTCGATCCCAAAATGAAATCTACTTATAAAGGAACCGATGGAGATGTTGGATCAGTATCTGCCTGGGAAAGCACAGTAAAAGAAGTTGGCGAAGGTGAACAGGAAATCACAAAAATTACGGAGGGAAAACGCATTGACTTTGCCTTACGTTTCAAAAAACCAATGGACGATACAGCGGTAGGTTTTATGTCAACGGAGACTGCACCGGGAAATCAAACAAAAGTAAAATGGGGAATCAGCGGTGTTATTCCTTATCCGATGAATATTATGCTGCCGATGATGAAAATGGACCAAATGATTGGCAATGACCTGCAGAAAGGTCTGGAAAATTTAAAAGCCAAAATGGAAGAATAAAAATTGACTTAATCCATTATAAATTAAATCCGACAGGTTTTAAAAGCCTGTCGGATTTAATAATTTATTATTTTAGGGAAAGATATTCTACTACATTTTTATTGATACGCTGATCAATATGATCAATATCTGCTTTTACGAACTTTTCTCCCAGAATATTTTCATACAATTCAATGTATCTTTCAGAAACAGATTGAATATATTCGTCACTCATATTCGGAATTTGCTGTCCTTCCTGCCCTTGAAAACCGTTTTCGATCAACCAGCGGCGTACAAACTCTTTTGACAATTGTTTTTGCTCCTCTCCTTTCTCTTGTCTTTCCTGATATCCATCCGCATAAAAGTAACGGGAAGAATCCGGTGTATGAATTTCGTCAATTAAAACGATTACACCTTCTTTTGTTTTCCCAAACTCATATTTAGTATCTACCAAAATTAAACCACGGCTTGCCGCAATTTCAGTACCTCTTTGAAACAAAGCACGAGTATATTTTTCTAAAACAAGATAATCTTCTTCAGAAACAATTCCTTTTGCCAAAATGTCTTCGCGTGAAATATCTTCATCATGAGACCCGTTATCTGCTTTTGTAGTAGGCGTAATAATTGGCTCCGGAAATTTATCGTTCTCTTTTAGACATTCTGCCATTGTAACTCCGCAAATTTGTCTTTTTCCGGCTGCATATTCACGTGCAGCGTGTCCTGAAACATAACCGCGAATCACCATTTCTACTTTAAAAGGCTCGCATAAATGTCCCACAGCTACATTGGGATCCGGAGTAGCAATCAGCCAATTTGGTACAATATCCTGAGTTAACTCCATGAACTTTGTAGCAATCTGATTCAAAATTTGCCCTTTATACGGAATTCCTTTTGGCAGAACCACATCAAAAGCCGAAAGTCTGTCGGTTGCTACCATTACTAAAAGATCGTCATTGATGTTGTAAACCTCTCTTACTTTTCCGCGATAAACCGATTTCTGATTTGGGAAATTGAAGTTTGTAGTTGTGATTGTATTACTCATTGTCTAGTGTTGTGTTGTTTTTTATGAATGCAAATTTAAAACTAATTAAAAGAAAAAAAGAACCTATTCAGATTCTTTTTTTTAGTTACGGTCTCAGTCGCATTTTTAGTCTCAGTTTTCAGTCGCAGTGTAAAGTTCTCTCAGTTTGCACTAGGAAGACCGAGACTGAAAACTGTGACTGAAAACTGTGACTGAAAACTAAAAACTACTTCTTCAATAATGTCGAATTAAACAAATTCAGGATTCTACTGTATTCATCAATCCAGGAATAGGTCTCTTTAAATCCGTGAGCTTCCACAGGAAATGATGCCAGACTCCAATTCTTTTTCTGAAGTTCTATAAAACGTTGAGACAAACGAACAATGTCTTTGTATTCAACATTATCGTCTACCATTCCGTGTAACATCACTAAATTTCCTTTTAGATTATCGGCATAATAAATAGGAGAGCTTTTTTTGAAGGCTTCCGGATCTGTTTCAGGAAAGTTCAAAATGTTTCCGGTATATCCGTGATTGTAATGTGCCCAATCCGTAACAGAACGTAAGGCGGCTCCTGAGGCAAATTCACCCGGAGCAGTCAACATTCCCATTAAAGTAATAAAACCGCCGTAAGATCCTCCATAAATACCTACTCTATTGGCGTCTATACCATATTTTTCAACCAAATATTTTTTTCCATCTAAATGATCAGACAAATCTTTTCCTCCCATAAAACGGTAAATTCCGGTTCTGAAATCACGTCCGTAACCATCACTTCCTCTGTAATCGATATCCAAAACTGTATACCCTAAATCAGTCAATAAATTATGGAACATATATTCTCTGTGATAATTACTCCAATAATTGTGCGCATTTTGCAAATAACCTGCTCCGTGAACAAAAATGATTGCCGCTTTGTTGGCATTTTCCGTTTTTGGAGTGTATAATCTAGCGTTTACTGGAGTTCCATCCTGAGCTTTGAAAGTGATTACTTCCGGTTCTCTCCACTTGTATTCTTTAAAACTTGCAGAAACTGAAGATGATATTTGCTGTAAACTCGCATTCTTTTTATTGTCAGCAATATAAAAATCCCAAGGAATATTTTTATACGAATAACGTACTAAAAGCGATTTCTCGTCTGGAGAAACCACTACTTCATGTGCTCCGTCTTTGGTTAAAACAGGCTCTAAAGCACCACCTGCTGCAGGCAATTTATAGAAATTTCTATTCCCCGGATGTGTGGTATTGGTTGTTAAATAAAATGTTTTTTTATCGTTAGACAAGGTTACATCACGAACTTCCCAATTTCCTGTAGTCAATTGAGTCTTTTTCCCTGATTTTAGATTATACGTGTACAAATGTGAATAACCTGTCGCCTCAGATTGGAAATAAACAGTTTCATTGTCTGCTAAAAAGCCTAAAACTCCGGAATCAAATGAATACGATGGAATTCCGGGACCCGCGATCCACGCATCGTCATGCTGATGTTCGATTTCTTTAAACGTCCCGTTCTCAAGATTCAGATTCACCAGCCATCTGTCTTTGTTGTCCTGACTTCTGATTTCTACAATTGCTGCAGAACCATTCTCGTTATACACAGGAGCCTGAGCAGAAATAAAACGATCTTCCTTAGCTTTATTTTTTAAGTTATCGTACGTTTCATAATACTTCGGATTGTCCTGAATATGGCTTAAAGTCGAAAAATTAACGTAATAAACCGTGTCTTTGGCAACAGAGTAAATTCCCAATTTAGTCTTTACCAAATTGGCTGTCGACACTTTTCCTTTTGTATCAGGAGTTTGGTTATAACCATCATCTGTTATAAAAACCTCCATTTTTTCTTTTTTATTGTCTGATTCTTCCACCAAACTAAAAGTGGCAAAATTTCCGTTTGGATCTGCTTTTAAATTGTAAAAGTTGTCTTTTCCATAAAAATATTCCTTTGCAAAATCAGATTTAACGGCTTTGCTTTTGGCAAGATTCCATTGTTTTTTAGCCGCAGCATCTCTCACGAACTGAAACAGTTCTTTTTGTTGTGTCTTTAAGAAGGACTCTTTATCAGGTGTTTTTTCCTTTTTTACTCCTTTTTTAAAGTTTGTTAACTGCAAAACGGTTCCTTCTTTTGCATTGTACTTGAAAATGTTATCATTCTGTTCAAAGAAAACAATCCCTGCAGCCGCACCAAGTTCAACATTGGATACCGGAGTGCTTTGCTGAATAATTTTCTTAACTGTTTTTGTACTGATGGAATACGAGTACAAACCTCCTTTGTCACTGTAATACACTACGTCTGAAGTTGGTTTTCTTTTAAAATCCAGCTTAGAAAAAGCAGCTTCTTTTGGCTCTACCAAAGTTGGCTTTGCTGCTCCTTTTTGCCAGGAATAGGTATTTGCGCCCAAATCATTGGTTGGATTCCATTCGAAATATACTTTTTTACCGTCTAAAGACCAGCGTCCGTAAGTGGGTTGATTTCCAGTAAAACCTTCCCCTTTCATTATTTCTTCTAATTTCAGAGTTTGGGTATTGCCCGGGATCGATAGCATAAAAAAGGCAAGAATAAAGATGTTTTTTGTCATGGTATAGTTTTTTGATAAAACAAAAATACACTTTGAAACTTACTAAAAAAATGTTTTTACAACTTCAAACAGCCAATCGTTCAAAGAGATAAAAAAAAGCCTTCAAAACCTATTTTGAAGACTTTCAGATTCTTTGATTGTAAAACTGTTTAAAGTTTAAAACAATACAGCAAATTCTTATTTTTAATCCATTACAACTTCTTTACTCAAAATCTTAGAAGCGATGTAATTGGCAACACCGTCTTCTGCATTGGTTTTAATTACCTCCAAGTCAGGCAAAGTTTCTTTTAGTAAGGCCGGAGCATTACCCATAATTAAACCTTTTCCGGTTGCAGCTAACATTTGCACATCGTTAAAACCATCACCGAAAGAGACTGCCTCTTCTAAAGAAAATCCTTCTTTTTCTAAAACACGCTCAATTGCCACAGCCTTATCAACCGATTTGTCCATGAACTCCAAACAGGTTGGCAAGCTAAATGCATGATGTAAATCACTGGCTGAATTTGCCAAAATTGCCTCTTTTAGGGCTACCAGTTTTTCATGATTCTCATGTGAGAAGAAAATTTTAATGGCTGCAAAATCTTCCAGCGTTTTATAATCTACCAATTCAGGACGGTATTTTAATTCGGCCTGAAAAGCATTTAGTCGCTCATTAATTCTATTCGTCTGCCAAACATTTTCTTTGAATAAAACTACTGTAATTTCAGGATCAATCTCGACATCTAAAGCCGCTTTTACCACATCACTTTTTAAATCGAACGCAAAAAGCTCTTCTCTTTCAGGAGAATGAATCCTTGCTCCGTTTGAGCTCACCAGATAAACGGGAATTTCAAGTGTTTCAATAATAGCCATCGCATCTAAATGATGACGGCCTGTAGCTACGACAATAAGATAATTTTGATGGTGAAGTTCCTGAAAAATGGATTTGGTATAGTCTGATATTCTGTGTTGAGGGTTGAGTAACGTTCCGTCTAAATCGGTTACTACAACTTTTATATTTTTAAGCTTCGTCATATTAAAATTCAGGTATTTATGAATGACAAAATTACGGCTTTGCTCGCAGAAGAGCAAAAATTATGGGCTTCGAAAGCTTCAAAAACAGCAAGTTTATTATATATTTAACTATTACGTTAACTATTCCATTTTAAATATTCAAACTTTAATAATTCCGGTTTTGTATAAATGGAGAGCTTGTTCTATAATTTGTTCAATTCTTTCTACAGGTAAATCTTCTTCAGGATCAAAAAGCATAATTTTCATTCTGGATCGGGCTTCCCGAAGTAAAAAAGGTTCATCAAAGTGTTTCCCTTCTACAATTCCGATATATGGCTTTTTGTATTTTTTATGCGTCCATAAGTAACAAAACATTTTTCCTTTGTAACAGAAGAAAGGCATCCCGTATTTTAAAACATGAGTAACCTCTTTGTCTTGTCTTAAGATAATCTCTTTTAAGGCCAAAAAGACTCCTTTCCCGGGTTCTTCAAGTTTTTCATAAAAATTGTCAACTTCTTTCATTCCCCATTTAATTTAAAATCTACATACCTTGATTTAAAAAAATATTCGTTTTACACCTCTCCTATTAAAGATTAGGTATAAAACGAATATTACTAAATGTTAAAACACATTTTACGATTTACATTTAACATTTCACTATAATTAAACTTAGTCGTGATTTTCGATCTGCTTGTAAGCGTCAATTACTTTTTTGACTAATCGGTGACGTACAATATCTTTATCATCGAGATAAATAATTCCGATACCTTCAATGTCTTTCAGTACCAAAAGTGCTTCCTTCAGACCGGAAATAGTTCTGCGTGGCAAATCGACCTGTCCGGGATCACCTGTAATCATAAATTTAGCATTTTTCCCCATACGGGTCAGGAACATTTTCATTTGTGAATGTGTGGTGTTCTGTGCCTCATCCAGAATTACAAAAGCATTATCAAGTGTGCGCCCACGCATAAAGGCTAATGGTGCAATCTGAATAATTCCTTTCAAAATGTAGTCTTCGAGTTTTTCGTTGGGAAGCATGTCGCGCAACGCATCATAAAGAGGCTGCATATAAGGATCCAATTTTTCTTTCATATCGCCGGGTAAAAATCCCAGGTTTTCCCCTGCTTCTACTGCCGGTCGCGTCAATATGATCCTTTTTACTTCCTTGTCTTTAAGCGCTTTTACCGCCATTGCAACACCCGTGTACGTTTTTCCGGTTCCGGCAGGTCCAACGGCAAATACCATATCATTTTTTTTGATGGTATCTACCAATAACTGCTGGTTAGGCGTCATGGCTTTAATGATTTTTCCGCCAACACCATGAACTAATATTTTGTCATGATCGTATGCTTTTTTTTCATCTTGTCCATCGCTCATAATTACCCGTTCGATCACATTGTCGTCAATGTTATTGTATCGGGTAAAATGAAGCATAAGCCTCTGGAATCTTTTTTCGAATTCATCTAAAACTTCTTTCTCGCCAAATGCCTTCAAAGTGGTCCCTCTCGCTACTATTTTAAGCTTTGGGTAATACTTTTTAATGATTTCAAGATGCGTATCCTGAGCACCCCAAAAGTCTTTTGGAGCGATGTCTATGAGCTCAATAATTCTTTCGTTCAAATGAGATAGTTTTAAATTAAAAATAAATCAGTTTTTATAAATCAGTAGTTGTCGGGTCTTTTTTTCGTCGCAGTCTCGGCTGGAGTTTTCGGCTGGCGTGACCGAGACTGAAAACTCAGGCCAATAATTGCAATTTGTCTTTTCATTTCTTCCTTTTTGCAATTACTATTACTAGCTTTGCATTTCTCAAATTTAATGAAAATTAGATTTAAATACTACCAATAGTTATAAACAAAATTATGTCAATAATTACCCTCACTACCGATTACGGCTTAAAAGACCACTTTGTTGGTTCGCTAAAGGGTAAAATATTATCTGAGTATCCAGAGGTTACACTTGTTGACATTTCGCATGACATTGACCCATTTAACACAGCCGAAGCAAGTTACGTTATTGGCGCTTCGTATTTGAGTTTCCCAAAAGGAACCGTTCACTTAATTGGAGTAGATATCGAACGTAATAAAGAAAATCAGCATATTGCCATGCAATGGAACGATCATTACTTTATTTGTGCCGATAATGGTATTCTGAGTATGCTTACGCAGAAAATTGTTCCGCAAAAAATTGTTGCCATCAACATACACGACCGCTTTCCGAGCGAATTTAGCGATTTGGATATTTTTATTAAGGTCGCCTGTCACATTTCCAAAGGGGGCTTACTTAATGTTATTGGCAAAGAAATTAAAGAAATCAAGCAAATTACAGAGTTACAGCCCGTAGTTGCCGGCGACAACAACTCTATAAAAGGATACGTGATTTACATTGACCATTTCGGGAACGTGGTAACCAACATTTCGAAAAGGCAGTTTACAGAAGTTGCAAAAGGTCGGGCCTATGAAATTGTTATGAAACCCAAAAGTATCAAAGCCATTTTACCCAATTACTCTGCCATTGCCAGCTCTGATAAATACCCCATAAAAACTTACGAAGGAGAGAAACTGGCTATTTTTAACGAAGCCGGATTCCTTGAAATCGCCATTTTTAGAAGCAATCCTTCTAAAGTGGGTTCAGCGAATAGCCTTTTAGGATTAAATTACAGAGATGTTATTACGATTAAGTTCTTGTAATACTTTTGAATTTCCAATCTAATTTTTACATCTAAAAGTACCGAAGATTTAAAATTTAAAGTTTCATTTTTGGAATTTATTTTTTTTCATCAAAAGAACAATCAATTTTGGTATTTTTGCGCACCTGTAAAATCTTTAGATATTTAAAAATCTAAAATCAACAATCTAAAATCTAAAATAAAAAAAATGTTTGTTCGAATAGTAAAAATGAGTTTTCATGAAGAAAAAATCCCCGATTTTCTGGAGAATTTCGAAAGTGTGAAAAATAAAATACGAGAAGCGAATGGAAATCGTTTTTTAGAGTTGTATCAGGATAAAAATAATAAATGCATATTTTTCACTTACAGCTACTGGGAAACTGAAGAAGATTTAGAAAATTACAGACAATCTGAACTCTTTAATACGGTTTGGAGTTTTACAAAGCAATTGTTTAATGCCAAACCGGAAGCCTGGAGTGTGGATAAGCTGATGATTCTGAACTAAATAAAAAATAGTTTCAGGTTTCATGTTTCATGTTTCATGTTCTATACTGGATTTGAAAATTGGAACTGTTTAACCGCAAAGAACACAAAGATCGTGCTTAAAAGCTTTGGCAAAACACAAAGTTCGCAAAGGAAAGCGACTTAAAACAAATCTAATTATGAAATATTTTTTCTTATTGTTTTTAATATTTTCTTTTAACGCTTATTCGCAAAATAAACGCCTACTTCTAGGAAAAGAATATGCACAAAAAGAGCTAGAAATAACATTATCCGAAGAAACACGAGAAAACTATGTTGATAATGAAAGGATACTTTTGAAAGACAAAAATACTGCAGTTAAAATCGCAGAATCAGTTTTATTTAGTATTTATGGAAAACAAAATATAATTGAAAAAAGACCTTATGAAATATACTTTTTAGATAAATACTACTGGTTTATCACTGGAACTTTGCCTAAAAATTCTAAAGGAGGTGCTTTTTTAATTATAATTGATGCTCGAAATTCAAAAATTTTAAGAATCTCACACGAAAAATAATTAAGATATTTCAAGCGCCAAAAACAAACCAACGATTAAACAAATAAACGAATAAACGTTATACATGAAATCAATCATTTTAAGAGAAATAAAATCCTTTTTTGGCTCTCCTATAGGCTATTTAGTCATTGCCATTTTCTTAATCAGCAACGGACTATTTTTATGGGTATTTGAAGGCGACTACAATATTTTAAATACGGGTTATGCTGATTTAACGCCATTTTTCACTCTGGCTCCGTGGATTATGATTTTTCTGATTCCGGCCGTTACCATGAGAAGTTTTTCTGATGAAAAAAAACAGGGGACACTGGAATTGTTATTAACCAAACCTCTATCGATCTGGGAAATTGTAAACGGAAAATTTCTAGGCTCTTTCTTATTAATCGTTTTGGCCATCGTTCCAACACTTATTTACGTGAAAGTCATTTCAAGTTTAGGTGCTCCCGAAGGAAATATTGATATGGGGAGTACTATCGGTTCTTATTTTGGACTATTGTTTTTAATTGCTGCTTATTCGGCAATCGGAATCTTTACTTCTACCCTGTCCGAAAATCAGATCGTTGCTTTTATCATAGCTGTTTTTCTGTGTTTTCTTCTTTATTTTGGTTTTGAAGGACTCGCATCACTGATTCCCGGATCTTCTGCTATTGTTTCAGTATTTGGAATGCAGGACCATTTTAAAAGTATGAGCCGCGGTGTAATCGATACTCGTGATGTGATTTATTTTTTAAGCATCACCGCATTGTTCCTCTCGTTTACTGTTTATCAATTAAAATCTTTTAAAGCGTAATGAAGTTATCTACTCAACATAATGTTAAGACATTAGGCATCACCGTTTTTGTTTTAATCGCTTTAAATGTATTGGGAAGCTTATTCTTTCACCGATTCGATTTAACCAAAGACAAACGTTATACTTTATCTGAAACTTCTTTACAAATCGTAAAACAGGTAAAGAATCCGCTATCGATTAAAATTTATATGCAGGGCGAACTTCCGGCAGACTTCAGACGTCTTCAGCAAGAGACGCGTCAGTTATTGGAAGAATTTCAAGCCTACAACAGTAATATTGTTTTTGAATTCGTTAATCCTCTGGAAAACGAAGACGAAAGCATGGACGTTATTAAATCGCTGTATCAAAAAGGTCTTACCCCTATAAACATTACGGTTGACGATAAAGGAAAACAATCGCAGGCTATGGTTTTTCCGTGGGCTGTTGCAGTTTACAATAACAAAGAAGTTAATATTCCATTGTTGAAAAACATCATGGGAGCTTCAACAACGCAAAAAGTAATCGGATCGATTCAGCATTTAGAATATTCGATTGCAGATGCGATCAATAAAATTAGTAAAGACAGACAAAAAAAGGTAGCCATCATAAAAGGAAATGGTGAGTTGAACGAAATTCACATTGCCAAAATGCTCCAGCAAATTCGCGAAAGCTATTATATCGGTCCGTTTACATTAGATTCTGTGAGACAAAACCCAACAGGAACTTTAGCGGCCCTAAAAAAGTATGACTTAGCCATTATCTCAAAGCCAACCGAAACTTTCACGGATGAGGAAAAACAGGTTTTAGACCAATTCATCATGAATGGAGGCAAAACTTTATGGTTAATTGATCAGGTTGCCGCTGATATGGACAGCTTGTACAACCAGGCGGGAGCAACTCTGGCTTATCCCAGAGATCTGAATCTTAACGATATGTTTTTTAAATACGGAATCCGAATCAATCCTGATCTGATCAAGGACGAACAAGGAAGTCCGCTTAAACTGGCTACAGGTGAACAAGGAAGCGCTACACAATACCAGGATTTTATATGGAAGTATGCTCCTCTGGTGCAGCCAGGCAGTCAACATCCGATCGTTAAAAATCTGGGGGGAATCAAATTTGATTTCGCTAGTCCGATCGATACTTTGAAAAACGGAATCAAAAAAACGGTTTTACTACAATCCTCTCCTTATTCAAAAGCAATCGGAACTCCGGCTCCTATTACTTTAAATAGCGTTACAGAAAAAACAACTCCGCAGGATTATGCAAACAAAGGAAACATTTCGCTTTCGGTTTTATTAGAAGGATCCTTCCACTCCGCTTTTGAAAATCGAGTTTTACCTTTCAAAGAAAGCTCGTTTTTAGCAAAAGGAAAACCAAACAAAATGATCGTAATAGCCGATGGTGATCTGGCCAGAAATCAACTCGACAAAAATATGATGCCGGTTGAATTGGGCTACGATCAGCGTACCGGAAATCTATACGACAACAAAGATTTTATGATGAACTGTATTAATTATTTACTGGATGATACAGGACTTATTAACATTAGAAGTAAAGATGTCAGTCTGCCATTATTAGACAAAGAGAAAGTTTATGAAAATTATACACTCACACAATTCATAACTATCGGACTTCCAATTCTAATTTTATTGATTTTCGGACTGGCATTTACTTACATCCGAAAAAGAAAATACAGTAACTAGATGTTAATAAAAAAAATGCACAAATTAAGATTGTTTACGATATATTTGTAAAACCTATCTTAGTTGAGAAAAAACTAAAGAAAAGAGCAAAAAAATAAAACAATAGAGATGAAATTTATAGTATCGAGTTCGTACTTATTAAAACAATTACAAGTTTTAGGTAGTGTAATTAACAGTAACAATACGTTGCCAATTTTAGACAACTTTTTATTTGAACTAAACAACAGCGAACTGACCGTTTCGGCTTCAGATCTTGAAACTACCATGTCTGCTACGTTGTCAATCGATTCTACAAGTAAAGGAAGTGTTGCTGTACCAGCTAAACTTTTGCTTGAAATTTTAAAAACGTTCCCGGAACAGCCTTTAACTTTTACTGTTGAAGAAAACAATACCGTTGAAATTAGTTCAAACTCCGGAAAATATGCTTTAGCATACGCTGCAGGAGAAGAATTTCCAAAATCGGTAAGTCTTGAAGAACCATCTGTAACGCTTGTTCCTGCTGATGTTTTGGCGACTGCTGTAAGTAAAACTATTTTCGCTGCCGGAAATGATGATTTACGTCCGGTAATGTCGGGGGTTTTCTTCCAATTCTCACCAGAAGGATTAACTTTCGTAGCAACTGATGCTCATAAATTGGTGAAATATGCCCGTACAGATGTAAAAGCATCTCAGGTAGCCGATTTTATCATGCCTAAAAAACCTTTGAATATTTTAAAAAGTATCCTGGGAACTTCTGATGCTGAAGTAAAAATTGAATACAACGATTCAAATGCGACTTTCTCATTTGACAATTATATTTTAACCTGTCGTTTGATTGACGGAAAATACCCTAATTATGAAGCGGTAATTCCAAAAGAAAATCCAAACAAATTAATGATTGACCGTTCTTTGTTTTTAAGCTCGGTGAAACGTGTGGCCATTTTCTCTAACAAAACGACACACCAAATTCGATTAAAAATTGCCGGAGCTGAATTAAATGTTTCTGCAGAAGACATCGATTACTCTAACAAAGCAGAGGAAAGACTAACTTGTGATTATCAGGGAGATGATCTTCAAATTGGTTTCAACTCACGTTTTTTAACTGAAATGCTGACTAACTTACAATCCGATATGATTATGTTGGAAATGTCATTACCTAACAGAGCAGGTATCCTAACTCCGGTAGACGGTTTAGAAGAAGGAGAAACTGTTACGATGTTAGTAATGCCGGTAATGTTAAATAGTTAACATCAAAACTTCTTTTTGTTACAGAGATCTTTTTTAGTTTCAAATTAAAGACATATCATTGTAAAAAAAATACAACATCGCTATTAACCAACCATTTTTTATACCTAGAAACCGCAATTCCCAAAAAGAGTTGCGGTTTTTTATTTTTGAGATTTTTCGTTTCAGGTTTCAGGTTACAAGTTGAAATATAATTATGGATTGAGTAGGTTTTACCGCAAAGCACGCAAAGTTTTTTTTTTATTTAATTTATACTCACAAATACAAAGAGCGCAAAGCTTCGTGAGCTTGGCATAATCCTTTAGCGAACTTTGCGGTTAAATTCGTAATAAACCAAAGCCTGAAATCTGAAACATTTTTTTAACTTTACAAAATGAAAATAGAAATTTGGTCGGACATCATGTGTCCGTTTTGTTATATCGGAAAAAGACAATTGGAAACAGCTTTAGCTGAATTTCCTAATGACGAGTTTGAAATTGAATGGAAAAGTTTCCAGCTTGATCCTACTATTGAAGCACAAACAGATAAAGACGTTTATACGTTTCTTGCTGAACGAAAAGGGATCTCTGTTGAACAATCCATCGAAATGCACAAAGGTGTCGTAGAACATGCTAAAAGCGTTGGTTTAGACTATCATTTTGATAAAGCGATAGTTTCAAATTCATTGTCGGCACATCGCATTATTCAGTTGGCTAAGACCAAAAATCTTGCCGATGCAATGGAGGAAATTTTCTTTAGAGCTTATTTTACAGAAGGAAGAAACTTAAATGATCCCGAAACTTTGATTGAACTTGGTGTGAAAGCAGGTTTAAATGCGGATGAAGTCAAAGAAGCGGTTGAAAATGAAAAACTTTATATCAGTGATGTACACACTGATCTTATTCAGGCGCAGAATATGGGCATACAAGGAGTTCCGTTTTTTGTTTTTGATCGAAAATATGCGATCTCGGGAGCTCAGCCAGTTGAAGCTTTTGTAAATACAATCAAAGAAGTACAGAAATAAATTATAGATTTTTAGATTGTAAGTTGGTCCGCTCTTCGACTTCGCTCAGAGGGACAACTTACAATCTACATTTCACATCTCACATTTTACAATCTACAATTATATTACTCCCATTTTCTTCATTAGGAAAGTTGCACTCTTATTTTTACAAATCCCATTGCGCAGCTTATAATCAAAATGGAGTTCATTGTCTTTAATTTCTACTTCAAAACACTGATTGGTTAAGACCTGAGGATATTCATTTGTTGTCAGACACACCTCAATATCGTGTGTAGCAATCGCACCAATTGCATTCTTAGCGATTACCTTTTTAACGACTTCGATTGTTCCGTTTCGTTTATCATCGGAGTTTGTCCCTCTCAAAATTTCATCTAATAAAACAAAAGCAGGGCGTTCTTCCAGAGCGTCCATAATTTGCTTCAAACGTTTAATTTCAGCAAAAAAGTACGATTCACTATCAGCTAACGAATCGGACAGTCGCATTGAAACCAAAACAGGAAGTGGATGTATGTTAGCATTTGAAGCACAAACTACTGAGCCAATTCCTCCGAGCACCATATTGATTCCTAAACTTCTTAAAAAAGTGCTTTTACCCGACATATTAGAACCTGTTAAAATCATGAAAGATTCAGGATAAAAGTGAGTGTCATTCCCTACTCTTGTTACCGAATTTAACAAAGGATGACTCAAATTTGAAAATCCAATTTTATAGTCGGAATTGATTTCAGGAAACACAAAATCAGGATTATTATACGATAAGTTAGCTAAACTGTTCAGTGCTTCAAACTCGCCAACAATATTAATCCATTGCTCCAATTTTTCAGAATAGTTTTCTTTCCATTTCAAAAGCGCTTTTAAAACATGTAAATTGAATAAAAACATGCCGTTAAAAACCATTGCCGTTACAAAATTGTTGATCGTATCCATCCTGGAAAACAGTTCCGAAAGATCTTTTAAATGTTTACTCGCCGTTGCATTCTTAAAAATAAGCTCCTGCTGTAAATCAATCAATCTTTTTGACTGAAAAGTTTCTGTCTCAATTTTCTGAACCAGTAAACTATATTGCTTAATAATTTTATCCACATTATCAGCCTTCGCAATCTCTGACTGAATCCGTTTAAAAGAATTTCCCAAAACAATCATATTGGCAATAAAAACATAGGTCAGATACGATAATAAAATTGTTTTTGAAGTAACAAAATAGGCTGCCAAAAAGCCAAAAAACAAGACTGGAAGAATAACAGATAGCGCAATTAAAACTTTAGGTAATATATTATTTTGAAATGATTTCCAATAAATTAAAGCATCATAAGAATTCTTTGTATCATAACTAATCATTGCCAAGGCCAAAAAATCCTGACGCCAATCCATTTTAGTTTTCAATTCCTCGATTGCTTCCTGATTTTCAAGAATAGTTTGATTACAAGACAAATTCAGTAATTGATTTGCCAGTGTTTTTTTTCCGATATAAGTAGCCGTTCTGTTTAGATTTTGAAATAACGAATGCTCTCCAAAAATATCCAGATCGTAAGCATACGGATGACTAAAATCATTGAATTCGATTCCGTTCTCAAAAGGGATTTTTTCTCTTTTCAAATAGGCAATTTCATTCTTATTTAGTTTTAGAATTGCCTTTGTATGTTCTCTTTTGAAAGATAAATGCGAATGAATACGCATTAAAAAAAGAAAACCAACAAAAGATAGAAAAGCAAAAGCTACGTAAAGTATTTCATTCGTTTTTATGTAGTAAAACAATAAAAACAAACACAGAAATACGCTTAAAAGACGCAGTATACTAATGCTGTTGTATTTTTTGTTGATTTTATTAAAGAGTGCTGTATAGTATTCAACTTTATTGTGATAGGCTTCCATTCTTATAAATTAATGAAACACAAATATAGCTTTTACACTCACATTCCAGCACTAATTAGTCTTTGATTTTAGCTTTCATGCATAACCAAAACCGGTATCGAAACCTCCTTAGTTATTTTTTTACTGAAACTGGATTCGAAAATACTTTCAAAGAAAGATTTTTTGTGTGTAATAACCGTCAGAACGTCTACATCTTTATACAGTACAAAATCGAGAATAGTCTCTTTTACTTCATCACTTGGCAAGACCAAAAACTCTACATTTTCATGAGCAAATTCTTTATCCCATTCTTTAATTGTGGCATCAGAAACATCTGTGTTTGATGCTCTAACGTATAGACTTTTTACTTTAGCATTTGTTTTCTTAGCTATTTCCAGCACTTTTCGAAGCTCGGCCTTGTCTTTTTCACGATAGCGGGTTGTAAAACCAATTGTTTTTATTTTTTTGAACTTTGCATCTGCGGGAATACACAAAACGGGTACTTTGACTTCCGAAATTACAGAACTTGTATTTGATCCGAGGAAAAATTTTGTCCAGTCTGAAACACCCGAAGTTCCCATTATCACAAAATCTATATGATCTTCTTCTACTGCATTTTTCAAATTAAAAATCAAATCACCGTCCATCAAACGATGTTTGATTACAATGTGATCTAATTTTCGTTCCGCGGCAATAGTTCTGAGCTTTGGAATCTCATCTTTAAACATTTCAAACTTTGCCAGTTCGATTGAGCTGTAAATCGAGGCGTAATTTTCGGGAAAAAACTGACTATCGTAAACCGGAATCTCAAAAGTGTGCAACAAAACTAATTCGGCGTTTACAATTTTGGCAAATTCTAAGGCATGGACAAAAGCATTTGTCGCCGCTTCAGAAAAATCTGTGGGAAATAATATCTTTTTCATTTTGCTTGAGATTAAAGGTTTGTTTCTCAAATTTAAACATTCTAAACACAAATCAAACTGATAATTATCAGTATTTTAACATTTAAAAAATTACTAAAATTGACATTTGAAAGACGGGAAGTCTCCTAATCAACTCTTCTTTGAGTTCGTAACTTTATGGCTTTTTTTATACCTTTGCAGCATGATAAATCAAGATTCTATAGTTGCATTGGCTACCCCATCCGGGGCTGGAGCTATTGCGATCATCCGTATTTCAGGTTCCGATGCTATTGTCATTGGGAATTCGGTTTTTAAATCCATAAAAAACAAAGACTTAACACTCCAGAAAACCCATACTTTGCATTTAGGCCATATTGTGGACGATTCGAAAACACTTGATGAAGTATTGGTTTCTGTTTTTAAAGGGCCTAACTCTTATACAGGAGAAAATACGATTGAAATTTCATGTCATGGCTCGACGTATATCCAACAGCAAATTATTCAGTTATTGTTGCGAAAAGGGTGTCGAATGGCTGATGCGGGGGAATTTACCCTTAGAGCTTTTTTAAATGGAAAACTTGATTTATCGCAGGCAGAAGCAGTTGCTGATTTGATTTCATCTGATAATGAAGCGTCTCACCAAATCGCTATGCAGCAAATGCGTGGTGGTTTCAGTAATGAAATAGCCAAACTTCGTGAAGAGCTACTAAACTTTGCCTCTTTAATTGAGCTGGAACTGGATTTCGCAGAAGAAGATGTAGAATTTGCCGACCGTACCCAATTTCATGAGTTACTGAATAGAATCGAATTTGTTCTAAAACGTCTGATTGATTCGTTTGCCGTTGGTAATGTGATCAAAAACGGAATTCCGGTTGCTATTGTAGGAGAACCCAATGTAGGTAAATCTACTCTTCTCAATGCCTTATTAAACGAAGAGCGCGCCATTGTTTCTGACATTGCGGGAACCACACGCGACACCATCGAAGATGAGTTAGTGATTGGCGGAATTGGTTTCAGATTTATTGATACGGCAGGAATCCGTGAGACTAAAGATGTGGTAGAAAGCATCGGAATTAAAAAAACCTTCGAAAAAATCGATCAGGCACAGCTTGTCGTCTTTTTGTTTGATGGTTTCAGGTTCCAGGTTTCAGGTTCTGACTATATTGTAGAAATTGAAAAAGTTAAAAACAAATACCCACTTAAACCAATATTAGTAGTGGTTAACAAGGTTGATTTATTGAGTGAAAATGAAATCGGGAACATCAATCAAAAACTTGAAACTTTAAACTTAAAACTTCTAAAAATTTCAGCTAAAGAAAATATTGGAGTGGAAGAATTAAAAGAGCAATTGCTTTCTTATGTCAACACAGGAGCACTACGTAATAATGAAACTATCGTAACCAATACAAGGCATTACGATTCTCTACTTAAAGCCCTGGATGAAATTCAGAAAGTAAAATTTGGTCTGGAAACTAATCTTTCAAGCGATCTGATTGCACTTGACATACGCGAAGCCCTGTACCAGTTTGGTCTTATTACCGGCCAGGTTTCCAACGATGAATTGTTAGGGAATATATTTGCGAATTTCTGTATTGGGAAGTAAATGCCGTTTCTTTAAGTTTCCATTACTTTCTTTTACTTGACTACCATTGATTTAACTTGATTTTTACTTTCTTGTATTATCTTTAGTTTGTACATTTGTTACACTCCACGTACACCTTGTCAAAAATAAGGTGTAAAAATGTACACCTTATGATAATTAGTTTAAAGAAGAAAAAACTGCAAAATGGTAGATATAGTTTATATCTAGAATACTACAAAGGATCAACCGCTAACGCAGATGGTAAGCGTGTTCATTTGAGAGATTTTGAATACTTAAAATTATATCCACATCAAGAGCCTAAAACTGCAAACGAAAAAAAAGAGAATAAAGAGATTGAGGTTTTAGGCGAGCAAATACTTTCGATTAGAAAAGCGGAATACTTTCAAGGAAAATTTGATATTAAAAACAATACAAAATCTAAAACGCTCTTTTTAGAGTATTACAGTAATCAAGCAGAAGAGCGAGTTGACTCCCCAAAGAATTACGGAAACTGGACAGCTTCTTTTCTACATTTAAAGCGATTCTGCAGTCCAAATACAACTTTTAATGAAGTAGACGAAGAATTTGTAAAAGCATACAGAAATTATCTCGATAAAGATGCCAAAACCAAAAGTAATCTTCCATTATCTCAAAACTCTAAATACTCGTACTACAATAAATTCAAAGCAGCAATACGCTCCGCTTTTGAAGATGGCTATCTTACTACAAATCCTGTAAAAAAAGTAAAAAGTTTTGAGCAAGGAGAAAGTCAAAGAGAATATCTAACTTATAATGAGTTAGTAGCTATGAACAAAGCTACTTGTAAATATGATGTTCTTAAAAGAGCTTTCATTTTTTCTTGTTTAGTTGGTTTAAGATGGTCAGATATAAACACCCTCACTTGGAAAGAAGTAAGAGACGAGGGAGATATTAGCCGAGTAAATTTTAGACAAGAAAAAACAGATGGAGTCGAATATCTATATATTTCAAATGAAGCAAGAAAATTACTTGGAGAAAGAGAAAGTCCATCCGAGAGAGTCTTTAAAGGTTTAAAGTATGGAGCTCATTTTAATGCTGAAATATTAAGATGGTGTATGAGAGCAGGACTAACAAAACATATTACATTTCATAGTGCCAGGCATACCAATGCAGTACTGCTTTTAGAAAATGGAGCAGACATTTACACCGTTTCGAAACGATTAGGTCATAAAGAACTAAAAACAACTGAAATTTATGCCAAAATCATTGATTCTAAGATGAAAGAAGCAGCTAACTTAATTCCTAACATTAATATTTAAAAAATGAAAATTATAGGCTACATTATTGTTATTTCAATTCTACTTAATCTTTTAGTGCAATTTGGTTTAATTCTAAGGTATTATTATCCACTAATTATACAATATTTTAAAAATGAAAAAATCACTTGGAATTCAAATTACGATAGGGTAATTACAGGTGCTTTTATAGGATTGTTTTATTTAGCTCTCATTTTAAGCCGTAAGTTACTTACAGCTTCGAATGAATTGTATTTAACAATCCCATATATGACAATATTAATATTATTGACAGTCTCTATGTATTTAATTTACAGAATAGGTTCTAAAGAAAGAGCCAAGAACGGTGTGTCTTCAAATATTAAAAACGACTCAATTAATAAATCTATTCAAGATTTCGAAAATAAATACACAGTCCTAGAACTTGAAAAAATATTTGACAAATTAGTTGAGTATGACTTTATAGAAGTAATAAAAGATAATGAAAGTATTATGGATAAAAATCTTTTTGTAAAAACACTGAGTGAAGGTGTTTTACCAAAAGAGCCAATTTTTAAGTTGCACATGGACAACATTCAAACGAAAGATTTCCAAAAGCTATTAAAGAATAAATCATTAAAACTAACTATGCCTAAATTTCTACAAATATTTATTATTAAAAATGTAACAGCTACCCCTGCTTCAATAAGTTCTTCAAAAAGTAAAAATTTAAATGGCGCAAAAAAGAAAGAATTGATTGAATCAATATTTTTAGGTTAATATTTAAAAAAAATAGGTTGATAATCATAACATATCAACCTATTACAGCTTTCCACTAGAGACATTTGCTACCATAACGATAAAACATATCACTTATGGAAAGCAATGCTATTATTCAAAAATTAAACCGATTAGAAACTCTTATAATCGGTACATCAAAACAAATCTTTACTGTTGATGATGTTGTAAACTACACTGGGTTTTCAAAAAGTTATGTATACAAATTAGTACATAATAATATACTCCCCTACTCTAAACCCAACAATCGAACCCTCTTTTTTACAAAAACGGAGATTGATGAATGGTTAATGAAAAACAAGTCTAAATCAATTTCTCAAATTGAGCAAGAGGCTGTCTCATATACTAATTCTACAAAAAAATAACTAAATCAATATTTTATGGAAACTAAAAACATTCGATTAGTTATTCTACTAATCATTTTTTCGACCCTTGCTGTATACCAATTATTCTTGTTTAGTTATTCGGCTTATCCATTATTAAGGTCTTTAGTAATGTTGCTTAATAGCTGTGTCATTATTCTTTATGCTAAAGCAATCACCAACAATCTTCAAGAAAGATAGTTCAATCAGACAAGCCCGATGGAACAACCTAATTTTTTCGCCATCATTCCAGCTAATGTCCGTTATGATGAAAAGTTAAAGCCAAATGCAAAATTATTGTATGGAGAAATAACTGCATTGTGTAATCGCGACGGGTTTTGCTGGGCTAGGAACGATTATTTTGCAGGATTATATAAAGTTAATCATAAAACAATTTCTAGATGGATTTCACAGCTTGTTTCAAGGGGATATATTTCTCTTAAAGTTTTTAAAAATGACGGAAACAAGCGCCAAATATTTTTATCAAATTCTAGGAATAACCTAGTGACAAAAAGGTCACGACCTAGTGACAAAAAAAGCACTACCCTAGTGATTAAAAAGTCAATACCTAGTGACAAAAAAGTCACTTCTAATATAAGGATGAATAATACAATTAATAATACAGTGAATAGAGAAGAAACCGCTCTCTCTTTTTTAGAAGAAAATTATCCTTCTCAATTCGAAGTTCTGATGCAATATAAAAATCAAATTAATGACTTTGTCAAGTTCACGGAAATGTTTGATGCAACCGTTGAGCAAGAAAAATTAAAATTGGATTTAAGTGTGATTTCAGGTCGTTTTAAAAAGTACGCGCGAAATTGGATTGATAACCAATCAAAATACGATACCCAAGTAATCTCATTGAATCCAAATCAAACAAATGATAAAATAGGAGGTTTTTAATATGGAAAAGAAAAGTTTAGAAAAAGAAAAGTCACTACCTCAATCCGTAGATATCGAATGCGCTGTTTTAGGTGCGTTGTTAATCGATTCAAAAGGAGTTGATGAGGCCCTTTCAATAATCTCCAAGCCTGATATCTTTTACAAAGACGCTCATAAATATATTTTCGAAGCGATTTTAAACTTGTACAATGCTGGAAATCCTATTGATATGTTGACGGTTGCAGTAGAATTGAGACGAATTGGTAAATCAGAGTTAGCTGGAGGTGATTCATACTTGATTGAATTAACGCAAAAAATTGCTTCGTCAGCACATATCGATTATCACTGTAGATTGGTTCTACAAAAATTTATGGCACGTCAAACAATTGTGTTTTCAAATCATATCATCGCACTAGCGCACAATGAAACAACAGACATTTTTGAATTGATGCAACGTTGGCAATCTGAATTTGATAAGGTGCAGGATTTCATTTCTACTGGTAGACAAACAATAACTTTTCCCATTGCATTACAAAATCTTAAAAAAGAGATTGAGTTACTTACTTCGAACAAAGAAAAAGTAAAGCTTGTAGGCGCACATACGGGGTTTAGAAGACTTAATAAATATACTGGAGGATATCGTAATCAAGATTTGGTTATTATAGCTGCGCGTCCAGGAATGGGGAAAACATCTTACGTCTTGAAATGTGCAATTGAAAATTGTAAAATTAATAATCCAGTTGGTATGATATCACTTGAAATGTCAATCCAGCAATTGACAGCTCGTGCGATAGCGATAGACACAAATTTTCATTTAACACAATTATTGACAAAAGGATTTGAGTGTCTTGAATATTTTGTCAGTTACACGCATCATCAAGAAAGGATGAATAACTATCCTTTTTACATTGATGATAGTGGTAAAACGGATATCAATGACATCGTAATACAGGCTAAGATGTGGGTTCGCAAAAATGATATAAAATTATTGATTATAGATTACTTACAACTAATGTCTGACCGAACAGTAAAAGGTAATAGAGAGGGTGAAATATCATCTATCTCCCGCAGATTAAAACGATTAGCCAAAGAGTTGAATATACCTATAATTGCTATATCTCAATTGAGCAGAAGTGTAGAATCTCGCCCAAATAAACGTCCGATTTTATCCGATCTTAGAGAAAGCGGAGCGATTGAGCAGGATGCCGATATTGTTCAATTTCTTTACCGCCCTGAGTATTATAAAATAGAAATCAACGAAGATGATTATGATTCATCAATGCAATCGTTGATAACCCAAGGTGCAAATAGTGAAGTGATTTTTGCTAAATATCGTGGTGGCTCAACTAATACGACAATGCTTAAATGGGTTGCATGTAAAACTAAATTTATTGATGTTGAATGTTCTGAAGACATGCAAAATGCCTAATGTAAAAATTTACATTCAAGCTACTTTTAAAGGACATTTTCACTGAAAAATCAATTTAGAAGTAAAAGGTTTTCCAAACGGAAAATAATCCATTTCAAAGATTCATCCGAATTTATATGCGCATAGTGATATACGCAAAGTTTAGAATTTCAAGATGTGTTTTCCGCTATCGCTACAAACATATCTTGCATTTTCTCCCGATGGTCGCAAATGAAAAACACAACAATTAAAAATCATGATTATGAGTCAAGCAAGAACAAAAATTATAATGTTCCGAACTACAACCATTGAGAAGAAAATCATTGAAAAAAAGGCAAAAAATCGAAAAATGAATACTGCTAGTTTTTGCAGAATGGTAGCCTTAGAACGTAAAAACAAATCTGTTTTTACAGAGGAAGAATTAAAAGCTTTTGAGAATCTACATTACATACGAAATGGTTTTGTCAAAATTAATAACCTTCTAAAAGATAAAGATTCTTTGTTTGCCTCTGAGGTAATGAAAACGGTTAAACAAACTGATTCAGTTTTAAAAATTTTTAGTGATGGTAGGCAAAGCTAAAAGCATCGGACACACATCAAATGCAATTGACTATGGAAAAGACAAATTGAATGCCGAAGAAATCACTAGGCACAATGTAATTGGTAGTACTGGATTAGAAATTGAAAATGAGTTTAAGGTATATCAAAATCTAAATTCTAATACGAGACTAAATACTCTCTCAGTTGTACTAAGTCCAGAGCCTGAAGACGGAAGAAAATTAACAAACGAAGATTTTAAGCAAATCACCGAAAGTTATCTTGAAAAGATGAATTTAAAAGAGCACCAGCATATTGCCTACGTTCATAAAGATAGAGACCACAACCATTTACATATATATGTAAACCGAATTGACAACAAAGGCAATGCCTATAATGACTCCTTTATTGGAAAAAAGACTTCTCAAAAAGCTAATGAAATAGCGAAAGAAAAAGGATTGATTTCAGCAAGGGACAAGATGTTTCAAAACATTGAAAAAAACAGAAATGAGCTAAAAGAAATCAAAGCGGAAATCTATAAAAAGCATCAGGAGGTTTTAAAGCAAAATCCTCAAAGCTTTCAAAATTGGATTAATCAAATGGATTTAAAAGGATTAGAAGTAAAACCAACCATAAATAAACAAGGGCAGATTCAAGGTTTCAGGATTTTAGATAAGGAAACAAAAAAAGACTTTAAAGCAAGTGAAATACACCGTTCTATGTCTGCTAGCAATTTGATAAAAAGTGGCTTAAAAAACGACTTAAATCATAATCTCGATACCACCCTGAAACGTGTACAGAGCAAGCAGATATCAAAAAGCTATCTCAATAAAAACTTAGGCAATACAATTCCAAAAGGAATTAAAAAAGAAATAAGTCAATTGAGCAGGAACGGAAGTAAATCAGTTTCTCAGGCAGTGGGAAAACAGAAAATGTCACAACAGGAATTTAAATACCTGAAAACAGTTCTTAAACCAATGGCAGAAATTGAACTAAAAAATACTGAAGAACAACGCTTAGAGTCAATTTCAAAAGACATTGAATACGCTAAAAATCTTCAAAAAATTGAAGATGCTCAAATAGATAAACCAAACAATAATTTAAAATTAGAACAAGATTACGGGATATGAGTAAAAACATCGAAATAATAGCAGAAATCATCGCTGATGAAACCAAAAAACTAGAAAAACTAGTTTCAGAACAATCAAGTTTAGTACAGGAATTTTCTATCTGTATGGAAAAAGCGGAAAAAATTGAAATACAGCCAAGAACTGACCGCCTTGAAGAAATTATATCGCACTGGAATCAGCTGTTTACAGCTCAAAAAAATCAAATTCAAGAGATGCAGCACAATCAGAAGAATGAAAACAAAAAGCAAAAATTAGGGATTTACATTTTACTGTCTTTAGCAATAATCTTATTGCTTTCAGTACTGCTAATATTAACATTTAAAACACTATAATCATGGATCACGGTATAGGCATTCAAGAAGGAAACTCGCTCTTAGGCATTATGTGGAAAATATTGAAAATAATTTTTATTTTCTCTGTAGTGTCAAGTGTAATACTTTTGGAAACTCATTTGTTTGGGTTTTCTATAACTAATTTGTGGACTGATTCTTATAATTTTCAATTAAAAGAACTAAAGCCCAATTACTTCGCAAATGGGTATAATAACTTCTTGTATCTGTTTTCAAAATTTATAGCTAATAAGATGCCATATTGGGCAAACTTTGGAGTGATTTTATGTATTCCCTCGATAGTTTATGTTTCATTTTATCATGCGAAACAAAAGCGATTTCCTAGAATAATTATTAGCACTTTAATCAATAACATTTTAATAATCTTTTTAATTACTTTATTAGGAAAATTATTTAGCACACTTATTGGAAATTTTGGAGCAATAATCTGTCTAACTCCTATTCTATATACGGTTTATCTATTAAAGTTTAAAAATAGAACCAAGCCAAATCAAACTGAGAAATTTAATAATATAAAAAAGTCCGAAAAAGAAGATTCTTTCACATTTAAAACAAATCAAGGTTTAATAAACTTAGATAATCCGTACAGGGGAATCTATATTCAGGGTGGAGCAGGTTCAGGAAAATCAGCATCAATTTTTGAACCGATTATTCAACAAATTGGGCTAAAAGAGTTTTCGGGAATATTATATGATTTCAAAAGCCCTGAATTGACTGAAAAAGTTTACTTGAGTTATGAAAACACTTCAATAAAGGTTAAAAATATTGATTTTAAGCATCCTTTACTGAGCGATAGAGTAAATCCTATTCATCCAATGTATTTAACTAAAGCAGCTATTGCAAATGAGTACAGTCAGGTCATTATAAACAATCTTTTACCTGAATCAATTAAGAAAATGGATTTTTGGCTTAGTAGTGCTAAAAACATTTTAGCATCTGTCATTTGGTGGTTGAGACAAAAGCACCCCGATATATGCACATTGCCACATGTGATATCATTTATAGTACAAACACCAATTGATGTTTTAGTTCAAAATATATCTGAAGATTATGAAGCTGGCGGTATGATAGCTTCATTACGAGAATCTATTGATAGAGGTTCGGAGCGTACAGTTGCAGGAATGCTTTCAACTCTTCAAAATGCTTTGTCGGTTCTGAATACTCCTGATATCTTTTGGATTCTCTCGAGTAACGATATTGATTTGCATTTAAACAATCCTGAAAAACCTCAATTCCTTTGTCTTGGGAACGATTCTACGTTGCCGAATGTTTACACTCCTGCGATTTCCCTTATCATTTCTGTAGCACTTAAGCAGATGAATAAACCTGATCAACAAAAATCAGTTGTATTGCTAGACGAGGCTCCAACGGTGTTCATTCCAAATATTGAACAAATTCCCGCTACCGCAAGAAGTAATAAAATTGCTACAATATTCGGAGTGCAAGATTATAGCCAATTATCGGATAAATACAGTGAAGAAAAAGCTCAGGTAATTATCTCGAACCTAGGCTCGCAATTTTTCGGTAGGTCTGTTAGTGGCAAATCTTCTGAAATGGTTCAAAATCTATTTAGTAAGAAAGATGAAGTATTTACGTCAAAAAGTACTGGCGATGGAACTAGTGGAAAGTTTGTGCATTTAGGAAGTAATACCAGTTCAGGAACTAGCGAAAATATACAGGAACGAAATCGCGTAAAAATTAGCGACATAGTCAATTTAGCGCAAGGAGAATTCTACGGGATTATAGCTGAAGGAAGTCCACGAGAGTTTTTAAAAACTCAATTTTTAAGAGACGAAATAAAAGGGAAATATATCAATCAGAAAATCCCAATAAGCGAAAGTATGATGCAAGAGAATTACTTTAAAATCATTGCAGAATGCAAAGAAATTATATCAAGCTAAAAATAAGTATTCAAATCAATTTTTATAAATTAAAATCAATTACACATGAAAAAAACTAAATTATTTCTTGGGGTATTATTACTATCAGCTTTTACGAAAGGCTATTCCCAAACCTACAAAAATGCTTTTGGTGTTAGCATTGGGGCAACACAGGACGGTTATGGTGTTATGCTTAGTCATAATTATTTTATTAACGACAGAAATTCAATTTCAGCTTCTATTCTTGCAACCGATGCTAAATACAAAATCGGAGAAAATAAGATAGGTTACAACGACATTACGCTTAATTTGGGTTATTCTGTTCCGCTGTATCTTACTCAAAACAGAAAATTTGGGATCGTCTTCGGGAGCGGTGTAGTACTTGGCTACGAAATAGTGAACGGTAATAAAGATTTAAATTTAAGCAATGGAAGTTTGATTTTGGACGAATCAAAATTCATTTACGGAGCTTATGTGGGATTAGACTTTGACTACCTTATTAATGATAGAACAACGCTTTTCATAAAAGTAAACGAGTATTATCATGCTAATTCAGATTTAGGAAAATTTGTTCCGTTTGCAGGAATTGGATTAAGATATTATACCAATTAAATAGATTAAATAAACAATATAATTATATATAATAAAGATGAAAAAAAATATTAGAAAAATCGGAATGTTAATGATAATATTTTCTTTAATGGCTTGCACCAAAGAAGTAGATGTTTTAGAGCCAAAACTAGCAGGCTCTTACAAAATTAAATCAATTATAACAGATTTACCTGTTGATTTAGACAACGATGGAGTTGCTAATACAGATATGAGTAAAGAAAAAGACCGTGGCTATTGTCGTTTTGATGATACTTTTTCATTTAACAATGGTAACAAAGGAATTTGGGCTGATGGTTCTGATATTTGTAGCAATGCTCTAGAGCCTTCCGACGATTATTTTAATTACAGTTATGACAAGGCAAAAAAAACTATTTCTATGGAAATATTTCACAAAGGAGAAAAAGAAAGTGAGTTTTTAGAACTTACAGATGTTTTTGTCAGCTACAGGGACGGAAAACAAGCACTTAAATTTAGTTTCTACGACGAACGTTATACTAACAGAATAGTAACATACTATCTTGAATCTGAATAAACGGGATAATAAATACGCTTTTTCAGTTAAATTTGTTTAATTGAGAAAGCGTTTCTTTTTTAACATAACATTTGAGTAATGAAAGGATATTTTGTATATATGTTTTTAGATATAGATGACAATGTTTTATACATCGGAAGTTCTATACATTTAGCAGTAAGAATTGAAAAACAACATTTTTTGAGTCAGCACGGGAATTTAAGTGAAGAATGTATTTTGGAATCACATAAAATTCTGTACCATCAAGGTGTATCATCCGATGATATGAAGATTAAGGAAAGATATTTGATAAACGATTTAAAACCAAAGTATAACAACAAACTTAATAATAATAATAAATTTTCATTCACAATTGACATCGATTGGAAATTATATAGTATTGATACACAAAGCTTAATAAATAAAAGAGAAGTCAAATCTAAAAAATTTCATCAAATTAAAAATTTTACTTTAAGCAAAAATAATTCCAATATAACAATAAATGATGACTCAGAAATTTTTAGACTGAGTACATGTACTATTTTTTATGAAAAAGAAAACAAAGATTGTTTAATAAGGAATCTTTGGGGGTATTCTTGTTGGGATGATTTTTATTTCGTAAGAATAAATAAGGAGCTTTATATTTTTTGTTTAGAAGTAGATCATTTACTAAGTGAACATAAACAATCAATTCATTTAAATCATAATGATGAGTATGATAAACAAATTTTTTATGATCTAAAACTATTAGAAGAAAAATTCAAACAAGATTCCTATGTTTTGATTACTTCAAATAAAAAAGAATCAATTTTTGAGGAATATTACTGGTTTGACAGTACTGGAATGGCTTGTTCTAACATCATTAATAGTTCAAAAAAATTATTTTTAAAATACGATTTATTCAAGAAAGAAAAAATAATTGACGATATTTGGATTAAGCACATAGATATGGTTTTAAATAATTTAGACACATACTTAAATGGTGAATATGACTGGTTATCTTAATTTGTTAAGATTAAAATTCAAAACAAGTTTTAAATCATGTTTTTAAAAGATGACAGTAAAGAACGACCCGAGACACTTAGTCACTAGACAAGATTTAAAAAAAGGCTTTAAAGAGCAATCAAGATGGATGCTAGGCATATTTATTACCCTTTTATTAATGATATTTGGTTTATATGCTATCATTTTACTAAACTAAATTATTTAAATAAAACTTAAAATGAACTGGAAAGCAATAAAAACAGAAGAAGAGCACGTAAAAGCAGTTAAAAGAATGATTGAAATCTTTCACGCTGAACCTAATACTCCCGAAGATGATGAACTAAAAATTTTATGTTTATTAGTTAAAGATTATGAAGACAAAAAACATCCGATGCCTGAACTTAATGCATTAGATGAAGCTTTCGATGATGTTGCAAATGGCAGAGTACATTCTCACGAACAAGCGATGGCAAAAATAAAATCAAGATTCTCTAAACACTTCAAATAAGTATGTTGAGTATAATTTATGATACAAATTATTTGGACTGAGCAAGTCCTAAATAATGTTCTTAAAAGATGATTGCTTGGGAATTTAGTGCAGAACAAAAACCACAACATGGGTTATGGTGATTTTTCACGCTGAATCTATGAAAAGAATTGTTTAAATGGATAAGAAAATAACGTGAAAACCTGTTCCGGATCCTTTCTTCAAATGCACAAAACAACGTTAAAATGAGAACCAGGGACGAGCTGCATAAAGGCAAAATAACGTGAAAACACAAAAAGCGCTTACAGCTGGCCAATCAAAAATAACGTGAAATTAAAGGATGCACATTTGCACTCGTGGAATTAAAAAAAATAAAATTATAACTACCAAATCAACTCTTAAATGAATAAAAAGATAAAAAAGAGTACTAGATATTTAGCATCAAAAGAAGATTTCGCAAATACAAAAACTGAAATGATTAAATGGTTACTTGGGTTATTTTTTGTGCTAGCATTAATGATTATAGGCCTATACTTTAAGTAACTATATTTTAAATCCTACTTCGGTAGGATTTTTTTATATTCTAACTTTTAAAGCAATTCTTTTTCGGACTTTTTTATAAATATTTCGTTTATCTCTTTCGTAATAATTCTACCCACGCTTCGCTTTAAAAATATGGCTTAATTTTAAAAATATACTATATAAATAATTGGTATATTTTATCTATAAGTAGCTATAAATTAAATAAAGATATTTCCTATATTAGCTTGAAATAAGTGCAAACTTATGACATAAAGATTATTAATTTTAGTCTTCTTGGAGCCATTTTATAGCTCCAGTAAATAATTTAGAGGTAATTTATCGTCAGAATCGGAGAAATCGTATTACAAAAATATAAAAGTTTTATATGAATATTTGCAAATTATGTGAAAGTGAAGGTAAATTGGTAAAGTCTCATATTATACCAAAATTTATGTTCAAAAAAATGAAAAATGATGAAAATGCATTTTATCAAGTAATATATAATTTAGACTCAAAAGAATTTAAAACCAAAAAAACGCAAATTGAAGATTATGATAGAAATATTTTATGTGAAAATTGCGACAATAAAATTCTTGGAGGAATATATGAATCCTATTCTCAAAAAGCGATATATGGTGGTGAATTACCTATAGATGTTTCACCAAAATGCGAAAACTATCAAAATCCTAATGATGGTGCAGAATATAGCATTTGTAAAAATTTTGATTATACTAAAATAAAGAATTTCTATTTATCCATTCTATGGAGAGCAAGTGTCACTAATAGACCGTTTTTTAATCACGTAAATCTTGGTAAAAAACACGAAGAAAGAATTAGAAATATACTTTTGAATAATGAAAAAGTATCAGAGAATGAATATCCAATAGTTATTACATCGTTTATGAGAGCTAATAACAACCTTGAAAATTTAATCGCAGAACCGAGGAGGATTAAAACAAAATCAGGTTTAAATGGTTATATGTTTTTAATGGATAGCTTACAATTTATGATATATGTGAATTCTCCAGAACACAAAATCACTGAAGTAATAAAAAAACTTTCATTGAAAGAAAATGAGATGATTACAATGCACCTACCAAATGGAAAAGAAGTGGAATTTTTGAATACCTTTTTTAATATATAAACTACCGCTAATACTTGCTACAATAGATTTGGGCAATTGGCTTAATTTAAGTTGTAAGTTTTAGCAAAAGGTTTATCTGATACGAAAACAGATATGATTAAATGGTTAGTTGAGTTATTTTTTGTGCTAGCCTTAATGATTATAGGGTTATACCTTAAGTAACTATATTTTAAATCCTGCTTCGGTAGGATTTTTTTATATTCTACTTTTATATCAAATCTTTTTCGGACTTTTTTATGAATATTTTGTTTCCTGTTGGTTTTATAAATCATAAAAAAAATGCTTCTAATTTGAAAATATACTATATAAATAAATAGTATAATTTATCTTTAAAACAGTAAATAAATTAATAAAGATATTTCCTATATTCGCTAGAAAGAAATATTGACTTATGATGTAAAGACAATTCATTTTGGTCTTAGTGGAGCCACTGTATAGCTCGAATAAATAAGTTAGTGACAATTTTAAAGAAAGCCTGATGATAAAACAACTCATTGAAGATTTAACGTTTGACAAAATAAGTTTAAGCCAAGCTCTGACAAGAGCAAAAATTATTGCCTATAAAATAAATAATAACGATTTTAAAGAATGGCTTGTCGGAGAAATTAATGGAGGCTACAAAGGTCGCAAATTACCAAAACATAGAATTATTCCCTGTGATATTTATGCTGAAGTATCAATTCCTTTTCAAGGAACAAAAACGATTCCTATGGATGTAACTTCAATTAAAGATTTAGCTGGCGACCATTCTTTTAATGAAATGAGAATTACTCAAAGCATTGGTACTTTAGAACTTGGACAAAGTCAAAGCGGAAAAAATCAATATGGCTATGAATATTTCCCAATGGATTTGACAAATCACTTCAAAAAAATGACAGACGAAGGTGACAGTATAATTGCTATCAAAAGAAGAATTCAATTATCACAAATAGATTATATATTGGAACAAACAAAACAAAGATTACTTGATACTCTTTTAGAACTCAATGAAAAATTTCCGAACTTAGAAAATGATTATGTAGATTCGAATGCTAATAATCAGAAAGTCCAAAATATAATTACTCAAAATATTTATGGTAATAATTCAAACTCAAATATCGCAGTTGGTGATAATATAAATCAGAGTATAGTTGCTGATCAAAAAATTGAAGAACTTATTAATGAACTTCAAAAATTAGGTGTAGATTCTAACGAAACAAATGAATTAAAAGGTATTCTTGAACAAGAAGACAAAAAAGGAATTGGAAAGAAAGTTCTAAATTGGCTTGGTAAATTATCTACTAAAGTGGTTGAAAAAGGAATGGAATTACAATTACCCGTAATTATAGAAAAGCTTCAAGACTATTTGTAAATACTGCTCCTAACAGCGGTTTTTACGAGATTTTGAATTATGCTGCTAATCGCACATTTATTTATTACAAGAAATACCTTAGCTTAAAGAACTTGATTACGAAGTTTGCCACCTCGCAAAACCGCGAAACTTTATCACTAATGCAACAAAAATACAGAAATAGATGAGAGAAAGGGATTCTTTGATTTTAGAATTGCAAAATCGAATATTAGTACTTGAGAAATCTAATGAAATAAAATCAGAGTTGAATAAACTAAAAAGTTCTACAATACAAGATTTACAAATTAGAACAACAAGTTTAGAAAATAAAAATTCAGAAATAACATACTCCGATTATATTAGTACTTTCTCTCTGATATTATCTATAATAACAGCATTAAGCTTAGTTAGTTACTTCTTTTATAAAAATTATAGTAAGAAAAGACTAAAATTAAGAAAATATCTAAGTGGAAAATGGGGAACAGAAGGTGATATTACATCCCCACAACCATTGCCTTATATTGATTTCGAAATTGAAGTAGATTCAGAAGACGGTGAAATTACTGGAATATTTAACACTAACAATGAGAATTATCCTGTAGTTCTTTCAATTAATGGGAAGCTCAAACACAACTCCGCAAATATTCAAATTACCCACATTTCTCAACAAAGACTTTTAATTTACGGAGAAGCTAAATTAACCGTAAAAGGAAAACTACTCGAATGGAAAACAAAAAAAGGGGAAATTGAGCTGTTTCCAATAAAAGCAATAGCTTGGAAAGTATAAATAAAACACTGATAATAACATACGTCTTTAGCTGTTTGCAAGTTCTGTGGAATTATCGTTTTTAATTCCTATTTTCGATAAGCTTAAAATAACCGTTTTCATAACTTGTAAACATCAAGAAGAATGAGAACCTTAACGCTAAGACAACCTTAAAACCACCAAATAAATTAAAATATGATTAAAGAATTAAAATTTAAAGAGATTATTGAAAATATAATTGGTGAAATAAATGAAGCCAAAAGAAAGTCTAAATCTATTCATAATGCTGGAAATATAAAAACTTCAGGTGATGAAGTTGAAAATTTAATACGCGAAAAAATAAGCCTTTTTTTACCTGAAAGATATTTAGTTAAACAAGGTCATATTATTAATTCCCAAGGCAAAGTAAGTAATCAATTTGATATCATAATTTTTGATAGATTAAATACTCCTAAATTCTTTGAATCAAGCAATGAAACTGTATTCTACCCTATTGAATCGGTTCTTGCTGTTGGAGAGATAAAAAAAACTTTGAGGAGCAAAGACCCGATAGAATTTGGAAAAAAAATTAGACATTTAAAAGAAGATATGCAACGTAAACTAATTAGTAATACAGCATTTGGAAATAAAATTTCTAATAATACACTAATCTCCGATCTTATTAACATGACGTCAGAACGAAAATTTAAGAATCCATTGTTTTCGTTCATCTTTGCTATCGACGAAGAAAAAATAGAAAATTTAGAAGTTAGTGATGACCATAAATATATGCCAAATGATATTTACGTTTTAAATTATGGTTATTATTTATTTGGAGAAATTAAAGATGGAATTATAGTTCCGATGCTGGAAGATGAAACTTCTATGATAAAAACACTTATTGAAGTTAAAAAACCGGGTGTAAATTGTATCGGCACTTTACTAAATCAACTAATCAATCATTTAAACAAATGTCACATTGAACCTTTTAGCATATCAAACTATTTAGACACTAAGACTGATTTTAGAATTACAGGGACAGATATTAAAGCATATACATTAAGAGAATAATCTAAACGTCCAACTGTTAACTTACATAGAGATTTACAAATCTTATGGAACTGCCGTTTTAAAATATACTTTCATCAAGCGAGAAAATTTCTCAAAACAGCAAAACGGCAAAAGTCATAAAAAAAAAGTCTTAACCATCACTTAAATGTCATTATTAGAACTTTATAAAGAATACCACCCTGACATAATTGGGCGCCTATCAAAATTTTCGGAAATAAATAAAAGGAGGTTAATTAAAAAATTGGAAATTGAAAAAGATAAAAGAAATTTCTTGTCGACAATTTCAGAAATTAAATTTGGCGAATTATTTAATGCATTGCATATTGAGTCTATTTATGATAAAAAAATAAATTCGAAAACACCCGATTGGACATTAAACTGTTCTACATCGGAAATAATCTGTGACGTTTATAGACTTGGTCAAAGTAAATCAGATCAAATAAGAAGTGATTTCGAAAATTCACTAATTGAACATATTAAAAAAATTCAGGCCCATTATATAATCCGCATTTCATTTATTCAAGAATATTTCGAACCCGAAACCTACAATATAAAGTCAATTGTCACTAAACTTAGTGAGTGGATTTTTAAGAGTAAACCTAAAATTGGAGATAAAATTTTGATAAGTGAAAATTTTTATTTCACAGTTTTATCAAATAACTCTAATCACCAATTTGTAAGTTGTTGGGGAAATATAAATTCAATAGAATACAAAATTGGAAAAATTGAACAGGAACAAAATTCTTATCCGAACGAAATAACAAAAAAGTTAACTAAGTACAATGAAATTATTGAATCATTCAACATGCCATACTTTCTATGTATTGACATAGATTTTGGAACTGGAGTTAACCATGACGAATTCGAAGAATATTTTAAAGGAAAATCAGCGATATTAATTGACTATGAAGAAGTAAAATACATTCCCGAATTTAAACAGTTGAATTTAGGTAAAGAATGGACAATTCTTGGAGAATTTTACAATAACCCTCAATTGAGCGGAATCATTACATGCCTAAATCAAAGCTTTAAAATTTTATTTAATCCTTTAAAAAAACAAATTATCTATGACGAAAAATATCGAGAAATAGTGACTAAGCTAAAAAACATAAACAATAGCAAGTAAGGCGTTTATAGCCTTTTATAGATTTAAGAGAATTATTGTTTTTATCGCACCTAGTTTTACCGAAATTAAACGTAAGCAAGAGCATTCTTTTTTACTACCATTAATTACTATATCCTTAATCAAATAACTACACCCTATGTACACCTCTACTCTTCTAAACCCTTTAAAATTAAGCAATATTACTTATTGTATTGGAAAGTAGCAGGACAAAACAACTACAAACAAACGAGTTAAAGTATTTATAAACAATATTTTAACTCGTTTTTTAATTACTTTTTCTTTTGGATATTAAGTGATGTTTTGTTTAAATTTGTACCTTCTTTGTACCTCAAAAAACGAAGTACAAAAAATATTTTTTTTTGGCCATATGATGGCACATAGAGACACACATAGTCGCAGTGGGACACTTAAAGTCACATTTCTATGAGTTCAAACATTAAGATTACCAGAATCTGCGATTTCTGTAAAGAAGAATTTACAGCGCGCACCACAAAAACGCTCTATTGCTCGCTTAAATGCGGTTCCAGAGCCTACAAATCAAGAACAAGGCAGTCAAAAATTACAGAAAGTAACAGACAGACTGAAATTGCCAAAAATCCTAATCTTGAAATAGTTAAAACCAAGGATTTCATTAGCGTGAATCAGGCAAGCCTTCTCTTTGGAATAAGCAGGAGGACCATTTACAGAATTATCTCTAGAGGAGAGCTTGATATCGCCAAGTTTGGAACAAGAACGGTTATTCGAAGATGTGATATGGATAGCTTTTTCTCCATTCCACTGGAGGAATCTTTACTAAGGCCTATTCAAGAATTTCCAGGACTTGCCAATTGTTATAATATAACACAAATTCAACAGAAGTTTGGAATATCACCCGGAGGGCTTTATACGCTCATTCAAAAGCATGGAATAGCCAAGTATGCAATAGGAAAGTTTAATTACGTTGCGAAAAAAGATATTGATATTTTATTTAATGTAGAAAGAATATGAAAAAGATTAATGTATCATTAAGAAAAAAAGTGATCTCAAAAGGAAAAATATCACTTTACCTGGATTTTTATCCGCCGTTGCTGAACACTGAAACAAACAAGCTTACAAGACGGGAATTCCTAAAAATATATATTTTTCAAAAGCCAAAGAATCAAATTCAAAAGATCGCAAATATTGAGAATCTTCATACGGCCGAATTAATTCACATTCGCAGACAAAATGAACTTCGTAAAGATGATATATATTCTGAATTTGAGAAAGAGCAACTGGAGTTTAAAAGAATTGGACGAGGATCATTTCTGGAGTATTTCAAAAATTTTGCTGATAGAAAAGAAGGTAACAACAGGCAGATTTGGAATAGCGCTATAGCACACTTTGAAGCATTCCTTATAAACCAAGATATTAGCTTTAAAAATACGACAGTAATACTGATGAATGATTTTAAAGAATATCTCTTAAAAGCTAAAAGCAGAAGAAATACAGGAGAAACATTATCTCAAAATACTGCCCTTTCCTATCACAACAAACTTAAGACTACTCTTAAAAGAGCTTATAAAGAAGGAAAATTAAGAAATGATATTAATTCAGGAATTGATTCTATTAAAGAAAAGGAATCACAGCGAAATTTTTTAACACTTAGTGAAGCCAAGAAATTATTCGCAACGCCATGTTCAAATATGATTGTGTATAATATTTCTATGTTCTCTACATTGACTGGGCTTCGATATTCAGACATAGCCAAACTTACATGGTCTGAAGTCCAATATATGGAAGATGACGGATTTTATATCAGATTTAAGCAAAAGAAAACTGAAGGACTTCAGACTATGCCTATTTCAAACGAGGCATTTGAAATCCTTGGCGAAAGAACAAATGAAGATGACAAAGTATTTGAAGGTTTAAAAAAATGGGACGTAGATAGAGTACTGCCTGTTTGGATTGCTCTAGCTGGAATTACAAAACATATTACATTCCATTGTTTTCGACACACTTATGCAACATTGCAGATATTCTCAGGAACTGATATTTTTACTGTTTCTAAAATGCTTGGTCACAAGAGTGTAAAAACTACGCAGATATACACAAAAATAATTGATGAGAAGAAGAGAGAAGCTTCTTTGAGGATAAGTTTAAAATAAAATAACGTGAAGCAAGAAAGACATTACTTCGGCCAATGTCTTTCTTGTTTATTTATATATATTTTTTGAATTAAATTTAGTTTCAGTTTCTAATTGTATTTCAGTAATAGTTTTAATTCGACCCGATTTTATCCAATTTAATAATTCTCCACGATAAAAATAGAGACGCTTACCCTGTTTATTGGCGGGAATCTCATTTCTACACACTTTTGTATAAATAGTGGCTACAGACAACTTTAATAATTTGGCCGCCTCAGAAATAGTTAACAAATCATCATCAGCGACAACATTATTTACTTTATTTTCTAGTAAAAGTTTTTCAATACTGTTCATTTTCAAGAGTAGCTCTCCAATAATATCAGGCAAATCTTCAAATCTATATCGTTTCATAGTATGTAAATTTTATAGATGTAAAAATTGTTTTATACATCTTATTAATTTTCTAAATTTTAGGATTATTATATTTTTCAAGAAACAAAGTAATCAATTAAGCGGATACACTTAAATCGCTGTATTCAAACATATTAACATCTGGTACATTAACACGTAAAAGTCTCGTCAAATCATCAAAAAAATGGTGGTTTGCAAATTGTATCGTAGAGGTCACTTGACGGGACATAAAAACAGTAAATACTTACAAGAAAAAGACTGAAAATAGGGCAAAAAAAAAGTCCATTTTTTAAAAATGGACTTTGAGTGTAGAAAAGCCTGTTGCGAATTTCACTCCCAGAAATTAGTTTTGTACTATTAAGTAAATTAAAATGCTTTTGAAGTACATATAAGATACAAATTCATATATCACTACTAACCACAAAAGACATGTTTTTTTTGAGTTTTGTGGCAAAATCGCGGCACATTGGTATTGGAGTTACCTCCATCTTTACCACAAAAGCTAAGGAGGTTTAAAAAAATACGAGATTGTTTTTTTAGTTACATAAATTATTAAAGAAACGAGGGTAAAATAATTCAACTCTTTAAAAATTTGATACTATACAGACAACTAGAAAAAAGGGCTCTTTGGAATTTAAAATCTGTGTGGTTACAAATTACAAAGCAACTTGCTAGTTCAGTTCTTTTACAATCTAATGGAACTGAAACTACTAAGAAAGAGATCTTTAATACTTAACGAATAATTGATCTGGAACTTTTAGATTAAATTATTAATTTTATCAAACTCTTCGATCGTCTTGTAACCTAAGAATGAATGTCTTCTTTTTTTATTGTACCAATTTTCAATGTATTCATATACTTTCATTTTCATCTGGTTCCTCGGTAGGAGTTTATTTCCATTAATTAACTCAGCTTTAAAAGAATTGAAAAAACTTTCAGAAACGGCATTATCATAATGACTTTGTCTCCGACTCATACTACGCCGAACACATTTATAGGAGTCTAAAGTACCGGTGAAAATTTTATTGGCATATTGAACACCTCTATCAGAATGAAAAATTAAGTCTTTAGCAATTTTCCTGTTTTTAACCGCCATTTCCCAAGCAGGCAAGGTAGTTTGTTTAGTGCTCAATCGATCGCCTAAACTCCATCCAATGATTTTCCTGTCAAATAAATCCATAACAATGGTAAGGTATAGATAGCCGTTCGTTGTTTGTATGTGTGTAATATCGGAAACCCAAGCTTTAGAAGGTTCATTAACTCTAAATTCTCTATTTAATACATTTGGAGATACATAATGATTATGAGTTGAATCAGTTGTGACCTTATATTTTCTTTTGACTTTTCTTCGAAGTCCCAGCATTTTCATATATAGTGATACTCGCGAGCTGTGTATTTTAAATCCCCTCTTTTCAAGTTCTTTAGTAATTTTTATGCAACCATACGTATGTTTAAATTCATAAAATATAGCTGTAATTTCCTCTTTTAATAAATTTACTCGAATTTTCGTATTTGTAGGTTCATGTTTTTTTCTCCAGTAATATGTACTTCTCGACACTTCTAACACGGTACATATCTTTAAAATTGAGAATTTAGATTTATTGTTTTCAATGAATTGTTTAATCATTGCTTTTCCTTGAGAAACGTATTTACTTCCACTTTTTAAAATTTCCAGTGTATGCTGTGATTCTTTGAGCTTTTTTTCAAGATTAGTAATTAAGGCTTGTTCAGGAGTTAATTTTAAGTAACCACCTCCACAAAAACTTCCTTTTCCAAATTTTTTAAAGTCTTTCCGCCATCTATTTAAACAACCTCGAGTTATCCCCAGCTCTTTTTCAAGATTTTCAATTTGCCCCTTTCCTCTGCCATAACTTAATTTAACCGCATATACTTTAAAAGAACGTTCGTATTTTTTCATATTCTGAAGTTTAATTATTCGTAAAAAACGGCTTCTTTTTTAATGCGGATTTTCAATATATTCAAGTATTTTTTCTTCCATTTGTTTTTTAGTCAGAAGCATATTTAAAGCGACTAGTTCAGATTTAAGGGAAGTAAAAAAACTTATAGGTACCACATTATCTAAATGATTCCTTGTTCGGCTCATGCTTTGTCTGATTTCTTTACAAGATTTTAATTTATCGGTAAACAACTTATTAGCGTATTGAGGAGATCGATCAGAATGAAATATTAACCCCTTCTTTATTTTTCGATTATCAACCGCCATTTCCCAAGAAGGGATAGAAGTTTCTTTTATTGTTGATCCATCACTCAAACTCCATCCAATAATTTTTTTGTCAAATAAATCCATAATAATTGTTAGAAACAAAAATCCGTTCATTGTTTCTATGTTGGTTATTCCCGAAACCCAAATCTGAGAAGGTTCTTCAGCTATAAATTGTCGATTGAGAACATTGGAAAAAACACAAGGATTATAAAATTTACTCGATGTCGCTTTATCTCTTCTTCTAACCTTGCTAGAAAGACCTAGTTTTTTCATGTAGAGAGTAACTCGAGAACGTGATAATTTGAAGCCCCGACTTTGTAACTCTGCTGAAATCTTTGCATTGCCATACATGCTTTTATATTCATGAAATATAGAAGTTATTTCTTCTTGCAATAAAATTGTTTGGCGTTGCCTTGGAGATATTATTTGATTTTTCCATTTATGATACGTATTCTCTCTTATACCTAAAACTTTACACATTCTCCAAAGCGGATATATATCTAAATTGTTTTCAATAAAATGAAAAATCATTGGTTTCCCTTCAAAGATATCTTTACTTGCTTTCTTAAAAATTTCAATTTCAATTTCTGTATCCTTAAGCTTTTGTTTAAGTGTTCTTTTAAGTTCGGAAAATCTTTTTTGTTCAGGGGTTCTAAAATGACCTGGTCCACAAAAACTTTCTTCACCATATTTTTGAAGTTCATTTTGCCACCTATAGATATTGGTAGGAGCTATACCAAGCTCTTTTGCAGCTTTAGAAAGATTTGTTTCAAGCCCTAATTTAACTGCATTTACTCTGAAATTACGGTCATAAATTTTAGCTTTTTTCATTTCTTAAAATTAAGATGTATGTCTTCCGTGAATTTAAGAAATATAATGACGTAGATGTGTAAAAAAAGTAAAAACTGGCATACTGAAAAATTGCAATCTTTTATTAGAAAGCCCCCTATCTAAATTTAAAAATTGATTTTTGTAGTCTATCTATATTTCCTTCTACAAATTTGATAATAATATACCCTGTGTGTCAATTTTGATTATAATCTTTATGTTTAAATCTGCCGCTACTATCTGTTGCATTAGAATCTATCTTTATTTAGATAAAAGTTATTCCAGAATGCGACAGAACCGGAAATTACATTGTTCTCTTTTTTATGTTGGGCTCAATCCAAGAATAGCTATTATTTTATAAAAATTGAATTTATTATGGAGTAGCTGTAAATGTATCTTTATTTCATATATTCGTTCTAAACATCAAAAACTTCGTCAAATACTTTTGACAACTAATAATGAATCAGTTAAACTTAAAACGAATAAAAAAACTAAACGAAGTATTATAATGAAACTAGCATCAATAGATAATAACACCAGAGATGGAGAATTGGTTGTTGTAAATAAAGAACTGACAAAAGCCATCCGCGTTACTGAAATTGCCGTAACCATGCAACAGGCAATCGATAACTGGCCAATCAATGAAAAGAAACTTCAAGATATTTACCAGCAACTAAACTCTGGCAAATTAACAATCGGTAGTTTTGATTTTACAAGCGTGCGTGTTCTAGCTCCAATTCCAAGAGCTTATCACTGGGCAGATGCAAGCGCCTATGTTACTCATGTCGAACTTGTTCGAAAAGCAAGAAACGCAGAGCTTACTGAATCTTTTTGGACAGATCCTCTAATGTATATGGGAGCCTCGGATGCTTTTATTGGAGCTTATGATGCCATAGAGATTGAAAATGAAGAGTGGGGAATTGATTTTGAATCTGAAGTTGCTGTAATCACTGATGATGTTCCTGCTGGTGTAAGTGCTCAAGATGCCTTAAATCATATTAAATTTGTAACAATAATAAACGATGTTTCACTCAGAAACCTAATTCCCAATGAACTCTCTAAACAATTCGGATTCTATCAATCCAAACCTTGGACTTCTTTTGCTCCTGTTATCATTTCTGTAGATGAATTAAAAGACGAATTTATTAACGGTAAACTGCACTTACCATTGATATCAATATTAAATGATGAAATTGTAGGGGCTCCCAATGCAGGCGTCGACATGACCTTTAATTTTGGCGAATTAATTGCCCATGCTGCAAAAACCCGTTCATTAATGGCCGGCACAGTTATTGGTTCAGGTACGGTGGCCAATCAGGGAAGTCCAACGGGATCCAGCTGTATTGCTGAGATCAGATGTCTGGAAACCATAAAAGACGGAAAACCTTCCACTCCATTTATGAAATTTGGAGACAAAATTGAAATTGAAATGAAAAATGCAGTCGGTGATTCCCTATTTGGTAAAATTAATCAAAGAGTAAAAAAATACGAAAAGAAATAATTTCCCCTTACTTCTATACGATCAACGAGCCCTATTTGATTTGTTCAGATAGGGGCTATGCATTCAGGTGAATATTTTCTATTGCAATAAAAATCAACTGATTACAGCAATAGAGTTTTTATGGAAAGTACGTGAATGAACTCTTCGATATCTGTAATAATTAAGGTGCGTTTCCTAAAAATAAACAAAAACAATTGTACTTATAGCCGGAAAGCATAAACAAACAAAAGAACACTATCGTCAACAGCTGCTAGAAAAAATTTTGGCAATTGCCTTAATGGAAAATTACTTTTGTATTTAAGAAAATTGTATAAAACCGAAAAAACGCATAGTTATTCTTCAACCTTGTCAAGAACAAGAAAGCTAGCAGTTATTTTATAAAAGCATATTTATATGAAGAACTTTCCTTTGGTCATTACTTTTCTTTTACCGCTAATTTGTTTTTGTCAATCTGACAAGGACTTTAAATTTATTGCCAAGGACAACGACGGCGAGAAAATCTATATCACATCTCCTGAAAAAGATAGTGATTATTTAAAATTCTGGATAAGTCATACTGTTCCCATACGGCCAATTAAAAATGCCGAATTAAAGGAACTCTTCTTTGGCGGAAATCGTGAATTGATGCTGATCGAATTAAAATGTTTGGAGAAAACCTACAATTTAATTAAGGTAATCACTTATGACAAAAAAGGAAAGATCGAAAAATCAGAAAACGCTGTAATAAGATTGGAAAAAATCTATCCTGAATCTTTTATGGATATCGTAGCGAGAGAGGTATGCAACTTATAAAAAAACAACAGCTAACAATTAACATGCAATTAGAATAATTTACTACGTCTATTCGCTATCGCACAGGTGTAAATCCAATAATGGCTTAACTATAGTTCAAATGCCCTGTAATACCAGAAGTCTATGAGATATTTCATATCTCATAGACTTTTTCTAAATAAAATTATATTTTAACTGATATTACTTTTTGCATACACTATACTCATAGTCAGACTGTTATCTCTTTTGGTAGACATAGTATTTATCTCTTTAATTTTCGTTAAATTAAACTAGAGACAACTCTACTTATCCATTACTTTTTGTTTGCATATTCATCTATTATAAATTGTTACGAAAACATGACACTAATTCAAATTAAAAAAATTATTTAACAGTTAATGTCATATTAGGAACAATTATAGCGTCAGTTATTCCTCCTGTGAATCGTTGGGCATAAACTTCAAGATAATCATTTGTTAATAGTTCGACAGAAGCATTTAAAGGAAGGACGATAATGTCATTTATTGCTACTCCTCTTCCATAAATTTTATTCTGTGTTAAAGCTGTTCCATTCTTTGCAATATAGATTATATAGGTCCCTACTGAGGATACTTGAAAGGAAATAGAGCCTGTAACCTGAAAAATTCGTTTCTTTTTTCCCATATATCTCAATCTGTTATTATTATTTGTTGGTGCATCTAAGGAAAATCTAAATAAATTATAAGATGTTGAATTCCCATTAACTTTAACAATATTACTTGGATTCGATGTATTAAAGCTTGTAGAAGCACCGGAGCCAACAGGATAATCCATAGTGAAATCGGCTACAGAACTGGCGTCAGTTTCGGTAGGAATTCCAGAACATCGTACGTTCCAGCTGTTGGTAAAGTTGTATCCGCTATACGTACCGGCAGTGTAGGGCTTTACATATCCGCTAGTGTTGGTACCGGTAAAAACAACTGTTTCTAAGACAGCATCTCCTGATATTGTTGGATTTGAAGATACATCAAATCCAATAGCAGTACCATTGACCTGACTGAAGCCACCTTGTTTTTCTACAAGAGTAAAAGTTCCGGTTAGTTTTTCATAAGTCCCCGAATTGTTGCTGAACCATCCCAAATTACTAAGTAATAATTGCGTGATATTGTTGTATGTTATTCCATTTGTATTTCCCGAGAACTGAATGATACTTAAAAAAACCAATCCAAAGCCTGATATACTTCCTACAGAGTTAGAATTAGCTACTATGCAGTCTCTGAATATTAAGTTTTGAGTCGCCGCTCCACTAAGATTAAATACGTTTCCGGCGGTAGCAAGAAAAGTTAGACCTTTTATAGTTCCTCCGTTGGCACCTTCAAAAATATTTCCTGATGATCTGATAATAACATCTTGATTGGAATCCACTCCCTGTAAATAAGCATTATTTAGGTCAATAGGAAAATTAAAAGTAACATTACCGTTAATTTCATATAATGTACTGGAATTCAAAAGATATTTGGAGCCACCTCCGGCGGCAAGTTCATCAGCTAAAATAGTGGCTAAATTATCCGTAGATTTTATACGTTTAAAATTGATCCTTCCCTGTACTCCACTGCTTAACGGCATCCATGAAGTGCTGCCTGCTGAATAATAGTAAAAAACTTTTAAATCCGTATCATAGACTATAAGACCATCAGCCGGAGTTGTGATCGCAGTTCTTTGAGCAGTTGTCATTCTGGGCGTAAGTAATCCTTGTGTAGTAGAGGTAACGTCTAGTATTGAACTGGAATTTGGCGTTATTGTCCCAATTCCGACTTGCGCATTAGCTATAAATCCAAAGAGAAGAAAGAGAAACACTAAGAACATTTTATGATTTCTAAGAGCAGGTTTGTTGATCATATTTTTTTGGTATTAGTTATTTTTTTCTGTTGTCTATTTTGAGTAATTACTTTTAATTTTTAGAGTTTAAAATGATTATTTTCTCCGTGAATCTTTCATTATTCAGGGTTAAAAATTGGGCAATATAAACTCCATTGCTTAATCCATTGGTTGAAAAAATATAATTTTGTTCTGTTCCCAGATTTTCTTTATGCAGAATAACTTTCCCGGTTATTTCATAAAGCTTAAATGTTCTTAAAGAAAGATTTTTGGGATTAGATACTTTTAAGCTATTATTGATATTATCCTGATTAATGAAAAACGGATTATAGTTTTTGTCACTGGTATTAAGTGTTTTATCGTCTTTGAATGTAATTTTAAAACGATCTGTATAAACGCCCTTTTCAAGATTTACCTCGTACATTCCATTTTTTATGTCATGAAAAGAATTATTCAGTGCATCATAGAGGTAAATCATTTGCGAAGCTTCCCAATTTATTACCTCGGGAATCTTGAATTTAAAGGTAGTATTGGTAGTTGCTTTTACGATTATGGGGATTTTTTTTTCAGCATCGAAATTTAAACCCTGAATGATATAATTATTATTTTCTATTAAAAAGTTCACATCATTGGGAAGTTCATCCATACCAAGCGCATCAATACCAATATCAACTCCATCTGTTGCGCGAGAGACAAATACAAGGGCTAATTGTCTGGTAAATTCATTATTGATTATAACATTCAATTTCAAATATGAAATCTCCTCAGTAACTTCGATTCCTTTAGTACTTTTTTCTTTAGGAATATGTTTTTCAAATTGTGACAAACCACTTCCTTGTTTGTAAAATGCCCTATGGGCATTTTTAAACGTCGCAGTTCCGCTAGCGGTCGCACTAATTACAAACCCCTGGCCAATTGGAGAATATTTTCTTTGTATTACAAGTCCGGAAGACAGTCCAGTATTGTTCACTGAGCCATCCGGGTTATATGTATTGAAAGTGGCCGGTACATATACACCATTGGAACCTAAACCGATTGGAGAATATGCGCCATAGCCTCCTTTGTAATTTACTAAAGTATGTGTGTTTACTGTCTTATCTTGTTCCCAGAAGTAAGCAATACCACCTGTATTTGCATTAGAAGGATCTAAGAGAAAAGCATTTAAATGTAAAGCTGAAGGATATGGATTTCCTGTTAAAGTGGCATTATTAGCCCCTAAGGAAATAGTAATATTGCCATCATTTGGTTTTCCTCTAAAATCATACCTTTGGGATCCGCCGGGGTTATTTGTAACACCAGTTCCCTCAGGATCTGTTGAATCAGTTCCACTTGTTCCTTTCATTGAAAAACCTTCGCCAGGTGCTAAAATGGTAGATCCCCCAACAAAAACCCATTGTGAATAATTATTAGCATTTATGAGTTTATAAACCCATTTAGGTGCTATTGCCAGAGGATTGGAAGTTCCATCGGAATTACTTACGGGTAAAATTGTTGATACTACTGAAGCAATTGCTGTGGTAGGTCTGCTCAGCAATGTAATACCAAAGTTTTCATTTCCGGATGAATTAGAGGCGTTTCCAACAGGAGAACACCAATAATTGTAATCGAAATTATCTGAAGTTCCCCTTTGATAAACTGACAATGTACCCAATCCCGAATTAGTTGAATTCCCTATTGTTCCCTGCAACAATTGTGAATTATTACGTAGGTAGAGATTAGAATTCAAAGCTAAGTTGATACCCTGTTGAACATATAACACTTCATTCTTTACATACATGTTCGTATTTGGACTGAAATAAATTTGTGAGATACATTTTGAATTAATCAACAGGGAAATAAATAGAATTATGATCTTCATTACTTTAACTTTAAGATTAATAGGGTTTATTTACTAAAACTATATATTAGATGCTTTTTCTTTTTTTAATTAAAAAAAAAAGCTCCAAGTATTATTCCGCTTAGAAATAATATCGAAATTTCGTTGTCTATTGGTACAGGATCTCCAACTGGTGGAGGTATAGATTGCGGTTGTGGTACTGGGGGCGATGGCGCAGCTATGTTATTATGCGAAATAAAAAGAAGAATTACTACCAATTTTAACGATTTAACTTTCATATTACGTATGATTAAGAGGTGTGAAACTAATTAAATTGTAATTTTTTACTATTCTATTCTTGGTATGACAATAATTAGGCTTAGTAATCTATTTATTCAAAGATACAAAATATCCTACAAAACAAAAGGAGATGTGTTTTTGGAAATTACAAATAAATTCCTTATATACAATTGTTTATTATTTTTGTATTCTAATTTTGAAAACTTAAATATTGCACTTTTACTAATAATTCCCACCTAGGTATTATTGGTAATTACTTCGGAAGAGATGAAACCGCCTTTTTTGCTTTGGGGTAGAAAACAGTATAAATTAGCAAGTTCTTACTAATAACACAAAGCAAAAAACCAACCCAATAAGGCTCTAAGAAGTCTAAGTTCGAATATATTAAGTTGTTAATTTCCCGCATTTATCAAAAAAGTTGCCTATTTTTAGATACAAATAGAATTATCTTACTCATTTAAAACAAGATAGAGTTCTTGTAAATTGATAATTCTAAGTTTCGCGGCAAAATCGTGGCAAAGTGATTAAAAAAATTAACGAATGTAGTATAGGCAAGGGTTTCAAGCTTAATGTTCGAATCCTGCTCTCCCCATAAAAAAGTCCTGAAACATTTCAGGACTTTTTTATGACCTAAGAAAACATTATAAAACCTGCAAATCCTAAGACTCATAGTTTTTTTTCTTTTAGACTGTTGATGGTGTAGTTCAGGAATACAAGTGGAGCAGACCCGTTTTTAAGTCAACTAAAGATTTTGCTTACCTACAAACCAACACGAATCATGTCAATCTTGGTTTTAGCAGAAATATTGAAAAACTCAATGGCCCTAATGGGTTTTTAGAGAGTACCGGAAAAACGATGCGACATGTCAAGATTAAAGCTGTTTCAGACATAGATGCCCAACTGTTTAGCCAATTGTTTGTCGCTGTGAATGAAGATTAAGCTGTTGTAATCTTCAACATCTAAAATCTATTATTACTTTTACTAAACTGTTATTTAGTGCTAAGCCGCTGATTAAAACAAACTGTTATAAAAAAAGTAGCCGTCTCAAATTTTGAGACAGCTACTTGTCCATAAAAACATAATCTTCCAAATAAATGTTTCTATTTTTTTTTGATTACACTTCTGGTAAATTATAAAGCAACAACAATAAATTCGCTACGTCTATTAGCCTGATGCTCTTCTTCTGTACATTTTACACCATCAGAACATCCGTTTATCAGTTGTGTTTCTCCATATCCTTTACCTTCTAATCTGCTCGGATTTATTCCATTTTGAACTAACCACTTAATAGTCGATTTCGCCCTTCTGTCAGATAATCCCTCGTTATATTTGTGAGTCTGACGGCTATCGGTATGGGAACGTATATCCAGTTTCATTTCCGGATACTGTTTTAAAACATCTAAAATTTTCTCAAGATCCAGTACTGCCTCCGCTCTGATGTCTGATTTATCTAAGGCAAAGTAGATCATTTTTATGCCAAAACATTTCGCTAAATCATCGCCAATTGTTACCGTACATCCTAATTTTTCAAGGGTAATTGGCAAGTTTGTTTTTCCTGTTTCATTTGATACGGTAACGCTTAATTCCTTAGTCAAATATTTCTCTTTTTCAGCCCTCACATGGTACGTTTTCAAACACTCGACAGAGAAAGTATAGTTACCGGATTCATCTGAATAAGTTGTTCCTACTACATTAAACTGGCTATCAAATAAGGTTAATTTGGTGTTTGGTAAAATTTCGCCGGTGCCAACATCAGTTATTACACCATACAATTCCTGAGTACAAGTTACCTTTTTTGTTCTCAAAAATTCATAAATATCATCAGCCCCCTTCCCTCCTTCTCTATTGGAGGAGAAAAAACCTCTTTGAGATTTGGTGTCGATTATAAAAGCAAAATCATCCCGCACTGAATTGATATCTGCGCCAATATTTTGAATATCACTTACACCGTTTTCATTGATTTTTCCACTAAAAACATCCAAGCCTCCAAGACCGGGATGTCCGTCTGAAGCAAAATAGATTTCATTTTCATCTGTAATATAAGGGAATGTTTCTTTTCCCTCCGTATTGATACTTTTCCCCAGATTAACCGGAGTACCGAATCCTCCATTACTATTGATACTAACTTTGAAAATATCCGATTGTCCAAATGTTCCGGGCATATCTGATGCAAAATATAATGTTTTCTCATCCGGACTCAATGCGGGATGTGCGGTACTATAGTCGTTACTGTCGAATGGAAGTTCTGTGATATTTACCCAATCTCCATTTTCAAACGTGGCCTTGTATATTTTAATCAAGGTAGTGTTCGTTCCATCTTTCCCTTTTTTATCATTAATGTAGTTGTTTCGTGTAAAATACACTGTTTTTCCATCCTTTGTAAACACTGGTGTAGATTCGTGATACTTCGAATTTATTTTGGACTGAATCTTTTTCGGTTTCTCCGCTTTAAAATCCTGATCTATATCCGATTCGTACAGATTGGTAAAACTTTCGTTGGTCCATTTGTGCTTGCGTTGTCCCAAACTACCCGTATCTCTGGCCGAAGTAAAAACAATCTTGTTGTTATAAAATGCAGTCCCGTAATCGGAGTATTTACTATTTATTCCGGGATCGCTAATTTTATAGATGCCTGTATTGGCTTTAATTTCATCAATATAATTCTTATCCTCTTCATAAAGTTTACCTCGTCTGTCATTTCCTGCTTTTTGATTGAACAAATCAAGCATCTGATTGGCTTTGACCACATCGCCGGTAGATTTTAATGATTGTGCATAACGATAGTAGTATTCCGGTTCTATTTCCACATTCATGGCAAATAATTTACCATACCATTTTGCAGCTTTTTCAAATTCTGAATTGAAATACAAGGAGTTCCCCAGTTTCTTAAGCATGTCTTCAGAGCTGTATCCTTTTTCGGCTAAACGTTCATATGTTTTAATGGCATCGATATAAGCGTAACTATTGTATTTTTTATCCGCAGCAATTACTTTCTTCTGTTGCGAATAAGTGTTTGATGGCAAAAAACATAGTATTGTGAGGCAAAAGAGTATAAAATTTTTCATGTTTTACTATTTTTTAGGGTAATATTTATGAGTGGTCTCTATTATTCAATCTGACTTACTCTCTGGCAGTATTCCCGGATAATTCATTAAATTTTTTAAGCATTTCATTCGCTTTATCGTTTTCTCCAACTGATCGTAATGAAAGCGAAAAACGATAATAATATTCAGGCTCTAAGTCAGAAGTCATTTTGAATAAATCTGCATAGCTTTTGGCGGCGCTATCCATGTCTCCATTAAAAAAATAAGCATTTCCTGTTTTTTTCAGCATATCGACCGATCTGTAACCTTTATTATACATTCTTTCATATGTTTTTATCACATCGATATAAACAGAAACATTTTTCTTTTTCTTAATCTCCGTTGTTGTAATAGCAGATGAATCTTCGATTACCCTTGATTTGGCAGCTTTTAATTTTAAAGTATTATTTTCTGCATTGGCAAACTTTGGCGTTATAGTACGAGTGTTGTTAGGCCCCAGATTATTTGTGTTTATTAGTTCAGGATCAGTCACATCATAGGTTGTCTTGTGACTCCCAAATTTTACATTAATGATTTCTTCAACGTGATAATATGCAACTTTTTTCCCGGGATAATTTTTGTCTGTCATGGCCAGGACATTCGTTTTTGAATCTCCAATTTTCTTTTGATTCAAATAAAGATTACTGACATTTTGCGCAAAACAATTGAATGAAAACATACTAACTATTGTTGTATAATAAAGGAGTAAATGATTTTTCATAATATCGTTTTAAATGAATATTGCCTACTTTTTGAAGTACCACTAATATTTAAATGCTATATTTTTTCTTTCTGTACAACCTTTTTAATTATAGTATTTAGAAGAATCTCGGTGTCGTTATTCGATCATTTTTTCTTAAAAATTCGTAACGCAGAAAGATTTCATGTGATCCTGAGTTGTAATTGTTTAAATTGGTGGTTTCGTAATCATAACCATAGCCAATATACATTCCATCACTAATTTGAAAGCCCACCATGGCGCTCATTGCGGCACTCCATCTGTAAGCCACTCCGGCTACAAACTTGTCCATAAACATAAAATTGGCAGAAACATCTACTTGCAGAGGAGCACCTTCAACTACTTTAGTCAGTACGGCAGGTTTAAACTTTATGTATTGATAATGATCTAAATCAAATACATAACCGGCCATTAAATAATAATTCATTTTATCTTTATAAATCGCCACATCGTTATCATCATATCGATTGGTTTCAATAAATCCGGGCACAGACAAACCAACATAAGCTTTATCGGAATGCCAGTAAACCCCTGCTCCTACATTTGGATAAAATTTATTGGTTAAGTTTTGAAATTTTGGATCTCCCTGACTGGCAGGATGCAATCGGTTAACATCCAGATTAAACAAATTGGCTGTTCCTTTGATACCAAAAGAGAGCTTAAAATTTGCTGATGTGCGGATCGTGTAAGATATATCAGTTGATATTGCGTTTTCATTCGTGGGACCAATTTTATCACTTACAAAGGAAACTCCTACTCCTAAGTTACTGCCATTTATTGGTGTATTAACCGAAAAACTGCTTGTTTCCGGAGCTCCGTCAAGCCCAATCCACTGGGTGCGGTACAGTCCGAAAATACTTAAAGCTCCACGGGACCCCGCATAGGCCGGATTAATACTTATGGTGTTGTACATATATTGTGTGAACTGAGCATCTTGTTGAGCATAACCGGCAAAGGATATAAGCGCTAAAACTATTATTTTAATCTTCATTTTCGTATATTTTAAATTATAAGTAGGGAAAGAAAATTAACCTGAACTAGTTGTTTAAATACAAATAACCAGACTTATCATGCATTTTAGAAGCGTTATCAACATACTTTAGAATATAGAAATAAGTTCCATCCGGTAATTTCTCATTTCTGGAAATTGTTGTTCTGCCATCTGAATAACCTCTGAAAAAATTCTCATTAGAACCATAATTAGTTGTCTCAAATACTTTAACTCCCCAACGGTTATAAATTTCAACTGTATTATTCTGGTAACATGTTAAACCTTTAATAAGAAACTCATCATTAATTCCATCTGAATTTGGAGAAACAGCGTTGAATACTTCAACATTACAGTCTTGTATGGCGAGAATAGTAGGATCATTTTCTAAGAAGCTGTTATCATCAGAAAGATCACTAACTTTAGTATTAGAAGGAGTTGTTCCCTCTGCCATAGCCTGATTAACAACCGATCCAAAATCAATATCGGCCTGAGTAATGCGATAAACACCGCTAAAATTTGTAGTGTTTATTTCGCCAATCCCTAAATTAATTGGGCTTCCGGACAAAACTAATCCTAGTAAATTATCCGTTACCATTACATTGGTTAAAGGTGTGTTACCTGTATTTTTAACTTCAAAACTATATCTAATAGTTTCCCCAACTTGTACATATCCGTCCTGATTTTCATCTACAAATTGTGATTTTTTTATAATAGCAATACCCGGACATTCACTATTACTTATCGTAATGGGCACTGCTTCTGATTGACAACCCAAAGCACTTCTTACAATCACAAGATAAGTCCCTGCTGCAAGTCCTTCTTTAATGTTATTTGCGCTAAAAGTATTACCGTTATCAAAACTATAAGTATCGCCTGCATTTTGAATTTTTATGGTAATAGTACCACTTGTTCTTGTACAGTTTGGTTGTAAACGTGTTATCTCAAAAGCTCTTGGTGTTATTCTTGGTGTAGCCACACCCGAACCGGCAAGACTTGTGCAACCGTTAACAGTAGCAGTAATGCTATACGTCCCAGCTATAGATACCGTGATACTTGATGTTGTCGCTCCATTGCTCCACAATAAAGAACCTAAAGCTGTAGTTGACAAAGTAGATGTGCCATCACAATTATCAACAACAGTTACCACTGGCGCTACTGGTGGAACTGGAATGGCATTGATCGTTAAATTCGTTGGTAATGAAACACAGCCTGTAGTGGTATTGGTTGTCGTTACGGCATAAGTACCAGGAGCCAGATTAGCGAAAGTAGTACCCGACTGCGTTACCGCAGGTCTCACCGGACTGGTACCCGTTACGGTGTACGTTACATTGGCTGCAGGAGCCGGTGCTGTAACTACTATGATACCCGTAGGGGTTAAACAGTCTGGCTGATCCGTTACACTTGCGGTTGGTGCTACTGGTGGAACTGGAACGGCATTGATGGTTAAATTGGTTGGTAACGAAACACAGCCTGTAGTGGTATTGGTAGTCGTTACGGCGTAAGTACCCGGGGCCAGATTGGCAAAGGTAGCCGTAGACTGTGTCACTGCAGGAGTCACTGGAGCGGTACCCGTTACAGTATAAGTTACATTAGCCGCAGGAGCCGGAGCGGTAACTACGATAGTTCCTGTTGGAGTTAAACAGTCTGGTTGAACCGTTACACTCGCCGTTGGCGCTGCAGGGTTACCCGGAACGGCATTGATGGTTAAATTCGTTGGCAAGGAAACACAGCCTGTAGTGGTATTGGTGGTCGTTACGGCATAAGTACCCGGAGCCAGATTGGCAAAAGTAGCCGTAGACTGTGTCACCGCAGGTCTCACCGGAGCGGTACCTGTTACGGTATAAGTCACATTGGCCGCAGGAGCCGGTGCTGTAACTACTATGGTACCCGTAGGGGTTAAACAGTCTGGCTGAGCCGTTACACTGGCCGTTGGTGCTGCCGGATTCCCCGGAACGGCATTGATGGTTAGATTTGTAGGCAATGAAACACAACCCGTAGTGGTATTGGTTGTCGTTACGGCATAAGTACCCGGAGCCAGATTGGCAAAGGTAGTCGTAGACTGTGTCACTGCAGGGGTTACTGGACTGGTGCCCGTTACAGTATAAGTCACATTGGCCGCAGGAGCCGGAGCTGTGACTACAATGGTACCCGTAAGGGTTAAACAGTCAGGTTGAACCGTTACACTGGCTGTTGGCGCTGTAGGGTTACCCGGAACGGCATTGATGGTTAGATTTGTAGGCAATGAAACACAGCCTGTAGTGGTATTGGTTGTCGTTACGGCATAAGTACCAGGAGCCAGATTAGCGAAAGTAGTACCCGACTGCGTTACCGCAGGTCTCACCGGACTGGTACCCGTTACGGTGTACGTTACATTGGCTGCAGGAGCCGGTGCTGTAACTACTATGATACCCGTAGGGGTTAAACAGTCTGGCTGATCCGTTACACTTGCGGTTGGTGCTACTGGTGGAACTGGAACGGCATTGATGGTTAAATTGGTTGGTAACGAAACACAGCCTGTAGTGGTATTGGTAGTCGTTACGGCGTAAGTACCCGGGGCCAGATTGGCAAAGGTAGCCGTAGACTGTGTCACTGCAGGGGTTACTGGACTGGTGCCCGTTACAGTATAAGTCACATTGGCCGCAGGAGCCGGAGCTGTGACTACAATGGTACCCGTAAGGGTTAAACAATCAGGTTGAACCGTTACACTGGCCGTTGGTGCTGCAGGGTTACCCGGAACGGCATTGATGGTTAAATTGGTAGGTAACGAAATACAGCCTGTAGTAGTATTAGTGGTCGTTACGGCATAAGTACCCGGAGCCAGATTGGCAAAAGTAGCCGTAGACTGTGTCACCGCAGGTCTCACCGGAGCGGTACCTGTTACGGTATAAGTCACATTGGCCGCAGGAGCCGGAGCAGTAACTACAATGGTTCCCGTTGGAGTTAAACAATCAGGTTGTACGATTACACTCGCCGTTGGTGCTACTGGGTTACCCGGAACAGCATTGATGGTTAAATTCGTAGGCAACGAAACACAGCCTGTAGTGGTATTGGTGGTCGTTACAGCATAAGTACCAGGAGCCAAATTGGCAAAGGTAGTTGTAGACTGTGTCACTGAAGGAGTTACCGGACTAGTGCCCGTTACAGTATAAGTTACATTAGCCGCAGGAGCCGGAGCGGTAATTACGATAGTTCCTGTTGGAGTTAAACAGTCAGGTTGAACCGTTACACTGGCTGTTGGCGCTGTAGGGTTACCCGGAACGGCATTGATGGTTAGATTTGTAGGCAATGAAACACAGCCTGTAGTGGTATTGGTTGTCGTTACGGCATAAGTACCAGGAGCCAGATTAGCGAAAGTAGTACCCGACTGCGTTACCGCAGGTCTCACCGGACTGGTACCCGTTACGGTGTACGTTACATTGGCTGCAGGAGCCGGTGCTGTAACTACTATGATACCCGTAGGGGTTAAACAGTCTGGCTGATCCGTTACACTTGCGGTTGGTGCTACTGGTGGAACTGGAACGGCATTGATGGTTAAATTGGTTGGTAACGAAACACAGCCTGTAGTGGTATTGGTAGTCGTTACGGCGTAAGTACCCGGGGCCAGATTGGCAAAGGTAGCCGTAGACTGTGTCACTGAAGGAGTTACCGGACTAGTGCCCGTTACAGTATAAGTTACATTAGCCGCAGGAGCCGGAGCGGTAACTACGATAGTTCCTGTTGGAGTTAAACAGTCTGGTTGAACCGTTACACTCGCCGTTGGCGCTGCAGGGTTACCCGGAACGGCATTGATGGTTAGATTTGTAGGCAATGAAACACAGCCTGTAGTGGTATTGGTGGTCGTTACGGCATAAGTACCCGGAGCCAGATTGGCAAAGGTAGTCGTAGACTGTGTCACCGCAGGTCTCACCGGAGCGGTACCTGTTACGGTATAAGTCACATTGGCCGCAGGAGCCGGTGCTGTAACTACTATGGTACCCGTAGGGGTTAAACAGTCTGGCTGAGCCGTTACACTGGCCGTTGGTGCTGCCGGATTCCCCGGAACGGCATTGATGGTTAGATTTGTAGGCAATGAAACACAGCCTGTAGTAGTATTAGTGGTCGTTACGGCATAAGTACCCGGAGCCAGATTGGCAAAGGTAGTCGTAGACTGTGTCACTGCAGGTCTCACCGGACTGGTACCTCTTACAGTATACGTCACATTAGCCGCAGGTGTCGGAGCGGTAATTACGATAGTTCCTGTTGGAGTTAAACAGTCAGGTTGAACCGTTACACTGGCTGTTGGCGCTGCAGGGTTACCCGGAACGGCATTGATGGTTAAATTCGTTGGCAATGAAACACAGCCTGTAGTGGTATTAGTGGTCGTTACGGCGTAAGTACCCGGAGCCAGATTGGCAAAGGTAGTCGTAGACCGTGTCACCGAAGGAGTTACTGGACTGGTACCTGTTACGGTATAAGTCACATTAGCCGCAGGAGCCGGAGCAGTAACTACAATGGTGCCTGTTGGAGTCAAACAGTCTGGTTGAACCGTTACACTCGCAGTTGGTGCTACCGGATTCCCCGGAACGGCATTGATGGTTAGATTTGTAGGCAATGAAACACAACCCGTAGTGGTATTGGTGGTCGTTACGGCATAAGTACCAGGAGCCAGATTGGCAAAGGTAGCCGTAGACTTTGTCACTGAAGGAGTTACCGGACTAGTGCCCGTTACAGTATAAGTTACATTAGCCGCAGGAGCCGGAGCGGTAATTACGATAGTTCCTGTTGGAGTTAAACAGTCAGGTTGAACCGTTACACTGGCTGTTGGCGCTGCAGGGTTACCCGGAACGGCATTGATGGTTAAATTCGTTGGCAATGAAACACAGCCTGTAGTGGTATTAGTGGTCGTTACGGCGTAAGTACCCGGAGCCAGATTGGCAAAGGTAGTCGTAGACCGTGTCACCGAAGGAGTTACTGGACTGGTACCTGTTACGGTATAAGTCACATTAGCCGCAGGAGCCGGAGCAGTAACTACAATGGTGCCTGTTGGAGTCAAACAGTCTGGTTGAACCGTTACACTCGCAGTTGGTGCTACCGGATTCCCCGGAACGGCATTGATGGTTAGATTTGTAGGCAATGAAACACAACCCGTAGTGGTATTGGTGGTCGTTACGGCATAAGTACCAGGAGCCAGATTGGCAAAGGTAGCCGTAGACTTTGTCACTGAAGGAGTTACCGGACTAGTGCCCGTTACAGTATAAGTTACATTAGCCGCAGGAGCCGGAGCGGTAATTACGATAGTTCCTGTTGGAGTTAAACAGTCAGGTTGAACCGTTACACTGGCTGTTGGCGCTGCAGGGTTACCCGGAACGGCATTGATGGTTAAATTCGTTGGCAATGAAACACAGCCTGTAGTGGTATTAGTGGTCGTTACGGCGTAAGTACCCGGAGCCAGATTGGCAAAGGTAGTCGTAGACCGTGTCACCGAAGGAGTTACTGGACTGGTACCTGTTACGGTATAAGTCACATTAGCCGCAGGAGCCGGAGCAGTAACTACAATGGTGCCTGTTGGAGTCAAACAGTCTGGTTGAACCGTTACACTCGCAGTTGGTGCTACCGGATTCCCCGGAACGGCATTGATGGTTAGATTTGTAGGCAATGAAACACAACCCGTAGTGGTATTGGTGGTCGTTACGGCATAAGTACCAGGAGCCAGATTGGCAAAGGTAGCCGTAGACTTTGTCACTGAAGGAGTTACCGGACTAGTGCCCGTTACAGTATAAGTTACATTAGCCGCAGGAGCCGGAGCGGTAATTACGATAGTTCCTGTTGGAGTTAAACAGTCAGGTTGAACCGTTACACTGGCTGTTGGCGCTGCAGGGTTACCCGGAACGGCATTGATGGTTAAATTCGTTGGCAATGAAACACAGCCTGTAGTGGTATTAGTGGTCGTTACGGCATAAGTACCCGGAGCCAGATTGGCGAAAGTAGTACCCGACTGCGTTACCGCAGGTCTCACCGGACTGGTACCCGTTACGGTGTACGTTACATTGGCTGCAGGAGCCGGTGCTGTAACTACTATGGTACCCGTAGGGGTTAAACAGTCTGGCTGAGCCGTTACACTTGCGGTTGGCGCTACTGGTGGAACTGGAACGGCATTGATGGTTAAACTGGTTGGTAACGAAACACAGCCTGTAGTAGTATTAGTGGTCGTTACGGCATAAGTACCAGGAGCCAAATTGGCAAAGGTAGTCGTAGACTGTGTCACTGCAGGGGTTACTGGACTGGTGCCCGTTACAGTATAAGTCACATTGGCCGCAGGAGCCGGAGCTGTGACTACAATGGTACCCGTAAGGGTTAAACAATCAGGTTGAACCGTTACACTGGCCGTTGGTGCTGCAGGGTTACCCGGAACGGCATTGATGGTTAAATTGGTAGGTAACGAAATACAGCCTGTAGTAGTATTAGTGGTCGTTACGGCATAAGTACCCGGAGCCAAATTGGCAAAGGTAGTCGTAGACTGAGTCACCGCAGGAGTTACTGGACTGGTACCTGTTACGGTATAAGTCACATTGGCCGCTGGAGCCGGAGCGGTAACTACGATGGTACCCGTTGGAGTTAAACAGTTTGGTTGAACCGTTACACTTGCTGTTGGCGCTGCAGGGTTACCCGGAACGGCATTGATGGTTAAATTCGTTGGCAATGAAACACAGCCTGTAGTGGTATTAGTGGTCGTTACGGCGTAAGTACCAGGAGCTAAATTGGCAAAGGTAGTCGTAGACTGTGTCACTGCAGGGGTTACTGGACTGGTGCCCGTTACAGTATAAGTCACATTGGCCGCAGGAGCCGGAGCTGTAACTACAATGGTACCCGTAAGGGTTAAACAATCAGGTTGAACCGTTACACTGGCCGTTGGTGCTGCAGGGTTACCCGGAACGGCATTGATGGTTAAATTCGTTGGCAATGAAACACAGCCTGTAGTGGTATTAGTGGTCGTTACGGCATAAGCACCCGGAGCCAGATTAGCAAAGGTAGTCGTAGACTGCGTTACCGCAGGGGTTACCGGACTGGTACCCGTTACAGTATACGTTACATTGGCCGCAGGAGCCGGAGCTGTAACTACAATGGTTCCTGTTGGAGTTAGACAGTCTGGTTGAACCGTTACACTGGCTGTTGGCGCTGCAGGGTTACCCGGAACGGCATTGATGGTTAAATTGGTAGGTAACGAAACACAGCCTGTAGTGGTATTAGTGGTCGTTACGGCGTAAGTACCCGGAGCCAAATTGGCAAAGGTAGTCGTAGACCGTGTCACCGCAGGAGTTACCGGAGCGGTACCTGTTACGGTATAAGTCACATTAGCCGCAGGAGCCGGAGCGGTAACTACAATGGTTCCTGTTGGAGTTAAACAGTCTGGTTGAACCGTTACACTGGCCGTTGGTGCTGCAGGGTTCGCGTTTGGTGCCGAAACACCGCTTCCAGCTGCACTCACACAACCATTAGCAGCTGTTGTCGTTACGGTATAAGTTGCTGAATCAGTCACCGTAATACTTGAACCCGTTTGCCCATTGCTCCACAACAATGTACCCAGAGCCGTTGTTGATAGTACAGAATTACCACAATTATTTACTACGGTTACTATCGGAGTTGCCGGTGGAGTTGTATCTACTGTAACAACTACCGTATCTGTTTTAGAACAACCTGATTTCGTCGTCGTTAACTCATAAGTTGTTGTTACTGATGGATTCGCAAATGGATTTGAACTGGAATACGGACTATTAAAATCTAATCCAGTTGAGGGAGACCAGGAATAAGTAACTCCAGGCTCTGCTACCATTCCAATTTGTTTCCCCGTAACATTTATCGTACAGTTTTTAGTAAAATCGGAACCTGCATCAGCAGTTGGTCCTGTAATACTTGGAATTGTAAAAACTTCTGACGGGCTCGAAGTATAATCAGCCCCAATAATATATAAAGCTGCGGTATAAGCCTGATTGTAATTTAACCCGCTTATTACTCCCGCTGATGAAGTTGTTACACCGCTAACCGGAGTTCCACTAGGATATTCATAAAATCTATATTCGTATTCACTTGCATTATTCAAGTAGTTCGTTATAGTCGCCGTACCAGGCAGAGAACAAATACCTCCTATGGCTATAATAGGCGTGAACAAATCGATACTTTCACATCCAAACCCGTCATTATCGGACGAGGTATTGGATGGAAGAACCCAGTTAATATTAGTTGATCCCGGAAGATCTACATCTTTAAGTAAGTAAACATTTCCCGTATCATTATTAAAAAACATCATGACACCTTTGGAATCAATCCAAACTGCACCAAAATCATTTCCAATGGTATTCCCGAACCTATGGGAAACATTAGAATCTGTCAGCTTCAATACTCTGCTCTCAAGAGTTTGAGCAACTTCATCGATAATAATTAAAAAACACTCTGTTCGTGGACTAGTTCCTTTTCCTGCAATTCCATAAAATTTTCCGTTATAATACGTATAATCATTGGCCGAATAGGCTCCTCCCATGTTATTCGTAAGTGGTATCTGTTCAACATTAACGCTGAAAACTCCTCCGACAAAAGGCTGATTGACATTAAATCTTGTTAGAATATTCTTCGCCTCATCCCTGAAATAGATATAGTCACCTCTTGAAAACATATTGGCATAAATATCTTGTGTCCCCATTAAATTAAGGCTAATCTTTCCTACATAGCCAAAGCCAGCGGCCGGATCAAAAACCCTAACATCATGTAATGGATCAGTACCATCACCATTGATATACAAATATCCTGTGTTAGAATTGTAAGCCGAAGCAGCTCCAGAGGTAATTCCCGTAGTAACGGAAGTACTTAAGGCATTGAACCGCTGTAATGGCAAATTATACTCAAATATATTTACTGTAGTTCCAGTCCCTCCTCTGGTTTGATAGATGGAATTAAGCCCGGCACAAGTCTGTGCTTCCAGTTGATAAGAAATGCCTAATAAAAAAAGTAAAAAGACAGGCTTAAGAAAATTGAAGCTTTTTGGAGTAAAGTTTTTCATATATCAAATCTGTTTAAATAAAATGGTCATTTCGAAGTTTAATTTCTTTTGCACTGCTCTTAGATTCACATCTTAAAAAATTAGGCAAATGCAATTTTGTATTCCAAAATTAAGAACAGACCATTTTTTTAAACATTTTATTCGCAACAGAGTAGTATCGGTTTATAAAATGAGACTGTTTTGAAATAGGTAAAAAAAAGTAGATAGTACTTATTTACCACTTTTACAGATAGTTACAAACTTTTTATTTAAACATTAAATAATTCAAATATGATGCTTCACTTCAAGTTCAAAGTTCTTGTATAAAGAATTAATGCATCTATTTTCACAATAAAAGCGACTTTCACAGGTTAAATATTGAAACTTTTTCTTAAAATAATATTGATTTGAGTACTTGCAATTAATAAAAATAATCATATATATTTGACCCTATAATTGCATAGAATATTTATAATAAACTTGAGTAAATTATTTAAAAGATAAATTCTGACAAAACTTTATGCAGTGAAAATATATTCTGACAAAGCCTCATGAAGCGAAGGTAAATTCGCAAATATAAAAGGAGTAAATTCAATAGGATAAGAGGTAATTTTTAAGAGTTATCGAAAATACAAGCACAAAATAAGTTGATTTCTTTTCTGGTTTTAAAGACTATTTTACTGAATATCAAATCACTACAAGGATTTTCTCAACATACATTCTTCAAAATTTATAAAATGAAATTGAAAAGGTTTCTTATAAGTAATTCTTCATCTTGCAAAACAGTACGTTCTACGGCTATAATCTACAGAAAATACCTACTGTTTCAAGTTAATTTCATTTTATAACTATAAGTAAAAGTAAAGCATATGGTATACCCCCTTTCAAAAACATTCGGCAACAAACATCTAACTGTTTGCTCTCTGATAAAAAAGTTGTTTAGCCTATTCAAATAAGACTTACTCTAAGCATTAAACCAAAAACCAAAATCAAACCATGACAAACAACTCAAAAAAAACGTCACCTCAACTGCACCTTTTTAGTACGCCACAAAAAAGGATTAAAACATTTTTCCAAAATTCATGGTATCCATTTTATTCCGGAAAAAACTACGGAGCCTTTCAATGCCTTTTCAATCCTGACTCTTAGTCAAAATTACAGTACTCCTATTAACCGTTCATAAAAAACACGTTCCACAAACCTATAAAAACCCCTAACCACCTAGCGATTAAATCCGGAACTATGCAAATATTTTCGTTTTTAATTGTTACATCATTAATCAAAAAATGAACACAATCCTATTAAACTTATGCTATTTCGCTTGTTTCTTAAGTGCGATATGTTTTCTAATTATTTTCTTTCAGAACAAATTTCATGTCTACTACAAATTTTTGATGCTAATTTGTCTTATTTTTTGCATACTGGTTATTGCGCCCTGGACTTTTTTTCAGGATAAATTCCCCCTGCTTAAACATGCTTACCTTTGGATTTTCTGTTTTCCCTTGCATTATCTTCCTGGATGTACTGTTTACTTGTATACAAAATCAATCCTCGAAAAGACAAAAAAAATTACCAAAAAAGATTATCTTCATTTTGTACCAGCATTACTACATTTTCTGGAGCTGGTTCCCTTCTATCTACTAAATGTTGAAAGAAAACAGTATTTGTTAACCAAGTATCTCTTAGATCCTAATCACTTCTATCAACTTCCCTATTTTGTTTTACCCATGAATGTCCATGTTTTTTTAAAAATGGGCAGCTATCTTTTCTATATCCTTTTAACAATTCCTCTCTTTATAAAATTTTATAAAAACAATCCTTTGTGGATTACCCGAAACAATCATATTTGGTTTTGGCTAACGAGACACATTGGGATTCATTTAATATCCATATTTACGCCGATTATTGGAATACTACTTTATAAAAAAGAGATCTACCGGGACCTTCTAATTATGACCCCTGTAATTTTTATACTCACGATTGTGGTATTTCTGTTTTTTAAACCTACTATATTATATGGACTGAACTACAAGGATAATTACATTAAAGCTAAAGCAGAAAACGAACAGGAAATAATCAATCCCAAAACTTTTAAATTACCTGATTTAAAAACTAAAGAATACAAGGAAAAAATTGAGTTACTAATTCAAAATGAAAAAATATTTCTCATAAAAAATTACTCTTTAACAGATATGTCTACTGATTTAGACATTCCGCTTCATCATTTGTCACAAGTCATTAATAAAGAATTTGGTACAAATTTCGTCAGTTTCATTAATAATTCCCGTATCGATTATATCATTAAACACCGGTACGATCCAGCCTGGTCACAATTTTCACTGGAAGGTATCGCAGCTGAAGCTGGTTTTAATTCTAAGAACAGCTTTTTTAAAGCATTTAAAATTGCTACCGGTAAAACTCCTTCCGAATATTTTAAAAACAATCCCGTATAATTGTTTGAAAGCCCTCAAAAAGTTACTGACTGTTTGAGGGCTTTTTTTGGGTATAAAAGCTCAAAATTTCATACTATTATTTACGATGATTCTTTCTTTATCTCACGATATTAAAAAAGGAAAGTTTTTTTGCTTTCTGAGTTTCTGTATTTCGTGCGTATATCCCACCGAAGAGCTTACTTAACAGTCTCGTTTTATAAATTGAGACTTATTCCGGTGCTCAAAAAACCTTAAAAAATAATCTAGTTGCTACATTTGATATGATAAAGAGAATATTATTCTACTAAAGGTACAATGCTAAAGTTCAGATTAAAAATTTGATGATGTTGCACGATTATTAATAGAATATATTCTTTTGCTTTCCGGAAAACTAACTTTTAAACTTTTTGGAAGCACTTGTTCCGTACACCTTTGAAATGATTGACTAATTATGAATTCGTTAGTACTTATGATTAGTAATTAAAATTCTTCAATTCTTTAAAAATCATTAGGTAACAAAATTTACGATAGTTCAATTGAGATTTTAGAATTAAAGAAAGTTTCATATCGTTATTGGGTGTTTATTTTTTATCTATCAAAAGTCCATTCGAATGTGTCGCTATACAGTAACACAAGGGGCATCACTTACAGATGAAAAAAATTTAAAGTCGTTAATTTAATAATAGCAATTTGTTTAGCCTCCTAAATCATACTATGATGAAATCAACGAAAATACTAGTTTATGACAGTCAGCATTATTTTGCCAATTTTTTAAAATATAAATTCGGCAAAAATTTTGACTTTGCAATTCTAAAAAAGAATAAAAAAAATGAGGAATTCAATTTAGTCGAAAAAGATTTTTGCTTCGTTTTTTTTGTTTTTTACTCCGATATGGATTTGTATGATTTTATGCAGCTTTATGTAAAACACATTCCCATAGTTGTTGCCTCAGACCAGATTGAAGTACTAAAAAAAATGAGCCGGCTCAATAATGTGTTTGTACTCGATATTTCATTGAAAAAAAATGAAATAGCAACTAATATCAAAAATTTAATATACAACGAATTTCTTGCTGACAGAAAATGCGATAGCACTTTCTGAAATCACTAATAATGCATGCATTTGAACTAAGATGCAAACGAATACCCATTTACGCAAACAAGGATACTTATACATTAGAGCAACAGTAACAGGAACATGATAATTCTAAAATAGAATAATGCAAATACGAAACTGACTCTAATCATCAATTATGATGGAAAAAAATTAAATGAGATAAAAAATCGTCACCTGCAAACATTCAATAAATAATGACGACTCAATTTGATAGTGATTTAATTGTTTTAAAATTGACTCTATAATTATGAAAAAATCTATCTTGACCCGATTACTATTGAGATCATCGAAAGTAATTACAATACCAGATTTGTGGTTCGTAAATAGCAAAAGAAAAAAAATCGTATCAGGTAAAAAGCAAATACGTTTTCTTTCCCCTCAGTTTCTTCAAACGCTAATTTTGGTCCTCATCTTTTCAAGTGGTTACGGACAAGAAGGTAAAAAATTTAAGGCGAGATATACCAATCAATCAATTAAAGGAAATCTTGTACTTATTGGCAATACAATGCTCGGTGTAACACGAACAGATGCTGTTATGGTACTGGGATCGCCCATACCCACTAATTTAGCGGTTTTGACTGCTCAGGCCAATTCGAATGCGGTATATACCAATCAGGCCAATGGAAGTCCTTGGAAGATCGATCCTGACTTAGATGGTGAAGATAAGGAAGATGGATTAGCCAATAATCGAAAAAGCATGGAGTATATTGATATCGATAACGATAACAGCACCTTTGCTTCGAGTAGTGCTGAACTCCATATTGAGAGCGCCTGTAAAAAGATTATATATGCCGGTTTATACTGGCAGGCCGTTTATATCAACGACAGGAGCAGGAAATTTAACCCTAATAACGAAAACAACTTTTCAGGGACAAAACGTTTAGACGATTGGGAAAAAGTTAAGTTTAAACGTCCTTGGGATACCAATTATCAGGACATAACAGCAGATGAAATCATTTTCGACGGTTTAAATGAAACCAACATACGTGAAAGTTTTAGAAATGCTCCTTACCTGTGTTACGCAGACGTTACAAATCGCTTAAAAGAATTTGGAGATCCTAATGGTAATTATTTTGTTGCAAATGTTAAAGCAACCAAAGGAAGAAGGACTTTAGGTTCTACTTCCGGCTGGACATTAGTAATTGTGTATGAAGACATCACACAGCCCAGTAAAAAAATTGTCACTTTTGATGGTTTTGTCGGAGTTCAAAGAGATGCAAATCAGGGAGAACTGACGGAACTCAATTTTACCGTTGACGGATTTATCACCCCCGCAGGTCCCGAACCGGTAAAGGCCACTATAGGTATTGTTTCTCAGGAGGGCGAATTGGCTTACCTGGGTGACTATCTGAACATCAAAACGATAGGCAGCAATGGAAAGCCGGTGTTCAAATCTATTTTTAATGAGCTTAATGATGTGAGGAATGTTTTTAATTCTTCGATAACCATTCCATCTGCCCCTTTATTTACAGATAGTCCGGTCATACCTGGTGCCGAATACATCACCAAAAGAAGCCCTTCCAGATTAAATACCTTCGGTTTTGATATGGATCTCATCAATATCAATAAAGGGTATTTACGGAACGGTCAAACATCGCTCGACCTTCAATTAACGACCGCCGGAGATGCTTATGCCGTTTCATTAGTCACTTTAGCAATAGATATTGTACAACCAAATATTGTCATTAAACAAACGGTTACAAATGAAAATAATGTTGAAGTCAAAGACAATGAGGTTGTCAATTTAGGAGAATACTTAAAATATAAAATAACCTTTAACAATAATGGCGATGACAATGCCAGAGAAGTTTTAATTAAGAACATTCTGCCTAAAAATGTAATTTTTAATTATCCGCAAGACCTCACCTGTTTACCCAACGGTGTTACTGTAAGTTCAGTGGTCACTTATGATGCCAATGGCAATCAGTTATCGGGCTATAATCCCGAAACGAGAACCATTATTTTTGAAGTCTCAGACAGTTTAGTAAATATTGACGGCACCCCATCTGTTATCGAATTCAGAGTTAAGGTCGTTTCCTGTATTACTTTAGATTCAGATCCAAATTTTGAACAGAGCTGCGACCTGACCATTACGAATGAGGTTTCTACCAGCTTCACGGGAGTTGTCAATCAAACCCATTTTAACGGTGACTCGGGTTTAATTTATAACTGTGAAAATATAGATGGAAAAACCAATAACATATTAAGCAATTTACTGTTTTGCGACAAACAGTCAGAAGTCCTATTATGTCCGCCTAATACAATATTGTCAGCAGAAAATGGATTTGCGAGCTACAGTTGGTCCAAAAATCCATCGGGGATCCCTGTGTTTCAATCGGGTCAAACCATTACTGTAGACGCTATAGGGACTTATTATGTGGTCTGCACTCCTTTTGCAAACCCCCTACCCAATCAGGCTTGCGCCACACTTAAAGAAATTATCGAAGTCAAACCTTTCATCATGTCCGATCTGGATCCTCTGGGAGGAGCTTTTGGTGAGAAGATCATTTGTGCAGCTAACAATGCTAAGGAGTTAACCAACTTTTATCTGTGTCCCAATAGCCCTGTTAAAACTATTAATCTGAACATACCCGAAGGAGTGTCCTCTATAACATGGGAAAAAAGTAACTGTGCTCTCATTCCCGGCGCAACTTGCCCTGATGAATCCACAGCTTGTCAGTGGGATACTTTAAACAACAATAATAATCGAAATTATGCGATTACTTCAGAAGGACAATATCGTGTCATACTCAGTTACGGAACTAATTGTTCGGCTCCATTTTATTTCAACGTTTATGGCGAAATAGTACCAACAGCAACTTCTGAGAATATTTTTTGCCAAACAGCAGGCAACATTACTGTCAATAGCCCGGCAATGGGAACCGGCTATGAATACAGTCTGGATAAAATAAATTATCAGACCAGTACAAATCTGCCCGTAAAAATTGCCGGAACCTATACGGTGTACATCAGACCCAATTCAACCAATAAGGCAAAGTGCTCTTATGAGATTCCTAATATCAAAATTGAACATAAAAACTTAAATACTACCCACAAAATCTCCAATTCAATTCTAAACTGTTTTGATGATACGGCCTCTATTGAAGTCACGGCAAACAACGTACGTTCCAATTATGTGTTTACTATTTATTCCGGGAATGAAGTTCTAAAAACCTCTGGAACAATTGCAGGTAACACCTATACATTTGACAATTTGAAATCTGGCGACTATAATATTTTGGTTACTACAACAGACGGATGCGAAGCTCGTTATCCATTTACAATTACAGGTCCAAAAGTACTTACCGCCAGTACTCAAATTACCAAAGTTCCTACCTGTACTCCTGCCGAGATCACGGTGACTGCCATAGGCGGAACGCCTCCCTACACTTTTACGGTATTGGGCAATAATGCAAATGGTGAGGAATATCAAAAATATTATACCGGTCCTAGTCCAATGAGTATCATCATACCAAATCATAATTCAGCTACGAATTATCGATTTTATGTTATAGACGCGAATAATTGCAAAGAAGTTTATGCCGGCTTATTCAACTATAATCCATTAGAGGTTTTGACGTTAAAAATAAATTCATCAAAAGACATCAAATGCAAAGGAAATTTAACGGGTGAGCTTTCGGCCCAGGCAAAAGGTGGTTTAGGCAACTATGTTTTTACGCTATTAGATCATGAAGGGCTTGAACTTCCCTTTAATCCGACACAAAGCACTCCGGGTAATTTTACGCAATTACCGGCCGGTTTGTATCAGGTTAGTGTTACGAGTGGGGACTGCGATCCGGTGATTGTTCCGATAGAAATAAAAGAACCCACGCTTTCCCTTACCCACCGCGTAAAATATGATAATGTTACCTGTGCCGGTTTAGCCAATGTAACTATTGAAGTGAAAGCCAGCGGTGGGACTGGAAGAATTAAATATGCAATTTCGTCATTTCCCAACCAGTTTTTTGATACCGGTATATTTAGAGGGATAAAAGCAGGAACCTATAATATTACCATTAAAGATGAAAATGATTGCCGCATACACGACGTAATTACGATTATCGATCCGCAGCCAATACACGCTTCTGTAGTACAGGGCAGTATAAAACAAGAAATATGTATTGGAGAAAAAACAGCTGCTTTTAGTATTGACATATCAGGAGGAATTCCTCCCTATAAAACAAGTTTAGACAATCGCAATGGGACTTACACTCAGGATCAACTAGATTTCGACAACCTTTCTGGAGGCAAACACACTTTATATATTCTGGATAAAAATAATTGTCCGTTTGAATTAGCAATCCTGCTGGATATTCCAACCATTGTTCTTAAACCCACTGCAAAGGTGAGCTATGATTGCGAAAGTAATACTCCCGGAAATAAGGTTACTGTAAAGATCGACGCCAGTAATACAAATCCCACTTTAATAAAGTACTCATTAAACGGAAAAGAACCTAAGCAGGACAGTAATATATTTCGCAATGTCCCCGCCGGAAATCATTTTGTAAAGGTAGAGCATGTAAGTGGATGTAGTGAGGTTTCACCTTTGTTTGCCGTTGATGAATCAAACCCTCCTTTGACGATTTCATTAAGTCAGGGAGGACTGAATGAAATCATTATAACCATAAAAGGAGGTTCAGGTTTTTATAACAGCCTTACCATCAATGATGAAGTTTTAAAATTTACTACTAAATATATTTATTACAAATCCGGAGATTACACGGCGACTGTTGTCGATAGTAATGGCTGTACCGCAACAGCAACTAAGTACTTTGAATTTATCGATATCATAGTTCCCAACATTTTTACTCCAAATGACAGTGGTATAAATGATGGCTGGAAACCATTAAGACAGGATAACTATCCCGATATCAGAATCCGGATCTACGATCGCTATGGCCGTGAAATATGTGTGCTAAAACATGAAGAGTCCTGGGATGGAAAGTATGAAAGTGCCAACCTTCCCACCGGAGATTACTGGTATGTTTTAAAACTTAGAAACACCAGAGATGACCGGGAATTTATTGGAAATGTGACTCTTTACAGATAGTCTGTAATCTAACGTTTAAGTAATAAAAATAAGATGAAGAAAATTATAAACTGCTTCTTTCTGTTGAATGTAATGATCAATTACAGTCAAGAACTTAATGTACCGGTAGCTACTCAATATTTGGCAGATAATCCCTTTATTATTTCTCCTGGTTATGCCGGAATTGGTGATGATCTTAGGATTAATTTGAATGCTTATAAGCAATGGGTGGGTATCGAAAATGCCCCTCAGAATCAATCTTTTTATGCCGATCTTCGAATATTAGACAGATCCGGAGTTGGATTATCCTTGTATAATGATACTAATGGGAATGTCAAACAGGCTGGTGGCAAATTTACTTTTGCCCATCATCTTATTCTGGATTATTATTCAAAACAATACCTTTCTTTTGGTATTTCCTATATTTATAATTCATTTAAAATAGATATCAATAATAGTAAACCTGCTGAACCGGATCCTGATATAACCGATAACAGGTTTACATCCAATAATAATTTTGAAGCTGGTTTTTTGTATCGCAACAAAGGTTTTTATTTCAGCGCCAATATGACCAATATTTTACCCAAAAAATTAGATTCTTATACAAGTCCTGAACCCAAAGAACTGACCAACTACCAATTCTACACCGGATATGCTGTTCGTTTAGAAAACGAAACGGAAATCGAGCCCTCTATCTTTTACCAGTGGTATAAAAGTGATGGACGTTCTGTTACCGACCTGAATTTGAAATACCGAAAATTTAATCGGTATGAGGATTATTACTGGGCAGGTATATCGTACCGATTTCTGAATGATCAAATAGGAAAACCATTAACTATAGGCCCCATGATTGGCTTCAAAAAGGCTTATTTTACTTTAAGTTATTCCTATCAAATCATGATGAATGATTTATCACAATACAATTCTGGTACCCATTCGATATCTATCGGACTAAGGTTCTTTCAATCCATCAGCAATTGTCCTTGTACCCAAAAATATGTCCGTAATTTATAAAAAAAAAGAGAAAGTGATAGCTTATTTATCACAAAAAACTAAGGTTATTAATTGACTAAGGAATTGTTTATTTTTGATACAAACAGAATTATTTTACTCCTTTAAAACAAGATAATGTTCTCAGAAATTTATCATTCTAAGTTTCGTGGCAAAATCGTGGCACAGTCGCTATAAAAATTAAAAAATGCAGTATAGGCAGGGGTTTTATACGATTAAGTTCGAATCCTGCTCTCTTCGTCTTAAAATATAAATAAGCTGCCTTTTTCTATAAAATATATTTTATATATTTGTTCTAACCATTGGGTTAATGTGTTCTTCAAAAAAGTGAATATAACTGATTAGCAAAATGCGATTTTTCAATTGAAATATTGGATAAAAGTTTACTTGTTTTTGGTTTGTTTTATTTTGTTCAGATTCGTACTTACTTTGTACTTCATAATCTGAAAACCCTGTAAACACTGGGCTGTTAATTTCTGTATTGGCAAGTAAATGACTATACAGGATTTAGTTGGTAGTTATTCCATTTCCGGAAGTAATCAGGATGAAAGTAATCAGATAACTTACAAAGGTATTTTGAATTTATCTTTAGATGAAAACAATCGGATTATTGCCCAATGGCTTATTAACAACACCCAACAACAAAAAGGTCACGGATTCTTTAAAGACAATATTCTGGTCATTAACTTTAGCTATAAAGGAGACGAAAATAAAATCTATAAAGGAGTTGCTGTTTATAAATGCATCACTACAGATGTACTGGAAGGTTTTTGGTCCGAAAAACACGGAAACCCGCTCTATTTGGGGGTTGAGTACTGTTTACGTATGAAGACTAAAAACTTAAACTAAATCGAATTTACGCTTTTGCATTAGAAAAAATCAGAGCTAAATTATTTCTTTGCTACTTACGCTTTTCCGTAATGATAAAAATCCTTTTTTCAATATCTTAGCAAGAATTATTACTCTCGATAAAACTTAATGAATTAAAAAAGATGAAATAAAACAGCATTTATTTAATCTTTTTTATAGGTAAACATGAGGTAAGTTTCCAGTAATTAAACTAAAAATTATGCTCCTAAAACATTTAATGCCATTTTTGATTTTTGCCTTAATTGGATGCAAAAGTAAACAGCAAAACGATAAACAAAATATTGAAAATGCGATTACAAAAAATGCTTATCGGTTGTTAGAAGACAAAAGATTTCATTCTGTTTCAATAGCAGTGTTTAAAGATGGGGAATCTACAATAAAACATTTTGGAGAGTTATCTATTGGAAAAGGAAATAAACCAAACGATTCTACACTTTACGAATTAGCTTCTGTAACTAAAACTTTTACCGGTTATGTAGCCGCTAAAGCTGTACTTGATAAAAAAATAAATTTAGACGACGATATCAGAATCTATCTTAACGAACCTTACCCTAATTTAGAGTTTAGAGGTGAGCCTATAAAAATTAAACATCTTCTCACCCATACAAGCGGGTTTCCCAATTTCCCCATAAAAGGTGAAAATAAAACGGCTTTTTTGGAGGGATTGAAATTAATCAAAATTGAAACGATACCTGGAGGAACCTATTCTTATTCCAACACGGCTCCAGAGTTAACAGCCTATATACTTGAAAAAGTGTATCAAAAACCTTATGAGGAATTGGTAACCGAATTTGTTTTAAAACCAAATAAAATGAACCAAACCAAATTTACACTAAATGATAATGAAAGACTAAGATTGGTAAAAGGCTACAACGATAAAAACGAATTAATGCCAAACTTCAATAGAACTTTATGGGGTGGAATTTCAGGATTGCATTCTACCACTACAGATTTGATAAAATATATAAAATTACAGCTTGACGAGTCAAATCATATTATAAATGAATCACATAAAAAACTATATAAAGAAGGTTCTGATTTTTGGGAAGGCTATCATTGGTATATATTAGAAAATGATAGTGAATTAATTTACAGACATCATGGAGGTATATACGGAATGCAGAATTGGTTTGTGATTTATCCTAAACAAGATATAGGAATATCTATATTGACAAATACTAGCTTTAATGAAACAGGAGAAATTTTGGAAAAAGTAGTTCATAAATTGTATGCTGACATAAATAAATCGATATAAATTAAAAAAATAAACAGCAAGTAGAACGAAATTACACAGACAAGTAAACTTGATTCGGGCAGTCTTTTATTAGAGCTTTTGCAGCGCATCTTATGGCTTTCTATTATGTCTCTGCAATTCCGCCAACATTCTTTATTTGTCCATCTACAAACTTGAATTCAAGTCCATGTTCAGTGTCCAGTTTGTAGCGAATTGATAGTTTAATGGTCTTCATATCCAAAACTCTCAGGTACATAATCTCTTTTATGTTTTCGTTATGTTTATCGAGGTTGTCAATATTCAAAGCCAGTTCGCCTGACTTTTCAGAATCTTCATAAAAATGAGCATATAATTTTAAATACCTTTCATAGGCTTTGTTCTGAATGCTTTTCAAATTACTATCAATATTCGTTATAAAATCTTGATACGTTTCTTCAAATTGTGTCAATTGATCTTCTGTAGGTGACTCTTCTATTTCTTCTCCCTCTTCGTCATATTCTTCGCCCAGAAAAATTTCAACATCTTGCTGGTCAAAAAATGGATTAGAAAAAGTTATACCGGAAGAAAATCCTGCCCAATCCTGTTCTACTTTTCCCCAGTATTTATGTTTTGTCATATTTATTTTTGTTAGGTCAGATAGCTACCTTTTTTACAATTGTCGAAGTTATAAAAAAAGCAAAAGGTCTGGAACGGGATTACTGTTTTTTAGCATTTTTAATCGGCATACTTTTCAACACGCACATATATTCAAGATTCGTCATATCATTAAACAATTTAACACTAATAACAAAAGAATTGTTTTCCTGCAATGTCTTATCGACAATTCCAATATCTACATTTTCAGGAAAAATTTCTGAGATCCCGCCTGTCACAATAGTATCTCCTTTCTTCACAGACGTTGTTCTGGGAACATCGATTAACTGAACAAAGCCCGCATTTTTTCCATTCCAACTTAGAGTCCCAAAATAGTTACTATTTTTAATTCTGGCATTTATAAGAGATTTTGTGTTTAAGACACTTGTAACAAGTGCAAAGTTTTGTGAAACTTTATCTACCACTCCCACAATACCACGATTGTTAATTACTCCCATATCGCTTTTGATACCGTCTTTTAGTCCAGAACTAATAATAAGGTAATTCTGTTGGAGTGTATAGGAATTACGGATAAGTTTTGATACAATTATATCATCAGATCCTATACCAAAAATACTATCTATCTCTGGAACGTTACCTTCTTTTTGTTTATAAAATAACATTTCTAATAACTTAGCATTCTCTTGCGCTAGTGAATCATTCTTATTTACTAAATTAATGTATTCCCTTACTTCATCAATTTTTTGATGAACTCCCTCTGAAAATGAATTTGTAACACTAATGAACCTACTTTTATGATAAGAATGCGATTGAATAGTCAATCCTAAGGAAGTTCCTAAAAGAAGTAGAAATACTATTCTATTACTGTTTGTATATATAAAATTAAATATTCGACGCATCTTTAAATGATTATTGTAATAATTTTAAGGCCTATGCTTTCTCTCGAATACGCAGATCTTAATTCTCAATTCATTCTTTTAAATTTTATTCAAATTTGAATACTGCAAACTCAACCTGCAAATAAGAAATCTTAACCAATTTTGATTTCATAATAGTTGAAAATCACACTCCTGGAAACCTAAAAATATTACCGACTTTTCTGAACAAAAAAAAGGAATCTCAATTGATAAAAAGAGTATTTTAGTATCCCTTAATAATATTATATTACCCAAACGAAAATTCAATCTTTTAATCCACAGAATAAAAGTCAAACTAATTTCATTTTTTTTGGAATATGCCTTTTACCACCTAAAACAAAAAATTACTAACATTTCACCCCTACTACATCTCACACACCTAAAAAAAGAATATCAATTGTTTATAAAAACAAAAAAACTAATCACTTCACTTTTGTAATAGGTCAACAGGTTTTTTATTAAAATTAAACCTCTTTTTTCTCTTCACATTTCTATACTGTTTATTTCTTTTTAGAAGTTATTTATATAAATCAACCATTATTTACCTTTAGGATAACATTGTATACAATGGAGATAATATATCATTAAGAGAAAAACTAAAATCGCAAAATATTTGCCACTCAATTAATTTTAAAACCTTAAAAAATCATGAAAAAATTGAGTTTAAAAACCGCAGAAAAGTGCTTTCAAGAACCGAAATGAAAACCATTTCAGGTAGCGCCCCTACAGGTTGGAATGAATGTTGGCTTTGGTGCCCATCACAATGAGGGTACTGCGAGTACTATTATGGATCTTATCAATGTCGAGTTGGATAATCTAATGATATATTATAAAAAAATTTTAATATATCAATGGTCTAATCAATGCGATTCTAAACACCTTCGCATTGAAAATACAGAGGTGTTTAGCAGTATACAAAAAGTCCCTAATTATACCATCTAAAAACATTGCTCCAATTTACACACAGATAATTTCGTGCCCTAGCAATAAGGAAAAGAAATTTGTCTCTATATCATCAGTATAGTATTAAAAGAACATGCCAAAGCAATTGTAATTATTAAGATGCCTGTAATTAAAAATAAACAAGAAACGAGCAATAACCACTTACACCGATTCAAATCCTTTTCAAAGCTCAATTTTTCATTTTTCAAAGATTTTTTAAGCTTGGTAAGTACTTTGTTATCTTTTGTTTTTACACTTTTAATCTCAGATATCTTTTGTCGTAAACGAAAGCCTCTTATAAAATGTGTCATACAATCTGTTGAAAAATAACGATGACCTAAAGTCAACAGGGCTGTCAATATTAAAGTTATCGCTCCAAGAAACAACCATAACTTATTTGCTGAAAATGGTTTGATAAATATATATTTCTTTTCACAATCTGTAATTTTAAATATTACATTCGTTATCAGAAAACCATAAATTGTTAAACCCAGTAATGAAAGTCTTAGTATTTCTGAAGAAAAACTTTGATACCTTTCTAAAATTATAAAATCTACTTTATAATTATCCTCATTGATAGGAATACTGCTTAAATATTTTGTTCGGAGTGTTCTCATAAATCAGTTCTAAGCAAATAACAATGATTACAGGATTTTAATAATAAAGATACAATATACTTTTAGAACAGAACAAAAATAGTTAATTCACAAATATTTAAATCACGTATATATACGTATTGTTTGATTCTTTATTCTTTTCTAACTTTATTAAAATATTAACAAACTGCACTATGAAAAATCTATTATTTCCAATACTGTTTGCTTTTAATATATTGATAATACAGGCGCAAATTCCTTCGGAAGAATTTGACAAAACAAAAATGGAATATAAAGGCAGCAAATCAATGCAAGCCAAGATGCTGATGAGGCATGTGGATATTTGGGGAAAAATAAATGAAAAGGAGGCTAAACTAGACGTTACTTATTTAGAACTCTTGAATTCTAGCATTGGCATAACCAAGGAACAGCTTCAAAAACACCTACATTCTAAAAATATCACCAATAATGAAATTGGAGGTGATATAAACTCTCCTATTTCACATATAATTGTTGGTAACAAGAAAGTTTTTGCGAAATATTTTGTAATTCATGATGTAAGCTCGCCAGTTTACAAGACAGATTTTCCCACAAATATTAACGATGAATCCTGGAGTTTTAATAATGTAAATAAATGGAGTAAAAAAGTAACTCATGTCTATCTAACCAGAACCGGAAAATCTAAAACTGTCGCAGATTTCTCTGAAGGATTAAGAGCTACAAAATTTGAATTAAAAATACTAGGAGTTCCTTCACGTGGTTTATACGTTCATATTGAATTAGTGCAACCAAGAGTATATCCTCCCGGAAATATAAAAAACGCTCCTGTTGCACCAAAACCAGGATTTACTAATGCTCAATATGAAAAACTTGCATTACTTTACATCTGCTCTAGTTTTAGAAAAGGGGAATGGCTAGTGCCTGCTTTCCATGCTAACATTGATCAAAATTTAAATGACAGCCATGACGACCCTCAAAATTTTGAAACTCAAAAATTTACTGATAATGTTTTAAAAATACTTTTAGAGATAAAAAAAACATAAGAGTACTACATTTAAAAAACAATCACTTCTAAATAATCATCTTGATACTTTGGCTAATTTCTTTAATTAGACAATTCTATCAATTCTTTTTTGTAAATGTCCGGTATTCTCCATCTAAATTCGGTACCAATCATTTTGTATACCGATTTCCATTGTGCTGAATTTTTATTTAAAAGATTAGCTTTGTTTCTAGATAAATATCTAGCAATTTCATAAACATTATGAAAACCATTATATGAATTTTCGGATTCTGTAAATGACTCTATTGCAGCGTTAACATCTTTGTTTATTAAAAATTTAAAACCCGCTAATTCATATTTCTCAGCATTTATAAAATCTTTACTTGAACTCATTCGGGCTTCAATCTTAATTCGTTCATTATTTAAAGAATCTATTTTTTTTTCATTATTTACAGAGTCTCTTCTAAATTCTTTTACCAACTTATCAATAACAATCGCTTTACTGTAATCTTTATTTATAGTATCTAGATAATTCCTCCATGACTTTTTGAGTCTATCATTTGGTGCCACTGTTGCAAAATATCGAACTAATTGCCGTCTCTCCTCCAGCTTATCTAAATCTCTGACATCTACTGAATATTTTTCAAAATATTTCATTTCTTCAATAGCTTCTCTCCTTTCCTGATAAAAATTTGCTACTATAATTGCTACTGTTGGCAGAGAAAGGGTCACTAATGCCCATTTGAGATACTCGATAAACTTATCAATTTTATCATTTTCTAAAGTTGATTTGTTAATCAATTTATATACTATAAAAACAAATGAAATACCCACTAGTACAACAAATAGATATAGTAAAAGCGAAACCAGACCAATGTTTGACATATTTTAAATAAAATAAATGTTAATTCATACACTTCGTATAAACATTTTGCTATCGTTAGTAAACCTTTATTTTTTTGGTTCTAGAAGACTTGAATGTATCCATCCCTCTATTTTAATGCTATGTTTCCAATCCTTGATATCTTTAATATCATTCACTAAGTAAACTTTAGACCATTGTCCAAAAGTTTCAATTAATCCAACTTCATAGCCGTTTTTTAGCGTTCGGATTGAGCTTGACGTTTTGTCGGGTTTTGTTCTAAATTCGGCAACGCCATCAGAGGCTGAGTTCACCAAAAAGATCTTTCCGATATTGTCTGTTTTTCCAAAAACATTTGTTTTAAACTCATCCCAAGGGAAAGCAGGTCCCGGATCCGGTTTTCTTGCCGGTGAGATATCGTCGTGCCCTACTACAAACGATAATTGATAGGTATCAATCAGGAGTTTGCTTAATTTTGAAACTGCTGCTATCTGAGCATCTGTATATTTAAACCAATACTGATTTTCTTTACTGTCCCAAAATTTATGTTTGTGTTTCAATTTTACAATTCTGTCTTTTTCTGACGCAGGATATGTTTTATAACTTGGCGTTCCGTCTTTTTTCACCCCTTCTCTTCTCCTAAAACTCCCATCTGTTAACTTCTCACAGAATCCGACATTTACGATTTCAATACCAATAGCATACTCATTCATTCCCGTTCTGCCGTCCCAACTACTGTAGCCGGCATGGTTGCATCTGGTGTTAAATGGAGCAAGCTGTGTAATCGTTCCATCGAGATCAATTACAATATGAGCACAAATCCGGTCAGTATTTCCTTGTGCTGCGGTTTGTTTAAAATAGGTTATTGCCCCCGATGCTTTATCGCCTGCCGTGTAATGTATGATTAAATATTTTGGCGAAATTTGATATTGAAAATTCGGGGTGGGATCTTTTACTATTTTTTCTGCTTGGCTTTCCTGAACAAGCCAGTTTTTGTCAATTTTCATAAGGATTTGTTTTTTAGAGTTTGAAATAGGATAGTTTCTAAACAATACCTTCAATTTGCATTTATGGATGATGAAGCCCTAAATACTTACCTCTTTACGCATAAAATCAATAGGCTTAAGTCATTGTTTAGGATTAAAAATGAGTAGTAGCGTCCGTTACTTATCATTTTATAAGCAACATAATTTAAAACATTAAAACTTATCAAATATACTGACAATCAGTATTTTACAAGCGAGTATTTATACGTGATTTAAGGAACGGATTTGCCATTGAATTAATTCGTGTTCTGATTTTTGTTTTCCGGTAATTCATTCGTAATTCAGTTCTTTGCGGTTGGGCTTTTGCCCTTTCAGGGCGTAAACAATACGAATAACTATTGATAGTGCGTTCCACTATGCTATTGCTTTTAGGCTTTCAGCCTGTCTGGTCTTAGAGTTTTAGTTGTAATTCGTATTACTTCGAAGTAAGTACGCATTAGTATTAAATTGCGATTTACTCGGCTAATTGCTCTGAAAGAGCTTTAGCATTAACATAGTGTAACGCACTATAATCTAAATTCATGACCAATACCGCCCTGAAAGGGCAAAAGCCAATGTAAACCCTATAAATTCTAGTATAAAAATACTCCCTCCTCTCTAAAAATAACATAAAAAAAGGGTTGCCTTTATCAGACAACACGTATATATACTGGTTTTCATATTAGATCTTTTATTTAGTTTTACCGTTCAACTTTTTAGAAAACATCAATAAACAATACAACGCATGGAAATAATTGTACTTGAAGGATCTTCAAATACGGGAAAATCAACCACAATTGGATTATTATATCAATTGTTATTAAATGTTGGTACCTCAACTAATAAACAACCTCTAGGGGGTGACCCAAAGGATTTTTCAGATATTGTTATAAACTACAAAAATTTAAAAATTGCAGTATTTTCTATGGGTGACAACTCCACCGCAATTTCACAAGCTATTGTACATTACAACAATCAAAAGTGTGATCTTTTTATTTGCTCTTTAAGTACCGGGACCCCAAAAATAAGGGCAAATAACAGAATAAATCAATTTAACAATACAAGGATTTCAAAAACAATCGCATCTCAAATCTTAACAGAAAGTCAAGCCAATAACAATGATGCTAGCAGAATCTTTGCTTTAATTTAGAAACAGTTTTAAGCAATTTCCTTCTTAGAAAAGCCTTCCGAATTCTTATATATTCAGATATAATTTTACATAATAAAACATATAATATTAAAACTGTTTAGCTAATATCGACAAAGACTTCACTATTAAATATAATTGTGGCTAAAATAAAACTATACATCGCTTTTAAAAAGAATAAAAAGATAGCGGATATGGTTATTCTAAAAAAGGAATCAAAATTTTCATTAATCTCAAAAAGGGAGAACTAGATGATTCAAAAGGTTTAATGAAAGGCGTTTCAAAAAAAGGCCATTGAGGAAATGGTAATTATGAAACCATCGTAAGTGATACTCATCACCTAGAGTACATTATGAGTTTAGTTAAACAGGCAATTCAGTAATTAAAAATAAGCGAAGAGAATCCCAAAAAAAGTATTTTATCAGGTAATTACTTTTTTATACTATAAATAAAGCACCATACAATATCGAAACTCTTTTAAAAATACGGAAAACCTTAACATTTCAATAAACTATTTCTTTAAATTAACCCACAACAAACTTACCAATAACTAAAATTTTTATGAAAAAACTTTATTCAATAATTGCTTTCTTGTTTATCATAATGAGTTGTTCTAAAGATGATCTTAATACAGAAGAAAAGATAAAAAACTTAGCTCCTAATGATTTTGAAATGAAAATTAAAGAGGTTTCGCACAACAGTGCAACTATAACATGGAATCAGGTTATTGACCCAGAAAATGACCCAATTACCTACAGCATATTTCTAAATCAATCTTTACTCATTGGAGGACTTTCGGAACTAACTTATAAGTTAGCTAATCTTACAGAATCTACTAATTATACAGTTCAAATAATTGCACAAGATTCGTTTCGAAATAAAACCTCCAAATCCTTATCATTTGTAACCAACAAGTTTTATTTAAAATATTTCAAATCATATGACTATGGTCCAGGACGTATTAATGGATATGCACCCGGAACACCTTTTAACATAATAAAAACTAAAGATAAAAATTATATCATCGCCGGAAAATCTGCGAGACCAAATGGTGATGCCAGTCAGCTCTTTATATTAAAAATTGATTATAAAGGAAATGAAATCTGGAAAAAATTCTACAACTACCGAATCGGTGATGCTCTTAACTGTAGAATAATTGAATCAACAACAGGTTTATTATTGGCTGCTGACAAGTATGTCTTGAGTTTAGATAATGATGGAAATTTGATTTGGTCAAAAAAGATAAATAGTTACGAATTGCCTCGTGACCCTAATGAAATAAAATCTGTTGCTCAAGATAAAGATAATAATATTTATCTAGTTGGAAGTAGATCCGATTCTAAAGAAGAAATAGAACAGGAAGCCGTACTTACAAAATTAGATCACTTAGGTAATATTATTTGGGAAAAAACATACAGATCTACAGCAAGAAATTTTTTTAATGACATAAAAATTAGTTCTTCTAATGAATTAATAATTTTCGGCACAAAAGAAACTTCCGGATTTACATACGCTGAAATGAAAGACGGAACTAAACGTGGCCAAACTGACTTTTGGATATTAAAAACAAATAGTGATGGAAAGATTATATGGGATAAATCTTTTGGAGATGCACGTTTCGATTTTTCAAGTCAGCTAATTATTACTCGTAGTGGTAATTATGTATTCGCAGGATATAGTTGGGGGGCATATGATACAGGCAATGGAAGAGTTTTTGAAATAGATACATCTGGAAATGAAATTTGGAATATTACTACGGAAGAAAGCGATAGTATCAAAGCAATTGCCGAAACCTTAGATGGTGGATACGTAACAACTGGTTATATTGGTGCTCAACTTTCTAATGCCTTATCTGTATGCAAATTTGATGGTAAGGGGAAAAAAACTTGGAGGCAAAATTATTATATCCAATATACTTATTTAATCGGCCATTCAATATTAGCAGCAGAGGATGGCGGTTATGTTGTGGTAGGGAATAATGGAAAAAATTTCTTTTACGGAGATGAAAAACCAAAATTAGTAGTTTATAAAACGGATCCTTTTGGAAATTTTACTGATATTTTAAACTAGTCACTCTTAACTGCTAATCGGACACATTTGACTATTTAAGTAAAACGTACAGATAAAAAAGATAAAGCAGCTCAACTAATGAGCTGCTTTTTATTAATCCACCACAACCTCATCAACAAACAACCACGAACTTGAACCAGTTGGGCTCTTTTTTAAATTCGTAGCGATTACTTTTACAAACCTGGCCTCTTGTTTTTCAAAATTGATTTTAAAGTCTTTCAACTCCGAATTGACGTTAACAGCAAACGGACGATTTATTTTTCCGACTTCTTTATAATTACTGCCGTCCTTAGAGACTAAAACGGTTAGTTGTATTGGAAAATAAATTCCGGCACCCTGGCTCTCTAAAGTTCCAACAGTTACTTTTTCGATGTTTTGTTCTTTTTCAAGATCGATTACAATTTCCATGTCCTTAACCAACCATGCCTGCCATTGACCGTCATGAAAGTTTTTAGACCCTCTGATGGTATTGACCATTCCGAGAGGTCCATCGCCTTTGTAACTTTCATTATATGGTATCGCATAATTGACCTTATGCCCTACCGCTTTATGAAATACAATCGTATCGGAAAATATTCTTCCAACCGGTTTACTATTTTGAAACAAAGACGCTTTTAGAATTGTAGTTTGGTTAACGGGGATAGGCTTTTCATATTTTATAGCCTTATCGTTAATATTTTTATTTCCTAAAACATAACGAATATCGGAATTTGGAAATTCATTTTTAAGCGTAACATTAATCACCTTTTTGTCTAAATCAGCCATGGCAGAAGCTGTAACCAGATAAGCGCTTTTGGCATAATTAATCCCTAAATAATCGTAGCGTTGCAACAAAGAAGGCAATCTGTAGGTAAAATTACTCCAATTTCGGTTTTCCTTTGCACTCCACAACACTTCAGACAAAGCGGCCAATCTCGGAAAGATCATATACTCGGAAGCTTTTGGATTGGTGATGTATTCTGCCCATAAATTAGCTTGACCGCCTAAAACATGACGGGCTTCTTGTGGAGTCATGGTATCGACAATGGGGTCAAACTCATAAACTTTGCTTAACGGATTAAAAGCATCAAAAGCCAGAGGCTCTTCGTTTTGAGGTCCCTGATAAAAATTAAAATAACAAGGTGATTCGGGCGACATGATGACGTCATGGCCTTGTTTTGCGGCTTCAGTCCCTCCTACCGTTCCTCTCCAGCTCATTACAGTAGCCTCGGGAGCTAAACCGCCTTCGAGTATCTCGTCCCAGCCAATTATCTTTTTGCCTTTAGAATTGATGTATCGCTCCATTCTTTTCACAAAATAGCTTTGCAGTTCGTGAGCGTCTTTCAAGCCATTGTCCTTCATTCTCTTTTGGCAATTCGGACATTTGTCCCAATTGGTTTTAGTGGCTTCATCACCGCCAATGTGGATGTATTTTGATGGAAAAATGGCAATAACCTCCTGTATGACGTTTTGCAAAAATTCGAAAGTAGTTTCTTTCCCGGCACAATAAATATCCGTAATAGGCCATAATCCACCTGATGGAACTCCGATTCTCTGGTTGAAACAAGCCAGTTCAGGATAAGCTGCAATGGCAGAACTCATGTGTGCCGGCATTTCGATCTCGGGAATGATTTCTATATTTTTTTCAGCGGCATATTTTACAATTTCCTTTAGCTCTTCCTGGGTCAGAAAGCCGCCATACGTTCCTTTTTCCTCCGGATTGGTTAGCTGTCTTGCATTCCAGGGCGCATTTTCCTGATCGACTCTCCAGGCACCCACTTCGGTCAGTTTTGGGTATTTTTTAATCTCAATTCTCCACCCCTGATCGTCAACCAAATGCAAATGCAAAACGTTCATTTTAAGCATTGCCAAACGGTCGATAGTCTCGAGTATATAATTTTTATCAAAAAAATGACGCGATAAGTCCAGCATCAATCCTCGCCATTGAAAACGGGGTTCATCGGTAATCGTAAGATTTGGAATTTCCCATTTCACCCCTTTAATGCTGCTTTTACTTTCAATCTCTTCGGGAAGTAATTGTCGGATGCTTTCTAAACCGTAAATAAAACCCGCATTTCCTTTTGCCTTAATGCTAACGTTTTCTTTATTTACCTCCAACAAATAAGCTTCATTCTTTAAAGTTGCATCCTCTATAAACTGAACGTAATTACTTTTGGGAGTATTATTTGAAATTTCAGGGCGAAATCCTGCTGCACTTCCGAATTTGTTTATTAAAACCGTAGCGATTTCTTTTTGAGCGTCATCCTTTACCACAAATTTAGTCGTTGCAGAAAACTGAAAATTACCTTGTTTAAGAACCAATTGTTTTGGTTTCGGAATGATTTGAATCCCTTTTTCTCTATTTACTTTTTGACTGTAAGCATTGCTTAAAAGGGTCAAAAAAAACGCAATAACAACTGGTTTTAGTACTCTCATTCTTTATTTATTTTAAAGAGGATAACGTTTTAAATTGATAAAGACAACCTTTGTCTCTTAGTAAATCAAACTGAAAAATCACGTTGTAAAACAAGCTATCTGCGATTTAAGAGCGTGGTTTGGCTAAATTTCTGTCGTACATAATGATAGTTCCTGCAACAGCCACATTTAAACTCTTTACGGATTTAAATTTTACTAAATGATGGCATTTTTCCATTACTTTTTTGGACAGTCCATGATCTTCTGCGCCCAATAAATAAACACAGCGTCTTGGATGTTCGTAGGTCTCTAAGTCGGAAGCATTTTCGTTTAGTTCGACCCCCACTAATCGTGCTCCTTTAGGTAAGTTGTCAAGAAAAGCTTCAAAGGTATCGTAATGGAAATACGGAATTGCTTTTACCGCATCGTGGGTATCACAGGCTTGTTTGGCATATCGATTACCGATAGTAAATATAAATGTAGCTCCCAGATTTTGAGCCGATCGCCACAGTACACCCAAATTCTCAGGCGTTTTACCATTTTGTATCCCTATACCAAAATATTCGTTTGTAAAATTATCATTCATAAGGGCAAAAATACAAACTATGTGAAATAAAAAAAAAGTTCTTTTTTATACCTATAATCTATGTTTCTATGCGTTAATTGCTTTTTTTTTGTTAATTGTACCCAACGACTTAATTTTAAAGAACAAATATTTATGAATACCCTGAGACTTTTATTTCTTTTTTGCTTCCTGACGATATCAAAGAAATGTTATGCCCAAGATTTATTGTTAAAAGATCTGGACAATGATACTATAAAAGATGAGATACTCTTTGATAGAAAAAATACTCAAATAATCTGTAAACTATCCTCACAGAATTCATTACCTATTAAAAGCAAAAAATTAGATGATTTAAATGATACATCAGGAATTGAATTGACAAAAAATGGTTTTCAATTTTATAATCATTCAATGCGATCCGGATACTATTGTCAATTCAGATATAACACCGCACAAAATAAAATTGAGCTAATTGGAATGAGTAGATATAGTGATGGTAATGCGGCGCAAGATGGCAGTGGGGAATCCAGTGTAAATTTATTGACACATCAATATATTGGCGAATGGATTCGCGTTGACCTTAAATTAAAAAAACGTATAAAAATTCCAACAATTAAGAAATCCTATACAACAAATAAAGTTTATCTGCAGCAGTTCAGTGTTAAGCAGCCTGATGATTTTGTCGAATTTTGCGATAATATAAGAAATAACATGGTGTATTGAATATAAATTAGTTTTTCAGTTTCAGTCTCAGTCTCAGTTTTCAGTCTCAGTTTTGAAACGAATATAGATTATCCTCAACACTAAAATAGTTGAGGATTTTTTTTGTTCTAAAAGCATTGCTTTTACTGGTCTTAAAAGAACATCCTCTCTAGTTTTAATTATTTTTCAATACAATTTTATTGTTTATCAATAAATATTTATTATTTTTACATTGAATTTTTAAACCAAACATTATGGAAATTAAAATTAGTACCCAAACCATTCTGAAAGTATTACACGTGCTTTCGTGGATTATTTTTGTTGGATTATGTATCGAAGCCGGAGGAATACTTACCAAAACAATTGCAACCTTAACGCTCGATCCTGCTGATGCCGCTAAATTTTGGAAATCGGTGGATTTAACCGAAGTGTATCAGTTTAATCAGAGTCAGTACGTCACCCTAAGCAGTGTTATCATTATTGTTGCTCTATTAAAAGCGATATTGTTTTACTGCATTATAAAAATTTTCCTGAACAAGAACCTCAACATTGCAGCACCCTTCAATAATCTCTTCAGGAATTTTATTCTAACACTGGCTTATTTGTCCTTTGGCATTGGTTTCTTTTCTTCCTGGGGAATAGAATTAGTAAAGGCTTTGTCTAATAGCGGTCTTAAGCTGCAAGACATTCAACAATTGCAAATTGCAGGTGCAGATGTCTGGTTGTTTATGGGGGTAATATTGCTTGTTGTTGCTTATATCTTCAAAAAGGGAATCGAATTACAGGACGAGAACGAATTAACAATATAAGATATGGCAATCATTGTAAACCTAGACGTGATGATGGCAAAACGAAAAATGTCATTGAATGAACTTTCTGAAAAAGTAGACCTAACCTTATCCAATCTTTCGATATTGAAAACTGGAAAAGCAAAAGCCATAAGATTCAGCACCTTAGAAGCCATCTGTAAAGTATTGGATTGTCAGCCGGGGGATATCCTGGAGTTTAAAGAATAAAAAAACACCTTCAGTAGTAAAAACTCTTAAGCAATTAGCATAAAAAAAATCAAGAGGAGATTTATAAATTTTACAAATTTCATCCAAAATTTTGCAACAGCTATGTGGCAAAATAAGGCCACCTTTGTAACTGATTATGAGAAAAGCACTTCTACTACTTCTTTCTGTTTTTTATCTGGTACTGTCGTCAGGCTTTACCACGATAACTCATTTTTGCAAAGGGGTACCACAGGAAACCAATCTGTTTGGTGATATTCCGGTTGGTAAAGTTTGTCCAAAATGTGTGGCGAAAAAACAACAAAAAAGTAAAGACTGCTGTAAACATAAAGCACAGTTTCATAAAGCGACCGAAAAGGTACAGCAAACTGCTCCCGCTGACTTAGTTCCAAAATTCTTAGGAATTGCAGTACCTTTTCATTTTTACGAAACTGTCTTCAGTTCTTGTTCTTCTAAGGAAAAGAAAACGGACTATTCTTTCTTCTCCTCTATTCCCATTCGGAATAATCCCCTTTATATTTTCTACTGCGTTTACCGTATTTGATTTTAGACAATTGATCGAACCGTAGCATTTAAAGATGCTATGCGATTTCTATTGTTTAATTTTAAATACATCCTATGAAAATGCAATATTTTGCGTTGGCTATGTTCTGTATGGTTTCCGGAAATCTCTGGGCACAGACAGTAACATTATCCAATGCTCTTGAACGCTCTATTCAAAATTTTGAAAAAATAAAAGCCAAAGAAGCCATCGTTAACGCTTCTAAAGAGAACACTACCTATCAAAAAAGCCAGTACTTACCTGACTTTACTGTAATGGCGCAACAAAGTTATGGCACTATCAATGCGCAAAACGGTCCTTTGTACAGTTATGGCGGACTGGGCAGTGCTGCGACCTCAATGCCCTTACAAGACCAAAACTGGAATGCCGCTTTTGGATCCTTGTATCTGGCTAACATCAACTGGAATCTTTTCACATTTGGCAAAATTAAAACACAGGTTGCCATTGCCAAAGCCGACGAAAATGTAGCCCAAAAAGATCTGGAACAGGTAAAGTTTCAGCATCAGGTAAAAGTAGGTGCTGCATATCTGAACTTACTTGCTGCTCAGCGCATTAAATTTGTGCAGGACAAAAATCTCGAACGTGCTCAAGTGGTGGAAACTACAACCAAAAGCCGTGCAGAGAGCGGTCTGATTCCGGAGGTTGATTATTCTTTGGCAAAAGCCGAAGTGGCTAGTGCTAAATCGGCTGTGATAAAGGCTTATGATATGGAACTGGATCATTCTAAATCACTTGCGGTAATGTTGGGCGAAGGGTATCAGGTGTATCAACTCGATAGCGTCTTTACTACTAAAACACCTGTTATTCTTTCAGAGTCTGCAACAGAAACAGGTCAACATCCTATACTGGAATGGAGAAAAAGTGATATTCTGAAAAGCGAACAGCAGGAAAAACTACAGTCTGCACTGGCTTTGCCAAGCCTATCTGCTTTTGGAGTCCTGCAGGGACGCGGTTCCGGTTTTGACTGGAATTATGTACAGGACAATACCGCTTTCTCGAAATCGTATGCCGATGGTGTTGGAATCGATCGCAGCAATTATATCGTTGGAATCAATTTAAGTTGGAATCTAACCAATATCTACCGTCAGTCTTCTAAAAAGCGGGAACAAAAATTGGTTACCCAATCGCTTCAAAACGAATATGAATATATGAATCAGGAATTGATTGCTCAGCAAAAATTGGCGAATGACAAACTAAAAAATGCCTTTCAGAATTTTGAAGAAACCAAAACACAAGTAATCGCTGCTACTGACGCTTATCACCAGCACACTGCTTTGTATGATAACGGCCTTACCACCATTGTTGATTTAACACAATCTTTCTACACTCTTAACCGCGCAGAGATTGATTATGAAATTGCCCAAAACAACATTTGGCAGGCCTTATGGATTAAAGCTGCTGCCACAGGCAATCTGAACATTTTACTCAACGCGATACACTAAACCCCAAATTATGAATTTAATACGTTTTGCCTTGCGCAAGCCCATCTCTATCATGGTGATGGTGCTGGGGCTTTTATTCTTCGGGATTAAAGCTTCAAAAGAAATAAAGGTCGACATCTTACCTGATATGAATCTTCCTGTGGTATACATTGCCCATTCCTTTAATGGTTATACCCCTCAGCAAATGGAAGGTTATTTTACCAAAATGTATGTCAATATGATGCTGTTTACGAGCGGTATCGAAAGCATCGAAACTAAAAATACTCAAGGACTTACCTTAATGAAAATTAATTTTTATGAAGGTACAGACATGGGGCAGGCCATTGCCGAAATCAATGCGCTCTCCAATCGTTCTCAGGTATTTTTACCACCGGGAGCTCCACCTCCGTTTATTATTCGTTTTGATGCTTCCTCTCAGCCTGTCGGTCAGCTGGTGTTTAAAAGTAAAACCAAAACCAACAATGAGTTACAGGATATCGCCAACTTTACGGCACGTCCGTTTCTGATTAAAATACCTGGATTGACAACCGCTCCGCCATTTGGAGGAAGTCCGAGGACGATCGAAATCAACATCGATCCGAATAAACTGCGTACCCATCAGCTAACGCCAGAGCAAATTGTGGAATCGATTAGCCGAAACAACATTACATCACCTTCAGGTAATATTTATGTGAATGATATCAACTATCTGACGCCTACAAACAATACCATTAAAGAGGTGGCTGATTTTGGCAACATTCCTATTTTTAAAAACGGAGTTGATAATGTCTACATCCGTGATGTGGCTACCATAAAAGACGGTGCCGATATTACTACCGGTTATGCCCTTATTAATGGTACGAGATCAGTATATATTAACATTGCAAAATCGGGTAATGCTTCTACTTGGGACGTGGTAAAGAATCTTAAAAAAGCGATTCCTGCCATTCAGAATAATTTACCGGATGATGTTGCGATTTCATACGAATTCGATCAGTCGGTATATGTAATCAATGCTGTCAAAAGTTTAATTACAGAAGGTGTTTTGGGAGCAATGTTAACGGGATTAATGGTGCTTCTGTTTTTACGTGACCGCAGAGCCGCTTTAATCGTAGTACTCACCATTCCGATCTCTATTATTTCGGGAGTATTGTTCCTTAAGTTATTCGGACAAAGTATCAACATCATGTCACTATCCGGACTGGCACTGGCTATTGGAATTTTGGTGGATGAGAGTACCGTTACCATCGAAAATATCCACCAGCATTTAGCCATGGGTAAAACGAAAGCCAAAGCTATTTTAGACGCCTGTAAGGAAATTGCGTTCCCAAAACTATTGATTTTGTTGTGTATTCTTGCGGTTTTTGCACCAGCCTTTATGATGACCGGTATTCCGGGATCGTTGTTTATGCCTTTGGCTCTCGCAATTGGTTTTTCTATGTTGCTGTCTTTTATGCTGTCACAAACGTTTGTGCCTGTAATGGCTAACTGGTTAATGAAGGACAAAGAAAACCATGAGCATACCGAAGATAAATTCGACGGATTCAAAAATCGTTTCGTGCTGTTTTTGCAATCCATAATGGGCAAACGCAAGCCTATTTTAATTATCAGTTTTATCCTGGTTGCAGTTGGAGCATTTTTAATGTACAGCAGTACCGGTAAAGACGTTTTGCCTACTGTAAATTCAAGTCAGTTTCAGGTTCGTATTAAAGCGCCTGAAGGGACTCGTATCGAAAAAACGGAACTCAAAATAAAACAGGTTTTAGGTGAACTGGAAACGATTATCGGTAAAGATCATATTGCCATATCATCGGTATTTATTGGTCAGCATCCCTCCTCTTTTGCAGTGAGTCCAATTTATTTGTACAATGCAGGTCCGCATGAAGCCTTAATGCAGATTGCCTTGAAAGATTTTGACGGAAATACCAATGAGCTGAAAGAAATCATCCGCAAGCACATGAAGCAAAAGATGCCCGAACTGCATTTCTCTTTCGAGCCTATCGAACTTACGGAGAAGATTCTAAGCCAGGGAACCAATACTCCGATTGAGGTTCGCTTTTCGGGAATGATGAAAAAAATGAACGTGATGTATGCTAATAAACTTTTGGCCAAGCTAAAAGAAATTGATTATTTGAGAGATCAACAAATTCCACAATCGCTAAACTATCCGGCATACGAAATCAATATCGACCGAATAAGAGCGGCTCAACTGGGTATCGACGCACAAGACATCGCGCGTTCTTTGGTTCCTATAACGGCCTCTTCACGCTACACTAGTAAAAACATGTGGGTTGGCGGAATGATGGGAATTGCCTACGATGTACAGGTACAAACCCCACAAAACATTTTAAACAGCAAAGATGAGTTGATGAATGTCCCGTTAGGAAAAAACTCAGACCGACCTGTTCTGGGTGATGTGGCAACAATTACTCCTACAAAAGTATTAGGTGAAAGCTACAATCTGGGAACCATGGGTTACACACCGGTAACGGCAAACATTCATAATACTGATTTAGGAAGAGCACAGAAAGACGTACAGGCTGCTATCGATTCGCTTGGTGAATTGCCTAAAGGAGTCAATATACAGGTATCCGGAATGGTTCCGGTGCTCGAGGAAACCATGAATAGTCTGGCAACAGGTTTACTGATTGCAGTTATTGTTATTTTCTTAATGCTAACGGCCAATTTCCAATCGTTTAAAGTGTCCTTAGTTATCCTGACCACTGTTCCTTTTGTAATTCTGGGTTCTTTGATTTTAATGAAACTTACAGGTTCTACCCTGAACTTACAGTCTTATATGGGAATTATTATGTCTGTCGGAGTTTCTATTGCGAATGCTGTTTTGCTGATTAGTAATGCGGAATCGCTCCGTTTAGAAAATGGTGACGCTCTTAGTTCGGCTATTCAGGCCGCAGCTTTGCGTATACGTCCTATCATTATGACTACACTGGCTATGATTGCAGGTATGCTTCCAATGGCTATTGGACACGGAGAAGGCGGTGATCAGGTGGCTCCATTAGGAAGAGCGGTAATTGGCGGACTAATTGCATCTTCATTTAGTGTATTGATCCTATTACCACTGGTATTTGTGTGGATACAAAACAAAACCACTACCCAATCACCATCCTTAGATCCTGAAGACGAAAACAGTATTCATTATATAACGTTAGAAAAATAAACCATGAAATTAATCTATTATATCCTTATCGGAATTGCAGTTGCATCTTGTAATTCAGAAAACAAAAAAGAAGAGAAACCGGCAGCCATGCCCATGATGATGATGCAGAATTTTGAAACGGTTTCTCTGAAAAAGAGCAATCCCCAGGTTCCTCTGAAACTTGCCGGAGAATTGGTTTCGGACAAAGAAACGGCCATCTATGCCAAAGTAAACAGCTACGTAAAAAAACTGCATGTCGACATTGGTTCTCCGGTAACTGCCGGACAAATCATCATGGTTTTAGAAGCACCTGAAATTCAGGCACAGCTGGCGGCAGCAAAATCCAAATGGAAAGCACAGGAAGCCATATACATTGCTACCAAATCGAATTATGACCGAATGTTTAAAGCCAATGAAACCAAAGGCGCTATTGCGAAAGATGCCTTAGACCAGATTACCGCCAGAAAACTATCCGACCAGTCACAATTAGAGGCTGCAAAATCTGCCTATCAGGAAATACAAGCCATGAATGATTATCTGATCATCCGGGCACCTTTTAACGGAATTGTTGCTGAAAAAAATGTAGATCCCGGTTCTTATGTAGGTCCAATGGGTAAAGGTTCCGACAAACCGTTACTAGTGCTTCAGGACAATAAAAAACTGCGTGTGTCACTTTCTATTCCAGAGGCCAATACTCCTTATTTGAACTTGAGCGATTCGATACATTTTAAGGTCACCTCGCTTCCGCAGAAAAAGTATAGGGCTAAAATTTCGCGTAAATCAGGTGTCTTAGATTTTAAATTACGTTCAGAACGCATAGAAGCTGATATTCTAAAAATACATCCCGAACTGAAGCCTTTGATGGTGGTAGAAGCGATGCTTTCGTTACAAGCCAGTGAAGCGACATTTTTTGTACCCAAAACAGCTTTGGTAGAAAGTAATATAGGAATGTACGTTATTCAGGTAATTGGAGGAAAAACCAAAAACATTCCCGTTGCGAAAGGACGTGCGCTGATGGATCAGATTGAAGTGTTTGGTACGCTAAATGAAGGCGACAACATTTTAATGAAAGCCACCGAAGAAATAACAGAAGGAACAAAAATTAAAAAATAAAACAATGAAAATACTTGGCCGCTATTTCCTTATTGCCGCAATGGCAGTAGTATTGATCTCGTGTAAAGATCAGGAAAACAAACCGCAGAATCAGGTTTCAGACCAACAGAAATTAACTGTGAAAGACAGTACTGCTGTTTCAGAAGGAACTCCTGTACCCAATGATGAAGTTTGTATGGTAAATGATCTGCATATGGGTAAAAAACAAATTGAAGTTCCGTTTGGCGGAAAAATGTATTACGGCTGCTGCAATATGTGTGTAGAACGTATCCCAAACGATGAAAACGTTCGTCAGGCAACGGATCCACATACCGGAGTAAAAGTTGACAAAGCTTCGGCTTACATCGTTTCGCTGAACAAACAGGGAAATGTAGCTTACTTTGAATCGGAAGAGAATTATCAGAATTTCATTCAAGCCAACAAAGAATTGAAAAAATAAAACCTGAAAAACAGATTCACTTTTCGAGTAAGTATACCAAAAGGGCTGTCCGAATTATCACCGGACAGCCCTAACTTTTTTAAGCTAAAATTCACTTATCTAATTCTGTTAAAGATTAAACTTTATCTTTTTAAACTGAAACTTACAGATCCGTATAAAATGAATTAATTATAAAATATAAATCAATAAAATACAAATTATTATAATGCATTATTTTAATAATTAATTTAATTAAAATTATCGCGTTTTCATTAGTAATCAGCCATCTACACGATAATCATTACTACCTTTTACTTGAAGTATTACTTTAAAAAAAATAAGCCCGATAAAACATCGGGCTTACTTTCAATTCGGTAACGATAAGCATTAACTTTTGTTTAAAATCTGTAATCCAACAGTAGTCTTAAAGGATTAAATTTCTAAAGGTTCTGCTTTAAAACCTTTTGCTTTAACAATGGCAATGATCTCTTCGGCAGTAGCACCATTAGATTGAACCGTAAGTATTTTATCTGCATTAGTAGTGTCTACATTCCATTCCCCTATTCCTGCTGCATTGTCCAGGTCTGCTTGTACTTTAGAAACACATCCGCCGCAGTTCAGGTTGGTTTTAAATTGAAAATCTTGCTTTTCCATTATATTGCTGTTTTTAATTGTTATTTTATACTACAAATTTCCGTCAATTAAACCGTAATCGTTATACACTATTCTGTGTTAGATTTATGAAATTTACTGATTGCAGTGTCTTGTTTTACTTCATCCATTAATTCATTCAAGTTGCTAGTTGGCAGGTATTAAAAAACAAAGCACAGGTTTAGTAAATTGGATAAAAACAGCACACGGATTAAACCGATTCGCCAGGCGAAAACGCAGATCAGAACGGATTATTTTATTTACAGGCGTGGAAATTGCTATTGCCCTTTCAGGGCGATATTTACTTTAATTTAAGACATAGTGCTTCGCACCATGCTGATGCTTTTGCTCTTTCAGAGCGATACTCTTCATAATACTCTATAAATTATAGATAAGAGAGGTTCCTTTCCTTAAATATTCCCTCTATCGCAGACTGCGTTAAGGATGAAAGCACCATGCTGATGTTTTTGCTCTTTCAGGGCAATACTCTCCATAATACTCTATAAATTATTAGATAAGAAGGTTTCTTTTCCTTAAATATTCTCTCTATCGCAGACTGCGTTAAGGATGAAAGCACCATGCTGATGCTTTTGCTCTTTCAGAGCGATACTCTTCATAATACTCTATAAATTATAGACAAAAGGGGTTCCTTTCCTTAAATATTCCCTCTATCGCAGACTGCGTTAAGGATGAAAGCACCATGCTGATGTTTTTGCTTTTTCAGAGTAATACACTTCATAATACTCTATAAATTATTAGATAAGAAAGGTTCTTTTCCTTAAATATTCCTTCTGTCGCAGACTGCGTTAAGGATGAAAGCACCATGCTGATGTTTTTGCTCTTTCAGGGCAATACTCTTCATAATACTCTAATAAATTATAGATAAGAAGGTTTCTTTTCTTTAAATATTCCTTCTATCGCAGACTGCGTTAAGGATGAAAGCACCATGCTGATGCTTTTCCTCGTTCAGAGTAATACTCTTCATATTACTCTATAAATTATAGATAAGAGGGTTTCTTTTCCTTAAATATTCCTTCTATCGCAGCCTGCGTTAGGGATGAAAGCACCATGCTGATGTTTTTGCTCTTTCAGAGCGATACTCTTATAAATTATTAGATCAGAAGGTTTCTTTTCCTTAAATATTCCTTCTATCGCAGACTGCGTTAGGGATGAAAGCGGTATCCTTTTGCGATTCCTGTTATTTTTATATCAGACAAAAAATGTCTATCGCAAAAGATTTAGCGGACAGCCCGACCCGGAGGGGAACGCCATAGTAATTAACCAAAAACCTGAATTCATTAGTCTAACGCCCTTTCCAGGTATACAAGTACGATAGTTCCGGGAATTAAAATGATTTCAGTCAGATGGTCTACAAATAAAAACGGCGGCCCAAAAATTTTGGAACCGCCGTTTGACAAACGCATCAAGAGTTTATTTTTTCCATTTCAGACGCAAGCTGTTACTCACTACACTCACGCTACTCAAAGCCATGGCAGCACCTGCAATCATTGGGTTTAGTAAAAATCCATTTATCGGATAAAGTACCCCTGCTGCAAGCGGAATACCGATAAGATTGTAAATAAACGCCCAAAACAAGTTCTGTTTGATTGTCGCAACCGTTTGTTTAGACAGACGAATCGCCTGAGGTATTTTGGTCAGATCAGAGGAGATAATCGTCATTTTTGCTACATCCATTGCAATATCGCTTCCTTTGCCCATCGCGATACTGACATCTGCAGTTGCCAGAGCTGTACTGTCGTTGATACCATCACCTACCATTGCTACTGTTTTACCTTGCTGTTGTAATTCTTTTATAAAATCGGCTTTGTGCTGTGGCAGAACTTCTGCTTTATAATGTTTGATTCCCGTTTGTGCGGCAATCGCTTTTGCAGTCGCTTCGTTATCTCCTGTGAGCATATACAATTCAATATTCATCTCCTGCAATTCTTTGATCGCCTTAACAGAGGTTTCTTTGATTTTGTCGGATATCGCAATAACCGAAAGTGCCTGTTTGCTATTGGTAAACCAAATCACCGTCTTGGACTCCTTCCCCCATTCTTCTGCCTGAATCAATAGTGATTCTGCGATGACAATACTATTTTCTGCCAGCAGTTTTTTGTTCCCCACATAATATGTTTCATCGGCATAAACCGCTTTCGCACCTTTACCGGTAATACTGTCAAAATTGGATAAAACCACACCTGACACTCCTTCCAGACTTTTCACCACTGCTTCGGCTAACGGATGTTCTGATTGTTTTTCAATACTTAGCAGAATATCTTTGGTCCTATCCACGTCTTTTAGCCACTTTATCCCGGTCACTTGTGGTCTACCTTCGGTAATGGTTCCCGTTTTATCGAGTACAATAGCCGTTACTTTTCTGGCCAATTCTAAACTCTCGGCATCTTTGATTAATATTCCATTTTCGGCACCTTTACCTACACCTACCATAATCGCAGTTGGTGTGGCCAGACCCAAAGCACAAGGACAGGCAATAACCAATACAGTAACCGCTGCCATCAGTCCTTGCACTACGGCATTGTCTCCACCCAAAAGCATCCAGGCCATAAAAGTAAGAAGTGCAATACCCATTACAATCGGAACAAATATACCTGCAATTTTATCGACCAATTTCTGCACCGGGGCTTTACTTCCCTGAGCATCCTGCACCATTTTGATAATCTGGGCCAACATGGTTTCTTTGCCTACTTTAACGGCTTTAAATTGAAAACTTCCTTTTTGATTAATCGTTCCGGCAAACACTTTTTCATTTTCTTTTTTCAGTACCGGAACCGGTTCACCGCTTAACATGCTTTCGTCTACATAAGAATGACCCGAAATCACCATACCGTCTACCGCAATTTTTTCACCCGGCTTTACCAAAATAACATCTCCTGCATTTACTTCTTCAATAGCTACTTGTTTTTCTGTCCCGTCGGGTTGAATAACGATCACGGTTTTAGGCTGTAGTCCCATTAGTTTTTTAATAGCCGATGACGTATTTCCTTTTGCTTTTTCTTCTAATAATTTACCTAGCAGAATAAACGCAATCACAACTGCCGCCGCTTCAAAGTAAACGTGCGCGTGCAATCCGCGTTGGTGCCAGAAATCTATGAATAACATATTAAAAACACTAAACAGGTAAGCAATTCCTGTACTCAGAGCTACCAGCGTATCCATATTGGCCGAGCGGTGTTTGGCCTGCTTCCATGCATTTACAAAGAAGTCTTTCCCCAGCCAAAGAATTACAGGTGTTGAAAAAAGCCACATGATCTCATTGGCATAAGGAATATTCATGAAGAACATCCCTATCACCACTACAGGCAATGACAATAACACCGCCCAGATGGTTTTGTTTTTTAATTTTTTGAAATTTTCTGCATGAATAGTCTCTAAAGACTCTTGTTGTTTCGCTTCCTCTAAAATAAGCAAGTCGTAACCAACACCCTGAACTGCTTTTTGCAATTTAGAAGCATCTGTAAGGTTGGGAAGATATTCAACAGTAAGATTTCCTGTTGCAAAGTTTACCGAAGCATCCACTACTCCCAATTCATAAGTTACTATACTTTCTGCACTGCTGGCACAAGAGGCACAGGTCATTCCCAGAACCGGGAACGTATTTTTTACGGTTGGTACACCATACCCAAGGTCTTTAATAGCCTTCACAGCGTTACCAACTGTTTCATTGCCTTTAACCGTTATAGCGGCTCTGCGGTTGTTAACTTCCACCTTGTGAGTTTCAATTCCTTTAACCTCTGCCAATCCTTTCTCTACGATTAATGCACAGTGCTCGCTGTTTACATCTTCTAACGGAATGTAAATTGTCTCTTTATTATTATCAGTTGTTGCCATAATTCAGTTGTTCTTTTATACCTGCAAAGTTGGCAAGAATAGCGCTGAATTGTATTGTGGAATTATGGATTTGATTTGTAATATTTACTTCACCTCATCCAGAGGTTTTCTTTTCTCTGCCCGAATTTGCTTGAAATAACTTGGAGTCAGGCCGGTTACTTTTTTAAACTGATTGCTCAGATAAGCCACACTTGAATAGTTCAGACGTAAAGCGATCTCACTAAGCGATAACTCATCGTACACCAGAAGTTCTTTTATTTTTTCAATTTTTTGCGCAATAAAATACTTTTCTATGGTAGTTCCTTCTACTTCAGAAAACAAATTGGAAAGATAATTATAGTCATGATTGATCTTTTCGCTCAGGATATCCGACAAGTTATTCTTGGTATCATTATCCTGATGGTGTACCAAATCAATAATGATGTTTTTAATCTTTTCTATGATTCTGCTTTTTTTATCGTCGATCACTTCAAATCCAAGAGCAACCAGTTCCTGCTCCAGTAAAGTTCGTTCTGTGGCAGTCAGTTCTTTTGCCAGAGTAACCTCTCCAAGCTTTATGTGGGTAAATTCTAGTCCAAGTTTTTCAAGTTCGTTCTGAACCACCATAATACAGCGGTTGCAAACCATGTTTTTAACGAATAATGTACTCATATCCCTATTTGATCTGATTTTATATGTACTTACAAAATTACCACTAAATTTTTATTAAACCTGTATCAAAAAGTTATACAGAGAGAATCAGACGGTTGATTTTTGCTTAAGCTAAGCTAAAAGCATTTTAAGCCTTATTAAAAGACAAAAAACGAAAGAGGCGACCAATAGGTCACCTCTCTTTCTATTCAAGAATTAAAATTTTATATTCTCTTTCAGTTCGTTGCATCGTAATTTTGCAAAAACACCTAATCTGTAACATTACCCTATTTGCTTGAGCATATACATTTATAAATATTAAAATAAATACTATTTGAATTAGTTTCTTCATTTTTTATTTCTTTGGATAATAACTCATTACTTTTTTACATAATATTCGAAATAATTTTATTTGAAAAGAATTATCAATTCTTCAAATGATTGTGCATTTTTTATTGCATTTTTTAAATCTTTAATGCTCCAAGCTTCTTTCCAAAATTGTTTTGTTTTTTCTACTTTTTCAAGAGCGATTTGTTTTAAAGTACTTAATTCCATTTTCTCAACATTGGGATCAAATTCCATTTCTATTTTTATTTGTCGTCCTTTCAAAACTAGACTAAAGCCAAAGAAAGGGGCATAACCAATTTTTTTTATATTTATCACTTTAAATATAAAGCCATTGGAGTCGATATACTTTTCTCCTGGTAGTACCCCTTTCTTAAATATATCTTCACTAGTTTTTTTCAATCTTTCTTCTTTGTCAAAAAAGTACAAAAAATTATCATTATCAACTAAGCCAAGTATTGGAAATTTTATATGCATTTTACAACCTACTCTAAATTATAATATATAATCTCCAAATATTTAATAATATGATGAAAATTAGTAGTATTCTCTACCTCTTTAATTATTTTACTATGATTGTCTCCTGATCTCCAAAATTCTCCCTTAAGTGAACTCAGCAACATTTTTTTTAAATCTTCAATGTTTATTAAAATTGGATCTTCAGTAAAAACTAATTCAACATCAACTTTTTGATTTAAAAATATATTATAGCCCCATAAAAAGCCATGCCCTTTTAGTTTAATTGCATTATTAACTTTGTACAAAATTCCCGCACTGTCAACAATCTTCATGTTTTTATAAAAATTGTTTTTTAATGCGGTTTTAGTGCATACAAGAATTTCATCGGAATTTCTCGCTAAATGAATAGCTGATTTTGAAAAGGCAACTATTGGGTATTTAAAATTATTCTGTTTCACTTTCTTCATCTGTATATATATATCTTAACTCTAATGAATGTCCAATGGTTGATATTATTCCTGTTTGAAACCAAATTGGACTACCATAGTAAGCTCGTTCTAATGTGTTGAACGCATTTATACCATTTCCATGTACTGCTGTATGGAAAGCTGGACTTCTCATTGGCATTAGATTCCACATTTGGTTTTTCAATTTCCATCCTAAACCAGAACCTACTTTTTGACCATTTCTTCTTAAAGCCCAATGATGCAAATGTTGCCCTGTTTCTGCAAAACCTTCTTTACCATAAAATCTTCGATATGAGCTCCAAGAAGAATAACTTTTGCCAAAAGCTTTTAGACCTCCTTTAGCAATTCCTGTTGCAATAGATTTTACTAAAAAAACATCAGATATAGCCATTGCTGTATAAAAAGTACCTTGCCAATAATTACCATTTTGAAAATGATCTATTGCCGCTCTTCCAGATCCCCATACTGGAATCATACTCTCTAATGCCCCTGGTTGACCAACTCCTGATCCTGCATCAGGATGTTTACCTTCTTGTCCCTCCGAATCTGATGTTTCTTTCTTTTCACGCTTATCACGAGTTACTACTACCTCTTTTAATTCACCTCCTTCTCCCGTCCATTGCCCATCATTGAATGTATACGTCATTCCCCCTGTTGAAACATACTTTTGACCATTCTTAGCCATGCTAGGATCTGGACATTGAGGACACAAACCAGTAGGGTCTGCAAATGCAACAGGATTATTAAAGGAGAACATATAAGGGCTTCCATCAGAAAATAGCTCTGCTAAAACGTCAATAGAATTAAATCTACCTAAAGTATTATCATATTGACGGAAGTCCATCGCTGTCATCCCAAGCCCCAGCTCGTCTTGCAGCTCTTTTCCATTAAATTTATACTTATTACTTGTAGGTACATAATCATTATACCCCTTGTGTTTCAATCCAAAAGGATAATAATTATTCTCATCAATAATGGTAAGAACTTGGGTTGCGGGATTTTTAGCATAACTCAATCGTATGTTACCCAAATGATCTTTGTATTGGTACACATATTTTTTACCTATGTAATCATAATACCCCTCTGCCGTAGGGAAAAACTCCAACGTTGGTCGCGACGGAGCAGCCTGACTTGCCGACTGCGCTGCAAAGGCACTAAAACGATTCGCTTCTGCCGGTGGATCTTTAGGAACCGGGTCGAACCCATCGATTGGGTCTTTCGGATTTCCCGGATCATCCGGTGCAGGAGGTTCTGGATCTCCACCGCCCGGATCAACCGGAATACTTTGGTCCTCGCTATACCCGTACTGAAATCCTCCCAGATAATCAGTATGAGTTGTACCGCTGGTCTCTTTTACAATTTTCTTCAGTTTTTGACCCGCTGCGTTGTAAATGTACTCAATTGATCGAGGGCTTGCAAAGGTAATTTTTGTGTACCGCTATTTCAGGACTAGACAATGTAAATAAAAAAGCCACTCCGCTATGGAATGGCTTTGTTTATTAGAAAAAATTTATTATCAAAAAACCTTATAAGTTCCGCTACCATCAAAGTCATTTTCCGAATCAATATCTGCTAATACCAATCCAAAATCTGTCGATTCAAAATTTGAAACTAATTCTTCCCAATATTTTTCATTTATTAATTCATTGTCTGAATTAACTAAATCATCATAATTGAATTCTTTCAAAAAATCAACTAATAAATCTTCATTAAGGAATAATATCAAACCTGTATCAGTTGAAAAAAATGACAAATCTTCTAAAACAACTTCATCGTAATCTACTTTCTTTATTTGGTTAATAAAAAAAATGTTATTATTTGCTTTATACAAAGCAAATGGTGTATCGGTAAACGGAAAAACTTCATTTCTAATATCTTTGGGTAAAATATTAGCTTTCAGAAATTCATTTTTAATATTAGTAACGTAAAGTGCATCAATAATGTAATATTTCTTGCCTATACTCAATTCTAAAGGTTCATTATTTTTAGATATATTTTTCATTTTTTAATATTTTTATTTATAAGGAACATAACGAGAATGTTCTAATCCATGTTTTGCGAGCATTGATTCAGCCTGATAAAATATTTGAGAAGGTGAAGCACTTGGATTCGCTTTGATAAAATCAGCCCACTGCTGATTCCATTTTCCCTGTCCATGCAAAGATTTTAGATGATTTTTTGCACTGATTTGAATAGTGTAATCATCAATATTTTTAATTCCTCTACTAGCAAACCATTTTCTAAACTGTTGAGAAAGCACATGATGTTTATGCAACTTTCCAGCTTTTAGCAAACCAGTTAATGCTCTTATAGAGGTAGACGGTTTTGCTTTTCCCTTTGTAACCACAGCAAAAGCTAAAGCAGTTGTTGGCGAATCACCACCTATTTCTGAGAATAACTCTGTATAGAATGCATCCCAAAATCCAAAAATGTCGAACGCACCACCTACAGGCGTCGCAGAACCATTTGCTTTACGGAAGCTACCAAAATCTGGAGTTGTTAATTCTAGATTTTCATCAAATTGATAAGTCAGTCCAGGAGTATAAACCATCCCTGGCTTTTCTTTTCCTACTACTGGTAATCCCTTTTTCGAGCCTCCTTTTTCCCAATCGTCATCAACTAAATAAACATTATCATCGCCGTCATTTCTATGCTCAACCACTTTTCCAGCTCCATTGATGAATGTTGCAGATAGAAAAGTTGATGCTTCAGGTGAGAGTCCAGTTGGGTCAGAAAAATATATCGGATTATTATTTGAAAAACTATATGGTGAAAATTCAAAAAAACTTTCCGCTAGTGCATCAATATTACCCCAGCGCCCAATATCAGGCATGTAATTTCTAGCCTCCATGTCGTAAACCTCAAGCCCCAGCTCGTCTTGGAATTCTTTCGAATTATACTTGAACTTATGACTTGTAGGTACATAATCATTATACCCCTTGTGTTTCAATCCAAAAGGATAATAATTATTCTCATCAATAATGGTAAGAACTTGGGTTGCGGGATTTTTAGCATAACTCAATCGTATGTTACCCAAATGATCTTTGTATTGGTACACATATTTTTTACCTATGTAATCATAATACCCCTCTGCCGTAGGGAAAAACTCCAACGTTGGTCGCGACGGAGCAGCCTGACTTGCCGACTGCGCTGCAAAGGCACTAAAACGATTCGCTTCTGCCGGTGGATCTTTAGGAACCGGGTCGAACCCATCGATTGGGTCTTTCGGATTTCCCGGATCATCCGGTGCAGGAGGTTCTGGATCTCCACCGCCCGGATCAACCGGAATACTTTGATCTTCGCTATACCTGTACTGAAATCCTCCCAGATAATCAGTATGAGTTGTACCGCTGGCCTCTTTTACAATTTTCTTCAGTTTTTGCCCCGCTGCGTTGTAAATATACTCAATCGTGCCATTTGTTCCAAATGTAATTTTCTTAGGTAAATTCAGATGATTGTATTGTATTTCGGTGATGTTTTTGTTTTTGTCTGCAATCATATTCCCATTGACATCATACGTGAAATCATCCCCCGTTTTATTGCCGTCTTTAAAACCTTTGTTGTCATTTCCGGCGGGGCCGTCGGTTACTTTAGTGAGCTGGTTCGAGTTTTGATCTAAATAACCGTAAGTTAAATCATCGGTTTGAAAAACTATAGAAGGTGCATCACTGTCTCCATAACGCTGCAAAGATTTGATATTTCCGTTTTTGTCGTAACTCAAACTTTCGTTATACGCTCCTGAAACCGGTATAGCTTCATTGGGTTTACTGTAAATGGCACTGGTCAGACGGTTCAGCTTGTCGTACTGATACCCATAAGAACGCTTGCTAAGATCCGTATCTGTTGTCCAGGTGGTCTCTGAGATATTTCCATTGTACAAGGCCTGAACCTGTGTGTTGCCCGGCTGTTTGTCATAATTAATTTTAAAAGCAAACAGATCTTTCGGATCAGTGTCCTGCTGTAGTTCTTCGACATTGTTGATTCCGGTAAGCCAGCCTCTGATGTTGTAACTGTAGTGTACTTTCTGTAACGGAGTTCCTGCGCTGTTCCCCACATTTTTAACGCTCAATTGTCCCAGGTCATCATAAGTATTGTTTGCCAAAACTTCAACAGTTCCTCCGTTGATTTGATGGGTATGGGTTAATAAACGATCTTGTGGCGAATAGTTGAATTCTTCTCTTATGGTGAGTTCTGTGTCTCCGGAAGTACGTTTGTGTTTGGTAATGGTATAGAGCGACTTTCCGGTAAAATCTAAACTGCTGTTGGTATTGGTATAACCTCCCAAGTGATTTTGAGTCCGGGTTCTTACCGCACGGGATCTGGTATCGTAAAAAGTCGTAGTGGTTTCTCCCAATGCCGCTGAGGCAGTAGTCAGAGCTCTTACCCAGCTTCCGGTTACCAAACCTTTGGAATTGTCCAAAACAGTCTGTCCTTCAATTGTAGTAGGCCGGCTTTCTGCGTTGGGAAAAGCATAATTATCGTAATAAGTAACCGTTAAAAGCTTAAAATTGGTCGGAGCAATGTCATTACTGTAATATACCGAAATAGCATCTATGGTTCCTGAGGTCTTTTTCGTTTCAAATATAACATTGGTTGTATTTTGGGTGTCCTGCATTGCTTTTCTGGTCACCGCATTGGAAGGCTGACTGCTCCAACCCGTATAAACAGGTCTGCCAAAAGCATCGTATTTGGTAATGAGCCAGCCTTCGGCAGTTTCGTCTTTAAAAGGCGAAAAAGCGGGCCCTGTGGCTACGGGACGATCAAGTTTGTCGTACACGATAAACTCCCATTGTTTTCCGGGCAGTTTTTTCACGACCAGACGATTGCGGTAGTCGTATTTGTATTGGTAACACAAACCGTTTAAAATCTCGTCACTGACTGTCCCCAATACTTTTGGCGGCAATACATAAGTCAGGTTCCCATAAATATCGTAAACGTAGTAGGTATCGTGTCGGTTGCCTGAATTGTAGGTTCTTTTGAGAATAACTTGCCCTTCGGTATTTTTAAATTCTACTGTGGAGCCTGATGACTCGCTTGGGTTTGCAGTTGTATTCTCGTCGTACGTAATCGTTTTGTAAAGCCTCCCTTCGGCATAAATTCCTGCATCTGAAAAACTAATGTCGTACAACCCTAAATCTGCGTCCCAAGTGGTATTGGCTTTATACAGTTTTACGGTATCAGCAGCGGTATTAGCCTGATAATCGATTTTAATTTCATGGCCTTTGCCCATTTCCCACGAAGCTCCCGGAGCAGCTTGTTTAACAACGCGATTCAACGGTGATGGTTCAAATGCCTTCTGAGAGAAAGGGTTCGCAGTATTGTCGTATTTTGCAGCGCTATAAATGCCTTTTGCGGCAGCTATGGCTGTATTGGAGTCAATTCTGGGATAACTGCTGCTTCCATTGGCAGCCGGATAGGGCAGGTATTCTATGGCTTGTCGGCCAAAGCCGTCATATTCCATAGGGGTTATAATATCTTGTCCTGCTGCTCCCTGACCAATGGCAATGGTTTGTATCGGACGCCCCAGTCCATCAAAATAGGTCACATTTTGACTCATCTCGTCTTTGGTGAGCGAATTTAAGTTTGCTGCCCGCACCGGTTTCTTAGGGGTAAGTGCGTATATGAAGTTGTCATCGCTGAAGGTCTGGGCTTTTATGCCCCAACCTGTAAATAGCAATATTATTAAAAGAATATATTCTTTCATCCTAATTTGAATGTTATTTAAATATTTCATCATACTAATTTGTTCTTTTTTTATTGTTCTTCCTCTCCGGGATCTAAACAATAGCCATTTTCATTAGCATAGTTTTGTCCATTTGCTGCATCATCCATAAGTGCCTTATAGTCCGCATCGGCTTGTGATACATTAGATTTGTGTTTTCCATTTGGTATATGGTAGTAAACCGTAGAGCCTCTTTCTAGCGGACCTGAACAATTATCTTTAGTATACTGAAGGTTTAACTCATAATTATAATAAGTACATTTTGCATTATTATTATCGTTTGCATAAGCTTGTCCATATCTATTTATTTGATATACAGCCCGACTATCAGCTTCCTCCTGGGAATTATAAGAACCGTATGTTCCTGCAGGAACAGTATACCAAACACTGTCACCAGTACCTCTAGCACCACAGTTATCTCTGGTGATCAATCGACTTTGTGCAATATTCCAAAAAGTACATTTTGCATTATTATTGTTGTTTGCATAAGCCTCCCAATTGTTATCGATCTCTCGTTGGGCCAATGCATTGGCTTCTGCCTGAGAACTATTCGAACTATACTTTCCGGCAGCAACGGTATACCAAATGCTATCTGGAATTCCTCCGGCTGCACAATTGTTTCGCGTCACTAATCGGCTTTGAGCCGTATTCCAAAATGTACATTTTGCATTATTATCATTGTTTGCAAATGCCTCCCAATTTCGATCAATTTCCCGCTGGGCCTGTGCATCAGCCTCTGCCTGAGAACTATTTGAACTATAGATTCCGGCAGCAACGGTATACCAAGCACTATCTGGAATTCCACCTGCAGCGCAGTTATTTCGTGCCACTAATCGACTTTGAACCGTATTCTTAAAGGTACATTTTGCATTATTATCATTATTGGCGAAAGTCACCCAATTGTTGTCAATTTCCCACTGGGCCTGTGCATCAGCTTCCGCCTGAGAAACATCAGACCTATAGATTCCGGCCGCAACGGTATACCAAACACTATCCGGGATTCCTCCGGTAGCACAATTGTTTCGTGTCACTAATCGGCTTTGAATCGTATTTTTAAAAATACATTTAACATCCGTATTATTGTCTGCATAAGTCTGTCCGTCTATATTGAACTTTCTGAGACCATTTTCATCCGCATCTGCCTGTGAAATGGTCGAGGTAACCACCCCTCTCGCCTGATTATAGGTCACACTTTGACCTGTTCCTCCTGCAGCACAATTCCTTTTGGTAAACACCCCGCTTCTGGCTGCGCTTTTATAGAGGTACTCGCTGGTTGAAGTATTATCACTGCAATCAGTTTGCTGCCCTTTAAAATTGTAGCAATATTTTTGAACTACATTTAGATCCTGATCCTTTACAAATTTCAATCTTCCCAAAGTATCATATTCATAATAAGAAGGTATACCTTTGGGATCTGTTATACTTGTAACACCAAGCAGTGGATTGTAAGTGTAAGTAGTAATCATAAATTGAGGGAAAGAAGTCCTTAAAGTTTGCAGGTTACTTCTCAATATTTGCTCATTACAATCCTCAGTCAAACAATTATCATCGTCTAAATCAGATCGATTCTGCAGATTCAAAACATAACTGGCAATCTGATCGTAACTGGCGTTTTCTACTTTTGCAATAGGCTGTGTTTTATTGTACCCCCAAATTATAGCCACTGGTAAACCTCCCTCAACAGTATATTGTAAAATATTGCCCTTTTGATCGTATTGGTCGTAGGTAATTTTTTTATCATCGGGAATACTTATGTTCTGAGCCCCTTTGTTTGCATAAACATGTTTTGGCAGTAGCAAATTAGCGGTTGAAGCCTCATTGCTATATGCTGTTTTCTGTTCTGCTATTTTTTCTCCATTAAAACTTTGTGTACTCATCGGTTTGCTAACCATGTTCTTCGCAATCAATTCATTTCGAAAAGACTCATTTGTCATTTCAGGATCTGTAACATAAAAATATTTTGTCTCTAAATTTTCCCCTTCAGAATTTGTTGTAACCTGATTTTTAAGATTTCCTGTTTCCGGATCATGGGAATTGACTGTCTTTTGTATCACTGTTTTACCATTCAGATAGCTTGTGTTCTCTTCTTTCTCCAAAAAATAATTTTTAGATTCATGTGTAAATGTTTCGGTTACAAAATCACTTAATGGTCTTTGTAGTATTGGTAAACATGCCGTGGATGCATTGGTTACATTAGACGGATAAGTACCAAATGTAATGCGGGTAGGTTTGCATTCTAAACCCAGGATAAACCTGCGATTGTTGCGTTTTACATTATTTAAATAGGTATTTTTTTGTTTTTGGATCGTATCTCCGGTTTTTGACTGAATCATTTTTTGGTCCAACTGACCCAAATTATATCCATCATCATGCAGAAAATTAACACTTCCTCCTGAGTACAAAAACACGGTTCTTCCATTGTTTTCAAGAGGATTTCTCTCAATTTGTTCTACTTTTTTATACAATACGGGGCTTCCTCTAAAATTAGACAGCGGAGAAACACTGTTGTAACTGTAGTAATAAGTAAAGGAACTTCTATTATCATTTTCAGGTAAACAACCTCTTCTGTCTGTAAAAAAGGATCCTGAGTAAAATTGTGGTTTTTGCAGCATGATACCGGTACTTTTACCCGATTGCGAATAGTTGTAAGCAGTCGTGGTACAGGCTCCGTTAAAATCACAGTTTTTTACTTCTTTTACCCGCATTCCTCCCACAGTTTGGTTAAAGGTCTGTGCCGATTGCTGAAGGGTGGTGGTTATATGCGCTGTAGATCCCACACTTGATATCGCCCTTAAATAATACTTGCCAGGCGTGTTTATTGTAACTGTAGTTTGATTGACAAATGAGGTTTGTGTAGGTTCCCATCGTCCATCCTTTCTCCAGGTCTGGCTTCTTATAAAAATTGGATTCGATTCTTCTCCTTGTTTAAATAGTTTAACTATAGAAATCCTGTCTTCCCAACCGTTTTTTCCTGTATCATTAGACAGTACATTATAAAGATTTAATGTTACAGGAACTGAAATTACGTCGAATTCAGTAGGTTCGGGTTCTACAATATTTGTTGCTGTTGCCGATAAAGATTTAGAGGAGTTGGAGTCATTAGGGTATGGAAAATTATAATCGGTCACAATCATAAAAACCGAATTGGGCTCGTATTCAATTAATGAATAGCCCTTTGTCTGATAGGTGATTTTTTTAAGACTTCCAATCTTGGTACTTGCGAAATTCGGTTTGATTCCGGGATTATCTAAGGGATTATGCGGCCCACTACCCAGAGAAAGTGAACCATTGGAATTGTAGTAACCCCATAAATCTTTTTTTACCAAATCATATTCAGAAAAGTTAGGATAAGCCAAACTTTCATCATATTCCATGGTATTTATAACTTGTCCATTGTATTTTACATCTAATAGATTCTTTCTTCTTCCGGACCATTGTGAATAGTTAAAATCATAAGTTTTAATTGCGATTCCGACTTTGTTTTTTATCTCTAACTTAGTGACAACAGCTACTGCAAGTTCAGTAGGGTTATTCTCATATTGCAATTCGATCGTGTAATTATCGGTTGTAATTTTAGAAAGTTTGGTGACCGATGCACTTGTTTCTGTCCTGCTTTTGCTTATAGACCAACTACTATGTCCATTTAAAACTGTATTAATGGAAGTATAACTGTCATAAATATCATACAGTGTGTTTGGAGCTGTGTAATTGAATGTAATTTTGTTACTGGTATACGGAAAGTTGATCTCCATTATCAAAAAAGAAGAATTATACCCATATCCCTCAATACTTGAACCGGTATTTGTGTTCATTTGAGGTAAACCGAAAATATAATTTATGCCTCTGTCGTCAGTTAATGTAAATCCCGAAGAGCCATTTTTAACCAGTTTGTAATTTTCATTTTTCATGAAGATAGGATTATCATTCTTATCTAAATAAAAATTACAGCTAATATTTCCAATGTTAATAGAATATTTGTCGGGTCTGCCATCTATTCTCCCTTCTGCTATTTTTTCATACAGATCTAAAATTCTGGCTTTTGATGCTGGTACATTCTCATCCTGATACGGAGGCAGCTTGTTAAAATAGTTGTGCATCATGCTTCTGTCGAGTTCATGCCCTTCATCATTTAGTCCTTTAATCGTATGCATAACAGCTCCACCTACGTTAAAAGTCCAGCCCACTCCGGCATATCCGGGAGTTTCATCTACCAAAAGACCGGAATAATTATAGGATAGGTTAATAGGCATGGTAAATTCGCCTTCCTTAATTTCGAATATCGGAATGGTATAATTGATTCTTCCTGTGGCAATATCTACAGGTATTTCGTTTACTTTACTCATAGCAGCCACTTGTGGCGTTGCTATACTAATATTTGGAATATAAGATTTTTTTGCTCCATCGTCCGTTTGAGATTTCGCATTTTGAGTATTCAAAAACAAAACGAGGAACAGCAATTGATATATATTTGATTTCATATGGATTTGTAACTTGATATAATAATTAAAAGGCTCCTGAATTATCTAACAGATTTAATCACTTTTACAGATTCTGTTTTCACATCTGTTCTGACTTTGATGATGTAGATTCCCTCAGGGTACTGGCTTAGATTCACTGGTACGGTCCTGTTGTTGATGTCAAACTCCAGTAAGGTCCGTCCGGCAATATCGATCAGTGTGACGGTGCCTTCTTTAAAATCATAACCGATGATAATGTTGGTATAGCTTGAAGCAGGATTCGGAATGACTTCGGTACTGGATTTTACCTTTTCCACTTTTGTTTTGTCTTTGAGCTTTACTACCCAAAAATCATTACCTCCCATACTGCCGTTTTTATCTCTTGAGGCTGCCGAATTGGAGGTTCCTGCCATCAGATAACCGCCATCTCTGGTCTCAATTAATTTCCTGAGGATGTCTTCTCCGGCGCTGCCAACGGTTTTGTTCCAGATTTCTTCGCCTTTGTCGTCTATTTTCATCGCGATATAGTCGTTGATGCCTTCTTTTTCTTTACTGACAGCGTTAAGTGCTTTGGCTACGATCCCTTCACGCGGGCGCCTGCTTTCGCTCTGTGCGTAACCACCAATAAGGTAACTTTGGTCTTTGTTTTCTACCAGTGAGGTTAAGATGTCTGTTTTTCCAAAATCGTAGGTTTTACTCCATACCACACCTCCGTCTTTATCGAGTTTCAGGATCCAGTAGTCGGTTCCGTTTCCTACGATACCGCCCAAAGTGGTCAGGGCATTTTTGCTGTTGGAGTTTCCGCCCGCAATATAACCGCCATCGGCAGTCTGATGAATCACATAAGGCTGATCATCTCCCTCAGCTCCATAGGTCTTTTGCCATTGAATTTCACCGGTATCATTTATTTTAAGAATCCAGTAATCTCCTATTCCTTTGTTGTTTTCGGTTTTATCGCCTGAAACAGGCGAATTGGAATAGCCTGCCAGTATGTATCCGTTGTCTGTGGTTTGTTCCATACTCCTCAGCACATCGCTATAACTTCCTCCATAGGTCGTTTGCCATTCGACATCGCCCTGTTGGTCCAGTTTAACAATCCAGTAATCCATATTGCCACGGCATTTATCTGATTTATTAAACTGAGACGCTTTTGTGGTGGGTTTGGACATTCCGTTTGTAGCAGCAAGTGCATTACCTGAATAATCCGAACTGGATGAACCTCCCAACATATACCCTCCGTCTTTGGTTTGAAAAGCACATAAGAGTTCGTCTTTTCCTTTACCGCCAATAGTTCTTTGCCATTGTTCAGTACCCGATGCATCTAATTTGATGACCCAAAAATCAGTAAGGCCTTTGCATTTTTCATTCTTTTGAAAACCTCTCCCCGAATCTGAAGTTCCTGCCAGAATGAAGCCGCCATCTTTTGTATTTTTAATACTCTGAAGCAAATCAAATCCGCTTCCGCCTATGCTTTTCTGCCAGACCAGATCTCCTTTTTCGCTCATTTTCCAGATCCAGTAATCCAGATCTCCATGATTGTCATCGTCTTTATTTCCGGTTTTATTAGATAAGGAACTACCTGCCAGAATAAAGCCGTAGTCGGCTGTGGGCTGTGCGTCAAACAAATAATCGGCATGCTGTCCGCCGTATGATTTCTCCCAGAGAATGTCCTGAGAATAGGCAAAGAATGGTAAAATTAAAAAGGGTAATAGGTGTCGTTTTTTCATAAGATATTCCGGTTTAGTCTTTTGGGTAATCAAATTAAGAGGCCAAATCTAACACTCTGTTTTATATTTTCTTTACGGCTTTCCACATTCCGCTGATATTTATGCAAAAGTTATCCCAATAAAACAAACTATAGTCAACAAATTCAACAAATGACAGCATTCATGCCATAAACGGACTTATATATAAAACAACTGCAAATTTTGATTACAGAATCCCCTATTGTTAGTCACAAATTCTGAATGACCAGGAGAACCTTCGTCGCTTTTTTAAACAAAAAAAATGTGCAATGATCAAAAATCATTGCACATTATAAACAGTAACGCCCTACAGCACTATGTTATCTGTTAAATCGGTTATAGGCTATTAACTCACTTCCTGCTTGTCAACATTTATTGTAAGTTACTCTTTGTGATGCGGACAGCCCGAAGCCTCCCCCGAAGATCCCATTTTATAAGTTCCCGGGAATTGCTCTTCTATTAATCGTTTCTGATCAGGTGATACATCTTCCATTTTACGAAGTGTATTGACTTGTATGTGTGGCCAGCTTGTCGTACCGCCATCGTCTCCGAAATCAAACTCGAAAAATATGACCTGCTCGTATTGCAATTGAAGAATTTCTTTTTTGTTTTCGACAACAGTTTCAATCCACATTCTCATGTTCATTTCGACTGTAGGAACAAAACGATTGACAAACGGAACATTTAGGATTCCTCCCTGAGCTCCGGTTTTATTTTTAGAGGACATCTCGATCAGTACATGGTTTTTTACCACATCACTTTTAAGCGTATCCCGAAGACGTAAATCTGGCCGCACCGAATAAGGATATAAAGGATGCGCTAATATTCGCTGCGTATAGATTTTATTTTCACGTTCATCGTTTTTATCATCCAATGTCTCAAATACCCAAGGTGGTGGAGGTGCATCCAGATTTATAGGCTCATTGCTGGCATCTGCTCCCCCCATTGTTTGCGAAATAGCAAGGTGTTTATAGTCCCAGGCCGCGAATCCTTCCGGGTACTGTGGAGCACCACTAATCAAATAACCCGATTTATTTGGCTTTAAATCTCCCAGTAAAGTAATTGTACTTCCATGGGGAATTACACCACTTCTCGAAATCGAATAATCGGGTATAAAATAAGGTCCGGTCTGCCCTGCTCCTGCTTTAAGTTCTTTTGAAGCAATAATCTCGTAATATTTTCTTCCGTTTAAGTTTTCCAGCGTTACATATTCTTTGTTTCCCTGATCGTTCTTGATTAAAAACAGGGTTTCATCCTGATAACCGCTTTTGTATAAATCTTTATTTGGATTGTTAGGTGATATGGCATGAATACCACGGTCTTCACTAATCGTTTTTTCTGTTGCCGCATAGTTAAAGATATCACTCAACCACAGATACATTCCGTTCTCTTCGTGAATTGGAGTGTATTGCAAAGCGTCCTGACCGGTTACGCGGTTTACACTTTTGATGCTTTGTTCGTATTTCACAGCGCCGCAAAACTGCTCGTTTGCACCACCACGGTTTCGAACACCACCCGGTACCAGATTAAAAGTAAGTTTTTCAATATATTCTTCGCACTCAAAACTGTATTTTCCCGGAATGGTTCCTGCGTTGGTACCCGGTGAAGGCATGATGGTGGTATGTATACCGCTGCCAATGAGTTTTTTATCACTCTGATTGTCACTGTTATTATTGTAACTTACCCAGGTGCCTTCTAGTACCTGTAAAATGCCATAATCTACATTTTTTACAATTTGTTGAAGGTCTTCTTCATAAAAAGGTCTGATTGGATCTTCAATCTGAACTTTTTGATAACCGGACATCAATTTATCCAATACACCTTTCTCTTCCTGAAGTGCTTCGAATAGGGCCTCATTTGCCTGCTGAGCAAAATCAGAGGTCAGCTGATTTAAATTCCCTTCTTCATCAGGGTTTTTACGTTTTAGCATGATAAACTTTTTTTTAGCGTTAATAACTTGTGCAATCAAAGTAACCCAATTTATGGTGATTGCAAACCCGTATTAATACCCGTTTTATACTGTAAAAACAAAAAAAAACCTCCAAAGTCAAATGACTTTGGAGGTTTCTATTTTTTATAGGAATCAGATCCTGATAACTTTAGTTCATGATATCATTGAACTCGTGTAATGATTTCAATGTACTTTCGTAGAATAAAATTGCAGCAATTAAATTTCCTTTATCTGAGTAAGGCATCATTTTTCTTTGAAACTCTACAGTAGTATCCAAAAATACTGTTGTTCCTTCTGCCTGACCGTCTAACACTTTTTTGTGCTCACTATCGTCCGGAATACCTAAGTCTGCCATAGTAACACCTGGTTTAGTAACCAAAGCGATATAAGGAAGTGTTTTTACTAAAACTTTAATACGCTCGATGTATAATTCCAAAAGCTCCCCTTTTTGCATACCGCTCAATTCTTTTTGATCATGGTATTTGCGGATAATTGCTGTTGTACTGATTATACTTCTTGGAGCATTTTTTGCCTGTGCTGAAATAGCTCCAGTTGCAAAAAAGAAAAAGAAACTTACTAGAATTATTTTACTTTTCATTTTACTAATGTAATTGGTTGTTTGAGGAACACAAAAGTATACAAATTAACTTAAGCCGCAACTTTAATGATTCCTTTTTTTAAAAAAAAATTAACATTTTATTTTATGTCAATCTATAAGACAATTCTGAGGTACTGGAGCGCACATTTCAGGAATTTAATGCTTGTTTGTTTTTTTATGGAAATCTCCACATTTCCCCGTAAATCTTTACTTGTGCTTACGATTTAATGACTCTGAAACGTCCCGGATACTTGATCCAGATACTTTTTTTATTGCCATAATAGTCCATAAAATCTTCACAGACAAAAACGGCATGAGCAGTAGACCATGCTACTACTCCGCAGTATTCACTTCCGGATTGTCGTTTTAACTTTAGCACTTGTTTACCTTCTTTGAATCCTAAATATTTGTAAATGGTAGGAGTATATACTGAACCATCTTCTAAATCTTCTAATGCTTTGTCAAAAGTATCGACCTTATCAATAATTTGTTTGTATTTCGCCATTACAGCATAAGTCAGTATTGCATAATCGGTGATTTTTTCACTCTCAGGATTGTCTTTAATATAAATAAACCCGGCCGATATTTTAGCTTTACTGATTTCGCCCTCTTGCAGATTGAATGATGCATTGTTTTTTAAGGTGATTTTGTGAGTGTTTTCACCGGTCTTTTCGTTTACAAAAAGATTGTCTAATCCATAGACATTTAAAGAGGCTTTAATAAAGGCAATCGACGAACAATTGGTCCGTTCTCCCTGTTTAAAACTTTCGAATATTTTATCTGAGCTTAACTGTGAATAAGAATTTGAGTAGACAAATATTAAAAATAAAAATAGTGAAGTAACCGCTTTCATTGTCTTAGTATTTTATAATTAATCCCAATCCGTTTTTGGGCATATTATTGATAGTACAAATCTATAAAAATCAACGTAAAATTGTTTTCTACTTCTTCCTTTTTATCAAAAAATGTTGCGAATACTCTAAGTAAATCCTTTTGAAAGGGTTACGATTGCATTAACTTAAAACTTTCTGTTTTCTAAAAAATGAAACAGAGCTGATTTTTTGCTTTTGACGACTTTAACTCTAAATTTAGAACTTTAGCACCTATTGTACTCTTATAAAAACCAACTCAACACCTTCTATCAACGCTCGATATCCGTTTCTTTTTTCAATTGCAACTACTTCTCTTCGTTTTTTATCAAAAATAATCCTGGCCACCTTTTCAAAAACAAGTATAAATACCTGTTTTTAAACCTGTTAAAACAAAAATAGCATTTTTAAACTAACTTTATACTATCTAAATCCAACTAATCCGTTGAATAGAACTCAACGCTAACCAACTATACTTATGGCAACAACAGTACCCCCTGACAAAAAAAGCAATTACGAAAAGTTGTTTGCATCCTGCATTATAAAAGAAGTCAAATATCCTGAAATTGATGCATTGGTGGCTAAAATAGTTTCAAACAAAAGCAGATATCAATCTGTTGGTGATCCCTTAAATATTCCCTGGTACATGATTTCTATTATACATTGTATGGAAGGAAGTCTGAACTTTACTACTCATTTGCACAATGGCGACCCACTTACTAAGCGTACGGTTAACGTACCAGCAGGTCGTCCGAAAGCAGGAAATCCTCCATTTACCTGGGAAGTGAGCGCAAATGACGCCTTGATTTACGACAAGCTAAATTCATGGACAGACTGGAGCATTGCCGGAATTCTTTACCGACTTGAATTGTTTAACGGATTAGGATATTACAAGCAGGGAATAAATTCGCCTTATTTATGGAGTTATTCGAATCAGTACACTAAAGGTAAATATGTTCAGGACGGCAAATACGATCCCAATGCGGTCTCCAAACAATGTGGTGCCGCTGTTCTGTTGCGCCGTATGATGGAACAGCATCTAATTACACTGCCCAACACGCATATTGTAGAACAAATCATAGCGCAGGGAAACCAAACGATGTACTATTCCGGGAAGGTTACAAACGAAGCTGTCGAGCTTCAAAAACTTCTTAATAGTGCCGGAAGTGTTCTTAGAATTGACGGGAAAGCAGGAGAAAGAACTTCAACCGAATATTTTAAATATAGCAAAACTTATTTAAAAGGAGATCCCAGAAGAGTGTAACACACATGGTAAGTTCAATGTTCCTGATTTATGTTTTGCTTTTTAAAATCCAGTCCTGATTCCGAATGTTTTTTGAAAACATTGCTGTTTCCTAAAGCTTTAAAATTTTAAACGAAGTTCTATCCGAAAAACGATTATCATAACCCAAAACTTGTTAATTTTATCTTCAAAAAAACAGATGAAAAACTACGTAACACTACTGCTTGCTGCAATTGCTCTATTTTTTACTTCCTGCAACGCTACAAAGGATACTACAAAAAATACCGCTCTTTTTGATACTACCTGGGAGCTCGAATACATTTCGGGTCCGAGAATTGCTTTTGAGGGTTTATATCCCAACAAAAAACCTTTTATCAAGTTTGACCAGAATACCGGTCAGGTTTTCGGAAATGCGGGTTGTAATGGGTACAGTGCTCCTTATACTTTAAAGGGAAAAACGATCAGCTTTGGCGAACAGGGGCCTACCACGATGATGTTTTGCGAAGGCGGCGGGGAACAGACTTTTACTGAGATGATCCGAAAAATTACCTCTTATTCTATTGATAAAGAAGGCAAACTAAACTTATTGCTTAACGATGTTCCGATGATGCGTTTCAAAAGAAAGTAGTCCGGTAACTTCTTGATTCATCCCAATCTTAGTTAAAAACAGCTGTATCTTTTATCAGATTTAAAAAAAAGGATTTTGTTAAAATCCTTTTTTTTATAACCTAAAATTACGGCATAAAAAAAACATCTGACATAACTATTTATATGCCAGATGTAGTCACAAATCAACCTTCAATTAAAATTTTACTTTCCCGGATAGACAATATTATCGTTCTCTTGTACGGTATAGGAAAAGCTATCTGCTTCACAAAGCCTGAAATAACCAAAAGCAAAATTATTGGCATTTGTAGTGTTTACAATGTTCCCTCTGATATTTCCGGGAGGAATAGAAAAAGGACTTCCTCCGTATATCTCTAAAATTAAACTCATATAGTTGTAAAAATTCTTAGAAATACCTCGATTTATCACCGAAAGACTTTTTCCCGGTTTCAAATCGGGATCTGAAAATCTTGGATATATTTCATTTCCATTAAACAATTCATCATCTAACAGCGTGTGTGAAGGAAGACGAAAAACATCACTCTTATAATCGGTAAGATAAAAATTGACCTGATCCGCCGGGTCTTTAAAATAAAACGATATCTCATACAAGTCGTCTCCGGCTACATCCGGAACGCGTTTCTGTTCTATTTTATCAATAGGTGATACTGAAATTAACTTTTCGGCAGCCGTAAAAGTTTGCCCTTCTGCCTCTACAGAAAGCACATAATCCATGTTGATCACAGGTACGAAATTAGTACATACGTAAAGTCCTGGTCCTGTTTCATTAAAAGTAAAGACATCTCCTTTGCTATTGGTCACTTTTACTTTAGCTCCTGAGACTTTTGGAGTTTTATCGTTGTAATAAGGAGCCGTTTTACTCACCTTGATGACCTGCTCACTACCGGAGGTTCCTTTTTTCCAGATAATTTCGGCGTCGACTACGATTCTCGTTTCTCCGGTTTCTAAATCAAGTTTTACCACATCATCACAAGAGGAGAAAAACAGTACCAAAACAAAACCCAAAATAGCTATTGTATTCTTCTTTATCGTTTTTATATCAATCCTTTGCATATTCATTAAAATTTAAAATTATAAGAAACTCCCGGTACTACCCCAAAAATAGAAAGCCTTTTCGTCTCATTCATCCCGGTGTCTTCATTTGTTGCAAAAGTCATCGCAGCTGCATTTTTTCGGTTGTAAACATTATAAAGACTAAATACCCAGTAGCTCTGCCATCCTTTCTTTTTATCCGGTTTTGGCGTATAAGTCGCCGCCAGATCCAAATGGTGGAAAAGTGGCAATCTGTTTTCATTTCTTAAGGAGAAGTTTGGAACATTAATCCCTCCAAATTCATAATACCCATTGGCATAGGTTACTGGCTGACCTGACTGCAAACTGAAATTTGCATTAAAAGACCATTTTTTATTGTATTCATAATTCCCCACAACACTTAAATTGTGCAGTTTATCATATCCTGATAAATACCATTTACCATTTGCGACTCCCGGTTCTTCCGGTGTTCTTCCGGGTGTTTTTTGTTCAGCTCTGGATAAGGTATAAGAAACCCAACCGGTTAATGCTCCCGTATTTTTTCGCAACATTAATTCCATACCATAAGACCTGGCTTTACCATTCAAAATCACCTGTTCTATATTGTTATTGGCCAAAATATCGGCTCCGTCAATATAATCAATACGGTTTTTGATTTTTTTATAGAACAGCTCTCCTTCGAAAGAGTATTCATTATCTTTAAAGTTCTGAAAATAACCTACGGCATACTGATCCAAAAGCTGCGGTTTTGTAAAAGGGCCGCTTGGTGTCCAAATCGTTGTTGGCAAGGGAAACTGCGTATTCGACAACATGTGAATGTACTGCGCCATTCGGTTGTAACTCGCTTTTACCGAAGTAGTCTCATTAAAAGCATACGATACTGCAGCACGCGGTTCGAAATTATCAAACTTACTGATGGTCGCTCCTTTTTTATAAGTGATACTTCCCGTTGGAGTTCCTTCTTCATAAATTTTATACAACGGATTGTAAACTACTGCTTTCCCATCTTCATAGGTATTGATTTCTTCCCCTCCTAAACGGTAAAACATACTGTAACGAAGTCCGTATCGAAGGTTCAGTTTCTCTGTAAGCTGATGCTCAAAGTCCAAATAAACAGAAGACTCAAAAGCATACTTTTTATCCAACTGTTTGTAATTAAACTGCGAAGTTGTATTGGTAGGCTTTACGGTTCCGGGATTAAAATCGTAATACTGACCTTCTATTCCGTAATTCAATTTTAATTTTTCTGATACCGTCTGACTCCAGCCATATTTAAGTCCATAAGTCGAAATCTTATTGTTCCATTCAAAACCTTCTCTATCCAGGTCCAGATTAAATTTATAATCACTGAAATATACAGACAAGTTGGTATTTAAGTTCTCGGAAAACTTATGCTTCCAGCTTAAAATACCCATTGTATTTCCATAAGTACTGTTAAAAAGATTATTAAGATCAAAAAGGTCGTTCCCAAAATATCCTGAAAAAGACAGTGTATTATTGGCTCCTAAGCGATAATTGAACTTCGCATTTAAATCATAAAACATCACGGAATTCTTACTATCAGCCAGTTTCATGAATAAATGGGCATACGAAGCACGTCCTGCAATGATAAAAGATCCTTTTTCTTTTTGAATAGGTCCCTGCATCAATAAGCGGCTTGAGATCAAACCGATACCTCCGTTAACTTTGTACTTTTCAAAATCCCCGGTTTGCTGTGTGATATCCAGAACAGAAGAAACACGTCCTCCATATTTAGAAGGAATTCCTCCTTTATACAAATCTAATCCATTCACAATATCAGGATTAAAAATGGAGAAAAAACCAAACATGTGAGAATCAGCATAAACCGGACCACCATCTACCAGAATCAGGTTTTGATCGGCTGCACCACCGCGGACATTAAAACCCGACGAAAGTTCTCCGGCGTTGGTAACTCCGGGTAAGGTCAATATCGATTTTAAAGGATCAGCTTCTCCCATGGCCACAGGAATTCGTTTGATCTCGGCCATCGAAAGTTTGTTTACACTCATTTGAGTATTTTTAACATCCACAGCCTTATTGGTGGTTACTACGACCTGCTCCAGCTCATGACTGTCGGAATCCATATAAAAATTGATTCTTGAATCGTCAGCAACTACAATTTGTTTTTCGTTGTTTTTCAAGCCCAGATAACTGATCAATACGGTGTAATTTCCTTTGTCCAGTGTTATCGAGAATTTCCCGTCTGCATCAGTTGTTGCACCGGTAGAAAGTTCTTTAATGAAAATATTAGCTCCAATAACCGGCTGCTTGTTCTCGTCAAAAACCTGACCACTCAGCTTATTTTTTTTTTTAGGTGCTTTGGTTACTTTTTGCTTTACAAAAATATTATTGCCAACGATAGAAAACTGAACCGCTGCACTTTTATTAAGTTCATTGACCAATTCTTTTACGCTGATATTTTTATAAGTCTTTGTTTCGGTAAAATACTTTTGACTGGTATTGATTTGGTCTGTATGCGCAAATTTGAAATCACTCTGGCTTTCAATTTGTTTAAAGAATTCTTTTAGTGTTACTGATTTATCAACAGTTATGGTTACGTTTTGAGAAAACACTCCCCAGCTGAATAAAAAAAAGCACGCTGAAATTATATGCTTCATGAAATTTTGTATTTTTGATATTATTAAATGAGATAGTTTCCTGCTATCCTGATCATGAGGAGGATGTTTAGTTTCGCGGCTAGTGCATCCTTTTTCTTTTCTATTGAAAAGTAATTACTTTTAATTCTTCATTTATTTCAAAATTTAGGTTATACATTTTAGATATTAATTGAATGGTTCTTTTAAAATCTTCTTTTTTATTAATTCGTATGGTAATACGATGGTCATAATATTCCTTTGGGAATTTCAATGTATAACAAAAACATGCTGAAATGATCTGTTTCATAAAATTTTGTATTTTTGAACATTATTAAACTGGATAATTCTTATTATCCTGACCATGAGAAGGATGTTTAGTTTCGCGGCTAGTGCATCCTTTTTCTTTTCTATTGAAAAGTAACTTCTTTCAATTTTTCATTTATTTCAAAATTTAGGTTATACATTTCGGATATTAACTGGATAATTATTTCTAAATCTTCTTTTTTATTGATTCTCAAAGTAATGTGCTGATCGTAATATTCCTTTGGAAATTTCATCGTGTAACCATAGTTTGCTTTAATGTAGGCAGCAAGAACGGTCAACTTTTCATTTTCAAAATCGGTAAATCTTTCAAATTCAGATACCTCAACCGTATTATTGGTATAGGTAAATTTTTCACCCGGTACGAGTATCCATTTTTGAGTCTGGTCTTTTACGCTCATCTCAACGCTTCCTTCAAAAAGGGCTACCGAAACTTCTTTCTGGGTGTATCCTTTTACTAAGAAAGAAGTTCCTAAAACAGTGGTTGTCGTTTCATTGCAAAAAACCTGAAAGGGATGTTTTTTGTCTTTTGTTACCTGAAAGTAAGCTTCTCCTTTAATTTCTATTTTACGATTAGTCTCGAAATTATCGGCATACTCGATTCTGGAATCAGGACTTAACTCCACTTTTGAACTATCCGGTAAAAAAATCGTTTTTACAATTGAAGTCTTATTTTCAATTACGTTTGAAGTCAATTTAATTTCCTGCTGGTGTTGCTCTTTATTAAAGAAAAGTCCCACTCCGATAAACGCAAAAAGTAAAACGGCTGCCGCTGCGGCATAATACCATGCTTTAAATCTTGTTTTTTTTGAAGGAAAGGCTTTGGATTGAAATGCTTCCCACGAGGTCTCTTTTTCTTCATCAGAATGCGAAATGGGAACATCATCCCAAATCTTCTTTAGTTCATCTTCTACTTTTTTATCATTCATATCTTTGGGGCGTTAAAGTTTCTGACAATAAAATCCTTGCTTATTAAAAACACCATACACCATATCCTTAATCTCCCTGTTGGTTTCGATTGTCAGAACATGATTTTTGTCTTCTACATCAAAATTCATGATACAATCAGAAATAACAAATTGAAGCAGCGCTACAACAAATTTTGCTTCTTCCTTTGTAGTAACATCCGTTTTGTAAGTTTCAATATTCATTTTATGTTCTCATTTTTATAGATAACAAACGAGAACAAAAAAGTTCCTAATGGTTTTCGACTTTTTTTCGAATAAATTTACTGGCGAGATAAATATGATTGGCTATGGTCTTTTCAGAAAGATCCGTCAAAGCTGCAATCTCCTTATAGCTAAGGTTTTCCAGTTTATGTAAAGTATAGATTTTTTGCTGTTGTTCAGGAAGCTCATTTATTAAATTATTTAATATTTCCTGTCTTTCCTCAAAAATTTCATGATCGTTATCCACATTTTCCATTACAACATGCGAAGGCTCGAGCTGTACTATTTTATTTTCTCTGTTGAGATGATTGAGGATAATGTTTTTGCAGATCACAAATAATTGTTTGTCGAATAAAACATCTTCATGGAGTAATTCTCTTTTATTGTATACTCGTAAAAAAGTCTCCTGAACAAAATCCTGTGGGGTAAGTACTGTAAAATTAAAGCGTTTGGCAATGTTTATCAGTTTATCGTAGTAATTAAGGTATGCTTCCCTGAAAGCGGCCTCATTACCTTTTTTTAAACTTAAAATAAACTTCCTGTTATCCATAACGCAAATATGATAATTAGTCTAAACTCAATGTCTAAAATAATATTGTGGTGTCAAGCGAATCACTTAAGACTTATTTAATCTTTTTCTTAAGCTATTTTAAGATACAAAGAACAGAAATTTTCTTGTAAAAGTTTTTAACAGAAAAAGAAATTAATCCTAAAGAAATGCTAATTTACTATTTTTTATTTTAATCTTATTTTTCTTACCATACTATTTAAGCAGAAACCAACCTTGCAAAATCAAGACTTTATAATCCTGACAAGAATATGGTTCTTTCTCCAAATTTCACTTTTAACAAACTTGACGTTTACACTTGTTAAAAATAAAAATGCAGCGACAAAATGTTTTGTCGCTGCATTTAGTGTATCTCCACTATCAAACCAAAGTGGTACCAGTTATTTGATTAAAAGTGCTTCGAGTATTTTAAAGTAGATTTCTGTGTTTTGATAAACTCCCATAAAATTTGCAGCTCCGGGTCCATAGGCAAAAACCGGAACTGGCACCGCTGTGTGATCGTTTGTACTAAAACTTCCCTGTACATATCCTTTTTCGATGCTGCCATCAATTAAGGAAAGTCCTCCGGTTTCGTGATCTGCCGTTACGATTAAAAGTGTCTCCTGATTCTGATCGACAAATTCCATGGCTTGTCCTACCAGTTTATCAAAATCAAGCATTTCACGAACCACATATTCCAGGTCATTTTTATGTCCGCCATAATCAATTTGCGCACCTTCAGCCATTACAAAAAAAGGATTTTTTGATTTTGAAAAAACGGTCGTTGTTTTTGCCAAAGATTTCGCTAAAAAATCTCCTCTTCCCTCTTTCATCGAAACCACAGAAGCATCATCTACCACTACAAAACGTGAATTTTTAATGGTGTCCAGACTTTTAAACTGATCTGAAAAAGTATAGCCTTTCTCTCTTACTATTTTAGACAGATCTCTACCGTCTTTTCTGTTATTAAATTCTTTTGTGCCTCCTCCAATCAAAATATCAGACGGATTGACAAGAAAATCTGCAGCAATTGGTTCGCTTAAAGTTCTTTCAGATTGATGCGCGTAAAAAGCTGCCGGAGTGGCATCTGTAATATTTCCAGCGGAAATAATAGCCGTTTTATACTTTTTCTTTGCCAGTTGCTGGGTGATTAGTTCCAACCCTTTTCCGTTTTCATCGACACTGATAAATCGGTTATTGGTTTTATGACCTGTTGCCATTGCCGTAGCTCCTGCGGCCGAATCGGTGATATAACTGTCTGACGATTTCGTGATCGACAATCCCTGAGTTGGAATATTAAAAAGGTTCAATTGTCCTTTATTGGCTGTATACCCGGCATAAATCTGAGTAAGCCCCATTCCGTCGCCAATAAGCAGAATTACATTTTTGGGACGGCTGTTTTTAGAAAATAAAGCTGCATTCTTAGGTTTATAGGCCTGATAAAATGATGTATTTTGGTAAAAAGTACTTTTTATCTTCTGAATGAACTGCGTCAATGCCGGCACATTATCAGTACCAATATAATCGACTTTTAAATTCATCAAAGTCATCCAGGTATTCACATTATCGGGTGTCGACCAGAACCTGATTTTTTTATTCTGAGCATGAACTTTTTTAATGACCGACTGTACTTTTTCTAAATCAGCCTGTGTCATTACTCCTTTTCCGTTCCAAACGGTAAGCTCTTTTAAATCTTCGCTAATCATTTCGACATGTGACAATTGTTCCGATGAATACGTTTCATTCCTTCTTCCGTCAAAATAGATAAACTCAGGATATTGATTCCAGTTTGATGGTTCAGGTCTGTTTCCTGAAATAACGACTTTTAGATTTTTGTTTGAAATCAAATCCGGATACGTTTTTAGCTGTTGTACAATTGCTTTAAGTGTGGCATCAGCTTCTGATTTTATATCAATCATTAAAATTAAAGGCTTATTCTCAGGGTAAACTTTACCTTCTAAGTTTTTTATCTTCTTCGACAAAGGATCTAAATAAAGACTTCGCAGTGTATTGTACGTTTTAATTTCGTCCGAAGTATGTGCTACCAGAAGTTCATTATTCCTCAGAAAAACATCCGCTTCGATAACTCCGGCTTCATTGGAATAGGCTTCATAAAAAGGCAATTTACCTGCATAATCATTGTGTGAATGAATATTAGCCGAACTGTATTCCTGTGCCTGCGCCAACAGAAAAAAATGAAGGCAAAAAAGTATAATTATTTTTTTCATTACAAATAAAATTAATTCAATTCTAATATGGTCTTCAATACTTAGAAGATGAACCACAGATTAAAAAGATTTCTACAGATTTCTTTAACCCGTTGACTGTAATTAATAAAAAATCATTTAACACATAGAAACCTGTTTCTTACGCATAGCTTCCTCTGTGTTTTTAAAATAAGTGAAACGCCTTATTTAAGAGTATAAAATCTATGTTTCTATGTGTTTAACGATATATACAGATTGTTAGCTTTTTTCTTTACAACTGCAAGCTCCACAACTAAGCCTGCAGCGTAAAAAAAACTAAACAAACAAAATGAAACTATTAACTACCAGCCTTTGTTTTGGAAAAGGGCTCCTTTGCTCACGGCAATCTCATCCGGTGGTATTGGCCATACATGGTGAATGGCAGGATTAAAATTACGGGCAGGGTAAATCACTGTTCCGTTGTAATGGTGTAAAGGTTTTGCATAAGTCGCCTGAGCATCGCCCCAGCGTACTAAATCGAAATGACGGTCTGTCCATTCTCCTGCCAGCTCACAACGTCTTTCTCTTTTCAGATCCGTTAATGTGGCTCCTCCAATACTTGGTAAACCGGCACGATTTCGAATCAGGTTTATTTCGGTATCGGCACTTAGTCCTTTCATTAATTTTGCCTCAGCCAGCATCAGGATTACATCCGCATAACGTAAAAGAGGTACATTTAAAGCGGTAGAAGGCTTGTCTCCGTTTGCATTTACATAACGAATATCAATTCCACCCGATGTCGTTTTTGGATAACCGAATGGCTCCATGTATTTTTTAAACTGATAACCGGTTCTGTTACTTGAACTGACCATATATTTTCCTTCATTAAAAGTGACTAATTCACCGAAGTACATAAACTTGTCTCCTTTTTGAAGAATTGTAGCACTTCGTCTTTTATCAGCAGGATCATACGTATCGAACAATTCTTTAGTAGGATAAAAATTTCCCCAGCCATTGTAAACTCCCCAGCCTTTATCTTCCAGACATACTCCCGGAAAAATAGATCCTAAGCTTGTATTTTCGGCACTCGAGGTTACGGACCAAATGTACTCTGACGACCAGTTGTTTTTAATTTTAAAAACATCTTCGAAATTATCCAGTAATTTGTGTTTTCCACTGTTGACAATCATATTGGCATACTTTATTGCATTGTCCCAGTCTTTTGCATACAAATAGGTACGCACCAAATATCCCCATGCTGCCGTTTTATGCGCACGTCCGTAATTGTCTGAACTAAGTTCATTGAAATAAGGTAATAAATCGGCAGCTTTAATCAGATCGGCAGCGATATAGGCGTAGTTTTCGGCTACGTTTTTAGCACGCGGCACATATACATTGGTTGGGTTTTCTCTGTCCTGAATTGGAATCCCGGCACGATCATCTCCGTAGTGATAGGCCAATTCCAGATGCATTACAGCATGATTGAAGTACGCTTCTCCTAACATCATGTTTTTTGTTTTATCGTCCAGACTGATTTTCGGAATATTGCGAATCACATCGTTACAGCGTTTCATCACTTCATAGTGAAGTCTCCAAATGTCTTTGGTGTCAGATTCTGCTCCGTCAACAATAAAATTTTTGATTCGTTCCGCATTTTGTCTTGGTTTCGTTCCGATATCATCACTGGCATTGTTCAGCCAGAAAAATCCACGACCGTACATATTATCATCCGAATAGAGTGCATAAATCGCATTCACTCCCGCTTTTGCATCAGCAGGTGTTTTCCAGAAATTACCACTTGAAGGTGCTCCCTGAGGTACTAAATCAAGTTCATTTTCGCAAGCCGACATGCTCATTAAAAGCACCAGACTCCATAATAAAAGACTTAAATTTTTCATTTTATTTGTGTTATATTTTTTTAAAAAGTTGCGTTGACACCTGTCATATAAATACGGGATAGCGGATATTTTCCTAAGTCTAAACCGAAATTCCTAAGTCCCACTTCCGGATCCATTCCTGAATAATTAGTTATGGTAAAAAGGTTTTGCCCGGAGATAAAAAATCTAAGTTTCGCTTTTCCGTGTAACCATTGTTCTTTTACTGTATATCCAATCGAAACGTTTCGTAATCTCAGGAAAGAAGCATCTTCAATATAAAAATCAGAGATTCTTCCGAAATTATTATTGTTGTCTGTTGACGAAAGCACCGGAATATTGGTATTGGTATTCGTTGGCGACCATGCATTTTTAGAATCGGCTAATAAGTTATAACCTGGGAAAGAAGCATTCACACCTGTATATTTTACGGCATTAAAAACTTTGTTTCCGGCTGTTCCGCTAAGGAAGATGTTCATATCAAATCCTTTGTATCTGAAATTGGTGTTTAAACTGAAGGTCGTTTTCGGAAAAGGACTTCCCAGCACTACTCTGTCACTGTTATTGATTACACCATCGCCATTTACATCTTTAAATTTAATGTCTCCTGCAACCGCATTAGGCTGATACACTACGCCTTTATTATTTACATAGGCTTTTGCTTCGGCATTACTTTGAAACAATCCGTCTGTAGAGTATCCGTAAAATGCTCCGACAGGGCTTCCAACCTGATAGATATTAGCCAAAGACAAACTACGAACACGGCTAAGATTTAAAGGCTCTAAGGAAGTTAAATCGTCTTTGATCGAAACAATTTTATTGCTTAAGAAAGCTGCATTTGCTGTTACATCAAATTTGAATTCGCCACGTGTTTTTTGGTACGTTAAACTGGCTTCAATTCCTTTATTTTCAACATTACCCGAATTTACGATTCTTCCTAACGGAGTTCCTGAAACTCCCGGAAGCTGATCGCGAACCAACATGTCCTTATTCGTTTTAATGTAAGCATCTACAGATCCTGATAAAGCATTGTTAAACATCGTAAAATCCAATCCTACGTTGCTCTGCTCTGAACTTTCCCATCTTAAATTAGGATTCGACAATTCGCTCTCAGAATAACCGTAAGAGATTACCGGACTGCTTCCAATTAAAGCTTGTGTCTGCGTTAAAGGCACACTAAACTGGTAAGGTCCAAGATTTCCTAAGTTTCCAATCTGTCCCCAGCTTGCACGTAATTTTAAGTTGCTTACTAACGGGTCTATGCTTTTCATGAATCCTTCTTCAGAAATCAACCATCCGGCAGAAACAGAAGGATATACTTTCCAGCGGTTGTCTGAAGTTAGTTTTGAAGTACCGTCACGACGTATAATTCCTGAAATCAAATACTTTTGATTAAAGTCGTAATTCAGTCTTCCTACATAAGAAGAAATGATTTCTTCGGACATTCCTGCTTCTACCTGCTGTACTAACTTAGCATTTAATAAATAACGCTGTGATGGATCTTCATTATCAAAGCCTGTTCCCTGCACGGTATAAAAATCTCTTTTGGTTTGCTGATAGGTATATCCGGCAAGTGCTTTAAAATTGTGCTTCCCTAATGATTTTTCATAAGAAAGTGTCTGCTCGCTTAATAAGTCAGTTGTGGTAGCAGAAGATTTTGTTAATCGGTTAAAGTCAAATATTTTACCCGGCTCTGTTATTTTTACCGCAAAATCGGTTGCGTTGTTCTGAATTCTGGTATATCCCCAGTTTGATTTAAATTTTAAACCTGATACGATTTCCCATTCTGCATAAGGATTAATCAAAACAGTCGAAATCGGATTGCGGTTGTCCAGTCTTTTTAAATAGGCCACCGGATTGATTACGTCTCCATAAGAACCTATATATTTTTCAGGAACGCCTCCAAACTTTCCTGAACCATCTTCTCTATAGATTGTCGCGTTTGGCGGATAAAAGATCGCTGCTAAAATGGCTCCTGTGTAACCACTTGTTGTATTGGCTGCCTGACCATCTGTTAAAGAGTACGACAAATTTTCACCCACTGTAAAATTAGGTGCCAGTTTAAAAGAAGAATTGGCTCTCGCCGTATAACGGGTTCCGTAGGTATTTAACAATATTCCTTCGTTTTTGCGGTAACTTCCGGAAATAAAGAAATTAGATTTCTCCGTTTTACCATTTACCGAAATAGACAAATCCTGAATTTCGCCAGTACGGAAAATTTCATCCATCCAATTGGTCTTTGTTGTTCTGGCTGTTGGTTCAAAAGCCGGATCAAAAGCCGGAATTCTCGGCATACCTGCATTATCTCTGGCGGTGTTCATCGCATCCGCATATTCCGCCGCATTTAAAACGTCTAACTTTTTAGCTACGTTTTGAAAACCTCCCTGATAATTTACATTGATGTTTATGCGTTCCGAAACTCCTTTTTTAGAGGTAATTAAAATCACTCCTCCCGAAGCTCTTGCTCCATAAATTGCTGCAGAAGCCGCATCTTTTAAAACACTTATCGAAGCAATATCGTTTGGATTTAAAGTGTTTAAAGAACCGCTGTAAATAATTCCGTCTAAAACAATCAGTGGTGTTTCGGCGTTCAAAGATCCGATACCTCTTATATTAATTGTAGGCTCGGCAGTTGGATCACCACCATTATTAATTACGGTAACACCTGCCACTGTTCCTTGCAGTAATTCTGCGGCACTATTGTAGGTTCTGCTTGAGGTTTCTTTCATCGAAACGGTTCCTACTGATCCTAAAACTTCATTCTTTTTTACGCTTCCGTATCCCATTACAACCACTTCCTGCAGTTGTTTCATGTCGGCCGCCAATTTTACACTTATGTTTTTATCGGATTGTGTTACTTTTACTTCCTGCGTCACATAACCTACATAGGAAAAAACAAGTACTGCTGCAGACGAATTGATTTCGATTTTAAAAGTTCCGTCAAAATCTGTTGTGGCTGTTGCATCCGAATCTTTGTCTTTGATTCCAACACCCGGTAACGGCATTCCGTCATCACCGCCAAAAACAGTTCCCGAAATGCTTATTTTACCCTGACCGACGTCTGAAACTTTTATGCTTTTCTTAATCACAATATTATTGCTGACCATTTCATATCTCAACAAGAGATTGCTGCATATTTTATCCAAAGCCTGCTCCAGAGGTACATTGTTAAGTTTTAAACTAATCTTTTGATTGGTATTGACCTGATTGGTTTCGTACATAAAATGCACGTCGACCTGTTTTTCAATCTTCTGAAAAACACTCTTTATACTTTCATTTTCTACTTTTAAAGTTACTCTTTTACCGATATCAAAACGGGCCGCTTTTACGGTTAATCCGATAAAAAATAGCGCCACGAAAAGCAGTGCCTTCATTAGTACCGATTTATTAATGCTCTGAGCCTTTACGACATACCGCATTTGCTTTTTATTCATGATTGTGTGTTTTTTAATTGTTTTTGATTGTGGAACGGTTTTCTACGTAGATTTTTTAATTTGATTTTTAAGGGAATTGTATTCCGGCTGATCGAAACAGGAATTGGAGATTTTAAAAATTCTCTCCACTCCGCTAACCCGCATTGCGCTATGCGAACTATTTTTCTCTCAACCGTATTTTTTAAACTTAACGGATGACATAAGTCCCCGACTCTATTTTGTAATCTGCATTGATAATATTGCACACCAAAGCAACGACCTGTCCTGCCGGAAGTTCTTTGAAATAAGCACTAATTTTTAAGTTGTTTAAATTTTTGTTTGCAATCTGAACGGTTACGTTATAATTTCGATTGATCGTTGCAATGACTTCCGGTAAAGGGGCATCTTCAAAAACGATAATGTGTTTCCGCCATAGCGAAATTGAGTTCATTGGGATATCCTTAAACGTCTGAAGTTTGTTACTGTGCGATTTAAAAACCACTTTTTGCCCCGGAGTTACATATACATTTTCTTCGGTCACAGTTGATTTGACATTCACTCTTCCCGTCAGCACCGAAACTTCCTGAGTAGTCTGATCCGGATAAGCCTGCACGTTAAAACTCGTTCCCAGTACTTTGGTATCCATTTTATCGGTATGAATGATAAAAGGATGCTTTTTATCTTTGGCTACATCAAAAAAGGCTTCTCCGGTTAAATAGATTTCTCTGGTATCCCCCTTAAAAGTAACCGGATATTTTACATGGCTTCCGGCATTAAGCCATATCTGAGTTCCGTCACTTAAAACTATTTTAGCATGTTCTCCTGCTCTTGTCGCATATTGCCTGGTAATGGTTTTTAGCGAGGATAAATAAAGGAAACAGGACAAGCTAACTACAAATAACAAAGAAGCTGCCACCGCCCAATTACTATTAGGAAAAGAAATAACCTTATTCGTTTTTTTAATATTTTGAATTTCCTTTTTTAACTTCGATTGGTCTGATGTGATCAATGCTATCGTGTCGAATATTTCTTCAGGATGATCGTACCAGTTATTCCATAATTCTTCCCCATTTAAAGAGGGCTTCCCTTCTAAAAAAAGTTTTATATCTTGATGTGATTTTTCAGGCATTATAATGTGTTTATCTCTTTAATAGTATGTCTTAGAAATAGTAATTTCAGGTAGGCGCTTAAGGTTACGCTTTTGTTAAGAAAAAATGCATAACCTTACATTAGCCATCTGCTATTAGTTAAATTCACCCAGGTAGTTTCGCATAAACTTTAATGCGTAGGCAATGTGATACTTTACCGTTTCGTGCGAAACATTAAGTTCTTCGGCTATTTCTTTGTTGGTGTAATGTTTGATTCTGCTGAGAATAAAAACTTCTTTGGATTTTTTAGGAAGCAATAACGCAGCCTTATCAACGGCTTCCTGCAGTTCTTCATAATAAATAGAATCTTCGGTAGTGTTGCTGCCGTCGCAATCATTGGTGTTTCTGTCTATAACCTCTCTTATATACTGATCGGTGAGGGTATGCAATTTTATATAATCTAAAGTGGTATACCGAACAGAGGTGTAGATATAAGCTGAAAATTGCTTTTGAATAACCAAACTCTTTCGTCTTTCCCAAATTGTTGCAAAAACTTCCTGAACAATCTCTTCGGAAACCGGAACCGACTTCATCCTCACATAAACAAACCGAACCAATACATCCCGATATCGGAAATACAATTCATCAAACGCTTTATCTTTTCCTTGTCTCAATAACTCAACAAGCTCCTCATCTGTAAACTTCTTATACATGAGACACTGTTTTTGAATGATTTGGCGAATGGAGTGTTCGAAATAAGACTTTCGATCCAATCTTTATACAGCGATGTATTCTGATTTTAAAAAATGACATATACTACAATTGTGTTGTTTATAATATGTCTTCAAAATTAAAGCTGAGGGTAGGTCTGGAAGGTTACGTTTACATTAATAAACTGAGCTCGTTATAAAACATTATATTAACATCTGATGCTTTATGTTACGTCAATATTGATAGGAGATCTTGTTCGATATCAGCTTTGTAAAGTGTCACTTGTTAAAGCAAAGCATACTGCAAGTAATTACGAATTTGCCGCAACGATCTTAGTATTTGGTGCAGAATTTTTTCTCCATAATTTTCATAATAATGTGTCAATAGAAAGCTTAGGTTGTACTATACCTCCTACAACTATCATATTTCTACCGTAAAATCGTGCAAAACACCAATAAACATAAGGATGTGGCTCATTTTTCTGCTACTTGCGATTTATCTCACTCATTATTAGTGTTTCCGACATTAAAAAGATATTTCATGACAATAAAAACCTTTCTCATGACATATTTTTCAGTTTCGGTGCCTAAGATTCTTAGTTTTAACCTGTTTTAGAAGAGAAAAACAGGTAGAAACACCTGTTTTTGAGAGTTTTATATTTTATATCTTAGTTGAAATATAAAAATTGTCCTTTTATTTCTTAGTTAAAAACACAAGTAATATCAAAAACAAATATAAACACTAACCTATTAACACTAAACACTATGGAAGAATTCATTGGAGTTGTAAAACTTTTTGCGGGAAATTTTGCCCCAAGAGGCTGGGCCTTTTGTAACGGACAAATATTGTCAATTGCACAAAATACGGCATTATTCTCAATCCTTGGTACAACCTATGGAGGAAATGGTCAGACTACTTTCGCTTTACCAAATCTACAAGGTGCAACAGCTATTGGACAAGGAACTTCACCTGGAGGAACTTACGTTCTTGGACAAGCTGCAGGTACACCAAACGTTTCAATTTTAACAAGCAACCTTCCTGCTCACGTTCACGCAGGACCTGGTAAAATTTCTGTGAGTGCAACAAATGCATCAGATTCAACACCGGTAGCCGGAGCATCGATAGCAATACCGGGAGCTCTTGTATCGAGAGTTTTTGCACCAACATTAGGCTTTGCAACAGCAACTCCAAGTGTCGATTTATTAAGCAATGTAACCACTGGTGCCACTGGTAGCAATCTGCCTATCTCAATAATGCAGCCTTATGTAGCATTATCTTATATCATTTGTCTAGAAGGAATTTTCCCTTCCAGAAATTAAACTATTTAAGAGCATTTTTTACATTATAAGACCATTTGGGTATATCGCTGAAGTCGTATAAAAACTGAATTTCAGAATACTCTGTAAGATTGTACATAGAAACAAGACAAAAAGGGTTTGTAATATAAGACTCCGCAGTTTTTAATTCGATGTCTTCAAATATCCTGATTTCAGTAAAAATACACACATCGGGATGGTTACTAAAATCATCGGGCAGATTATAAAAGTCACTTTTAAATTCTAAATCCTGACTTCTATTGCCAAAAAGTTCTTTGCTTATTGTAAATAATCTATCTACAAATACACTATGAGGATAGGGCTGCATTTCATTGTGGCCCTTAACCTCTGTTTTAGCATCTTTAAGTGACGGCTCATGATCGAAAAAGGTAAAAGCCAAATCGATTTTGATTTCTTCGGGAATTAAAATTCCATGTGAAGACAGCTGCGAAACAATGTTTCGTGTAATCGCCACTTGCGGCTCTCGGGTAAGAGCATAATGCATCGTTTCGGAAATGGCCAAATCAATTTCAAAATCATATGGTTTTGTATATGTAATGGCATCTGTTTCGATTAATTCTAATGAATAATCGTTTAAACCGGTCACCGATAAAATATGATGTACAGATGCTATAGAAGCAGTATTGATATCCAGTAAAATGGCTTTAATTCTATCTTTATGAAACAAAGGAAGTAAAGGAAGAATTAAAGTTGCATAAGGGCCACAACCCGCATAAAGAACATTAATACTTCTCTCTGGAAAATCAATACACAATTTTGTCAGAGCCTTATAAACGCCTTTTATGAAATAAACCGTGCGTAAATAATCGTCAACACAGTCTGCCGCACCAGAGCTTGACAAGGCAACGCCACCTTTCACAAGAACTTCGTTGTTCTCAAAATGGTTAACTGTTGCGATTTTTTCATAAAATTCTGAAAGGTTTCGCGCACATGTGGTGTGTTCATCAATAGTATTTGACGCAATGATAGATTGAACAATAATCGTAAGCTCTTGTTTATACATGATACTCAATTTTAGTTAAAGCTTTAAAGTTGAAACTGAAAAACAAATGTAAGAATACAAAATGATAAATCTAATATCAGTTAATTATGAAAAAACTCTACCTATTACTCATTCTACTGTTTTTTACGCTGCAGCAATTGACTGCACAAACAGTAGAGACCTTCGAAGCTCAGACAATTAACCAGCCTAACTTTACCAGCAATGGTAAGACCTTTAATCTGACTAACACTTACATTAGCTTTACTACTGTTCAATTTGCAGGTTTAGGCTATAACGGTTCAAACCGATTTATACAGGTTACGGATGGCGGATTAGCCGAAAGTTTAGGACAAACCGGATACATTACAGCTGCCTCCGGAAGCTTTAAGATGAATAGTTTATGGATTTACCTTACCGGTACTTCTGGTCAGACTCCTAATAGTACCTTTGATGGCGCACCTGGTTCGGTTACCTTAACCGGAAAACTTGGAGGTGTAACACAATTCTCTATTGTAAAAAGCACTACTGGCGCAAACATTGGTGTTGCCTTACCTAATAAAGGTTTTATCCCTGTCAACTTCGCGACAGACGGAGTTTCAAATTTTACCAATATCAACATTGACCAGCTTGAAATTCAGCTAAGCGCCAATTACGATTATTTTGCAATTGATAATTTTACCTGGGTTGATGGGGTAAGTTTACCAACAGTAACTACTACAACCGCAACAAATGTGGGTTCAACGAAAGCAATTATTGGAGGAAATGTAACTGCAGATGGCGGAGATGCCAATGTAGAAAGAGGAATCGTTTGGGCAACAACAGCAAGCCCGACGATCGCAAACAATAAATTTCAAATCGGAACTGGAACTGGAATTTTTAGTAATACTGTAACCGGATTAACTCCTGGTTCGACTATTCATTACAGAGCTTATGCAAAGAATACTGCCGGTACAGCTTATGGTGCCGAGTCAACTTTCGTAACATCGGCTGCTTTAGCCACTTCTTCCACCTCAAAAACAGATGTGGCTTGTAACGGAGGAACTACTGGTGCTGCCAGTGTTACCGTAATTGGCGGAGTTACTCCCTATACCTACTCATGGTCTCCTGCAGGAGGTACCGGATCATCGGCAACCGGACTGTCTGCAAATGCATACACCGTTACAATTACCGATGCTGAATTGACACAAATTACCAGAAACTTCTCGATAACACAACCAACAGCACTAAATGGACTGCCTACGACAACGGCTGTTTCCTGTTTTGGAGGCAGTAACGGTACAGCAACAATAACTCCAACTGGAGGTACACCTGGATATACCTACTTATGGTCTACCGGAGCTACAACGCAAACTATAACAGGCCGTGTAGCCGGAACTTATAGTGTGATCATCACAGATGCTAACAATTGTCCTAAAACAATAAACAATATTGTTATAGGTCAGCCTGCTGCCGCACTTGACGGAACTGTTACTACCACAGCCGCTTCTTGTTTTGGAGGTAGTAACGGTACAGCAACAGTTACACCATCAGGAGGTACACCTGGATACACCTATTCATGGGCTCCATCAGGAGGTACAGCAGCAACCGCAACAGGACTTGCCGCCGGAACTTATAGTGTTACTATTACAGATGCTAACGCATGTCCTAAAACGATAACGGGTATTGTGGTAGGACAACCAGCTGCCGCTCTTGATGGCACTGTGACTACAACAGCCGCATCTTGTTTTGGAAGTACTAACGGTACAGCAACAGTAACGGCAACCGGAGGTACTCCGGCATATACTTACTCCTGGTCACCAACCGGAGGTACAGCCGCAACGGCTACGGGACTTGCTGCCGGAACTTATAGTGTTACCATTACAGATGCTAACGCATGTCCTAAAACGATAACGGGTATTGTTATTGGCCAGCCTACAGCTCTTGACGGAACGGCTACTACAACAGCAGTTTCCTGTTTTGGAGCGAATAACGGTACGGCGACGGTTACCCCTTCAGGTGGTACACCAGGATATACTTATTCATGGGCTCCATCAGGAGGTACGGCTGCAATAGCAACAGGACTTACCGCCGGAACTTATAGCGTTACTATTACAGACGCTAACGCATGTCCTAAAACGATAACGGGTATTGTGGTAGGGCAGCCAGCAGCAGCTCTCAATGGAACTATATCCACAACAGCCGTTTCTTGTTTCGGAGGAGCTAACGGTACTGCAACAGTAACTCCTAGCGGAGGAACTGCAGGATATACTTATGCATGGTCTACAGGAGCCACAACGCAAACTATAACAGGTTTGATAGCTGGAACTTATAGCGTTACTATTACAGATGCTAACTTATGTCCAAAAACGATAAACAATATTATTATAGGTCAGCCAGCCGCAGCTCTCGATGGAACTGTAACTACAACAGCCGCTTCTTGTTTTGGAGGATCTAATGGTACTGCAACAGTAACTGCAACCGGAGGTACTCCAGCTTACACTTATTCGTGGTCTCCATCAGGAGGTACAGCAGCAACCGCAACAGGACTTGCCGCCGGAACTTATAGTGTTACTATTACAGATGCTAACGCATGTCCTAAAACGATAACGGGTATTGTGGTAGGACAACCAGCTACCGCTCTTGATGGCACTGTAGCTACAACAGCAGCTTCTTGTTTTGGAAGTGCTAACGGTACAGCAACAGTAACCCCATCAGGAGGTACACCGGGATATACCTATTCATGGTCTCCAACCGGAGGTACAGCCGCAACGGCAACCGGGCTTACTGCCGGAACTTATAGTGTTACCATTACAGATGCTAACGCATGTCCTAAAACGATAACAGGTATTGTTATTGGCCAGCCTACAGCTGTTGACGGAACTGCTACTACAACAGCCGTTTCCTGTTTTGGAGGTAATAACGGTACAGCAACAGTTACCCCTTCAGGTGGTACACCAGGATATACTTATTCATGGGCTCCATCGGGAGGTACGGCTGCAACAGCAACAGGACTTACCGCCGGAACTTATAGCGTTACTATTACAGACGCTAACGCATGTCCTAAAACGATAACGGGTATTGTGGTAGGACAGCCAGCAGCTGCTCTTGATGGAACTATATCTACAACAGCCGTTTCTTGTTTCGGAGGAGCTAACGGTAGTGCAACAGTAACTCCTAGCGGAGGAACTGCAGGATATACTTATGCATGGTCTAACGGAGCTACAACTCAAACCATAAACGGACTTATCGCAGGGACTTATAATGTTACCATTACAGATGCGAACAACTGTCCTAAAACGATAAACAATATTATTATAGGTCAGCCAGCCGCAGCTCTTGATGGAACTGTAACTACAACAGCCGCTTCTTGTTTTGGAGGAGCTAACGGTACTGCAACAGTAACTCCTAGCGGAGGAACTGCAGGATATACTTATTCATGGTCTCCAACCGGAGGTACCGCAGCAACCGCTACAGGACTTGCCGCCGGAACTTATAGTGTTACTATTACAGATGCTAACGCATGTCCTAAAACGATAACGGGTATTGTTATTAGTCAACCAGCTGACGCCGTGAACGGGACTGTAGTTACAACAGCTGCTACTTGTTTCGGTAATGCCAATGGTTCGGCTACAGTTACTCCATCCGGGGGTGCCGGAAATTATACTTATTCCTGGTCTCCAACAGGTGGTACAGCGGCTACAGCAAGCGGGCTTGCTGCAGGAACTTATAGCGTGACCATTACAGATGCTAACGCATGTCCTAAAACGATAACTGGTATTGTTATTAGTCAACCAGCTGTTCTTAACGGAACTGCAACTACAACAGTAGTTTCGTGTTTTGGGCAAGCTGACGGTACTGCAACGGTTACTCCAACCGGAGGTACTTCGGGCTATACTTACTTATGGTCAAATGGAGCAACAACACAAACTATAACTGATCTTGTTGCCGGAAACTATAATGTGGTCATAACAGATGCCAACTTATGTACCAAAACAGTTAGTAATATTATTGTATATCAACCAACTGCTATTACAGTTACCCCAGCACAAACTGATGTAACCTGTAATGGAGGGCAAAACGGACAAGCTTCGGCTACCGTAAGTGGCGGAAGTGGTAGTTATACCTATTCATGGTCTCCATCGGGAGGTACGGCTGCAACTGCAACCGGACTTACTGCAGGAACTTACACTTTAACGATCACTGATGGTAGTGGTTGTACTAAAACTCAAGTTTACAACATCTTAGAACCAGCTGCAATCGCAACTACAATTACAGGAACAAATGTTAGCTGTAACGGAGGAAGCAATGGTTCGGCTACTGTTAATGTAACAGGTGGAACAGGTGGTTATACTTACGTTTGGTCTCCAACCGGAGGAAATTCAGCAACTGCAAGTGGCTTACCTTCAGGAAATTACTCCGTACTGGTTACTGATGGAAATGGATGTACCAAAACTACCAATATTGTGATCAACCAACCGGCTCTATTAACTGCCACCATTGCAACTCAAACAAACATTTCCTGCAATGGAGCAAGCAATGGAGCGATTACCACTACTATAACTGGCGGTACAACTCCATACACTTACTTATGGTCAAATGCAGCAACAACTAAAGACATCAGCGGATTAACGACAGGAACCTATACCCTAACAGTTACAGATGCTAATGGTTGTACTGCACCACTATCAGTAACTTTAACCACTACTCCTGATGTAACACCACCAGTACCAAATGTGGCTACTCTTCCAGTAATTACAAGTGCTTGTGCTGTTTTATCGGCTCAGATTCCAGTTCCAACTGCAACGGATAATTGTAGTGGAAATATTACTGCAACCACAACGAATCCTTTAACTTATAATACACCGGGAACCTATACAATTACCTGGACGTATACTGATGCCAGTGGAAACACAAGCACACAAAATCAGACCGTTAAAGTTCTTCCTTCGTCTATTCAAGCAGTAACTTTTAGCAATGCTACAGTAACCTACAACAAAAACCCACAAGCAATACAAGTTGCTAATTTACCTGCAGGAGCTACTGTTGCTTATACAATAGCACCTGGATCTACAGGAAATTCAGCTACAAATGCGGGTACATATACGGTAACTGCGCTAGTAACTCCTGCTGCAAGCGAGCCTAATTGTTCTCCAATTACGCTTACTGCACAGCTTACTATTCAAAAAGCAGCGCAACAAATTACTTTCGCAGCTTTAGGAGTAAAAACTCTTGGAACTATAAATACGTTCTCACTGGGGGCTACTGCCAGTTCAGGTTTAGCGGTGAACTATTCTTTCACCTACAAAACAGCTTTACCTGCTGCTACTGTTGCTCCATTAACTGGTCTAGTAACTATGTTAAGACCTGGAGAAGTAACAATTATTGCTGCTCAGGCTGGTGATGCGAATTATTTACCTGCTGCGGATGTTTCACAGCTTTTGGTGATCAAAAACAATGACATCACTGTTACTCAAATTACTGTTGGTACTAAAGTTTATCCAAATCCGGCTAAAACTATTAATTACCTGATGGCATGTGGCGAGAACAACGTAAATGTAGCATTGACCAATACAACCAATGCAACCTTTACGCCTGCAGCTAATTTTACGATCAATACACCTAAACCTGGAATTTATACGCAAAACGTAACAATTACTTCTGAAGACGGAAGTGCTAATGCTACTTATGCTATAACTGTAGAAAAACCATTTGGATTCTATGATATTGTACACCAAAAATTCAATAATGTACTTATCGTAAACAACAACCCTCAAACGAATGGAGGTTACGAGTTTGTTTCGTACCAATGGTTTAAAAACGGACAAGTAATTGGAACAAATCAATACTTTTCAGCAGGTGAGGCTCAATCTAATACATTGGATTTAACAGCCGATTATAGTGTAAAAATGACTACTAAAGATGGTAAAGTGCTGCAAACATGTCCTTCTAAAATTAAGACACAGAAATCACTTGAGGTTAAATTGTATCCAAATCCGGTTGAAACAGGAAAAATGCTTACTGTAGACGCTGATTTACCAGAAGGTGATTTAGAAAACATGCAAATAAGTCTTTACTCTGTTACAGGTAAACTACTTACAACAATGAAGTCGTCTACTGCTCAAACACAGGTGCAATTACCTCCAAGTACTGAGAGTAATATGGTTCTTGTAGTTATTGAATCAGGCAATATCAAAAAGTCATTCAAAGTACTTGTAAAATAATCAAAATCATGCCAGTACCACTTCAAAATGGTACTGGCTAATACAACTTTAAGATGAAAAAATATATCAGTACCTCTATAAAATCTATAGCTACAGTTACGGCGTTTTTAGCGATATGCCTCCAGGGCTATAGTCAGGATAAAAAACAGGAAATATCGATCTCCGTCGCAGGACCCGGTTCTTTTCTTAAGTACAGTGGCGGTGGTACTATCGTACCCGGAAACGGAATTAGTGCAGGAATCAGATACTCCTATTATTTAAACGAAGGCTTAAGTATCGGAATTGGAGCGGAGTATCAATCCTATAATTCTGATGCAAAGTATGCTTCTTTTAGTGGACAATATGTTACTAAAGATGCCGAAAATGAAACCTTTCAGTTTAGATACAAAGCCACTAACTTCAGAGAAGAACAAAGCCTGAGTTACATAAATGTTCCAATCGCCATTCAATTTGAAACTCCGGGAACTACTCAATTGTACGTTGCTGCGGGTGCTAAAGTAGGATTTGCGATCAAAGGATGTTATCAGAGTACCTTTCAAAACCTTACTACAAGCGGTTACTATCCGCAATACAATGTAGAATTATTTAACCCTGCGTTTGCCGGTTTTGCAAGTACTAATGATGTAAAGACCAGCGAACAGGATTTAGATACTAAAGTGTCTTACTCTGCTACTTTTGAAACAGGTTTAAAACAAAAGATTGGGAACAGAAGTTCATTCTATCTTGGGGCTTATATCGATTATGGTCTAAATAACATCTACAATAAAAATGGAGACAAAAGTCTGGTACAGTACAATCCGGACCTTCCTGTGCAGCTGCAATACAACAGCGTATTGGATTCTCCATCCGTACACAATGTCAGACTGGTTTCTTACGGACTTAAGCTGAGATTTGCTTTACGTTAATTAACAAATAAAAATCTTAAATAACTACTTTTCCCGCTCGGGAAAAATTAAAAAAGTCGGTTTCTTGGGGGAAATCGGCTTTTTTTTTTGAGGGATCTCAGTTCATCCAAAAATATCAATCCAATCATTGCCATTATGAATATTAAGAATACAAATTGGATTATTTCCAGACTGATTTAAGCTTTAAAATTAAGATTAGTTCTTAACCCGAATGCCATACCTAAATAAACACATTCATTTCTCTTTGTTTATTTTTTAAAAAATTTAATGCTTTTTCATATATAATCTGATCACATTTTATAACAAGTATTTCTTTATTATCATAAACTCTAAAAATAATCATCTGATTGTTTGCATACTTTAAAAATACACTTTTGATATCTGATGCGCCTTTTCCAATTTTACTACATCCACAAGAAAGATGAAAAACGACATGTTTTTGGGATATGCAAATGAAGCCACATTTACGAGATTTTAAATAGACATTTAACATACATGAATCCTGATCTTCTTCATAAGAAACTATAGTTGGTCTGGATAATATTGAAAACATAAATAATAAATTAAATGATTGATATGCCTATTGCAATTGCTAAACACATTTTATATGGTCCCTTTTGTTTAAATATATCATTTTATTTGCCAAAGTTTCAGGTGTAACCCACTTATAACAAGGCAACCTCATTTCTTCTATACCAACTGCCTGTGCAGCTCCATACGCAAAAGTGGCGCATTGTCTGCGGTAATGATAACCGGACGTATCTGAATTCCCACTATTAAAATCTCTTATATAATTTGAAAGACGGGACATTTGATTAAAATCAAGTTGATAAGTTCTTGAAACCAAATCGGGACTTCTTAAATGAGATTTATCATCTACAACTAACATTCCCGGCATTCCGAAAAATATAAAAGGGCATGCCTCCGATTTTTGAAGACCACGTCCTTGTCCGGGCCAGTGGCCCAGATATACTTCAGGATCCCCGGTTGTATTCACGCCAATAAAAGCATGGCCGACAAAGGTATTGTCCGGAGCATCTGCATAAATAGTCAATTGTCCCGCACTCAACCCAAACGGATCCACCCATCCATTAGAGTCATGCACGTAAGCATAGAAATTCGGGTTATTTCCCAGCAGTCCTATTCTGTCCTGACTCAGGTAAGTTCCTGTGTCCGGCGAGTAATAACGGTATCGGTTGTAGTACAAGCCCGTCTCTACATCCTCAAATTGCCCGAGCTGTCTGAATTGGACGAAGTTCCTATCCCCTTTTAAATCTTTTAAAGCACCATAAATGTCATAATCAGTCTCCCAAATAAGATTACCAGTATCATTGTAAGCCTGCACAGGACGACCGATATAATCATTAATAATGGAGAATTTTTCTTCCCCCATTATTTTTGCACTCGGTGTAAAACTTCCTTCCTGATATACCCAGGTTATCAGATTGTCTTTTGGCTCAGGTTTATCGTATATCAGAAAGTCTCCGTCTTCATCTATGGCGATTAACCGGGGGCTTTCTTTCAGATCGTATTTCCACTCATGAATAAGAACGTTACCGTCCCAAAAATAGCGATTTATTTGTTGGTCGGCAATTTTTGCCGTACGTCTGCCCAGTGCATCATATTCAAAGCGTACCACTTTACCATCAGGGTTTTGTAAACTCTCGAGCATACCATTGGCCAGCCAGCGGTAAATGGTATCGCCTTGTTGCCACTGCTCGTGTTCTTGTTGTAGCTTTTTTTCTTCTTTTTTGTTGCCTATAAGTTTATCAAAGAGATTGGTTGGTTTTTCAAAAACTAACGGTTTTGTAATATCACGAGGACTTTTGTGAATCAGATTCCCCAGTTCATCATATTTGTAATGGTAGTTATCGTCTTTGAGCAGTTTACCTCCTTTACCGTATTTACGATCGCTGTGATCCAGGGTTTTGTAAAGGTTTCCTACGACATCAGGTGTTCTATAGAGTTCTTCAGTTCCATTATAACTTTTAGCCAAATTCCCAAAATCATCATAATCAAAGTAGGTCATGTTTTGGGTTAGCTGATTTACAGCACTGCGAAGCTGTCCGTTGGTATCCCAATTATAGAAACGGGAACCGGTACGTTTACCATTGACAAAAACTTCCTGTTCTTTTTGCTTCCCACTGCTGTTATAACTGGTTTTGATGTGCAATCCTCCTGTAGCAAAACGTTCTATCTCGCGCCCTAAATCATCTCTTTTCAGAGTAGTTTCCCAAGCCTGATGTTGTTCCTTGAGTTCGTTGCTTTGAGCTTCTATACGTTCGAGCTGTCCTTTTGGGTTGTAGTGGGTGTTGATGTTGGCGCCAAGACTTGTTTCGATATGGGTACGCTGTCCTAAGGTGTTATAAGTTGAAATCAGCGTTATAGCATTTTCGGGACTGTCAAGTTGTTGTTTTTGGGTTTCTTTTACGATGCGTCCAACAGCATCGCGTTCCAGACAAATGCTTACGTTTTGGTTGTTGGCTTCTGTCAGTAATCCGTTTTTGTTGTAGGTATAGGTTTCCCAGCTACCATCATGGTAATCGGCTCTGATAATTCGCCCGAGTGCATCCCGTTCATAGTCGGTAAATTTTCCCTCTCCTTGATCGATTCGGGTTACTTCACCGGCCAGATTGCGATGGTATTTTTTAATGATCCCGTCAAAAGAGGTTTCACACATGATGTATCCGGCTTTGTCTCTCCTAAAACTATAACTTTCGTTGTCTTCATTTTTTATACTGGTCAACTGCTCAATCTTGTCGTAGTCAAAACGTACTTTTACCCCGTTTTGCTCTCTTACGGCAAGGCTTCCCATTGGGGTATAGCTGAATTTTATATGATTTTTATTGTCTTTTAAAGCGATTACTTCCTCATAATTATTATACGCAAACTCAATGATGTTACTGTCTTTTTCTATAATTTGCTGTACTCTGTCCAATGCATCATAGGTAAAGTAATCGGCCATTTGCATAGGGGTGTAAATGGCTTTTACACGTCCACGATGGTCGTATTCCCAACTCTTTAGTTTTTGGTCGTTTTCGCGCCATTCAATAAGATTATACTGCTGATCATAAACCAATTCAAGTGCGTTATTATTTTTAGCAACGCCGGACAATAGCCCGTTTTCATAATACGTAAAACTGGTATAGGTTTTATCGGGTGCAATAATGGTTTTGAGCTGATGTGTTTTTTGATCATTATAAAGATAGATGGTTTTATGTCCTTCCGGATCTATGGCTATGGAAGGACGGTTTTCCTCATCAAATAACATCATTTCCTGAGTGCCGTCAGGATAAGTGGTACTGATTTTATTGCCCATCTCATCATAAGTGAATCCTAAGATACGGTCTTCCTGATCGATCTGGCGATACAATTCCATAAACTCGGTATAAGTGTTATAGATACTATTGCCTAACGGGTCTTTGATCCGGGTAATGAGCTGATCAGGTTCATAATAATAAGTAGTTACCGCTCCGTTGGCATCGGTTACCAGGTTATACCCTTCTTCAGTATGATATTCGATCCGGCCTTCCTGCCAGCCTCCGTCACCCCAGGTGTGTACACAACGGTTCTCAGTATCGTATTCCCAATAAAAGGTTTGTCCGTTACGATCCGTTTTCTCCACCATCAGATGATCCTCGTACACGATTCGGGTGGGTTTGCCTAAGGCATCCACAATAGCGATTATGTTATGTGACTCATCATATTCATAGGCCACTAAAAGCTCGTCCTGCTCAGGGCCTTCCAGTTCAAGTTTCTGAATGAATCCGTCTTTGGTACTTACTTTTATGATTCGGCCACAGGCATCGATGATTTTGTTTAGGATATATCCCGAAAATTCAAAAAAGATAGAAAGTCCATCGGAATTGCTTATTTGGGTGAGTTGGTATTTTTTGCCGTCAAAAAGGGCAAAATCATAATACCGTTTACCGCTATGATCATAGGCCTGATAACCGATTGGGGTTCTTTTTAAAGTGGTTTTTTCCTGGCGCAGGTAAAATTCTTCACCGGGTAGTAAAGCAGGAAAAGCGACCAGGCGTCCATCGTCCATACGAAGTCCTAAAGCATCATCTTCAGGATACAACTCTACGGCTCTGTCATAAACACTGTGTACACCATGTCCGAGCCAGCCTAAATAGTCTGAATCGGAATACCAGTTGCGCTCCCAATTCAGGGTTATAGGACTTGCAATATCAAAATCACTGCCTTCATATATCACCGCTCCGTTGATCAGGTTTACAGGCTCAAAACCTGCCTTACACAATAATTTACTGAGTTTATTAGGCCCAATAGCACCTTTTAGAAATTTATTGAATGCTTTCCTCCTCTCTTTCATCAGGGTACCAAAACCCATACTGGCAATCAGTCCGGTAGGCATACCTCCCAAATCGGGAACATAAGGACCGCCCAGTATCACGGGCTTTCCGGTAGGAATAGGCAAAGAAAATGATGTTGGGGCAAATAATGTCGGGGCAAAGGGAAGCTTTTTTTGACCTACTTTGGTTGTTTTTCCCATCGAGATCGGGATTCCGATATCGTTGCAGGTCATTAGCATATGGCCTTTGGGGCTCATTCGGGTACTGTCTGAAAAAACGGTTTGTGAGGCAAAAAAGTTCACACTTTCATGACCAATAATGGGAGCCATAAGCCAGGGAGGGCTAAAAAGCGGAATATGCACCAAAGGAATTATAATTCCGCTGGTATCTGAGTTACCCCTTTTTAAACCATTAACATACACACTGGTACCTAAAAACGGAGTATAATCTGCAGGGTCAATTACAATACCTATATAAGGATGAAAGGGATTAAAAGGCGGCAAAGTGGTAAAATGAATATCTATCCCGACCACAATGGTCAAGTGATTGTTGGCTAATAACATAATTTCAGGCGTTGTTTAATTGATATTCTTTTCTTATTTATACATATACCCTTACAAGTACATTCGAAAACCACGACAAATAAGGGTAAATGTACTACAAAATATTAATCGTAAATACATTTTTATAAGATTAAACTTTCAATTTATAACAAACCAAAATTTCAGGAGCCAGAAATACTAATTTTTCAGTGTTTTCAAATTGATTTCTGAATGACAAAGTCTCAATAAGGACGGAAGAGTAATCTCCAGATAAACAATCAAATTAGTAACTGATTCAAATTTAAACTGATTTCTCGATGAGCAAACGCCTGTATAACCTAGGTTTGCTTTTACCCTTTCAGGGTAATTAATGTTAATTTACTGCATAGTGCATTGCACTATACTGTTGCTTAAGCTCTTTCAGAGCTGGTTTGGAAAAGTGATCTCTTTTAGATCAGACTGCATTGTAAAAAATATTGCAGCTTCGAATAATATTCTCAATACTTTTATTTAAATCTCAAAGATGGGCTGAAAATCCAAAGGCAAAAGCATAATGCAGCGTATTATGAAATAAATAAACCATCTATCAAAGTCCTGTAAGGGCGAAAGAGTAAACTCCAATCTATACGCCTGATCTCGTTTAATCCTCATATATTTCTATCATTTTTTGTTTGAGGCCGCACTTTTAATTACTTTTATGGTATTAAATCTAATCAGCATCAATGATTATAAAGAAAAAGAATACCTGGTTTAAAATGCTCTTTGAATGGCGAGGTTCCGTTTTGCCACAGCTGCTTCCAAGGCTTTTATTATTACTGCTGTTTTCCTTTGTCGTGGTTTATTTTAAACCCTGGCTACTCCAATATAATCTGCACATCAATCCTGCTATTTTTACATTGTTTGGAATTGCGCTGGCCATTTTCCTCGGTTTCAGGAACAGTGTGAGTTACGATCGTTTTTGGGAAGGGCGAAAACTTTGGGGTGCATTGCTCAATGATACCCGATCTCTTGCCCGACAAAGCATCACTCTTGTTCCTGATAAAGGATATGAAGTCCAACGCGAAAAATTCACTAATTTGCTTATTGCATTTGTATACAGTCTCAAACATCAGCTTCGGGAAACCAATTCTGATGCCGATATGAGTCGATTACTACCCAAAGAGTTTGCCGACCAATTAAAAGAAACTCGCTACAAACCCATACTCCTTTTAAGAGAATTAGGTCTTTGGGTAAAAGACGCTAAAGCTGAAAATAAAATAGACAGTGTTACACAACTGGCTTTTGAAGAAAATTTAAATAAACTGTCCGATATTGTTGGCGGATGCGAACGAATTGCCGGCACACCTATCCCCTACACCTACAGTGTATTATTACACAGAACGGTTTATATTTATTGCTTTTTATTGTCCTTTGGTTTTGTCGAAACTATGGGCTGGATTACACCGTTTATCATTGTTTTTATTGCCTATACTTTTGTGGCGTTGGAAGCCATTGCAGATGAACTCGAAAATCCATTTGGCCTGCAGCCTAACGATCTTGCCCTTGATGCAATGTCTGAAATGATCGAAAACACCTTATTAGAATTAAACGATAAAAAAATAAATCCGGTAACGCATCATAAGGATTGCTTTATTACCTAAAAGAGGAGTCACTCCTCCATTATATTTCGAATATGAACAGAGTGTTATTAGTTGAAGATGATCCCAGAGTGGCATCATTTATCACAAGAGGATTAGAAGAACATTTGTATGAAGTTAAAACCATTACCAAAGGTTTTGAAGCCATCAAAGAGGTCATGCAAAACGAGTACAATATCATTATCCTTGATATCATGCTTCCGGACATTACCGGCTTTGAAGTTTGCGAAGTTTTACGAAGCAGAAAAATTATTGTACCCATACTTATTTTAAGTGCACTTGATACACCACAGGAAAAAGTAAAAGGTTTACAATCCGGAGCCGACGATTATCTCGCCAAACCCTTTTTGTTTGAAGAACTTTTGGCCCGAATTAATGCACAGCTTCGTCGTGCCGAATTCAGTACCGGAATTCTCGATTTTCAGTCCTATGCCGGAATCGAAATCAATATGAAAGAACAAAGTGCCACAAGAGACGGCAAAGAGCTCAACCTTTCATCAAGAGAACTCAAACTCCTGATTTTCTTTATGAAAAATCGCGAAACTGCCTTGTCAAGAGTGGCCATTGCACAAGCGGTCTGGAACATTGATTTTGACAGTACCTCCAATACTGTTGACGTGTACATTAATTATCTGCGAAATAAAATCGACAAGAACTTCCCCACTCCGCTCATTCATACCATAAAAGGAACGGGGTATATGTTGAAGCAGAAGAGTTGAAAAGAGTAAAGAGTGAAGAGTGAAGAGTGAAGAGTGAAGAGTGAAGAGCAAAGAGTAAAGAGCAAAGAGTAAAGAGTAAAGAGCAAAGAGTAAAGAGTAAAGAGTAAAGAGTAAAGAGTAAAGAGTAAAGAGTAAAGAGTAAAGAGTAAAGAGTAAAGAGTAAAGAGCAAAGAGTAAAGAGTAAAGAGTAAAGAGTAAAGAGTGAAGAGTAAAAATCTGCTGAATCTGCTAACCCGAGCGATAGGGAACAGGCGAAGCAATCTGCGAGAGGAAATAAATACCCACTTATTTTGAATTATGTTCCCATATATTAAAAACAGACCTAAAGCGTTATGAATCTAAAAAAAAAATTAGCAGTAAATTCTACGTTGCTTTTTGCTTTTATCGTCGGATTACTCATGACCGGATCATTCCTGCTTTTCAGAAGTCATATGAAAGACCTTTACTATGACAATCTCGAAGATCATGCCTTGACTGCTGCTTTATTTTATTTTAAGAAGGATGAAATAAAAGAATTCACAAACGAACGATACCATCAGATTGAAGTTCAGTACCACCGAATCAACAATGAATCCATTCGGGTTTACGATGCTAAAACCAAAAAATTATACTTAAAAGATTCAATTGATATTGAGCTTAGCGACCATGAACTGAATAGTATTGTAAAAAATAAAATAGAATCGTTTACCATAAAAAACAGGCAGTTTGTAGGTTTATTTTACAAAGACAATCAAGGGGATTTTATAATTGTAGTCTCTGGTATCAATCACACGGGTAACCGACAGCTTGAGATTTTGGGTCTAATGTTTATCCTTTTTTACCTGGCAGGTATTCCTCTAAACTATCTTTTGGGGACATTTTTAGCCAAACAAACCTTCCGTCCTTTTAAAGAAGTCATTGCAAAAGTAAATACCATCACCACCGAAAATCTGCATTCGAGATTAGAAGTGCAGCAAGCTCAGGAAAAAGATGAAATTAAAGAACTTGTAACCACTTTCAATTATCTCTTAGAAAGACTTGAAACCGGTGTGATGACGCAGAAAAATTTTCTAAAAAACGCCTCACACGAGCTCAAAACTCCCTTGACCATCATCATTGGTGATATTGACGTATCCCTGCAACAACCCAGAACCAACGAGCAATATGAAGAAATTTTAAAATCTCTTAAAAAAGACACACTGCATTTAAAATCAACCTTAGATGGTCTTCTGGTACTATCGGGACTTCAGTTGTCTGAACCTCAGCAAATGGAAACCATAAGAATTGATGAAATACTATGGAATGTACTGGAGAAAAAAGCAATTGAATACCCCGAATCTAAAGTATCGGTAGATCTAAGTGCTTTGGCCGATCGTGAAAATTTACTTTCGGTTCATGCCAATAAACATATGCTTTTTATAGCCCTTTACAATATTTTAGACAATGCGATCAAGTTTTCATCTCCAAAACCGGTAAATGTTTTAACTTTCTCTGAGCACCATAAACTTTTAATACAAATTACAGATCAGGGCTCCGGAATTTCAGAACAGGACAAAGAATCTATTTTTGATCTTTTTTTCAGAAGCGATCATACCCGTCACATACAAGGACAAGGTTTAGGTCTCTTCATTACCATGCAGATACTCAAACTGCATGATATTCATGTTAGAGTAGATTCTGAAGTTGGAAAAGGTACTTCTGTTACCTTAGTATTTCCATAATCTGATTCGTTTCTCTGCTGTTTTTACAAACCTTAATCCAATCTGTTTTTCCAGTTGGTAACCTTTACTTAACACTCTAATCTTTCTTTAATCTACTTTAAATACAACTCTAATCCGTTTATTTTTAATGATTTACACAAATCATTGATTTTAAAGACCTAAAAGATTCTACAAACCTAACGGCTTGATCATTTTAAGTTAACACTAACTATTTTTATCATTTTAAGTTAACAAAAGCGTTAAATCCGATCGGAGCAAACTGAGTTTCTTTGTCAAATAAAAACTCAAAAATCAATGACAAAACTAAAACTCATTTTTTCGGCTGTAATGCTCCTTGTTATGGGAAACATTTTTGCTCAGATTACTACCTCTTCATTATCTGCAAAAGTTAATGATGGTACAAGCCCGCTTACGGGTGCAGAAGTTACTTTAACTCATTTACCTACTAATGCAGTGTACAAAGCTGTAACAGACAAACAAGGTAGATTTAGTTTCGAAAATTTAAATGCCGGCGGACCTTACGAATTAGAAATTAAAAGTTCTGCTACTAAAGACTACTCCAACGCACAAATACACTTAGCACTCGGCGATAATGACCTGCCGGTGATAGTGGTTGGCAAAGCAGACAACAATGTACTGGAAGAAGTTGTGATTACAAGTTCTAAACCCTCTTCTAAAAATAACGGAACGAACATTAATGAAAAACAGGTCAATGGTCTTCCGTTAATCAATCGCGGGATTCAGGATGTGACAAAATTAGTTCCGCAAAGTTCCAACAACTCTTTTGCCGGTACCAATTTCAGATACAACAACGTCACGATCGACGGTTCGATCAACAATGATGCGATCGGTTTTAGTCCGTCTTTAGGGGGACAATCAGGAACTTCAGGAATGCCGGGAAGCAGTACACGTTCCAACTCTATAAGTCTTGATGCGATACAGGATATTCAGGTGTATATTGCTCCTTACGATATTAAATTAGGTAACTTATTAGGAGGAAGCGTTAATGCTGTTACCAGAAGCGGCAGCAACAATGTTACGGGATCGATTTACAGTTACGGAAGAAACGCGGCTATTACAGGCCGTAACAATGCCGGTGACGGTTCTAAAATGCCAAACTCTTTTGGTGATTATCAAATTGGATTCCGATTGGGTTTACCGATCGTAAAAGATAAGTTGTTCTTCTTTACGAATATGGAATATGCCGAAAGAACTGATCCTATATTTTACAATGCTGGACAAACTGATTCTAACGGAAAACTGACTTCATTGGTAGACAACACTACCGCTCAGCAAATCTCAGACTTCGTAAAAACAAACTACGGATTTGATACCGGAACTTTCGGTGGGTACAACAACTTTGCAAAAAGCCAAAAATTCTTCAACAAATTAGACTGGAAAATTAACGAAAAACATTCGTTATCGTTGCGAAACAACACCGTGATCTCGCAAGCTTCCAACTTAGAGCGTGATGCGGCAAATTTCAGATTCTCCAGCATGGATTTCACGCAAAAAAACCAATCTATCAGTACCGTTTTAGAACTTAAAAGTCATTTTAACAGCCAGTGGTCTAACTCGTTCATCGCCAGTTACTCGGCTATCAAAGATTATCGAGATCCAAAATCAGGTAATATCATGTTTCCACAAACCGAAATTGGATATAATGGCGGAACCATCTTTTTAGGAAACGATCGTGAAGCAACCGTATTTAACATGAAACAAAATACTGCCGAAATCACAGATAACCTTACCTACAAAACCGGAAATCATACCTTATTGTTCGGTACACACAATGAGTTCTACGACATCAATTACGGATTCGTAAATGCCCTTAACGGAAGAGTATCCTACAAATCTCTGGCAGATTTCTACAACAAACTTCCTACCCGTGTTCGTGGAACCTATCCTTTTGACGGTTCTTCAAGAGACCAAATCTTTAACAATCCTTATGCACAGTTTAAAGTAAATCTTTACAGTGTTTATGTACAGGATGAAATTAGAATTGGCAACAAACTTAAAGTTACTCCTGGTGTGAGAATTGATTATACAGACCTGCCTAATAAACCAAAATTAAGCCCGCAGGTACAAAACTCTCCGGCTGATCCAAATTACGGTAACACTTACTCCTACACTCCCTTAAGTCAGATTAAAAACAACTTCTTCAGTACAGCATTAGTTTCTCCAAGAATTGGATTTACATATAATGTTGACGAAGACAAAACACTTGTTATTCGTGGCGGATCAGGAGTATTTACAGGAAGAATTCCATTTGCATGGCTGGGATATGCTTACTACAATGATGGTGTAGGTTACGGAAGTTATGACAAAAATAACCTTAGCCCGGCACAAGTTGCTACAGCGGGAGATCCTTTGGCAGCAAACGGATTAAACGGTTATCATGATGCAACGCCAAAAGTACAGGCCGATTTAGTGGATAACAAATTTAAAATGCCGGCAGTGTTGAGAAACTCACTTGCCATCGATAAAATCATCAACGGTTATAAATTTACCACCGAAGGTATTTATACCAAAGTAATTCGTGATCTTGAATTTCAACAAGTCAATAAGACTGATAACCCAACTTATTTTTCTTATGATACCAATCATCAGATGCCCATTTATGCAGCCAATATAAATCCTGCTTTTTCAAATGCGTATTTATTATCAAACACCAACAAAGGATACCGATACAGTATTACGGAGATGATCTCAAAAACGTATGATTTTGGTCTTAATTTTATGGTCGCTTATACCTACGGAAATTCTAAAGATATTACTAACGGAATCCGTAACTCGATGGAAAGTAATTTCCAGATGAACCAGTCGTTAACACCAAATAATCCTCAGTTAGCAACATCCAACTTCAACATCAAGCACAGAATTGTTTCTAATGTTGGATATGCCGTAAAAGTGGCCGATAACAATACGTTCTCAGCAAATGTATATTTCAATGCTCAATCCGGAAATCCGTTTTCATGGGGATTTGTAAACTCCACTATTGCAGGAACGGGTCAGGCAGCAGGATTGGCTTATATCTTCAAGGATGCCGCAGAAGCAGCGAAATACATTGGTGTGAATGCAGCAGGAGTTCCATCGGCTACAGCAGCACAACAGGTAGCAGATTACGAAGCTTTTATTAATGGAAATGATTATTTGAAAAGCAGAAGAGGAAACTTCACGGAAAGAAACGGTGCCACTACACCATGGAACATACAAGCTGACCTGAAACTAATGGATGAAATCAAAATTGCTAAAGCAGGTACTTTACAGCTTTCATTCAGCATAGCAAATGTCGGAAACCTGATTAATAAAGATTGGGGAAGAAGTTACTTTGTTCCGAACACCTACAATTCAACAGCAAATCTTGGGTTAACAAAATCAGGAAACTTAGGCGGAGTTGCTACTGGCGATCCAACTTATACGTTCCAAAAACCTTCGACATCACCTTATACTGTAGATCAGTTAGCCTCAAGATTCCAAGGACAATTTGGAGTGAGGTATACGTTCTAAAGATTGTGTTTTATTTTTTTATTATCCCCCAGTTTCAGTCCCTTTTGAAACTGGGGGATTTTTCTTAACTACAACCTACTGCTCTCCTCCATTTCTAAAAGCCATCAGCAGCGTATAAGCATTTTTGATTACAACAGCCGAAGAGGTATTGATAGCCGAAGATTTAATCTGACGGTATCCCTGACTGGCAGTACCCAATTCAACGGGAACCATTTTAAAACTGTACGCACCAGCCTTCAAAAAAACAAAAAACTTACCCTGCCATCTTACCACAGCATCATCCGGAACTGTAAGCGCTTTTGCATTGTCAAACTCTGCCTCGGCATTAATAAAAAGTCCCGGTATTAGCGAACTTTCGTATTGATTCACTTTACAAATCACCTCTGCCGCACGATCATCATTTAGACTTTGATTGATATAAGCAATTTTTGCCTGATACTTTTTAGACGGATTCGCATTAGTGAAAGCCGTAACAACCTGCCCGACTGAAAGCAGCTGTATGTCTTTTTCGAAAACATTCATCATCAGGACAATGTCGCTCATTTCGATTAACTCAAAAAGCATGTCGGTCGCTGAAATGTATTTTCCCACATTCACATTAATCTTAGCAACCAACCCATTGATTGGTGAATGAATCACAACTGTTTTGCTTATTGTTGAAGCGGTTAGTTTTTTGACATTAATCCCTAACAACCCTAGTTTTTGGGCTAATGATGACATATAAATGTGTTGTGTCTGCATCTCAGTTGCAGTCTGTTCCAATAGTTTATCACTACTTGCTTTCTTAACATTAAGTTCCTTTTGTCGGTTAAACTCACTTTGGGCCAATTGAAATTTTTCTTTCGCGGTAAGATAATCCTGTTGCAATTGTATGTATTGCATGTCCTCGACTACCGCCAATACTTGCCCTTTTCTAACATGCATACCTGTCATTAAATCCGTTTTTTTGATGTAACCTCCTAAAGGAATACTCACTGTTACCACACTCTTCGGAGGTACCGTCACTGTTCCCTGAAGCTGTAATATTCCTTTTACTGTTCTTTCTTTAGGACGACCAACAACCAATTTTGCATTTTTGATCTGTGCATCGCTTAATTGAATACTATTTTCGGGTCTTAGTACTTTTTTACTTTGTGGTTCTTTTTTATCGCTCTGGCAGGAAACCAAGCATAGAAAAACAAAAATGATACTGCTATATATTTTCATTATTTTATAAATTATTAAGGGTTTGCCAATCAATTACGGCTTTGTTGTAATCGTTAATTCGGTCTAAATATTCATTTTTTATGGTGATCGCCTGATTGACCACTAAAACCCATTGCAGGTAATCGATATCTCCATTTTCCAATTGACTATTGGCAGTATCGATAATGATTGTCGCATTTTTTAATCCTTCATTTTCATAATAGGAAAGGCTTTCTTTGTATTTTTCGATTTCATTTACCGCATTGACAATCTCTGCCTTCAATTCAATCTTTGTCGTTTCTGCCTGCATTTTATATGCTTCATAATCTACTTTGGCAGCTTTATTACGCGCGGACTGACTGCCGAAAAAAAGAGGAACTGACAAACCGAAATTGAAATAATTAAATCTCTGACTACCATTGTAATAAATATCATTACCTATAGTGTTTGTTTGTGTTCCAATGATACTTAAATTATTATAGCCAATGGTAATATCAGGGAGTATTTTGGACTGTTCCGTTCTCCATCTCCATTTTGCCGCTTCTGCTTCGTACATTGAAAGTTGTACCTGAGGAAGCTCTGCAGTATCTTTACTTTGATGTAATGAAACCATAAAATCATTTTTTACAGTCTCTGAAGCGGGCACATGAACCATGCTATCCTGAAGAACCGTATTAAACGTTTTAAGCGTGATGACGATATCTTTATTCACCATTGCAAGCTGGTTCATATAAAACTGCCGTGCCGATTGAGAAGCGGTTTTTTCCAAAACAGTAGTTTCTCCTGTTTTATAGCGCAGCTCTGATTTCTGTTCCATTAATCTGTAAATCGAATCGGCATAAGTCAGCAATTCCTTTTTACTGTTGAGCCAGATGTAATCATAAAATAAGTTCCTCACATTCGACTTAACCTGCTGTACTGTTAGCTGCGATTCTGCTTTTGCGGCATTGTGATGCTCTCTCAGTACTTTTTTCTGATTTGCATATACTGTTGGAAAAGCAAAAGTCTGACTAATCCCAAAACGGGTGTCGTTTACAGCGCTATTAAACTGACCATAATCGGCAGTAAAAGCTGTTTTAGGAATATCAAAAGCAGATTTTTCTAATTGTTCTTTTGATCTCTCATTCAATTGAGAAGATTTAATTCTTCTGTTGTGCTGCATCGCTATTGATAAAGATTCTTCAAGCGAAATAGGTGCATCTTGTGCCTGTACGGAAGCCGTAAGAAACAAAGCCAGCACCAGTAAAGTCAGTTTATCCATCTTATGTTTTTTATTTTTCTTAGAAAAAACTTTAGTATGATACGTCATTAAATAAATCGCAGGAAGTACAAAAAGTGTAAGCAAAGTAGCCGTAATCAGTCCGCCAATCACGACCGTGGCCAACGGACGCTGTACCTCTGCTCCTGCGCCATTGCTCAAAGCCATAGGTAAAAATCCTAAAGAAGCAACAGCAGCTGTCATCAATACAGGACGCAACCTGTTTTTGGTTCCGGTAATGATAATTTGAAGCGGATCGATAATTTCACCTTGTTTATGTATGCGGTTGAACTCGGAGATTAAAACAATTCCATTCAAAACGGCTACTCCAAACAAGGCAATAAAACCAACTCCGGCCGAAATACTAAACGGCATATCCCGCAAAGCCAGTCCAAAAACACCGCCAATTGCGGACAAAGGAATGGCAGTAAAAATGATAATGCCTTCTTTAAAAGATCGGAAAGCAAAATACAACAAGGCCAAAATCATAAACAAAGCTGACGGGACTGCAATTCCAAGGCGCGATTTTGCCTGTTGCAGGTTTTCAAAAGTACCACCATAGGTAATATAATAACCCGGATCAAATTTGATCTGACTGTTTACTTTCTTTTGTAATTCTTCTACAATAGATTCAACATCCCGTCCTCTTACGTTAAAACCAACAATAATTCTCCTTTTGGCATCTTCCCGCTGAATTTGGTTCGGACCTTCCACTTCTTTTACCGAAGCTACCTGATACAACGGAATCTGCATTCCGGAGCGGGTTGCAATCAGTAAATTACGAACATCCTCAATATCTTTCCGTCCATTAGCTTCTACACGTACCACCATATCGAACTTTTTTTCTCCTTCATAAATACTGCCTGCTACAGCTCCTGCAAACGCGGCATTTACGGTTTGATTGATATCCGAAACATAAATGCCGTATTTCGCCATTTCTGCCCAGTCGTAGTCGATAACAATTTGTGGCATTCCGGTAACTTTCTCCACATAAAGATCCGTAGCTCCTTCTACAGTAGTGCTAATCGCGCCTAACTGCTCGGCATATTTTGCCAGTTTATCGAGATCTTCGCCATAAATTTTACAAACCAAATCCTGCTTTGCTCCTGTCATTAATTCGTTAAAACGCATCTGAACCGGAAACTGAAAACCAGTCGTAACTCCCGGAGCAACCTCTTTAACGGTTTGGGTCATTTTATCGGCCAGTTCAGGAAACGAAGAAGCGCTGGTCCATTCTGATTTATCTTTTAAGACAATAATCATATCACCTCCTTCTATAGGCATAGGATCTGTTGGAATCTCGGCACTCCCAATTCTGGAAACTACTTTTTCCACTTCCGGATAAGTATTTTTTAATGCCGTCGAAATTTTCTCAATGGTTGCTGTGGTCGTTGACAAATTTGTCCCCAGTAGTAAACGGGTTTCTACAGCAAAATCACCTTCTTCCAGTTGTGGTATAAACTCACCGCCCATTCGACTAAAAAGCAACAAGGCGATACCAAACAAAACGAAAGCTGAAATCACAATCCCTTTTCTAACTTGCAATGCTCGTGACAAAACTCTTTCGTAATAAAACTCAAGTTTTGTCATTATTCGATCGGATAAATTGGGCTTATGACTTATTTTCTTGCTAATAAACAAGGCGCTCACCATTGGAACATAAGTAAGGGATAATATAAAAGCACCCAAAATAGCAAAGGCTACCGTTTGTGCCATTGGCTTGAACATCTTTCCTTCGATGCCTTCTAATGATAATATTGGGAGGTATACGATCAGAATAATAATTTGTCCAAATACTGCAGCGTTCATCATACGCCCTGCCGAACCTGTCACTTCCTTATCCATCTCCTCTTGCGAAATAGAATCGATCTCTTTGTACTTTTTGGCGGAATGAATATGATGCAAAATGGCTTCGACAATAATTACGGCACCATCGACTATCAAACCAAAATCAAGCGCACCCAAGCTCATTAAATTCCCGCTCACACCAAACGTATTCATCATGATAATTGCAAACAGCATGGCCAAAGGAATTACCGAAGCCACAATAAAACCTGCTCGCAAATTGCCTAAAAAAAGTACCAGTACCAATACTACAATCAAAGCTCCTTCAATAAGATTCTTCTCTACCGTTCCAATAGCATTATCTACCATTTTAGTCCGATCTAAAAAAGGTTCTATTTTTAAACCTTTGGGTAAGATCTTCTCAATTTCAGCAACCCGTTTTTTAACCTTTACGATCACATTATTCGCATTCTCTCCTTTAAGCATCATTACAATTCCACCAACCGACTCACCAATATCGTCTGTCGTTAAGGCTCCGTAGCGTATAGCAGAAGACATTTTTACTTCTGCAATATCTTTAATCAGAATCGGAGTTCCGGCCTGTGTATTTTTGACAATAATATTCTGAATGTCTTTTATATTTCGGGTCAGTCCAACGCTTCGAATGTAAAGTACCGTTGGCCCTTTTTCAATATAAGCTCCACCCGTGTTTTCGTTATTACTGCTCAGTGCTGTAAAAACTTCTTTAATAGTCAGGTTCTGCGCTTTAAGCCGCGACGGATTAACGGCAACCTCATATTGTTTTAGTTTCCCTCCAAAAGTAGCGACATCAGCAATTCCGGGAGTTCCCAGAAGCTGTCTTCTTATCGTCCAGTCCTGAATGGTACGCAGGTCTTCCAGAGAATACTTCGTTTCATATCCGGGTTGCGGTTTCAAAACATACTGATAAATTTCGCCCAGACCTGTAGTGGCAGGTGCCATTTCAGGAATATTGGCGTTCTCTGCAATTTCTACTTTTTGCAATCGTTCGGCCACCTGCTGACGCGCCCAATACACATCGGTATCGTCTGCAAAAACAATCGTAACCAACGAAAGTCCAAAACGCGAAATACTGCGGCTTTCTTTCAGCTGTGGTATATTACTAATCGCCTGTTCGATTGGAAATGTAATTAAACGCTCTACATCTTCTGCCCCCAAAGACGGAGCAGTTGTTATAATTTGTACCTGATTGTTGGTGATGTCAGGAACCGCATCAATGGGTAAACGGGTTACTTCAAACACGCCATAGATAATCCATAGCAACGTGAAGATCCCAATTACCAGTTTATTTTTAACGGAGAACTGTATGATCTTATTAAGCATAATTTAATTTATTTGAATATAGTAATGCCAGGGCTAAAACATCAAAAATGTCTTAACCACAATAAAAATTCTATAATATTAAATTAGGCTATAGGAGGACGAAATACCGAAAACAAGGAAGGATTTGAATACAAATCTGAGGTATAAGGAATTGTATCCGATTGTGAAAATCCAACGGTAAAAGGAATGTAAAATACGGGCTTGTCCTGCGGAACAAACACCAGCTGTACGTAAGGTCCGGATATGTTCTTAAACGGAAGCTGCATATCACGATCAGAATCATTGTCTTTTAAATCTTCTCCCCAGTAATGCATTTCCAAAAAATCAAAAAAACTGATATCATGTCTTTGCTGATGTTCCTTAAAATGCTCCAGCAATATCGGCAATTTATAAAACTGCTGAAAGAACCCAATATTGGATACAATTAAAAAGATGAAGAGAGATATAATGATTTTTCGCACCTCACAAATTTAAACGATGTCACAAAATAATTTTACACTTACAACAAGAAGCTACTAATTTTTATGGTTTTACTTGTTTATGGCAATAAAAACTGTAATTATCACATTCAAAACTAAAAATTAAAACATTTTATCTAATCTAAAAGTTAATTTAGAACAACTATTCTCAATTCAAAATTAAATTGATCCATCCTAAGGCATTTTTACTCAAAAAAGAGCTTCAAAATTCTAAAATTCCGACCCCTTTTCTATTTCTAAATGGACGAGAATACTTCCATTAAAATTTTGCTAAAAACTTCCTAAAAGCAGGCTAAATGCTCCTTCCCTGCTGATCTCCTTTCATTGTTCAACTTCTTGTAAGAATACAAAATAAAACCAGTATTCTTATCTCACTTTTTATCTGTAAAAATTACACGTAACTTCTTTTTTACAATTTAATAATAGCTGTAAAAAGACTTTAAACACCAAAACACAAAAAACTAATAATCAGTTTATTAAATAATAAAAACTAAAGAAATTCAAAACCAAGTGTACGTTCATTCGTATAAATTTTTAAAAAAACATTTTTTTCTACCAGATTAATTTATACTTTTGCTACTCACTATTCTTATTCATTCTAAATAAGAATTACTTACAAATTTATTTTTATTTGGCCAAAATAAAAAAGAATTTTCTTAGAAAAATTTCCAAAATAAATGAAAATTAAGAACAACCCCAGTAAAATCAAGCTATCAGACTCTTCTTATAAATTAAACAAAATTTCGAAGAACATCCGTAACAGGAGAAGCGTCTACGCCAATCAGTTTATCAAGGGAGAATTACCGGATCAATTGCTTGAAGAAATTTTGACGAATGCCACCTGGGCTCCTACCCACAAAATGACAGAGCCTTGGAGGTTTATCGTTTTTAGGGGTAAATATTTGAAAAAGTACGGCGAATATATGGCTCATTATTACCGAGATTTCTATACTGAATTATCTCCTGAAGATCAAAAAGACAAGCTTTCTTATCTCGAAAATTATCCGCTCAATGCAGCCTGCATGATTGGAGTAGTCATGGTGAAAAACACCAAAATTGACCTGCCTGAATGGGAAGAAATTGCTGCAGTCTCTTCTGCTGTGCAAAATATTGCGCTTACCTGTCATGCTCATAAAATGGGCAGTTACTGGAGTACCAAAGGAGTAGCTATCGATTATGTGGCAAAATTTGGCCTCTCAGAAAATGAAAAATCACTAGGGCTTCTTTATCTGGGGTATTATCCCGAAGCCTTAAAACCCTCCAAAAAAAAGAGAACCCCATTATCTAAAAAAGTCGTTTACCTCGACTGAAAAATAACTTTAACCCCTTAAAACAACTATTTTATGAATACCACATTGATTCGTACAGAAGTCACCGAAAAAGGAGTCCAGCCGGACCAGGATTTTTACAAAGACATTTTCCATCAAAACTCCGGAACAGAATACGCTCAAGCCATGAAATTAGCACAGGAACGCGTTTCGAATTTCCTAAAAAATAATAAAAAACCTTTCAGTGGAATCAAACCTGAAGAAATCCGAGCAAAAGTTGAAGAGATAGATTTTGACACTCCACTACCCGATTACGAAAGTCTGCTGAACGAAGTAGACGAGCTTTATGTGAACCACGCCACTGCCTTTCACCTTCCGGAATATATTGCACACTTAAACTGTCCGGTTGTTATTCCGGCACTAGCGGCAGAAATTCTGATCAGCGCTATCAACTCCTCACAAGATACTTACGACCAAAGCGCCGGTGGAACGTTTATCGAAAGAAAACTAATTGACTGGACAAGCGAGCAGATTGGCTATACTCAGGGTGATGGTGTTTTTACAGCCGGAGGCTCTCAAAGTAATTTGATGGGCTTGCTTTTAGCGAGAGATTATTATGCTTTGCAGTATCAAAAATGGAATATCAAATTGGAAGGTCTTCCTCCGGATGCACACAAATACAGAATTTTTGTTTCAGACAAGGCGCACTTCAGCAATCATAAAACCACCTGGATTTTAGGTCTTGGAGAACAGGCAATCGTAAATGTTGGAGTGGATCAAAGATACCGCATGGATCCTGAAAAACTGGAAAAAGCAATCGCCGACGAAATTAGGAGAGGAAATATTCCAATTGCCATTACCGCAACCGCAGGTACCACCGATTTCGGTAACGTAGATCCCTTGAAGAGCATCGCTGATATCGCCAACCGCTATAATTTATGGCTTCACGTAGATGCTGCTTATGGATGTGGATTATTACTGACAGAGAAACAAAGGTATTTATTAAACGGTATCGAATTGGCCGATTCTGTAACCATCGATTACCACAAATCGTTCTTCCAACCGGTGAGCAGCAGTGCTTTTATTGTAAAAGACAAACTTCAGCTCGACATTATCAAGCATCACGCTGATTATTTGAATCCAAAAGAACAAAATTACGATGTGCTTCCGGCTCAGGTTAATAAATCGATTGTTCAGACTACACGCCGTTTTGATGCTTTGAAACTTTGGTTTACTCTTCGTTATATGGGCAAGAAAAAACTTGGACAATTTACTGAAGCCCTAATCGAAATCACTCAACAAACCGCCGCCTACATTGAAACCGATCCGAATTTTGAACTGTTATGCCACTCTGATATTGGTATTTTATTGTTCCGCTATCTGGACGGACCCGTTGAATCAAACTCTTGTGAGGTCAACAAATACATCAAAGAGAAACTTTTCTATGGCGGAGAAGTACTCGTAGCCAGCACCAAAGTAAATGGAGAATTCTACCTGAAGTTCACCATTTTAAATCCTCTTACCACCCTAAATGATATTAAAAACATTCTTAACCTCATAAAACAAAACGGAGATGAATACCACAGACTCAACTAATTTTTACCAACTGGCAGAACAAGTAAACTACAAATCCCTGCTCAATTGCTATTGCAGAGAATTTAGCAATTGGATCCAATACGAAGGTGTTCCAAAATACGACCCTGCTTTGGCCGAATTTATGAAAACTATCGATCATAGTTCTTTTCTTAAATTTGATTTCACTGCTATTGGCCAGGAAGTTTTTGCTCCTTTGGTTTATTTTTCTCAAAGTGGCGTACATGCCTTCGGATTTCCCGTAGTGTCACGCACTATTGCGACAGATACATTCCGAGAAATAAATCCAATCGAATTTACAGAACTTGTTGCGGCATATTCTAAAACAGAAAACCCTGATATTGATCCTGTTCCTACGCAAAAACGTATGCAAAACAGCATCGAAAATCTGGCACTATATCTGGAACATTACAAAAACAGTGACCGTACAGCCAACAATCCGGAACAGTCTTTTATAGCTTCTGAACAATCTTTGATCCTGGGGCATACCGTGCATCCGTTGCCAAAAAGCAGAGAAGGATTTACAAAGGACGAATTGGTTCAATATTCTCCTGAAACCCAAGGACAATTCCCGCTTCACTATTTCCTGATTCACCCGGAAAATGTAGCCGAAAAAAGTGCCGAAGACTATCTGATCACCGATTATCTGAGAAATGAAATTTCAAAGTATGCCAATAAAAATGCCAAAGAATTACTGGATTTTTATTCGCAATACAAAGTAGTACCTGCACACCCTTGGGAAGCCAACTATCTATTAGAGCAAAAAGAAGTAAAAGAAATGCAATCCAGACAACTGCTTTTCAGTCTGGGGCAATTTGGTCCTTCCTATGCGGCAACCTCATCGGTTCGTACCGTGTACAATGACGAAAGCGAATGGATGTATAAATTCTCACTGCATGTGAAAATCACCAACTCTTTCCGCGTCAATTACCTACACGAACTTAATCGTGGTTATGATGCCGCGCAGTTGATGAAAACAGATTGGGGAAAAGGCATTCAGAAAGACTATCCACAAATTCAGCTGATTACCGATCCTGCATTCATCACGGTGGTTTTTGAAGATAAAATTATCGATGGTTTCAGTACTAGTATCCGTCAAAATCCTTTTCATGGAGCCAACGCCAATAAAAATGTGACGCTGGTAGCTTCTTTGACACAGGATAACATTTTGACTGAGCTGCCAAGAATCGTAACTCTGATTGAAGAATCGGCAAAAAGACAAGACTTAACAGTAGCAGACACTGCTATTGCCTGGTTCAAACAATACCTGAATATTAGCCTTACGCCTTTAATTGGTATTTTCAACAAATACGGATTTGGATCAGAATTTCACCAACAGAATGTAATGGTTGAATTCGATGAAAATCTTTTCCCTTCAAAATTCTATTTCAGAGACAATCAGGGATACTTTTTCCGTCAGGGACAAGTAGAAGAACTGGAACGTTTGATTCCGGAATTTGGTAAAGACAGCCGTTCTTTTATTGCTGAAAAAAGAATTATTGATTTCTGGGGTTATTATTTCTTAATCAATCACTTGCTTGGAATTGTGAGTGCTTTGGGTAAAAACAAACTTGCTGACGAAGATACTTTGCTTAACCTGATTTACGAAGCTATCAGAAAAGAGGGAGAATCAGATGTAACCGGCTTAGTTTCACATTTCACCGAAAGTGTCAAATTAATCGTAAAAGGAAATTTACTAACCAGTTTAAACAATATGGATGAGGCCAGTGCACCAAGAACCAATCCGGCGGTGTACAAAACTTTCCCAAATCCTTTAAACAGACACTATTTCTCTAAAAAATTAATTCAGCCACAAGCAAACACTACTGTTTTCAGCCGTTATTTTGAGAAAGAAAATGTAACCATCACCTTGCGTCCGGTAGATGTAGACAAAGATTTGGAGATGCTTCACGAGTGGTTTCACCGCGAACATGCTTTGAAAATCTGGCAGATGAACTGGCCAATCCGCGATTTGGAGGTGTTTTACCGCACGTTGCTTCCTGGTGGTCACTCGCACAGTTACATTGGAGAAGCTAATGGTGTTCCTACTTTTAATATCGAAGTATATTGGGCGAGCCGTGACATTGTGGGAGAATACTATGACGTACTTCCGTCTGATTATGGAACGCACCAGTTTATCGCGCCAACAGATCCGAAACTGAAATACGGCTCTCCGGCAACTCAGTCTATGATGGATTTTGTATTGAGCGAATCAAAAGTAGGCAAAATGGTAGGTGAAGGTTCTGTAGATTCTATCGCTTCGATGATGAACAAAGCTCACGTTGGATTTAAAATTCAGAAAGTAATCGAAATGCCTCATAAAAAAGCCAATCTGAACTTTTGTTACCGAGAATGGTACTGGGCTAAATTCCCGGCTGCCGAAGAGTTTCAAAAAAATATCGTTTCAGCCCCACAAGTTTAATTCATAAAATAACCACAATGAATACAGAAAAAATATATTCGGTAATCGGAATTGGAATTGGTCCTTTCAACCTTGGACTAGCCGCACTTATCGAACCCATTGAAGATTTATCAGCACTGTTTTTTGATCAATCGGAAGGCTTTGACTGGCACCCGGGTTTAATGCTAAACAATGCCACTTTACAGGTTCCGTTTTTAGCCGATTTGGTTACCATGGCCGATCCAACGAATAAATACAGCTTCTTAAATTACATCAAACAAAGCGGACGTGCTTATAAATTTTATATCCGCGAAAATTTCTTTATCTACAGAAGAGAGTACAATGAATATTGCAAATGGGCGGCGGCTCAGTTAAGCAACCTTAAATTTTCGCACAAGGTGATTTCAATTGACCCTGTTGATGATGTGTACAAAGTTACGGTGATCCATACTCAGTCGTGTGTTACGACAGTTTATTATACACATAAAATAGTTTTGGGTACGGGAACTTCACCACATGTACCTGATTTTATTGACACAGAAGCTCTTCCAAATGTGATTCATGCCTCTCAATATTTGTATTTCAAACCTCAGATTCAGAAAAATGCGTCGGTAACAATCATTGGTTCAGGACAAAGTGCTGCCGAGGTATTCCGTGATCTTTTACCGGATACGGAAGACGGATTGCAATTGAAATGGTTCACCCGTTCGTCACACTTCTTCCCGCTTGACAATAAATCCAAACTGACTTTGGAGCTGACTTCTCCGGAATATGTAGATCATTTTCACAGTCTTTCGGCACAAAAAAGAAAACAGCTTTTAGACAGTCAGCATGGGCTATACAAAGGGATTGATCACGAATTGATTAACGAGATTTTCGACAGCTTGTACGAGATGAGCTTAGAAGACACTCCACTAAATGTAGAATTGCGTTCGAATATGCGCCTGACTTCGGTAAAAGAAGATACGGATGGTTCGCATTTACTTGATTTTGTACAAACAGAACTGGAGCAGCCTTTCGAGGATCAAACCGATTATGTGATTCTGGCAACGGGTTACAAATATAAAGAACCCACAATTCTTTCAGGAATTCAGGACAAAATTGGCCGACTGGAAAATGGCTTATTCAAAGTACATCGCAATTATACTATTGACAAAAACGGTACGGATATTTTTGTTCAGAATGCTGAATTGCATACGCATGGACTTTCGACTCCGGACTTGGGAATGGGTGCTTATCGAAATTCGTACATCATTAACCAAATCGCTAATCGTGAAGTGTATAAGGTTGAAAAACGTATTGCTTTTCAACAATTCGGAGTACAAAGAGCAACTCCTGAATTTTCATCGGCGAATGTTTTGGAATTAGTAAACGAGCAAGTAAACCATTAGATCATACTAAAAATCAACTCAGATGATAACCCCAGAAAATACCTTTAAAGACGCTCAGCACCTCAACGCCGATATTTGGAATCAGGTCAATCGAAACTTACTTGCCAAAAGTATTTCGGAATTGATGCGTGAAGACGTCGCGAACCCTCAAATAACCGCTAAAGATGAGGATGGACTTACCCATTTCAGATTAGAAACCGACACCGCGAGTATTTACTATACTTTTTCGGCTTATCCGAGATTTCTTAACTATTGGCATATTGTTAAAGACAGCCTTTGTAAAGTGGAACATGAAGTAAAATTAGAACATATCGATGTACCGAATTTCTTTATCGAACTTCAGGAAACTTTCGGTATCAACTCTTTTACCCTGGCCCATTATATCGAAGAGTTACTGCACACCTTATACGCCGATGCTTACATTCAGTCAAACCGTCGTGTGCCTGCTGCGGAACTAGCCGATGCTGATTTTCAAACGATCGAACACAGTCTGGATGGCCACCCGTGGGTAATAGTCAACAAGGGGCGTATTGGTTTTGACTCGGAAGATTATACAAAATACAATCCGGAGTCTGATCAAAGAACACGTTTAATTTGGATTGCTGCTCATAAAAACAGAGCTAATCTGCGTTTACAGACCGATGTGAACGATCAGGATTTTTATGAAAATGAAATTGGCAAAGAAAAACTGGATGCCTTTAGAAACAAGTTAGCGGCATTAAATGTAGATCCGTATGATTATGTTTTTATTCCGGTGCATGTATGGCAATGGCAAAATAAACTCGTGATGCAATTCTCTAATGATATTGCTTCCAAACATCTTATCCCATTAGAGCTAACCGAAGACATTTACAGCCCTCAACAAAGTATTCGTACTTTTTTCAACGAAAGTGCACCTCATAAACATTATGTAAAAACATCAATGTCTATTTTAAACACCAGCCATGTTAGAGGTTTGTCTCCTAAACAATTATTGATAGCGCCACGTTTGACAGAGTATCTGAAAAATGTTCTTAAAAAAGACGAGCACTTGCAAAAAATGGGAGTTGTACTTTTAGGTGAAGTCGTTTCGGTTACCTATGCCCACCCGAGTTATAGTAAAATTGACAATCCTCCTTACCAGTACAATGAATATTTGGGGGCTATGTGGCGCGAAAGTCCTATAAATTCCCTTAGAGAAGGAGAGAATTTAATGACGATGGCGGCATTATTATATGTAGACAACACCGGAAAAAGTCTTGTACAAGAACTGATAGAAAAGTCAGGTCTTTCTACAGAACAATGGCTCAAAGCTTATATGACTGCGTATCTTAAGCCCGTGCTTCAGATTTATTACCAGCATTCGTTATCTATTGATCCACATGGACAAAATGTGATTCTGATTCTAAAAGATTATGTGCCAACACGTATTGCCCTGCAGGACTTTGTGGGAGATATTTTAATTAATGAAGAAGCAAAGAAAAAATTGCCGCAGGAATTTATTGATAACTTGTTTAATGCCTCTCCAAATCCTGAAAATGCACCATTAACGATACTTATCGCCATTTTTGATGCCTTCTTCAGATACCTGAGTCACGTTATGATTACAAACGCTAACTACACAGAGAAGGAATTCTGGAATTGTGTTTACGATATTATCATCGAATATCAGGCAGAACATCCTGAGCTTCAGGAAATATTCGACAAGTACAATATGTTCATACCTGAATTCAAACGTCTTATTTTCAATAGCCGACGTTTGTATAATGGTTATGAAGAAACGGCCGGATTTCCACACATGAAGAAAAGTGGTTTTGTACCGAATCCGTTACATCAGTTAATCCATGAAGAAATAGTAACAGCAAAAGAAAACTAATGAAAGAAGCCCTTTTAAAAACACGCTCCTTCTTTGGTTTATTAAGGCGTTCTCTTGCCGGAAGTGAAAAAAACTTCACATCCGGCAGTATTAACAAAACCATTCTTTTACTGTCAGTTCCAATGGTGGTTGAGCTTCTGATGGAATCCCTATTTGTATGTTCCAATCTGTTCTTTGTAAGCCGATTGGGTACGAATGCCATTTCAATTGCGGGAGCGACCACTACTTTTATCACTTTTTGTTACTCGGTTTCCATTGGTTTGGGGATAGCGGCATCCGCGATGATTTCCAGAAGAATTGGCGAGAAAAAATTCAAAGCTGCAGGTCAAACCACCATGCAGGTGATTTATGCTACAGTACCTATTGCCGCCCTGATTAGCATTGTCTGTACCATCTGTACCACTGATATTATGAGTGCTATGGGACTTTCGGCTGCTATGGTTGAGGAAGGAAGAACTTACGGCATCGTCATGTTTGCTTCCAGCGGATTTTTGATTCTTCGAATCGTCGTAAATGGAATCTTTCGAGGTGTTGGAGACGCTTCGACAGCTATGAGAATACTGTGGCTTTCCAATGCATTGAACATTGTACTGTGTCCGGTATTTATTTATGGCTGGGGTCCTATTCCGGCATACGGTTTATTGGGAGTTGGACTGGCCACTTTAATTGCGAGAGTAATTGGAGTACTGTATCAGGCCTGGTATCTGATAAGGGCAAAAACCATGTTAAAAATTGGTCTGGCACAAATGGTCTTCAATCTTGCTATTTTCAAAAGAGTACTGAAACTTGCTTTTGGCGGTACCGTACAATTTATCATTCCGGCATCAAGTTGGGTGTTCATGATTAAGATCATGTCGCATTTTGGCGAGAGTGCTCTTGCAGGTTACATTCTGGCACAAAGAGTCACTTCTATCGCTACGATGCCGGCCTGGGGTCTTGGAAATGCCGCAGGAATCTTAACCGGACAAAATCTGGGAGCCAAACAGCCCGAACGTGCCGAAAAATCGGTTTGGAGAGCGGGAATGTTAAACATGGGATTTCTGGTTTTAATTGGAATTTGCTGGATATTCCTTGCTGTTCCGGTTATAAAAATCTTTACTGACATTCCTGAGGTGATCTCTTTTAGTACCATGTACATTCATCTAATTTCGATAGCCTACATATTATTAGGTTATACGATGGTGATTTCAAGAGCCCTTAATGCGGCCGGCGAAGTAAAAGTGGTGACCTGGCTTTACATCCTGATGTTCTATGTCATACAGATTCCGCTTGCCTATGCCCTGGGAATTTCTTTTGATTTGGGTTCCAATGGTGTTTTTACGGCCATCCTTGTTTCAGAAATTATATTGGCCGTGGCTTGTATCGTTGTTTTCCGAAAAGGAAAATGGAAACATACAAAGCTTTAAAACTAAAGCGGTTCAAAATATGCCACCCCGTTGGGGTTTATTGAAACGATTTTACCAATTTCTATAAATATTTTGCCCCGATGGGGCTTAGCATTTATAAAAAGCTCCAAAGGAGCGTCATATCTATAGAATTACGTTCCAATGAGATAACATTTGTAAAAGCTCCAGAGGAGCGTCATATTTATAGCATTTATAACGTATTTTTTTGTAAAAGCTCCGAAGGAGCGTCATATCTATAGAATTACGTTCCAATGAGATAACATTTGTAAAAGCTCCAAAGGAGCATCATATTTATAGCATTTATAACGTATTTTTTTGCGAAAGCTCCGGAGGAGCGTCATATCTATTGCATATGAATTACATCACAAAACATTAGACAACAAATAAAAAATATCAATTTAATATTAAATAATAGAACAATGAGTACAATAGAACAATTACACGGAGTATTTGCAAGAGCTTTTGAAATTCCTGTTGAGGCAGTAAACGACGGACTGGAATATCAGGCTATAGCCGAATGGGATTCGCTGAGTCATTTGGTATTAGTAGAAGAACTTGAAAGTACTTACAAAATCTCAATCGAAATGGAAGACATTCTGGAGATGGGAAGTGTAGCAAAAATTAAAGACATTCTTAAAAAATACGGATTTGAAATCAATTAGAATAGACCACTAAACTTATGGAACTATACGATTTAATCAGAAAAAATGAAAAGCTGACTTTTACCGACGCCAGTACCGGAGTTTCAAAATCTATTGCAGAAATGGATCAGTCACTGGAAATCGAAAACATCCGTTCAGTTGTTTTTATTTACAATGACAATCAGTTACCGGCTATTGAAACGCTTTTAAATTTTTACCAGAGCAGGTTTACGATTGCTTTGTTGGGAATGGGTTTACTCGAAAATTTTAAGGAAAATCTGGAACAGAAATATACTCCTTATTATATCTATGACCCTACGCGAACTGAAATAGAAGGCTATACGGCTGTAAATGCATCCGAAACGATAGTATTGTTTAAACGAAACGTAAATTTAATTTACCCGATACATGCCAAAATAAAACTTTTGCTAAGCACTTCCGGAACTACAGGATCGCCTAAATTTGTTAGGCTTTCTGATGAAAACCTGGTACACAATGCAAAATCGATTATGGAGTATATGCCAATCCGGTCAGATGATGTAGTACCTTTAAATGTACCGATCAATTTTGTGTATGGCTTGTCGATTTTTACCACCAATTGTATCAAAGCCAGTCAGATTGTTTGTACAGATAAAGATGCTTTTCAAAAAGAATTCTGGGCCGATTTCAAAAAGTACGGATACTCTACCTTAGGTGGAGTTCCGTACTTCTATGAGATGCTGTACAGTATTGGATTCTTCAAGAAAGATCATCCTTCCTTACGTTACCTGACCCATACGGGCGGAATGCTGAATCACAAACTAATTGAGGCAATTTCAGATTTTAGTGAGAAATTCGGCAAGCAATTCTTTGCGCAGTACGGACAAACAGAAGCTTCCGGTCGTATGGCTTATTTGCCTCCGAAAGATCTGTTGCGAAAAGGAACTTCTATTGGTTTACCAGTTAAAAATGGACGTTTTGAGATCGATAACGAAACAGAGGAACTGATTTACATTGGTCCAAATGTCTATGGTGGTTATGCCAATGTGAGAGCTGATCTTCAGTTTTATGAAGAACAGGAAAGACTCCACACCGGAGACAAGGCCAGACAAGATGAAGAAGGTTACTACTATATTGTAGGCCGAATCAAACGAATCGTGAAATTGTTCGGAGTACGTCTCAATCTTGACGAAACAGAATTATTGCTGAAAGATGCATTGGGTGGGCAAACGTTTATCTGTATCGGAATAAACGATAAACATCTGGCCGTAATGTACACCGACGAAAATCTGAACAAAGAATTGATTCTGAAAGTGCTAAAAGCCAAACTAAATCTTCACGCCAGTTCTTTAAAAGTGATGCACATAGAAGACGTTCCGCTTACACCAAACGGAAAAGTAAACTATCCTTTACTTAAGGAGTCACTGGAATTAGAAGGGGCTTTATAGGTTTTAAGTATTCAGTCGCAGTTTGCAGTTTGCAGTCGCAGTAGTCAGTCACGGTAATCAGTCACGGTAATCAGTATACATTAAAACTGAGCACTGTGACTGAAAACTGTGACTATTTCTTTTATCTTTCAAAACAAGTCGCAGTATTCAGTCACGGTAATCAGTACACATTAAAACTGAAAACTGCGACTGAATACTGTGACTTTTTTTACCCTTCAAAACAAAAAAAGGCTCCTGACAAAACTGCGTCAGGAACCTTTAAATAAAAAAACAAAATAATATTATTTGGAAAGCTATCTTTTAGAAGCTATACCCCAGTGCTAAATTAAATCTGGTACCGTTTCCTCTTGTATAATTGGCATTTGTACCAAAAAACTGCGAAGTTGTTGGATAATAATCTGTATTGAATATATTTTCAATTCCAAGTTTAACACGGATGCTATCTGTTACTTTATAAGCAGATGCCAGATTCCATAAATTGAAAGAATGAATTGGTCCTTCTCCAATGGCATAAGCTCCTTTGGCATTTGGTTTGAAAACATCACGATCACCAACATACATCCAGTACAATTCAACATTTAATCTTTTACCGCCATACTTTGCGTAACCTGTAATTTTAACCGGAGGAATTCGGTTTGATTTCAAATAAATATCGTTTGGTCCGTAAAAGTTCCCATCAGAATCTTTATCCCCTCTTCCCTGTACATTGGCATAGTTACCCCCTACTGTCAATTCCTTAAGAATTTGGTAATCGGCCTGAACCTCATATCCCCAAACTCTTTCCGGCAAACGTTCTGCTACTAAAAATCCGTCTACCTGAATCAAATTGGTTCCTAATTTTGATGTACTCAAATAATAAGAAGCACTTACATTGAATTTTCCTAACTGACTGCTAAAACCTCCTTCATAGTTGTTGACAATAATTGGTTCTGTCTCCAACTTAGAGATGGCATCCTGTTTTGCATTGGTTAAAACCCTTCCTAAATCAAATACAGAAAAAGCCTGAGAAAAACTCACAAACGGATTGAAGAATTTAAATCTTGAATATCGAATACCCGTGTTAAAAACAAAAGCATCATAATTAAGTTTTCCCCCTTTTACAGCAATACTTCCCGCTCCATTTGCACCGGTAGCAAGAGTATTGTAATCGTCGATATTGATTTTAATGTTTTCTGCACGCAAACCTGCTTTTACATTCCAGTCGCCAAACAGCTGTGTCGATAATTGTGCATAAGGTGCCAGATTGACCATATCGATGTTCGGAACCCAAACACGTCCGTCTACCAGTTTTTGGTTCGTTTTATCGTTCAATAAATCGAATCCGTAAGTCACATCACCCGTGAAGTTTGACGAAATTACAAAAGGAGAATTCAAATATACTCTTACCCCTTTTTTGGTAGATGCCGTTTGTGATTGTCCGCTTCCGTAGAAAAAAGTAGAGTTAGAAAATGCCGTCAGGAAATCCTGAAAATACAAGTTAGCTGTAAGTGAAGTGCTCCCAAAAATCCCTCTGTTTACATACTGAAGATTCGCATTGTGATTGTAACGATTTCCTTCGTCTACACCAGGCCTGTTACCCAATACTCCAATTGCAGGACTTACTCCGTATACTCCATTTTTAAGGATAAAATCCGAATCCTGATTCGAACTGAAATAATTGTACATGAAGTCAATTCTTTGCTTAGGGGTTAAATCGTAACCTACTTTAGTAAACACATTATACGTTTTAGTTTCTCCTAATCCGTACTCAGGAGAAATAACCTTCCCTCCTCCATCACGAAAAACACCCGTTTTTTCATAAGTTCCGCCTACCATATAGTTGAACTTACTGATTTTCCCATAAAACTGCTGATTGAAGCGGTATCCTAATGTACTGTCACCTTTTATATTTCCGTTAGTTCCTGCCTCACTGTATCCGGCGAATTTCTTTTGAGTTTTACCTGATTTTGTAATGTAATTAATCAAACCTCCGTCAGCACCATTTCCATAAATAGCAGTTGCTCCTTTAATGACTTCGATACGTTCAATTACAGAAGGATCTATAGAACGCAGCTCACGTCCTGCAGATTTCAATGGCGTCGATTGCGGAATTCCATCAATCAAAACTAAGGGATTTCTACCGCGAAGTGTCTGACCGTAATTCCCTGTATTGTTTGTACCCGATCCTAAGCCTGGAACCGCAAATGCCACAATATTGGCAATATTTGGACTCACAATCGATAAATCTTCAATATCCTTAGCATTAATGACAGTTACCGAAGAAGGTGTTTTTGATAAAGTTTCTACTTTTCTACTGGCCGAGACGATTATCTCATCTAACTGATCGCCATTCTCTTCAGAAACGTTGGTTTCTTTACCATTAAATTTCAATTGCAAAGTCACATTGGTCGTTTCATTGTTGGCAACCGTAACTTCCTGTTCGATCGTTTCGTAGCCCGATAATGAAGCTTGCAGAGTATAAATATTCTCTGCTATTTTGTTCAGTCTAAAGCTGCCGTCGCTATTTGAAATGGTTTTATATCTTGAATTTTTAAGTGTAATAATAACTCCCGAAGCCGATTTTCCGTCAGAGGTTGTGATTTGTCCTTTAATTTTTCCACCATTTTGTTGTGCAAAAGAAGAAAAGACCGAAAATAAAAGGCTGATAATAAATAAAAACTTTGATGTTCTTAAACTAAGATATTTCATTGATTTTAATTTTTTGGTTAGTGATTTTATTCTTATTTAGAATTAATAAAAACAGCGCAAAAATAAAGATTAATAATTGTTTAACAAGTATTATTTCGATTTATTCTATAGAATTTTTAATAATTCATGCGCCTTTGTCAGAAAATAAATCAGTTTCTTGATAAAAAAGCAATATTACAACAGCATCAGCTTAAAAAATTGTACGAATGCCACAAAACGAATCAAAATCAATCTGTAAGTTTTCTCTTCTCAAAGTTTAAGACTACTCCATTCAAAAGTTAATAAATAAGCATTTTTGAGGTTTTACGGCTCTTTTTTTCATTCAAAAAACAAAGATTTAGTCTAAATAAGTATAAATTTGCGACGCATTTTCTGTGGATTCAAGTTTAATTCTAACAGAAAATGATACCATTACGGTGTGAACCAGAGTGCCTATAAAACCAAATAAGCTACTAAATGAAGAAAGGAATAAAAAAAACGATCAGACAAATACATTTATGGCTGGGGCTTGGCTCAGGTTTAATCGTTTTTATTGCGGCCTTAACCGGCAGTATTTTAGTTTTTGAAAAAGAAATTGACTCATTCTTACATCCTCAATACTATCAGGTTTCATCTGTAGGGACGACCAAAAAAACAATTGATTATTGTACAGACGTTCTTCAGAAACAGTACGGCATCAAAAAAATTACCCGAATTTATACCTTCAATGATCCTTCGCGTACCTTCCAAATTCTGGCAAAGGATGCCGATAAAAAGGCACAGTTTTTTTCTATTGATCCTTATACCGGAAAAGTGCTCGCCACAACACCTCAGGAAAGTCGGTTTTTTGTAGTAGTGCTTTCCCTCCACAGACAATTGCTAATGGGTGATGCCGGGCAGCTTATTATGGGATCTTCCTGTATTATTTTTGTTCTGATGCTGATCACAGGTATGGTTTTATGGTGGCCGAAAAAGATTAAAAATTTAAAACAACGACTAAAGGTAAAATGGAGCGGTTCCTTCAAAAGAATCAATTGGGATTTTCATTCTACTTTTGGCTTTTACAGCTTCTTAGCTTTGCTTATTATTTCGCTAACCGGTCTTTCCTTTGCCTTTGACTGGTTTCAAAATGGCCTTTATTTAATCGCCGATGGAACTACCAGTAAAAAAGTGTCTTTAAAAGTAAAGAATCCAACAAAAATAGATCCTAAACTCAATAATACTGCTTTTTATCAAGGTATTTACAATAAGACCGACAGTATTTTTCCTTATACCGGAAATATCCAAATTAGAATGCCGGTGGATACAATCAATAGTATTACGGTTCTGAAGGAAGATCTGGAAAGAATCATTCCACATCAATCCAGCTCGGCTTATTTTGATAAGTATACGGCGGAAAATATTGAAAACAGACCTTACAAATCCTATTCAAACGGTGACAAACTGAAACGTCTGATGTATCCTATTCATACCGGAAGTGTTTATGGATTGACCACTAAAATAATTGCTTTTTTGGTTTGTCTTTTTGCTGCGACATTACCTATTACAGGACTAATCATTTGGCTCGGCAGAAAGAAAAAGTAGCTTTTTGACGAAGCAAATCACTTTATTCAGTTGTTGTATTTCTTTGGAAAAATTTTCTTACCTATTCGGTAATTAGGATCCTTTTGCTGTGTTCTTCGAAATAAAAACAATCGTAAGTTGTTATATTTCAAAAAATTACCTAAATTTAATCCCCCCATTTCTAATAAATCTTTTTAGGACTTGTTTAATCTGTTGGCTAAAATCTCAAGAGCATGAAATGGTTCAACACTTTAGTAATAAAAAAGTTTACGGAAAGACTTTCAAAACCCGTTTCTAATGATGGTTCTCTTCATTTGGAAAAGGGCAGACAGTTTTATTTGTCGAATCGGTTTCAGGATGCCCTGCTGCATTTAAACTGTGCGATCAATTCCGGATTTGATCAGGGGGTTTATGCCTTAAGAGGAACCTGTCTTCAAAAACTGGATTACCATTATAATGCCATTGAGGATTTCGACAAAGCCATTGAAACTGATCCTTTAGAGTTTTCTATTTACTACAATCGGGCAATATCCAAAAGAGCAATCTTAGATTTTACCGGTCATATCGAAGATCTGCACAATGCAATCTATTACTACAAAAAACATTCAACTATCGAAAATCAGGTTCTCAAAGCTTTTGAAAGAGATTTACAGACAGCTAAAATGGACATAGATGGTCCAATACAAAACAAACATGAAGGGCGTAAAACTCCACCTCTCGAAATAAAATCTCTGATTAGAGAGTCACTCAACCTCATTAAAAAAGCCAGGGTAAGAAATGTCACGGTGAATTGATTTCGCTCCTTTTTTATAAAACTTCTTTTTTGTTTTAAAGCCGTACTAAAAAAAGTACACGGATGATACTGATTCGCTAGGCGAAGACGCGGATCTTCACGGATTATTTTTTGTTTTATCTGGGATAGGATTATTTTATCATAATAATGTCTTTTATTCCTCTAAAAAACCGTTTTCATCCGTGTTTACGTGAAACGAATCCGTATCATCCGTGTGCCATAATCCTAGCTATAGAAAATACAAAAGTTCACACTAAGGCTTCTCTTCTTTTGCAACTCACCCGCTAATTGTGTTATATTTACCATACTAAACTGAAGTTTTTATTATGGAAGATTTTTTAATTGGTATTGGAAAGAGATTAAAAGAGATCAGGAAGAAAAATGCATTAACCATACACGAAGTAGCCAACAGAGCCGGAGTTAGCAACGGTTTGATTTCCAGAATTGAAAACGGAAGAACAATTCCTTCCCTACCTGTTTTGATTGAATTGATACAATCCTTAAATACGGATGTGAGTTATTTTTTTGAAGGTGTTGAAAATACCAAGAATGCGAAGTACATTCATATTAAAAAAGACGATTATCAAAAGATAGAAAAAGAGGACCGTGCCGAAACCACCGGTTTTAACTACTATCATATTTTCAGTAAAAGCATTAACTCTATTGGTTTTGAAGCTGTAATTCTTGACGTGGAACCCAACTGTAAACGCGAAAAAGTAATTACAGATGCCTGGGAGTTCAAATACATCATAAAAGGAAGTGTGACTTATATTATTGATGATGCAGAAGTGGTTGTCAATGAAGGTGATTCATTGTGCTTCAACGGAAGACATCCACACGTGCCTCAAAACCGAACAACAGAAAACTGTGTGATGCTGGTACTTTACTTTTATTCTGAGAGTAATAGTTAGTTTTTTTTACCGCAAAGAACGCTAAGTTTTTTTAGAGCTAAGACTTTAAAAAAGGTAAGGTTCGCAAAGCTCTATAGATAGAACTTTACGATTAAATAGCTACTAAGCTTGTCAATATCGACCGAAGGGGACTCGAAGGACAGTGAATAGACGAAGTAAATTACACGTAGGATACGAAAAAGATTGGCGACATTCTGTATCGAGTTTCTAATGTGATTTCTCTCTTCGATCGAAATGACACAAAATGAGAAAAAAAACTTTGCGAACTTTGCGCAGTATCTTTGCGCTCTTTGCGGTTAAACTCATCCCTTTACATTAAAAAAACTTCGCGAACCTTGCGTAACATCTTTGCGCTCTTTGCGGTTAAACTCAAGACCTAAATTAAATCAAAAAGGCTACCTTCAAAAATGAAGATAACCCTTTAAAAAACAATAAAACACAAATTTTTAACGAAGCAAATCACACGTGGGATTCGAAAAAGATTGGCGACATTCTGTGTCGAGTTTCTAATGTGATTTCTCTCTTCGATCGAAATGACACAAAATGAGAAAAAAAACCTTTGCGAACCTTGCGTAACATCTTTGCACTCTTTGCGGTTAAACTCAAGACCAAAATTAAATCAAAAAGGCTACCTTCAAAAAAGAAGATAACCCTTTAAAAAACAATAAAACACAAATTTTTAACGAAGCAAATCACACGTGGGATTCGAAAAAGATTGGCGACATTCTGTGTCGAGTTTCTAATGCGATTTCTCTCTTCGATCGAAATGACACAAAATGAGAAAAAAAAATCTTTGCGAACTTTGCGCAACATCTTAGCGTTCTTTGCGGTTAAACTCCAAGCCAGAATCAAACCAAAAAGGCTACCTTCAAAAAAGAAGATAACCCTTTAAAAAACAAAAAACACAAATTTTTAATTCGCTGTCGGAAGCCATGAACGGCCGTCTAATGACCAGCTTGTATTGATGGGTACACCAAACCATTGTAACGAAGAATAGGCGATATCTACCATTTTAGGAACTGCTCCTGTTGCGGTACCACATTTTAAAGAGGCTGTAGTGTTTATCCATGTTGGAGTATTTGGAAAAGCAAGGTTTACCTGCTGAACGCTTGAATCGGTAAAACTGTTTCCTGATCCGTTATCTCCTTTCCAGTATCCAATAAGATTGGAGTAATCCGGATGTGAAGCGGTAACCGAAGAACAGGTATAATTTAAAATCGAAGCTTCCGATAAGGCTTTGTTCCATACACGCACCTCAGCAATATTTCCGTTTACATTGGCACCATACGTTAGCGTTCCGTCCTGTCCTATCGCAAAAGGCAGTCCAGAAGTCAGACTTCCGAAACTGGCTCCAATAGCAGCCTGCCCCACAAAAGCACCGTCCTGATACGTTTTAACCAATTTGGCTGTGCGGTCCACCACAAGTGTCAAATGATGCCATTTCCCATCATTGATTGTCCCACCGGAAATATCCACACGACTTTGAGTGTCCCCAATATTTACCTTCCATGTTCCTCCGGTATTGGCGCAGATGACAAAACCTCGGTTTTTACCGCTCACCCAGTTCTTATTCGAAACCAGCGAAGGATCACTGCTATATCCTGATGTTTTTACCCGACACTCCACTGTAAAACTCGAAGTTCCGAAATTGTAAAGTGCATTAGATGTTGAAGCATAAATAGAATTGGAATTAAAATTGACAAACTTACCCGTTATCGTTGTAGTGGGATCGACCGGTTTTTCGATTTTAGTCGACGTAAAGTTTTTATTGTTGAAAATAGTAAAGATGTTTCGTTCTTCGTAAGAACTTCCGCCATGAGATCCACTGGAACCTGTAACAATCCCTCCGTGATCCGGCGCTACCACGACCAACCAATCCTCATTGGCATAGTTAGGTCTGTTCTTTAAAGCCGTTAAGATTTCACCTATGTAACCGTCTGTGGTTTCAATTGAAGATTTGTACTGCGATACATTAAGCGAAAATCCATAGCTGTGTCCTGCATGATCGACATCATCAAAATGCAAAAACAAGGCATCCGGATTGTCGTTTGTAAGTGCGGCAACCACTTCATTTTTAACAGCCAAATCGGTAGTGAGTGTTTTCTCTACATCAATGCCATTCACAATATAGGTATTGATGGGTGCCCAATGCACAATCGACATGGTTTTTAAAGCAGAATTATACGTTTCAAGTCTTTTCAAAAAACTAGGATACGAGGTAAAATTCGGACTCGAAAATGAATTATCGGTTACGCCATGTTTCAAATGGGTCACGCCGGTAAGCATCGTCGACCAGCCGTTTCCGCTCCACGTAGGTGCTTCGGTCAATGCATCTACACTGTAAACCGCATTGGGTAATAAAGCATGAATATTAGGAGTGTTGGCTCCCATTAGAGCATCGCCGCGACAGCCGTCGATTCCTATAATCAGTAATTTTCTGGTTCCACTGCTTAAAGCAGATTTGCCGGTTTTAGAGTTTGCTTTAGCATTTACTGCCTGTTCGTCTTTCGCAAGCGCTGAATCGTTGGTACAGGAAGTGACTAAAAGCGCACTTGCAAGAATTGTAATGTAACTTAATCTAAAAATCTTTTTCATTGGGTTGAATTGTTTTATGGTTACTATTTATTTACTTGTTTGAAACTTTTCCTGCAGGGATATTGTTTTTACTAATTGATAATTGTTAATTGATAATGGATAATGGTTAATTGTTAATTGTTAATTGTTAATTGTTAATTGATAATTGATAATGGATAATGGATAATGGTTAATTGTTAATTGTTAATTGTTAATTGATAATGGTTAATGGTTAATGGATAATGGTTAATGGTTAATGGATAATGGATAATGGATAATGGATAATTGATAATTGTTAATTGTTAATTGTTAATTGTCAATTGTTAATTGTTAATTGTTACTTCTCACTTCTTACTTCTAACATTATTCACATCTAACCGCTCACCCCATAACACTATAAAGCGATGCCAACGAATTTAATATGTAATCGGGCTGGGCTGCTTCAAGCTGCTGTCTGGTTTGTGCGCCGGATAAAACACCAATAGTTACGCCACATTTGGCATTTTTACCTTCTTCAATATCTATCGCAGAATCTCCTGCTTTTAGAACTTTTGAAGCGTCTGTAATCGCAAACAATTGCATGGCTTTGTATATCATATCCGGAAATGGACGTCCCAACACTACATCATCAGCGGTGATTAAGGCATCGTATTGGTTTCCTTCCTTCCAGTTCAGCTTTTCTAATAAGGTATTCGCAACGTGACTGCTGTAGCCTGTGTTTAGTACCACTTTTACACCGTCCTTTTTTAAATTTTCAAAAATATTTTCAATGCCTTCTATAGGTAAAACGGAAGCTGAAAGATATTCTTTGTCCAGTGTTTCTTTAAAATATTCGAATATTACATCTGATTTATTCTCGTCTGTGATCTTATTGTATTCTAAAATATCCCTGATCGCCTGATGTTTTTCTTTTCCCGCTCCTAATGACAATACCGATTCCAAAGAAACCCCGATCCCGAAGTTGTTGATGGATTTATGCAATGTTTTGTAAACTATATTTTGCTCATTTATTGTTGTTCCGGCCATATCAAAAACAACCATTTCAATTTCATTAATTTTCATTTTGTGTATTTATTTTAATAGCCAAACAGGCTGTTTTTTTTTTTTGTTTATAGTTGATGGTTAATGGTTGATCGTTTGTGTTATTTCTCTAAAAAAGACTTTAATTATAGATTATATACTATGATTTATAATTAAATTTGTTTCAGGTTTCAGGTTATCTCTGAAACTCATAACTCATACCTCATAACTCATAACCCACATCTCACAATCCCTAAGCATTAAAAATCATATCAATATTGTGTTTGGCAAATCCTGCGCTTCCCGTCATGCCCTTTCCTCCTATTCCGGTTATGATGTGAATATTCTGGTCAACGGTGTATTCGAAAATATCTTTGGTCTTGCATTGCGAGTACATTCCAAACCATCTGTTCTGGATTTCATAAGTAGGCAAATCAATTATCTTTTTGGCTTCTTCAATCATAAAATGATCGATGTCCATATTCAGATCAAATCCCAAAGAATCAATATCTTTTGCGGGAGCATACTCATGAGAATCTCCTAAAATTACGGAGCCGTCAAGGGCTTGCTTGAACAGGATATGAACGCCATACTTCTTCTCAAAACTATCCGGATTTTCTTTTGCTTTGATGGTCTGATACGATTTACATTCTTCGAACGATTCATATCTTCTGATGGTCAATCCCGTTAAAATAGAGCCGTCCAATCTGTAATTGTTCTGAGGTTTCGTCTGCAGCATCTGCAATTTAGATACAATGAGATCGCTGTTGTTGTAAATCTCAGGATATAATATTTTGAAATCACTTCCGTTACAAATAATAATTTTTGAAGCTTTGTATACCTCACCTGCTGCAGTTCTTGCTATTACTTCATCGTTTAGGTCCTGGGTTTCTACGACCGTAGTGTTTACAAACAAATCAAGTCCAAGATTGGCTGTCATAAACTGGTGCAATTTGTGAATCATTGTGGAAGGTTCAACGGTAACTTCCTGCGGAAAAAACAATCCTCCTTTACAATAGTCAGCACGTAAACCGTCGTATTTATTCAGGCATTGCTCTTTGGTCAGCAAATTAGATTCGTAATCATTCGAAATATTAATCTGATGAAGTTCTTCAATCAACTGCATTTCTTCTTCATTTGAAGCCAGATAAACAGTTCCGTTCTGGCGGAGATTGATCTCAAACTGCGATTGAATATCTTTATAAATCTTTAAACTTTCTTTTCCAAAATTCTGCCATTTTCGATCCATTCCAGACGGTACAACCTGTCCAAAATTTCTAACGGTCGCACCTTCCGGTTTACTGCTTTTTTCCAGAATGGCAACCGACATTCCTTTTTTCAGGGCATGGTAGGCGTGAAATGTGCCCAGAACTCCTGCCCCGATAATTATTAAATCATACTTCTCTTTCATGTTTGTGTTTTTATTTGTTTTACTGGTTATTTGTTTATTTGTTTTTGGTTTATGGTTTGTTGTTTCAGGTTTCAGGTTTCAGGTTTCAGGTTTCAAGTTTCAAGTTTCAGGTTTCAGGTTTCAGGTTTCAAGTTTCAGGTTTCAAGTTTCCCTCGGCGTCTCAAATCTCAAATCTCAAATCTTAGATCTTGCATCTCAAATCTCAAATCTTAGATCTTACATCTCAAATCTCACATCTTACATCTCAAATCTTGCATCTCACATCTCACATCTCATAACTCACATCTCATAACTCATAGCTGTATGAATCTTAGCTGTCTTTCTAAACTTCCTTTTAAAATAGTTAAAGGACATGATGGTAGTGATGATCCCAACAAAAGAGAGCAGATAAATACAGGTAGTAAAAAAGCTTAACAGGGAAATATTCTTGTCGCCAAAATTTTTAAAAAACAATACCAGTACGCTTCCTAAGTAACCAAAAGCATCGGCGATGTAAATTAAAAATCCGGTATTTCCATCAATTTTATAGGTGGCAATCATACGGTCAAAAAACAGACCGTTGAACGGAATGTAGCAAACGTACATTCCAAATCCGGAAATTATCATCCATGGAACTGGTGATATTAAATGTTTTTGAAACAATAAGGTTGTAATCCCTATAAGTACAGAACCTACGAGCAACACCAAATGATAATTTTTGAAGGCTTTGTAGTTGTTTTTCATACTTCCTAAAAATCCTAAAATGACCAAAACAGCTATCGCAATCGGAATTTCGGAGTACATATAGATCGAAATACTCTCTTTATATCCCAAAGAATCCCATAATTCTCTTGCAAAATTATCTCTGAATTCACGCATTGCCGTTAACATGGCATAGAAAATTATAAGTATGGTCAACGGAAAAGCAAATTGTCGGAATAATAATGCACGTTCTTTTTTATCTAAAGGTCTGCGTTTGGATCGCAGGGCTAAATCTTCGTCATCCGGATTTGGGATTTTTTCCAAAAACAATGAAAATACGATTAGCGGAACAATAAAAAGTAATCCCGAAACAAAAGGCATCCAAAACTCATTGCACCCCAAAACCTTCAGAACGAATACTCCCACAGATTTCGCCGCTCCAGAGGAAACGATAAAACTCGAGCATAAAATTACCCCCAGTAATTCAGTTGTTTTTCGGCCTTCGATATAAGAAAAAACGATTCCCCAAATCATTCCTAAAGGCAATCCATTGATGAATAAAAATAGAATGTTGTAAGGTGCCGGTACCAAAGCAAAACCCAGCAAAGCCAATTCTGAAATGGCGATAAAACTGATTAAGTATAAAATTCTCCTGGCCGACTTTAATTCGGATATGATTTTGATTCCTAAAAATTTAGAAAAAGTATAACCTAAAACCTGTGCTAGAATGAGCAGAATCTTATAATCTATTCCCCAAAAAGACAACTGATCGAAAGTAGCGACCGTAAAAGGTTTTCTGAAGGCATACATACAAAAATAAGTGCCGAATGCCGCTATGGACGTTTTGAGTATGAACCTAAAATTAGACGCTTTTTTAGACATTAGTTCTTAAGATTTAACGTGATGGGGTTGTGATCAATGTGAAATAAGTACGGTTGTTTTAGAAACCCGTTGATTGCGGCAGATTAAAAAAAAATAAACTGTAAAAATAAAATCTGCGCACATCCAACGGGTTAACTTATAGTTGTCTATAAATTATATTTTAAACCAAGGTTAAACTTCATTCCGTAATATTCTACCTGTTTCGGACGGTTTGGTGTTTCTCCAAAATGGTACATCAAAGGCTCGTTCAATACATTGTTTACATCACTGAAAATGGTAAAATGATCTCCAATTTTATAGGAAGCAGAAAAATCAAGCGAGTTGTATTTACCGTAATAAATATCATTCATGTCTGTATTTTTAGCATTGGCATCAAAACTTGTGGCATAAGCTCCCTTGTGATTAAAGGCAGCTCTCACATTTAGTTTGCCGCTCTCATAAAACAGTTGTATATTGTATAATTCTTTTGCCTGATAAGGTGTTGACACTTTTCTTCCGTTAGGATTGTTAGCATTTTTCCCTAACGTCATTTCAGAGTCCATAAGAGTTGCATTGATCTGAGTCCCAAAATATTTCAGGAATCCCGGCAAGAAGCTGAATCTCTTGGTAATTCCAAATTCAACTCCACCAATCCATGCATTACCTCCGTTAGCAGGTGAACTGATTTCTATATCAGGAATTCCGTTTATGGTACCCTGATAAGTATCGTCAAAAATTGGATCTGTAATCGATTTGTAGAATACTCCGGCATTAATGATTCCTACTTCGTCAAGGAAATACTCTCCCAACAAATCAAAGTTCCAGGAATAGGTAGGGTTCAAGTTTGGATTTCCTCCTGCATACTCTCCGTCAATAGTATTTAGCGAACCTGCAGGTGAAATATCTCCAAAATTAGGTCTTGCAAATGTCCTGGTTGTGGCAAAACGAAGGTTCAAATTCTCAATCGGAGTGTACTTTACGTGCAACATTGGAAGTACGGAGGTATACGTTTTAGTATTCTCAGCATCTACCACCACATTGTTTTCTACAGTTTTACCGGTTACCTGTGTGATAGTATTGGTTACACGCAGACCTCCCAAAACAGTCCATTTATCCGACAGATTATAGGTTGACATCGCATAAACAGAAGAGGTTGTCTCCCCTACATTAAAGTTTCTTCCTAATCCTTTACCCAGTTCCGGAATCTGCGAATCAGCAGGATTTAAAACCAGATTTGCTTTGGAGGTATTGAATAATTTTGTCATTCCATCCGCTGATAAAACCGGACCGAAACTATTTCCAATCAAAGTGCCTGTTTCTTTCCTTAAGTAATCTGTACCTCCCGGTTGAAGAATTAAATCAGAAGCATAGTTGGATAAATAAGGGGTTGGAGAACCTGTCCAGTTGTAATACTCGTCTCTAAAAGTTGCAATACGATCTTTATCTGTTACTTTCGCTCCAAACTTCATTTTAAGATTCTCATTAAAATTGTGCTCGTAGTTGACTGCCGCAATAATGTTGTCTCTTTCTACGATGTTGATTTTGTATAATTCTAAAGTAGAAAACTTCATTTTTGTCGGATCTGTTTTGAAATTTGGATCGGAATAAAAATCAAATATTGACTTTGGATTGCTTGGATCCATAATTCCACCATCAGCAGCCCAATACGCTCTTGGACCTCCTGCTCCACCATTGGCAAGCGGCACTGTTTTTAAATATTCGGGTTTAACACCTACTCCCGTTTGATTGAACTGAATTAAAAAATAACTGTTGTCTTCTGCATTTGGGATGTTGCCATACTTAAACCTGTTTCGATAAGAAGCAAGACTCCAATCTAATTTTCCGTTCGCTAACTGATGTTTCCCTCCCAAATCAAGACCTAAAAATTGTGTCATTAATTGGTTGTGAATATCTTGTTGTTCCACCGTTAATGCATTTGTTGTACCATTGAATTTATCAAATCGGATACGGTGTTTGTAATGTGTTTCTTCATCTGTAAGTCCGCCATAAGTTACTTTTAGAAAAATTTTATCTCTAGATGAAGGATTAAACTCCATTGCACCATTCAAACCTGTGGTTTTTCTAACTCCGGTGTAATCTCTCAACTCCAATCTGTAAACGCCCTGATCACCTTGTCTTCTCGCCTCGTAATTATCGGTTGCCCAGTTTCTGTCCCAATACGTACCATTGATAATGTATCCAAACTTTCCATTTTTACTTTTATCCCCTATTGTAAGTGATCCACTATAAATTCCTTTATCCGATTTTTGATTGTATCCGCTAAAAACACTTGCTTTAATTGTTCTTTTCGTTGGAGCGGTTTGTGTAGTAAAATTGACGCTTCCGCCAATCGCATCACCATCCATGTCCGGTGTAAGCGCTTTAGTAGCTTCAACATAAGCGATAAGATCTGAAGGAAAAAAATCAAATGCGGTAGCTCTCGAAGTCGTTTCTTCTTCGGCAGTTGGAATTCTGTTTCCGTTAATTGTAGTTGACGACCAAAATGGCGGCAATCCTCTCACCGATACAAAACGTCCTTCACCCTGATCGCGCTCTATCGAAACTCCCGGCATACGCTGTACGGTTTCGGCAGCATTACGATCCGGAAGTTTTCCAATCCCATCGGCTGCAATTACATTTACAATACTCATTGATTTTTTCTGCATGTTCAATGCTCTTGCTTCACTATTTCTTTGGGTCATTCCACTAACCACAACTTCATTAAGTTCTTTTGAGTTGGTTTGCAGCTGAATTGTACCTAAATTCAGTTTTTGATTGTCAGTAATTTCAATCTGTATGTGTTTCACTTCATATCCGATATAAGAAATTTCTAATTCGAAGCTGCCTGGTCTGACATCCTGAATGGTAAAATAACCGCTAAAATCTGTTGTAGTTTTTAGATTATTAGACAATATTATGGTAGCACCCGGAAGCGGAGACTGTGTGTCGGTAATTGTTCCGCTGATGCTTGCCTTTTGAGCCATTATGTTTGGAGTAAAAAGTGCAACCGAAAAAATTAAAATTGCCTTGTAAATTGTTTTCATGGTTAATTTGTTTACAAATATTAAATTTATACAAGCAAATAAACAATTAATTTTATAAATAGTAAATAATCAAAAATTATCTAATTGTTAAAGAAAAGAAAATTAAGGGGTGTAATTTGTTAAGTATTTGTAAAAAAATAGTTTTATAATCCTTGAAATATTGGCAGAATAGTGGCGGATTTACATCTTTAAAGTGAGGAAATTCAAGGAAAGTGGCAGATAAAATACTGCAGGGAGCCGAAGTTAAGTCTTGATTAAGCGCAACTTCCTTGTAAAGTCATTTTTTTACTATTTGTAAAATATTAACCTCCTTTTTTACAAAAAAAAGAATTAAAATAAAACGGGCAAGTAACAAAAGACACAAATGTTTTTCGGCTTATAGCAGATCAAGAACAGAAATTGCGGAAAAAAGGGCTGAAAGCCCGAAAGCAACAGCATAGTACAAAGTACTATGTGTTAGATCAAGATACAGCATTGCCCTGAAAGGGCAAAAGCAATTTTAGTTCCCAACAAATTCCAATACAAAAACGTTCGCATTTTTAGAGAATCTTATACAAAATATATGGGATGACTATATTTTCGACCTCGCTTTTGCTCTTTCAGAGCGTAACCTATAATTGCCTTATAACTTGAGTTTACTGAAAACAAAAAAGACCGCAAAAGCGGTCTTAGCTGTGTAAAATACCAATTAAATTATCTAAAAAACGATTCCGTTATTACAATCCGGAAAACGACAAAAGTTCATTGTTTTATAAAATCAAACCGAATGGCAGACGGTTTTATTGAATAACTCTAAAATGCTGCACTCTCAGCCAATACTGTATTAGAGTGATCTTCTACAATAGCATGTGGTGCATATTTTCTAAATTCCAGTATTCCTTCATCGCGGGAATCTCTGTCTTTAAATATTTTACTTGTTCCGATAATCTTTCCGTTAAAAGCTTTAAGATTAAAGTATCTTTCATCTTTTGAATTGGTTTTCCGGAAGAATTTTGTATTGTCCTGTGAATTAACTTTTACTGATTCAATCCCTTTCATACACATGAATTTTCGGGTATAATCGCCACTGCTTAAAATAATTTCACCATTTTTATTTACAAATTCGAATTGAAATTCTCCATTGGCTTTTTTAATAACGATAAATTTTTCCATTCTAAAAATAATTATTTATGTAATCTGAAATTCTATATATAATGCGGAACGCAGCACCCTTATTCTTTAAAAAAGACTTTAAAAGTTGTACCCTCTCCTACCTGACTTTCTACTGTAATGTTTCCATTCATAGATTCGATCTGATTTTTTGTAATGTATAAGCCCAAACCGTTTGCTTTTTCGTGTTTGTGAAATGTTTTATACATTCCAAAAATTAAATCTCCGTGTTTCTTAAGATCAATTCCCAAACCATTATCTTTTATGGTAAATACCTTTCTTCCATTTTCTCTGAAAAAATTAAATTCGACGATCAGTGGTTTTTTAGGATCTGCATATTTTATAGCATTGCTACTTAAATTTTGCAATACACTTTCAAGATATGCCGGATTAAAATGAACCACTGCTTCAGGGGAAACGTTGTTGATAATCGTAACATTATTCTTGTTGTTATAAGCATTAACAATGTTGAGTACCCTGTTTAAATAACTGTTTAAATTCAGTGCCTCGATATTAATTTCGGCATTGTTCTGAACATTTACAATTTGCGACAAATCTTCAATTGTTTTACTAAGATCGCCGGAAACCGCACGCAGGTATTTTAATGTTTCAACTTTTTCATCAAAACCTTCTTCTGAATCGATCAAGTCCAAAAGAACTTTAAAATTACCTGCGTGCGAGTTTAGGTTATGAGAAACGATGTGCGAAAAATTCAACAATCTGTTGTTCTTTTCTTTATACACTTCCATTTCTCTTCTTAACTCAAGCTCTTTCTCTTTTTGAAAAGAAACATCGCTGTAAGTTCCTATTACCTTTAATGGTTTTCCCTCAAGATCACGCTCGGTCACCATTCCTTTACTGAGAATCCATTTGTATTTTTTATTTGAAGTTAATACACGTTGAAAATTTTCGTAAAAAGGAGTTCTGTTATCAAAATGATCATTAAATGCCTTTTGACAATCTTCAACATCCTCCGGATGTATCATTTTCTTCCATCCGTCGCAAGTGTGAGCAATATCAGACGCTTTCAATTCCAGTATATTTAAGGCTTGCGGCGAATAATAAATTCGATCATTGGTTAGATCCCAATCCCAAATACCTTCATTTGAAGTCATCAGCATGAACTTAAAACGTTGTTCCGTTCTTCTGAGTTTTAACTCCTGCTCCTTTAATTCGGTAATATCAGTTATACGGCCATAAAATTCCGTACTTCCATCTTTATTGACTAGCCTTTTTGAAGTCACCTTAAACCAACTTAATCCGTTGAAAGGCAATTCTGCCCTGAACACAACACTCCATTTTCTTCTTTTTTTAATAGCGTCGAATAAAGAGTTTTTCACCCTTTTTTTATCATCCTGATGAATTCGATCGTATATAGAAAGTACGGTATTAGTAAACATCTTATTGGATAAAACTTCAAACATTTCATAAGTGGCGTCATTTATAAAGGGCATCTCATAATCGTTATCTGCCGAAATCGTAAATACGAAAAGAGCGTCCTGAACCTCATCAAATGCTTTAGATTTAAAAACATTCACATTTGCTTTCTTCTTTGTATTATAAAAATCGAATTCCATAGTCTTACTTTTATACATTCCCTTTCTATTAACTGTAGTTTTCTTTAGCATTAAAATTTGCATTAGATTTTAAAAGCACTATTTGTTGATCAGACGGCGATCTTCTAAAAAAATAAAAATTGACCTGACTTTTATAACCCAAAAAACAAAAGCAAAAACAAAAAAAGCCGTCCGTAACAACAAAAGAGTGTCTTTTAATACAGGAAGCTAGATGCTGAAAAAAAATAATCCATTCTGCTACAAATCCATCTTATTTATAAAGTTCCAGCAACTGCGTCTTCCTGACAAAACAAAAATACATGCAATAAAATCAATACGTTATAGAACATGGAACACCTTGTTGTAGAATTATTTCTACAGAAAAAACATCACAAAAAAAATAATAATCACAAAAAAAACAGGTACTTAAAAAGTCCTGTTTTTTAAAATAGGTTTGAAGTATGTTGTTTATCAGTCCGCATACAAATGAAAAACTTTGATCAAATCGGCCAGATTATCAATTTCAAGCTTTTCAAAAATCCTGTTTTTATAGGTGCTTACCGTTGTTTTCTTAATGTTCAGGTGTTCAATTATTTCGAGGTTACCATAGCCTTTAATTAAAAGCTGTGCCACTTCAATTTCTCTGTTAGACAATACATCTAATGGATTTGTTGGTTTTTTTGAAATATAAGAGTCCAGAATCCTGTCTTTAAGATTCTGTGTAATATACTTTCCGGACAAAATCATCGAACTGATTGCGTTTTTCATTTCTTCCTCCGAAGTTTCTTTGTTCAGGTATCCGGATGCTCCCGCATTCAAATACCGCATTGCATAAATATTCTCATCATAAGCGGAGAAGATCAGTATTTTCACTTCGGGCTGGATGGATTTAATCTCTGTTATGATACTGATACTGTTTCCGTCAGGAAAATTTACATCTAAGATTAATAAATCTATACTCTGTTCTTTTAAAATAGTAAGGGTATCCTTAAAATTTCCGGCTTTATGAATTAAAGCATTCGAAAATAACTCTTTTATCATCAAAGAAACGCCTTGTCGAACCACACTATGGTCATCAGCTACTAAAAAGCTATAGTTATTGGATGGGGATTTCATTTTCATTTACCTAATTTAGGGTTGTTTCAGCGCTTTTCTCTAACTAATTGCCTTTTTACTGTCAATATACAAAAAGTATATTAATTTGGTCTTATTTTAAACTAAACTTATGAAGAGGTTGAAAATAATCGTTGTCCCTTTGCCTTCTTCGCTCTGAACATCTATTTTCCCATCAAACAATTCTACAATTTCTTTACACAAATTGAGCCCCAAACCTACTCCAAGATCGTTTACTTTTCCTGAAACGGTACCCTGATAATAAAGTTCGAATATGTTTTTCAGGTCATTCTTGGCAATTCCAATTCCACTGTCTTCAATTTCTATTTTTAAATTTACTTGCTTATCAGAGGTCTTCTCGAGATCCATCGCAATTTTTATCAATCCATTTTCGGTAAACTTATTCGCATTCCCAATAATGTTATAAAAAAGCTGATGAATTTTTGCTGCATCAGAATTCACTTCAAGATTTGAAATCAGATTAGAATTAACTTCAATCTTATTTCCTTTACTTTCAACCAATGAAGCCATCGAATGAACAATCTGATGAATCTCTTCCTTAAGCAGGAACTTCTTATTGTTCAATTTGGGCTCATAATTTCCGTCTTTCGAATACTCCAGAATCTGATTGGCCAAAAGAAGCAATGAGTTTGTAGTAAACTGAATTGATTTAAAAGTATCTTTTATTTCGGCATCTTTTATAGAAGCACTAATCATCTTACTGTAAATAGAAATAATACTTAAAGGCGATCTTATTTCATGACTGATCATTCCCATAATTCTGTTCTTAAAATTCAGGTTTTCACGGATCTGCATCTGAGCAGTAGTCAGTCTTTTTTCGTATTGGAAAGCCAGTCTCGTGAAGCCGAAAAGCACAAGCGAAACGATAAACATCATCAGGATCAAAATCCCAATGGTATAACTTCTCGCTATTTTATTGGATTCGTACTGCTTTTGCAATTGTTTCTGAGTATTGTCCTGAAGCAATTTCAATGAATTATTGTAATTCGGCATAATCGCCGACTCTAAATTCAGTAATTCGTTATTGAATTCTTTTAGTTTAGCATCCTGATCTTTTAAATTAGCAAATGACTTCTTTAAGTTCTTAAACTGCTCTTCGTAAAATTTATTAGTGGTATTAAACAGGTTCGCAAACTGTTCTTCGATACTTCCGGTAACTACTTTGTTATCGTATTTCATCGTAACCGTAATATTCAGCTTCTCTTTTTGCACATCCACTTTTCCGGCCAAAGCAGCTCCCAATCTTGAGAACAAACCTTTTTTAGATACACTGTCTACGGTCATATAAGAGTCCGTTTTAATGCTGTCTAAGATCTTTTTAAACTCAAACTTGTTTAATTTAAAAGGCTTTGATAAAGCAGTTTTATCGGAATTAATCTGCGACTCAATAATAGAATCTATACTGGATTTTATAGCCTCTACAGAGTGCTCTGACTGATTCTTTTCTTCTAGAATCTTCATGAACGCCTTATTATCTCTGGTAATTAAGCTTAAGCTGTCGATCAAACGACTGATCTCATTTAAAGAAGCGGTGTACTTATTCAGTGATTCTTTATCTCTATAATAGGTATAATTACTAAAACTCTTTTGAGAATCAACAAATGAATTATTTATACCGCTGGTAAAATGCGTTATTCTATTCAATGAATCCATCGAGTTTAAAGTCTTCGACATTTCTGCTTCATTAGACGATTCGTTATACCAGATAACGATAGCAATTATTTGTAAAAGAATAACACAGGCTATTAAAGTGTAGTGAATTATTTTTCTGTGTTTGAACTTTAGTTTAAAAAAACTAAAGGTACTATTTAAGGAATCTTTTCTAATCAAAATTTATATTTTAAAATGATAAATAAAATAATGAGTCACAGAATCAAATCAATAACTCATGCCACTTTTTTAATTAGGTATCGAAAGAACATCCTGAATGATGTACTACATTTTGAATAAATATTGTTCTATAGCAAAAATTAGCAAATACTAATTCTGTTTTTAATACTGATAACAGATCTTATTCCTCTAAGATACTCTTTCTTTGTTTAAAAAACAACAAAGCAGAATACTTCTCTATCAATAGTAACCATAACACAACAGATATTTAAAAGAGATTTGGGGGGATCTTTTTTTTTAGAATAAATGTGTTTTATACAAAAACCTTACTTTATTCTATTTTTTAAATATATAATTGTTTCTATTTTCTTAATAAGTAGCAAAAATAGTATGCTGAAATTAAATCGACTGTAGAACATTTTATAATAGCCTGTAGAACTTGTTCTACAATTTAACTAATAATTAATTCTACAATTTTCCTGATACAAAGATACGATTTTTGAAAAAATATGCCGGATTATTTACGAAATCGTTTGATCGGGAGCTTGTAGCGCACCTCAAATTCACCGGCCAAAACACTGATTTCTAACCTATCACCTCCCTAATTTCGAAAAAAAACAGCTATTCTCACAAAAGACCTTCTCTCCATTTTTAAAGATTGACCTGAGTGAAAAACACATGATTTCTGTCGAAAAAAGAGCTGATCTGAATCTTTCGTTTCAGCAAAAAATTATTGTTATTTAACGTTGAAGAAAATTTATTTGTGCTCGAGCAAACGGTCTAAGTCCGATAAGGTATAAAACTTGAGATCGTTTAACTTCATGTACCTGCAGATAAATTCTAAAGTTTCGATTTTAGTCTGATAATTTTCGGTAACATTTCTAACGGGTTTATGACCACATAAAATCAGGATTTTGTTGTGTTGTTTTGCATAGTGCAATAATTCTAGAAGATACGGAATACTGAAATGAATATGGCTATTGTCGATATCAAAGGCAAATACAATTTTAGAATTGTTAAAATAGCTGTCCTGTTTTTCCGGAAGTTCTCCTCCAAAAGCTCTTCCTCTAATAATTTTAAATTTGGGAGATAACGCTTTATCCAATGCATCAGATCTTAATCCGTATGGATAAGCAAAGGTGGTCATTTTAAAAGAATGTTTTTTCATGGAAGCGATCATAGGGGTAATTTCCTGATCAATGTAAGCATCCATTCCATTTTTATTGACAAATTTAACGGCATTATAGTGATGATAGCCATGTCCGGCTATTTCATGTCCGTATTTTTGCATTTCAAGAAGTTTTTCGATTTGCGGTTTCCCAATCGAATCAATACGGCAGACATTAAAAGTAGCTTTCCAGGAGTATTTTCTCAAAGCCTGATCGGCTTCGGCCCATTCGTCTACATAGGCATCATCAAAAGATAAAATTACACCAGCTTCATAAGCTTTGACGCCTGGATTTTGCTTTTTACTTTCGCAGGAAAATAAGGTCAGACAAAATATAAACAGTACCGATTTAAGGAAAAACATCTTCATAAAATATAGCCTGAAAAATTAAAAAAACACATTCTTTTTTTTACCAATAGAATCTTATTATTTCAAAGATAATTCTTTTTCCCAGTTTTCTGCCATTAAAAAAGCCTTCAAAATGTTCTCACTTTGAAGGCTTTACTTTTTATGATTTATTCGTATTTCAAATATTTCAAAACATCTATTTTGGTTACCTGATAGGCTTTTGCCAACACAATTGATAAGGTTAAAAAGAGCAACAATACAAAAGCAACTATAAAAGGAAGCAAAGGAATTTCAATCCGGAAAGCAAAGTCCTCAAGCCACTTTCGCAATAAAAAATAAGCAGGAATTATTCCGATTGCAAAACCAATCATACAAAAAACGACATATTGTTTCGATAATTCACCGAGTAAAATAGTGGTGTCTGCTCCCAATGTTTTTCTAATCGCAATTTCCCTTACTCTTCTTTCCATTGAAAAAGAAGCTAAAGCAAACAATCCAAAAACGGCAATAAGAATCACAACTCCGTTTAAGAGTGAAAACAGCTGGCTTTGTTTCTCATACATTTTATATGTCCGGGCAAAGCTTCTGTCAACAAAATTGTATTCAAAAGGATATTCTGCATCTACTTTTGTTATCCAAAATTTATTTATAGCCGCAATTGTTTCGGGCATATCTTGTGGTGCGATTTTAACCGAAATGTTAAGCAAATCCTTTTCCATCCATTCGAAAGCTTTGATGTGCATGAAAATCATGGGCGAAATACTATTTTCAAGTCCAAAGTAATTGAAGTCCTTTACCACGCCAACAACTTTTAATTTTCTATCTTCCCAGATGATTTCTTTGTTAATAGGATCTTTTTCTAAGAGTGTTTTGGCGGCAGCTTCATTCAACAAAACATTACTACTACTATCTGATGCAATTTTGCTGTTTAAATCTCTTCCTTTAACTATCCGGATCCCCAAAACATTCATCATCCCAAAGTCAATCGCCATCTGCTGTGTTATCACTTCTTTATTTGCTTTGTAGTGCATGCCTGACCATGAATTAATATCGTTACCGATAGAAAATACCCCTGCCGAAACTGCCTTAACGCCTTTTATTTTCAAAAGTTCCTGCCGTATCGTTTTGTATCTTTCAAATTGATTTCTTCCTTTCTTAGGTTTAAAAGAAATATCCATCACCTGAGCACCTTTAAATCCTAAATCTTTATGAGCCATATAATTAACCTGCTGGTATACTATAATTGAACCAATGATAAAAAATGTAGCAATAGCGAATTGCAAAACCAACATACCGTTTCTAAGCCAGATTCCGTTTTTGCTGCGGGAAAAATTCCCTTTCAAAACCTTCAAAGGCTCGAAGTTGGAGACATACATCGCAGGCAAAACTCCCGAAACCGTAATGACGATTATAAAAATGAAAATTAGCTGTAAATAAAACTGAGAGCCTTCAAGAATCAGCTCTTTGTGCAAAAGTGAATTGTAAAAAGGCAATGAAAGTTCAACAATCACCAATGCCAACAAAAGTGAAAAAAGCGTGATCAGAGTTGTTTCAAAAACAAACTGAGTAATAATTTGCGATTTTGTGGCACCAACTATTTTTCTTACTCCAACTTCTTTAGCTCGCTTTACAGCATTTGCGGTGGCAAGGTTAACATAATTGACAATTGACAGCAGTAAAATAAGAATTGATAATCCCATTAAAATTTTTAAAAACCGAAGATTGGCTCCTCCTTCCGGAAAAGGGTAACTTCCCTGATACAATCTTGTTCCTGAAAACGGAAGTAACTTAGCTTTTTCTACCTCTCCGTACTTTTTCAAATAACCTTCATAAGTGATTCCTTCCGCTTTTGCCTGCTTTTTGACTTTCTTTTCGATATAGATGGTATTCAAATTTTTGAGTATTGCTGTCGTGTCCCTCTGCTTTTTTAACTTTAACATTAATCCATAGCGCAGTCCCCAGCTTTCTCTGTTTTTATCTATTTCGTATTCAATTATAGTTGTAACAGCATTAGGCATTACTGAAGCTTTTTTAGACAATCGGTATACGCCCCGAACAATAAAAATTTTGTCGGCATACTTAACCTGCTTTCCTATTGGATTTTCACTTTTAAACAAGCGGGAAGCTGTCTCTTCAGAAAAAGCGATGCTGTTCCGATCGTAAAGTGCGCTTTTTCCACTGCCGTGAATAAACTCAAAAGGAAAAAAAGAAAAGAAATTACCCTGCCCTGAGAAAATTTTATCGACTACTTCTATTCTACCATTGTACTGTATTGTTTCTCTGGCATAATTGCTTGTAAAATAACAATAACTCTCTAAAGGCGGGCTCATTCTTTTTAAAAGAGGTCCCGGAATAGGCGAATTTACAGCCCAAACATTGCCCCCGCCAATATTGTTCAGGACCGTATAAATTCTATCTTTCTCAGGATTCCACTCGTCATAAGAGTGTTCATCATTCCAATACAGAGTGGCAAAGATCAATCCTGCAATTCCAATACTTAAACCCAAAACATTCAAAGCTGTAAAAAACTTATTGTTTTTGATGTGATAAATAAATATGTTGGTCCAGTTCTTTAGCATGTTATTCGTATTTTAAATATTTCAAAACATCTATTTTAGTAGCCTGATACGCTCTTGTTAGTACCACTACTAAGGTTAGCGTAAGTAAAGCAGTAAATCCAATCACAAAGGGATATACAGAGATATTAATTCTGTAAGCAAAATTCTCTAACCATTTGTTCAACAGATAATATACGGGAAACAATGCTATTAAAAAACCTATAACACTGAAAACCACATACTGCTTACAAAGTTCTTTTAGTAAAACATTGGTTTCCGCACCCAGTGTTTTTCGAATCGCGATTTCTTTCATACGTCGTTCGATAGAGTACGAAGCCAAAGCAAATAATCCAAAGAGTGCAATGGTGATAACGATAACATTTAATAAAGAAAATAGATTTTTCTGCCTCACATAATTACTATACGATCTTTTGTACCCTTTATCGACAAAATCATAGGAAAACGGATATTCTGTATCTACTTTTTTTACCCAAAGATTTTCAATATCGGTCAAAGTCTGCTGCATCGTTTTGGCATCCGCAGTGATATAAATATTATTCAAAAGTTCTGTAAACCAAGGTACTGTTTTAAAATGAAAAAAAGACATCGGAGGAATAGCCTGACCCGGATCCAGCAGATTAAAATCTTTTACAACTCCCACAATAATGGCATCCTGACCATTCCAGTTTATCTTTTTCCCTATCGGATCTTTTTCGTTCAATAACTTGAGTGCAGTCTCATTAATCAACATTGAACTGACAGTATCCTGAGCAAATTTGGGATCCAAATAGCGCCCTTTAACGATTTTAATCTTCAACATTTCCAATAATCCAAAGTCTATTGGTATATTTTCTCCGTCTACACTTTTATCTTTATATTGATAGGTTATAGTCGATTTTGGACCATATCCCAGGACAAAACCGCCACCCGAAACTTCTTTAACCCCTTTGATATGAAGCAATTGATTCCTGATGCTAGTATATCGGTCCAATCGCTCTTTATTGCTGATTTTTTCTCCATAGATGTTCTTATACGAAATGTTCAGAATTTGTTTTCCATTAAAACCTAACTCTTTAGAGTTCATATGTTCTATTTGCTGATACACAATATAAGATCCGATAATAAAGAAAGCGGCCACACTAAACTGAAAAATCAACATACCGTTACGGAGCCAAATACCGTTTTTACTTCGGCCAAAGTTTCCTTTCAACACTTTTAAAGGCTCAAAATTAGAAACGTAAACTGCCGGAAGTATACCGGCCAATACAACCGTTATAAAAAATATAACCATCAGCTGCAGATAAAACTGACTGCTTTGTAATACGAGTGATTTTTCTAAAAAGGCATTATAATACGGTAGCGAAATTTCGACGATAACCAATGATACCAAAATGGCAAACAACGCAATGAGAGCCGTTTCAAAAAAAAATTGTTGAATTATACCATATTTTGAAGCACCTATAATTTTTCGAACTCCAACTTCCTTCGCTCTCTTCACCGCATTTGCCGTAGCTGAATTAACATAATTTACAATCGATAACAGAAGGATTAAAACCGATAACCCTACCATGATAAGTAAAAATTGGAAATTCCCTTTCGATTCTGTCATACCTCCGGTTTTGGTATGCAGACGAACTGAGGCCAGAGACTCTAAACTTGGTTTTACTTCACCATATTTGCGAATAAGTTCCTTAGGAGTAATTCCCTTCTCTTTTGCAAATCGGACCGTCAGGTTTTCAAAATATATTTTTTGGAGATTTTTTGCTACTTGTTTTTGATTCCCCTGCTCTTTCAGTTTCAGTAATAAAACATACTGAAAGTTTCCCCATAACTGAATGTTTGCATTAATTCGCTGGTCCATAAAATTAACAACACAGGAAGGATTATAGGCTGATTTTTTATCCAACTTATAAACGCCTCGTACCATCAAAACTTTCTTCTGTAAAACTACTTTTTTGCCTACAGCAGTTTGATTTCCAAAAAGCTTAAACGCTAAATCCTCCGATAAACAAATACTGTTTACATCCGGTAAAGCTCCCTTTCGACTGCCCTCAGTAAATTCATACGGAAAATAATCAAAGAAGTTTCCTTGGGCAATGGTAATCTTGTCCGATTGTACTTTTTTGTCCTTAAAATAAAGAATGTCATTATCATAACCTCCGTTTAAATAACAAAATGATTCGACTTCAGGACTTGCAGCTTTTAACGCTGATCCTACCGGTGCTGAGCTCGAAGACCAATAGGTCGTAGCATTCATTTTATTGGTTACTAAAAAAATTTTGTCTTTATTAGGGTTCCACTGATCGTAGGATTGTTCATCGTTCCAGTACAAAATAGCAAAAATTAATCCCGCGATTCCAATACTCAAGCCCAAAACATTTAAAGCTGTAAAAAGCTTGTTGTTTTTGATGTGGTAAATAAATATGTTGATCCAGTTCTTTAGCATGATTTAGTTTATTGAATGGTTTACTAAAACATCTACATTTCTATGGTTCATTTTCTCCGAAAGAATAACGCCGTCTTTCATAACAATTGTTTTTTGCGAAAACGAAGCATCATAATCTGAATGTGTAACCATTAGAATTGTCGCACCTCCCGCATGAAGATCTGTCAACAATTCCATTACTTCATTACCATTTTTACTGTCCAGATTTCCTGTAGGTTCATCGGCAAGAATAATTTTCGGATCATTGATTAAAGCCCTTGCAACGGCTACACGCTGTTGCTGTCCTCCCGAAAGCTGCTGCGGATAATGTTTCAAACGATGTGAAATGCCCAATATAGTAGCCATTTCCTGTACTTTTTTCTTTCGCTCTGCTGAGGGAACATTATTATAAATCAGCGGTAATTCAATATTATCAGAGACCGATAATTCATCAATTAAATTAAAATTCTGAAAAATGAATCCGATATTTTCTTTTCTCGCTTTTGATTTTAAATTTTCCTTCAGACCAATCATTTCCTGTCCTAACAGTTCATAACTTCCGCCGGAAGCGCTATCCAATAAACCGATAATGTTTAACAAAGTTGATTTTCCACTACCCGAAGGTCCCATGATCGATACAAAATCGCCTTCGTTTACGGTTAATGAAATTTCGCTTAAGGCTTTTGTCTCTACTTCTTCGGTTCTGAAAATTTTTGAAAGCTCTTTAATTCTGATCATACTACTTTGTTTTTGATGTTTGTTTTTCCTTTTGAGAATTTTATTGCCGAAGTAAAAAACAGATCCTAAATTAAGATAATTGATAAGATAATCTATAAATATCTATTTTTGTTACATTTACCGGCAATAATCATTCTCCTATTTGATGATTTGTTAATAGTAATATGATTTTCGTGCCAAAAATTTAAAATTTATAACTGCCTTATTTTAAATTTTTTAGTATTTAAAAGAATCCGCAAGTGTCCAATAATGGACAGCTTTCGTCCAAAACTGAACAAAAATGAAAAAGACAAATGCCGCAATATTAATCATAGACGATCAGGAAGACATCCTTTTTGCGTCGAAAGTGTTCCTGAAAAAGTATTTTGAAGACATTTATACGCTCAATAATCCGAAAAATATTGTCGAATTATTGTCACAAAAACACATTGATGTTGTTTTGCTCGACATGAATTACAGAATAGGTTTTGAAGACGGAAGAGAAGGGTTGTATCTATTAAAGGAAATCAAAACGCTTTCGCCAAAAACCGTTGTGATTCTAATGACCGCCTTTGGCAAAGTCGAAACAGCTGTTGAAGGTTTAAAATCAGGTGCTTTTGATTATATATTAAAACCCTGGGAAAATAAAAAACTACTGGAATCGGTCAAACAAGCCGTCGACAAATCCCGAAAGGAGCAAAAGAAAACCAGGGATATCGAAATTGAAAATGACTTTTTTATTGGTACTTCCGAAATGATCAAAAAATCCTATTCCCTTGCCGATAAAGTCGCTAAAACGGATGCCAACGTTTTGATTTTGGGCGAAAACGGAACGGGTAAATTTGTTTTAGCACATCATATTTTTAGCCAATCCGAAAGGAAAAACCATCCATTTGTAGCCGTCGATCTGGGAGCCTTAAATTCAAACATTTTCGAAAGTGAACTATTTGGTTATGCCAAAGGTGCTTTTACAGATGCCAAAACCGATACTCCCGGACGTTTCGAAATGGCGCAAAACGGAACTATCTTTTTGGATGAAATTGGGAATGTACCGCTGCATTTACAATCGAAACTGCTACAGGTTATTCAAACCAAAACAGTAACCAGGCTGGGTGAAACAAAGCCAAGACCACTAAATGTCCGAATAATTACAGCAACCAACCTAAATCTTAAACAAGAAGTTACCGATAAAAACTTTAGAGAAGACCTTTATTATCGTATCAATACCATGGAAATCGTTCTGCCTCCATTACGGGAACGTCATGAAGATAAAATTCCACTGGCAGAATATCTTCTCGACAAAATGATTGCAAAATACGACCGAAATGGTATTCAATTTGACAAAAAAGTACTGGAACAAATTGAAAAACATGCCTGGAATGGCAACATCAGAGAAATGGAAAATAAAATTGAACGTGCCGTTATTCTGTGCGAAAACAATAAAATCACCATTTCCGATTTAGATTTAGAGACCATAACTCCCTACGAAGAAAACCCGGATGACATTCAGCTTTCTTCCGTAGAGAAGGCCGCAGTTGAGAAAGCCTTGCTGAAAAACAACAATAATATCAGTAAAACGGCTGAAGAATTAGGATTGTCCAGAGGCTCTTTGTACCGTCGTTTAGAAAAATACAACATCAATATCAACTAATATGTTCAGAACATTTCAAACCTATAAATTGTTGTTTTTAAGACTGATCTTAATTGTTGTGATGATCGAAATCTCCTTGCTCTTTTTTAAGAAAGAGTTACTCTTTACCGGAATATTTGGTCTCTTTATTGTCTTTCTGCTCGTTCGCGAAATGTACTTTTATGTTCGAAATTTTGTTTTACTCTACAACAGAACTATCTCCTCTATACTACAAAATGATTTCGGTTCGGATTTTTCACAACATAAATACAATAAAAACTACCACGAATTATTTCTCCTCTACGATACTCTAAAAAGCAAACAAAACGAACAAATCTCCAAAGACATTGTCTATCGTTCGATTTTAAACACTATTGAATCCGGGATTATCATTCTGCAAAAAGAAGAATTGGAATGGAACATTTTCCTAATGAACGATCATTTTTCTTCTCATTTTAATGTTCCCAAAGTCTCCAAATGGAAATATCTTAAAGACCAATTACCTTCGTTATGTGAAGTTATCGAAGCTGACGATTTTCAGGAAGTCAAAACCTCCTTAGAAATTCGGGTACAAGAGCAAAACATGCAAACCTTTGTGTTGCAGGCTTCGCGTACAGAAGTTTTTGGAAAAGATTACTTTATTGTCTTACTGGATTCGATTCAGAATGTAGTCGAAAAAAAAGAAAAAGATGCCTGGGTAAACTTAATGAAAGTCATTTCGCATGAACTCTTGAATTCGATCACTCCCATTCGTTCTATTTGCCAGAATCTACAAGATCTGGTTGATCAGGATACTATGTCCGCTGAAGATTTGGAAGATGTGAAAAATAGTGTCGAGACCATGTTGAGACGGAGCGATCACCTGCAAAAATTTGTTGAAGGTTATCGAAAATTGGCCATGCTACCTACACCAAAAAAAGAGAAAGCTGACTTACAGCTACTGATGCACAATTGTCTTCAGATTATGGCTCCCCTGTTCAGAGAAAAAGGTATTGAAGTTGTCAACACTATTACTTCCAAACACTGGATTACGATCGATTCACAGCAAATCGAACAGGTTTTTATCAACCTATTGACCAACTGCATCTATGCTTTAAATGATGCCACGGAAAAAACAGTAACGGTGTCGGCAGAGTTTAAAGAAAATAGGGCTTTCATTAAAATCACGGACACCGGAAACGGAATCGAAAAAGAGATTGAGAACAAAGTATTCCTTCCTTTTTTCACCACCCGAACAGAAGGCGCCGGAATTGGTTTAACGTTATCTAAAAATATCATTGAGGCACACGGCGGCTACATCACGCACCGTAATGAAAATGGTAAAACTATTTTTGAGATTTGTTTGCTTGAGTAGTAAATAAATTGTTTAAAAACGAAAATACACAGTTTACCCACTTCCTATTTTTTTCCTTTTCTATTAATTGAATTGGTAATACTCAGAGTAATTGAAACGTTTCTTTTAAATGTTGTAGTAGCTGATATTTTCAATATTCTTACTGAACTTCTTATTCCTAAACCTTCTTTTATTAATTGAATAAAACTTTAACTTATTACTAGTAGCTACATAATCATTATATCCCTTGTGTTTCAATCCAAAAGGATAATAATTATTCTCGTCAATAATGGTAAGAACCTGAGTCACCGGATTTTTAGCATAACTTAATCGTATATTACCTAAGTGATCCTTGTATTGATAGATATATTTATAAGAACTTCCTGAAGGCTCTTACATAACCTTCCACAGTTCGGGGCTTTTATATTCTTTATCGATTTTCTTTGCGTTCACGAGCGGGACGCTCGCGCCAGCGGGGGCTATGTAGTTATTTATTTCTTGAAAATTTATATTTAAAAAATTATATATTATAATGCTTTCAGAAAAAAAATAATTAATGTTATAGCTAAGTCTATAATCATAACCCAATTTTTAATAAACTCTAAAGCATCGTTATCATACTGATAACCAAACAGACAACCGGTTGTAGTAGCAGGTTTACAGGTTTCGTTTACAGTTTTTCAAAGTTTTTGTCTCGCAACGTTGTAAATGTACACAATTGATCTAGGGCTTGCAAAGGCAATTTTTGTTTACCGATATTTCAGGACTAGACATTAGGATTACTACTAATTAGAATTGACAAAATTTTTATATCCATATAAATAATAACTAAACTAAAAATTATTGGTATTATCGCGGAAAAATCGCCTATTGTAATTGAAACTATCTCATAAAATAAATATATGAATGAAATCAAAATCAAGAATAAAAGAGTAACTGCAATTCTTTTCATTATTAGACTTTCTTTATATAAAGAAAAAAACAAAACAATTGCTGATGACAAGTACAAGAGAATAAAGAGTAGATAAACTTGATTATCATGTTTATTCAAGTCGAATTTATGACCTGAAGCACCAAATAAAATAATCATTCCTAATGAGAATATTACTAATAGTACACTAAAAATCCTAATTAATTTCGTCATAATTTTACTGATTTAAATATTTATTAATTTGTTCCATTGCTTTTGCAAATTGATTCTTAGTCATACCATTTGCATCAAATTTTATTTCTTCTTTACCTTCAAAAGCTTTCCAATTACCAGACATAATATTGTGAACCGTAATTGCTGAGTCCGAAATTCTTTGTGCACCTGATGTATCGCCATATCTATCATTCCACAAATGCCCTACACCAACATCTGAACGCCCTTTATGTGCATACGCATCTTGTAGCGCGTGTACACCTTGTCCAAAAGCTTCAATTCCTTTACTATTTGCTTTTAAATCCTTAAGTTGTCCTTCTTCGGCTGATTGGAAAATTTTGTCCCATCCAAATTCCATCCCCCTTTCGGTTGCATCATGAGCCGAAATTGTATTATTGTCTTCTTCCCATTCTGAACGCATAGAATGCCAAATATTATAATTATATCCTTTACCTGTATAATCGGTAACCTGCGAATTTGAAGTACCCGAATAATCAATATATGGCGAATAAAATTTCTGATTAGTTGGATGTGCCATATTATTTGCATTTATGTGGCTTCCTGGATTATCTGCATATACTGATACATAATGCGCTAATAAATTAGCTTGTACTTTTCCTATTCCAGCTGCGGCAAGTGAATTATAAGTCAAATTATAGTGTCTCGTAACTGTCCATTCTCCTTTAACATCAATATTAACAACAGGGTTATTAAGTACATACTGGTATGGTGATATCGGATAATAAGCTTCAGTTTTAGAATCCATATTCATCCACCTCCCAATCGCAGGATCATAATTCCTTGCTCCATAATCGTACATGTTAAGCCCTAGCTCGTCCTGCAGTTCTTTTCCATTGAACTTATACTTATTACTAGCAGCTTCATAATCATTATACCCCTTGTGTTTCAATCCAAAAGGATAATAATTATTCTCGTCAATTATGGTAAGAACTTGGCTTGCTGGATTTTTAGTATAACTCAATCGTATGTTACCCAAATGATCTTTGTATTGATAGATATATTTATAAGAACCTGCAGAAGGCTCTACATAACCTTCGGCAGTTCGGGGCTCTTTTATATTCTCTATCGATTTTCTTTGCGTTCACGAGCGGGACGCTCGCGCCAGCGGGGGACTTCGAACAGCGGAGTGCAGAAATTATTTCTTTTTTAAACCATTAATAATTTCTTGATTATCTAATATAAATTTTTCATTATTTCTGTAAACTGTAATAACTGTTTCTCCTTTTTTCTTTACGATAGAATCTCCAATTTCTATTTTAGACCAAAACTCACCAAATACAGCAACTTTAGTTTCATTTTTTAAATATATCATTGGAGAATTATGATTGTCTTTGTCATAGTTTTTATTAATTACAAATCCTTGATAATTTTCCTCTTGAATATTTTTTAATGAGGTATCAAGTAATTTCTCTCTGTTGTCTAAAATAAAAAAATTATACATGAGAAAAATCACAAATATAATTGTTACAACAGTTAAAATAACTTTTAATTGTTTAGCTGATAACTCAAACCCTTCATTTTTCATTTTTAATTATATTTAAAGATCCATGTTTTTGTTTCACTAGCCATTGCTCCTACACTTAACGAGCTCTTTGAGCCAACGCTTCCTGCTGTATAAGTATATGGTCGTGCATTGTCTTGCGTCACAGTTCCATAATTCGAAAAACTATTTCCCTGCGTTCCGCCTCTTTCAATACTATATCCACCAATAGGAGATTCAATACCCGCGCTAAAAGAATTTCCTTTTCCTGCAAAATCATTAACGGAAAAAGGATTTGAAGCTGTTGGAGTTATAGCTCCTCCTTTAGCACCGTAACCACCACCAAGTCCTGAATTTCCTCCAAAAGAAAAATATAAAGCACTACTACCTGTAGGATCATTTACAATTCCAGCTTCTAAAGAAATTCCTCCTCCAAGTGCTCCTCCCATAGAGATACCTGAAAAAGTTCCATCTTTATGAGCAGGATTTACAATAGTTGTACCCCCTTCAGTTTCAATCTTAGTATCAGAAAAAGTAACATTTTGATTATTTCCATCGGTAACACTACCATCATTGTGATATGTATATGAATAACGACCATCAGCCTTACCATCACTCATACTCATAGTTTTAGTACCTTCTTTTACTATATTAACATCATTTCCATATGCGGCTGTGGCTTGTTCTTGCGTTTTAACACTCGCATCAAAGAAAAAAGTACTTTTACCGTCTTTTCCTTTTCTTTGTATCCAATCATCAGGTGCCATTCCATCAGGATCAAGAAAATATACAGGATTATTAAATGCATAGTTATAAGGTGAGTGTCTTCTCATTTGCTCCGCTAACGGATCAACGTTCATCCACCTACCAAGCGCAGGGTCATAATTCCTAGCTCCATAATCGTAGAAGTTAAGCCCCAGCTCGTCTTGAAGCTCCTTTCCATTGTACTTATACTTATTACTTGTAGGTACATAATCATTATACCCCTTGTGTTTCAATCCAAAAGGATAATAATTATTCTCGTCAATAATGGTAAGAACTTGGGTTGCCGGATTTTTCGTGTAACTCAAACGAATATTACCTAAGTGATCTTTGTATTGATAAATATATTTATAAGAACTTCCTGAAGGCTCTACATAACCTTCGGCAGTTCGGGGCTTTTATATTCTTTATCGATTTTCTTTGCGTTCACGAGCGGGACGCTCGCGCCAGCGGGGGGTTGTATGTTAAAAGTTATTCAAATTGATGCTTTGATTGTCTATACATGAAGCCATAATTGAATCATTTGTTATAACAAAATCATCAAATATTTCAGGTAAATAAAACTCATTTAAAATTTCAAAATTATCTATCCTTAGTTGAATTACTTTTAGTTCAGAAGCAATATAAATCACATTACCGATAACAATAAAATTAATAAAGTAGTCATCTAATTCTATTTTATATATAATTTCTTTTTTTTCACTATCTACAATAATAAAATTAAAGTCAACTCCTAAACCAAATCTCATCGAATCAATCTCTTTTACAACAGGCAAAATAAAATCTCCTCTCCAACCAAATTGAAAAATACATCCATTCGATTGAATCTCTCCGAAATTATCATCTGATATTTTCTCGAATAAAACAATAGAATTTTGCTTATTTTTAAATTCAGCTTTCTTTATTCTTTCAAATTTAATATTCATATTTAATGTTTTAATTTAGGAATAATAGTTGTTACAGCTGGAGTAGCATCCATATTGCCCGCTTTATAGAAAAAGCCTACATTTAACGCATGCTCACCAACTTGTACCTGTTTTGTTATTGTTGTTCCATGCGGAGTAAACTTCGTGCTTATTTCAGTCCCAGAAGAAAATGCTTTATTAAACATTCTTATCAACGCACCTTTAGAAGCTAAGCCCATTTCTTTTAAATCACTCAAATTCTGCAAAGACCTTCTCATATTATCAGGTGAAGAATTAACTTTTCCAAAGAAATAATCAAACTTTTCTGCCGCAACAGTATAGCCTTCTGGTGCAAATTTTGCAAAACTTCTGGTATTTGATATTCCTACACCCGTCGCACCTAAGCCTAATTCGTAAAGCTCTTTGATAGGTTCCATCTGCCTAGCCCAAATATCACCTGCACCTATACTCGAATGAGCTTCACTATAATCCGTTGCCCATTGACTAGCATTATCTGCCATCTGTCTAGCATCGTTACCAAAAGCATTATCAACCCATTTACTAGCTGAGTCCGCCATACTTCTAAATTTATCTCCCCAAGAACTTCCTTTTTTGGGTGGGTCAATATCATTGGTATGACTTGCAATAGCCACATTAGCATCTACTTGTTCTCCCGTATCCTTATTTTTGTAAATTCCTTCATCCCAATCATAATAATTTCCAGATTGTCCAGCTTCAGCTTTTCTACCATCTGGGTCTATAAAAAATACTGGATTATCAAGTGCATAAGTATATGGAGAGAATCTTCTTGATATTTCTGCTAATGGGTCAATATTCATCCATCTCCCAATCGCAGGATCATAATTCCTTACTCCATAATCGTACATGTTAAGCCCCAACTCGTCTTGGAGTTCCTTGCCGTTGTACTTATACTTATTACTAGTAGCAACATAATCATTATACCCCTTGTGTTTCAATCCAAAAGGATAATAATTATTTTCTTCAATAATAGTAAGAACTTGGGTTGCCGGATTTTTAGTATAACTCAATCGTATGTTACCTAAGTGATCTTTGTATTGATACACATATTTGTAAGAACCTGTGGAAGGCTCTACATAACCTTCAGCAGTTGGGAAAAAGCCACTCTGAATAAGGAATGGATTTTAGTTGGTTTGTGGGTGTTAAGTCAGGAAACATTCCCATAGCTTTCATAAAGAACTACTCGGAGTATTTTATGAATATTCAATTAAATCAGAAGTATAAAAGGAAATGCTACTTATTTTAATCTTTAGGAATTGATGATACTTCCATAAAATGATAAAAACTTGAAATTACTTCTTTTTCATTTTTATTATCTAAATCAGATATAGTCGTTATTATATCAAAGTATACATTATAACTATCTGAACTTGATAAACTACCCCAATCTTGTGAAATTTTATTTGTTACATACTTATTAAATAATTTATTTGTTTTTGAATTTTTGTAAAAAAACTCTAAATAATCCACATTTTCACTTTTATCAATAGCATTATCTATTTGACTTTTTATCTTAATCCACCTGTTTATTTTCTCATTAAAATTAAGTTCGATAATTTTTTTATTAATTTCAATTGTAAATGAATTTGGACTTAGTTTTAAATTTTCTTCAATTACTTCATCTAAATCTATTGGATTGATAGTATCCAGTTTTACAAATGCTGTAATAGATTTGTCCATTTTGTTCATAAAATAAAAAGCCTTTACTCTATTTACGGTTAAAACATCAACTTTGCTACTATTTATTAGCGCTTTTTTTGAATTATGATTTTGTGAGTTACATGAATTTAATAAAATAATAAAAATAAACAATAATGATTTTTCTATTTTCATATTTAAAATTTAAAAGGATTAAACATTTCTGGCCATGGTGATGTTGTTGCAGGTGCTTTGTTCGTTTGGGGCGTAGGCGGTTCTACTCCATTTAGGTATAAATACATACCTCTTGCTATATCATAGCCCATCAAATTTGAGTTAGTATTTATTCTATCTCTCATGTTTTTATTTGCAATACCTCCTAATTCCAATAAAACAGATGCTTTTCCGGAGAATCTTTGGACTATACCTAAATTTCTAACATCCTCTTTAATGCCATCAGCGTCTCCTAATCCAAATGTGTAACTACTTGCTATTTTCATAGCTAATGATTTAGATTCTAAATTATCTTTATCATAGATAGCAAAAAGACCATCTTTACCACCTGAATCTATATGAATACTAACCATTATAATTGAACCATGATTTTTAGCTGCTTTTAATCTCCAAGCAATTTTTTTTTGTCCTGATTTATCTATGTCCCCTGTTCTAGTACTTTGATTATCTATACCCCATTCATTTAACCAACTATTGACGGATTGTTCAACTTTTAAGGCATAATCTTTTTCATATTCAGAACCATCTATTGTACCAGGGTCAACACAACAGCCAGTTTTATCACCATGACCTGCATCTGTTGTCGTTTTCTTTTTTGGGTCTTCATTATTAAAAGTATAAGTATAAACATTGCCATCATCAGGCGTCAAATCCCAAAGTTTTTTAACTAAATCTGATATTTGACTATCTGCTCCACTTGGGTCTTTCCAAAATACAGGGTTATTATTAAATGCACTATATGGTGATTCTGTATGATGTGTAACGGGGTCAATTACTGTCCACCTACCTATAGCTGGGTCATATTGACGAATATCCATTGCGTACATGTTAAGTCCTAGTTCATCTTGGAGTTCTTTCCCGTTGTACTTATACTTATTACTAGCAGCTACATAATCATTATACCCCTTGTGTTTCAATCCAAAAGGATAATAATTATTCTCGTCAATAATAGTAAGAACTTGGGTTGCCGGATTTTTAGTATAACTCAATCGTATGTTACCTAAGTGATCTTTGTATTGATAGATATATTTATAAGAACTTCCTGAAGGCTCTACATAACCTTCAGCAGTTGGGAAAAACTTCAGAACTCCGGTATATCCTCTTCCTGCCCTTGTGCATTTGTTGGCCATACTTTCATATTGAAATCCTCCTAAATAGTCTGTAATGGTAGTGATACAAGTGCCTTTATTAACCGTTTTACTTAGTTTTACGCCATTGGCATTGTAAATGTACTCAATATTTCCGGTGGTCGCAAAGGTAATTTTTAGAGGTAAATTCAAGTGGTTGTAAGTGATAGAAGTAATGTTTTTGTTTTTATCGGTAATCATATTTCCATTGGCATCATAGGTAAAATCATCCCCGATTTTATTAGCATCTATAAAACCCTCGTTGTCATTTCCGGCAGTACCGTCGGTTACTCTGGTCAGTTGATTGGAGTTTTCATTTAAATAATCATAAGTCAAATCATCTGTTTGAAAAACAATAGACGGTGCATCACTGGTTCCATATCGCTGCAAAGATTTAATGTTTCCGTTTTTATCATAACTCAAACTTTCGTTATAGGCCCCTGAAATCGGAATAGCATCATTGGGTTTACTGTAAATTGCACTGGTTAAACGATTCAGATTGTCGTACTGATACCCATAGGAACGCTTGGTAAGATCGGTGTTGGTCTTCCAATAGGTTTCTGAAATATTTCCGTTGTACAAAGCCTGAACCTGTGAATTACCCGGCTGTTTGTCGTAATTAATCTTAAAGGCAAACAAATCCACCGGGTCCGTATCTTGCTGTAGGTTCTCCACATTGTTGATTCCGGTAAGCCAGCCTCTAATGTTGTACCTATAATGTACTTTCTGCAAAGGGCTTGCTGTGTTGTTCCCTACATTTTTAACGATCAATTGTCCTAAGTCATCATAAGTGTTATCTGCCAAAAGTTCTACTGTTCCGCCATTGATTTGGTGGGTGTGCGTCAGCAAACGATCCTGCGGCGAATAGGTGTATTCTTCTCTTATGATGAGCTCGGTATCTCCTGAGGTACGTTTGTGTTTGGTGATGGTATAGAGTGACTTTCCAATAAAATCTAGTTTGCTGTCGGTATTGGTATAACCGCTTAAATAATTCTGAGTTCGAGTACTCACTGCTCTGGCTTTTCGATCGTAAAAGGTAGTGGTGGTTTCTCCTGATGTTTCTGAGGCAGTGGTTAAGGCTCTTGTCCAGTTTCCGGTTACCAGACCTTTGGCATTGTCTAAAACGGTCTGATCTTCAATAGTTGTAGGCTTAACAGCTGCATTAGGATAATTATAATTGTCGTAATAGGTAACGGTTAAAAGTTTAAATTTCGTTGGAGCAATGTTATTGCTGTAGTATACCGGTATATCGTCTATGGTTCCTGAACTTTGTTTCGTTTCAAATAAAACGGCAGCGGTATTTTGGGCATCCTGTAATGCCTTTCTGGTAGCTGAATTTGAGGTTTGACTGCTCCAGCCCGTATAAACAGGTCTGCTAAAGGCGTCGTATTTGGTAATGAGCCAGCCTTCGGCAGTTTCATCTTTAAAAGGTGAAAAAGCCGGTCCTGTGGCTACGGGACGATCGAGTTTGTCGTACACTATAAACTCCCATTGTTTTCCGGGCAGTTTTTTCTCGACCAGACGATTGCGGTAGTCGTATTTGTACTGGTAACACAATCCGTTTAGAATCTCGTCATTAACTGCACCCGATACTTTTGGGGGCAATACATAGGTCAGATTCCCATAAATATCGTAAACGTAGTACGTATCATGTGGATTGCCTGAATTGTAGGTTCTTTTTAAGATAACCTGCCCTTCGGTATTTTTAAATTCTACCGTCGAACCGGCACTTTCGCTTGGGGTTGCAGTTGTATTTTCATCGTGCGTAATCGTTTTATAGAGTCTTCCTTCCGCATAGGTTCCTGCATCAGTAAAACTAATGTCGTACAATCCTAAACCTGCGTCCCAAGTAGTATTGGCTTTGTAGAGTTTTACCGCATCCACATCGGTATTGGCCTGGTAATCGATTTTAATTTCATGGCCTTTGCCCATTTCCCACGAAGCTCCCGGAGCAGCTTGTTTTAAAACGCGGTTCAATGGTGATGGTTCAAATGCTTTTTGAGAGAAAGGATTTGAGGTATTATCGTATTCCGATTTACCATAAAAGATGGTTGCTGCACTTATAGCTGTTTTCGGGTCGATCATGGGGTAACTGTTGCTTCCATTGGCCACTGCATACGGCAGGTATTCTTTGACTTGCCGGCCAAAGTCATCATACTCCATAGGGGTTACAATGTCTTTGTCTCCTGTTCCCTGACCGATGGCAATGGTTTGTATCGGACGGCCTAATCCGTCAAAATAGGTTACAGTCTGACTCATTTCGTCCTTGGTCAGCGTACTTAGATTTGCTGCTTTAACCGGTTTTTTAGGACTTAGGGTGTATATAAAGTTGCCATTGCTTAAAGTTTGAGCTTTGATACTCTCACTTATAAAGAATAGTAAAATTACTCCTGCTATATATATTTTCATAAGAGTCATTATTTTATCAATTAATAACAGAATTTACCAACATTTCCCTTTACGGAAATCTTTTCCAAACGCATTGATATCTTTTTGAGCTTTTGCATCTGCATCTTCTTGTGAAATTGTAGAGGAATATTGCCCGGCAGGAACAGTATATGTAGTATTACTTTTTTCGGGACACTTACTCAGTACAAACATTCTGCTTTTAGCTTTATTATAAAAAGTACAAATACTTGTCGCATTAGCTTTTGCTTGTCCATTTACATTAAATAAAGCTAATGCCTGCCAATCTGCATCAGCCTGAGAAATAGTTGATGTTTTTGAACCTGCCGGAAGTGTATAACTTACGACCTGCCCAACACCTTCAACAGGACAATTATTTTTAGTAAATGTACCGGTCTTGCTTACACTAGAAAAGGTACAAGTTCCAATAGCATTAGCATAAATCTGTCCGTTTGCATTAAATAATACTGTTGCCTGTGCATTTGCATCAGCCTGAGAAACTGTCGATGTTTTCGCCCCTGCCCACAGCGTATAATTAACGACCTGTGGCACACCTCCTCCAAAGCAACTATTTTTAGTAAATGTACCCGTTAAACTTGCACTTGAAAAGATACAGGAACCAATAGCGTTAGCATTTACCTGCCCGTTTGTATTAAATAAGGTTGCTGCTTGGGAATCTGCATCGGCTTGGGAAACAGTCGATGTTTTTGAACCTGCCGGAAGCGTATAACTAACTACCTGTCCAACACCTCCTGCAACGCAATTGTTTTTGGTAAAATTTCCTGTTATGCTAACGTTAGAAAAAGTACAAGTTCCATTTGTATTTGCAAAGTTTTGTCCTTCAGCATTAAATTTAGTTAATCCCTTACTGTCGGCTTCCGCCTGTGAAGAATTAGAAAAGGCTGCGCCATACGGCTGACTATAGACAATACTTGAACCTGCTCCTCCTGTCGCGCAGTTATTCTTAGTAATAGATCGGTTTATTGCGGCACTGTAAAAAGTGCAGGTCCCATTTGCATTGGCATAGGCTTGCCCATCAGTATTAAATTTATTTAAACCATTGCTGTCCGCATCAGCCTGCGAAATCGTAGACGTATACGCCCCAACCGCCTGACTGTAACTCACCATTTGACCTGTTCCTCCTGCAGCACAATTATTTCTGGTAAACGATCCGTTTCTGGCTGCACTTTTATAGAAATACTCGCTGGCCGAAGTATTATCGCTGCAATCCGTTTGCTGACCTTTATAATTGTAGCAATATTTTTGAACTACATTTAGATCCTGATCTTTTACAAATTTCAATCTGCCAAAGGAATCATATTCATAATAAGAAGATACTCCTTTCGGATCTATTATACTTGTAACACCAAGCAGTGGATTGTAAGTATAAGTGGTAATAAAACTATTTGGAAAAGAATTTCTTAAAGCATTCAAAGCCTCTCTCAATAACTGTTCCCTACAATCATCTGACATGCAATTATCAGTATCTGCATTTGAAAGCTCCTGTAAATTTATTATAGTTCCTGCCGGGATCGAACTATAAGATACATTTTCAATTTTGGCAATAGGTTGTGTTTTATTATATCCCCAGATTATAGACACCGGTACTCCTGATTCAGGTGTATATTGCAAAATGTTTCCCTTATCATCATACTGATCGTAAGTAATTTTCTTTTCAAGATTACCTATATTAGGAATATTAAGGAGTTCATTTGTAAACTTAGCTGCATATATCGCTTTTAGAAGCAATAAATTACTAGTTGACGTACTTTTATCATAAACTGTTTTATCCTTAGAAAAAAGTGTTCCTCTCCTATATTTCTCAATAGCTATCGATATACCGATTCTGTTCGCTGTTTTTAACTCGGCCATAAAAGGCTCGTTTAATAAATCATCAGGATAGTAATATTTCTTTTCTAACTCTTTCTCTTCATTTAAGTTTAAAATACTTTCTGATGTTAACTGTAGATGGGTATTATTAGCATAATCGTATAAGGTTGTTACTGACACAGGATTTTGCCCCTTAATGTCAAATGAGGATACTATTTTCTTTGATAAATAACTAAATCTGCTTGTAATCGAATATTGGTTTATTACGTACAGTACGAAATTTTTAGCGCTATAATAAGGTATTCCTACAAAATTATTTTTACTGTATTCTAACTCGGGTTTAGCATCATAAAAATATTGTTCAACTGATATATTTTTTACCAAGCTATTTTCTTTTTTAAAGATTCTTTTCTTTCTAAGTTTCCCATTTAAATGAGAATTAGAATAGTTAACATTTCTAATAATTTCCTGACATAACATTAACGGTTCAATGTCACTATGAACATCAAAAATATTCTCAATACCTCCATTTTCGAAATGATCCCCACCCCAGCTCTCTACTACAGAACTATATCCTATTGTTGTTCCGTCAAATGAAATAAGGGTTTTTTTTGGACTGGAAGTTACAGTGAAGGTTCTAACAAAATCTCTAGTGGATATATCTCCTGTATATTGTCCCAAATCAATTAAATCAACATCCGAAACATCTATATTCTCCGTTATATAAGGATCAATTGTCGCAAATGACCCCGAAGATGTTTCCAAATTATTCAAAGTGCCATAATAATATCTTTTTACATTCGCAGATCCATTATTATCATAATCAGTAGTACGCATAACTCGTACTCCGGCCATCGAAGTTTCTTTATTTTCCCAATGGGGTTCCATCCCAGTTGGAAAGAACTTAATAGACGCATTACCAAAAGAGCACTTTGAAGCTTTCACCGTAATTTTATACCAACCTGCTTCAAGGCATACTTCTTTATTTATAACCCTTTCCTGAGTATTATCGAACGAATACAAAATAGCATCTGTAGACGCATCGAGAATTTTAACAACAACTTTCTGCCCTGTTACATGGTGTGGCGCTGCAAAATAATTTTCACAGAGTCCTTCTTCATCACCTATTCCAACATTACCAGAAATAGCAACAACCTGCCTTTTACCAATTTGGAAGGGAATCGAAACACCTGTTGTACTATCCATACAATCAACCGTAACAGTTGAAACATTTTTCCCTTTCACAAAAACATTTGCAACAAGTTTATTTGATTCATACTCCAAAACTGTCTTTCCTTTAGTTGGGTAATAAATAGATTTCAACATCCCACAGTAGGTATGTAAATCATTAGGAGCTCTCAATGAACCAATACTTTTATAAGCAGTAAATAATGGAGAAGAATAACACTCATTTCCGGGAACGGTACTGGTAGAGATATTGTTAAAAATAAGATCATTTACCCCATTACCTCCATTAAAATAACCATATAAATCTTTTGCAAATGAATGCCTTGCCGGAAGTTTTTCGGGCTGATAATAATCAAAGGAGTATTTAACAAATTCAGCTGATGAACTTTTTCCTTGTTCTCGCACTTCTTTCAGAAATATTAATTTCTGATCAACATTGGTATACCCATTAGCACCAATATTGGATGGTGTTATTTGATCGTAATTAAAATCGATTTTTTTAATTAGAGAATTTGCTAAATTGATAGTGTCATTATAAACCTTAATAGAAATCAGTTGTTTTGAATTATGACTCTGAAATTCCGCAGGCGGATTTTTATAATCATAATCAAAAATTATTTTCTTATTATTAATTTTTATCTCTTTTAATAATGATGTTTTATGATATTGTTTGTTCTTATACGTCTGAGTTCTTGGTTGGGAAATACCACTCATATAACCTGTACTACGTATATTCTGTTGAGTTGATACTGCTTTTTGAAAATAAGAGCTGTAAAATCTCATCCATTCTTGAGAATAAGAAAAAACTACTGGTGATACTCCACCTGGCTTTTGAATTTTAGTAAGATACCAGGCGGTGTTATATTGTACTGGGGGGACAGGGCCTGAGACTCCTTCGTTTCTGCTGAGTGACTCTTCAACAGCATTCGTTCCTCCAAAAGTATAGACAGTTCCATCAACGTCTATGACAGTAAAAAAACCACCTTCGTAAACAATTTTAATTTTACTCTGTTCAATTTGGATTGTATTTCTTCTATCATCTGCAAATATAAATTTGACAGACAACCCAAATGCATTCAGACTAAAAACATCTTTCTCCGTATCAACCTGATTTGCTCCCGCTATATTCCTAGCGGTATCATTTGGAATGCAATCAATCAATGAGGCATCAACATTATAAAAAGCTATTTCATCATCCGGCTGATCCACTACACTTCTAGTAATTACTCCAGTAGCTATTAAATTCCAATCTATACCAAGCTGTCTGGGAATTGCATCTACCTGAACGCCATTTGAATTATAAGACATCGACAGAGGAATTGTATTTCCACCTTCTTTAAGTGTATATAATTCTAAATTTACTGAAGGTGAACCTGTAAAAAGTCCAACAGGAACATTACCATAATTCCCTAAATCAGCAGTTGCAGGATATGGAGGTGTAATTTGTGGTTGTCTATCAGCATCATTTTGCGCTACTGTTTTCGAAATACTTAATAATAAAACGAAAATCAAAAAAGGAATGAAGGATTTTTTCATTTGCATATCTTATTGATTTTTTTGATTATTTAATTTATCGTACACTTTTAATCACTTTTACAGATTCTGTTTTCACATCTGTTCTGACTTTGATGATGTAGATTCCCTCAGGGTATCGGCTTAGATTAACGGGAACGGTTCTGCTGTTGAGGTCAAATTCCTGTAAGGTGCGTCCGGCGATGTCGATCAGTGTGGCGGTACCCTCTTTAAAATCATAACCAATGATGATGTTGGTATAGCTTGAAGCAGAATTAGGAATGACTTCGATGCTGGATTTTACCTTTTCTACTTTGGTTTTGTCTTTGAGTTTTACTACCCAAAAATCATTGCCTCCCATACTGCCATTTTTATCTCTTGAGGAAGCCGAATTTGAGGTTCCTGCCATCAGATATCCTCCGTCTCGGGTTTCGATTAACTTCCTGAGGATATCTTCACCGGCACTGCCTACGGTTTTGTTCCAGATTTCTTCGCCTTTATCGTCTATTTTCATCGCGATATAGTCGTTAATACCTTCTTTTTCTTTACTGACAGTGTTAAGTGCTTTGGCTACGATCCCTTCACGCGGACGCCTGCTTTCGCTTTGCGCATAACCGCCTATGAGGTAACTTTGATCTTGGTTTTCTACCAATGAGGTCAGGATGTCTGTTTTTCCAAAATCATAGGTTTTACTCCATACCACACCTCCGTCTTTATCGAGTTTCAGGATCCAGTAATCGGTCCCGTTGCCTACTATGCCGCCCAGTGTGGTCAAAGCATTTTTGCTGTTGGAGTTTCCGCCCGCAATATAACCGCCATCGGCAGTCTGATGAATGACATAAGGCTGATCGTCTCCTTCGGCTCCATAGGTCTTCTGCCATTGAATTTCGCCGGTATCCGTTATTTTGATAATCCAGTAATCACCGACTCCTTTGTTATTTTCTGTTTTATCCCCTGAAACAGGAGAATTAGAATAACCTGCCAAAATATAGCCATTGTCTGTGGTTTGTTCCATGCTTCTCAGTACATCGGTATATGCTCCTCCGTAGGTCTTTTGCCATTCAACATCGCCCTGTTGGTCCAGTTTAACAATCCAGTAGTCCATGTTACCACGGCATTTCTCTAATTTATTAAACTGAGCCGCTTTTGTGGTGGGCTTAGAAATTCTGTTTGTTCCGGTAAGTCCATTACCTGAATAATCGGAACTGGATGAACCTCCTAACATATAACCTCCGTCTTTGGTTTGAAAAGCACATAAGAGTTCATCCTTCCCTGTACCTCCAATAGTTCTTTGCCATTGTTCACTACCCGATGCATCCAATTTGATGACCCAAAAATCAGTAATGCCTTTGCAACTATCTTTCTTTTGAAAGCCAACTCCTGAGTCAGAAGTCCCAGCCAGAATGAAACCGCCGTCTCTGGTGTTTTTAATGCTCTGAAGCAAATCACAGCCGCTTCCGCCAATGCTTTTTTGCCAGACCAGTTCTCCTTTTTCACCCATTTTCCAGATCCAGTAATCCAGATCCCCATGATTATCATCGTCTTTATTTCCGGTTTTGTTAGATAAGGAACTACCTGCCAGGATAAAACCATAATCGGCTGTGGGCTGCGCGTCAAACAAATAATCGGCATGCTGCCCTCCGTATGATTTTTCCCAGAGAATGTCCTGAGAATAGGCAAAGAAGGATAAAATTAACATAGGTAACAGATAGCATTTTTTCATAAGGCTTTTCGTTTTAATCTTGTGGTTAATTAAATGGCTGGATCAAATCAAACAGTTAATTTCTATACCTCAAAAAGTATCTTTATTCTTGTTAATTCATTAATTAAAATTAAAACAATAAAATAATCAAACACAAACAAAATCAACAACTGGAAGCATTAATGAAATAAATAAGCTTAATTATGTAACACTTGGTAGTATTACAAAAAAGCCTACTAAACAAACCCAAAATCTTAAAGCAATGGAAAAACAGATTTCACCACGTCGATTTTAGCCAAAAAAAATGCGCAACGATTAAAAAATCATTGCGCATTATAAAACTGCAAGGTTTTACCAGATTAAAAAAAAATTATCCGACCTACTTAATATTTCTAGAAAAACTTTTACCAGCCCTTTACCGCTCCGCCTTTAAATTCACGAACCGCAGCTTGTTCTACTTCTGCTGACTGAAAAGCTGCTACAAACTGTTTTATTTTTTCTTCTTTTTTGTTGTCATCACGGCTCACGATTAAGTTAACGTAAGGCGAATCTTTGTCCTCTACAAACAGGGCATCACGAGCCGGAACCAGTCCTGCCTGTGAAGCAAAAGTATTATTGATAATCGCAATTGCAACATTCTGATCGTCTAAAGCACGTGGCAATTGCGGCGCTTCTAATTCTAATATTTTAAGATTCTTAGGGTTTTCCACTATATCCGTTACTTTAGGTAATAAACCAACATTTGGGCGAAGTTTCAGTACACCGTTTTTCTCTAAAAGCAACAAAGAACGCCCTCCGTTTGTCGGGTCATTTGGAATAATGATTGTGCTTTCGTTTTTCAATTCCGAAAGGTTTTTGATCTTTTTAGAATAAGCGGCAATTGGATAAATAAAGGTTTTGGCAATAATCGCCAGTTTGTATCCGCGCTGTTTCGATTGCTCGTCTAAATAAGGTTTGTGTTGAAAAGCATTCACATCAATATCACCTTGACTCAACGCTTCGTTTGGAATCACATAATCGTTAAAAGAAACCAATTCTACTTCAAGACCGTATTTGTCTTTGGCCACTTTTTGAGCTGCCTGAGCCACCACATATTCCGGACCGGCAGCAACACCAACTTTAATATGGTGCGGATCGTTACTTTTACTTTTTCCGCAATTGGACACCACAATTGACAGTGCCACAATTCCTGCAAATTTTAAAAAATTTAGTTTATTATTCATCCTTCTACTATTTATAATTTTAACTCTTTCTTCTTTACTCTCAATTAAACGTTATCTAAGATCAAATCGTTTAGACAATGCATCACCTGCAAACTGAATCAGGAATACCAGAACAACCAGTAAAGCCAATACCGAGTTCATCGTTACAGCATCATAACCGATATAGCCGTACTGATACCCCACCTGTCCTAAACCACCTGCTCCAACTGCTCCACCCATAGCAGAATATCCCACAAGTGTGATTAAAGTAATGGAAGCGGCATTGATTAAAGATGGTAAAGCTTCCGGAAGCAACACTTTAAATACGATTTGCAAAGGTGTTGCCCCCAATGCACGTGCTGCCTCGATTAGCCCTGACGGAAGTCCCAAAAGACTATTCTCTACCAATCTTGCAATAAAAGGAGCTGCCCCAATACTTAACGGGACTAATGCTGCACTTACACCAATAGAAGTTCCTACCAGCGCTCGTGTAAATGGAATCATCCATACAATTAAGATGATAAACGGAATCGAACGAAAAACGTTCACCAAAACCGATAAAAACCGATTCAAAACCGGCTGTTCTAAAATTTGATTTTTTCGGGTCAGAAAAAGCAAAACACCTGTTGGTAGTCCAAGCAGAAAACCAAAAAAACCAGAGACAAAAGTCATCACTATGGTTTCCCAAGTACCTTTTAATAATAATTCAATAATGGATTCAGACATAACCTATGATTTCTGTTTTAATATGTTTTGAAATAAAATACTGGATTGCAGCGTCATAATTTTCACGTTTACCTGACAATTCGATCAGCATCACACCAAAATTAACTTCTCCTGCCTGATCCATTTGCGCGCTTACAATCTTAAAATTGGTATCAAACAAACGCGAAACCTCCGAAATAACAGGCTCGTTAACCGATTTACCCGTCATTTCAAGTCTCAAGAGCGGGTTCAGTCCTTCACCATCTTCCTTTCGCAGCCTTTCCTGATAGATCTGTGGAACATCAAGATGCAAAGACGAAGCAATAAATTCTTTGGTCAGTTCGTGTTTCGGATCAGCAAAAATTTCTCCAACACTTCCCTGCTCTATTAATTTTCCGTGACTGATTACCGCTACTTCATCACAGATCGATTTCACGACTTCCATTTGGTGCGTAATTAGAAGAACGGTAATGTTCAAACGACGGTTAATGTCTTTCAGTAAATTTAAAATCGATCTTGTAGTCGCAGGATCCAGTGCACTTGTAGCCTCATCACATAAAAGTACTTTGGGATTATTGGCCAGCGTACGTGCAATGGCAACCCTTTGTTTTTGACCGCCCGAAAGACTTGCCGGATAATCACTTGCCTTTTCTTTCAAACCTACCAATTCCAATAATTCTAAAACACGACTTTTGATTTCAGCTTTAGAAGCTCCCACAAGCTCCAGAGGAAAGGCAACATTTTCAAAAACCGTGCGTGATGAAAGTAAATTAAAGTGCTGAAAAATCATTCCAATTTGTCTTCTCTCTACCGCCAGTTGGGCATTAGACAATTGCATTAATGCTTTTCCGTCTACAATAATTTCTCCCGAAGTGGGTCTTTCCAACAAATTCACACATCGAATTAAGGTACTTTTTCCTGCTCCCGATGTTCCTATTACACCAAAAATTTTCCCGGGTGGAACCCTAAGCGATACATCCGATAAGGCAGAAACTATTCGGTCCTTCTGATGGAAATTCTTAGTGACATTTTTTAATTCAATCATTCCGTAATTCAAGTTTAAAAACAAAAAAGCCTCTCAAAAAATCATGAAAGGCTTCTTAAATAAATACTATTATTTTATAGGTAAGCCAGATCAATTAACCTCATAACAGGGCCGCAGCACATCATCATGTTGCTGTTACAATAGCTTCTATTCTGGTTCTTTTTTCTCATTGATGCGGCAAATTTAATGAGTTATTTTTAATTTCAAGACAAAAACGAACAAAACTTTTATTAACCTATCAAAATAATAGACTAAAAGCATGTTGCGCGTCTCAAAACCATTATGATCAAACGGACAATGTCATCAACAATCTTAAATTAAAAATTAAAAGTCAAAAATTAAAAATCTGCAATCGCTAATCTAAAATCTAACAATCTAAAAATCCAACAATCTAAAAATCCAACAATCTAAAAATCTAAAAAAAACACTTTTATACCAACAAAAAATGGCGCCTCTCAGCACCATTTTTTTATCCTAATTTTCAAAACTCAAATCTCACTTTTTATCAATCTTATACAATCTGCCGCCATCCGTAACCGCATATAAAGCCCCGTCATTTCCTTGAGTAATATCTCTGAAGCGTTGATTCTCTGACACCAAAAGCCTCTCTTCACCCACAACTTTATTATTATCTATAGCAAGACGCACGATATGCATTCCGCTTAAAGCCCCAATAAAAAGATTGTTCTGCCATTCCGGAACGCGATTACCGCTATAAAACGTCATACCACTAGGCGAGACTACCGGATCCCAGTAATAAACCGGCTGTTCCATACCATCCTGCTGTTGAATTCCCGCGCCTATTTTTTCTCCGCTGTATTCAATTCCGTAAGTAATGGTAGGCCATCCGTAATTTGTACCAGCCTTTAAGCGATTGATTTCATCTCCTCCTCGTGGTCCATGTTCCGAAAGCCAAACTTCACCACTAACCGGGTGAAGCGCCAATCCCTGAGGATTTCTGTGTCCGTAAGTATACAATTCAGGCAATGCTCCTGCCTGACTAAAAGTTGGATTTCCTGGTGCCGGCTGACCTTCTTTTGTAATTCTTACCACCTTACCAAGACCTGATGTAATCGATTGTGCCAAAGGCCTTGTTTCTAAAACCGAACGTTCTCCGGTGCTAACTACCAAATTACCTGTCTTATCAAACAAAATACGTCCGCCATAATGAAGGGTGCTGGCATTGGCAGGCTTTGCTCTGTAGATAATCGTCGCTCCTTCTATTGTTTTCTCATTAGCCGATAATTTTCCCTTGGCCACTGCCGTGTTATTTCCTCCGCCAGTAGCTTCTGAAAATACCCAATAAATCATTCTGTTTGATGCAAACTCAGGATCCAGACATAAGCCCAACAGACCCCCCTGCCCTCCTGCATTTACAGCAGGAATACCGGTAATTGGATCACTTATCACTCCCGCAGTTGTAACGATGCGCATAGTACCTCCCTTTTGTGTGACTAACAAACGGCCATCTGGAAGACTTTTAACTCCCCAAGGGCTTGTAAGCGCACTTGTAATAACCTTAGCTTCAAATGCCGTATTGGTCTGTACACCATTGGTACGAGTTTGCCCTACAAAAGCAGGTTTATAAGTCGTATTCGCAGGATTACCTTCTACAGGATTTGTAATCGTACCGGGATTAGATGGCGTTTCTTTGTCATTTGAACAGCTCAGAAAAGTAAAGAATACGCCCGAAAGAAGCACAATGTGTTTTAGATTTTTCATACATAGTAGATTTAGTTAAAAAATGATATTTGGGTATCAACATCAAATTTCTGTAATTTAAATTGAAAAACTTTATATAATTCACCCGAAAAGTTATACAATTTTATTGTTAAGAGATTCAAATTAAAACGAAACCATATCTAAACATAACAAACTGAAAAGCAACCAACAACCCATAAAATCGCCCCAATTCCCTATCATCAGCTCACCAATTAAATCATAAAAAAGACTTAATAATGGTTGATTCTACAATTATTCTTTTATTTTTGCGATCATCAGATGATGTGAATACTACGCATGAAAACACTAATCCAAAAAAAATCACTTGCAGAAGAAGTTGCCTCCAAAATACAGGAGCAAATCACCTTGGGTCATTATAAAATTAATGAAAAACTACCCATTGAAGCTGAGTTGATGAAAAGTTTTGGTGTGGGTCGTTCGTCTATACGTGAGGCGATGAAATTGCTTGCTAACTCAGGTTTTTTACGTATACAACAAGGTGTAGGTACTTTTGTAGAGCGATTAACCAGTACACGCGAACCAATGGATCAGCGTATCATGCGCGCCAATGTTCAGGACCTGGACGAAGTTCGACAAATACTCGAAATGAAAATTGCTGAAAAAGCTGCAATCAACAGAACTGATGACGATATCGTTGCCATGAAAGAGCATTTACTCAACAGAATGATCGCTGCCAAAGAAGGAAATCTGGAAGAATGTGTAGAAGCTGATATACAATTTCATATTGCGATTGCAAAAGCTTCAAAAAATGAAATTCTGGCTGATCTTTACAAATCTGCTTCCGTACATCTTAAAAAAGGATTCCTGCATCTTTATGGGGATACGAAAATATTCCAGGAAACATCAGCCGTACACCAACAACTATTAGAAAATATTATTGCACAGGATCCTAAAAAAGCCTGGAATACTGTCGCAAAAATTATAGGACATATCAATTACTAATTTTTTATCCATATTCATCAGATGATCTGATCTAATATTACTTATGAAAACAGAAACTACTTTTACCAATACCCTAACAGACTCTAAGCAATTAGCGCAGCAAACCGTTTTCTCCATTTTGTTCACGATCAGTTTTACGCATTTCATTAATGATATGTTACAAGCTGTAATTCCGGCCGTTTACCCCATTTTAAAAACTAAATTTAGTTTGAGTTTTACTGAAGTCGGACTTATTACCCTGACCTATCAGCTAACAGCCTCAATCCTACAGCCTTTCATTGGTTTTTATACCGATAAAAAGCCGCGTCCGTATTCGCTGGCAATAGGTATGGGCTTTACCCTCGTGGGTCTTGCGGCAGTTGCGGTCGCTTCCAGCTTTGTCAATATTTTACTTGCGGTAAGTTTAATTGGTATTGGTTCGTCTATATTTCACCCCGAATCGTCAAGGGTTGCCCATCTGGCTTCAGGAGGAAAAAGAGGTCTGGCCCAATCTATTTTTCAACTGGGAGGAAATGCCGGAAGTGCTATCGGACCATTATTAGCAGCGATAATTGTTGTTCCTTACGGACAGTTTAACATTATATGGTTCTGCTTGGCCGCTATTGTTGGCATTGTAATACTTTCAGGTATTGCCAGATGGTATCAGGAACATTTGAATCTGAAGGCAAAAAACAAATCGGCTATTTCTGAAGAAAGACACCACACCCTTTCTAAGCAAAAAGTAATAATTTCTTTGGGAATTTTACTGGTTCTGATCTTTTCAAAGTACTTCTACATGGCCAGCATGACCAGTTATTATACTTTTTATCTGATTGATAAGTTTCATTTATCAGTTCAGGAATCACAAATTTATCTTTTCGCTTTTCTGGGTGCAGTAGCAGCCGGAACGTTGTTTGGTGGCGCATTAGGTGATCGTTTTGGACGAAAGTATATTATTTGGGTTTCTATTTTAGGCGTTGCTCCGTTTACACTATTATTACCTTACGTTTCGCTTTTCTGGACCGGAATTTTATCGGTAATTATTGGATTGATCATATCCTCTGCCTTCTCCGCAATTTTGGTTTACGCTACTGAATTAGTTCCCGGAAAAGTAGGTCTGATTGCAGGTCTTTTCTTTGGTTTAGCCTTTGGTATGGGAGGATTAGGGTCTGCCGTACTGGGAAAACTTGCCGACACTACCAGCATCGAATATGTCTTTAAAATTTGTGCTTTCTTACCTTTAATTGGTGTTCTGACCAGTTTCTTGCCAAACATCGAAGGAAAAAAAGGAAAACAATAATCACCTAACAAAACCGGTAAAATGTAAACTGAGACTGCAAACTGAGACCGCAAACTGAGACTGCAAACTGAGACTGCAAACTGAGACTGCAAACTGAGACTGCAAACTGAGACTGCAAACTGAGACTGCAAACTGAGACTGCAAACTGAGACTGCAAACTGAGACTGTAAACTGAGACTGCAAACTGAGACTGCAAACTGAGACTGCAAACTGAGACTGTAAACTGAGACTGTAAACTGAGACTGTAAACTGAGACTGCAAACTGAGACTGCAAACTGAGACCGCAAACTGAGACTGCAAACTGAGACTGCAAACTGTGGCTTTTACTTTTCTGAACATTTCGGTCTTTAATCCTTAAAAAAAGATTAAAATTGGAGTTTCTTCAGCAAATACATTGATTTACTAATATTAATTTTTACATTTGCGTTATTTTTAACTATTCTAAATAGATTGTGTTTCTCAAGCTATTTCAGTAGTGTACCAAAACTAACTCATTTTAAAAAAATAGTAAATCTTACAATATGAAAAAGAATTTCTTTCTCTCTTTTGCATTAGCCGCCTCTTTTTTTGTTAGTGCTCAGCAAAAAAACATATTATTAGAACAGTCTTTTTGGAAAACAGCACCGGATGTAAATGCCGTTAAAGCTGAAATTGCAAAAGGAAATAGTCCGACAGTACCCAATGCTAATGCTTTTGATGCGACTGTTGTTGCGATTAACAATGATGCTCCTATCGCTTCTATAAAATTCTTATTGGACCAGCCCGGTAATACCACGGCTAAATTAACTCACGACAATCGTATTTACCTGCATTGGGCAGCTTACCGAGGAAATCTTGAACTGGTTAATTACCTTATTGCAAAAGGTTCTGACATTAATCTGGAAGACAGCCACGGTACTACTCCAATCGCTTTTGCTGCTTCAAACGGTCAAACCAATACTGCTTTGTACGATGCTTTTTTCAAAGCCGGAATTGATCCAAAGAAAAAATATGCCGATGGTGCCAATTTGTTACTAATGGCTGTAGCCTCTGACAAAGACCTTGTTTTGACGGATTATTTAGTATCAAAAGGATTGTCTTTAAAGGATGTTGATGCTAACGGAAGTACTGCTTTCGATTATGCAGCAAGAACAGGAAATATTACTCTTCTAAAAAAACTTTTAGACCGAAAAGTAAAACCAACTGACAATGCGCTTCTAATCGCAGCACAAGGTTCACGTAGAGAAACCAATACTCTTGAAACTTACAAATATTTAGTGGAAGAAGTAAAATTAAAAGCTATTGCGACCAGTAAGTCCGGAGAAAATGTACTTCACTTATTGGCAAACAAACCCAACCAGGGAGAGATCATTGCTTACTTTTTGGCCAAAGGTGTTGATGCTAACAAAATCGACAAAGACGGAAATACACCATTAATGATTGCTGCAGGAGCAAGAGAAACTGCTGCATTAGATAAATTATTACCGGTTACCAAAAACATCAATCTGCAAAACGCCAAAGGTGAATCGGCATTGACTTTCTCAGTAAGATCAGGAGCACCGGAAGCAGTTGCTACTTTATTGAGCAAAGGTGCTGATGTAAATGTAAAAGACAAAGACGGAAACAATTTGGGAGTATATTTGGTACAATCTTACCGTCCGATGGGCCGTGAAGCCAATGCTGCTCAAGATCCATTCGAAGCAAAAATAAAATTACTTCAGGAAAAAGGACTAAACTTAGCAGCTGTACAAAAAGACGGAAGTTCACTGTACCATTCTGCCATTGCTAAAAATGACCTGACTCTGGTAAAAAAATTAGCTCCTTTAAACATTGACGTTAATGCTAAAAACAAGGATGGATTAACCGCTTTACACAAAGCAGCTATGGTTGCCAAAGACGACTCTATCTTAAAGTATCTTTTATCCATTGGTGCTAAAAAAGACATCAACACGGAATTTGACGAAAGTGCTTATGCTTTAGCAAAAGAAAACGAATCGTTAACCAAAAACAATGTTTCTATTGACTTTTTAAAGTAATAGCTAAAAACTGTATGTTTCATGTTTCTTGTTTCAAGTTTCATGTTTCATGTTTCATGTTTCAAGTTTCAAAAACCTGATAATCCAACAATCTAAAAATCTAAAGATCTAACAATCTAAAAAAATGAAATCAATATTTAAAATAGCCCTTACAGCAGCATTAATCTGCTTGATCTCTTTTCAGTCTGCAGCACAAAGCAAATACAAATGTATGCTTCAAATGGCTAATTATATGGGAGAAGGTGCTTACATCGTTGTTTCACTTATCAATCCAAAAGGAGAATACGAGAAAACACTTTACGTAATGGGTGACGACAAAAAATGGTACAAATCATTGAAAGAATGGAATAAATTTCAAACTTCAAAACCTACTGATATCAGTGCAAAAACAGGAGCTTCTGTTACAGGTGGAGACCGAAGTATCACCACCATTGAAATAGAAGATTCTAAAATAAATAAAGGATATAAACTAAGATTTGAATCGGCTGTAGAAGATCAAAAATATTACGTAAGTGATTTAGAAATTCCACTTACTACTCAAGGATTGGCAGACAAGACAGAAGGAAAAGGTTATATCAGATATGTGAGATTAAACAAAATTTAATTGTAGTAATCGTACGGTTCACTATTAAATTAATTTCTTTAAAAAGAACAGCCACAGATTCTACAAAGTTTCAACAAAATCAGATCCTTTTAATCTGTGGCAAAAAAAACGCTTACATTTGATTACATTATAGATTACATTCAATGACTCTTTCTTTTTGGCGTTACGCGCACCTGGCTCTTGCTTTATTCTCTTCTCTATTTTTAATCCTCGCTTCGGCAACAGGTACTATATTGGCTGTTGATGCGATGCAGGAAAAAACACTTCCGTACCGGGCTGAGAATTTTGATAAGATCACATTGGAAGAAGCCCTTACCGTACTCAAAAAGAATTATTCTGAAATCACTACCATAAGTATCGATCACAATCAATTTGTAACCCTACAGGCTATTGATGAAGAGGGCAATGACGTTAACGCTTATATTGATCCTAAAACCGGTAAAAAATTAGGAACACCCCTGAAAAAAAGTGAATTTATTCAATGGGTTACCGGATTCCATCGTTCTTTGTTTCTTCATGAAACGGGACGATTTTTTGTTGGTGTTATTTCCTTTTTACTCGTTTTAATTGCAATTTCGGGTTTTGCATTGGTTTTAAACCGACAAAGAGGCATTCGTAATTTTTTCGCTAAAGTAGTTAAAGAATATTTCGCACAATACTACCATGTTGTTCTGGGAAGACTGGCACTAATTCCGATTTTGATTATTGCACTTACGGGAACGTATTTATCTCTGGAAAAATTCAATTTCTTCATGGATAAAAAAGATCAGGAAAAAGTCAAAGTGGTCAAAGCTGTTATTTCCAAAGAAGAAAAAGAAACTTCTGTTTTCAAACATACCCTTTTGGCGGACGTCAAACAAATTGAATTTCCTTTTACAGATGATCCGGAAGAATATTATATCATAGAGTTAAAAGACCGTGAAATTGAAGTCAATCAGGTAACCGGTGCTATTGTTGGAAAAAAACTTTCTCCAATGACAGCCCAGTTTTCAGACTTAAGCCTTGATCTTCATACCGGAAGAGCCAACGGAATTTGGGCTTTTGTACTTGCTATTGCCAGCATTAACATCCTCTTTTTTATCTATTCGGGTTTTGCAATTACCTTAAAAAGAAGGTCTAGCCGAATCAAAAATAAATTCAAAGCCAATGAAAGTGAATTTATATTGCTTGTCGGTTCAGAAAATGGAAGTTCTTTACGATTTGCCAATGCTGTTCACAAACAATTGATCGATCAGGGCAAAAAAGCATTCATTACCGAATTGAACAGCTACACTGCTTTTTCAAAAGCAGAACATCTAATTGTCTTCTCCTCTACCCACGGATTAGGAGATGCACCTTCGAATGGAAATAAATTTATATCCCTTTTAAAGAAATACCCGCAACAGCAAAAAATCACTTATTCTGTAGTAGGATTCGGTTCAAATGCCTATCCTGATTTTTGCGGTTTTGCTTTCGAAATTGACAAACAGTTAGAAAATCAAAATTGGGCGGAACGTTTATTAGATGTTCAGACGATAAATGATAAATCGGCAGTTGAATTTGTGAACTGGATCAGACTGTGGAGTGCTAAGATGGAAATTCCATTGTCGACAACTCCTTCGCTTTACAATCATGTTCCCAAAGGATTGCAAAAATTAATGGTTCTGGACAAAACGCTTATTTCCGAAACCGAGCAGACTTTCCTGATCACCTTGCGCGCCAACATGAGGGCTAAATTTACTTCTGGTGACTTATTGGCTATTTATCCGGCTAACGACAGCAGGGAACGTCTCTACTCCATCGGAAGTCATTCCGGAAACATACAATTAGTAGTTAAACTACATCCACACGGATTGGGCTCAAGTTTTCTAAACGCTCTGGTTCCTGGAAACACAATCAAAGCCAGAATCATCAACAATAAAGCGTTCCATTTTCCTAAAAAAGTACCTCAGGCTGCCTTTATTTCAAACGGAACGGGTATTGCTCCTTTTCTTGGAATGATTGAGCAAAATAAAACCAGGACAGAAACACATTTATATTCAGGATTCCGAATGGAAACAGAAACGGTTTCAGGCTATAAAAAGTTTACTGCCGAAATGATTCAGAAACAAAAACTGCATAGTTTTCATCTGGCTCTGTCCCGCGAAAACGAGCATTTTTATGTGATGGATCTCATCAAACGTGATGCTGATTTCTTTATCAACTTGTTGCAAAAAGGCGGTGTTATTATGATCTGCGGTTCACTTGCCATGCAGCAGGATGTCGAAGCAATTCTCGACCAATTGTGTCTCGAAAGAAATGTCAGGAACCTTTCTGAATACAAGAAAAACGGTCAGCTTTTGAGCGATTGTTACTAATGAACTATTACACCTGATTTTCGTTTAAAATGTAAAATAAATTTCAATGTCAATCAAAAAATCAATTCTTACTCCTTACTTGTTTTTACTGCTAATACTAGGTGGTCTGACCAGTAATGCACAAGTTTTACGGAAAAGAACTACACTACTCATGGGAGGACGTTTTGACATTTCGATCGTTGCAAAAGACTCGCTCACCGCAGAACAAAATATCGGTGTTGTAATTGCTGAAATCACACGAATTGAAAACCTGATCTCCGACTGGAAATCTGATTCACAAGTATCTGAGGTCAATCAAAATGCGGGAATCCGTCCCGTAAAGGTAGATCGTGAAGTTTTTGAACTTACCCAAAGAGCATTACAATTTTCTGAAGCTACCAAAGGCGGTTTCGACATCAGTTTTGCCGCAATGGATCGAATCTGGAAATTTGACGGATCAATGACAGAAATGCCTTCTGCCGAGGCTATTAAAAAATCAGTAGAAAAAGTAGGTTACAAAAATATTATCCTCGACAGCGTTCAATCGACCGTATTCCTAAAACTCAAAGGAATGAAAATTGGATTTGGCGCTTTGGGAGAGGGTTACGCAACCGATAAATGCCGAAATGTAATGCTTGCAAAAGGTATTAAAGCCGGAATTGTAAACGGTTCAGGAGATATGACAGCCTGGGGAAGACAGCCCAACGGAAAAGACTGGAACATCGGCATGACGAATCCTTTTCATCCCGATGCTTTGTTTGCCGTTGTTCCGTTAAACAATGGTGCTGTGACCACCTCCGGAAGTTATGAAAAATTTGTTGTTTTCAACGGCAAGCGTTATTCTCATATCATCAACCCCGCAACCGGATATCCTGTTACGGGTTTGTGTAGTGTTTCTGTTTTTGGTCCAAACGCAGAAACTGCAAATGGGTTAAGTACTTCGCTTATGGTTTTGGGACAAAAATCGGGACTTCTTCTTTTAAAAAAATATCCCGACTATAGCTGTGTCATGATCACCGACAACGGAAAATTAGTCAAATCTGCAAACTTCAAAATCAAGAAATTCAAGGCTAAACTGTAATCTGTTGAAGATACTCTGCGAGTGTATTTTTTCACGCAGATTTTTGTTTCTCGCAAAGTCACGAAGACGCTAAGATCTTTCTCTTTAAAGACATCAAATACTCCAATGCAAAACTTTGCGCTTTTGCGCCTCTGCGAGAGTTTTATTTCACGCAGATTGCTTCGCCCGTTCGCTATCGCTCGGGTTAGCAGATAATGCAGATTTTTACCCCTTCAAAGCGCTAATATTGAAGCATTTTTTTAATAATTTCAGATTTCTTTCTTTTAATCTATAACCTTAAAAAAATTAGCCACGAATTCACAAATTTTTTAAGAATACAAATTAGAAAGAATTCGTGAATTCGTGGCTATTTATTACACGACACTTTATAAAAATAAAACCAGAAAATTACCTGTAAAATTTCAGGAAAGAAAAATCAGGACTTAGCATTGCTATTTCGTTAGTTGCCGTCTCGAGTTGTGCTTGTGTGGCATAAACAAACATCTTTTGTTCGTAATCGCTGATTGCTTCCTCTATCGTTTCAAATTCTCCATTGGTCAGATTATTCGATAAAATTAAAGCATCTAATAACCCAATATTGGCACCCTGGCCCGCAAATGGAGGCATAATATGTGCTGCATCTCCTATGAGTGTGATCGGCAGCGGACGCTCTTTTTTCCACTGATAATCTAGACTGATCTTCCTTGTTGGCCATAAAACAAAAGAAAAAGTAGCTTCAAGCAATTCTATATAACATTCATCCCATTCAGAAAACCGATTTAAAAGGTACTTTCGAATACCATCGGTACTCTCAAAAGTACCATCTTTCCTGATAAACTCCTTCGGACTTTTGAAAATGATATTATAACTCAATACTTTTCCATTCTTTGGATTCGCAACCAACAAGCCTTCTTTTCCAGAAGTCATAAGTATAGTGCCGTTACACCATTTATTGAACTTCCTGCAGGATGTTTCCGGACAAAGCACCTCGCCTTGTATCATCAATGTTCCGGTATATTCGACTGTAGCGGGTGTGATCAATTTTCTGGCTTTAGACATTCCTCCATTAGCTCCAATAACAAAATCGGCAATCGTATTTGTCCCGTTTTCAAACTCCAAAAACCATTTTCCGCTGTCGGCTTTAAGATTGGTAAACTTGCTGTTCCAGACTACAGTATCAATTTTCAAACTATTAAGCAATAACAATCTTAAATCGTTCCTGTTGATTTCGGGATTATCATAACGTTCTTCTTCGGTTATTGTTTTAGAAAATAACACATTTCCCTGGGGATCTGCTACTGTTCTTCCCATGGGTAGTGCCTTATCCAAATACCCCTCTAATAAACCTGCTTGTTTTAAAGCTTCTTGTCCCGAACCTTTGTGAAGATCAAGTGTTCCACCTGAAATTCTGGTTTGGGCATTTAAATCTCTTTCATAAACGGTAACATTGACTCCGTTTTGCTGTAATAATTTTGCCATAGTAAGACCAACTGGTCCTGCACCAATAATGGCTACTTTTTGATCTTTTAATAACATCATTTTATCTTCTAAATTAAGAATGACAAAATTCTGCTATCCGGTTATTTTAGGATTGTATAAATGCGACAAAATCATAATTTACCATCTGTTGCTTTGCTTTTCGTGCAAATGCACCCGGTGTGGTACCACTGTAACGTTTAAATTCTCTGCTCAAGTGAGACTGATCCGTATAACCTAATTCCTGCGCTAAACTGGCAATACTTAGATTGGGCTCGAGCCATAATCGGTTGCGAGCCTGTTCAAAGCGCATGACAGCCGAAACATTTTTAACCGTATAACCTGACGATTGCTTAAAATTTCTTTCTAAAGTACGTATTGTAACATGAGAAACCGCAGCAACCTCACCAACCGACATACTTCCTCCAGCCACTGTCATGGCGGCACCTGCTTTAGATAACAAAGTGTTAGTGCCAGATTTTACTTCTACTGTCAAAAAATAGTCTTCGACTTTAGCAATTGCCTCTTCAATTTTGTGTGAAGCGATCAGATCGTTCAAAACAGACTGAAGTTTAGCAATAGGATGCTGAAAAGCCTGTACTCCCACCTTACCCTTTTGGGAAGACAATTCAAGCAGATCAAAAACCATCCACGGATAACACCTAATACCGATAATTTCAAGTGAATCAACAGAATTGAAAACAGCCGGTTGATGGAGTAACCCAATCATAAATGGTGATGTCAGTGGTTTCATAACTCCATTAGAAGAAATACGAAGCTCATTTCCAAAATAAAAAATAATTTCAGCATAACCATCCGGTATCACTTCAAAATTCGATGGTACTCTCCCGTAATCAATCTTATCATACCAAAAGCACTTTACGCTTTTTTGTAATTCTTCGGCCGGAATAAATTCCTGATGGTTGGTTTGAAAAGAAAGCATAATTAGAAGAAATTAGAGACAAACGATTATAAAACAAACAAAAGCCATTTCAAAAAACTGACCTTATTTTGGCAATAATTCATTTCAAAATTAAGAAATTATTATGTACTATTGCAGCACAACACAAACAACTGTTTATCAGCCACAAACACAGAACACCAAACCTTTCAGTGAACTATTCTTAATTTCGACCTTGGTAATTTAAAAAGTATAATAGTACAAAACACATCCGATTCTTAGACTTCTAAATCTAAATCTATCCCAACATTAGAATTTCTAATGTAATTCTAATGATCTTCTAATTCCTTTATTTAGATTAAATATAAACAATGATCTAGCTTTGCATTTCTATTTAAGAAGTACATAAATCATGAGGTTTTTATTGTTATTGTTGGTATTCGTTCATTTTTCAGTTTGGTCCCAAAATGGGAATATTAAAGGAAAAGTTACTTTTGAAAATTCTGAATCTGCATTTGGTGCCTCAGTTACAATTGCCGGAACTCAAAAATTTGCCTTAGTTGGTAACAATGGTCAATTTGAAATTAAAAATGTTGCTTACGGTACATACATTCTCGAAATTACATCACTTGAAGCGAAAACTAAAACAGTAAAGGTAACTTTAAACAGTCCTACTGCTCAGGTAAATATCTCATTGGAAAAATCAAATGATCCACAAGCCTTAAAAGAGGTTGTTGTAAAAAAGACATCGGTAAAAAGAGAAATTATGACCAAAGGTTTCTCTGTCAATGTGATAGAAACTAAAGACGCTGCCACTCGAAATCTGCAAACCAATGAATTACTTGACCGCTCTGCGGGTGTACGAATCCGACAAAACGGTGGATTAGGTTCAAGCGTAAATTACAATCTGAACGGAATGTCCGGAAATGCCATCCGAATTTTTATTGACGGAATTCCATTAGATACCTACGGCTCCTCCTTTAGTCTTAACAGTATACCACCGGCCTTAATCGAGCGCATCGAAGTGTACAAAGGAGTCACTCCTGCAGAACTCGCTGATGATGCCTTGGGTGGAGCTATAAATGTGATTCTAAAAAAAGGTGCCAAAAATACACTGAATGCCTCTGCTTCTTATGGTTCTTTCAATACTATTCAGTCTAACTTTAATACAACCTATCGCGCAAAATCAGGTTTTACGGTAAAAGGATCCGGTTTTTATAATTATTCTGATAACGATTATGAAGTATGGGGAAGATTTATTTACAATATAGCACCGGACGGAACTCGTGAAGCGGTGCGGGTTAAACGTTTCGAAAACCGATACAGATCCTACGGAGGAAGATTTGAAGCCGGTTTTACCAATGTCAAATGGGCTGACAATTTTCTAATTGGGTTAAATGTCTCTGAAGATCACAATCAAATTCAGCACGGTCAATACATGACAAAACCTTATAAAGGTCGTTTCTCCGAAGCTGATGCGACTGTTTTAAGTCTGAATTACTCTAAAAAAGATTTCCTATTTAAAAAACTGGATTTTTCAACCAACACGGTCTACAGCGGTAAACATCAAATCGTAAATGATACTGTCAGATGGACTTACAACTGGTTTGGTGAAAGAGTAATAGATTTAAGGACAGGCAAACCCCTTTTATCTTATACGGGGGCACAACAAGGTGCACCAACAATCAATACCATCTCAGAGAATGTACTTAGCTCCAGAACCGTATTGACTTATAATCTAAATGAAAAAAACAGATTTATATTCAGCAATTTATTCTATACACTGGATAGAAATGAAGACGATTTAATCAAACCGGAATTTCAAAGAGATTTTGAAGCCACATCTGATTTACAAAAAACGGTTACTTCCCTAGCCTACGAAATGCAGGCTTTTGACTCCCGTCTGAGAACCAATATTTTCGGTAAGTTTTACGAACAAAAAGTAAACCACAGAAAACCGGAATTGGTCACACAAAACGGGCAAACCACGGTAGTGGAAAAGATTAGTAAAAGTACAACTCCGCTATTTGGATACGGACTGGCCGCTTCCTACTTTATTACTCCTGAACTTATGATTACGGCATCAGCAGAAAAAGCCATCAGATTACCAGGTGCAACTGAAATATTTGGAAGACCCAGTGAAAATGTACTGGCTAACCCCAATCTAAAACCGGAGCAAAGCAACAATTTCAATTTAGGATTACAATTTGGCCCTTACGCCATAAATACGCACAAAATTTCGGTTGCTGCAACAGGTTTTTCGAGAAATACCCGAGATAGAATTGTTCGTGTCTCCAATGACAGAGTGAATGATGCCATACAGGTTTTACCGTTTGACAATCTGGGACGTGCGCAATCCATTGGCTATGAAGCATCCTTTAATTATAGCTATAACGACCGTTTGTTTGTATCGATGAACCTGTCAAGATTCAACTCCTTATACAAAAAGAAATACGATGATAATGGGAAGGAGCTGGATTTTTACAACAGACAAATCCCTAATGAACCTTTCTTTACCGTAAACGGAAACGTTCAGTACAACTTTAATGAACTGATTCAAAAGAAATCACAGTTGAATTTGTACTACAACTTTGGTTATGTAGATCCTTTTCCAACAATTTGGATTGACGTACCGGATTCCAAAACACCAGCCCAATTTGCACAGGATTTAGGTTTGAGTTATGTTTTTCCGAACAAACAATTTGTGGTAAGTATTGATGCCAAAAACATTTTTGATAAACAAGTTTTCGATAATTACGCTGTTCAAAAACCCGGACGTGCTTTTTATCTAAAACTGAATTATACCCTTAATAACTTTTAATATCTAATTTTTTAATACAATGAATATGAGAAAAAATATGTTTAAACTATTTACATCTGGTCTAGTTTTAGGTGTATTTTCATTGACTACAAGCTGTAGTAGCAATGATGAGAAAGTTGCAGATCCAATAAATCCTGAAACAACTGATCGCTGGATTACGGTTTCGGGAGCATTAATGCAGGAAAATCCAGGAGACGGAAACGGCGGAACTATGGTTTATGCCGTAACTAAGAAAAACGCCAAAGATCCAAACTATTCGATTAATGTTTATGCAGATGGTATGCCGGTACAATCCAACAGAACAGCTCGTTTGCAATCTTCTGTAGACGGAAAAACGCTTTTCAACATTACTTATACCGGAGCTAATGGTGGAGAATTTATGACCTATACCGTAAATGGAGCTAAAAACTTTACACAATCAGGTACAACTGTAAACATTTCTCAATATGCAGGAACATCTCCAAGATGGAATAAACTTTTTGATGGAGATAAAACCGGTGTAGCTGTAAATGTAACTTCTCCCGTAATTAAAACAAATCCGGACAAAACGTATATGTATACAAGAGGTACTGCTACTGTTCTTGCTTTAGACCTTAAAGGTATTCGTATTTCAAAATACGATCAGTATGAACTTCCATTAAGCCCTCAGGAAGAAGCTTTGGGACACCATATTTTCCGTTTAGATGCTCCTACGATCAACAAAGCGGGAAACAAAGTAATTATCGGGACATGGTTGCGTAAAACGAATCCGGCTACAGGACAAATCGAAACTGCCTATGACCGTTTAGGTGCTAAATCTGTTGTAGTAGATTATCCATCATTAGCGAATCCACAAATTATTTCTTCAAAAGTTGGTTTTGGAGATACGAGCGGTTTCCGTAGCTTCAATAGTTTCTTAGGAACTGACGGTAACATCTATCAGGCTACCCAAAGAGATACCAACAGAGGTTCTTATATCGTAAGAATCAACCAAAACAATCAATATGATGACTCATTTGTAATTAGCCTTGATGCTGCATTAGGCATAAAAGGATCTTATATCGATGCCTGGAGATATGCAGGAAACGGAATTGCTTATGTACTTTACACACAAACCGCAACAGGAAAACAAGGATTTGTTGCAAGAGTAGATTTAAATGCTAAAACGGCTAAAAAAGTAGAAGGCATTGCTTATGACGCAGCTATAGATTTTGGTCAGTACCAAGGTTTTGTAGTGGATGGAAATGAGCTTTACTTAGCGGTTACACCAGTTGGAAAAGACGGAAACATTTACGTTATCGATATCCCAACAGGAGCTGTTACTAAAGGAGCTAAACTGGTAAACAAAGCAGGAAACCATTATATTGGAGTATTCTAAAAAGCTGCACAAGCAGTAAAAGCACTCATAACAATTGTTATTACTTGAGTTTTTTTTTTAATTAAAACATTCCGTTTCAGATTTCTGGGACGGAATGTTTGTTTTTTTAATGATTTCTTTTAGTCACCACCGCACCCTCCACACGAAGAACCGCAAGAACTTCCGCACGAAGAAGTCCCGCATGAAGAAGTCCCACATGATCCTGAACTGGTAAAATTATTTGAAGAAACCGAATTTGTATTGTAATTAATCAATGGCATGAATGAACTTGCTACTATTATATTTCCATAAAGAAAATAATCCCACTCCCAATTCTTTTCATGTGCTGTAGCTATCCTTGCCTTATCTTCAAAAACAGAAGGAATAATAGTTGTAAACATTAAATTCAATACCTGATTGATATAATACAACGAAACTAAAACCAAAGGAACAATCGCAAAAAGTAAAAATGTAATAGGCTTACCTCTCCAAACCCCAGTTATAAATCGGCTAAAACCAATGCTTAACAAGAATCCTAAAATACTCATTACAAGGATCACTACATTCGCAAATTTTTTCGAATCAAAAATTCTGTTTCTTATTCTGTAGGTTGCTTTCTGAAGCTGCTCAAAAATAGGTTTTTGCGAGGCAGTCTTGCATAATTCCTTATAAGACATTGGCTCAAAATCTTTCATAATCTCGACAATACAGTTCTCATATCTATTTTCAACGAAACTTTCATCAATTAATTCTAATCTATCATTTGTTAAAATCTTAATTTTATGATTTATAATCAAATTATTTACCACTCCATGAATTACAGCATCCAGTTTGTTTTCTCTAAAAAACACCATCTCAAGTGCCGTAAGATTCTGCAAAATAAAATTGGACTTAATTGTATCATATAGCGAAAGAAAACTTTTTCGGACGTAAAATTTCAAGAATAAAATTACAACAACAAAAAGCAAAAGATATGCTATAAGGAAATTAGGATTATTAATTTTTATTAAAAATGAAAAGAGAACCAAACACACCGGAAATGACAGAGCGATGGTATAGATTAAAAAGTTTTTTCTAAGTTTTGAAATTTCATAGCTGCTTCTCTCTAAATGTAAAGAATCTAATTCATTATGATAATGCCAAATTTCAGCTAACTGTGGACCAAAATTAACTTCATAAAGCTCCTTTGTCCTTTCTTTTGCCATTTTAAACTTATCAAATTCTGATCTATTATGAGTTGAGGGAATATGTTCTATTCTTTTTCCTAATAAATCACAGAAATCTGAATAAGAATTAGTAAAAATTAAGTGTTGATGCCAGACAATATCAACAATTTCTGAAGGTGAAACCATTTCGTTATTGGTTGCGGCCAGAAAAAGAAACTTTTTATATTCAATTATAGCACTTTGAGTAAAATGAATCGTCCAATGATTCTCTAGTGCTAATCTTGTTGAAAACCCATATTGATCATTTGGTTGATCAAAACTAAATGCTAAAACCTTTTCCCAAAGTGTTTTATTCATAAAATCACTTATATTTTAGTTATACTTTGTAAAATTAAATGCACTATTTAACATTACAAATCTTCAGCTAAAATAACATTATTTCTTTCACAAAAAACAAGCTTAAAATTAAATCTTAAATGTTATATAAGTTCAGTTAAGAAAAAAACTTATATTGACTCGCACAATTTCTATAGCAAAAAAAGAAATCAAACAGAATTTGTAAAATTGATGCCATTCGTGGCAAAACGATCACGTTCAACAATGAAATTTATTTAATGATTATTTTATTTTTGAAGTAAATTATCATTTATAAATATTTTTCAATAGTTTTGTGTAATCGATTACATTTAACTTTTTTTATTAATGTTGGCCTACATTTCCAAAATCAATAAAAAAATCCATAAAAAACTATACCTATGAAAACCAAATCTATTCATCACTTGTTTTTTACAGTGGTATTTTTACTTCTGACCTGTTCCGAACTTACTGCACAAAATTCAGATTCTTATGATACATACAAAGGCATCGAATTTAAAATGCCAAAAGTCAATGAACCGTTAATACCAAATAATACTGTAAATCTAAAAGATTTTGGAGCTGTAAATGGCGGCTATGTTTTAAACACTAAAGCTTTCGCTGATGCCATAGAAGCCGTGTCAAAAAAAGGTGGTGGAAAAGTAATTATTCCACCCGGAATCTGGCTAACAGGTCCGATTATACTAAAAAGCAATATTGAACTTCATGCCCAAACAGGCGCCTTAATTAAATTCTCTACCGACAAAAGTTTATATCCCATTATTGAAACCAGTTTTGAAGGGCTTAACACCTGGCGATGCATCTCTCCTATTTATGGTAAGAATCTGGTAAATGTTGCCTTCACGGGAAGTGGTGTGTGGGACGGTTCCGGAGAAGCCTGGAGACAGGTTAAAAAAAACAAACTGACGGAGGAACAATGGAAGAAATTTATCGCTTCCGGTGGCGTTTTAAATGACAAGAAAGACAGCTGGTATCCTTCTGAACAATATTTAAAAGGCTCCAAAGGTGCTGATCAGAATGTTCGTCATGATCTGAAAACAAAAGAAGAATTTGAAGCCATTCACGACTTCCTTCGCCCAGTTTTAGTGAGCATACAAAATAGTAAAAGAGTATTGTTTGATGGTCCGGTATTTCAAAACTCACCTGCCTGGAACCTTCATCCGTTTATGGTAGAGGATTTAATTGTTAGAAACATAACCGTTCGTAATCCGTGGTTTTCTCAAAACGGTGACGGTCTTGACGTAGAATCCTGCAAAAATGTCATTATCGAAAATTCAAGTTTTGATGTGGGTGATGATGCCATCTGTATCAAATCGGGAAAAGACAAAGACGGTCGTGATCGAGCTGTTGCCTGCGAAAATATCATCGTAAAAAACAACATCGTTTATCACGGGCATGGCGGAGTAACAGTGGGAAGCGAAATGTCGGGCGGAGTGAAAAATCTGCATGTCTCCAATTGTACTTTCATGGGAACGGATGTTGGTTTGCGTTTTAAAAGCACCCGTGGACGTGGAGGAATTGTGGAAAACATTTATATCTCGGATATCTTTATGACCGATATTCCATCACAAGCCATTTCATTTGATTTGTATTATGGGGGAAAATCCATAGCCGAAACTTTGGCCGAAGGCGGAAACACCGTAACTACAAAAGCTGTTCCTGTAAACGAACAAACACCACAGTTTAAAAACATATCGATTAAAAACATCACCATTAAGGGCGCGCAGCAAGCGGTATTTCTGCAAGGTTTGCCTGAAATGAATCTGGAAAATATCGAAATCTCCAATTTGATTGCCAAAGCAGAAAAAGGCTTTTCGATTATTGATGCTAACGGAATTAAAATCAACAATGCCAAATTAGACATCGAAAACCCAACCGTATTTGAGATTTACAATACTAAAAATATGTCTTTAAAAAATATAGCTTTTAATTCGACTTCTGCGAAAGCAATCTCCATTAACGGAGAAGCTTGCCAGAATATTGAGTTGACCGCATCTCCAAAAACAGATTTTTCTAAAACAACTACCCTCGGAGAAACCGTTCCCAAAAATGCTGTGAAGTTTTGAGATTATAACGGGAACGCAACCAAAAGAGTGATTTTGTTTTTCAAAGAAAGCTCACGAAACTCTAAATAGTACAAAAAAAGCGCCTCATCAACTGAGGCGCTTTTCGTTTCAAAATTTAAAATAATAGAAGCCGCGAAGACTATTTCCATCCACCACCTAAGGCGCGATACAAATCAACTACTGCTTGTAATTTTTGCAAATTATCAGTAATCCCGCTTAATTGTGCTGCCAATAGATTTTGCTCTGAAGTTAATACATCGGTATAATTGGTTGCCGAGCTGTACTCTAAAAGCTGTTGTGTGAAATCAACCGCTTTTTCAAGGGCTTCAATTTGTTTTTGTCTTGAATCTTCTTTTTCAACGGCCATTTCATAAGCATACAAAGCATTTGATACCTCCTGCCCTGCTACTAAAAGACTTTGTTGAAAATCATTCAGTGCCTGAACTTGTTTGGATTGTGCTGTTGTTAATCTTGCCTTATTCAGTCCCTGATTGAAAATAGGCTGTGTTAAGCCTCCTATCAAAGAATAAAAAACAGAATTGGTAAAGAAATCCGTTAGTTGCAGGTTAGAGAATCCGCCACTTGCGGTAAGTGTTAAACTTGGATAAAAATACGTTTTAGCCATATTGGTACTTTCAAACGCAGTGCGGAAATTAAACTCGGCCTGACGAACATCCGGGCGGTTTTCCAGCAATTGTGCCGGCATACCTACTGCCAAATTTTCCGGAACGGTCTGATTCCCCAATGTCCCTCTTTCAATAGCGCCCGGAGCTTGTCCCAACAAAATATTAAGAGCATTCTCCGTTTCACGAATACTTCGTTTTAAATCCGGAATCAATACCTCAGCTGCATGTTGATTGGCTTCACTTTGTACCACTGCTGCTCCGGTCACTATTGCACCTTCTTTTAACGCTTTAATCGTTTCCACATTTTTAATACGGCTTTCTAAAGTCGCTTTGGTAATTTCTAATTGTTTGTCATACGCTAACAGCAAAAAATAATTATTCGCAATATCAGCGATCAATTGTGTCTGAATGGCTTGTTTTGCAGCATCTGTAGCAAGATAGGCAGCTAAAGCCGCTCTTTTTGAACTGCTCAATTTTCCCCAAATATCAAGTTCCCAGGAAGTACTTAACCCTAACTTATAGGTTGTTGTCAATGTATTGATATTAATTCCCGGGGGGAAATTCAGTCCCGCCTTTGATTGTTTGTTATGTGTAGCACTCGCATCAAAATTCAGCGTTGGATAATAAGCCAATTTTGCCTGACGCAAAGTAGCTCTCGACTGCACTATATTTTCGATCGCATTCTTTAAATTGAGATTCTGATCTAAACCTTTTTGAATTAAAGCATTCAGTTTTTCATCTTTAAAAACAGTTTGCCACGGCATACTTGCCATAGTAGTCGAATCGGCAGCATTTTGATCGCGATACAACTTATCGGTCGAAATAGCCGACGGACGTTCGTATTTCTTGGTAATCGAGCACGCACTCAGCAGAGCAGCTGCCACTACCACAAGAATATATTTATTAGAACTATAAGTCATTTTTTTAAAATTAAATTACTACTCTTTGTGAGTTTCTATCAATTGCACTTCCTCTTCATCGTCACCTTCATCATCATAATTTTCTTTTGGCGGACCACTCACACGCTCTTGCAATGTCTGAAAAATGATGAACAACACCGGAATTACAAATACTCCTAAAATGGTACCGATCAACATTCCGCCAACAGCACCCGTTCCAATCGATTTATTTCCAACGGCACCTGCGCCCGAAGCAAACATCAAAGGAACAAGTCCTAAAATAAAAGCAAAAGAGGTCATCAAAATCGGACGGAAACGTGCTACCGCTCCTTCAATAGCCGACTGCACAATTGGCAATCCTTTTCGACGTCTTTCAAGCGCAAATTCGACAATCAAAATCCCGTTCTTGGCCAATAATCCAATTAACATGATTAAGGAAATCTGCAAATAAATATTACTGTTCAACTTGAAAATAATCGAGAACAAATAGGCTCCTGCCAATCCAAACGGAATTGAGAACAGTACAGCAAAAGGCAGGATATAACTTTCGTATTGTGCACTTAGCAGGAAGTAAACAAACACCAGACACAATACAAAAATAAAGATCGTCTCACTTCCTGATGCTAATTCTTCACGCGTTAATCCCGAAAATTCATAACCATAACCTGCAGGAAGACTCTCTGCTGCAACTTCCTGAATCGCTTTAATAGCATCTCCCGAACTATAACCCGGTTTTGGTGCTCCTGTGATTGAAATAGAGGTAAACAGGTTAAATCTTGAGATAGATTCCGGTCCGAATACTCTGGTCATTTTTACGAACTCGGTAATAGGCGCCATGGTTCCGGCGCTATTGCGAACAAAGATCTTGTTCAAACCTTCGGTATTGGTTCTAAACTCCGGAGAAGCCTGAATCATCACACGATATTGCTTTCCGAATTTATTGAAATTGGAAGCATACAATCCACCATAATAACCTTGCATGGTTGATAAAATAGTATTGACTGAAACTCCTGCATCTTTCGCTTTTGCCAGATTAATATCCATCATGTACTGAGGGAAACCCGGGTTAAAAGGCGTCGTCGCATATTGTATTTCCGGACGTGCCGAAAGCTTGGCCAGAAATTCATTGTTTACTTTATAAAATTCTGCTGTACTGTGACCTCCTTTATCCTGTAACTGAAATTCAAATCCACCACTTTGTCCAAATCCCTGAATCGTTGGCGGTGAAATAAAGAAGATATTGGCTTCACGAATGCCACTGGTTTTAGCAAACAGCTGACCAATTACATCATTGACACTCAACTCACGATCTTCCCAACTTTTCAATCTCACAATTACCATACTATAGGCACTACCCGCACCTGCGGTAAAGTTCTGACCCACGATACGAAGGGTATTTTCGACACCCGGAATGGTGTGCGCTATACTATCGACCTTTTTCGCTACAACATCAGAACGTTCCATAGAAGCCGAAGGCGGCAAACTGATATTGGCAAAAACTACCCCCTGATCTTCCGCCGGAACGAAAGCTGACGGTGTCGTTTTCATCATATAGAACAAAGCTCCCGCAGCAATAAGTATAGATCCCAGTGCAATCCATTTTTTGATGGAAAGGAACTGAACAGAACGTTTGTATTTTTCGGTTACATTGTCGAACGCAACGTTAAATGAGGTATAAAAACGCTGAATAAAACTTTGATGTTTGTGATCGTCAGCATGTGGTTTTAAAAGTAAAGCACACAAGGCCGGACTCAAAGTAAGTGCGTTCACGGCCGACAAAATAATCGCAACCGCCAATGTAATTCCGAATTGCTTATAGAAAACCCCGGTCGAACCTGTGATAAAGGTTACCGGAATAAATACCGCTGCCATGACCAGTGTGATCGAAATGATCGCTCCCGAAATCTCATTCATAGCATGAATAGTAGCTTTCTTAGCCGATTTGTACCCATTGTCGAGTTTGGCGTGTACCGCCTCGACGACTACAATCGCATCATCGACCACAATACCAATGGCCAAAACCATCGCAAATAGCGTCAGCAGGTTAATGGTAAAGCCGAATAAATTCAGGAAGAAGAATGTTCCAACAATCGCAACAGGGACTGCAATCGCAGGAATTAAAGTCGAGCGAAAATCCTGAAGGAAAATAAATACTACAATAAAAACCAGAATAAAAGCTTCTACCAAAGTGTGAATTACCTTCTCAATTGAAGCATCCAGATTTTCATTGACATTGATTAATACGGTATACTTTATGCCTTTCGGAAACGTTTTTACGGCTTCGTCAATCAATTTTTTAGAATTATTAATGACATCACGTGCATTCGAACCGGGAGTCTGACTAATCGCAATACCTACAGACGGGCGTCCGTTTGTGGTACTGGTCGAAGAATAACTTAAAGAACCTAATTCTACTTTTGCCACATCTTTTAAACGCAATAATTGTCCGTTTCCGGCTGATTTAATGACAATCTCTTCAAATTCTTTTGCGCTTGTTAAACGCCCTTTGTATTTGATTACATATTGAAAAGCCTGATCTCCGTTTTCACCAAATTTTCCCGGTGCCGCTTCAATATTTTGTTCTGCCAAAGCAGCCGAAACATCACTCGGAATCAATTTATACTGCTGCATTACATCGGGTTTCAGCCAGATACGCATCGAATAATCTCTGGAACCGAAAACGGTAACATCTCCTACTCCCACTACACGCTGAATTTGCGGTACTAAGTTGATCTTAGCATAATTTTGAAGAAATGTCTGATCGTAGGCTTTATCGTCACTGTACAAAGAGAAAATCAATAAGTTACTACTCTGACTTTTGGTTACAGTTACCCCTGCCTGAGTTACCTCAACCGGCAATAAACTGGTAGCTCTGGAAACCCTGTTTTGTACGTTTACTGCAGCTAAATCGGGATCGGTTCCTACTTTAAAGAAAATTTTTATAGAGGCATTACCATCATTAGTCGCCGTAGAAGTCATATAGGTCATGTTTTCTACACCGTTGATCTGCTCTTCCAGTGGAATTACGATACTTTTCAGGACCACATCTGCATTCGCTCCGGTGTAACTTGCTGCTACATTCACGGTTGGCGGTGCGATGTCCGGATATTGCGCAATAGGAAGCGCTGCCAGTCCCAGTATCCCCAGGATTACGATAATAACCGATATTACCGTAGATAGTACCGGTCGTTGTATGAATATTTTAAACATTTCTTTTTATTTTAAATCCGCGTAAACCGTTTCTGCACTTTGATTCTGAGCTTTAATTTCTGTTCCGTCTTTAAGTGCTGCCACCCCTTCCAGAACAATTTGGTCTCCGCTCTGCAAACCGCTTTTTACGACATAATAATTTCCTGCAGTGTTTTCTAAAACCGTAATATTGGCATTTTTAGTTCTCCCGTCTTTTCCAACTACTACGGTAAATAATTTATCCTGAAGCTCGAAAGTGGCACTTTGAGGAACAATAATCGCTTGATTCACTTCATTTGGAATTCTTACTGTGGTACTGTTTCCGCTTCTGATGATGCTTTTTGTATTGGGGAAACGTGCTCTGAAAGTAACGGAACCCGTCTCGGTATTGATTAATCCGTTTACGGTTTCAATACGCCCTTTTTCACCGTAAGCTGTACCATCTGAAAGAAGCAGAGAAACAGCAGGCATCTTTTTAATTTTTTCTGCCAGTGCAATTCCGGAATCTGTATTCTGAGTAAAGTTCAGGAGCTTTTTTTCATTCACTGCAAAATAAGCATATACATTTCCGATGCTTGAAACTGTCGTTAAAGGATCTGCGGTATTAGAACTCACTAAACTTCCCAAACGAAATGGAATAGAGCCCACGACACCGTCAACAGGACTGGTTACTGTTGTATATCCCAAGTTTGTCTTCGCATTTACCAAACTGGCATTGGCCTGCGCCAGTGTTGCTAAAGCCGATTCATAAGTATATTGTGCCGATTCTAAATCGTATTTACTGATGATTCCTTTTTCAACCAACGGCTTCACTTTATTGACTGCCAGTTTAGCCGCACTTAAATTAGCCTGAGCACTTTTGATACTTGCAGTAGCTGTGCGAACTTCCTGTTCATATTCCGGAGCACTAATTTTAAACAGAGGCTGCCCGACTCTGACCACAGCACCTTCATCAACAAAAATCTTATCAATATACCCTTCTACCCGCGGACGAATTTCTATATTTTGCTGCCCCTGAATACTCGCAGGGTAATCTGTATATAAAGTAGCCGATTTAGGTTCTAAAGTCAGCGTTTTATATTCTTTAACTTGTGGTGCACCTCCAGCCTGAGCCGCTTTATCATTTTTGTTTCCACACGAAGTGATCACAATAGATGCTGCTAGAATACTTAAAAAAGATTGCTTGTTCATTTTTATGGATTGTATGATTATCTATTTATTAAGGAACAAAAGAACTGAAATAGAACACACAAAATTTTTACAATAGACGAAAAGCCCCCTGCAATCGATAAAGATTAGATGAGAACCGATGGAAGATGTTCCCTGATAAATAAGTATTTTTGTAACAGCCTCGTCGGCTCTAAAATGGTTTTTACGGGTTGTAAATCTATTTTCGGCGATTGGTTTTATATGCTGTTCAAATAAAATGTAATATTGTCCCTAAAATCACAACTTACAATGAAACCCCATTTTTTTAAACCGTTTATGTCTACCGGATTACACATCCTGGCCTGGGTATTATTAGGATATATGCAGCTGTTTTATATTCCGCTGACCTGGAATATAGTACTTCCTCCTATATTCTGGATTTGGCAAACCATTGTTTTACTTTTCATGCTTGCGATTTTTTACTATAATGCCAAAGTAATTGTTCCAAAAACCATCATTAAAGACAAAATTGGCCCTTTCCTGTTATGGATTCTATTGATTATTTTCATCATGCAGCTGGCATCCTATTTTTACAACCTCAACACCGATTTGCATAACAAACTGGCTGCGCTTATCCGATTCAAACGATACCGAAATACCTATTTCGACAATTATATTTTTAGCCTCACCTTACTGGTTTTAGCCATCAGTACCAGTTATGCCATGCTGCTGCATTGGCAAAGAGCCGCTCAGCACAAACAAAAACTGGAGCAGGACAAAACGATGACCGAACTGGCCATGCTCAAAGCACAAATCAATCCGCATTTCTTCTTTAATTCGCTTAACAGCATTTACTCCCTTACCTATACTAATATTGAAGATTCCCGTAATGCGCTTCATACTTTAAGCCGAATGATGCGATACCTGCTTTACAGTACCGAAGGCGAAAGAACAACTTTATTGAAAGAAGTAGATTTTATGAAGGACTTTATTGCTTTAATGAAGCTACGTGCCAACAGTAAACTGACCATTACCGGTGATATACCGGAAAAAATTCAGGATTATCCGATTGTACCGATGCTTTTACTGCCTTTAGTCGAAAACGCCTTTAAACATGGTGTACATGCTACAGACAAAAGCGAGATTCATTTTGCGCTGAAACAAAACGGAACCCTGCTTGAATTTGAAGTAGAAAATACTTTTTTCGAAAAAACAGCTCCAACAGAACAGGGCGGAATTGGTTTAACCAATACCAAACGCCGATTACACCTCATCTATCCTGACAACCACAGTTTAACGGCCGGTATTGATCCAAACGGAAAATATAAAGTAAACTTGCAAATAACTTTAGAACAATGATTGTATTAAAATGTATCGCAGTAGACGACGAACCGCTAGCCTTAAAATTGGTGGAAACTTTTATAGAACAAACTCCATTTTTACAGTTGGTTCAAAGCTGCGATAATGCTATTGAAGCCATGAGTCTGATACGGGAACAACAACCCGACATTATTTTTCTGGACATCAATATGCCGAATTTAAGCGGTATGGAACTTGCCCGCCTTTTACAGGAACAGCAGGGAACATTACCGAAAATAATTTTCACCACAGCCTACAATCATTACGCTATTGAAGGCTATCGGGTTAACGCTGTTGATTATCTTTTAAAACCCTTTAGTTATGAAGAGTTTTTAAGAGCTGCCAGCAAAGTTTTACAATTAACAGAAGAGGCCTCCGGTCAATTTCAGTCCATTACCGCAGATGATGATGATTTTATTTTTCTGAAAGTAGAATACCAGTGGGTTCGAATTTCATTAAAAGACATCTTGTATATCGAAAGTCTCAAAGATTATGTGAAAGTACATCTTGAAAATTCCCCAAAAGGGTTAATGTCTTTGATTTCTTTAAAAGCACTCGAAGAAAAACTATCCTCCCAAAAATTTATGCGAATCAACCGTTCCTTTATAGTTGCACTGGACAAAATAAACTCCATCAGTAAAAACTCCATATTCATTAATAAAACCGAGATCACGGTTGGTGAACAATACAAAGAAACCTTTAAAACCATTGTAGACAAATGGTTGAAATAGAATTTAAAAAATAATACCATGCAAAAAAGATCAAACAAATATTACCTGACTTTAAGCTTAAAAGAATACGCAAACGGCGAAACAGAACCCGCAAAAGAACTTGGAATAGAATTCGACAATCATGATGAAATATTTGATATCATCGAAAAAATAAAGGCTAAAAACCTGTTTGAAAATCCACACGAAGCCACCCAATTTGCACTTGGTCTCAAATTGTTCAGCGAAATAAAACTAAAGCACCGCAACAATCCTCTATTTGAAGAATTGAATGAAGTCTTTCCGGTTTTTATGAAAAAATTAAAAAGTTTATAATAGTAATGTATCGGGTGTAATTCATTTAACACATAGAAACACAGGCTCTGTCTCTATAAAAAAGGCGTTACACTTCGTTTGAATGTGCATAGACTCTTATTTGAAAGAAATAAATTTCATTTTTGATTTCTTTATTTGACTAAAATCTATGTTTCTATTCGTTAAATCATTTTTTTTTACGAACACCGATAAAAAAAGGCTGAAACGTTATTGTTTCAGCCTTTTTTATACCAAACTAAAGAATCAGTTAATGACAGTTCTCCATTTCGATAATCGAAAATCCCTGTTTAAGAATCTGACTTTCCACAGTCTCAGGAGCCTTGTCAATATGACAAAATTTGCATTCTTTTGAGGTCAGCGGTTGCCCTTCCTGCGCTACTGTTTTAAGATACTTTTTGCCATATTCAAAAATCTGGTTTTCATCAACCGTACGTTCGTCAACCAGAATATCAAAATGCATTACTGTTCCGTCTTTTCGGGTTACATAGGTATCCCACACTGCTATTTTCATACGATTTACATTTTACATCTCACCTCTCACAGTGAATCTATCCAATTACATCTGCTATAGAAGCGCCAAAATTAATATGAAGCACATTTCCGTTTGGCGTTACCAAAGCCGGAACCGATTGCAATCCTGCTTTTTGAGCCTCTGCAATTCTTGATTTATCGGCACCCAGATCGACAACTTCAACTTCAGCAGGATTAATTAAACTTAAAATATCCTGTTCTGCACTAATACAAACCGGACAGCCGGCATGATAAAAAATTGATTTACTCATTTTAATTTGTTTTAAATTTGACTTTATTGTCTGTACAAAATTACTTCGATTCAGGATCTGCTATATAATCCAGTTTTTTCATTTATAGTCCTAATCTGGTCCAGTTTACATCCAATCTGGACTATTACTTATACTAAAAACTGGATCTTTTAAGTACTTCTGCTTACCGCTACTTTTGCCTCATGAAAGAAGATATAATTTTCAACTTAAAACAGGTTCATCAACGCATGGAGAATGCCTGTAAAAGTTCCGGCAGAAATGTATCAGATGTGAAACTATTACTGGCGACTAAAACCGTTTCCGCAGCAGACATTCAAATTGCGATCAATGCCGGAGAGACACTCATTGGCGAAAACAAAATGCAGGAACTCCGTGATAAAAATTCGGCACTAAAAGATTTAAAAATCGAACGCCATTTTATTGGCCATCTTCAAACCAATAAAGTCAAAGACGTTCTTAAGTACGTCACTTGTATTCAATCTCTCGACAGACTAAGTTTGGCCAATGAATTAGACAAGCAATTGCAAAAAGAAGGACGAACACTGGAGGTTTTTATACAGGTAAACACTTCATTTGAAGAAAGTAAATTCGGACTGCCTCCAACAGAAGTACTTTCATTTATTCAAAAGATAAAACGTTACGAAACTCTTAAGATTAAAGGACTAATGACTATTGGATTGCTGGATGTCGAAAAAGAAAAAATGCGTCCGTCATTGCGTTTGCTTCGAAAAACAAGAGATGAAATTTACGCAGCTGAAATTGAAGGGATCAATAATTTACAACTTTCAATGGGAATGTCACAGGACTTAGAACTGGCCATTGCTGAAGGTTCGAATCTGATACGAATTGGAACTTCAATTTTTGGAAACCGCTTTTTAGGAAAAGAAATCTGGAACGAAAATATTGCAGAATAAAGTCTAATTTTGCACCAAATAAAATCACAAATGAATCTGCACGAACTTATTGTAAACGATACCGAAAAAATAGCACTGGAAGATTTACTTTTTAGCACAGAGAATAAAACGGTATTAATTCAGACGATCAAAGAACATAAATACATCGAAGAATTAAAAAAGTACAATCTCAAAGTAGACAACAAAATACTACTGCACGGGCATTCCGGCTGTGGTAAAACCACTACCGCAAAAGCCATTGCAAACGCTTTAAACAAGAACATTGTTATTGTGAATCTCAGTACCCTAATCGATGCTAAAATTGGAGAAACTTCTAAAAATGTAAAAGTGTTGTTTGATAAAGCAATTCGTGAAAAAGCAGTTTTATTTCTCGATGAATTTGATCAGATTGGTAAAAGCCGTGACAGCCAGGACAAAGATGTGGCTGAAATGAAACGCCTGGTAAATACGATCATTCAATTGATTGATTATCTTCCGGCAGACAGTTTACTTATTTGTGCAACCAATTATTACGACAGTATAGATACGGCTTTGCTGAGAAGATTTCAAATCAAACTAAAATTTGAAATGCCCAATAATACAGAACTGAATGCCTATTATGACAAACTGCTTACTCATTTTCCAATTCATCTTCAGGAAATTAAACGTAACTATAATGTATCTTATGCCGAAGCCAAAGACTATGTGCATACCACAATGAAAAAGCAAATTATTGCCGAACTGGAGCTCCAGGAGCAACAAAAAACAGAAACAGTAGAGAATGTTGTGGACTGTTAAAAATCATTCCGTTTATTAACGATAGCAACACCTCAGTTTTCAAACATTTTATTGCAAATAAAAGATCATTTTTTTACTTGTAATTTTTATGTTTAGTTCTATTATAGGTGTTCGCAACGACTAAAAATGGGCTGAAAGCCCAAAAGCACCAACATAGTGCAACGCACTATGATCTAAACTAATACTACAAATAGCCCTGAAAGGGTGAGAGCAAGCAGGGATAATATTAAGGTTTTAACAATAGAACTTCTACTTTAGAAAATTCTTTGCAAAATTAAGATCAGTGTATTTTTTCTTTTGGGGGGCTTGGCTTACGCCCTTTCAGGGCTTAGGCATTCATCACCATTAGTCATGATGCTTTGCAACATGCTTTTGCTAAGGCTCTTTCAGAGCAATAGGTTTCGAATACTTAGGATTGGTTAGTTTTTTAGAGCAACCAGGCTTTCATTCTTTCGGGGCTTAGACAATCATCATCATTAGTCATGATGCTTCGCAACATGCTTTTACCAAGGCTCTTTCAGAGCGACCGGTTTCCAATACTTATGTTTTAAAGATCGCACTATATTTCGTAGGCTACTAAAAATTATTCTGGTTATCGAAGTTCGTAACTCCATAGAATTCTAGTGTTTTATTGCAAATAGAAGCATCATTTTATTACTTCTTATTTATAAAATTGTTTCATTCTAATATAAACACTCGAAACGGCTAAAATGGGCTGAAAGCCCAAAAGCACCAACATAGTGCAACGCACTATGATCTAAACTAATGCTACAAATAGCCCTGAAAGGGCGTGGGCAAACGGGAGATAATATTAAGGTTTTAACAATAGAACTTCTACTTTAGAAAATTCTTTGAAAAATTAAGATAATTGTTTTTTTCCTTTTGGAGGACTTGGCTTACGCCCTTTCAGGGCTTGGCCATTCATCACCATTAGTCATGATGCTTCGCAACATGCTTTTGCTAAGGCTCTTTCAGAGCAATAGGTTTCGAATACTTAGGATTGGTTAGTTTTTTAGAGCAACCAGGCTTTCATTCTTTCGGGGCTTAGACAATCATCATCATTAGTCATGATGCTTCGCAACATGCTTTTGCTAAGGCTCTTTCAGAGCGACCGATTTCCAATACTTATGTTTTAAAGACCGCATTATATTTCGTAGGCTACTAAAAATTATTCTGGTTATCAACAATCGTAACTCCTTAATATTCTAGCGTTTTATTGCAAATAGAAGCATCATTTTATTACTTCTTATTTATAATATTAATTCATTCTAATATAAACACTCGAAACTGTTAAAATGGGCTGAAAGCTCAAAAGCACCAACATAGTGCAACGCACTATGATCTAAACTAATGCTACAAATAGCCCTGAAAGGGCGTGGGCAAACAGGAGATAATATAGCGTTTTTAATAAAAAACTTCTACTTTAAAAATACCATAAAAAAAATACCTCATTGCTGAGATATTTTTTTTTATGAGTGTGAAATCCTTGAAAATTAAGCTTTTGCTTTTCTTTTTACCGTACAGCCAATTTCTTTAGTTTGTGTAACGGCAGGTTTTTTATTGCTTTTTAATGCTGCGATCACCTCTTCAGCATACTTTGTTTTTTCGGTTTTAGTTCCTTCCGGATCGCTGTCAATTGCTCCTACATATTCTACCACATTTCCTTTATCGGTTTTAGAAACGATAAAAAGATGCGGTGTACGTTTTGCCCCATACTGATCGGTAACTTTTTGTCCGGCATCAAATAAATAAGGAAACGGATATTTTTTATCTTTTGCCAATTCCTGCATTTTATCAAAAGAATCCGCCTTAGAAGCTTCAGGATCATTTGGATTGATGGCAATTACCGGATAACCCTGAGCTTTGAACTTTTTGTCCAATTCAATTATTCTTTGCTCGTACGCTACCGCATAAGGGCACGTATTACAGGTAAAAACAACGATGTATCCTTTTGCTTTTGGAAAACTGGCAAAGGAAACTTCTTTTCCGTCTACGTTTTTCAATTTAAAATCCGGAGCCGTTTCGCCGGCTTTAAGGGTTGTACTCTGAGCCTGAGAAAGCAGCAGATTAAACAAAAACAGAGTCACAGCAGTAATAAACTTATTCATAATTTACAGTTTTTTATATTCAGTTAATAATTGTTCATAGGTAAATTCAGATTCAATAAATTTTCTTTTATTCTCTTTAATAAATAAGGTTGCCGGAATGCTTCCCGACCAGTCTTTATCAATGCGGTCTATATATTCCTGCGGATTGCTTTCGTTTAACAGAAAAACTTCATTTTTCAGGTTTTTTCTTTTCACAAACGGAACTACAGCTGAGTTTAACTTAGATTTAAAATCCACACTTACCAATAAAACCGCTAATTTATCAGATTTATAATCTGCCTTTAACTTTTCAAAATGAGGCAGTTCTTTAATGCAGGGCGCACACCAGGTAGCCCAGAAATTAACAACATAAGTACTGTCTTTGCCGTTCTTAATTCTTTCGTTCAGCTGATTGATGTTTAACAGTTTCACATTCTGACTATAACCGCTTACGGAGAAAGCAAATACAACAAAAATTCTTAATACATTGATTTTCATACCTGTTTGTGCTATTTTTCTTTTTTTCCTTACAAATATAAACGAATGCCAATTTGCTTTTTGTTAATAAAAGTTTAATGCGAAATAAATTTAGTTTGTTATTACGATGTTGATGTCGTTAACAAACAAGAGTGCTTCCATATTACTCATATTCGTCATCGATAAAACGCCATTCTTGTTCTCATTTATAGCGTTTATTCTAAAACAATATTCATCACCGTCCTTATCCATCAACGTTACAAATTCGAGTGTATCATCTGAATTATTCTGGCAGCTGTTTGAAATAGTGTATCGGTACATCACTTTAAAAGTATTTTTGTCGTAATTGAAAACTTTTCCGTCTGCCGTAAAAACCCACCTTGTATTTCGATTGGCATCGGCGTACCAGGTTCCGACAATTTTTTTAGAGGAAGGATCTGCACTTTGACTGTACCCTGTTATTACAACCATTTGAAACAATAACACAAAAAATAACAATAGCTTTTTCATCGTTTATATCATTTAATTATACTAAACCGTTGGTTGTAATTAATAAAAAAATCATTTAACACCTAGTAGTCTCTGCATGTTTTAAACTAAGTGAAACGCCTTTTGTGAAAGTGTTACATCTATGTTTCTATGCGTTTAAAAATAACTACGCTCAACAGATGTTATTTTATTCTAAAGTTAGATCAAACTTACTATTCTACTCTTTTGAGAAAATCTCCAATTGCTTGAAAACCGGAACTAATGATGCTCCTTTTTCAGAAAGATGGTATTCGATATGTAAAGGTTTTAAACGAACTACTTTTTTGTCCAGGATTCCGAAATCTTCCAGCTCCCGAAGTGCCGTTGCAACAGATTGTTTGCTCGCTCCTTTAAGTTCTCTTAAAAGTGCGTTGAAACGCAAAGGACCAGTAACGGCCAGTAAAAAGATCTGCGGTTTCCACTTGCCCGAAAGCAATTTTAAAAGCCCTTCTGCCGGACATTCATTCTCCCTTTCTGATGTATTTGCTGTAGTCATATTTTTTAGACTAATTGACTTGTGATTAAAGATGGACGAACTTTACAGTAAAATTATAAAATTTAAACCGAAGCGTAAATCTAAAACAGTTATTTATGAAAAGACTGTCGCTATTATTAATTCTGATCTGCAGTACAAACTGTCAATCACAAATAAATTCAAAAATGAGTACAGACCAAACAAATCCACTATTATGTGATCCTGAAACGGGAACCTGCGAAATGCCAATTCACGAAAAAGCAAAGGAAACTGCCATCATCCCGACAGCAGATAAACCGATAAAAATTATTTATTATACTGATCCTATCTGTTCTTCCTGTTGGGGAATTGAACCCCAGTTAAGAAAACTAAAACTCGAATACGGCAATTATATCGATATTGATTACAGAATGGGCGGTTTACTTCCGGACTGGTCTTACAATAGTGGCGGAATCAGCAAACCATCAGATGTCGCGCATCACTGGGAAGAAGCAAGTTTGTACTATGAAATGCCTATCGATGGAAATGTATGGCTCGAAGACCCGCTCGATTCTTCCTATCCATCTTGTATTGCGATGAAAGCAGCGCAAATTCAGAGTAAAGATAAAGCGGTAAAGTTTATGCGGATTCTTAGGGAGAAATTGTATCTCGAAAAGAAAAATATTGCGAAATGGGAAAACATTTCAGAAGCGGCTCAACTTTCCGGTTTAGAGACCAAAAAATTAAAATGGGATTGCGAAGGAGAAGCAAAAGTACTTTTTCAGGAAGATCTAAACTATGCCAGAAGTCTTGGCGTACGAGGCTTCCCTACTTTGTTTTTCTCTGATGGGAATCAAAATCAATTAACCGTTTATGGTTCTAAACCTTATGCCTCTTATGAAAATGCAGTATTAGCCCTGTTTCCTGACGCTAAAAAGAAAAAAACAGCAACTGAGCACCCATTAGCTCTATTTGAAATTTATCCTACTCTTGCGCCAAAAGAATATGCCGTTATTCTGGATATTTCTTATGCCGAAGCCCATACAATTCTGGAGCAATTATTTGAGAAAGGAGAACTAAATAAAAAGTCAGTAAAAAACGGTGTTCTGTATGGTAAAAAATAGTCTCTTTTAAAACCAAGTGTTCAAATAATTAATAGAATTGACAATAGCCGCTAAGTACTAAAATTTAGCGGTTATTTCTATAAAGGGGTATTTGTACTAAAATTGTGTAACAAAAGAGGAAAACTATGTAATATCAGTAAACTAAAATAGAGTAATTTTAAATCAACAATTTTGTTCTGTAAAAACGAATACAAAAAAATTATGCCATACAAAGAACATAATTTAAATCATTTGATTATTTGGATTTGCAACAACTTGTATCAAACTGACCATAATGCGAAAAGGATCTTATAAATGGAACGTAAACCATTTCTTAGAATTATAAAATTTTGCTAAATAAGCAGCATGGCAACAATTTGGCAGGATTTTCGCTTGTTTTTAGAGCGTATGCTCAACTAAGTGTTTTTGCATTGTTAAGTCAGAAAATAAAAATGAAGTAATAAAAAACAAGACTGATTGTTAAGGACCATCAGAATGAATAACAAAAAAGTTTAATTAAATAAATAAGTATAATCATGGAAAAATTGAATTTTATAGATCCTCTATTACACGGGATTACTCCAAAACCAGCCTCTAAGTTTTCTGTAAAAAATTTAATTTTTGCAGGTGTAGGAACTCTTGTAGCAGGTGCTATTTTGAAAAAAGCGGGACAAGATAAAACTGCTGCCGTTGTTGGAAGCCTGGCTATTCCTCTATTGGCTACAGCTTGCTACAAACAAGTTTCAAAAAACAATAAAGCTAAAAGAGATCTTAACGTAAGCAGCGGTATCGAATACAATCACTAGATTTCATCTGTTTCAGATCTATTTCGAAATCTCTCCAAAATAGTTTAGTCTCGAATTCATGAATTTTGCCTGGTCTCATCAGGCAATACTTCATGAATTCGGGGCTATTTTTTTATCGGATAAAAACTAATGTATATTGATATTTCCTTCCACCCAATTCAATGCTTTATTGAAGGATTCTTTTTTAAAGCCAAGAAAATCACCGGGAATGACAGAACCAAACCCATTCGTAAAAGAAATAATCTCTTCCGAATCTGTAATTATAGCGGCTCTGTTCCATTTTCCAAGATGTTTTAAACCAAGTAAGGCATCTTGAAGCCATACCCCTGAAGTAGAAGCCTCAGTGTCTGTATCCAAAACCAATAAAAAATTGATTTCGTTAGTTTGTTTTACTAAATGTTCCACTGCAGGGATCACGACACTCAGAAAATCTTCATTTGTTACCACTGCCAATGCCCGAAAAGCGACAATATTGTCTGTTGTATCAATTTGATGTATCATACCATTTATATTTTAAATTGTTATTAATCCTGATCTCTATATCTTTTTCACCTGTCCATTAGAAGAGCTTTCCGATACTAATCATAACACACTTTAAATCGTATCACTTCTAATTGTTTAAAATTTCATCAAAGCTAAGAACTACTAAGTTACAAATTTACAAAGGTTTACACTCATTAAACAATTCCTATTTTTAAAAACCTTTGAAAGTAGTACTCCATTTCATTCGTAAACAAACCGTATCCAAAACACGATTAGAATCCTTAAAACTTTACACATTTTACCATTAAATTTCAGTAAATTTATGTCCGCACACAATTCTAAACTCATGGAAACAAAAGATGGAAGAATAGCACTTTATGCCAAAAACCGAAAAGAATGGCGCGATTGGCTACAGGAAAACAGTCAGATCGAGAAATCAATCTGGTTGATCTTATACCACAAAAAAAGTAAAACAGAAAGTGTAAATCTTATCGAAGCGACAGAAGAAGCACTCTGTTTTGGGTGGATTGACAGTTTGTGCAAGAAACGGGATCCTGAAAGTTATTATCTGACATTTACCCCACGAAATGCCAAAAAAAGCAAATGGAGCCAACCCAATAAAGAGCGGGCAGAAAGAATGATTGCAGAAGGTTTAATGACAGAATACGGTCAGCTTTCGATTGATCTCGCCAAGCAAAATGGCAAATGGGAATCGGTTTAAAGAACTTTAATGACTGCCTCTCCATATTATGGTCAAAGAACAAAATTTTTACATTATTAGTACCATTTTCTTAGTGGTAAATGCAATTTGATTTGTAGTTTTAGGCTTCAAAGAGTACTACTGTTTACATCCATTTCGGTAAGTAGTTTTGGCGGAAGCAACAGGAACTCGTCCAATAAAAACCATTCAACACAAAAACAAGAAATTAAAAATCAGCTCATTAAATCCTTTTACATCAAGTATAAATACAACTATTCCAGTCTCAAAAATACTTGTTTTTAGACGAACTGACAGTCCAAAAACGAGCTTCTGACAAGTACTGCCATCAAACAAAAGCAAACAACTAACAACATAATTACCAATACTTTAACCCGAAACATATAAAGTAAAAAATAAATCACAAATAAAATCCAAATGCATTCAAGCGGCAATCCATTCGGAAACTTAAAACACCTAAAAACCAAATACCAATGATCGTAGATTCGTTACAAAACGCAGCCAGATATTACGGCCTGCATCCTAATTTTAAAAAAGCATTTGATTACGTAAACCAAAATGACATCAGCATTCTTGAAGAAGGAGCCTTTGAAATTGGCGAGGGCTTAAAAGTAATTGTAATTGTTGGCGAAGGCACCACTAAAGAAGAAAGTATAAAAGGGTTTGAATGCCACGATAAAAATATCGACATCCAAATTCCGATCAAAGGACCGGAAACTTTTGCCTGGAAACCCAGAGAAAAATGCATTAGTCCGAACGGAGAATACAGTGATGAACGCGATGTTCGTTTCTTTTACGACAAACCGGATATGTTTTTCGAATTACAGGAAAAGCAGTTTACAATTCTATTTCCCGAAGATGTTCACTCAGCAATGATAAGCGAAAGTTCACTTAAAAAAATTGTTATTAAAGTAAAAGTTTAAGTTTAAAACAGGAACAGCATTCAAAACACTATCAATCACAAAATTTTACATGGATTCAATATTTAATCTAAAAGGAAAAATTGCCTTAATTACTGGTGGTGCCGGCGTACTGGGAAGTAACTTTGCTAACGTTTTGGCCAAACAGGGCGTTATTACCGGAATCGTTTCCCAATCTATCGAAAAAGCCAATACAACCGTAGCCGCAATAGAGAGTAAAGGTGGAAAAGCTTTTGCCATTCAGGCGAATGTTTTGAACAAAGAAGAACTGGAAAAAGCCAAAGATTTTATCGTAAAAAAATACGGCCGTCTCGATATTCTCATCAATGCTGCAGGAGGAAACATGCCCGGAGCTACCATCAGCCCGGATCAGGCCATCTACGACCTTCAAACCGAAGATTTGCAAAAAGTAATCGATTTGAATATTATTGGAACTATGTTGCCTTCACAAGTATTTTCGGAACTTTTTGCTCAACAAAAACAGGGAAATATCATTAACATCTCATCGGCAGCCGCACAACGTCCCTTAACAAGGGTGGTAGGATATGCCGCTTCTAAAGCAGCAATCGACAATTTCACACAATGGATGGCAGTAGAACTGGCTACTAAATATGGTGAAGGAATACGTGTCAATGCCATTTCACCGGGGTTTTTCATAGGAGAACAAAACCGCTCTCTCTTACTGACTCCGGAAGGAAAACTAACGCCAAGGGGAGAAAAAATCATCGAACATACTCCAATGGGAAGATTTGGGACTCCCGAAGATGTCAACGGAGCTCTTTTGTATTTATGCAGTGACCTGTCTAAATTTGTGACAGGAACGATCCTAAAAGTAGACGGAGGATTTGCGGCAGCAAGTATTTAAAACGAAAACAGAACCTTATCAATCCTCTCGCATTACCAAATCATTAACAAAAAAAGAAAAAAAACTATATGATTTCTGTTTAGGATTTTCTTACTTTGTGTGAACACTTAAAAACTATTCTAACTATGAAAAAAATTAATTTATTGGTAATGGTCTTATTGACAGCTTTTTCAGTTAATGCACAAGACGTTAAATTTGCTCCTTTGGATGCGAGTCCGGTTGATATTGCGTATTCTCCAAACAAAGCGGTAAAATTCAAGAAAACCGATAATCCGGCTCCGACAGTTAAGGTTATTTATTCAAGACCTTCTGTTAAGGGACGTGCTATTTTTGGTGAATTGATTAAGTTTGGTGAAGTTTGGCGTGTAGGTGCTAACGAAAATAGTGAAATCAAATTTTACAAACCGGTTACTATTGGCGGAATAAATATTCCTGCCGGAACTTACAGTTTATTTGCTATTCCTGAAAAAGACAAATGGACCATCATTATCAATAAAGAAATTGATTTATGGGGTGCTTATGCGTATGACGAAAGTAAGGATATTGCAAGAGTAAGTGTTCCTGTAAAACCAGTATCCAACACAATTGAGGCCTTATCTATTGCTTTTACTACTCAGGGTTCCGTAACGAATTTGGTAATTGGCTGGGACAAAACAACTGTTGAAGTTCCAATCACAATAAAATAATAGTCTGCACAATTAGCGACAGAGATAAAGAGATACCTAACGGTGTCTCTTTTTTTATGCTTCAACAGAAAACAAAAATTGCAAAAAAGAGAAAAATCATTATGATTTAGTTCTCTGTAATTTATTTTTCATCCGGTTATACTTTATACGATGAAGTTTTGTATTTTTATGAATATCAATGAATTTAATTTTTAACTTAATCAAAAAATAGATGGGAAAATTTGTAATTACTAAGAGAGCCAATGGTGAATTTCAATTTAATTTAAAAGCTGGTAATGGGCAAACTATTCTAACAAGTGAAGGTTATACTACCAAAGCGGCCTGCTTAAACGGAATTGAGTCTGTTAAAACAAACTCGCAGGACGACGGAAGATTTGACAGACTGGAATCCAAAAGCGGAAAACCTTATTTCAACTTAAAAGCCAGTAACGGCCAGATTATTGGGGCAAGCGAAATGTATGAAAGTACTAGCGCCCGAGATAACGGAATAGCATCGGTAAAAACAAACGCACCTGAAGCTTCTACAGACGATCAAACTGCATAACTGCGATACAAAATAATAAGAAATGGGGCTACTGAGCCCCATTTTTTTCATTTCCTAAGACTAAATCACTCCGAATTTTTCTTTATAACGACGTAACTCTTCTTCCGTTTTGCTTAACAATTTCTCTAAAAGCACAATTTTATCTTCATACAAAGCCTTTAAAACTGCGCTATTATCCGAATTAATCTGAATACTTCCATTATTGTTTCCTCTCACTTTATTAAAACTATTAAAGTATCTCTGACTGTCAAAACTGATTACGTCTTCTACACTAACTTCTAAAATCCTGGCTATTTCAACCAATTTTTCATACGAAAGAATCGTTTTTCCTTTCTCAATTTTACTATATCCTGCCTGTGTAACACCTAACTGATCTGCCATATATTCCTGCGTGTAATTTTTTAGTTCTCTTATGCTTTTTATTTTACTTTTTATCGAAGAGGTCATAATTTTATTTGGGGTATTTTGTATCGCTAAAAACCAACCGCTATTAAACTTATAGTAGTACAGCCATACTTTTTTAGTATGCGATCATACTACTTCAATCGTAGGTTTATGAAGCAGCAGATTTTCATTTTTTTCTGGTGGTAATAATAAAACCATAAAGTATGGCAAGGGCTATAACCAAAAGATCATTTTGGGAAATTTCATCTAATAACATTATTAAATTTTATAGTTTTGTATTCGTTTTCTTCAAAAGTCTGTTAAAATTCAGGTTTAGAAACTCATCGATCTGTTTCCCGATTTCTTGACGGTCTAAAACCTTAATTTTTACTTTGATCTCTTTTTTATATACATCTTTTACAATAACATAATAGTCAAATTCAAAAGTATTATAGAATCTTAAAATGATAAGAATAGCATATACTATAATCGTGGGGCCGATATAATACAAATCATTTAAATTGGAAAAAAACATACAATAATAAGCCAAAGCGGTAGTCAGAGTAAAAACTCCGTTTTCAAGAAGATAGGTCTTCTTTTTTTTGAGTAAACCAAGTTCTGTAATTTCATTAAAACAGTATTGCCATCGTTTTGAACCATACTGAAACTGAACCTGATCCTGAGTAAGGGTAATGAACATAGTAATTAAAGATTATTAATAAAAGACAAGAAATAATTATACTGAATACCAAATTCAGCGATAATTAAAAGTGGTTTATATTCCTAAAAAAGCAACCATTAGCGGTCTCTATTTTTTGAATAAAACTCTCTTTCGCAATATTACGCATTCTATGTATTTTCTTTCTTACAAACCTCCTAATAGAATATAACTAACTGTTGTAATTAATTCTGAAATGTAAACTTTTACCTATATCCAATGGTGTAGACCGTTGATTTTATCTCTATTAGATTTCATTTTTCGCCTTAATGATAAAAAACAAAAAAGCCCTTAATCAGAATTTGTTTAAGGGCTTACCAATTATCTTCTTAGAATTAAACTGTCCCAATCCGAAGGCCTTCAATTTTTGAAAGCGGAATCTCGGGATTGGCACCGGGTGACGCAGCAACTAAGGCACCTACAGCACAAGCAAAATCAATTGCGTCCTGAGGCTTTTTTCCGGTAAGCAATGAAGCAATCAAAGCAGCTAAAAAAGAATCCCCAGCCCCTACTGTATCAACAACTTTTACAGTATAACCGTAATTCTCATACAATTGATTCTCCCAAAGCAATACGGCACCATATTGCCCTCTGGTTACACAAATAGCATTCGTACTAGTTTTCTCTGCAATAAAATAAATATTTTCTTCCAGTGTGGTAAAAGGCGAATGCAGTGCTGCGGAAACTTCTAATAATTCTTCATCATTAAACTTTATAAAACTGGCGGCATGCATCAACTGTTCTAAAATCTCATAGGAATAATGAGGCTTTCTTAAATTGACATCAAAAACTTTATAAACATTTGTCTGTAACAATTCTTCAAGAGATTTTCTCGATACCTCATCCCGACAAACTAAACTTCCAAAAATCAAAACATCGGCATTCGCTGCCAAACTTCTGGCAAAATCACTCAAAACAATCTTATCCCAGGCCGCCGGATAATGAATGACATAACTCGCCGAACCTTTCTCGTTCAGGGTCACATGAACCAGACCGGTTGGAAAATCTTCTGACTTGATTATCGCTTCTGCTTCGAGTCCAAGATTTTTTATATGATTAATAATGGCAACACCATCTTCATCATTTCCCACACAGCTAATCATTGCTGCATTGCAGCCTAACGATTGCATTCGCAGGGCAACGTTTAATGGTGCGCCTCCAACCTTTTTTTCTGCAGCAAAAACATCCCAAAGTACTTCTCCGTAGGCAACTGCCTTTAGACTTTTTCCGTTACTCATTCTAAAAACAATTTTATATTAGCAAGTCTGTTTAACACACGGTAATATTGATTTCCTTCCTTAACAAAAGATTGTCTAACTCTTTTTACCGATGTGTCTAAAATACAACTATAAAATTAAACTTCGATCCGGGCAATACTAAAAACCGTTGGTTGATTTAAAAAATGATTCAATAGAAATGATGGTTTACGTCTTGTAATTTAGATCATAGTGCGTTGCACTATGCTTGTGCTTTTAGGCTTTCAGCCTTATTTATGGTTCTAGAACACTAATTCCAATAAATGCAATCATCTAAAGGATCTATTATTTTTAATAAGAATAAGCAAGATTTGGAAGTTGACACTGTTGTTAAAAAACTATATCTGCCTGCATTTTTTTGTCAATCCTGAATAACTTTTTACATAGAAATCTTTCTAAAATTTTCGCATAAAAAAACCTCGCTTAAAGTTCATTAAGCGAGGTCTTTTTCTTTCGAAAAAAAATATTATTTTTTAGATTCTTCGATAGAAACTTTTCTAAACTCTTTTAAAAGTTTTTCAATTTCTAAAGTAGATTTACGCGCTCTTGGTCCAGCAGCTTTAACACCTTTTTCAGTTAATGATTCAGCCTCTGCTTTAAATGTTTCAATTTCGGCGTTGATTTTTACTAATAGATCGTTCATGCTTATAATTATTAAATTAAGTCGCAAAAATAGAAGTTTGAATGGGAGTTACAACACATTTGCTGTTAAATTTATCCTCATTTTTAGGTCTCTGACTTAACGATAAATTTACTTTTTCTCTTTTTTGCATTTCATTTTTCACAACAAACTAATAGTCAATATTTTATTTTCCACCCCTGATAACTCCTGCCCTGTAAGGCATTCCGTAGTATTTTCAATAAAATTTCATTTTGTAGCTTCAAAACACATCAAAAAACTAGATTTTCACCCCTTTCCGCAATTGAAATTCTTCCTATTTTTACAAAAAAACGTCAAATATGCGCCGGATTCGACTCAAAAGACTTCAAAAATGAAGGTATTTGTCGTACCAAACTCCAACTATGAAAAATGGTTTATTCCCTTATTCTAGCTTTTACTTTTGTTAAAAAAATCTCTTACCCATCAATCAGATTCTTTCTACCCGGGTAACATTGCAATCAATAAATGCAATTAGTTTTTCTATTTTCTTGCTACAATTTTCTTTGTTTGAAATTGAGATAATATAACCATTTTTGTCTTTAATATATAACAGAAAACAGTCCTTAGTGAGAATTGCTTTCTCTATCTGGCACCATCTATGAGTAAATCCGCCTAGGGGGGAATGTACCTCTATAAATGAATTCGTAAAACTAAATTTGTACTGACGTGAAAAACGATCAAATTTTAATAATTTTCTAACCAATCGAAAAGTTACTTTGCAAATTGTATTTACTATTGGATAATGAAAAAGTAAAAAAAGGATCACCAAAAACAAGTCTTTTATAATCCATTGAAAAAAATCATTGTTCCCTTTCCAATCTGAATAAACAAAGACCAGTAAAGTAACTGCTAAAAAAAACATTACTCTTTGTTTGTACAGATCTTTGAAGTACATCTTATGCAAATTACGTATCTCTGCAATATTCAAATCAAACTCCAATGAAAAAGTAGAGGTGCCCATATGCTGTTACCAGTGTTACTTATTAATAAATCATACACTTTTAACCTTCCTCTTCTCTTCTTAAAAAATAATGAAGAAGTAATTAAAGTATACAGCAAATTTAATTGTAACATTTTCTCTCAAGCACCACAATAAGCCATAAAACTATCGTAATAAGACAAATAAGAAACTAATTTGTCTATTCGTTTTTTTTGTATAAGTCTTCTATTTAATTCCTTTTTTTAATGCAGCCAAGGCAGGATCTGTTGCTGCTTTAATTTGATTGATTACCATTCTGGCAATTTCTGTGGCTCCTTTTAATGACAAATGGGTATCATCATTTTTATCGCTATCGTAATAGGCATTTTCACCGGCTTTAAAATGCAAATGCAGCAGTTTCGATTTTTCGGGGCCGTAGGTTTGTTCTAATATTTCTGTCAAATATTCGAGATCAATGAAAGGGACTTTAAATTCTTGCGCCACCAGTCTGGTTATTAAAGGATAATCACCGTGTGTGGGTATTAAAACTCCTTTTTCATTAAAATTACGTCTCGCGATGGAGCTTAACAATACGGGGGTTGCTCCCTTTTGGCGGCTTTCTTTTACAAACTTAATCAGGTTATAGCGGTAGCTGGTATGCGGGTTTGTATATCGGGTTGAATCTTCGATTTTTTCGTCATTATGGCCAAACTCGATGAAAACGTAATCTCCTTTTTTGAGTTTTTTATAAATCGAATCCCATCGTTTTTCATTGATAAAACTTTTGGTACTGCGTCCGTTTACGGCTTTATTTTCAACCACAATATTTTCGGTAAAGAAAAGCTGTAAAACCTGTGCCCAACCGTGTTCCGGATTGCGTTCGGGATCTTTTTTATTGGCCATTGTAGAATCACCAATAGTATAAAGTGTTGTTTTCTGAGCGAAACAAGCCACTGAAAACAAACCGATAATTAGCAGATAATATTTAGTCATTTGATTTAAAATTAATCCGTTTAGTGTACTTCGAAAAAATAATATTGAACACATAGAAACATAGTTTCTAAATTTAAAAAAGAATACAAAAGAGAAATATATTTCTCTCACATAGTTAATGTGTTTTTGAAAATAAGTAAAACTTTTTAAAACCTAAAACAAAAAACTCAGTACCTTAGTACCTTAGCCACTCCGATCCTTTAAAAAAACTATTTCGCTGCCGTTGGCACCGTTGCTTTTTCTCCGATAACAACTTCGTTGAGCAATACATCTTTGGCATTTTCGCTTGAAATCGCATTTTTTGCCCACTTGATATTGATAGCATTAAAGGAGATGTTACGTACTTTTTTATCCGGAAATCCCTGAATTACAATTCCGGATGCCGTGGCCTTGTTGCAGGTAATATTGGAGAATGAAATATTTGAAATCTCAGATTGAAAACCACTTCCTTCTCCGTGATAATTGGCTGTGATATACAAACAATCCTCGACCTCATCGAGTTTTACGTTTCGCACAAAAACATTCCTGATGAAACCGCCTCTGTCAGCATTGGTTTTCAAATAAATGCCTCGTTTTAAATATCCTGCTGTTTCACAGTTTTCGACGAATACATTCTGAACTCCCGCCGACATTTCGCTCCCAATCACTACTCCATGAAGTCCTTTAAACTTGCAATTTCTAATGACAATATTCTCGCTTGGAGTAGCCGAATTAGCTCTTCCTTCATGATCTCGTCCGGCTTTTATGGCTACATTATCATCACCATTATCAAAGGTCACATTTTCAATTAAAACATCTTTTGCATACTCAGGATCAATTCCATCGTTATTATGATTCAATGATTTGTAATGCACACCACGCACGGTAATGCTCTGCGATTTCAATAGATGCAAACACCAAAAAGGAGAATTTTCAATATGAATATTTTCAACCAAAATGTTTTTACAATTTAAAAACTGAATCATCTGCGGACGCAAAAAGTATCCTTCTCCAAATTTCCTGTCCTCAAAAGGTGTACTATTATGGTTCATATCACGACTTCTGTTTTTTCCGGCGCCTTCCTTTGCTTTAAAACTTTTCCAGATTTTACCTCCGTTACCATCAATCGTTCCTTCTCCCGTTATGGCAATATTCGAACATTCATTAGCATAAATCAACGGACTGTAATTGTATAACATTGTTCCTTCCCAACTCGTTAAAACCATTGGTAAATAATCTGTCGGAGTATCGCTGAATTTAATTTTTGCTCCTTTTTCTAATTTAAGATTGACATTACTCACAAAATGAATCGGACCATTGATTTTATAAATTCCTTTTGGAACAATGATTGTTCCGCCCTTATTCTTTTTACACAAAGCCATTGCTTTGTCAAAGAAAAGTTTGTTATTGGTAATGGAATCCCCCTTTGCTCCTAACTTTACCATATTAATTTGATACGAAGGAAATACGGGAAGCTGGATTCTATTGACAATTGAATCAACCTTAGTCGATGGAAATTCAGTACTCTGAGCAAAAGAAGCCCAGGAAAGGAATAGAAAAATGAAGTGTTTGAAAGTCATGTTTTTTTAAAGGTTCTTAGGTTCTGAGTGGCTAAGATGCTAAGGCTTTTGCGAATCTTTTACTCTTACTTTATGGCTGCCTGACCGGAATACCAATTTGGAATTGAGTCTTTTAGAATGTTTTCTGTGCTGTAGTTTTCAGCTTCTTTTTTTGTGAGCTGATGTGACCAAGACACTCTTTTTGCATTTTGAGCTCCTTCGCCTTTACAATTGTATTCGGCATAAAAAGCTGTTTTTTCCGATTCGGGTTTTGACCAATTTTCCCAACCTTCCGGTCTGATATGCTTTCCCAAATCACAGTTCATATAAACGGTTTTGGCATAGATACGCCAAGGTCTACCTAGATAAACTGCTGTTGCTGCCGGCTCAGCCGTGAGTTTGCAATTTTTAAAAACAAATCCAAAAGCGGTTCCTTCAGGTGTTGAAGCAGCAGTAATATAGGAGTTTTTGATACTGTGAATCTCGCAGTTCTCAAATAGAGCTGTTGCACTTCCGAAGATAAAATCGGTTGTTCCTTCGATGTAACTGTCTTTAATGTAGTGTTTGGCTTCTTTTCCGGACAAATAGAGCGTATCCTGATTTCCGAGAATTAAACAGTTTGAAATCTGAACTCTGTTTGCTACAACAGACAGTGCAATGGCCTGACCGTTATCACCTGAAGCATTTTTAATCGTTAAATTGGATACCGAAAAATCATCGCCTTCCACTAAAAGGGTATAGGTATGAAAAGTACTGTTTCTCCCGACGTTAATTTTAGAGAAGTTATCATCAAAAGTAATGATGGTATTTTCTTTGCTTTCACCAATTAGGGTCACTTGACTGTTCCATTCCGGAATACGGATTTTCTCCTTATAAGTTCCGTTTTTCACAAAAACAGTTACCTTTTCATAAGGAAAAGAAGGGCACGCATTTATGGCATCCTGAATTTTTGTAAAATCACCAGAGCCGTCTAAAGCAACGGTAATCCGGTTGCTTTTTTGGGATTCTGAAGATTCTTTCGACGTTATTTTTACTCCGTTTTTTACAGCCCAAGCGGTGTATTTTTTAAGTACTTCTTTGGGTGAATCTGAATACCAGGAATAGCCGTTTCGTCTTTCGGCACCAATTTCCTCTATTGATTTTTTTCGGATTCCGTCACGATCACAAAAGAAGGGTTCATTGGTAGAAAGATCCATAAATCTCGCCCAGATCGGGGCTGCATTTTGCGTTACAACCATTTTTTTATCGATCACTTTTCCGGCGTCATTTAAAACACGCTTTTCTTCCAGGTTGGTGATTTTTGTTTTTTCAAACCAAAGCTTTGCGCTTTGTACGGCTGTAATAATTTCAGGAGAAGGTTTTTCGACCGACATTAAAAGCAATACAATTTTTGCGGATTCAGAACCGCTTAACGATGCCAGTTCGAATGCTCTTGCGTTTGCAGGTGCTAAAGTAACCTCATCGTGTTGTGCACACCAGGCTGTTAAAATACCATTCTGTCTGTATTGTGTTTTTAAAATACAATCTATTCCTTTTCGGAAAGATTCTTTCGCTTTTTCGACAATTGCTTTCGACGGTTTTATACTAAAATAATCGGTTTCTTCACTTACCTGACGTATAATGTTCAGGATATTCACCATCGAATCATCATTGTACGTGATGTGCGTATAGTAGCCTTTTTTTAAAGGGTAAAACTGAGGCCATCCCCCATTTTTATATTGGGCTTCCAACAAATAATTCAATCCGTTTAAAAACGATTCTTTGTATCGGTCGTCTTTTACCTGCGCGTACATTTTAGACATGAAAAGCATCTCCTGACACGTTGCCCCATTGTCTGTAGTCGTTTCTGCAGTTGTTTTTTTAAGCTTCAGTAAATCCTTTTTCTGCTCCGGCGTTAATTCATTCTGCATTTGAATGTTCTTGGGCCACCCGCCTATCTCTCTTTGGTAGAGCAGTACATTCTCTGCTATATTTTTGGCCTCATCGGTACCGAACCAGGCTGCATCATTTTTTCGAATGACATCCGGCCAGTTTTTATAGGTGTTCTGTGCCTGAATACCAAAACTCAGAGCCATACCAAAAAGCAATAGGATATTTTTTAACTTAATCATTTTAAAATTTTATTTTGTTATTCTAATCCAATTAAACCAACAGGTTTTAAAAACCTGTCCGTTTAGTTCTATATTATCTGTTTAATTCAACAGCTGCTAGAATAAATGGTCCTGTTGCTTTAGGATCGTTGTCTTTTTTCTTTTCGTTTACATAATACGTATACGATCCATCACGATATGGATTCCCTCCCAAACCTGCCACCTGACAGGCTTGCGTAAGTGTGATTCCACCATCAGCATCTACCCTGATCAATTGTTTGGTTAAACCGTCAAAAGCTTTATTGGCCAAATTTTTATACTTTGCAGGCAGATATCCTTTGTTCGCTCCTTTTGCAAAAGCATAAGCAAACATTGACGATCCCGAAGCTTCAAGATAGTTTCCTTCTGCCCCGCCTTTGTCCGTAACCTGATACCATAAACCGGATTTGTCCTGATATTTAGCTAAAGCAACCGAAGCCGTATTCAGGTACTTTACCAGTTCTTTTTGTTTCGGATGGTTTTTAGGGAAATAATCCAAAACATCAACCAATGCCATTACATACCAGCCTAAAGCTCTTGACCAAAAGTTAGGAGAGGTTCCGCTATCCTTATTTGCCCAAGGCATTTGTTTGCTCTCATCCCAACCGTGATACAACAAACCTGTTTTTGGGTCTGTTGCATGCAATTGAATTAACTCAAACTGTTTCGCAACATCATCAAGACTTTTTCCTCCTTCAAAGGTAACAGTATATTGGGCATAAAATGGTTCACCCATGTACAAACCGTCCAACCACATTTGATTCGGATAAATTTGTTTGTGCCAAAATCCACCACTGGCTGTTCTTGGCTGCTCTGTCAACTGCTTGCGTAGTAGCTGAAGCGCTTTTAAATACTTTTCTTCTTTGGTAGCAGCGTAAAGATCAAACAACAAGCGTCCCGGTACAACTAAGTCAATATTGTACTTGTCCAGTTCATAGGTTTTAATCGTACCGTCGTTTTGAACAAGAACATCTGCATAGCTTTTTACATAGGCTGCGTATCTTGGATCCGGATTTTTTTTGTTCAGTTCTTCAATAGCATGTAAAACCAATCCATGAACATAATCCCATTTTGCTGTTTTTGAATCATCGATCCTATAACTTTCGGGATGACGTTTCATTAAAGTCAAAGCCATTTTATCAGACCATTTTAAATCCTTTCCGATCACAATTTCTTTGTTTGAAGGTTCCTGCGAAGTGACTTTACAGCTTGCAAAGACCATCAGACAAACCAACGTCATTGCTGTAAAATAACCTTTTGTATTCTTATTTCTCATTTATACTTTATTTTAAATTCTACTATTTATCTAATTCTAATGCGCTCAGCAAAAATGCAGCAAGAGCCGGTGAACTGTTGTCCTTTGCCTTACTTTTGATATAATATTCATTTGATCCGTCTCGAAATGGTTTTCCTCCTAAACCCACATTCGAAGATACCTTTGAAATCACAATATGGCCCTGATCGTCAGTAGTCACAAATTCTTTTGCGTAGGATTCAAATGACTTTTGCGCTGTCTTTTTATAGACTGAACTCAAATATCCTTTATTTGTTCCTTTTGCTAAAGCATAAATAATCATGGCTGACGATGATGCTTCTAAAAAATTCCCATTTATTTCGGGCTTATCAGCAATCTGATACCATAAACCAGATGTGCTTTTATGCTGTACGGCAGTTTTGGCGATTTGATTCAGGTATTCCTTTAGCACTTTGTACTTGGGGTGTGTTTTTGGATAGTATTCCAATGTTTCAACCAAAGCCATCATGTACCAGCCTATACCACGTCCCCAGATGGTTGGCGAAGTCCCCGTTTGCGGATTTGCCCAAGCTATTTCCTTACTCTCGTCCCAAGCCTGATAAACCAAGCCTGTATTTTTATCTGTCAAATGATCGTGCACCAATTCAAATTGTTTGGCAATATCGTTCAAAGCTTTACCATTTTCAAATTTCACCGTGTATTGAGTGTAAAAAGGCTCGGCCATGTACAAACCATCAATCCACATTTGATTGGGATAAATTTGCTTGTGCCAGAATCCTCCACTTGCGGTTCTGGGCTGATGGTCTAACTGATCCCGGAGCTCCCGTAGTACTTCTAAATAACGTTTGTCCTTAGTTTCGTCGTAAAGTCCGAACAACAGTTTGCCCGGGTTGGCACAATCAATATTGTATTCGTTCTTATCATACTTCGCGATCTTTCCATTGGCATCAATCAGTTCATCTGCATATTCTTTGATATAACTGAAATATTTTTTATCATTTGTTTTCTGATATAATTTTTCAAAAGCAAACAAAACAAATCCCATTTTATAATCCCATTTTGGCTTTTCAGTGCCGTCGATCTGCCAGGCCTTTGGATATTTATCTATAATTGTAAGCGCTGTTCTCTGTGTCCACTTTAAATTGTCAGGTAAGACGCAATTTTCAGTCGTCTGCGCCATTGTTTTACTACTGAAAATCAACAGTAAAACAATCCAATTGGTTTTTATAAAAGTCGGTTTAAGCATAAAACTAACATTCTGGTAGTTGGCCTTTTTTGCCACAGATTAAAATGGATTAGGTTAACTTGTGTATTAAATTACGAATATCTTTTTCTCTCGCAGATCATGCAGAATATGCAGATTTTTTAATCCTTTTAATCTCTGACACACTTTACTCTTTACTCATCACTCATCACTCTTCACTCTTCACTCTTCACTCTTCACTCTTCACTCTTCACTCTTCACTCTTCACTCTTCACTCTTCACTCTTCACTCATCACTCTTCACTCTTCACTCATCACTCTTCACTCTTCACTCTTCACTCTTCACTCTTCACTCTTCACTCTTCACTCTTCACTCTTCACTCTTCACTCTTCACTCATCACTCATCACTCATCACTCTTCACTCATCACTCTTCACTCTTCACTCTTCACTCTTCACTCTTCACTCTTCACTCTTCACTCTTCACTCTTCACTCTTCACTCTTCACTCTTCACTCTTCACTCTTCACTCTTCACTCTTCACTCTTCACTCTTCACTCTTCACTCTTCACTCTTCACTCTTCACTCTTCACCCTTCACCCTTCACCCATCACTCTTCACTCATCACTCTTCACTCATCACTCTTCACTCTTTTACATCTTCCCCTTCCTATTCAATACTTCCAACTTTTGATCTAAATATTTCACAAACTCTTCTTTTGATTTAATTCCGTTTGGCTCTTGTTCCCAGGCGCCTAAAAAGTAAAAAGAAGTTGCTTTTGTAGTAGGCTTAAATACTAAAAGATAATCTAAATCTGTATCAGGAGTATTTTCGATGGTATTAATTTGATAAAAAATGGCCATTCCTAATTTGTCCGGAACTAATGATTGTTGACCATACGTAGCCAGATAAGCCCATTTTTTATTTTTGCTTTCTTTTTTAAGAAGCTCCGTATTTTTCTGCTTTACAATTCCGGTACAGATTCCTTTGATTTCTTTGGATGCCTGAATGGTATGCTGCGTGTACAGTTCATTTGGTTTAATGGTCAAAACTGAGGTAAAATCAATTTTATCCGAAGCCGTTTTCCATCCATAATATTGCACTTTTACACCCGATTCATTGGTTTTATTTACTACTGTAGCAATAGCCGAATCTACTTCATAGAAATGCAATTTTTCATTGTTTAAGTAGCGATCTATGGATCCTATCCCGATTCCCTTTCCTGCTTTTAGAATATCGGCTCCCCAATCGCTCATCTCGTGATAGGAATCAAAATTATCCTGACCTACTTTTGGCAAAACAATTTCTGATGTTTTTTTACCGAAAATGTCAATCGCATTTCGCCAGTCTAAGTACAAACGATATCCTATTCGATTGCTTTCCCAGCCTGGTCCTTCGTAACGAATGTCAAAAGAATGGTCTGTATGCTCCGGTGCCAGTTTCAATCTGTCTACATTTTTAAATACAGTTCCTCCAATATATTTACGGGCTTCCCATTTTCCGTCTGTTTTAGCAGAAATTTCGGCATACGTTTTGGCGGTTTTTATATCATATTTCTGTGCCTTAACCGCTGTAATACCGACTAAAAGTAAGGTTGCTATTGTGATTTTTGTTTTCATTTTTTACTGTAATTGTTTAAATATTCTGTCTAAAAATTGTGTTGTATATTGAACCGTTTCCTCAAACCATGGCTGAAAAAACCAAAAGGAATGGGGTGAATCTTTTATTGTTCTGACCTCATTATAGATCTTATTTTGGTTTAAAATTGCAATCATATCCTCTCTGCCTGCGTGAAACCGATCAAAACTGCTGTTGATGAACAGTGTTGGCGGAGTGTTTTTATCGGTATGGCTTAACGCCGATGCCTTTTCCCAGTTGTCCCGTTTTTCCTGATAAGTGCCGTTTAACCAAAAAGCAGCCATTTCTCCTTCTTCCGATTCCGGATGTTTAAATGCTAAAATTCCATCTACATTAATAATTGCGTTCACTTTTGCTGAGAATCTACTCTTGTTCGCAGGATCTTCAAAAGCAGAATTTTTATTTGTTGTACCAATCAAGGCTGCCATCTGACCTCCTGAAGAGCATCCAAGTACGGCAATTTTGTTTGGATCTACATGAAATTCTTTCGCATTCTCTTTTATAAATTTAATAGCATTTTTTACATCATAAACTGCCTGCGGATATTTTGCTTCAGGCGATAATTGGTATTCTATGGCAAAACAGGAATATCCTTTTGAACTGATTTCCTGCCCCAAAACCTGCAGCTGATTTTTATTCCCCGATTTCCAGCCTCCCCCGTGAATCAAAATTACTCCCGGATTTGTGTTTTCAGTTTTGTTCCAATAGGCGTCGAGATGTAATGCTCTGTTTTGACTCTTATGATAGATTATATTCTCCATTTGAATCACATTTGCCCTGTTTTTCGCTACTGCTATTTTTATAAACGGATATTTCTTAATCAATTTAGTATATGTACTATTTACGGTATAAGAAGTATCTGCAGTATTATGATTCTGCGCCAGAACTATATTCGAAAAGAGCCACAAAACAATCCCTATTCTTTTCATTTTTACTTATCTGATTTATTCGTTAAGAAAGGAGCCTGATTCAGGATCAGGCCCCTTTATAACTTCCTCAAAAAAACGTAACCTCAAAATTTTTAAAACCACTAATCATAAAAACCTTTTTAATAAGCCGGGTTTTGAGGGTAATTTTTACTTCTGTTCAAATCTAATGCTGACTGTGGTATAGGTCTTAGAATTTTAAGATTACCATTCTGTCCGTTAAATACGTTGGCATTGGTGATTTTAGGATTGTATAAAACAGCTCTTTGTACCAATGTACCGGTACGTTTCAAATCGAACCAACGGTGGTATTCTCCTAATAGTTCTCTACCTCTCTCGTCTAATATGGTGTTGATATCAATAGTCGTCATTACCGGAATTGCTCCTACAACTCCTCCTCCTGCTCTTCTTCTTACTTCATTCAAACGTGTTAGAGCTGTAGCTGGCTGACCTGCTTTAAAGTAAGCTTCGGCGGCAACCAGATAGGTTTCTCCCAGCCTTGCTACAATAAAATCACGGGTACTGCTTCTGTTTGTTGCCGGTGTGATAGGTGTTGAGTTATAATTTGCACTGGTGGCACCACTGTATGGTGCATTTGGATCGTCGAATTTACGAACCGGAATCAGGTTGTAATCACCACCTGAAGGGGCAGCCGAAGAATAGGTTCCCCAATTGTGATATCTGAAAGTTGCTGCATTGGCTTTTCTTGAAGCATTAGCGGTATTCCAGGCCGCTCTGTCGGCTAAAGTAAACCAGCGTGGCTCGTAAAAATCTGTAATTTTCAAAGCTGTTTTATCCGTTACGGTATAAAAATCGTAGTATCGGCTGTAGATTTCGGTCATGAAGGTGTTTTCCCAACGTTTATCACCCTGCTCATACAATGATAATGCGTAAGCTGTAGGACAAAGTGTGTAACTTCTGTTTGGATATGGGTTACCTGCTGCCGCTGCGCCTAAATACGAGCTAAACCAATAATTTTGTGAACTTCCCAAAGCTGTTACTCCTGTAGCATTTGAAGCTACTGAAAACTGAACGGAGAAAATGGTTTCGGCGTTCATCTCGTTCCCCGGTTTTACCACATCTGCAAAAGATACATTAAGTGCTTGTCCGGCAATTACCTGATCTGCTAAAGAAGCTGCGGTAGTAAAATCTGCCGGTGTTCCAAAAGTTTCGTAACCTTTAGTCAAATATACTTTTGCTAATAAATCCTGAACGGCTCTTTTATTCACTCTTCCTGTATAAGTCCCTGTACCCACTGCCGGAAGCGCTTCGTTAAGGTCTTTTAAAATTTGTGTGTATACTTCTTCTGCTGAATTTCTATCGAAAGAGGTAACAGCAGTATTAATGTTCTCTAGTACAATCGGAACACCTCCGTAAGTCTGAACCAAAAGGAAATAAGCATTTGCTCTTAAAAATTTCAGTTCCCCTACTCTTGTATCTATCGTACTTGCTTTTTCGGTAAGGGTTGAATAATACAATCCTTTGTTGGCTTGCTGAATGGCCATGTAACAGGTTCTGTACAATAAATCTACTCCGGCTGACGAAGAAGAAAGGGTTAAATATTTAGCCAATCCTTCCGGTTCCTGATTTCTTCCTTCAGAGTACATATCGGTACCTGCTTCAAACAGCCACGGATCACCGCCGTATATATCTTTTAGAGTGGCGTAATTGGTGTTGACCAATGACTCAAACCCGGGAGCAGTAAGAAAATATTGTTCTGCCGATCCAAAGGCACGGTTGTCTTCTTCGATAAAATTGGAGCACGAATTGAATGTCGTCGCCAGTATTGCTATAACTACTACTATTTTTTTCATTTTTCTTAATTTAAAATTTTAAACTTAATCCCATCTGAACAGTCCTTGTTGCAACACGATTCACTGCTAATGCTGCAGTTGCCCATTCAGGGTCATATCCTTCGTAATTGGTAAATACAAAAGGATTCAACACATTCACATAAAGTCTTAAACTTTTAATTTTCAATTTGCTCACTAAATCCTGATCAAAACTATACCCAAAAGCGATGTTTTGAATTTTTACAAATGAAGCGTCTTTGTAAAATGCTACGTTATTAGTATCATAATAAACCCCTGCTCCACGTGGTAACGGATTTGTATTGGAATACTGAGCCGCCAGACCTGCCCCATTAGCCGGAATATACCAGTCTCCAAGATCTAATTTTTGACGTCCTCTATCGGTAACATCTGCAAAGTTGTCGTGGAATCCGCTAAAAACAGTCATTCCCTGATTGGTGATTAACGACATTGACAAATCAAATTGTTTTACTTTCAAAGTAGTAGAGAAACTTCCGGACCATTTAGGATCGTAGTTTCCTAAAATAGCTCTGTCGTTATTCGCGTCAATTTTTCCATCGTTATTCAAATCTTTTACTTTTGCTTCTCCCGGTTTCTGACCGTAAGAAAGGGCTTGCGCCGCTTCACTTTCCTGCCAAACTCCATCAAAAACATAGTTGTAGTACGAATGGACATTTTCTCCGATAAATAAATTATTTCCAACATCACTTACCTGATCCTGACCATAAATAGACTCCAGTTTGTTTACGTTTTTAGTAAAAGTGAAGCTCGTCTCCCAAGTAACATTTTTAGTCTGAATGTTTTTAGTAACCAGCGCCACCTCAATACCTTTGTTTCTGATAGAACCTACATTAGAAGTAATAGTTGGGACTCCGATTTCTAACGGAAGGGCTTGTTGAAACAATAAATCTTTAGACAAACGATTGTAAACGTCTACACTACCTGAAATTCTATTGTGAACAAATCCGAAATCCAAACCTAAATTCACCTCTTTTGTTTTCTCCCAGGTCAGATTCGTGTTTCCTAAACTTGAAGCGGTAAACCCATTGGCAATGGTACCATTGTAATCATAGTAAGCAGGATTTTTCAAAACACTTAAACTGGAATACGGACTTACGTTATCGTTTCCTGTATAACCAATACTTCCTCTTAATTTAAAATTAGAAACGAAATCTAATTTTTTCATAAATCCTTCTTCATGAACATTCCATCCTAAAGCTACAGAAGGGAAAGCAGTCCATTTATTATTTTCAGCCAAAACAGACGATCCGTCATAACGTACCGAAGCGGTTAGCAAGTAACGTCCCTGATAGGCATAATTGAAACGGGCAGCATACGATTCTAAAGTGTTTTTAGAGTACGGACTGAACACGCCTGAAGGAATTAAGGCAATAGTACCGCTTGATGGTGTCAAGGAGTAAGTCGACTGAACTCCTGAACCTAAATTGTAAAAACTGGTTTCAAAAGGGTTTTCTCTTGACGCTGCAAAGTACGTTTCGGTAGTATTAGAATAGAAACTCTGAAGACCTAAAAAGCTAAAAACATGGTCTTTATTCAACGTGTAATTGATGTTAAACTGATTGTCCCACGTATAATTAAAATTGTTCACATTGGTTACGTCACCGGATGGTAAACTTTTATTTTTAAGACCAAAATCAGTTTGCGCGCCAAATGATCTTCCTTCTCTCGCGTCCATTTTTCCTGCTGAAAAAGTAGAACGAAACGATAGCCAGCTGTTGATTTTATACTCTCCGAAGATATTCCCAAGGGTAGTAAATCTTTCTATTTCGTCTGTTGAATTTGCAATTTCTAAAAGCGGATTGTAAGAACCTGTTTTGTTAATCGCTAAATTTCCGTTAGGATATCTCAATGTACCCGGTTGTTGTGCATAAGTTCCAACAATTTCATTACCGGCTGCATCTATTGCCCAAGGCGAAGTATATGGATTTTGTCTGAAAGCTTCCTGCATGGCTGTTGGACTCCCTAGCTGTTCAGAGGTTTTAGAAATAGTAAGATTAACTCCAAATGAAATTTTGTCGTTTATTTTATGATTCAAACCTGCTTTAAAATTGTATTTATCAATTCCTTCATTATCAATTACTCCCGTTTCTTTCTGAGCTCCAAGACCAATGTTGTAGGACAGTCCGTTATCGGCACGACCGGAAACATTTAAGTAATTGTTTTGCATCATTCCTCCTTTAAGAACTGCATCCTGCCAGTTGTAGCTTTGATTCTTAGCCACTCTCTGAAATAACACAGGGTTTGTACCAGCCTGTCCCACAGCAGCATTCAATTCTGAAGCATCAACATCATTATAGGTTGGATTGGTTGCTGAAATAGTAGTTGCCAAAAATGCCGATTGGTGATAATACCACCATTTTTCAGGACTCATTAATTTTGGTAATCTTACTGCCTCTTTGTTACCGTAAGAGCTGTCAAAAGTAACGGTAACGCCAGACTTAGCACTTGTTCCGCTTTTGGTCGTTACAATAATAACCCCGCTTCCTCCTCTGGAACCATAGATGGCAGCAGAAGAGGCATCTTTCAATACGTCCATTCTCGCAATGTCCTGCGGATTCAGGAAGTCAATATTATCTGTTGGTACGCCATCCACGACAAAAAGAGGTTTAGAACCGTCTTTATTGATTGAGTTTGTTCCTCTGATCACAACGTTAAAACCGTCACCAATACGACCACTGTTTGAAGTTACCTGAACTCCCGCAATACCTCCCTGAATGGCTTCCATCGGATTGGTAACGTTTCTTTCGGTAATTTTAGCTGCCGACAAAGTATTGACTGCTCCGGTAAGGTCTGTTTTCTTTGCGGTACCATATCCTACAACCACTACTTCATTTAGCGAATTGGATTGTTCCGCCAGGCTCACATTCACTTTCGATTTTCCTGCAATACTTACTTCTTGTGTCTGAAAGCCTAAATAACTCACAATTAAAATCGCTTTATTATTAGTCACATTCAATTTAAAACTTCCTTCAAAATCTGTAGAGGTTCCGTTTTTAGTTCCCTTTTCCTGAATGTTTACACCAGGTAATGATAATCCCGCAGCATCTGTAATTTTCCCCTCCACTATAGTCGATTGCGCATAAGTTGCACTGCTCAACAAAAAATTCAGGAAAAATAAAAATACAAGACTGTATTTTATTTTTTTCTTTAATAGTTCTTTGGTATTCATAGTTTTTTAAAATGGTTTGGTTAATTGATAGTTTTTAATTCGTAAGTTATTCTACTTTTTTTTCATTGATATAGGTATTAATAAATTGTATGTTCTTTACATTTTTAAGCAAATGTGCTGAATCTACTTTTTGAATGACTACATTTTTAAGGGTAATATTTTCTACCGGAGATTGCTCATAGCCTTCTGCCCATACTCCATATTTCCCTCCATTTTTGACGTTTATATTTTCCAGGCTGATATTTCTGATGGTTGGAATAAAATTGCCGGTTTGTGAACCGTAAACATTATAAAACATATTTAATTTTAAAACACATTCTTTCACAGTACCTACTTCAAGGTTTCGAACGAATACATTTTCAATGACTCCGCCTCTTTTTGAATTGGTCTTGATTCGGATGGCACGATCCAAATTTGGACTGTCCATGACGCAGTCTTCTACAAAAACAGTATTGACACCCGCCGATATTTCACTTCCAATAACTACTCCGCCATGACCGTCAATCATTTTACAGTTCTGAACGATAATATTTTTACTTGGAATTGCTACTCGTCGTCCATCGCCATCGCGACCTGCTTTGATCGCGATACAATCGTCACCAGTATTAAAGGTACAATTCTTAATAAGTACATTTTGCGAATATTCAGGATCACAACCGTCATTATTAGGACCATGACTGTTTACGGTAACTCCGTCAATGATAATGTCGTTTGATTTTAAAGGATGTAAAATCCAAAAGGGAGCATTTATAATGGTAACATCTTTAACCAAAACGGTACTGCATTCAAAAAACTCCATAAAATTAGGTCTCAGATAGCGTCCCTCACCAAAATTTCTTTCTTTTACCGGAACTCCCTTTTCGGCCATATCGATCAAAACGGCACGATTTTGAGGATCATTTTGCGAAGGGATTCCTTTTTTCCAGCCATAATCTTTACCACCGGACCAAATCCACCAGTTCGTAGCATCTGCCTGTCCGTTTAGAGTTCCTTTTCCGGTAATGGCTATATTGGTTTTGTTTTTGGCGTAAATAAGCGGCGAATAATTCATCAGTTCTGTTCCTTCAAAGGAGGTATGAACTATAGGATACTCTTTTGGATCGATGCTAAAAAGGACTTCCGCATGATCATCCAAATGCAGGTTTACATTATTCTCTAAATGTATGGCGCCTGTTACATATTTTCCATCAGGAATCAACACTTTTCCTCCGCCATTTTGAGCACATGCTTTTATTGCTTTTTCAAAGGCCAGTGTATTTAATGTCTTTCCATCAGCGACTGCTCCAAAATCATTAACATTATAGGTCTTATCTAAAAAACGGGTTTTAGAGATACTTTTTACAATTAGGTCTTTGTTTTTCCAGGGATCAGCTTCAGAAACAGTTAAAGCCTGCTTTCCACAAGACAGCATCGTGAAAGCTGTTGTAGCTGCCATTAAAACTGATTTAAACATTCTAACTTTCCCTGTAATCATGTTATTCTATTTTAGGATTGATTTACAAAACAGTGTAACTATGTAATCGATTACACGAAAGTAGAAAAATAGTTTTAATGCACCAAATTTATTTGAAAATTAATTATATATTTAATTTTTATTACGGAATATAATTACAGTTAATGTAAAAAATTAGATAATTTATTATCATTGTAGAATCGAAATCGTTTTAATTATAAATTATGGTAATCGATAACAATATGTAAAACGTTATAAAAAAAAATGTATTTTTGTCAGAGATAAATATGAAAAACCATTTTTAATGAGCGAAAAGATAACCATTTACGATATTGCCGAAAAATTAAATATCACCGCTGCTACCGTTTCGCGGGCATTAAACAATAATCCGAAAATAAAAGAGAGCACGCGCGAGTTGGTTATTAAAACTGCGGCTTCAATGAACTATAAGCAAAATAAGCTGGCGCTAGCATTAAAAAGCGGCCGAAGTAATAATATTGGCGTTATAGTTCCGCGTATCGACAGCAACTTTTTCGCTTCGGTTATCCGAGGAATAGAAGAAGAACTTCACCCACATGGTTATCAGGTAATTATTTGCCAGACACACGAAAATCCGAAAAGAGAAAACGAAAACTTATATACTTTAATAGATGCCCAGGTAGACGGTATCATCATGTCGGTTACCGATGTAACGGGAGAAAATGACGGTGCTTTTCAATATGTTTTGCAAAAAAATGTTCCGCTTATCTTTTTCGACAGAAGCAAACATATTGACGGAGTGAGTTCTGTAACCATAAATGACTTTAGAGGCGGTTACCAAACGACTAAACATTTAATTGATGAAGGCTGTAGAAATATTGCTCACTTATCAGGAGATCAGTCGCTTGAAATCTTTAAAAACCGATTTTTAGGATACAAACAGGCTTTATTAGACCATGGAATAACATTTGACGAAAAATATGTCATTCCTGTAAAAAGTACCGTTGACCACGGAAAGCAGGCCATAGAGCTTTTACTTCAGTTGGAAACACCTCCTGATGCTATATTTTCATCAAGTGATTTTGCTGCTTTAGGTGCTATTCAGGAACTAAAAGAAAGAAATGTCAGTATTCCTAAAGAATTTTGCGTAGCGGGTTTCAGTAATGAGCCTTTCACGAAATTTATGGAATTATCGATTACTTCTGTAGATCAGTCTCCGCTTGAAATGGGAAAAATGTCTGCTCGTGTTTTTCTGGAACAGGTCGATAAAACGGAGACGATTAAAATAGAAAAAAAGGTAGTTCTTGCTCCAGAATTACACATTCGTAAATCTTCCAGCAGAACAACATCTTCTTCTTAAACAGGATCAGAACACACAAAGTTTACTTTTCCTGTCATTTCGACCGAAGGGAGAAATCACATTAGAGACTCCGCAAAGAATGTCGCCAATCTTTGTCGATAAGCGAGTGTGATTTGCTTCGCCTGTTCGCTATCGCTCGAGTCTCCCTTCGGTCGAAATGACAAGCTGGATGGATTACTATAAATATTGCTAAAAAAAACAATAAAACCCTAAAAATCAATTCATTTATTGATTTTAGGGTTCTTTTTTTTATCATTTATAAATCCAATTTAAATAAACTTAAAGTGAAACCCCTCTCTTCCAGGGAATAAAATCGTTTTGATTTAAGATTGCCGCCTTAGTTTTAATCGTGCCGCTGGCAACATCGATGATAAACTCCAACATTTCATCAGCCATTTCGTCGATGGATTTTTCTCCTGTGATAATACCGCCAGTGTCAATATCAATAATATCGGACATCTTTTTAGCCAGGTCGGTGTTAGACGAAATTTTCACTACAGGTGCAATCGGATTTCCTGTCGGAGTACCTAAACCAGTGGTAAACAATACCATATTGGCTCCCGAACCTACCATTGCCGTTGTACACTCCACATCATTTCCAGGGGTACAAAGCAGCGTTAATCCCGGTTTCGAAATGTATTCACCATAGTCGAAAACACCGGTAATTGGTGATGTCCCTCCTTTTTTAGCGGCTCCTGCTGATTTCATGGCATCGGTAATTAATCCGTCTTTGATATTACCCGGAGAAGGATTCATATCAAAACCTGAACCGGCATCTACCACGGTTTTTTCATACCATTTCATTAATTCTAAAAAGCGTTCTCCACTTTCCTCTTCTACACAGCGGTTGACTAATTCCTGCTCTACTCCACACAATTCCGGAAACTCTGAAAGTATTGTAGTTCCTCCTAAAGCAGCCAGTAAATCTGAAGTCACCCCTAATGTCGGGTTAGCCGAAATTCCGGAGAATCCATCAGATCCACCACACTCTAAACCTATTTTTAGTTTGGATAAAGGTGCCGGAGTTCTTTGTACTTCGTTTGCTTTTTTAATGGCTTCAAACGTATCTTTTACCACACTGCTCAGCATGGCTTCGATTGTCCCGATTTGCTGTTGATCGTAAATCAAAACCGGTTTTTTACTGTTTGGATTTATCGCATCTAAAGCATCTTTAAAGATTTGAATTTGCAGGTTCTGACAACCCAGACTCAATACAGTTGCTCCGGCCACGTTTGGATTGTTTACATATCCTGCCAATAATTTAGCCAGACTATGCGAATCCTGACGAATACCTCCACAACCACCTTGATGTGTGATGAATTTTACTTCAATGTTATTGAATAAATTGGCATCGTTTGAAGCGGCTTCATTTCCGGCTCCACCGGTTTCTGATTTAACCAAAGAACGAAGTAACAATTGATAATCGTTCTCTTTGGGCTTCATTAATTCTTTTTCGAAAATATCTTTTAGAATTTCGATGTTTCTGTTTTCGCAAAATACTAACGGAAAAAACAGCCATACATTCTCGGTTCCAACTTGTCCGTCTTCTCTGTGATAACCCATGAAAGTTCTGTCTTTCCACTTCTCAATATTGGGAGCCGTCCAGCCAATCGTTTCTGTTTTTCCGGTTACTTTATCACTTTCGTGTTTTACGTTAGCCGTAGAAAGCAAACCTCCTTTTTCAATTTTAGCACTCGCCTTTCCTACCAGAACTCCATACATAATAATCCTGTCTCCTGTGTTAAAAGGAACCATCGCGATTTTATGCTTCATCTTCACATCACTCTCAACAGTAACAGCCGAACCTTCAAAATCAATCACCTCACCTGCTGAAAGATTTACCAAAGCTACTGCTACATTATCTGTAGGATGAACTTTTATTAATTTTTTTTGCGTTGCCATAACTAAACTTTCTGAGTTATATTATTTATTTGTTTTTGAAAATTGGTAAAACCATTTTCAATTCCGTTTGCATCAATTTCTTCCAATGCGGCTGTAATTGCTTTTGTTAATCCCGGCACCAGTGTTAAATCTTCGTCCCAGAAGCTTTTATTCTGCAAAGTCAATCGTGCTATTTTTTCATAATCATCCGATTTCCAAAGACTTTCAAAAAAAGAAACAATATCCTCACTATCATTAATTGGTAAAACCTCACCCTTCCAACTTCCTTTGTAAAAACGGATCAAAGCAGCAAAAGCAAACGTTAAATGAACCGGAAGTTTTTGATGAATATCTACATATCCCGTTAAACTAGGTAATACGCGCACTTTAAATTTTGAAATCGAGTTTAATGCAATTGAAGACAGTAAATGCTTGATAAACGGGTTTCTAAAACGGTCCAGAATTTCTTCAGAGAAACTCGCCAATTCTGCTTTATCCATGTTCAGCGTTTCATTGATCTCTTCAAAAACAGCTTTGTTTACAAAATCACCGGTAAAAGCATTATCAACGGTTTCTTTTACAGTCTCGTTGCCATAAAGCATTGAGAAAGGAACCATAGCAGTATGTGCTCCATTAAGAATTCTCACTTTACGTGTACGATACGGCTGCATGTCGGCTACGATTTTTACATCCAGCGCTGTTTTTTCAAACGGAAGTTTTGCTTTCAGTTTATCATCTCCTTCAATTACCCACAAAAAGAAACTTTCGGCACTTACAATCAAATCGTCTTTATAATCCAACTGACTGTTGTACTCTTCAATTTGGTCTTTCGGATAGCCCGGTACAATTCTGTCTACTAATGTATTATGAAAAGAACAACTAGTTGTCAACCAGAAAACAAATTCATTTTCTAATTTCCAATCAGCACAATATTTTAAAATAATTTCTTTTAAAGTATCTGAATTGTAATTGATTAATTCGCAAGGAATAATCGTTAATGCTTTATCTGCCGCTCCTTTAAAATGCTTGAATCTCTCATATAAAAGCACCGTTAATTTAGCCGGAAAGGAAACCGGAGGCTGCATACTCAACTGATCGGATTCGATGTATTCTATACCTGCTTCGGTTGTATTTGAAATGATAAAAGCCAATTCTTCTTCTCTGGCCAAAGCCAGATACTCCTGAAAAGATGCATAAGGATCAATTGCTTTTACGATATTGGAAATCAATTCTTTTTCCTGAATCTCTTCTCCTTTTTTAACTCCTTTCATGAATAAGGTATACAATCCGTCCTGAGCATTAATCATGTTCACCAAACCTCTGTCGATAGGCTGTACTACGGCAATTCCTGCATTAAAACCAGCTTCCTGATTTAATTTTTGAAAAGCATATTCTACAAAGGCTCTTAAAAAGTTACCTTCTCCAAATTGAACTATTTTTATAGGAAGTTTTTCTGAAAGCCCTGAGCTCACTCTGTTTAATTTTTCCATTACTTTTTCTCTTAAAGTGTTATCAATAATCACGTTTAATACCTTATTTATCTCTGATTATTTCCTCTCACTGTAAAAGAAACATTACACTTGTGTGAGGAAAACAAATCTTGCTGTGAGGACTCACAAGATTCATTTATCAAGCGTAATGCTCAATTACAATTTCTAAAATCTAAAAAAAACGCATGTTAAATAAGGACCTATATGATTACCCTTATTTATTTTTAATACTTTTTATAATATCCAGAACCTGACTAACTTTTGTTTTTAATCCGTCATAATCCTGTTGCTCTAATATCTCTTTTGAAATTAACTGTGATCCAATTCCCACGCAGGTTGCTCCCGCACTAAACCACGAAGTCAGACTATCAACTGTTGGCAAAACTCCACCTGTTGGCATAATATTCGTCCACGGACATGGGCCTTTTATAGCTTTGATAAATTCAGGTCCGTAAATATCACCCGGAAACAATTTTACAATTTCACAGCCTAATTCTTCGGCTCTTGCGATTTCGGTAAGTGTTCCGCAGCCCGGAGACCAAAGTACTTTTCGTCGATTACAGGCAATTGCAATATCTTCTCTAAAAACCGGAGTCACAATAAAATTCGCTCCCAAGCTCATGTACAAGGATGCTGAAGCCGCATCAGTAATAGAACCAACACCAAGCATCATTCCCGGTAATTCTGCCAAAGCATACTTGTTTAATGCTCCGAAAACTTCATGGGCAAAATCTCCTCTGCTGGTAAACTCCATTAATCTTGCGCCACCATCATAGCAGGCTTTTAGCACTTTTTTACTTATTTCGATATCTGAATGAAAAAATAACGGAACCATTCCGTTCTCTTTCATCGTTAATGCCACTTCAATTCTTGAATATTTTGCCATATTTAAATCAATTATCTAGATACTAATCCGGTAGCACCACCATCTATCATATTTTCAACTTCTTTTAAGGTTACCAGATTATAATCTCCGGCAATGGTATGTTTTAAACAACAAGCAGCCACAGCAAAATCTAAAGCTCTTTGATTGTTGTTTTGATATTCCTGTAATCCGTAAATTAAACCTCCCATGAAAGCATCCCCACTTCCAACACGATCTACAACAGGAGTCACTTCTTTTACGGCTGCCTGATAAATGGCTTTACCGTCAAATAAAACCCCTCCTATTCTTTGATGTGACGCACTTACGGAATATCTAAGGGTTGTTGCTGCTATTTTTAAACCCGGAATCAAATCAAACAATTTGCTGTACAAAACCGGAAGCGATTTCTCATCCTGATAATTCGGATTGACTTTCGGAATTCCCAGCATAAAATAGGCGGTATCAATATCTCCTAAAATAACATTGCTGTATTGCAGCAGCTCCGGCATTACTTCACTTGGTGTTTTTCCGTATTGCCATAATTTTGATCGGTAATTCAAATCGCAGGAAATTGTAATTCCCAGTTTATGAGCTGCTTTAACTGCTTCTAAACAGGCTTCAGCGGCACTTTGGGAGATTGCCGGTGTGATCCCGCTCCAGTGAAACCAATTGGCTCCCTCAAGCACTTTCTCCCAGTCAATCATTCCTTTTTCGATAGTTGCCATCGAACTGTGTGCACGATCATAAACCACATTACTACCTCGTGTTCCGGCACCGGTTTCCAGAAAATAGATCCCTAAACGCTCTCCTCCGTAAACTACATTTCCGGACGCTACATTCATTTTTCGCATTTCTTTTACTGCCGAAGCACCAATTTCATTCTCGGGTAATCTTGTTACAAATTCGGCATTCAAACCATAATTAGCCAAAGACACACAAACATTAAATTCACCGCCTCCATAAGACGCTCCAAATGCTTTTGCCTGCGAAAACCGCAAGTGTCTCTCTGTCGAAAGACGCAACATAATTTCCCCGAATGCAACTACTTTATTCATATTATATTTTTTTGCCACAGATTATAATGATTAAATGAATTTTAAGACTTATTGTTAGAAATTCTCAGTCTCAGTTTTCGGTCTCAGTTCTCAGTCTCAGTTCTCAGTCTCAGTTTTCGGTCTCAGTTCTCAGTCTCAGTTCTCAGTCTCAGTTCTCAGTCTCAGTTCTCAGTCTCAGTTCTCAGTCTCAGTTCTCAGTCTCAGTTCTCAGTCTTAGTCTCACACTGAGACTGAAAACTGAGACTGGCATCTAACATCCAACTTCTCACTTAAAATTTAAAATACTCTTTTGCATTATGATAGGAAATATCCGAAACCAATTTCCCTATCCATTCCATATCATTTGGAAGTTCTCCGCGTTTGATTTCATCTCCTAAAAGATTACATAAAATACGTCTGAAATACTCATGTCTTGGGAAAGACAAAAAGCTTCTCGAGTCTGTCAGCATCCCCACAAAACAGCTGATTAAACCCATGTTTGAAAGAGCATTTAATTGTTTTGTCATTCCGTCTTTCTGATCTAAAAACCACCATCCCGATCCAAACTGAACTTTCCCTCTGACACTTCCGTCATTAAAATTTCCAATCATGGTTGCCATCACTTCGTTATCGGCCGGATTTAGATTATAAATAATCGTCTTCGTCAATTTATCTTTACTGTCCAGGGCATTTAAAAAGCCGGATAGTTTTTGTGCCTGCGGATAATCACCAATAGAATCCCAACCCGTGTCAGGTCCTAAAATTCGGTGCATGCGGGCATTATTGTTTCGCAAAGCTCCAAGGTGAAATTGCTGTACCCATCCAAACTCGTGATACGTTTCGGACAAGAATAACAATACAGCACTTTGAAACTTCAAAACTTCTTCGGGAGTTAAAATTCTGTTTTCTCTTTTCTTTTTGAAGATGCTATTAATTTCATTCTCTGTAAATTCTTCGAAGTAAATCTGGTCTAAACCATGATCACTAAGTTTACAGCCGTTTTGATTAAAGAACTCAATTCGGTTTCGCAATACACTGCACAAATCAGTATAGGTATGAATCGCAACTCCGGACACCTCCCCTAATTTGTCCAGATAGGCATTATAGCCATCATTGGAAATTAAGATCGCTTTATCAGGTCTGAAGGCCGTACTCATTTTAGTTCCAATTGGATTCTTTGCCAATTTTTGATGAAACTCAAGACTGTCAATCGGATCTTCGGTCGTGCAAACCAATTCAGCATTTACTTTTTTAAGCAGATTTTGCGTGCTGTAAGCCGGAGAATTAATTTTCTCGGTTGCTTCCTTGTATATTTTCTCTGCCGATTTTTCATTCAGCAAATCATAAATATCAAAATAACGCGCCAACTCTAAGTGCGTCCAATGGTACAAAGGATTACGCATAGTATATGGAACCGTTTTGGCCCAGTTTAAGAACTTATCTTTGTCAGGAGCGTTTCCAGTCACAAACTGCTCGTTGATCCCTAAGGTACGCATCGCACGCCATTTGTAGTGATCTCCATTGATCCAAACCTGTGTAATGTTTTCAAAAATTTTATCTTCAGCAATAAACTGAGGATTCAAATGATTGTGATAATCGATGATGGGCTGATTTTTGGAATAATTATGATACAGCTCTTCTGCAAATTTATTTTCAAGTAAAAAATTATCGTTTATGAAGGTATTTGAACTCATGATTTTTTTAATGTAATTGAAATAATTATTCGTTTGATGGCTTTCCGATTGTTGCTAAGATTCCACCATCGACATACAAAATGTGACCGTTCACAAAATCGCTGGCTTTTGAAGATAAAAATATAGCCGCTCCGGCCAGATCACTTGCTTCTCCCCATTTTGCAGCCGGTGTTCTACTGATGATAAAATCATTAAAAGGATGCCCGTCCACTCTAATAGGTTTGGTCTGTTCGGTAGCAAAATACCCCGGACCAATTCCGTTAATCTGAACATTATGTTTGGCCCATTCGGTAGCCATATTTTTGGTCAGCATTTTCAAACCGCCTTTCGCAGCAGCATAAGCTCCTACTGTACTACGGCCCAACTCGCTCATCATCGAACAAATATTGATTATTTTTCCCTGCCTTCTTTCAATCATCCCTCTCACCACATGCTTTGATACAATAAACGGACTCACCAAATCAATATCAATAACCTCTTTAAAATCGGCTACCTCCATTTCAATCAGCGGAATTCTTTTAATAATCCCTGCATTGTTAATCAGGATATCAATTGGGCCCACTTCATTTTCAATTTTCTTAACTGCAGCAATAACTTCCATCTCGTCCGTTACATTAAACTTATACCCCACTGCATGAATCCCTTCTTTTTGAAGTTCCGCTACGGCATCATCAATTTTTTGCTGAGAAGAATTTCCGTTTACCACAATTGTCGCACCCGCCTCTCCTAATCCTTTTGCCATTGCCATTCCCAGTCCGTGTGTACTTCCTGTAATCAGAGCAACTTTTCCGTTTATATCAAATAATGAGTTTGCCATATTTTTTATCTTAAATCAGTGATTTTACACACATCCATATCTCCGTAATCCAAATTCTCACCCGCCATTCCCCAGATAAAAGTATAATTACTGGTTCCGGATCCTGAATGAATCGACCATGGTGGTGAAATAACCGCCTGATGATTGTTCATCCAAATGTGTCTCGTTTCCTGAGGCTGTCCCATAAAATGACAAACGGCCTGATTTTCGGGAATATCCAAATAAAAATAAACTTCCATTCTGCGATCGTGTACGTGTGCCGGCATGGTGTTCCAGACACTTCCGGGTCTTAATTCCGTCATTCCCATCTGTAATTGACAAGTGGTTACAACACCTCCTATAATCATTTGATTTACGGTACGGTGATTAGCTGTCTCCATAGTTCCCAATTCCAGCTTGTTTGCTTCTGCCAAACTCACCTTTACGGTTGGATATGTGCTGTGTGCCGGAGCAGAATTGATATAATATTTTGCAGGATTTTTAGGATCATCACTTTTAAAGATCACTTCCTGATTACCGCTTCCGATGTACAAAGCATCTTTAAACGCTAATTCGAAAGAAACTCCTTCAACAATCACAGTCCCTTTGCCACCTACGTTGATAATTCCCATTTCTCTTCTTTCCAGAAAGTAACCTGCTTTCAACGGATCAATACTTTCCAAAGTAAGATCTTTCAACGGAACTGCCGATCCTGCTATATATCTGTCATAATGAGAATAGGTTAACACAATCTCATCTTCCTGCATTAAATCGTCAATTAAGAATTCGTTTCTCAATTCCTGAGTGTCATATTTTTTTACAGCTTCCGGGCTTGACGCGTATCTTGAACTATATTTTGTCATAATTTTAAATTAATGTAATCGATTGCACAAAATTAAATTTTTATCCTTAAAAACCATAATTGATTGTAAAATTTATTCTTTTTTTATAATTGTTTCTTTATCTGTAATCCTTAAAGATTGGTAATCGGACTGTATTTAGGTACTAACATTTTCATTACAGACCAGCCTGTCAGGTAACAAATAGCGCAAATAGAGAAAATGATAAAATATCCGGCTTCAATTCCGTGAAAACCCATAAATGACATATTGCTTTCTTTAGCATAATCAAACAGCATCCCAGAACCTTTATTGATAAAAGTAGAACCAATGCCTCCGGCCAAACCTCCAATACCAGTGATCGTTGCAATTGCTTTTTTAGGAAACATATCCCCTACAGTCGTAAAAATATTAGCCGACCATGATTGATGAGCTGCACCTGCGATACCAATAATAATAACGGGAATCCAATAACTGATGTATCCTAAAGGCTGTGCAATCAAGGCCAACAAGGGAAAGAATGCAAAAATTAGCATTGCTCTCATTCTGCCTTCATAGGGGTTCATTCCTTTCTTCTCAACAAAATAGGTTGGCAGCCAGCCTCCTATAATTGACAGCAGGGTTATCATATATAAAACGAATAAAGGAAGAGCCGCCTCAGTAGAATCCATACCGTAAACCGAACTTAGGTAAGCCGGAGTCCAGAATAAGAAAAACCACCATACCCCATCGGTCATAAACTTCCCAAAAGCAAATGCCCAGGTTTGTTTGTATTTAAAACAATCGACAAAAGAAACTTTGTCTTTGGTTTCCGGCACATAGCCTTTTAGTTTGCTGTCTATAATATCATCTTGTTGTATATACTCTAATTCTGATGCACTTACTTTTGGGTGTTTTTCAGGCTTATCATACATGAAAATCCAAAATCCCATCCAGACAAAACCTAAAGCACCAATGATGATAAAGGCCATTTCCCATCCGAAAGATTCTGCGATAAACGGAATAGATATAGGAGCTGCCAAAGCACCAACAGTAGCGCCGGCATTGAAAATACTGGTAGAAAATGCTCTGTCTTTTTTAGGAAAATATTCAGCCGTCGTTTTAATCGCGGCCGGAAAATTTCCTGCTTCACCCACTGCTAAAACAAAACGGGCAAAGATGAACAGCGTTACACTTACATTAATGACCAATCCGGTGTCTTTCACAAGGTGAATTGCCTCCTTGGCGCCCTCGAAACCTACAAACCAGTTCCCAGTAATGATTCCGGCTGTGGCAATGCCACAAAAAGCGTGAAGACAAGCCCCAAAAGACCAGATACCAATGGCCCACAGAAATCCTCGTTTAGTATCCATCCAATCTACAAATCTACCGGCAAACAGTAATGAAACTGCGTAAAAAATAGAAAACAAGGCGGTTATATTTCCGTAGTCATTATTAGTCCAATGAAACTCAGGTGCGATAAAATCGCTCCACGTTAAAGAAAGTACCTGTCTGTCTAAATAGTTGATAGTGGTTGCAAAAAAAAGCAATCCACATATACTCCAACGATAACTTCCTGTAGATTTTTTGGATTGGGTCATAATAACTGCATCTGTTTGGTTCATGGTAATGGTTTATTATAAAGTTGATAGTTTTCCGGCTCATTTAATCTGCTGTTCAAACACGATATAAAAATTACAATACCTATGAATTAAATGCAACAAAATTAAATAAATGTAATCGATTGCACAAATATAGTTTTAAATCTTTATATTCCAAATAAATTATATAAAAATTTAATTTCAACACATAATTAAACAGATCGCTCAAAAAAAAATACTTTAAATTACATTTTAAGTAATATATTTGTTAAAAGCTATTTTTACAAACTTAACCGTTTTATCTATCAAAATTGTCCAAAAAACTTTCACTTTTGATCAATTTACCTTAATCATCAGGTCTGCGAAGCAAAAGTCATTTGTTACATTTTTACAAAAGCGTAAAACAGATCCCGAAAAACTTTGTTTTGAAATACTTTTTCAACCCATTTAAACACTTCCATAATTCATGAAAAATGTAAAAGAATTACTTCTAACCTTATTTTTATTCACCTTCATGCACACTACTATACATGCACAAAATGAAATTATACCGCTCTGGAATACAATCCCTGATGAAATAAAAGCTCCGGAATACAAGGAAAATGAATCTTTTATAGACGGAAAAGTGCAGAGTACACGTTTAGTTACCGTTCCAACATTGAGTGTTTTTTTACCTAAACAAACTAAACCCAATCAAACTGCTGTTCTTATTTTTCCGGGAGGAGGATACCAACATTTAGCCATTGATAAAGAAGGCACCAAAGTCGCCAACTGGCTCAATAGCCTGGGAATTGCAGCTTTTGTTGTCAAATACCGATTACCTAATGATCTAATCATGAAAGATAAAAAAAACGGACCATTACAGGACGCACAGGAAGCTATACGTCACGTAAGGCAAAATGCAACAAAATACAGCATAGATGTTAACAAAATAGGGATTATTGGCTTCTCGGCCGGAGGTCATTTAGCCTCAACCCTGGCAACACATTACGACGAGATAACTTACGATACAAAATCTAAAACAAGTGCACGCCCGGATTTTTCACTTTTAATTTATCCGGTAATATCCATGCAAAATGAGATTACACACAAAGGCTCGCAAAGTAGTTTACTGGGGAATAATCCCTCACAGGAAGTACGTGATTTTTATTCTAACGAAAAGAAAGTTACTTCAAAAACTCCTCCCGCTTTCCTGATTCATGCCACAGACGACAAAGCCGTTTTACCAGAGAACAGTATTAATTATTATCTGGCGCTTAAACGAAACGGGGTTTCAGCTGAATTACATCTTTATGAAAAAGGAGGTCATGGTTTTGGATTGGGCTTAAATAGTACTAGTAAATTTTGGACCCGAGATTGCGAAGAATGGCTTAAAATTAATGGCTACTTATAATAGTAGTAGGAAGAATAAAAAAAAGGGTCTTTAGATCCGGATAACCCAATAACCAAATCTAAAAACCCTATAAAAATCAGACTCTTTTGTAATCCTGCAAATTCATACAAAGCTTATATCCACGATCAAATGAATAAGTCTAATTTTCATTGTAATTAAAAAAATTGTTTCTCCAAAAACAGTTAATTATAACAACCTATTATGCGGTCTAAAAAGGTAAACACAGCATAATTACCCGTTATTATGGCGCGAAATTACAAGCAACTTTAGAGAAATCATTACGGCTTTCCGCATTATGAAAAACTTTTTCCTCCCAAAAACGCTAAGTCACTGACTATCTGAAGCACTACAGCTGTAAAATCTTTTGTTTTTTTTTAAGGGACTAAGAAACTAAGGTGCTTAGATACTAAGGCACGAAGGTGCTAAGGTTTTACAAATTTTCGAAGTTTTCTTATTCTAGATTAAGTTACAACAAGCTCTTTACTAGTACATTTGTAAAATACAGACTTTTTTTCTAAGCTATTAAGGCCTAAAGTTACTAAACTTATGGAATCTTAGAACCTTAGTAGCGCAGCACCTTAGCATCTTAGAAAGAATTCTAAAAACTATTATCTATGAAAACATACGAATTCTTACTGCTTGGAAAGAACCAAGCCATTCTTGAGATTTTGCTCCGATTAGTAAATGCTTACGAAAACTGGAATGCAGTTGGTTTTAATGACGAAAAACTGGCTCAGGATTATTTTCTGAACCACAAAATAGATATTGTCCTTTTGAGTTCGGGGATCGAAGATCATATCGAAAAAGAGTTTACTTCTTTTTGTTTAAAACAGCAGCCTGATGTTGAAGTAATTGAACATTTTGGAGGAGGAAGCGGTTTATTAAAATCAGAAATTGAATATCGATTGCATCTGAAAGGAAAGATTTAGATGCCAACAAATTCTTTAAATTTGCCAAAAATCGAACGTTAAAATGGAAAAGAAATATTCAGTTGTCATTCATCCTTCACCAGAAATAATTGAGGCCATCAAAACCATGAAAGAACTTCTGGCAACTAAAATTGGCTGGTTCAACAGTAAAAATTCGGTGGCACATATTACGATTTGCGAGTTTACAACTGACGATTCTCAACTGGATAAATTCAAGCAAAAGCTTTTTAATGTTTGCGATACCTTTACTCCGTTTCAGGTACATTTGGATGATTTTAACTCGTACGAAAGCGGTGCTTTTTTCATTGCTCCAAGTGAAGAATCAAAAAAGAGTTTACAGCCTGTCATGAAAAAGACACAGAAAGCGTTACTACTTTCCAACCTTAAAAAAAGCAGTGATCCGCATATTTCTATCGGCAGAAAACTAACTGCTGAAAATCTTAAAGTCGCATCACAGCTTTTTACCACAATTGCAATGGATTTTTCCTGTAAAGAAATTATTCTCCGTGAATTAGATCCCGTAAGAAAACAGTTTTTTGTCATTGATTCTTTTCCTTTTGGCAGTAATCCGCAGCCGGAACTTATACAGGGAACTTTGTTTTAAATGTTTATTGGGAGATGTGAGATGTGAGATGCAAGATGCAAGATGTGAGATGTGAGATGTGAGATGTGAAGAGTAGAAAACCTGAAACCTGAAACCTGAAACTTGAAACTTGAAACTTGAAACTTGAAACTTGAAACTTGAAACTTGAAACTTGAAACTTGAAACTAAAAACCTAAAACCTGAAACCTGAAACCTAAAACCTGAAACTTGAAACCTGAAACTTGAAGTTGCCTTTTTATGTACCGAAGAGGCATGCTGGGCAAATGCACAACGCATTGAGGTTTCAGGCGGAATGAATTTGTAATTTTTATTTTGTGAATCTATAATTAAACCCGACAGATTTTAGAAATCTGTTGGGTTTAACAAACAGAATTAAAGTATTTCTTTTTCACAACACACAATTTAATCAAACCAATATTGTTCACCTCTTTGAATCTCTTGCCATTTTTTGTTTGTTTTTTTCATTACAATAACATAATATTTAGGGGAATAAAGAGGATTTGATTTTTGAATAGCTATTGCCATGACCAAATAGTCTCTATTTTTGTAGTAAATTGGATCAGACAATGCAATTAGTAATGTTTCGTATTTGTATAAGGGTAATGCTCTTTCTTTTTTAAACATTATAGTGTCATGTGGTTCTATATAGATGTTTTTTAGTTTAAAATCTGAGGCCTCCCAATTTGTGTTTTTAGAAAATCCATATCTACCCTCATTCTTATCATCCTGATATTTCTTTCGCATCTTCTGGAAATCATTTTCATCATAAAGAGGTTCTAAAATCCCAGCTTCCCTTATTTGTGTGCCATTTTTTCGATTAAATGGTGCATCACTGAGTTTTCCTTCAGCAAAAAGTTTTAAAATTTGATTTGCACTTATTTTTTCTTTAATTATCATAACAGTTTTGGTAGTATCTTTTACTAATTCTGACAAATGGCCATTAATAGCATCGTATTTATCATTTTTTGATTGTGGATAAACTGTATTAAGCCCCAATATAAATAATAGGATCAAAAACTTCTTTTTCATAGCACACAATTTTAATCAACCCAGTATTTCTCACCTCTCTGAATTACCTGCCATTTGTTATTTATCTTTTTCATTATGATAATATAATTATTAAGATAGCCAATAGGAGTAGTGTCTCCAATTCCAACAGCGATAACTAAGTATTTTCTTCCTTTGTAATACATAGGCTCAGATAAAGCAATCATTTGTGTAGTGTATCTGTAAATAGGTATACCTTTCCCTCTTTTAAATATAATGGTATCAAAAGTCTCATAAAAGATAGTTTTCAATTTAAAGTCAGCTGAATTCCATCTTGTGTTCTTTGCAAAATAGCTCCTGCCTTCATTTGCATCGTTTTGATATTTTTTACGCATTTTCTGAAAATCATTTTCCTTATAAAGAGGTTCTAAAATTCCTCCAAGCCTTTCCTCAATGCCATTTACTCTGCTAAAAGGAATATTATTAAGTTTTCCTCCTGAAAATAATCTCAAGGCTTCGTTTGGACTTATTTTTTCTTTAACAATAACTATAGTTTTGGTCGTGTCTTTTACTAATACTGTGAGATAATCATTAATAGCATTGTATTTACCTTTGTTTGCTTGTGGATACATTATAGTAACACAAATCATCATTAATAGAACAAAAAGTTTTTTTTTCATAACTACTTACTTTTTATATAATCCTCACATTTTGAACCGATAGGATATTGTCTCTCTCCTCCATGATTTTGGGCATCAGCTCCCTGTTGTTCACAATGAAGTCTATTTAAAATTCGACTTCTATCCGCCGATCCTTCCGGAAAAGTTTTATCAAACACAGATGTTTTGTATAAACCACCCCAAGCCAAATCAAGGTATTTCTGTTGGATTGAAGTCGCGGCCGTATTACCCGTCTGAAACTCCTGAAGGGCAGCCGCAATGGCATTGACATACGTTTCGGCCATTTGTTTGTGCTGTAAATTAGGGGTCATCCAGGCTCCTGTGGGAGCTTTTTGCTGCACGTATACTTCAAAAAGAGCCGGAAATTCAGTTAACGCGACAGAGCTCCCCTGAGCGGCGACCTGATCCTGAAGACTCAAAAAATAAGCATGCACTACTTCATGAAGGATGTTTCCAGCCAGTGATAACGAAGTTCTGTCCGTATAATTACTGCTAATAATCATTGTATAATCAAATCTTGATATAGGAGATTTTTGTGTATATCTGATAGTAGCAGGCTCGTCAAAATCAGCTGTTGTAATATTCAATGTATAAGGACTGTTAGCTCCTAATCTCGCAAGCATTCTGGCGATATCAACATTTTTGTTGGTTTTTAGTTTTTCGAGCACCGCTTTTTGGCAGGGTGTCAGGTTTTTATCGGTTATTCTTTTTTCAATTTCGTTAACCATTGCCGTGGTATAATAAGTGGCAAAAGCCACTCCCATACTGGCATAATTGGTCGGACTGCCTTCTCCTCTAAATTGATAGCCCGGCATGATATAGGGAAGGCTAATATCACTTGGTTTAGGTTTGGGATATACATTAACATTGTTCAACGGAATCGGATCAGGCCCCGGAGATTTTACTTCTCCAAGCAAATTTCCGGATTTATAAACAAAATTGTTCTTGATGATTCCTTTCAAATCACTGATGACGACAGCACCGCTAAATTCGTCATAGCGATCTATCACCTTGCCCGTTTTTTTATTATTGAATCCCTCTTCGGGAATTAAATTAAAAAGTACCGTCTGCAATTCTCCATTGATCCTGATTTGTAAAATACTCGAATCTACATTGTCCAGTCCTGTCTCTGCCTTCACAACCGTTAGTTTAGCATCAGTATCCGTTATATCAATCTGTTGTATAGATTTGAAATCTATTGTCAGGTTAAAGTTAGCGTTTTTTTGGGTAGACTGTTGTTGTTGAAAATCTTTTAAAAAAGCAACCGATTCTGTGACGGCTATCGTCTTTAGATGGTCTTCATTCTTGTTCTCTGATACCTTTTCAGTGTTTACATTTTCATCATGATTACAGGAGTAAAATAGTACTAGCGTAAAAAATACGGGCATTAAAAGTAACTTTTTCATAACGATTTGATTTAATAAAAGTAAGAATAATACCTTAAATTTACTAAATAATTAAACCCGATACTTATAACAAAGAAAGAAAAAACCTATATAAATTATCAGGCTTTATTGATCATTAAAAGAGCAAAAAAAAAAAACCGACAGGCTTTTAAAACCTGTCGGGTTTGTCATTCTGAGTATATTGAATTAGTAAGAATTCTGTTTTAATCTTTCTCGATGATTACGTCAAAACCTCCATTTTTATCAAAAACAATGTCATAGAATTTGGCATTTTTTTGTATTCCAACTTCGTAAGTGGTTTTGTTTTTATCGTCTACCACTACTGCCGATTCTTTAATGGCACTGGCAGGATAATTTTTCTTCAGATACGTTTGTGCTTTTTGTGGCAGCTGACTGAATGGAATTTGTAACTCAAAGGCTTTCAGAACTCCCAAATTATCATAAATCGCCAATGCATTGGTGTTTTTATCTGTTTTGAACTTGGCTTCATACCGAATTTCATCATCGTCATCCCCAACATATTTCAAGGTCCAGACCGGAACTTTACCGGGATATTCTTTCTGAAAAGTAAAAACTACTTTTTCAGGGGGTGTGACCACTTTGTCAGGAGAAACTCCACTCTGCCCTATTAAAAAACTGCTATACAAAAAGGTTATCATCAGTAATATTTTTTTCATGTGCCCAATTTTAAATTAACACCTCTTAAATAACGTATTAAAATTACTACTTTATTCTGAAGAAAAAATGATATTATAAAAAAATGTTAAAATAGTCGGTAACAATGTTCTGTGTCAGACGTCTTACGAAAAACCAAAACCTAAAAAATGAAATCTAACCTGAAAAATTTTGAAGCTTCACCACAGCTTTATGCACGCATAGCCGGGATATTATATTTGGTCATTATCGTCATGGGATTCTTCGCAGAAACATTTGTCAGAAACAAATTGTTTGTGTCCGGAGATGCCACTGCCACTGCTCAAAATATTATGCATTCGCAATTTCTGTGGAAAATTGGCATTACAGCGGATCTTATTATGCAAATCTGCGATCTGCCGGTCATGATTATTCTCTATTATCTTTTAAAACCGGTAAACCGAAAACTTGCTCTTTTAAATCTATCGTTCAATTTAATCCAGACTGCCGTTTTAGTCGCCAATAAACTGAATCTTTTGGCAGCCTTATTTTTTCTGGGTGATGCCCAATATTTAAAATCTTTCAGTCCAGAGCAGTTACACACCTTATCTTATCTTTCGATCAAATTGCACGATTTTGGTTTCGGAATCGGATTGATCTTTTTTGGATTTGTTTGTTTACTGGAAGGCTATCTGATCTTTAAGTCGGGCTATTTACCAAAGGCAATTGGAGTTTTAATGAGCCTGGCGGGAATTTGTTATCTTACCAATAGTTTCTTCTTAATTCTCATCCCGAAGCTTTCAAGTATAATTTTATTAATGCCTTGTTTAATTGCCGAATTGTCACTTAGTTTATGGCTGGTTTTTAAAGGGGTAAAATTGCCGGTCTGGAAACAGCAGTTGGTATAATCAACCTTAATAATGCAATTAATTTAAATACAAAGATTCTAAGTGTTGAAAAATAATAGCCACAGATTTAAAGGATTAAATCGATTAAAAAATCTGCAAAATCTGCCAGATCTGCGGGAATTTGTTTTTTTTCACACGCAGATCTAGCAGATTTTGCAGATTTTTTTTTAATCCTTTTCAGTAGAAGCTATTACTTTGAAAATCATTCAACTTGTGTAATTAATAAAACCTAAAATTGGAATAGAATCAAAAAAGCCTGCCGGAATTACTCCTGAGCAGGCTTCTTCTTTGAAATAATTGAATTAGTAAGCTCCCTTCATTTCTGTTTTTTTTTATCAATTTTACGTCTATTTCAGTCTAATATTACATCGGTATTATTTCTTCAGTCGATCTGATAATTCTCTTTTATAGGTAATACCAATGGGCAATTTTTCGTTTTTAATGACCACAAAATCTTTATCGGTGGTCTCAATTTTATCCAGTGCTACGATATAGGACTTGTGAATGCGCATGAAATTCTTCTCGGGCAAACATTTCTCCAATTCACTAGTGGTGATAGAGGCCAGATACGTTCTTTTTATGGTATGTAACTTCACATAATTCCCAAAACTCTGTGCAAACAGAAGCTGATCCAATTCTATCTCAATAAAGTAACCGTCCACCTTCACTGTAACGGAATTGATTACTGCATCTTCAGTTTTCACTTTACCGTTCTCCGTGGCAAAAAAACGATCGATAGCTTTGAGGAATCTTGGAAAATAAATAGGCTTGAGAAGATAATCTATAACACCGTAATCGTAACTTTCAAGGGCATACTCAGAATAAGCAGTAGTTAAAATTGTACTGGGATGTGTGGGAATAATCTTCAGTAATTCCATCCCTGATATCTCCGGCATATTGATGTCCAGAAACATCAAATCAACAGGATGGTCTCTTAAATAATCCATTGCCTCAATACCGTTAAAGCCCTGAAAAACCAATTCTAATTGCGGATTTTGCTTGATGTAATTCGCCAGCACATAATGCGCTGCCGGTTCATCATCGACAATTATACATTTTTTAGGTTCTCTCATTCTACAAACTTTTTCAATTGCAGTTTCAAATCTACAATGTAAGTATTCTTATCGTCCTGAATGTCTAGTTTATAGGCTTTCCCATAAATCAGATTCAATCGTTCTATGGTATTTTTTAAACCAATCTTAGTCGAAATAACATCCGTTTTTTTCTTTGGAATGGAATTTACTACATGCAAATGAAGTAACCCGTTCTCGACCGTAATGATGATTCTCACAAAACATTTTTCAATTGCACAGGTTCCGTGTTTGAACGCATTTTCGATAAACGCAATCAGCAGCATTGGTGATACTTTATAGGCATTTTCATTATCGATTTCACAGTCGTACGTAATCTCACAACGATACCCTACCCTTTCTTTCTCCAGCTGAACATAACTGTTTATAAACTCGAGTTCGTCTTCCAGAGACACGCATTGTTTGTTATTGCTTTCAAGCTGATAACGCATCAGCTGCGATACTTTCATGATTAAATCAGATGTTCGGTCCGGAAACTCGAGACTAATTCCGTAAAGCGTATTAAAGGTATTAAATAAAAAGTGCGGATTCAATTGTCCTTTCAATGAATTCAATTGCATCTGATTGAACAAAAGAGTCTCATCCGTCTGTCTCTTGTGGATTCTGTAAAACTTAAAAACAATTATTGGGCTCAATATACAAACCAAAGTCCCTAAAACACTGGCCAGTTGATACACATAACTGCGCTGATGAGAATTTTGATACAAACGGCAGTTACTAAACATTTCCAAACTGGTCACCTCATACAAAACAACCGAAAAGAGCAATACTCCCGCCAGTGTCAGAAAAATATAAGTCACGGGACGCTGTTTTTTAAAAAGTATGGGAAGCAAAAAGAAACGGTTGAACTGGGCGTGCAGGTATAAAATTAAATAGAAAAAGATCCCCATTAAGATGGAGGTAAACGAACTGAACAACATCCAGTCGTTTTTTAAGGTATAAATAGTAAATGAAAAAGCAACAACGGCAATTTCCTGCCACCATTTGTGATCCAATATGTTTTCCATTTCTCTCTTCATTCTTAAAACTTAAATAGTTTACAAATTAACTACATTTTTTTAATTTTTATTTCCAATAAATGACCAATTGAATTGGTCATTTATAATCGCATTACATCATTTAAGAAAGCTTTTATCCGACCAAGTGAAATAATTTTGAGAGATCAAATTCACACCACTAGTTTATATGTATTTCAAAAAAATTACTTTATTAGTTTTCTTGATTTTTGCCTGTGGTAGTTCTGCTCAAACCCTGTCTTTAAAAGATGCTATAAAAACAGGTTTGGAAAACTACGGTTCCATCAAGGCAAAAAACAATTACACCAATGCATCACGCGAAAGTCTTAAGCAGTCTAAACGTGATTATCTGCCCAACCTAAACTTATCGGCGCAACAGGATTACGGAACTGTAAACGGTCAAAACGGGCCTCTTTATGGCTTTGGGGGTCTTGGAGTAGCTTCATCCGGACTTCCTTTACCGGAACAAAACTGGAATTCGGCATTTGGCGCACTTTATCTGGTCAACATGAACTGGGATTTTTTCACTTTCGGAAAAACGCAGGAAAAAATCAATTTATCTAAAATTGATGTTCAGGCCAAAGAAAAGGATCTGAAACAGGAAAAATTCCAACAGGAAATCAAAATTTCTGCCGCTTATCTGAATTTACTCGCAAGTCAGAGATTGTTGATTTCACAACAAAAAAATCTGGATCGCGCTCAGGTTTTCAAAAAAACAGCCGTAGCAAGAGTAAAGAACGGATTATTAGCCGGAGTCGATTCTACTTTAGCCACTGCCGAAGTATCAAAAGCTAAAATTGCGCTGAATCTGGCCAAAAATTTTGTGAAAGAACAAAACAACAAATTGGTCGATCTAATGGGCGTTGCACCTCAGGATTTTGTAACCGATTCTCTTTTTGTCACTCAAATTCCAAAAGAACTGATTAAGGAAAATACTGCCACAGACAGTCTTCATCCTTTATTACAATTGTATAAAACAAAAATCGATTACAGCGATCAGCAAGTCAAATTGTACAAAAGATTCTATTATCCAACCATGACTGCTTTTGGTGTATTGCAAACCAGAGCTTCAGGATTTGACAGCAGTTATGCCACAAATCAGCATGCCTTTACCCGAAATTACTGGGATGGTGTCAATCCGGATCGTACCAATTATTTAGTTGGAATTGGAATTACATGGAATTTAACGACTCCTTTCCGTTCAAACAAGCAAGTCACTGCTCAGAAATTTATTTCTCAGGGACTACAGGAAGAATACAACCAAGCCGATCGTGAGCTGAAATCGCAGTTGAATTTTGCTGAAGATAAAATCAAAATCACTTTAGAGAATTATGCCGAAGCACCCATTCAGGTAGATGCTGCCAAAAGAGCTTATCTTCAGAAATCGACTTTATACAAAAACGGCTTAACTGATTTGACTGATTTAACGCAGACCATGTACGTTTTAAATCGTGCCGAAATCGATCGTGATATTGTCAATAATAATGTATGGCAGTCGTACCTACTGAAAGTCGCTGCAACAGGAAATTTTGACTTATTTATAAATGAATTTTAATTATAAAGCCCAATGAATTTAATACGTTTTGCACTCCGCAAGCCCATCTCCATTCTCGTATTGGTTGCGGGTCTCTTTTTCTTCGGAATTGGTGCCATCAGAGACATTAAGGTCGATATTTTACCGAAAATGAATTTGCCGGTTATCTATATTGCGCATCCGTTTGGAGGTTACACACCCGACCAGATGGAAGCTTATTTTGCCAAAAACTACGTAAACGTTTTACCTTTTTCGAATGGTATCAAATCGGTAGAAACCAAAAATATTCAGGGGTTAATGATTATGAAATTAACCTATTATGAAGGAACCAATATGGCGCAGGCCGCTGCCGAACTGAGTGCACTATCCAACAGAATCCAGGCAGTTTTTCCTCCGGGAACACAACCTCCTTTTATCATACGTTTTGATGCTTCATCATTGCCAATCGGACAATTGGTATTAAGTTCAAAAATCAGATCGAACAACGAATTACAGGATTTAGCCAACGTTTATGTTCGTGCTTCTTTTACTTCGATTCCCGGTTTATTGTCTCCGGCTCCTTTTGGCGGAAGCCCAAGAACTATAGAGGTTAACGTAGATCCGGATTTATTGCGTTCGCACAATATGACACCCGATCAAATTGTCGAAGCCATTCGTTTGAACAATCAGACAGCTCCTTCCGGAAACGTAAGAATGGGCGACAAAAATTATATTACGCCTACCAATAATACTATTAAAGAAGTTAAAGATTTTGAGCAGATTCCGTTATTCAAAGGCGGTGTTCAAAACTTAAAATTAGGTGATGTGGCAAGCGTAAAAGACGGTGCTGATATTACAGCGGGTTACGCTTTGGTAAACGGAAAACGTTCGGTTTATATCAGTATTGCAAAAGCGGGAGATGCTTCGACCTGGGATGTGGTTCAGAAATTAAAAAAAGAGCTTCCTAAAATTCAGAGTACACTTCCCGAAGATGTTAATTTATCTTACGAATTTGACCAGTCGGTTTATGTAATCAACTCCGTTAAAAGTTTGATTACCGAAGGAATTATCGGTGCGGTTTTGACTGGATTAATGGTAATGCTTTTCCTGGGCGACCGTCGTGCTGCTTTAATCGTGATTATGACCATTCCAATTTCGATTATCTCCGGAGTTTTATTCCTGAAATTATTCGGACAAACGATCAACTTAATGTCTTTGAGCGGACTAGCGCTTGCCATTGGAATCCTGGTAGACGAAAGTACGGTAACCATCGAAAACATTCACCAGCATCTCGACATGGGAAAACCCAAGGCACTCGCCATTTGGGATGCCTGTCAGGAAATTGCTTTGCCTAAATTATTGATCTTACTGTGTATACTAGCTGTATTTGCACCGGCATTTACCATGGTGGGGATTCCCGGAGCCTTGTTTCTTCCTTTAGCTTTAGCGATTGGATTTTCGATGGTCATTTCGTTTTTATTGTCTCAAACCTTTGTGCCGGTAATGGCGAACTGGATGATGAAAGGACACGAAAAGCATCCACATGGGCCTGAAATTACTGACGACGAAGCCGAATTTAATGACTGCGGTTTAACTCCCGAATCTGAACAAAATCTGATCACTCAGAAAAAAAGTTATGTAGAAAGAGAAGACACTAATAATAACGGAAAAATAAGTCCTTTTGAGCGTTTCAGAATTCGTTTCATGCGAACTTTAGACCGTTTGTTTGTGCACAAAAAAATAACGACCATTGTTTACTTAGTTTCAGCGACTGTTTTGGCTATTGTTTTAATTGGTTTTATCGGAAAAGATGTTTTTCCAAAAACAAATTCAAGTCAGTTTCAATTGAGAATGCGTGCTGTTGACGGAACACGATTGGAAAGAACTGAAGAACAAGCGCGAATTGTGTTGAAAGAATTGGAAAAAATGGTAGGTAAAGAGCATATCGGAATTTCTTCTGTTTATGTGGGGCAACACCCTTCCCTGTTCTCGATCAACCCCATTTATCTCTTTATGGCGGGTTCTCATGAAGCTGTCTTTCAGGTAAGTTTAAAAGAGTATCATATCGATATGGATGAGTTTAAAGATGAGTTAAGAGCAAGACTGAAAAAAGTTTTACCGGACACTAAACTTTCTTTTGAACCGATCGAATTGACCGATAAAGTATTGAGTCAGGGGTCTCCTACTCCTATTGAAATTCGAATTGCCGGAAAAGACAAAAAACGAAATGAATTATATGCCACTCAGATTGTAAACAAACTAAACGCGATCTCTTATTTCAGAGACGTACAAATTGGTCAGCCGATACACTATCCGGCCATGAACATCAATATCGACAGAACACGTGCCGCCGAATTGGGCGTTGATATGAATGATATTTCACGTTCTCTTATCGCATCGACTTCATCGTCACGTTATACCGAAAAAAACAACTGGGTCGACGAAAAAGCAGGATTATCCTATTCTGTACAGGTTCAGGTTCCGTTGAATAAAATGAAAAGCAAAACCGATATTGGAGAAATTCCGGTATTGAAAAACTCGCTTCGTCCGGTTTTAAGCGACGTTGCCAAAATTACACCCGGCTTTGTAAGTGGTGAAAATGACAATTTAGGGGCCATGCCATACATTACCGTTACGGCCAACATCAACCAGACCGATTTGGGGACGGCCACAAAAGATGTTGCATCGACCATTAGTTCATTAGGCGAATTGCCTCGTGGTTTATTTATTACTCCAATTGGACTAAGCACGGTATTGAGCGAGACATTAAGCAGTTTACAGACCGGATTATTGGTTGCCGTTTTTGTAATCTTCTTAATGTTGGCCGCTAATTTTCAGTCGTTCAAAGTTTCACTGGTGATCTTAACCACAGTTCCGGCGGTTGTTTTAGGCGCTTTATTAATGCTGACCTTTACAGGTTCAACGCTTAATTTACAATCTTATATGGGAATCATCATGTCTGTCGGAGTTTCTATTGCCAATGCCGTTTTATTGGTGACCAATGCCGAACAGCTTCGAAAAATAAACGGGAATGCCTTAGAATCTGCCAGAGAAGCCGCTGCACTGCGTCTTCGTCCGATTATCATGACATCGGTGGCGATGATTGCGGGAATGCTCCCAATGGCGATTGGTCACGGCGAAGGAGGCGATCAGGTTTCTCCATTAGGAAGAGCGGTTATCGGCGGATTATTATTTTCTACTTTTGCCGTATTGTTGATCCTTCCGCAGATATTTGCATGGGCACAGGAAAAAACATCGACACAATCCGTTTCTTTAGATCCTGAAGACGAAGAAAGTATCCATTATATCTCATCCTTAAGTAAGTCAAAAGTTGGAAAGTCATAAAGTCATAAAGCCGAAAGTCATAAAGTCGAAAGTTACGATCGTCGCGAAAATACTTCGATAAACTTTTATACTTTCTGAATACTTATAAAAACATATATAAAACCAAAAAATGAAAAATAACATTATAAAATCTACAGCGATACTATTTACAGCTTTAGTTGTACTAAGCTGTGAAAAGAAAAAAGAAGAAGCGCCTAAAGCGGAAATCGAACCTAAAGTTGAAACTTTCCTTTTGGCCAAAGAAAAACTGACTACAGAATTGCGTTTACCGGCAGAATTAACCGGTTTTCAACAAGTCGATTTGTATGCCAAAGTAAGCAGTTTTGTAAAATTGCTGAAAGTAGATATTGGTTCGAAAGTAAAAAAAGGACAATTGTTAATTGTTCTTGAAGCACCGGAGATCAGTTCGCAATTGGCTGCTGCCGAATCGAGATTAAAATCGATGGAAGCCATATACGCCACCAGCAAAAGCACTTACAACCGTTTGTACGAAACAAGCAAAGTGGAAGGAACCATTTCTAAAAACGACTTAGAAATGGCAAGCGGAAAGAAAAACTCAGACTACGCACAATATCAGGCAGCCATCGCAGCACACAAAGAAATCTCGATTATGAGAGGGTACTTAGAAATCCGTGCGCCTTTTGACGGAGTGGTAGCCGCCAGAAATGTCAATTTAGGAACCTTTGTAGGTCCCGCAGGAAAAGGTTCCGATTTGCCTTTGCTGACCATTCAGCAACAGGACAAATTGCGTTTGGCCGTTTCGGTACCGGAATTGTACACCGGATATTTACACAATGGCGACGAAATGAGCTTTAATGTAAAATCGCTTCCGGACACTTTTACCGCTAAAATTACCAGAATGTCCGGTGCTTTAGATTTAAAACTGCGTTCTGAAAGAGTTGAAATGGACGTTCACAACACCCAAACAAACCTATTACCCGGAATGGTAGCCGAAGTTTTATTACCGCTTAACGCGAAAGACAGCACGTTTGTCATTCCGAAATCGGCATTGGTAAATTCAGCCGAAGGTTTGTTCGTCATCAAAGTCCTGAACCACAAAGCCACCCGCGTTGACGTTAAAAAAGGAAGAGAAATCGACGACAAAGTGGAAGTCTTCGGAGATTTAAACCTGAAGGATAAATTGGTAAAAATTGCCAGCGAAGAAACTAAAAATGGCGATGTTATAAACGAATAACCTACGTTTTGTCTTCTTTTCAGTAGATTATCCAAACAACTGTACGCATTTTTAGGAATGTAAAATTAAAAATTTGTCTTAGAACAGTTCCTCTTTTTGAAGGGACTGTTTTTTTTGTTTAATAAATTCAGGTAAAAATACGTGGTTGCTGAGATTTGTAAATTGATATTTTTGATAAAAAACTTCTTTTGAAGAAACGATCGGCTAACATTTATTAGATTAGAGCATTCTCATAGAACTTTCATAAAGTAATATTATCCTAAACTAATAGAAATAAACATATATTCGCAATCAAATTTTCCTGTATGACTGACAATATTATAATGGAAGAAATTTCTAAGACCTACTTAGAAACTATAGCTAACGGAAACGGTTATTTCAATTCTGTTGCAAGAGATTATGGAACAGATATGACAATCAGGCGTGCAAACTATTGCTCTATAAAAAAAAGATATTTAACAATCGGAAAATCAGTTGATCTACAAATTAAAGCTGTTTCTGAAAAATATGTTGAAGGAATTAACGATCCAAAATCTACTACTATAAAATATGTCCTTGAATCAAAAAATTATAATGATTTAGTTACTCGTGCAAACGAAGGAGGAATATGCATGCCATTATATCTTTGTGTAGTTGTATTGCCCGATGATAAAGTAAATTGGTACTCTTTAACTACTAATGAATTGATAATAAGAAAATGTGCTTTTTGGTATCAAGTGCCCGATGGAGCAAGTGAAACAACAAATTCTACAAGCGTTACAATTCACATTCCAAAATCTAATGTCATTTCGGAAAGCTTTTACGATGATATTTTTAATACTTTAAGCTAAAATTATGAATTTCAAAATAGCTTTAATATTAGATTATTTTACTTCCAAAGGTTGGAAAGTAAAAGCCAATGGACAAAATTTCACTTATTTAGAACCCTCTGAAAGTCTTCATTTACCAAAAGATTTTCTATTAGAAATTCCTAACGATGATAAACTAAAAGGTTTTGATCTATATATTAATCGTCTTATCAATGATTTTACAAATATTTATCCTGAGATTAATCGTGATGAATTAAACATTCTATTCAGTAGAAATAACTCAATAATTAAATACAGAATTTTTGATCCAGAAAATGCAGATGGTTCTATTGGAATCAATAAGTTTATTGACTCTGTAGAATCATTTAAAAATGTACTTTATAATGCTGTAAATTTCACTGTTAATAAACGAGCTATTTTTGGTCAAACTAAATCAGAAGCAAATGAATATTTAAAAAATTGTAGAGTATTACAATCGGAAAAAGGTAGTTACATAAATAGATTTGAAATTCCTAACAAACCTCTACATACAACATTTGACGATATAAACACAGAAAATGTAAATAATAAATTATTTAATGTTCTAGAATTTGTAAAAGAAGAAATATTTGTTGACACAAATAGGATAAAATTTACAGAAAACTATATTGAGGATAACAAGGAATTTTTAAACTATGAGTTATTAAAATCTATTAAAAACATCTATAGCCGTTCCCATATCAGTAACGTTGAGTATACTTTATGTACTAAAGATTATACAAGAGATATTATAACAGAAAGAGTTCAATCAAAAATAGTATATTTCAATCATTATCTAAATGAACTTAGAGATTCATTATTTGAACTTACAACATTTGAAGCTCGAGGTTATATAAAAATATTACATTCTAATAATCCAATTTCTTCTAATTATAATGAAGTTGTATTAGATGCAAAACGTATAGGAATTAAGTTACCTATAAAATTTCATCTTAGAATTGAAGAATATCTTGATGCTATTGAAGCTCATAAAGAACATTTAGAAATTAAAGTTTCAGGAAAAGCTAAAGAATATAAAACTGTTATTCATATTACAGAACTTGAAACTTTTGAAATAATAATTACAAAATAGAAAAATGAACAAACTTCATCCTATAAATTTAGACAATGGAACTATCCAAATACATCCTCTTCGACTTTCAGATATTGAGAAGCAAGAACAAATTATAGATAATTATCTTGAAATATTAAGTGATAGTGAAAATACACAATATATTCCTGAAAAAAGGACAAACGATAGAGAGCAAGTTTCAATGAATTTATTTGGAATAACTTATCGATATGGACAAGAATTAGGCTATACACATTTAATAACTTTGAAAGAAGAAAATGAAGTGGTAGGACAAATAAATATTATAAGTCCTAAGGGAGTTAAAATAGAAACAAAATACGAAATAGAAGACAGTTGGTTTATCGAATACTTTTTGAATAAAAAAGTTTGGGGTTATGGAATTATGTCTGAAATTCTTAGGGCTGTAATATCTGAAATGGTAGATCAGGGAATTAAAAACATTTCAGCTCTATGTATGTCTGAAAATACAGCTTCAATCAGAACTCTAGAAAAATCTGGTTTTATAAAATTAAGAAAATTTGATTTAAAACAAGATTTATATAAATTTCAAAACCTATAATCATTTTGACTATTCTTCTAAAGGTATTTTTAAATGAAAAACCTCGATTTAAATCGAGGTTTTTCCATTTTATAAACTCTACTCCTCACATAAATAAGGATTCAAAATCTCTGCCAGTTCATTGAGCCAATAAAAGCTGCTTTCCAGACTTGCTCTTTCTTTTTCAAGAATTTCGTGTTCTCTGATGACTCCTAAAGCAAGTATGTGATTGGCATGTCTTATGGCTTTTGCCATTTCGACAGGATCGATGGTGTGATTAAAAAAATCAATAAGCCTTGTTTCGGCTTCTTTGGAAAGGGTGTTTGTTTTCATAATGTCGTAATTAATAGGAATACAAAACCCTTGCATGTTAGTGTTCCTAACGCCTACGACAGCGTTTACGGTCGTTTCCGATACCGTACACATAATACAAGGGCAAATCTTTTTCTAATTTAAAGTCGTAATTATAGGAACTTCAAATATAGAGAAAATTATTCAAAAAAAGAAAGATTTTTCCTTCAATAAATTACATTCATTTATCAAATATAAGAAATCTATATTTCAGCGAGCATTTATCGCATTTTTGTCATTTGTCACGTCCTGAAAAAATCACCTCTATTTCTTATGAAGTCCCAACGGGACGAAATATTTATAAAAAAACAATTCATCCCATTTCAAAAAAGCCCCAGCTGGGTGAAATCTTATTTAGCATATGTCGGCTCCGTTGGAATCTATAAATATTTCATTCCTACGGAATTTTTAATTGCTGCAATATTCCTGTAATTATGGATCGTTCCTACGGAACTCGTGTTTATGTCTGTTTTTATTATTCAACGGATTAAAATCCGTTGCTACCATATTTGTCATTCCTAACGGAATTCGAAGAGAGCCATAGGCTCGGTCAAAATTATAAGGCCGGATTTCAATCCGGTTATTATATAGAATCCCATATCCAAAAAGATCCATCGGATCGAAACATATTTTATACATTATCAATATGTGCCGTTCCTACGCAACTCCTATTTATATCTGTTTTATTATTCAACGGATTAAAATCCGTTGCTACAATATTTATCATTCCTAACGGAATTTCCCCCCGCTCAGCGAAATCTCCTGTCTTCGTATACGCTCCAATTATACACAATTTTGTCATTTTCTCGTAGGGAGACTCGAGCGATAGCGAATAAACGAAGTAAATCTTCACAACGATTGTCGGTAACGCTAGTCAATCTTTGTAGAGTTACTAACGAAGATTTCTCCCTCTGGTCGAAATGACAAGATTGCGCAAACCTGAAACCTGAAACCTGAAACACAAACCCACTCAGCGAAATCTCTTGGCTTCGTATACGTTAATTATATACAATCTTGTCATTTTCTCGTAGGAGACTCGAGCGATAGCGAATAGGCGAAGTAAATCGTACACGCTAATCGACAAAGATTGGCGACATTCTATGCGAAGTTTCTAGTGTGATTTCTCCCTTCGGTCGAAATGACAAGATTGCGGAAACTTGAAACCTGAAACCTGAAACTTGAAACCTGAAACTTGAAACTTGAAACTTGAAACTTGAAACTTGAAACTTGAAACAACAAACCACAAACCACAAACAACAAGCCACAAATCACCATAAAACCTTGTGCCTTAGCGACTTTGAGAGACTATTTCCTAAAATAGCTGCTAAAAAAATTGCGAAACCGAATAGTTGCGCGTATATTTACAACCAATTGGTTTCTTAATTAAAACCGGAATAGTATGAGACGTGACATTTTCCAAGCCATAGCCGACCCGACTAGAAGGTCAATTCTAACGCTGATCGCTGTACAGGCAATGACACCAAATGCCATCGCAGAGAACTTCAATGCCTCCCGACAATCGGTTTCGAAACACCTTCGCATACTAGTAGAATGCGATTTGCTTAAACAGGAACAACAAGGCCGGGAAATTTATTATTCGCTTGAAATTGAAAAAATGAAAGAGATTGATCAATGGTTAGTCCAATTCAGGGAAATCTGGGAAACCAAGTTCAATCAGCTTGACGAACTATTAGTAACGCTTAAAAAACAGAACAAATGAAAAACGATTTGCAATTTGATTTTACCGTAGATAAAGCCACCAAAACGGTAATCATAAACCGAGAATTTAATGCCGAACTTCCGTTGGTTTGGGATGCTTTTACCAAACCGGAACTTCTCGATCAATGGGTAGCTCCAAAACCCTGGTCGTCTAAAACGAAACACATGACTTTTGAAGTTGGCGGACGCAGATTCTACGCCATGGTAAGTCCCGAAGGATTCGAACGCTGGGCGGTTCAGGAATACACTTCGATTACGCCAAAGACGAATTTTAAGATGTTCAATGCTTTTGCGGACCAAAATGAAAATCGCGAACTGCCGGGCTCCAACTGGGATCATAGCTTTAGTGAGCAAAACGGCATTACCAAAGTGAGCATCACAATTTTCAATGAATCGCTGGAACGTCTGGAAAAAATGATTGAAATGGGCTTCGAACAAGGGTTTAAAATGAGCATTGACAACCTGGAACAATTACTAAAAACTTTATCAGAATAATAATAAAGAAACGCTGAGTGCGCGGATTCGTTTCACGAAAACGCGGATCTACGTGGATTTTTACGGTAGTAATATTTTGAAGACATCAATTAACTTCTACCTAATAATATAAAAAAATCTGTGTTGATCCGCGTTTTCGCAGAGCGAATCAGTACCATCCGTGTGCTTTGTGCGTTCCAACTACACAGAACAGAAATTCACACACAGTACCCCAAAATGCAATAACAGAACAAATCTGTATACCCTCTTTGATCAACTTCATGAAATAAATCTTACTTTTGATCCAACACTATTTTCAATATGGTTTCGATAAAAACATTCGATCAGGCGACAGGTTTAAAACAGCCCAGACGCGTTTTAAAATATGTGCTTGTGTATTGCACTTCGGGTTCGACTGTTATTTCTGTAGATGAAAATGAATTTACCTTAACTCAAAATGCTGTTATCACCATTACTTCCGGTCAGATTCATTATTTCAAAAACATCGGGAATGCAACGGGATTTGTTTTAGAATTTACCTATAATTTTTTCTGCAAAGACGATACCGATATGGAATTGATTTTCCATAACGGACTGTTTTGTCACTTTGCCATGAATGAAATGATTGTGGTAGACAATAGCCCGTTTGTTATTCAGGAATTAGAAACGATAGGCAAAGAGTTACTACAAATGCCCTATCAATACCTCACCTCTATTCACAGCCGAATTGAATTGATATTGATCGAAATCAACCGAACCAAAATTAATCGTGGGGATGAAATCTACAAACCCGATGCGCTGTTTCTTCACTTTCTGGAAGCGATTTTACAAAACTTCGACAAGAATCTTTCTGTAAACGAATTAGCAACGCTGATTGGTACAACAGAATCAAAACTAAACGAACTTTCAAAATTGCATACCAATAAAACGGCTCAGAATGTTATTTTCGGATTGATCATTTCCGAAGCCAAACGCCTTTTTACTTATGAAAAATTGACAGTAAAAGAAGTCGCTTATGCATTAGGTTTTAATGATCCTTTTTACTTTTCCAATTTCTTCAAAAAACACACCAACACTTCCCCAAAAGCCTATAAAGAAAATACTGCACATTCGTAATTTCACCCAATTCATCGTTTTTAATGTTTGCTTTTTCAATTGATTACATGCTTTTTCGAGGATTCTCTATTCTTTAGCAACACTGCCTTCCGCATCTTTGTATTGTAATAATTAAGCAATCAAAAAGATGAAAAAAAATCAGAAATATGCCGTTTTGCTGTTGCGGGTTGCCTTAGCAGCAGGTTTTTTATCTGCTGTTTCAAGTCGGTTAGGATTGTGGGGCACACAATCTTCAGGTTGGGAAAACTTTCTGGATTATACCGAACAAGTAAATTCTTTTGTTCCTAAAAACTGGATTCCTGCTATTGCCATAACATCGACTATTTTGGAAACACTATTGGCTTTCCTCCTGCTCATTGGCTATCAAACGAAATTTGCGGCTGTTGGCGCTGCCATTTTAACTTTTGGCTTCGCACTTGCCATGACTTATTCTTTTGGAGTAAAAGAACCTTTAGATTATTCTGTATCTACCTTTTCTATAGCAGCTTTTCTTTTGTCAACTGAAGAAAAATACCACTGGAGTTTAGACGAAATCATTCTGAAAAATAAAACAAACTAAAAATTACTATAATGGAAAAACAAATCACAAGAAGCAGCGAAAAAGACTGGAAAGTTCTAATGGAAGAAGGTGTAAAAACAGATGGCATTTCCGCCAAATCCTTATACTTTGATCCCGCTACCAACAGACCCACTGTTTTTTTACTAAAATTTGAAGCAGGTGCTTCGTATCCTAATCATGTTCATCCCGCCGGAGAAGAAATTTATGTTCTTGAAGGCGAAGTCCGCTCCGGAAAAGACGAATTAAAAACAGGCGATTATATGTACATGCCACCGGGAAGCAGTCACTCTGTATTTTCTAAAACCGGTTGTGTGTTATTGTTTAAAGTTCCTGAAGAAGTTGTGATACTTAAATAAACAGATCTCACATCTCACATTTTCACATCTTACATAAAAAACCTTGTTGCAGGATCAGATTTTAATTCGGTCCTGCAAATTGCTTTTAGCCAATAACAAAAGTCAAAAAAGATAAAAAAATCTTAAAATTAATCTTTCTTATTTCAACATATGTAGTTAACTACGTAAATTTGTATATAAATTATTTTTTATGGTATTAGAGCAATCAAAGTCATTGGTATTGGGGAATCTTTTGCAGCGTTTGAATGAAAACCTGAGGAAAGAAGCGCAGTTATTCTACAAAAGTCAGAACATCGATTTTGAACCCAAATGGTTTCCGGTGGTGTATGTGCTTTCGCAGAAAAAAGCCATTAGTGTTGTCGAGCTTTCTCAGGAAATTGGCTACTCTCACCCTACTACTATTTCGTTACTAAAAGAATTGGAGAAAAAAGAACTGATTGGTTCGGCGAAAGATGCCAAAGACGAAAGGAAACGCCTGATTACCCTTACAGACAAAGCCAACGAGATGATCGATCAATTGCAGCCTTTATGGCAAATCATGACCGAAGCGTTGATTGAACTCACAGATACCGAAAATAATTTGTTTAAAGCCATACACGAAGTAACCCAAAATTTAAAAACTAAAAATCTTTTTGACCGAATGACCACAATTAAAGAAATGAAGAGCGAATCTGCTCAAAAATCAACAGGAAATACTGTAAAAGTTGAGAAGATTGAGGACGATAAATTAATAGAAATTGCTTTTGCTATTCGTCGTCAAGTATTTGTTGAAGAACAAAATGTATCGCAGGAACGTGAATCTATGGATGACGAAGAGGCTGTTCATTATCTCGCCACCGTTAATGGCTTGCCGGCCGGAGCGGCACGCTACCGCCAAATGGAAAAGGGTTTTAAAATTGAACGCATTGCCGTTTTGAATACTTATCGCGGGAAACGAATTGGAGAAGCAATCCTGCAAAAAATCTTAGCGGATTTAAAAGATGAGGAGAAGATCTATTTGTATGCACAAGTCAATGCAAGTCGTTTTTACATCAAAAACGGATTCAAACAAACCGATAACTTTTTCCTGGATGCAGGAATTGAACACGTCGAAATGGATTATGTGAAAAAGTGAGATGTGAGATGTGAAATAAATAAAGCTTAACCCTTTGTAATTATTTTTAAACACATAGAAACATAGATATAACACTTATAAAAAAAGCGTTTTACTTATTCTACAAACACAGAGACTTTACTATGTAAGAAATATGTTTTTTTTATATCCTTATTATTGACATATCCCGATGCATCGGGACTATGTGTTAAATATTTTTTCATTTACACCCAACGGGTTAAAACTTATAATTCCACAGCCAAAAGCTCCTTTCCTAAATTATGAAGTGCTGTTTCTATTTTGATTCGTTGCGCTAATCTCGGATTCCGATGACCGGATGCATAATGCTGAATCTGTTTTTGATTTATACCTGTAATTCTCTCCAAAGCTGAATTTGTAAAAATTCCTTTGTAATAATTCAGCAAACTGGCAGTATCAAATTTATAAACTAATTCATATTCTTTTTCAAGAAAGGAAGGTCTGTTATTGCTATCCAAATCTTTTAAAGTTGCTATACAATCGAGTACATCCTGTTTGCATTTTTGAACAGTATCACCACCACCAACAATTGCATTTTCATTCTCTGCATATCCCCAAAAACCGTCTTCGTTTCTTTCGATAATAATTCTAATTGTTTTCATAGTTTTCAATCCTTTTTTGAAGAAGTTAAAGCCCCATTTCTTTTCTTAATTTCTGTACTAATCCTTTTCCAATCTCTTTTGATCCGTGATTTGGAATTACAACCTGCTTACCATCCTACTCATAAATCTCGTGACTTCCTTTGCCTTGTCTTAAGAATACCCATCCATTCCTAATAGCCTCCCTAATAAATTCTCTCGATTTCATCTGATAATGATTTTACAAAGATAGCAAAATTACTATCTTAAATAATTATTTTTACTTCGGAACGAAGATAGAAACAATTACAAATAAAAGTAAGAAAAAACACATATAATAAAACTATTAAATTGTCAGAATTCAGTTTCTCTGATAACAATAATAGTCCCTCGGGATCAATACGAAAACCTGCGAATTTATAAAATTAGGCTTAAGTATTAGTCAGTCTAAAGAGAATCAGGTTCAAAAGTTGCAGAGTGATAAAAATACTATTCCCTTTATCGTAAATCACTTTAGGAATGAAAGTGGCATCCTTTTGCAATCTTTTAAAGATTTACATTTTCCTAAAATTTCTTAATTGTAATAATACTAATTTACAGCTTACCCATAAGAGACAAGTATTTGAAATCTGCTGCTCTGAAAAAGCCTTAGCAGTAACATGGCACGAAGTGCCATGAATAATGGTGAGGTCTCTATAAGCCCTGTAAGGGCGAAAGCATAACCCAAAAAGCACCTATTTTATGACATTTCCGAAAGTTAGCAGCTTTTAATCAAGATCTTATGCTTTATTGATAACTGCTTATGCCCCTTCAGGGCAATATGATTCATTATCTTAATTTATAGTGCGCTGCACTATTTTTATGCTTTTGGGCTTTCAGCCCTTTTTAAACATTTCAAATATTTAGACCAAAAGAGAACACTAATTATAAAATCAGCTGTAATAAAATGATCTCTTAAATGAAGAGCTAAAATCGTTAATAAAAGGAATAACTCCTATCAACCCCACAACATTTTGTGTTGATATATATGTCCCTCGTTTAGCCCTGATTGCAGCGATATCCTTTTTCTGGTCTCGTTTCTTTAACGAGAACAGAAAAAGATTTAGCGAAAAGCAGGACAAATGGTTTTAAAAGCGCCAAAATGTGCTGCTTCTAAAAAAATATACACTCCTAAAGAGTCAATAAAATAAGGGCTTTACGAGGTTTTTATTGATTACCTATGACACAATAAGAAAATATTATGACAAAATTATTTCATAATCAGAAAAACCGTCCTACATTTGCCTAACGGTGTTAAACAATTTAATACTCAATTAAAATGGCTAGTAAAGATCGAATTTTAAGACAAAAAGAAGAGACCAGAAATAACATTCTTGGGGCTGCTTATGATATCGTAAAAGAAGAAGGCTGGAATGGTTTGAGTATGCGTAAAATTGCCGACAGAATTGAGTATACTGCTCCAATTATTTACGAATACTTTTCGAATAAAGAAGCGATACTGGAAGAACTAACCGGTAAAGGTTTTTTGAAACTGGCCAAAGAGTTGCAAACTGCTAAAGATAAGTTTGAAAAACCCGAAGATCAGTTAGAAGCCATGTGGATGACCTACTGGGATTTCGCTTTTACTAATACTGAAATGTACCAATTAATGTTTGGTGTTCAAATGACCTGCTGTGCACAACGATGTTCGGCTCAGGAAGCACCTTACAAATTGTTTACCTCGGTAATTGCTGAAGTTATGAAGGACAGTAATCCAAGTGAAGACATTATCAAACAAAAATATTTTACTTTCTTTTCTGTTATTCATGGTCTGATCGCCATTAATATCATTAACAAAAGTGACATCCTGGAAACCATTAACGCTCAAATCCTAAAAGATGCGATTGGTGGTATCATAAAATCAATACAATAAAAAAAAATTCATTTTTACTTAACAGTGATAAATGATTTAATAGCCAATTAAAAAATACCTTTGCCTTGTTACTTAACAGTGATAAATAATTTAATAGAGTAATTTAGAAACCTTTTTTCTCATTTTACTTAACAGTGATAAATAATTTAATACTAGTTTTTGAAATAGGACTGGGAGGCTCATTATATAGAAATTCAGGCTTAAAAGCTTAACAACGTTAGATAATTTAATATAATTAAATATGGATTCCCGGAATGCCAGAATACCACATCAATTAATCCAAAAGAATGTTCAACAATTTAAAACCAATAATAAAATGAAAAATGTTATCATAACCAGTTTTATTCTGGCACTCGTACTAAGCAGTTGTGCAGATAAATCGCAAGCCCCGGCAGCTCCTGCTGCACCATTATTACCTGTTGCCGCCATTACAAGCGAAAACACTACTACAGACGCCGAATATCCTGCCTCTATACAAGGTACTGTTGATGTTGAAATTCGCCCTCAGGTAAGCGGAAATCTGGAAAGAGTTTTTGTAGACGAAGGTGCTTATGTCAATAAAGGTCAGACTTTATTCAAAATAAACGAACGTCCATTTCGTGAACAATTAAACAATGCGCTGGCTAATTTGCACGCTGCTGAAGCGGCTTTAATCAACGCACAATTGGAAGTAGATAAATTGACCCCATTAGTTCAAAACAAAGTAGTTTCGGATTATCAGTTAAAAACGGCCAAGGCTTCTCAAAAAATTGCTGCTGCCAATATCGAACAGGCCAAAGCAATGGTAGGATCGGCCAGAATTAATCTTGGATATACTAATGTTACAGCTCCTGTAAGCGGCTACATTGGAAGATTACCTAAAAAACAAGGAAGTTTAGTTTCGGCAACAGATGTTGAACCTTTAACCAACTTATCTGATGTGCATGAAGTTTTTGCTTATTTCTCTTTGGGAGAAACCGATTTTATCAACTTTAAAGCACAATACGCCGGCAGCAGCCTGGGTGATAAAATCAAAAAGTTGCCTCCTGTAACTTTGATTTTAGCCGATAATAATGCGTATCCTCAAACCGGAAAAATCGATATGGTAGACGGTCAGTTTGATAAAACCACCGGAGCTATTACGTTAAGAGCAACTTTTCCTAATGCCGGCGGGTCTTTACGTTCAGGAAACACTGGAAAAATTCGTTTAGGACTTCACCATGACGATGCTCTTTTGGTACCACAATCGGCTACTGTTGAAATGCAGGACAAAGTTTTTGTTTTTACCGTTAATAAAGAAAATAAAGTCAACAAAATGCCGATCACAGTTATTGGTAAAAGCGGTACAAACTATTTGATTAAAGATGGTATCAAATCAGGTGATCAGATTGTATTAAGCGGTATCGATAAACTTCAGGAAGGTCAGGTCATTCAGCCTGAAAAACCGGCTACAAAAGTTGCCCAAGTAATCACTAAAAAATAATTTACACGCAAATGTTCAAAATATTTATACAAAGACCTGTACTGGCAACCGTAATCTCCATTTTATTGGTGATTCTGGGGGTACTTGGACTTACGAAATTGCCTTTACAACAGTTTCCTGATATTGCACCGCCATCGGTTTTGGTAACGGCGGTTTATCCGGGAGCTAATGCCGAAACGGTTTTACGTTCGGTAGCGCCCTCTTTAGAAGAATCTATCAATGGGGTTGAGAATATGACTTACATGAGCTCTACGGCCAGTAACGACGGATCGTTAGCCATTACTGTTTTCTTTAAATTAGGTACCGATGCCGATCAGGCAGCCGTAAACGTACAAAACAGGGTGGCTCAGGCGACCAGTCAATTGCCTGCCGAAGTGGTACAGCAAGGGGTGATCACTGCGAAACAACAAAACAGTTTCATTATGGCCATCGGTATGTACACCGAGGATGAATCGAAATACGATCAGACGTTTGTGGCCAATTATGCCCAAATCAATATCATTCCGGAGATTAAACGTATTCCGGGAGTAGGATCGGCCAGTATTTTTGGAGGTGTAAAAGATTACTCGATGCGTGTTTGGCTGAATCCGACACAAATGTCAACTTACAAAGTGACGCCAAACGAAATCATGAGTGCTATTCAGGACAAAAGTTTGGAAGCGGCTCCAGGTAAATTTGGAGAAAGAAGTACAGAAGTTTTCGAATATGTAATCAAATACAAAGGAAAACTAACCAAACCGGAAGAATATGAAAATATTGCTATTCGCTCTAATGCAGATGGTTCGGTACTTCGCTTAAAAGACGTTGCAAGAGTGGAACTTGGTGCTTATTCGTACAACAGTTTAACGCGTTTGAATGGTAAAAAAGGAGTTGTAATCGGTATTATTCAATTGGCAGGTTCAAACTCCAATGACATTCAGATCGCGATTAACAAACTGATGGAGAAAGCTTCTAAAGATTTTCCAAAAGGGATCAAACAAAATATTTTCTATAGTACCAAAGTATCGCTGGATCAATCGATAGAACAGGTAGAACATACTTTAATCGAAGCATTTATATTAGTATTCATTGTAGTATTTATATTCCTGCAAGATTTTAGATCAACATTAATCCCGGCTATTGCTGTACCTGTAGCAATTTTAGGAACGTTCTTCTTCATGCAGTTATTCGGATTTTCGATCAATCTTCTAACGCTTTTCGCTTTAATTCTGGCGATTGGTATTGTAGTAGATGATGCGATTGTAGTCGTCGAAGCCGTGCATGCCAAAATGGAGCACAAACATTTGTCTCCAAAAGTAGCCACGCATGAAGCAATGCACGAAATAACGGGTGCTATTATCTCGATTACGCTGGTAATGGCTGCTGTATTCCTGCCGGTAGGTTTTATGGAAGGCTCTACGGGAGTTTTCTATCGTCAGTTTGCCTTTACGATGGCGATTGCAATTGTAATTTCGGCTGTGAATGCCTTGACTTTAAGCCCGGCGCTTGCTGCCTTATTCTTAAAAGATAATCACGGTGCACAAGGAAACGAAAATGAAGCTTTCGCTAAAAAAGGATTTAAAGAAAAGTTCTTTACCGCATTCAACAGCAGCTTCGAATCTTTGACTAATCGTTATGTAGGTGGTATTAAATTTTTAATTCGCCGCAAATGGTTAAGCTTAGGTGGTCTGGCCTTAATTACAGCAGCAACCATTCTGTTGGTAAAAACGACTCCAACAGGATTTATTCCAACGGAAGATCAGGGATTTATAGCGATTGCGGTAAATACTCCTTCAGGGACTTCTCTTGACGGAACACAAAAAGTAATGACACAGGCAGAGAATTTACTAAGAAACGACGAATCATCACGATTTGTAACAGCAATCTCAGGATTCAATTTATTAACGAATTCTACAAGCCCATCGTCAGCAGTTATTTTTGTTTTGCTTAAACCGGATGAAGAGCGCGGAAAAATCAAAGGAATCGACGAAATAATGGCCGATGTGCAAGGAAAATTAGGGACCATTACAGGCGGAAGTTTCTTCGTCTTTAGTTTCCCAACTGTTCCCGGATTTAGTAACGTTGAAGCTTTAGATTTGGTGCTACAGGATAAAACCGGAGGTAAACTGGATAAGTTTAGCGGTGTCTCTCAAAGCTTTATCGGAGAATTGATGAAACGTCCGGAGATTGCTATGGCCTTTACGAGTTTCAAAGCCGATTATCCGCAATTGCAACTGGATATTAATGACGAAAAAGCCAATCAGCTGGGGGTAAATGTAAAAGACATTTTACAGACGATGCAAACCTATTTTGGTAGCGCACAAGCTTCTGACTTTAACCGATTTGGTAAATATTACAGAGTAGTTGTTCAGGCAGATATTGCCGACAGAGCTGACCCATCTTCTATTGACCGTGTTTTTGTAAAAAACAAAACCGGAGAAATGGTTCCAATAAATACTTTGGTGAAACTAAGCCGTATTTATGGTTCTGAAACAGCTTCCAGGTATAATTTGTTTAATTCGATTTCGATAAATGCCATTCCTAAACCTGGATTTAGTTCGGGGGATGCCATTAAAGCCATAGAAGAAGTTGCTGCACAACATTTACCTGCAGGTTATAGTTTTGAATTTTCGGGACAAACCCGTGAAGAGATTTCTTCAGGAGGACAATCCGCAACGATATTCTTACTGTGTTTGATATTCATCTATTTCTTACTTGCTGCACAGTACGAAAGTTACATTTTGCCTTTGGCGGTAATCTTTTCTATTCCTGCAGGTATTTTTGGAGTATTTGTGGCTATTGGTTTCACCGGAATTCAAAACAACATTTATGTACAGGTTGCTTTGGTAATGTTAATCGGACTGCTCGCTAAAAATGCCATTCTGATTGTGGAGTTTGCCGTTCAGAAAAGAAAATCCGGTCAGGCATTGGTGATGGCCTCAATAGATGCTGCAAAACTGCGTTTGCGACCAATTATCATGACGTCACTCGCTTTTGTTGTGGGATTAATTCCAATGATGAGTGCCAAAGGACCATCAGCACAAGGTAACCATTCGATTAGTATTGGTGCCGCAGGAGGTATGATTTCAGGGGTAATTCTAGGATTGTTTATCATCCCGGTATTATTCGTCATCTTCCAATATTTACAAGAAAAGGTTTCCGGAAAACCGGTAGCCGTAATTCATAACGAAGAAAAATAAAAATGGAAAACTATATCACAACCGTACTCGTAGCCATTATCATTGGCATCGGATACATCTCCTATAAAATTTCAAGAGATCTTGAAAGCAGAAAAGATACTTGTACAGAAATTTAAGCTCCCGGAGATATTAAAAAATAAATTTTAATACATAGAGACATAGAACTTTATGCCACAAAAAAGAAATTAGAAGAAACTGATTTCCACACATAGACAAGCTATGTGCATTTAAATTAGTGAAACGCCTCTTTTAAGTTTATAAAAACTATGTTTCTATGTGTTTAAAAAATTACATCCAAAGAGTACAAAAATCTAATAAAAAAACAATGAAAAATCATATAACCAAAATCGTGATGATCGCTATTTTGATCACCACAGTAATATCCTGTAAGGTTTCGAAGGATATTGAAACTCCAAAAGATGCATTTCCTGAAAATTTCAGGAGTGTATCGGTTTCAAAAGATACGACAAGTATTGGAGATACGGAGTGGAAAAACTTCTTTACCGAAAAAGATGTTATTCAGTTAATAGACAGCGCGGTTGCCCGAAACAACGACCTGCAAATTGCGACTAAAAATATCGAGATTGCACATTACCGATTCACACAGTCCAAATGGGGAAATGTCCCTGAAGTCAATTTATCGGTAGCGGCAAGTACCAGCAATCCATCAGACAATAGTTTTACCGGAAAGAATTTAGGTCAGGCATTGGGTCAGAATCATATTAATGACTTCACCGCCGGAGCGACACTTTCATGGGAAGCCGATATTTGGGGAAAAATAAAGAACCAGAAAAAAGAAGCTTTTGCGGGTTATCTGCAGTCAGAAGAAGTTAAAAAAGCTTTACAGACTACCATTGTTGCTAATGTTTCTAAGGGATATTACAATCTTTTAATGCTGGACGCACAGTTGGATATTGCCCGACAAAATCTAAAATTAAATGATAGTACCACCTCTATTATCAAATTAAAATACGATGCCGGTCAGGTCACTTCATTGGCGATTCAACAATCGGAAGCACAAAAATTAAACGCCGCGCAACTGATTCCGCTATTGGAACAAAACATTGCGATTCAGGAAAATGCTTTGAGTGTTCTGACAGGCTCTTTTCCGGATTCCAAACAAAGAAGTATTCGTTTGGGGGCTTTAGAAGTTAAAAACAATAATTCGATCGGAATTCCATCTTCGTTAGTAAGCCGCAGACCGGATGTAAAAAGCGCCGAACTAGCTCTTAAAGCCGCGAATGCCAGCGTAGGAATTACAAAAGCCAATTTGTATCCGGCACTTAGAATTACAGCTCAGGGTGGTGTAAACTCCTTCGAAGCCAGCAATTGGTTCAATATTCCGGCCTCTTTGTTCGGAACTCTTGCAGGAGGATTGACACAGCCTTTGCTGAATAATAAAAAAGTAAAAACACAATACCATATCGCCGTTGCCGAAAGGGAAAAAGCGGTTCTGAATTTTAGACAATCTGTTTTAGTAGCGGTTAGTGAGGTATCTGATGCTTTGGTAAAAGTAGAGAAATTGCAACAACAGGAATCCTTTTTGCAACAACGTGTAAAAACGCTACAGCAAGCCATAAAAAATGCCAATTTGTTATTCAAAAATGGTATGGCGGAATATCTTGAAGTGCTTACTGCGCAATCTAATTTGTTACAAAGTGAACTAGAACTCGCCAACATAAAAAGAGAACAACTATCTGCCAATACCGAGTTGTATCGTGCTTTAGGTGGTGGCTGGAAATAATACCCGTTAATTATTTATTTTTTTGAGAGGAGAACGCTGTGAGACTTATAGTTTCATGGCGTTTTTTTATGGCACGCGGATGCGGCGGATCCGCCTTGCGGAAGCGCGGACTAACACTGATTTTTTTATTCTCATTTTTGTCATCCTGACGAAGGAAGGATCACACAAGTAACTCCGTACAGAATGTCGCCAATCTTTGTCGAATCTCGCGTGTGATCCTTCCTTCGTCAGGATGACAAGATTGCGCATAAAAGATTGTGAGTCACTATTGTGAGAAAAAATCCGCGTCAATCCGTGTCTTCGCGGTAGCGAATCTGCGTCATCCGCGTACCCAATAATCCGCAATATTTCTTACTTTTGATATTGTCAAGCCTTCGAAAAATGGCTCCAAAGAATGAATATCGTATCGAATATTAATAAAACAAACCTCTTAATCAATACATTAAATCCCATGAAAAAAATCGCATGCCTTGCAATTTTAGCATTACTATTTACAAACTGCAAAGAAAACAATTCAGAGAAAGAAGCAAAAGCAGTAAAAGAACCGGTAAAAACAAGCCCTGCTGTAAAAAAAGAAGCAGAGAAAAAAGAAGATTGTAAGGATGTTGAAGTAGAAATGGGATCCGGAAGAGAATGTATCTTAAAAGACACAGATCTTGCTCAGGTCTATCAAAATATTATCCAAAATAAAGAGGTTGAAGAATCTGCTTATTTTTTAAGTTCCATCCCAAACGAAAGCAAATCTGTACCGGTGAATAAAAATGGATTGATCTCAATTGACTACGAAATCATCAAAGATAAAGTCCTTATTAGTATGAATTATGAAGGCGGTGTGACTGAAGTAACACTTGAAAAAATAAAAGATACCATTAAAAAAAGTATTTATCACTACGCCGATTAAAATCTGAAATAAAGGGATTTAGACCAAAACAGTAAAAAAAACTTCTCAATTAAACCGCTAAATAACTTTTACGTTTTTAGCGGTTTTTTTTCTCACAATGGTTACTCCTCGTTCTACAAAATGACAAAAAGGAGAATAAAAAAATCAGTAAAAATCCGTGTCTTCGCGATAGCGAATCCGCGTCATCCACGTACTATATAATCCGTAATTTTTCTTTATTTTTGATAGGTAAAACTTCAATCAAAATGTCAATCAATCAAAATAAGTACCTCGACGATTTAAAAATAAAATTCGAAGGCTACGCTCCTATTTCAGAATCTTCCTGGGAATTGATTGCAGGTATTACTGAAATTCAATCTATTAAAAAAGGAGACATTTTACTTCAAAACGGACAAATTGCAAAGGAAATATATTTTATAATCAAAGGCGCTTTACGGGCTTATATCACCGATGCGGCGGGTACCCTCTATAACAAAAATATTTTTCTTGAAGGTGATTTTGCCGGTTCAAAGGCTTCTTTACTGCAGCAAACTGCTTCTCACTTCACCATAGAAGCCCTCGAAGATTCTATCCTGATTCAGCTTAACTACAAAAAATACCGAGCGCTGATTGAACAGAATAACGATCTCAAAAATTATTACATTGCCTATTTGGAAAAAAACTGGGTCATCGAAAAGGAACAACGCGAAATTGCTTTAGTCATGCAAAATGCTACCGAGAGATACCTAAATCTTCTATCCAAACATCCGGATATTGCAGACCGCATTCCCTTACTTCACATCGCCTCCCATTTAGGGATTACCCCTACTCAGCTAAGCCGTATCCGAAAAAATCTCGAAAAAGATTTGTAAATCAACATATGTAAAGGTTTCCTATAAAAGCCGGAAGTATCTTTGTCTTGTATTCTTATAAATAATATTCAAATGGAAAATATAAACTTAATCGAAGACAACTTAAATAATCTTACCGGAATGTGGAAAACGGTTAGTTCCTCTTTCCTATCCTACCGTGCAACTCCTCTTTTTGAATATAGCAAAGTCGAAAATTCAGGCTGGCCTAATAAATTGTGGTTTCAAAAAGATATCTCTAAAAATGACATCGGTGAAATTACTAAAAGCATGCAGGCCAATTCAGAATTAGCCTTCGCTTATTGGGATATCTACGGAACAAAATCGTATCAAATACTAGATGCCTATGGTTTCTCATTAAAAAGTGAGCAGGTTGCGATGGCTTTAAAATTAGATCAGAAATTTGCACTTCAAAACAATCTGAGTTTTAAAAGAGTTTCCACTGAACAGGACGCTAAAATATGGGCAGATCTGTATCCTCATGCTTTTGGTTATGTGATTAGCAAAGAAATCCTGATTCATAATCATCACGATGTTCAGTTTTACCTGGTTTCTTTAGACAATCAACCTATTGGAACTTTTATGCTGTTTCAAACTCAAAATACAATTGGAATTCATGGTTTAGGAGTAATTCCCGAAATGCGCCGAAAAGGTTTTGCTGAAGAAATCATGAAATATGCGTTAAATCTCTCCATCGATTTAAATGGGGATTACGTGCAGTTACAAGCTTCTGCCATGGGAAAAGACATCTACACGAGATTAGGTTTCGAAGACTTATTTGTCATTAAAAACTATGTTTTGGGAGCAAATTCCAAATCTTAAATTCCAAACTCCAGGTTTCAGGTTTCAAGTTTCAAGAGTAAAGAAGAAAGAGTCAAGAGTCAAGTTTCAAGTTTCAAAATCTATTCTCTTTATTCTTTATTCTATATTCTTGACTCTTGCCTCTTGGCTCTAAAATCTAAACTCTAAAATCTAAACTCTAAAATCTAAAATCATAAATCTAAAATCACAAATCCCCTTCTCTGTCCCAAATGCCCCTAAAATAGTCGTAAATGTGTAGTCTGTTCAAAAGATAAGAATTGTAAGTTTGTAATGAATTAATTAACAACCATTTAAAAACTATCCCATGAAAAAAGCAAAAATTATCTTTTGGATCACTACTACTATTATCTTTTTATTCGAAGGTGTAATGCCGGCCTTAACTTCACAAACCGAATTAGCAAAAGAAGGAATCAGACATTTGGGCTATCCTGAGTATTTCGGAAATGCCTTAGTTGTCTTTAAAATTCTTGGTGTTTTAGTCCTGGTGATTCCTTCCATTCCAAAAAACATAAAAGAATGGGCTTACGCTGGTTTTGGCTTCGACTTTATTTTTGCTTCCATCAGTCACGCTGCAGTAGACGGCATCAATTTCCAGGCCTTCTTTCCTTTAATCTTTTTAGTAATTCTGGCGATTTCTTACGTTTATTATCATAAAATAGAGCGTTATAAAAACATCGCTTTATAACCTCCTGAAATGATGATAGAAGTTTATAAAACAAATGTTCAGGAAATCGGGCAATCTCTACTGATTGTGGAGAAACTTCTTGAACATTTTCCAAACAGTAGTATTAATTTTGATTTGGAGGATTGTGATAGAATTTTACGCGTTCATGCACCGTCAATTTCAAATCAAAGAATAATAGAACTTCTTGATTCCTATGGCTTTCATTGTGAAGTTCTTTTGTGAGTCCGAAAAAACGACAAAAAGCTGATTGATAAAGTTTTATTGATAAAATTTGTAAATTTGAAACACTATCAACCTTCAAATCTAACCAAATGAATTTACCATCCGGACATCAGACCATAATGCCTTATTTGATTTTAAATGGCGCATCGCAATTTATAGCATTTACTCAAAAAGTCTTTGATGCAACAACTTCTTCCGATCATGTACTACGCGAAGACGGAACGGTTATGCATGCAGAAATTATCATAACCGGAAGTACTATCATGGTTACAGACGTAGTTGAAGACTGGTCAAGACAAACCGCTAACCTATTTGTGTATGTACCCAACGTGGACGAAACCTATAAAAAAGCATTAGAAAATGGTGCTACGAGCATAATGGGAGTCAGCAATAAAGAGTACGGCAGAACTTGCGGTGTTACTGACCCGTTTGGAAATGTCTGGTGGATCACTTCTATAATAGAGTAAAAAACAAAAAATTATGAAAACAGAATTAAAACAAGATATCGAGACGACTTTCGGACAATTTTCCGATACTGTTTCTCTTTTTACGCAAAGCGAAGTCAATCAAGTACCGTTTGAAGGTAGCTGGACAGCCGGACAGGTTGCCCGTCATATTATAAAATCGACCTCAGGACTGCGTCAGGTTTGCGAGGCTAATACCCAAAAACTAGCAGCAAACTATGATGAAAAAATTCCAGCGCTTCAAGGGATATTTCTCGATTTCAGTACCAAGTATGACTCCCCTGATTTTATATATCCGGAAGACCGCGAGTATGATAAAACGGAGCTGATTTCAAGTCTTCAAAGAATTGAAAAAGAAATGCAGCATATTGCCGAAAATTATGATTTAACACTCACCTGTATGGATTTTGAAATACCGGGTATTGGAAATTTAACGATCTACGAATTATTATTTTTTTGTAACGTGCATGCCAAAAGACATTTAAATCAATTGAAAAACATTTATAATGTTGTAAAAAACTAACCTATGAAATCCAAAACCAAAACCATTTTAACTGCCTGGCTCGTTGCAGGAACATTAGACGTGACGGCAGCAATTACAGTTTATGCTTTTATACTCCAAAAAACCACTGCCATAAAACTGCTACAATCCATTGCAAGTGGTGTTTTTAAAAAAGAAGCCTACAGTGGAGGCTCGATAATGGCTCTCTTCGGTCTTGGATTCCATTACTTAATTGCACTAAGTTTCACCCTGTTTTATTTTATCATTTATCCTTATCTGCCTTTTCTCAAAAAAAGTGCAATTGTTTCCGGATTCCTCTATGGAATATTCGTCTGGATCATTATGAATTTAATTGTGCTGCCTATTACCTTTCCTGTCCTTCCCGAAAAACACTTAGATTTCCCGTTATTCCTTTCCATATTGATTCTGATGTTCTGCATCGGACTTCCTATTGCACTTATAACACGAAAATATTATAGCTTTCAGACGCAATCTTAACAATAAACCTGAAACTCAAAACGTCAAAAATCCCTTTTCAAACAAAGGGATTTTTTTGTTTCACCCCCTAACGTAACTTTTCTGCTTTTATTTTCCTCATACAATGCTAATTATATAAACTTCAAAAAAAGTTATGTAAGATTTCTTCTGTAGTTATCAAGTAACTTTAATCTTTGATCATAAAGGCTACAACTGTCTTTTAAGATTTATGTTGTTTCATTTTCGATTTAATACTAAAAACCTATTATTTTGATTCTCTCTCTAAAAAATACTTTCACCGAAATAGGAAATGCAACTTTGTTTGCGAAGCAGTTTTTTAAGGAAGTTTTCGTTCCTCCTTATGAGGCCAAAGAGTTTATAAAACAATGTTATGTAATTGGATATAAATCATTGCCTTTAGTAGCCATAACCGGTTTTATTATGGGACTGGTACTCACCCTTCAATCTCGTCCTACACTAGTCAATTTTGGAGCGGAATCCTGGTTGCCCGGAATGGTCGCCCTTTCCTTAATAAGAGAAATTGCACCCGTAATTACTGCTTTAATTTGTGCCGGAAAAATCTCCTCAGGAATTGGTGCCGAATTGGGATCGATGAAAGTAACCGAACAAATTGACGCGATGGAAGTTTCGGCAATTAATCCTTACAACTATTTGGTCGTAACCAGAATTTTAGCCTGTACCTTAATGGTTCCCATTTTGGTCATTTTTGCAGATGCTGTGGGCATTATTGGTGGTTTCGTTGGAATTAATATCCACGGTGATGTTAATTTCTATCGCTATCTGACTCAAATTTTACAATCACTGAAATATCTGGATCTGGTTCCTGCAACCATTAAGACGTTCTTCTTCGGATTCTTTATCGGAATGATTGGATGTTTTAAAGGATTTAATGCCTCTAATGGGACTGAAAGTGTGGGAAAAGCAGCAAATTCAGCAGTTGTAACGGCTTCGCTTACCATTTTTATACTCGATATGATTGCCGTTCAAATAACCGATTTATTCTTTTAAAGATGATTACTGAAAAAGAAAATACAGCACTTAAAACTAAAGCAGAAAGCAAAACTCCAATCATTGAGATCAGGGATTTGCACAAGACTTTTGGTACAAACAATACTGTTCTGCAAGGTGTAAATCTAACGGTGAATAAAGGAGAAGATTTAGTGATTCTTGGGCGTTCCGGTTCGGGAAAATCGGTCACCATAAAATGTATTGTGGGGTTAATAACTCCCGATCAGGGCGAAATAAAAGTCTTTAACGAAAATGTATTAAACCTGAAGAAACCTGAGCTAAATCAGATTAGGGTTCGAATTGGATTTTTATTTCAAAGCGGTGCACTGTATGACTCCATGTCGGTACGCGAAAATCTGGCTTTCACTTTACAAAAACACAAACAGAACTTAACGCCGGAAGAAGTTGAAACTGAAGTCATGGAAGCTTTAGATAATGTTGGTTTGGCGGATGCGATCGATAAAATGCCGTCTGAACTATCAGGCGGAATGCAAAAAAGAATTGGTCTGGCCAGAACATTAATCTTAAAACCGGAAATTATCTTATACGACGAACCCACAACGGGATTAGACACTATAACCTCGCGTGAGATCAGCGAATTAATTCTCGATATCAAACACAAACGTAAAACAACTTCCATCATTATTACTCACGATATGGCTTGTGCAAAACTCACAGCCGACCGAATTATGGTTTTAAAAGACGGAGTAATACATGCCGAAGGGACTTATGAAGAACTGGAAAAAGACGAAGACGAATGGGTACGCTCATTTTTTGAATAACGCAAAATAAATAGTAGAAATCATGGATAAACAATCTGGATATACCTGGAAATTAGGAATGTTTGTAGCAATTGGATTGTTACTTTTTATAATGGCCATTTATTTTATAGGCAAACAAAAAAACCTCTTTGGCTCCACCTTTCACATCAGCTCCCGATTTAAAACGGTGAGCGGTTTGGAAGTAGGCAACAATGTACGTTTTTCGGGAATTAACATTGGTACGGTCGAAGAAATCAGACTGATTAATGATTCGTCAGTAGTGGTTTTAATGGTGATTAAAGACGATGTTAGAAAATTTATCAAAACAGACGCTCGCGCCAGCATTGGTTCTGACGGATTGATGGGCGACAAGGTTCTTACTATTTCTCCTGGTATAAAATCACAAAAAATAATCGAAAACAACGGTGCAATTGCTTCGATTGACGGAATAGAAATGCAGGACATCATGAAAAGTGTCAAAAAAAGTGTCGATAATGTAGGCATTATTTCTGACGAACTTGCCACTTTTAGTCATAGTATGAATAACGGAAACGGAGCTTTGGCCAGACTGGTTCGCGACGATAAAATGGCCAATAGCGTTTCGAATACCCTTTCAAATCTGGAAAGCGGTACCAAAGGTTTTAGCGATAATATGGAAGCTGCCAAAAATAACTTTCTGTTGAGAGGTTATTTCAGAAAAAAAGAGAAGGAAAAGGAAAAACAGAAAGAGGAAGCTAAAGAGAAAAAAGAAGAGCAACAGGAAAAAATCAATAAAGAAAAAGAGGAAAAAGCCAAAGAAGAGAAACAAAAACAGGAGAAACAAAAAGAAGAAGACGCTAAAAAAGCACCTTCCGGAAAAGAAAAATCATAGATAAAACTCCAATGAAAACGAAAAATAAAACACAAGCTGCAATCCAAATTATTTCGTCTTCAAAATTTTAATGAGGCTCTTTAAAAGTAACTTTTAAAATGGTTACCTTACTGCTTTACAAAAACAGTACTTCATGAAAAGTTTTTCTTTCCCGCCCCTATCCAACAAAGATGCTGTTATTCTGATTTTGGGCACCATGCCCGGAACCAAATCATTGGAACTGAATCAATATTACGGTCACCATCAGAATAATTTCTGGAAATTTATGTTTGTTATTTTGAAAGAGAATCAATCTACTGATTATGAAACCCGAAAAGCTTTGCTGCAAAAAAACAACATTGCAGTGTGGGATGTGTTACAGCATTGTGACCGGATAGGGAGTTTGGACAGTGCGATTAAAAACGAAACCCCTAATGATTTTGAAACCTTTTTAGAACAACATCCCAAAATCACAACCATTCTTTTTAACGGACAAAAAGCAGCAGCATTCTTTAAAAAATATGTCCAGCTGAAAAAAAACTATCACTTGATTACACTACCCTCAACAAGTCCGGCAAATGCAGGCAAAAGCTATGAATCTAAACTTCAGGAGTGGAAAATTTCTGTTGATCCATCTCATAATAATACATCGACACCTCACACAGATTAATTTTTTTTTAATACATTTAAACATTGATTGCGTTATTTTTTCTTTGAATAAGCTATTCTCTTCCGGAGTAGCCTTGTTACATAATCGGAAACCAAAACGATATCATTATGAAAATTCAAACTTATTACAATCATGTTCGGTTTTATACCCCGCATCATTTTGTTTATTATCCGATTTTAGCACTATTCTTAGGCTGCAGTATTTACTTCGCCTGTACGACCGAAAATACACTTATTTGGTCGTTTATAAGTGTTTGTTTTCTATTTCTGTTTTTTCTTGCCTATATGCTGCGCCAGCATTACGCCCTGACGCTTCAGAACCGAATCGTGAGGCTGGAACTTCGTTATCGTTATTTGAGCCTTACCGGAAAAAGGCTTGAAGAATTCGAATACAAACTAACAGACGATCAGATTTTTGCTTTGAGATTTGCTCCTGACGACGAAATCCTACCGCTTTTGGAAGATGCTCTTAAAAATAATCTCAGCGGAGATGTTATAAAAAAAGCCATCGTGCACTGGAGAGCAGATTACAACAGGGTATAAAAACAATGGAAAGGATAAACTTTCCCTAACCTCTACTTCTGCGATTAAACCAAACATACACTAAAAAAAGGATCAGCCAAACGGTTACAATCACGCCAAAATACATCCCAATAATTGACGGATGTAAATAGTTGGGTTCGTAAAAAAGCTTATCAAAAGTGATAAACTTCTCTATTAATGCTTTTCGGTCAAAGCTGTTTCGAATCGTATTCAATACTTCATCGCGATGTTCCCTAAAATAAAAAGCATCTGCGACAAGTTCTTTGGGAACAATATTACTCTCAATTTTATACTTCTTCAAAAGAGTATCCAGCCTCTGAAAATTCAACTGCAACGAGTCTTTTCTGTATTTGTACAGCAGTTTATAACGTTGTACTGCAGCATCGTACTGTTGCTTTTCTGTTGCAATTCCTTCCACCGGTTTAAACAATGATTTATTTTCGAGAAAAATACAAATGCTATCGTCATATTGAGGTCGTACCTCAACACCTCTGAATAGGATCTCTGTACTGTCTTTAATCGCTTTTTTGGCTATAATTCTCTCCGAAAGTTCTTTTTTATCTAAACCAATTTCATCCAAAACCTTGCTAGTTGCAGTCGAAACTTTATCTAAATCGGTTGTGAGCACTTTCAAAGTATCGATGCTGTAATACGTGCTCTCTGTGTTGTAATATCCATTTGATATTAAAACACTATCTAATACTTCCGTGACAGGATAGGGTTTTGGATATAAGATATGAACCGGATTAAACAACTTTTCAGAACTGTAAGATGTATAATTGTATAAAAACGGATTTAAAACATTCAGTAAAACCTTGTCTTTGTTGAAATTAACTTCCGGAAGTTCACTCCTTAATTTAGCATTCAGCCCAAAACTATAACTGATGAAAAAGGAAAAACTCAGAAAACAAATCAGCAGTAATACCAAACCGGTTTTAAGAAGATTGGTTAAAGAATAAGGATATCGGGAGTGATTTTTAACCAAAAATATCAGGAAGAAAAATAAAAACAAACCGCTGATGAAAAAATGGGAAATGGAAACATCATCATAAAATTTAAATCTGTAAAATTCAAAATAGGAATTGATGTTGGCAATGCCTTTAAAGGTAAAAAAACCATATAAAAAATACCCTAAATGAAGGAACAGCAGCACCAAAAAAGACTTTACAAAGAATTGCTTTAATTTTTTTTCCATTTTATATTTTGAGAATTTACTCTCAAATATAACCAATCTGATTTAAAAATGAAATTTTCAAACCCTCCTGAAAAAAAATCTCCAAATCAGAATTAGCCCTTTTTTCAGGCTCCAATACCATTGAAATTGATACAAACTCAATGTAAAAACAGCATACAAAACTGATAGTCAAATACATTAACGCAAAGTAAAATTAAATAAAACTGAATTGGGCGTTTCTTTTTCGTTAACTTTAAAAGTTAAAAATTTATCCCTAAAATGATAAATAATTGAATTTTTTCGCCACGAAAGCACGAATTATTTGAAATACAAATTCGTGCATTCGTGGCGATTAGTTATACTATTCAGAAGTTTCCAATTGCAGTACAACTTCCTGATAATGTTTACTAAGTGAAAATAATTGCTCGGCAAAAATCATAATCGCAAGCGGGATGAAGAAAAAGGAAAGCAAATTTTCTTCGTATAAAAAATAAGTGGTTACCATAAAAATTCTCAGGTATTCCAGATAATAAATCCATCTTCTTTGTTCTAATAATGCCCCACAATTTACTAATGTTACCAGAATAAGTAACAGTACAAAAATTTTGTCCGAGACATTTAGTCCTTCAAAACAATACGTAAAAACCGTTAAAAGCAATGTAGAAACCCCAAGCTGGATGTAGAGATAATTCTTAAATCGAAGCCTTTGATGCGGATTCGCTTTGTCCTGTAGAAAACGTTTCTCTAAGGTTGGTCGAATATCCTGATCCATATGGGCGGGACTGCCAAATACCGCTTTCCATTTTGCTTTAAATCCTGTTGAGCGCTTCCACAGCTCGTAAATCTCAAAATAGTAATGAAAATGCTGCCACAAGAAACTATATGTTTTGAGTGGATGTGTTAAACCGTATTTTGGTTTTTCTTCCTCTTCCTGAAAAGTTCCGAAAAGACGATCCCAAAAGGTAAACATATCGCCGTAATTTTTATCGAGATATTTCTCATCAGAGGCGTGATGCACACCGTGTACAGAAGGCGTAACAAAAACATACTCCAGCCATTTTATTCTGCCAACAAGCTGTGTATGCGTAAAAAAAGAATAAGCTCCGTGCACAATCAGCATGGTAATCACCATAGAAGGGTGAAAACCAATAAGCGGCAGTACACACCAAAATCCTGTTCTAATCACGGCCTGAAAAGTCGTAATTCTGGCAGCCGCAGTAAAATTAAACTCTTCGCTATGATGATGTACGATGTGTGCTGCCCAGAAAAAATTGACTTCATGCCCCAATCGGTGGTACCAATACCAGACAAAATCGGTGGCAAGAATTAAGGCAATCCATACCAAAACACTATTCGAAATGTCAAAAAATCGATAATTATCATAAATCAAATAATACAACTGGTAAAAACTGGCTGCCACAAACAAATTGATCAACCGTTCTGCAATCCCAATGCTAATATTTGAAACTGAACTTTCATAGTTAAAAATTTCCGGTCTCTTTCGTCGTTGTGCAAGCTTGTATTCTAAAAAGAGAAAGAGAAAAAAAGCAGGCATCGCGAAAGCTAGAAAATTAATATGTTCCATTTTAAAAAATACGTATTTAATTTATAAAAAAACACACAGCAGTAGTACTTCTATATCCTTATAAAAACAAAGACATTTTCATCAAGCAACAAGTTCTTTTCAGCTGAAAATCTTCTTATTAATTGATGAAAACAATCTTTACTATTAAAAATCTAATTTTTAATTCTGCTTAAATTTCGGAGTATCCAGCGCCACTTCTTTTACAGATTGAGTGTCGGCTACCTTTTTCAACGCAATAATATAAGCTGCAATACGCGGCGTTACATTATGTTTGGCGGCAATTCTGAAAACCGTCTCAAATCCCTTTTCTAAGATGTCCTCTAAGCGTGTATTAATCTGATGAATTCTCCAGGACTCCAGTAGCGAATTCTGAAGCCATTCAAAGTACGAAACTGTAACGCCACCCGCATTAGCCAAAATATCCGGAACCACTAAAACATTGTTATCGTGTAGTATTTTATCTGCATCGGAAGAAACCGGTCCGTTGGCACCTTCCACAATAATTTTAGCGCGAATATCATTAGCATTCTTTTGTGTAATCACATCTTCTGTGGCAGCAGGAATCAATACATCCACTTCTAACAACAATAAATCCTCATGTTTAATAGCAATTGAATTCGGATATCCTTTAATACTTTTATTGTTCAAATTGTAGTACAAAATCAATTCAGGGATATTAAGTCCTTCAGGATTGTAAAACGCTTCGGAAACATCACTAACCGCAACCACTTTTAGTCCTTTTTCAAATAAAAATAAGGCCGAATGCAATCCCACATTTCCAAAACCCTGAATGGCTACTGTAGATTTTGCAGGTCTGAGTTTTAATTTTTCAAGGGCTAATAAAGTGATGATACTAACCCCTCTTCCTGTTGCTTCTACCCTGCCTAATGAACCGCCGGAATGCAAATGTTTTCCGGTTACTACGGCGTGAATTGTTTTGCCATGAAGTATCGAAAACTCATCCATTAACCATCCCATCTCATCGGGCCCCGTTCCCATGTCCGGAGCCGGAACATCTTTTTCAGGTCCGAAAATATCTATTAAAGCTTTGGTATAAGCTCTTGTTATTTTCTCTAATTCATTCTTAGAAAGTGTCGTGGGATCACAAATAATTCCGCCTTTTGCTCCTCCAAACGGAATCCCGGTTACCGCCGATTTCCAGGTCATCCAGGCAGCCAGTGCTTTTACTTCGTCAAGGTTCACTCCCTTATCATATCGGATTCCACCTTTTGAAGGCCCTAAAGCCGTATTGTGAATAACACGATAACCTTCAAAGTTCTTTTCAGAACCGTTGTCCAGGGTAATTGAAAAATTAACGACAATTTGCTTTTCCGGACGCTGGAGTTTTTGCCTGATCGATTCGTCTAATCTAAGAATGTCTGCGGCAATGTTAAAACGATCAATCATGGATTGAAAGGGGTTCTGTTTTATTAATTCTGCACTCATATTATATCGTTTAATTGGGGTTATTATATTTTATCTTTTACAAAAATTTTTTCTAAGGTTTATGGATACTTGCTCTAACATAGGATTTTCCTAAAACAGCGTCGCATCATAACACTGGTATTTCTCTTGGTTCTCATTTTGTTTCTTTTTTTCCAGTTCTAAAAAAAGCCTTTCATTGGTGCATGAAAGGCTAAAAAAAAAAATAACAAGTAAATTTCTCTATCAACGCCATTTCATCACATAGTCCTGCATGCGACACATCGTGAAGCCACATAAAGATGAGATGATATTTTGACTATAGTTCTTCATTGTTATTGCAAATCTATAAAATATATTTTATAAATTCTATAGAATTAGTAGAGTTTATTTTTGTAAAATGAAAAAATCAACAAAAAACACTTGTTAATCAACACAATACATTCTGAAAAAATTTATTTAAACTGAGAAATAACAATAAAAATGATGGCTATTAAAGCTAAAAAGATACCAATAAAGTTAATTTTAGATAATTTTTCTTTGAAAAAAAGCAAACCAACACAACTTCCCAAAACAATAACTCCCATGTTCATTCCTGCAAAAACTGTTGATGGATTTTCAGCAAATGCTTTATGTGCCTTTAAATAGAACAGGATATTTCCGAAATTGAAGATCCCCACCAAGGCACCAAAAAGAATATTTTTAGAGTCCATTTTCCTCTTTTTTGCCCCTATTTCATAGATCGCAATTAAAAAAGCTACTGCTAAGGCGATACAGAACACCACAAACAAAGAGGTTGGATAAGGCAAAGTAGTATAAAGAGCGATTTGCTTGAAGAGAATATCAATAACTCCAAAACCTACCAGAACCACCGCCGGATAAATCCATTTATTCTCTGTGGTATCCGGCTGCTTTTTTAAGATGAGTAAAAGCGCCAGAAAACCAATTAGTAACCCGATAATTTTATAGGTATTAAATTCTTCTTTAAAGATGAACCAGGCCGCCAAAATTGGGATGAATAACGACAATCGCTGGGCTGTATCTGTTTTTACAATCCCCACCTTTTTTATGGAAGCTACCAGAAACAAAAAGACTATCGGCAATAATATCCCAATAGCAATGTAAATGTTCCAGGGCGCGTTTGCATCAACTTCATTTAAATTGGGGCTAAAAGTAAAATAACAAAGTGCTAAAGCCACAATATAATTGAACGCAATAATTTGAGTGGGATGTGTATTGTATTTTCGCGTTATTTTAAAGATTACACCAACAATTACACTGCACAAAATACTGAGGATAAGAAACAACATAAGATTATATTTTGAATGCAAAAATAACGCTTAAACTCCTTTTGTTCTATTTTTTGTTTCTTTTATTCCAGCCTTTTTAATTTCTAACTGTATAATTTTTCCTTTACTATTTTTAATAAATTCTACTGTCGTATTATTATTATCTGAGCGAAAGAACTTTGTTTGTGATTCCGGCAACAATTCGATAGCAGAACCCGCATAATACAGTTTGTTCTCTTTCTTTACAATTTTAATATTTTCATACTCCCCTATATATTGATCATAAGCCTTCACATCTCCAGCTACCTGAATGTGTTTGTACGGAAGCTCTGCCTCTTTCCCAAAACATATTCCCGCAAGGCCATAAGCGATATAATACGATTTTGACTGGTTGTTGGATAAAACGGTAATAAAAACTTTATCGGCAGTAAATTTGTTAAAGGATGTCATTGCCCCAAAGAAACCACCATCATGCGCAATTAATTGATGTCCCTGATTATATACAGGATTGATTATTACGCCAAAACCAAAGTTCTGTTCATTATACGATGTAAACATTTTTTTCTTAGATTCCTCTGATAGCAAAGACTGACCATCAAAAAGTGCTTTATTCCACAAATTTAAATCTTCAACAGTTGAATATATACCATCATGACCACGATTGAAATTCCAATTGATGTATGGATTTTTAGTTAATTTATTATCATTGAAATAATACAACTGAGTCATTTTATCCACTACAGTATCACTAGTAGAAACTCCGGAATTGTACATTTTAGCTTTATCGAACAGATTTTGCCTTAAATACTCTTCATAAGATTGTCCCGATACTTTTTCAACAATGCGCGCTAATAAATAGTATCCAATGTTACTGTAGGCTGTGCTGGTTCCCGGCTCAAACAGCAAAGTTTTTTTTGCCAGATACGTACAAACAGAATCTTTATTGAGATCTGTTCTTACCAAATACAGTTCATCAAAATCCATTTGAAAACCTGAATTATGACTTAACATCATTTTTAAAGTGATGACATCACCTTTAGGGAAACCAACAAAGTACTTACTCAATTGATCCTCCAATGATAACTTTTTATGCTCCGCTAACTGCAAAATCGCTACAGCCGTAAATTGCTTTGAAACTGAAGCCATGCTAAATTTTGAATCGACTACATTTTTTACTTTCCACTCATAATTCGCAAAGCCATATGCTTTTTTTAGAAGTATCGAATCGTTTTTAGAAACCAATACTGTACCGCTAAAATCATTAACTGCAAATTGTGCATCCATGTATTTTTCTAATTGTATACTAAGCCCCTTTTGTGAATATCCAAACATAAATACCAACAATACGATTAGTGTTAATCCTGATTTCATGCTAATTGTTTTTACAGTTAATGATTATTTTATGGAGTGTTTTATCCAATAACGCTATTTCTTCCAGAGACAAGCCCTCCAATGCCGTTTGCCTGTTAATCTTAATAACGGGTTGTATATCGTCAAGTGTTTTTTTTCCTTTTTTAGTGATTTCCAGATTAAATTTTCTTCGATCCACAGGGTGAATTGTACGGCTTATATATTCTTTTTTCACCATTAATTCAATCATTCTCGTAATGGAAGCACTGTCTTTAAATACAAGATTAGCCAATTCATTTTGGGAAATGTCCGGATTGTTGTTTAGTATAATTAAGACCAGACATTGATCGACGGTAATATCTTTTACGACCTTGGTAATGTTTTTTTGTGCCAGTCTTCGATATTCTTTTATTGCTTTCTCTAAGGAGTACAGAGCTGTTCCGGTTGGATTTTCGAGTTGCATACTTTTTTTATTTGATACAAATATAATTGATATATCAATATCTTTTAAAAAAATCTCAAACCCGACAGATTTTTAAAACTTGTCGGGTATAATGATAAACGATTTTAGTCGCTTTTTAACCAGCCTGTAATACTCATTCTGGTGTTTTGGGTAACCAGAACTTCATGCACCAATTCATTACTTTTAAAAAAAACCGTTTTCCCTGCGTAGGTGCAATTTTTTGATTGTTATTTTCCTGATGGATCATTAATTCTCCACCATCGCTTTCTTGCCAATTGCTGTTAAGATAACTGATCATCGAATATTTTCGACTGGAATTGTTTTTAAACTGATCTAAATGCTTCAGATAAAAATCGCCTCTTTCATATAAAGAATAGTGAAATTCATAACCCGTAATTCCGGTATAACAACTTTCATTCAAATACACTATAAAAGCATCTATCTTATCAAAAAACTCATTTTCAAAAACATTGTTGTGTTTTTTATCCAGCCAATAAATAGAGTCACTGCGTACCGCTCCATCGTAAGACAGCTTTTCTGAGTTTCCGATTCCTGCAGCCAGCAACAAACTTTTACGGTTTAAATCTATTAGATTTTGCTTTAAATGATTGGCCAGTTCAGGACTTAAAAAATGCTCTGATATTCCAACCTTGTTTTCTATATAACTCGCAATCAAATCTTCGAAACTATCTTCCATTTTTATTTTGGGAAACTGCAAATACAGCCAACGGAGCAAGGTAGATGAAATAAAACTGGTAATAGGCTTTTTACAAAAGAATAAGCCCTACAAGTTTGCATATACCTGTAGGGCTTGTAAAAAAAATAGAGTATAAACTACAATTTACTAATATAACTTCCGTACATATCTTTAAACTGATGTCCTTGAGCAAAACGGTCTTTGCTCATTTTTTTGTATTCGACCAATCCCCACAAAATAAATTCTTTCATGAAATACTGATCTTTTTTATCCAGTTGAGGCAAATATTTTTTCAACAAAACATCCAGCGGAGTTACTTCATCTAAAATGTTCTGATACTCTAAATCAGAAGCATCATCTAACAATTCGAAACCGCTTTCGGCAAAAAACCATTCGATCACATCTGAATAAGGTGTTTTTTCTCCCGGTTTTTCAAGTTTCTCTATTCGCGGTAATAACGTTGGAAATAAAGTTCTGATGGCTAAACCAATTAAATTTTGTGCTACCACGGCAGCTCCCTCCTGCTCTCCTTCGTAAACCAATTCTACTTTTCCGGTAATAGCAGGAATAATACCCACAAAATCAGACAAACGCAAAGTGGTTTTATCTACTCCGGCTTTTAAGGCACGACGTTCTGCTGTACTCATTAAATTCTCGAAAGCGGTGATACTCATTCTGGCACTTACTCCACTTTTATTATCGATATATTCGCTTTCGCGTGCTTCAAAACTAATCTGTTCTAAAATGTCTCTGGCCAGCGCCGGCACATAAACTAATTTGTGCTGTGTTTCATCCAGTTTGGCTTCCTGCTCTGTGATAGCTCTTGCAACGGCAACACTTTCAGGATAATGCGTGAGAATCTGCGAACCAATTCTATCTTTTAGAGGCGTTACGATACTTCCTCTATTGGTATAATCTTCCGGATTGGCTGTAAATATAAATTGCATATCCAAAGGCATTCTCAATTTAAATCCTCTAATCTGAATGTCACCTTCCTGCAAAATATTGAATAAAGCGACCTGAATTCTGGCTTGTAAATCCGGCAACTCATTAATTACAAAAATACAGCGGTTGGCTCTCGGAATCATTCCGAAATGAATGACACGATCATCGGCATAAGAAAGCTTTAAGTTTGCTGCTTTTATAGGATCGACATCTCCAATTAAATCGGCAACAGTAACATCGGGTGTAGCTAATTTTTCGAAAAAACGCTCACTGCGATGCAGCCATGAAATAGGCGTATCTTCACCTTTCTCCACAATTAAATCTTTGGCAAAACGTGAAATAGGATTTAACGGATCGTCATTAATTTCCGAGCCCGCCACAAACGGAATGTACTCGTCTAACAATTCAACCATCTTACGTGCCAAACGTGTTTTCGCCTGACCACGAAGTCCTAATAAGTTGATATTATGACGAGAAAGAATGGCACGCTCCAATTCCGGAATTACCGTATTTTCGAAACCATGAACACCTTCAAAAACAGGCTTTCCTGACTTTATTTTCTCCCGAAGATTATTGCGTAATTCGTCTTTAATACTGCTACTTTTGTAACCAACAGCTTTTAACTGTCCTAATGTTTTTATATTTTTTATTTCCATTTTTACTGATTGAAAAATTTCTAATTTGTTTTTTTTTAAAACTTTTAATGGCCTCTTGCTTCTCTCCCGCTTCGACTTCGCTCAGCGGACAATAGTAACTGAGACTGTCACTGCAACTTATGCTTCGATTTCGCTCAGCAGGACACCGTCACTGAGACTGAGACCGAGACTGAGACTAAAACCAAGCCTAAACACTACCTCACTCTCTTCTTCCTATTCGTTTCATAATCTTCAAAAATCATCTCTCCCAGTCCTTTTAATCCGGTGTAAAATGCTTTTCCCTGATTCGCTTCGGTAAAATGGTTGACAAAACGCTGTAAATACGGATCGTTTGCAATCATGAATGTCGTAATCGGAATGTGTAATTTTCTGGCTTGCTGTGCCTGTGTATAACATTTATCAACGATGTACTCGTCGAGTCCGTTGCTATTCATATAATAGGAACCGTCACGCTCGCGTACGCAGCTGGGTTTTCCATCGGTAATCATAAAAATCTGCTTGTTGGTATTTCGTTTTCTTCGCAAAATATCCATAGCCAATTGAAGTCCCGCAACGGTATTGGTATGATAAGGTCCTACTTGCAGATAGGGCAAATCTTTAATAGGGATGATCCAGGCATCATTTCCGAAAACCAAAATATCGAGTGTATCTTTGGGATAACGAGTTGTGATTAATTCGGCCAAAGCCATGGCCACTTTTTTTGCAGGTGTGATTCGGTCTTCGCCATAGAGAATCATACTGTGACTGATGTCGATCATCAAAACGGTGCTCATTTGCGCTTTGTATTGAGTTTCTTCTACTACCAAATCATTTTCGGTTAGCATGAAACTTTCAACACCATTATTGATCTGGGCATTTCGCAGACTTTCTGTCAATGAAATTCGTTCTAAACCATCTCCAAAATTAAATTCACGAAATTCCCCCGTATGTTCGTCACCATTTCCGGCATGTTTGGTTTTATGACTACCACTTCCGGAACGTTTCAAATTACCAAAAATTTGATCCAGGGCCTGCTGTCTGATAGCGCGTTCTGTCTTGGCAGTAATACCAAAACCACCGCTTCCGTCAGGTTTAACTTCGTCTTTTATGTAACCTTTCTTTTTTAAATCTTCGATAAAATCATCGATAGTGTAGTTCTCGTCTGTTAGTTTGTATTCTATGTCTAACTCCCTTAACCAGCTGATTGCTTCGTCAAAATCACCCGAAGTATGGGTGATCAGCTCTTTAAAAATACCAAAAAGCTTTTCAAACGGAGACTGAAACGGAGCTTCGTACGACTTAAAATAAAAACCTTTTTTAAATTCGTTTTTCATAATTTTAAAATTACGTTATTTTAGAATTATGAAAAACGAAACGTTTATTAATTTTTAGTTAAAATATCTAATCAAAACTAACAACTAACAGTGTTAGGTCTGACAATTATTCAAACTTTCCATCAACATAAAACCACTCTTCATTTTCAAATTTAAAAGTCGAAAATTCATAATGCACTTGTGGTTTGTGGTCTGAATCCAAGAAATAGGCTTTGAATTCGACGGTATTTTCAGTAAAACTTAAAATCTCGAGTCTCTGCCATTTATTAGCTGTTGCCCATTTTAAAATTTCGGCCTTCGAATAGTATTTTCTTTCCGAAATATAAGTGGTTTCTAATAGATAATCTGCCTTGTGACAGGCATAAGCCGAATATCTGGAACGCATTAAAGTTAGTGCCGTTGGTGCTTTTTGATTGTTTTCAAGATACTGACCACAACAATTTTCGAACCATAATCCAGTATCACAAAAGCACTTCTTACTCTCCATCAACCTGCTCTTCTCCATTAATTTTTACATGCAACTGATTCAATAAAACCTGATACCTGCTAATTTCTCTTAAATCTTCATCTTCTTCAGCATGATCCAACATATCATCTAAGGTATCACTTACTTCAAGCAATTTATTATTGGCTTCTCTATTATTCTTGGCAGCAATTAAATCAATAATTTCCTGCACACTTGCTTTTAAATCTTCGTATTTACTCATCTGTAGTGTATTATTTTTTGTTTCAGGTTTCAGGTTTCGGGTTTCAGGTTTCAAGTTTCAGGTTTCAAGTTTCAAGTTTCAGGTTTCAGGTTTTTTTATTGGAACCTAAAATCTGATACATTTTATTCTTCTTTATTCTCGTTGAACTTTTTAATAATTTCTTTAAGCTTTTCTTTGCGTGCAATCTCAGCCTGTTTTACTTTGTTTTGGGCTTTATGCAATTTGTCATTATGCTTTTTGATGTTCCTTTCGTTGTTGCGTCCCATTATATTTCTCTTTTAATTTCGTCTAAAGTTTTCTCGGTATAAATCAACTCGTTAATAATTTGCTTTCTCAGCTCATCAATATCTTCATAATCAAAATGCTTTGCCCATGAAGTGAGTTGTTGCAGGTTGCGAACCTGTTTTATTCGTTTCGTTGTTTCAAAACTGGTTCTTAAAATAGGTTTTCCATCATAATTCGGGTTCTTCTTATGCTGATAGGTGACCAGATTCTGATCAAAGTCAGCTTCGATATAGTACAGTTTTTCTTCAGCGTTATCCGGATAAAATTCGTTCCAGGCCGCAAAACCTATTTTAGTTTTCGAAGCAGTTTCCGGTACCATTGCTACCAAACGCCATTTGCTGTTGGCCAGTCTTCCCCAATGATTTGACACCCGGTACATTCCGGCTTCCGTATAATAATAAGCGCTTCCGGCTTTGCTCTCAAACTGCTTCTTTAAACCTTCAATTTTATCTGAAAGTACTTCATGAAAAACACAAAACGTATTTTTAAAGGAATTAGGATGTGGTTTGAAGTTTTTTTGCATGTGCAAATATACTGAGATTGTCAAGAACTCCCTAAAACAAACATAATAATGATTAACTTTGCAACTTCAATTTTAAAACAAACAAAATTATGTCTAAAGATCCACAAGGGAAAATGCTGCAAAAAGGAATTTATACGGGCATCATAGAAAAAGATGAAAACAACAACTATTTTTGTGGTGAGTACCTTTTAGACTATAAAATCGCACATACTAACTTTAATATAGGGGATTGGATCACGATTAAATCTATCATCGAAAACCCAAGCGATATTAGCTATGATAAGTATCCAAAAAAATCTAAAAACTTCGATAAGGCTAATAATAAACCGGAGAACAAGTAATAAAGATTAGTTTCAAGTTTCAAGTTTTAGGTTTCAGGTCACTTTTAACGCAAAGATTTACGCAAAGTTCGCAAAGTTTTTATTTATGAAGCTTTGCGAACTTCGCTTTTGGAGTGCATCTTATCCTAAAAAAACCTTGCGGTTTTTTGCGGTTAAGTACGCCCAACACTTAGTCCCCGCAATCATAAACCTCAAACAAAAACAAATATTTTTCCGCTCAAAAGTAAAAAGTTAAAAAAAAGTGTACCTTTGCAAAAAATTTGTCGTTTTGAAGTGAAAAACAATCATTTCAAACTAATAGACAAGAAGTTACCTTTTATTTATGAAAAAAATAGTTGAATACCGCAAGTTACTAAACGTAGACAAAACTGCTGAATTAAAAGATTTAAAAACAATCTATCGTAATGCGATGAAAGAATCTCATCCTGATAAATTTCAAGGTGATGATGCTGGTTTAAAAGCTGCAGAAGAAAAAAGTAAAGCTATTATTGAGGCTTATCACTTCTTGGTAAGTATTAATCCTGAAACGATTAAACTTAATTTACCAGAATACACTGAAACGATTTCGACTTGTTCAATTACTGATTATAAATTTGTTGAAGGTCGTTTAATTATCGATTTCTCTAACGGAAGTGTTTACGAATACATCAGTGTTCCTAAAGCAACTTACGTTAAAATGGTAAATGCCGATTCTCCTGGAAGATTTGCAAAAAGACACATTCTTAATTCTTTCACATGGAGAAAGAAAACGAATCAAGAATAGATTTATACCAAAATATCTACAAAAGCACTCTCTCAACGGAGTGCTTTTTTTATGCGTAAAAATTAAAAAAAACGTTATTTATTTTCATTATAACGATATAATTAAGAGTTTTAAATCAAATAAACCTCACAAACCTTCTGATTACATGACAATTAAACCTAAAAAAACAATAACAAAATTTTAGGTTCCAAAATTCTTTATGTTTTATAATTTTAAATACTTTTGTTGCACAAATCAATTAACTAATTAATTTTTTATAATGAAAAAAATACTTTTTTTACTAACTGCTTCTGCAGCGATTATTTCTTGCAGCAAAGTTAAAGACGGAGAATACCTAATTACAGGAACTGCAACCGGTATCGAAAACGGAAAAACAATCATTCTTCAAGGTCAGGATCCAACAACAAAAATGGCTGTATCTCTTGACACCGTAAAAGTTGAAAACGGAAAATTCGAAATTAAAGGAAAAGTAACAGAACCAGCTTTTCATACTTTAATTGTTCAGGGAGCTAATGGTCCAATTCCATTCATCTTAGAAACAGGAGAAATTACTGTTGCAGTTGACAAAGACAGTATCCACAAATCTAAAATTTCAGGTACTTACAACAATGACGAGTATGTAAAATTCAATGAGGATATGACAAAAACTCAAAAAGGTTTAGTTGATTTCCAAAAGAAAAACACTCAAAAAATGCAACAAGCTCAACAAGCTCAAGATACTGCAACCATCAATAGCTTGATGAAACAATACATGACACTTCAAACAGAAGTTCAGGAAAACTCTAAAAAGAAATATTTAGCTTACGCTGAGACTCACCCAAAAGCATTTATCTCTGCTTTAATTATTCAAAGCATGATTAATGACCCAAGCACTGACATCAAAAAAGCGGAAGGTTTATACAACTCTTTAGACGAGTCTTTAAAAAACTCTACTCCTGGAAAAGAAATCAAAACTAAACTAGGACAAATGAAAAATCCTGCAGTTGGTGCATCAGCAGCTCCTGTTGGAAGCCCTAAATGAAGAGCAGATTTTTCGGCTCCAAATCCACAAGGAAAAGTAGTTTCGCTTAAAGAAAGCTTAGGCAAAGTAACTATCGTTGATTTCTGGGCATCATGGTGTGGTCCATGCAGAAAAGAAAACCCTAATGTGGTAGCTATTTACAAAGAATTACATGCTAAAGGTTTAAATATTATAGGAGTTTCATTAGACAAAGAGGCTGCTGCCTGGAAAGAAGCCATCGCAAAAGACGGACTAACCTGGACGCAAGTTTCAAACTTAAAATTTTGGGATGAGCCAATTGCAAAACAATATGGTGTTGAATCTATTCCGGCAACTTTTATTCTTGATGCATCAGGAAAAGTAGTTGCTCAGGATTTAAGAGGTCCGGAATTAAGAGCAAAAATAATTGAGCTTTTAGCCAAATAATATTTCCTTTCAGAAATAAAACAAAAAAATCTCCCTAGTGGAGATTTTTTTGTTTTTATATTTTACTGCCAGATTAAAAGACCAATCCCAAGAGATACTCTTTAGTACTAAAAAACAAAACACATCTTATCAATCCCAATAACCTTCATTTAAGACACAAACAACCTTTCTTTTAACCCATTCACAAATAAAAAAATTAGCGCTTAATTTCAAAGAAAAAAACTATCTAGAAAAGTTTGAAGACACAAGCTACCAAAAGAAGATCGAAACCTATCTATCTACATCAAGCTTCAAATTTCCACGTGAACAAATGTCAAACATTTGAGAACAGATTGATTTGATTTAACTCGTATTTGCTACTGCTTTCCGAGAAGGGACAGTATTTAAAACGTTTTAAAAAACCAAAAAACAAACAAATAATCAGTTGTACCTTGTAAAAATAACCCTACTTTAAAAAAAAACACCTAAAAAAAATATTTTTACTTTATTCAATTCCAACGAATTAAAAAAACAATGTAAAACTAACGTAAAATTAAGTTCATTTTTTGTTTGGAAACATCAAAAACGTTCCTATATTTGCAACCGCTTAGAACAACAAAGCGCAATAATACAAAGCCTTGGGGAGATACTCAAGCGGCCAACGAGGGCAGACTGTAAATCTGCTGTGTGAACTTCGCAGGTTCGAATCCTGCTCTCCCCACTAAAAAAGTCCTGAAACATTTCAGGACTTTTTTTTGGCCTAAGAAAACACAATAAAACCTGCAAATCCTAGTATTCGCAGGTTTTTTTTGCATTTAAGACCGTTTTCAGTCTTTGTAAAAATGCTGGAAAGTTTTGTGGCAAAATCGTGGCACATTTGAGTTGGAGTTGCCTCCTACTCTGCCACAAAAAGCTAAGGCGGTTTTTAAAGATATTTCACCTTTACAAGTTTTACGGCAGAATCGCGATACAAAGTACTGTGAACAATCAAAAATTCAGCAAAATTAATACCTAAGAAGTTTAGGTTCCAATATGTATTACCTCTAATTATTTTTCAACAACAACAACAACAACAACAACAACAACAACAACAACAACAACAACAACAACAACAACAACAGGTTCGAATATGTGACCGAACTTTTTATTGATACGTATCTTACATTAAAACTTACAGCTTTTTTTCCTAAAGTACAAACAAACGGTTATTTAGCTTTTGACTGTGATACCAATCTAAACAGATGGCTTTCTACCAATCCTACATGAACCAAATACTCATCAACACATTTGACGCATTACCAAAAGACATTCACTAAAGATCATAATTAACAACCTCAATCTTACAGTAATAAAATTACTTTACAGTTAAAAACCTTTACCTAATGATTGTTTTAATTTTGAGTATATATGAGTAATATTTTTTTTAAAAAACATCAAATAATTGTGTTTTTTTGCGCCCAAAAAATATTCTTTTTCATTCAATCTGGATGTTTAAGCATTTAGTACAATTTAAGATTAGTTGTCTGCCAATCAAGAGTAAAATCTATTTAGAGAAATGAGATTAAATATATTTATAAGTTCAAATCCTAGTATTGATTCTAGCAGCATGCATAACTAATATCGAAAGATTCATATAAAAACCAAAAAAAGAACTGCATTAATTGGCAGCTTTTATAATGGCAAACATATTCCTATCTTTTATTTTTCCCCTGTTACAGAGCACAAAAAGTTTGCTAAGAAATGCATTCGTTAATAGATACATTTTCACATCAAATTCGCTAGTTGTTATAATAATCATATTAAACTAAAATAAAATTATGAAAAAAACTTTACTTTTATTCCTTCTAATATCCATATTTAGTAATGCGCAAGAATTAAAAACAGATCTTCCTGGTGCAGAAAATCTTCCCGGTCTCATTTTTAAACTAAAAACGGAGAACTTTAAGAGAAACATTAACTCCAAAAGACAAAGCTCTAAAAAAATTAATGATCGATCGATTGTTTTAACTCTTATTGATGGAACCTCGGAAGAATTTATTTTATCCGAAAATAACCTTACTCAAGAAAGGATTGATAATGTTATTAGTTTTGATGGCTTTTCAAAAGACAAACAGAGTAAAATTAAATTAACATTAATTGGGGACAAAATAACCGCAATAATTAAGTCGGATAAGGGTTATTTTATTGTTGAACCTTACAAAACTGAAAGTGGAGAGTATCGAATATATGAATCCTCTGAAATGTTTGGGGAAAAATTTGAGTGTGATGCTCATGTAGATGAAGTCCGACAATTTTTAAATGAGAGAACCAAAAGGTCAACTGTTACGGAAAAATCGGTAACTAATTTTCCATATGGAGATAAAATGAGAACTTTTAGAATGGCGGTGGCAGCAACAGGTGAATTTACTACGGCTCTTGGAAGCCAAGATGCCGCTCTAGCTGAAATACTGACAGTGATGAATCTTGTAAATTTAATCTTTGAATCTGAATTGTCTCTTTCATTTCAATTAATCCCTGCTACAATTGATAAAACATTGATCTTCAAAGATGCAACTACAGATCCCTTTACAATAAATCCTACTGGTGTTTCTGGTACAAATTCACAGACGGGTTTTAATACTTTAAATTCAAGTGGAATTTTACCTTATACAAGCTATGATATTGGGCATACTTTTAATATTGTATCAGGAAGCACAGTTCAAGGGCATGCAGGCCCTCAACCTTGTAGTTCAACGTCTAAAGCAAGAGCATGGACGGAATGGTCTATAACGGTATCAAAATCTACCATAGCAAATTTAATCATTCACGAAATAGGACATCAATTTAATGCTGGACATACTTATAATGCTACAGGAGGGTTAGCAAATTCTCCTACGTTTTGTACAATAGGCTGGAATAGTAGCTCTGCAGTAGAACCTGGTGCAGGAACGACTATAATGAGCTATGGAACAAACTGCGTTATTCCTATCGATCAAACCAATACAGGTAATAATAAACTTAATTACTTTCATTCGAAAAGTATCGATCAAATTATTAACTCATTGAACACTGGTGCAACTTGTTTTACCTCTCTTGATGTAGCCAACACCCCTCCCCTTGCTAATGCTGGTAATATTGCTATCACGATTCCTAAGGGAACACCTTTTAAATTAAAAGGGATTGGTACTGATGTAGAAAATTCTAATTTATCATATACTTGGGAACAGATTGATATCGCAGTAGATAACGATAAAGGAGCAATGGGCAGCACAATAAATGGATCTGGAGGATATAGTGCCGTAAACGGAACAACTACACCATTGTTCAGGTCGCAACAAAGTAATACAACCACTGAAAGGTACTTTCCTAAAATGAAATTTGTTTTAGAAAATCAGAACGAACCACCTACCTTGGAAGCTGAAGCATTGCCTCAAGTAGCTAGGAACATGAATATGAGATTTACTGTACGGGATAATAGTGTAGTTGCGGGTGGAGTTGATTCTGATAAAATTTTGATAACTGTAACTAATGACGGGCCTTTAACTGTTACCTACCCCAATTCAAATGTTACAATAAACGCTGATAGCAATATCAATGTAACATGGGATGTTAACCAGACCGACTTAATAAAAAGTACAGTAGATATAATACTTTCGACAGACGGAGGAAATTCGTTTCCTTATGTACTTGCTTCCAATGTTTCAAATAATGGAAGTGCAACGGTCACAATACCACTTATTCCTAATAAAGATAAAGCAAGGATAAAAGTTGTTGCAGTAATAAACGATTACGCAGAGTTTTTTGATGTGTCAAATACCGACTTTATCATTAACTCCAGTTGTAATTCTTATGATAGTATAATAGTTGAAGAAAACAGAACAGTGACAGCTAATCAGGCAAGTATCGAAACTAATCTTAATTTACAACCACAAACTCCCTCTAATAGTACATATGTATCTAAAACAATTGCATTCACAACTTCTACTATGAGTCCGCAGGGTTTTTATGTGTACAATGCAGATCGAACAGCTCCATCCTTAAAATCTTTAGATTATAATCTCGTCCCTCTTAGAGTTAAAGTTACAGAAGACGGAAATTATACATTAAGCTATCCTTCTGGTTTTCTTATTATTTCCATATATAAAGGAAATCAGGCTACAGAATCAAACTTTATATCTTCTAATGGTAGAATTGGTACGGGAACCAATATATCCTATACCAACAGTTTTACTGTCAAGTTAAAAAAAGGTGTGGAGTATTTTATCGCTGCGACCAATTATAGAAGAACCCCAAATAACGATGTCTTTACTGTAAGTATTAATGGCCCAGGAAGATTTTTTGATATTATTAACCCCACTGTTGGAGTTAACTATAGCTACATTGCCATTAATACGCTAACGGATAAAATTATAAGTACAAACACTACTGCAGATTTTTCAACTTTAGCTACAGGAACATATACGATTCATGGAATTTCTTTTGTAGGGTCAGCTGCTGATTTAATCAATAAGTCAATTAATGAGATTATCCAGCAAAAAATTTGTTATCAACTAAGCGATAACAGTATCACTTTAATTATCACTTCACCTTTAGGAATAAATGCCAATACTAAAAATACAATAAAAATTACACCAAACCCTGTCACAGATGTTCTAAGAGTACATACTCAGGAAAATATAACACACTATGAAATATATGATTCATTAGGTAGATTAGTAGAAAAAAACGATGTGTTTAAGGCCGAAATTAATTTTTCCAAGTTTCAATCTGGGATGTATTTATTGCTATTACACGATACTGACAATTCTGTTTATAGGGCTAAAATCATAAAAAAGTAAATTATTGTTAAAAAATGACATTTAAGTCAAGAAACATCTACAGTCATTTTAATTCATAAATCAATATTTTGATAACCTTAAAACCAAACCCTTGCTAATCCAAAATTAGCAAGGGTTTGGTTTGATTTCTTAAAACTATAATTTATTAAATTATAGTCCTTTATAGGCAATTTTCAAGTAAATAAAAAATATGAAAATCATTTTAGTATTGTCTTTCTTTTTTTTAAATTTCGATAGGAACTTACTGAAAGAGAAAATAAAGAACTGATTTTATCAAAATACTTAAAAAAAGTATCTTCTATAAATTATACTTTTTGTCCTAAAATTATTTTAGGAAATAAGGATGGCGATAGTTTCGTTTTTTTACAGACTCTTCCTAAAATATACTTATTCAGGCATTCAGGCTTCCGGACATCGAGTATCTAGAAGTCCCTATAATTTATCAAAACCTCTTGAAGAAAAAAAATCTGACAATCAAAATTCTTTGGGATCGGTTTAGGTGAAATCTACATTCAGAAGTCCCTTATTATTCTTGTTTCCTATCTACGCATTATTACGCATACTAATTCATAAGTATATATGAGTACTATTTAATTTCTGTCCTTGTGTTTAATCCTTTTATTTTGCCCCAAATAAATATGTTTAACCAAATTTTGAATTTTAAAAGATTACTTAACAATGAATAGATTACTTATCCTGCTCCTTTCGAGCGCCTTCTTAACTATAAATTCCTGTTCTTCAGAGTCACAAGATCAAGTTATGAACATTCCAACTGAAATTAAAAACAACTATGCCTATAGTACGGATGAATTAGAAACTATCAAACTAATAAACGATTATAGAATTAGTGTTGGTCTGAATGTTTTAACAGTAAGTGATTATATTTCTAACAAGTGCGAAGAACATGACATTTATATGATTGCAAAGAATGCACCGAGTCATGATGGTTTTACGGGCCGCTTTGAAAATATAGTAAAGGTTTTGGGAGCTATAAAAGTTGAAGAAAATATAGCCTACAACTATAAAACTCCACAAGCAGCCGTCGATGCCTGGCTAAAAAGTGCTGAGCATAAAAAAGCCATCGAAGGAGATTTTAATTATATGGGGCTTTCGATAAAAAAAAGCGAATTAAATGGTAGAAACTATTACACCAATATCTTTGCTAAAATTTAAAAAACAGCATTTTTATTGATATTTCATGATTGACAAAAAAAGATAACATAATGTAGATAATAAGATGAAAGAAATAATTCTTTGACTAAACAAGACTGTAGCTATTGATATTATTAAAACCCTATGTCTATAAAAAATCTTACTAAACTTATTGGTTATATCAAAGTTTGTATAACTGTTAAAACATCATTTTTGTTCGTTTTTGTACTTAAGCTAACCTCAAACAACTAGACATAGGTTCGCCTTGGTTTTTAAAATTTTTAATTATCGGATATCGTTCTAAAAATTAAGAGAACTAAAAAATTATTACAATGAAAAAGAAAATTATCATCCTGTGCTTAATGACCATTACTTCATTGGCATATTCCCAATCTAAAGTCGGAATTAACACGCAACAACCTACTCAAACGCTCGATGTTAATGGAGGACTTAAGATAAGAGCCATGGAACATGTTAATACAGAGGCACTATCTTCGGAATATAATCATCAAGTTGTAGCAAATAACGATGGAAATTTGGGTTACATTATTAATACCAACAGGACTTGGTTGGCTGATGACATTAAATATGCTATATTGACCAAACCAATACAAACAACCGAAATAGGAACAGCCAGAATAAATTTAGATCTTAGCGTTCCCATTATTATTCCTCCAAAATCACAGGCACAAATCATAATCAATTATAATATTCCTGTTATGCATTCAGGTGATAAGCCAAAGTCAATTGGATATATGGGCTGTACCTTGTACAAGTCTGTAAACGGCGGAAGTGATGTCGAATTAGACATGGGTTCTCGTAAATATACTGTTCCCGGTAGTTATGACCAAAAAGGATTAGCTTACGGACTACCAATTGCTGGTTTTGCCATAGATATAATTTCAAATCCAGGTGATACTCCAATGAACATATTATACAAAGTAGACGGATATATTGAAGGAAGTACAGAACTGATTAGATTCGGAATGTTTGCGATAACATCTCAGAATAACTACAATTGGGGACGTGGTGCTATGTCAGTTCAAGTCTCCTCCAGACACATCAACTAAATTTAAAATTCATTTTTTAGGTAATCAATAAAAATATTCTTAGATCTAAGAATCTACACTGTCTAAATTTAAAACAAATACTTATAAAATTTTTTATTCTTAATTTAAGCAATGGAAACTGCTTTTTTTATATACATTCGAAAAAGGAGTACTTAATAGCTATCAAATTATTAACCTTAATTAGATTGTTGGTTAAAGCTTAAAGTTGTTCTTCACCTGAGATATCTCGATAAATTAGTTATACTTGGCTTCTATTAATTCCTCGAACTATCGGAAGACGAAAGTATTAAATAATTAAATCAGAATCAATCTTATTTTATCGATCCGCTTTTTTTATTATACTCTATCCTGATTTCTTTGTATGATGAATTATGCGATATGTCTAATTAAATCTAAATACTTCCCACAAGTTTAGAGCAGATCTCGTTATGTTTCTTTATGATTATAATAAAAACTTCAATATCAAAACCTTATCAACGAGCTACTTTTAAATAGACCAATTCATAATCCTAATACGAAAAACTTAAATCATTTCTTTTTTACCAGGTAAATCTCCTTCTGATACTAGAAACCTAGTACTATTTCATATTTTTTTGGCCTAGTAAGTTTGATTTCCCGTTTCTTCTAATTCTATGAGTCTACATGTCCTTTTTAAGGCTAATCCAATTCTATATCTCATTCAAGATTTGAGAGAACTCTATTCTATTTATGCACTCATCCCAATTAATATAAGAAAATAAAGAATAAATGTTTTGTTACATTATATTATTAAGAAGAAATATAAGAAAGATAGCTTAAATCTTCATTTCTATTACATCTCAATTAAGAAAGTAGTGTCTTCGTAAATGTATACTTAAAAAATTAAAGCTATATTGATTACTCAAGAAAAAAATCTCTCTAACTTTAACTTATATACACTTCGTGAGACACTACTTGTAAAATACAAACATCAACGTTTAATAATTTGCATCCCCTAATTTATATTGCATTTTTGCTTTGATGACCATTGATTAATATCTATTTTAAAGGAGTACTATCCTTATCCAATGAACCTGCTTTTATAGTAATCATTTTGTCTAATTGCAGATACTTTTTGATTACATCATTAACTTGTTGCAAAGTTACTTTGTCAATATCTTTTAAAAATTGCTCGATGTAATCGGGCTCCATACCTCTTTCAATAAAACTTAAAATAGTGCCTGATATTCCTTCTGTAGTTGACATTCCTACTTTAAAGCTTCCGATTATACTGGTCTTCTTTTTTTCCAATTCTTCAGTAGTAATTCCATCTTTTATCCACTTATCAATCTGAACCATTGTGGCGTCTAATCCTTTTTGGAAGAGAACCGGATTGAATGAAGCATTAACTACCCAAAAACCACCTGTATTTACATTCCCTGCCATTCCAGATAAAATATTGTATGTTAACCCCTCCTTGTCCCGAACGGTTTTCATTAAACGGCCAGAAAAACCGCCACCCAAAACCTGATTAGCAACGTAAAATGCGGTATAATCGGCACCCGATTTTTTTAAACCAGTATACTGTCCAACAAATAACTCAGCACTTGGTTTTTCAATAATTGTAATGACCTGTGATTTTGAGGGTGATTTTATAACTTCTTTAAATTTTAAGCTTTCAATTACTCCACCATTCCAATTTTTAAATGATTTATTTAACGAATTCTTTATTTTCGAACCATCTGCTATATCTCCAACAACAACTAAATGCATAGAAGCCGGACCAAAATACTTATTATGAAAATCTTTTACCTCCTTCAAAGTAGCACTCTTCACATTTTCCAAATCTTCTTCGATACTTGCTCTATAATTTGGGTTTCCTTTTGGATAAATTGCCTGTATTAAAGCAATACTGCCCCTTTCACTTGGATCATTTAAATTCTGCTGCATATTCCCTGCAAATTGCAATTTTAGATTTTCAAATTCTTTTGAATCAAATAAAGGATCGCGTAATTCTTCAGCAAACAAAGCCACTACCTGATTCAAGTCTTTCTTTAAACACTTAAATGCAATATCTAATTTAAATTTGGAAGCACTAATATTGATGTTTACTCCAAGCTTTTGCAACTCATCAGACCATTTAAACTTGTCCTTCATCCTAGTTCCTTTAGACAACATTGCAGCTGTTAATGAAGGAATTACTCCGTTTTTATTTTCATTTGCATAATTTCCAAATGAAATACTGCCCGTAACGGTCACAAAATCTTTTGCAGAAGTTTTTACTGAAACCAGATCAATTCCAGCCACTTTTTCTCTTTTATAACTAAACCCGGATTCTTTGAATGGATTATCATCTAAATCACTTACCAATGTATTATCAATTTGCTTTGGTAAAGTAATAAAAGAACTATCTCTAGTATTGTCAATTTCTTTTTTACTTCTGTAATAAAATGGTTCTCTTTCACTCTTAAATTTGCTAGCTTTTATTTCGTTATTATTTTGACTTCCATTTTCTTTCGGAACAAAGTACCCAGTTGTACTTTGATCTTCGACTAAGTATTTCTGAGCAACACGTAAAATATCTGCCCGAGTTACCTTTTTCAATTTGTCAACTCCTGTCACGTATTCTGTCCAGTCTCCAAGCGCAATAGCTTCGGTTAATTCAGCTGAAATGACTCCAGAACCATCGCGTCTTAAAACACTTTCTGCACTAATCTCGGCAACAACACGATCTACTTCATCTTGAGTTACTCCATCTTTCTGAATCTTTTCTATAACCTCGCTTAATTTAGAATCCACATCTTCATGCTTTGATGTTGTTGGAAAATCAACTCCAATCATAAAAAGCCCAGCTTCTTTAAAGTTTGTAGGTCTTGCATGAGTGTAAATCCCCATACGAGTATCTACGAAGGTTTTGTTTAAAATTGCCGAAGGTCCAGAACTAATAATCTTACCTAAAACATTCAAGGCAGGTAAATCCTGATGCAGAGCTCCAGGAATTTTATACGCTCGTTTGACAATGCCTAATTCTCCTGGTTTTCTAACAATAATTTTTCGTGCTCCATATTGTTCCGGTTCTTCCGTATACAATTGCGACAGCATGGTAGGTGCCTTTCTAATTTTTCCAAAATATTTTTCAATCAATCCAAAAACATTTTCTTTTTTAAAATCTCCAATAATAGTTAGAGTTGCATTATCCGGCCAATAATATTTATTGTAAAAATCACGCAACACTTCAACCGAAACGCCCTCTATATCAGATTTCCAACCAATTGTACTATGATGATACGGATGTGCAATATATGCTGAGGCCCAGATTTCTTTCTCTAATAAAGCTCCCGGATCGTTTTCATTACGCTCAAATTCGTTACGAACCACAGTCATTTCCGCTTCTTTATCTTCTTTTAAAAGCAAAGAATTCCTCATTCTATCAGCTTCAATCTCAAGAGCTAATCCGATTTTATCACTAGGAATGGTTTCAAAATAATTTGTACGATCCAACCATGTTGTGGCATTTAATTCGGCTCCAACATCTAATAATACTTCCGCAATAGAATTCCCGTTTTTTTTATTAAAACTAGGTGTTCCTTTAAACATTAAATGCTCTAAAAGATGTGTTGCCCCGGTACTTCCCAAAACTTCATTTTTAGACCCTACACGATAAACAACTTGTACTGTTACCACCGGTGAAGCATTATCTTGCAAAAGCAAAACATTCATCCCATTTTTCTCATACAAATACTCTTCAATACCACCTAACTCCTTTATTTTAGTAAAATTATCCCCTTTATCCTGTGCAAAAACTGTGGCACAAAAACTTAAAACACCAAAAATCAAATTTATATCTATCCCCATTTTATTTTATTTTTATATAACCGCTTTTTTAACCCTACACTATAAATACTTTTATATTCTATTTTTTCATTACTGCAAAAGACGTAAATTCCTACATTAATGAATAAACTTAATTTGTCTCAAAACTATTTTAGTATAAATATTTGAGTAATTATGCTAAAAAAATGTCCCTTCTTCAAATAGTGGCTACTAAAAACAAACTATAACTTCCAAAAAAACATTGATGTTCTATTTGCCAATTTATCATAATTAACCACCGCATTTGTTCCATTTGATAAAGTCCACACTAAATCCGGACCTGCTAAACTAGCTATCTTAAAATATATAGCGTCGCCGGCCTGTCCACTCACCGCTAAATTTACAGGACATGAATAAAAAGTATACGAACCGGCTTTTATAATTGTTAATTCGACTATATCTAATAATACGTCGGTCGGTCGGTCGGCAGGAGAAGGCCCCACTTGTTTTAATGCACTAATGTAGAAAGGAGTACCGGAATTTGTCCCTGTGAGACTACCATAGAGACGGAAAGAAAATATATAGTCACCAGTTTCAGGTAAAACTATACTTCTTATCTCAACATCATCATCTTTACGCCAGGATAACCTACTACCCCCATATCCATTATTGACAGTCTGCGTTCCAAACTCACCAGTGATACCTTTACTAATTCCTACGCTCCTGTGTAAGCTATATTGATTTGTTGTTTTAATTGTAGTACCACCAATATTCATATTCCCAAGAACATCCGTTAAGAAATGAATTGGGACATTAACTATTGAATTCGGACTACTTACATTAGGTTTACCACTAACTGTAAAAATAAGTTTCCCCACTCCCTTTGCCTGTCCTGGTTGTAATTTAAAATAAAGTCCATTGTATAAATACGCCTCTCCTTCTGAATAATAGCCCCCATTTCCTCCATTATAGCTAACCTCTAAAATACCATCATAATCTTGTCCTGCAGTATATGTATTTGGTGTAAGTACGGCCGTATTTTTCATTAATCCGCCATTAATTTTAGCTTTACTTGTATTTGCATCTGCAAGCAACCTCCATTTTGTACCATTCCAAAACATAAAACCTTTAGTCGGAAAATCAGGATTTAGCCCAGTATTGTAAACTAAAAGGGCTGTAGCCGCAGTACCTCCATCTATAGACGTCTGATCGCTCTCTCCTTTTAAAGTTACTTTAGGAAGTAACACCCCTTTATTAGTAGAAAAAACTTCCAATTCAGAAGACTTATGTGGCGCAGTAGTTCCGATCCCTGTCTGAGAATTTGCGACAAACCCAATCAGAATCAAAAATTTACCGAGGATATTTTTAATTAGTAATGCTTTAAATTTAACCATATCATGTATAAAGCTTTTTTTTCTATAACAAGTAATTTTCATTGTATTTTAATATTTAAAAAATTGTCTTTTTAATTCTCTAATATCGTCATCTGTATTCTTAGTCCTTCTTCTCTTCGATCTTTCCGAAATACAAATTAGTTTGAATAGTACTTTAATTTGTGGGCATATTGTAAATCAAAAAAATTACGATAAACGAATTCATGTTCTCAAAAGCCCCTATTATACCCAGACTATAATTAATTAGGCCATCACATTATCTAATAATTTTATTAATTCCGATAAGTTGCATTAATGTGTTTTCTAATCCTACTATTATTTATAATAATCTTTTCATACAATAGGAATGCATTAATTTCAGTAGCAGACAAATCAATACTGCAGGACCAATTTTTAAACTCATTTTTGTACACCATGTGTCCGTTAACTGTGTATTTTGTATGATCTTTTACAGGTCTAATATGAACTATCATTTTTCTTTATATTAAAATTAACCGAGTAAAAATCTATTATGAAATCTTACCATTGAAATTAACAACTATGTTCAAGCACATCTTTTATCTAGCTGAAAGAATTATGCTATACGATTTGCTTTATAGTACTACATTATCAAAATACTCTTTAAGTTGGTTGCTAATTTCCTTTTTTGTTTCTAGCAAATACAATATTTTTACGTTAGTAGTCAGAATTATTTGATATTTTGCAGGAATAGGTCTTCTTTCATAAATCCCAAAAATGATAGGGATTTTTTCTTCAAACTGTGTAAAGAATATCATATACTCCTCTATAGGCCCCTCTTGAATAAAAATAATCCTATCAAACTTATCAATTAAGAAAGCATCTTTTTTTTCATCAGAAAAAAAACTAAAGTTAAATTCCGGAAATGTTTTTCTAAAGTATCTGAAGAATGTTTGATTTTCATCACACACTAAAATGTTTAATACTTGATTCATAGTTTTTTAATTTTACACACCTCCAATTATTTTACTCTAAACCAGGAGAAGTCCTTAATAGAAATACAACTTGTAACTTTTTTTTCATTAGAAGAACCTGGGTGAAACTATCCTGTCAAAATATTCAAACACTTCGAAACGCAAAAAAAGCTCATGCGAACCCGAATTAAAATTTGAAATTTTTGAAATTTCTCTGTCATATGCATAACCTACAAATAATCCATCTGTAACCTGAAAGCCTGCCATCCCACTAAATGTAGACGAAAATCTATAAGAAATTCCAGCCGTGAATTTTTCATTTAGGAGGAAATTTGCAGATAAATCAACCTGAGCAGAGGTCCCTTGTACTAGTTTTACTAGCAATGAAGGCTTAAATAATAACAAAGGATTAACCTCAAAAACATGCCCACCCATTAAATACAAATGCATTTTTTGTTTGGCAGTTGAAAAAGCCTCATTATCACTATAGTGCTTTGTTTCTAAGATACCAGGAACCGATACCGAGACATAAGTATAATCCGAATGTAAATACAATCCCGCTCCAAAATTTGGAGAAAACTTATTTACGTTGTTTTGATATGATATATCATTGGGATCGTAAATATCAAGTTTGGTATAATCAACCTTTACATTTGTAACTGACGAGTTTAATCCAAAAGAAAGTTTGTAATAGTCTGAGAAATCAATTGTATACGACAAATTAGCTGTAAATTTATTTTCACTAGATGGTCCAATTCGATCATTTTCAAACGAAATTCCAACTCCTAATTTACTATCATTTATTGGTGCATGAAGGGCAACCGTACTGGTCGAAGGCGCACCCTCTATTCCAACCCATTGACTTCTGTGCAAACCAAAAATACTCAGAACTTCTCTTTGCCCGGCGTATGCCGGATTTATATTCATAACATTGTACATATACTGTGTATATTGAGGGTTTTGCTGGCAAAATCCTGATAAACCACAGACTAAAAAAAGTACAATAAATTTACAATCAACATTCATTTTTCTTGTGTATTACCTCTTTAATTATCACTTATATATAAGTATCCTACTTTTTCAACATTCCTAGAATCCTCTCCACTTTTTACTTCGTAGCTTAAGACATAGAAATAGGTTCCTGTTGGAAGTGTGCTATCATTGTTAAACTCACTTTTACCTTGTGACTGAGAATATCCATTAAAAACATTACCCCGTGAGTCATAATTTGTCGTTTCAAAAACTTTTGCTCCCCAACGATTAAAAATGGTTACGCGATTATTTGGATACTTCTGAATTCCTTCAATTTTAAAAAAATCATTCTTTCCATCATTATTTGGACTCACAGCATTATAAACAAATACATAACCGTCATTTTTAGTACTCCTTTTTATTTTTGCCAAAGCAAATATTCCAAAGCCAGAGATTTTAGAAAAAGTAGTAACAGTACCCGATTCATTGTCATTAACTTCTGCTACCCCTCCTTCATCTATCCAAAGCTTTTTATCTTTATCCCATCTCACAATTGTAAGCACATCCTCATTTCCCATCATATTTTTTAGATCTTTCCAAATAAAATCTGATGTTGTCTCTTTATCCCAAGAAAGGGTAATCATAATTTCAGCATATCCTGAATGATTCTCTATTTCCCAATACTGCTTGTTATCAATTTGTTCAAGGTTCCCCGCTCTGCTAGAATGAGGAAAAGACAAATTCGAATTTTCAAGAAAATATTTCCCTATAATGGAACTTCCTGCACTTGCATTTATGGACGTTATCTTTGCATAGCGATAAAGCGATTTATCACCTATCGGGAAGGTAAAATCAGTATTTCCCTTTTTTTCTGCATATCCCTCTATATGACTTTCATTACTCGTATTAAAATGATTTGCATCTATTTCATAAACGATCGACCCATTAAATCTTCCAGTATTTACAATTCCTTTCCTAAAATCAGTATTCCCTGAAACGCTTAATTTACCCGAAACTATAAAAGCAGGCTGTTTAGAATCATTGTCAAAAATTAAATCATTAAATTTTGTAAATTCAGCGGGAGAGCTTCCCGTTATTCTTTGGTTCTTCTTTCCAATGAACTTAGTATTACTGTATTGACTATCTGTAAAAAACACCAAACCGTCATTATTAAAATCAGATAAAATAACAAGTTCTCCATCATTTAAAATTGCTCCAGAAGACGAATTCTCAAAATTAAATTTTGAAGAAAACACGGTTCCGGGTGAAATTGTCAACTTTCCAGTGTTTGTTATCTGTGCCTCCACAGTAGTAACAAAGAACAAAACACCAAAAAACAACATATTATTTTTTTTTTTCATATCATTCACTTTTAGTATTAAAGGAAGGCATGGCATTCAATTGTTAGATTCCAATCTTTACCTCAAAACAAATTAATAATAAAACCCAACTTGATATACCAAAACCTCCCTTTATAAAGATTGCCTATCACTATGCTCCACCACTATGAAAGTAAATAACAAACCAAAACACTATTTACAGTGACAATCTTTAACCAACCTTTTAACAACATAACAATTGATTACTAATCGATTTTATAAAAATAAAGGGAGAGTATTCAGTTATAACCCTCTTAAATGAACTCTCCAAATTCAAAACATAACAAAAACTAAATATTATAGTCCTCTCCCTTTTTTTCTATTAAGAATTTTTAATTTAATTCCAAGCCTTTTACTTTTCAAAAACTATCTTTTCTAATCTCAGCAACTTCATTTTCATTTCTTCGACATCCATTTTTAAACCATCTATTTCCTTTTCTCTTAAATCTATTTGTTTTTGCTGCTCGATAGTATACAAATAAAGCTCTTCAATTTTTTCTAGATTCTGAACACCTAATTCAGTTGGATCAATAGCATATCCATTTTCAACTTTTTCCAGCTTACTTATTGGTGTAACACCAGGCAAGTGTCTATTTTTAATAATGAATTCTTCAACGTCCTTAAGCGATTTAAATTCATAATCAGCCTTCAAGTTTGAAAATCCCTGAAAATAATCCTCAAAAACATAATCAGCATAAACAGAAGTATTTGTTCTTATCTTTCCATTTACTCGTAATGCTTCATCTCCAAAACTGGTTTTCGCATCTACACCAATTCCAACCCAACTCCCTAATGTATAAATCTGATCTGAATTTGATGTAGCCTTCGATGTTCCACCTAATAAATTCCAAGGTTCAACTTTTAATTGAGTAACGTCTATAGTTCGCTTAACCTCATTTGCTCCTATTGTAAGGTTATTATCCAGTAATTCTAAGCTAACATTCTGAACAACATTGGCACTCTGACTTATACCGTTAACCGTAGAAGTCATGATATTCCCAGAATTTACCAACGCATTTGTAGAACCTAACTTAATTATGGGCTGCAAATCTATAACCGCAGGTTTTCCATTAATTGTGGAAGTTAAATTGGTTCCATTTGAACTAAACACATTACTTTCAATCGCTAAATCACTCGTAACTTCTATTCCTTTTTCATTTTTATAAGTAATTGTTCCATTCAAATTTTTAGTTAAACTTGTTACGGTTTCATTGGTTTTTACAATACCACTTAGATCAACAGTTTGGTTAACTCCTGCAGCATCTGCATAAACCAAAATATTCTTAACAGGATCATAACCTACCGTACCTTCGGTTTTTGAAGCTACAGCACTAATGGCCTCCTTAACATCAGCATTCAATAACAGATCTTTGATGTTGGTTTTTATATCGCCAAGAACACTAATGTTCACATCGGTTCCCTTTTCATTTTTATAGGTGTACTCTCCTGCTCCTTTATTGACTAAAGTCGTTACCGTTTCTTTGTCTTTTACAACGGTCTCCAGTTCTTTGATGACCTCAGGGTTCTTAAAGATTGTTGTAGCGATTCCCGATATGTCATTAGCGATGTCAATGGTTACAAGGGCTCCTTTTTCATTGGTGTATGTATACTTACCATCTGAAACTCTTACTAAAGTTGTTACGGTTTCTTTGTCTTTTACAATAGTCTCCAGTTCTTTGATGACCTCAAGGTTCTTAAAGATTGTTGTAGCAGTTCCCGATATGTCGTTTGCGATGTCAATGGTTACAAGAGCTCCCTTTTCATTGGTGTACGTGTATTTACCATCTGAAACTTTTACTAAAGTTGTTACCGTTTCATTGGTTTTTACAATACCACTTAGATCAACAGTTTGACTAACTCCTGCAGCATCTGCATAAACCAAAATGTTCTTAACAGGATCATAACCTACCGTACCTTCGGTTTTTGAAGCAACAGCACTAATGGCCGCCTTAACATCAGCATTCAATAACAGATCTTTGATGTTGGTTTTTATATCACCAAGAACACTAATGTTCACATCGGTTCCCTTTTCATTTTTATAGGTGTACTCTCCGGCTCCTTTATTGACTAAAGTCGTTACCGTTTCTTTGTCTTTTACAACGGTCTCCAGTTCTTTGATGACCTCAGGGTTCTTAAAGATTGTTGTAGCAGTTCCTGATATGTCGTTTGCGATGTCAATGGTTACAAGAGCTCCCTTTTCATTGGTGTACGTGTATTTACCATCTGAAACTTTTACTAAAGTTGTTACCGTTTCATTGGTTTTTACAATACCACTTAGATCAACAGTTTGACTAACTCCTGCAGCATCTGCATAAACCAAAATGTTCTTAACAGGATCATAACCTACCGTACCTTCGGTTTTTGAAGCAACAGCACTAATAGCCGCCTTAACATCAGCATTCAATAACAGGTCTTTGATGTTGGTTTTTATATCACCAAGAACACTAATGTTTACATCGGTTCCCTTTTCATTTTTATAGGTGTACTCTCCGGCTCCTTTATTGACTAAAGTCGTTACCGTTTCTTTGTCTTTTACAACGGTCTCCAGTTCTTTGATGACCTCAGGGTTCTTAAAGATTGTTGTAGCAGTTCCTGATATGTCGTTTGCGATGTCAATGGTTACAAGAGCTCCCTTTTCATTGGTGTACGTGTATTTACCATCTGAAACTTTTACTAAAGTTGTTACCGTTTCATTGGTTTTTACAATACCACTTAGATCAACAGTTTGACTAACTCCTGCAGCATCTGCATAAACCAAAATGTTCTTAACAGGATCATAACCTACCGTACCTTCGGTTTTTGAAGCAACAGCACTAATAGCCGCCTTAACATCAGCATTCAATAACAGGTCTTTGATGTTGGTTTTTATATCACCAAGAACACTAATGTTTACATCGGTTCCCTTTTCATTTTTATAGGTGTACTCTCCGGCTCCTTTATTGACTAAAGTCGTTACCGTTTCTTTGTCTTTTACAACGGTCTCCAGTTCTTTGATGACCTCAGGGTTCTTAAAGATTGTTGTAGCAGTTCCCGATATGTCGTTTGCGATGTCAATGGTTACAAGAGCTCCCTTTTCATTGGTGTACGTGTATTTACCATCTGAAACTTTTACTAAAGTTGTTACCGTTTCATTGGTTTTTACAGTACCACTTAGATCAACAGTTTGGCTAACTCCTGCAGCATCTGCATAAACCAAAATGTTCTTAACAGGATCATAACCTACCGTACCTTCGGTTTTTGAAGCTACAGTACTAATGGCCTCCTTAACATCAGCATTCAATAACAGATCTTTGATGTTGGTTTTTATATCACCAAGAACACTAATGTTTACATCGGTTCCCTTTTCATTTTTATAGGTGTACTCTCCGGCTCCTTTATTCACTAAAGTCGTTACCGTTTCTTTGTCTTTTACAACGGTCTCCAGTTCTTTGATGACCTCAGGGTTCTTAAAGATTGTTGTAGCGGTTCCCGATATGTCATTAGCGATGTCAATGGTTACAAGGGCTCCCTTTTCATTGGTGTACGTGTATTTACCATCTGAAACTCTTACTAAAGTCGTTACCGTTTCTTTGTCTTTTACAACGGTCTCCAGTTCTTTGATGATCTCAGGGTTCTTAAAGATTGTTGTAGCGGTTCCCGATATGTCGTTAGCGATGTCAATGGTTACAAGGGCTCCTTTTTCATTGGTATATGTGTATTTACCATCTGAAACTCTTACTAAAGTCGTTACCGTTTCTTTGTCTTTTACAACGGTCTCCAGTTCTTTGATGACTTCAGGGTTCTTAAAGATTGTTGTAGCGGTTCCCGATATGTCATTAGCGATGTCAATGGTTACAAGGGCTCCCTTTTCATTGGTGTACGTGTATTTACCATCTGAAACTCTTACTAAAGTCGTTACCGTTTCTTTGTCTTTTACAACAGTCTCCAGTTCTTTGATGACTTCAGGGTTCTTAAAGATTGTTGTAGCGGTTCCCGATATGTCATTAGCGATGTCAATGCTTACAAGGGTTCCCTTTTCATTGGTGTATGTATACTTACCATCTGAAACTCTTACTAAAGTTGTTACCGTTTCATTGGTTTTTACAATACCACTTAGATCAACAGTTTGACTAACTCCTGCAGCATCTGCATAAACCAAAATATTCTTAACAGGATCATAACCTACCGTACCTTCGGTTTTTGAAGCAACAGCACTAATGGCCGCCTTAACATCAGCATTCAATAACAGATCTTTGATGTTGGTTTTTATATCACCAAGAACACTGATATTCACATCGGTTCCCTTTTCATTTTTATAGGTGTACTCTCCGGCTCCTTTATTGACTAAAGTCGTTACCGTTTCTTTGTCTTTTACAACGGTCTCCAGTTCTTTAATCACCTCAGGGTTCTTAAAGATTGTTGTAGCGGTTCCCGATATGTCGTTAGCGATGTCAATGGTTACAAGGGCTCCTTTTTCATTGGTGTAAGTGTATTTACCATCTGAAACTCTTACTAAAGTTGTTACCGTTTCATTAGTCTTGATCAACTGAGCAAGATTTACAATTTGTGACTTACCATCATTATCAATATAACTGAATGCATTATTAGCAGGATCCCAAATTAAAGAACGTTGAAATTCGGAACTAAGTCTTAACCATTTATTATCAAACCAATAATAATAACCTGGAGTAATATCTGAAATAGTCGCAGTATTAAAAACCAAAAGACTATTGACATTTCCACTGATTATTGTAGAAGTATCTTTAGAACTTTTTAAAGACACTTGAGGTATCAATATCCCTTTATCAGTAGAAACAATTTCAAGTTGCGAAGAATTGTTTGGTGTAGCTGTACCAATCCCAACTTGCGCATTCCCAATATATCCTCCTAAAACAAACACAAACAGCGGGAGTACTTTTTTATTCATAATTTTCAAAGATTTTAATTAATCTGTACAGGTTACAAACCAAAGTTTTACAACTTTACATGAAGAGATTAGTTTTAAGTTTTAATTTATTTTCCAATCCAAAAAAACTAAGCTTTAATAGGTTCATTGTAGCACCAGTTTATTTTGGAGCAAAGTAAATACAACAACTATATTCTAGCCAAAAGTATGACTACGCAATAATACGCAACACTCAAACAAAATCACAACGCTTTAATTACCAAGACATTAAACAAGAGAATGTCATGAAAAAACATTAATCTAAGAAAGTCTATTCATCTAAGACACCTATAAAATATTCATAACAAGTTTCTTTATGGAATTAGACATAATAATATCTACAGATAAAAACCAATTTTCATACAATTCATAACTAGAAAACTCTATCGTCCTGCAGATTAACTATGCGAAAAAACATAATTAGGACGAAACTAGACAAAGAAAATTTATTTGGTTTTATCTTCTCAAAACGACCAACCTTCTTTGCTTGGAGATAGAGGCATTCAAACAAACACCTAAAGGTTTATATCAACAAAATGTCACTTTAAAGAAAACAGATAACAAGTCCAATGGAGAGTGTTGAACAAGATGATTATGAAATATATGCCGCTCGGCTTAAGTGCTGCGTTAATCTAATGTAGAATTTGCTTATAAAACTGAATTTGTTTATTAAGTGAATTAATCACAATCAAAGCGGTGAGCACATCAAATAAAAAGTTATGATGCATAATTGTTTTACTAACTATGTTAATAAAAAATGGGGCCTTAAGGCCCCATTTTTTATTAAATTTTAATTTTCTCACAGTATTATGAAAAAAGGAGATTTATTATTCACTTATCCTATAACTTCTCCTGAACAAGCGAAACAATTCAAAACAGCTGGAACCTAAATTAGGTGATTGCAAATACCTATTACTGTACAACCGGTATCTTTATAAATTAAAAAACCATGCGTTAATATCTTCTTGAGAAGATATTCCCATTTTTTTCCTTAAACGATATTTTTTAGATTCAACAGATCTAACCGAATTGCCCGTGTATCTCGCGATCTCTTTAGTGTCAAAATTTAGTTTCAAATAACTGCAAAATTTTAAATCAACAATTTTAAAGAAAGGATCTAATTGCAGTAATTTATCTTTAAAATCAGGAAATAATTCATTAAATGTTTGAAAAAACAATACATCATTTTTTATCGCCATGCGAATGACAGTTTTCAACTCTTCTTCTTTTTCAGCAATAGACTTATTCGAATTTAACGATTGAATAAAATGGGTTTTCGCGATTAAGTCTTTTTCCAACTTATCATTGTTATTTTTTTCCGCTTTATACTTTTTTAAATACATTAAAATGACATAAAAAAGTATAAAACATAAAATACTTCCAATAATTATATATATTTTTAGATAACTTACATTTTTCTTATGTTTTAAATCTAAATCACCCGTAATGTTTTTGACAGTACTTCCAATAGCTAAGTCATCGTTATTCCTTATACTATCTCTAACAAGCGTTAAGTTTCGCAAACTTTCTTTTAACTTTTCATCATTATCCAATTTATCATATACTATGGCCAATTCTCTATAAATATCTTCCATTGCAACTAAATTCCCACTTAATTTACTAATTTCAAGAGACTTTTCATAATTCTTCATTGCATTGACATAGTCTTCCATATTATAGTACATTCTGCCTATTCTACTGAAAGAATATACTTGACACCTAACACACTCTGCCTTTTTCGAAATGATTAATGACTTTTTTAAATAAAATTTTGCAGAAGTAAAATCTTTTCTATCTGAATAATACGCCCCTAATACGTCACAAATTACAACTAAACCATCCAAAAGAGATACATCCTTTATAAGAGATGCCTCTTGGTACGATTTTTTAAGATATCTAAAAACTAAATATTCACTATTCTTTATACCGCTCTCGTTAGCTACGAATGCCAATCCATAATAAGCTAACTGTTTTACATAGTGACGTTGATCATCATCAAGAATTCTATCTGAATAGAATAATGCATTATTAAATTCTGTCTTTGCCAGACTCTTCATATGTAGCCGTAAATACATAGTTCCTTTAATAGTCCTTAATCTAGTAATTAGAAAAATATTATTCGACTTCAGAATTTCAGGTTCAATCTTTTTTATTCTTTCCGCGCCCTTATTAATATTGTCTTGGTAAAAGAATACAATAATCTTTTCTAGCTCTGCACGAAGTACTCCTTCTTCATAATTAATGGATTTCGCAATTCTAAAAGCCTTATCAGTATTTACCAAAACTTCTTTTAAACTAACTATTTTTCTATTTTCCCTCAATAATGAATCAACCACTTCCTTACTTTGCGAAAACAAAGGAGTTAAAAAAAGATTTAAAAGTAGACATGCAACAAATTTTGAATTCATCATATTTTTAGATAATTAAACAGTAACAAGTTTGCTTATATTTTTATAGATCTGAAACATTACCTCCTGAGATCTATCATAGTACTAATACTAAAATTTTCTGCTTTTATCTGTAACTACTATACACAAGTAACAAATAAAAAGACATTATTAATATGCAATTAAAACTTATTATTTTTTTTTCGAAGGCAAATGTATTTATTCCTCTAATTAAGAAACAAAAAGACACTACTCATGTATACGCAATTGTTGTTTTTTTACGCAAAATTGATTTAAAACAGTAATTTCTCTAGTAAATATCTCTTTGATAAGAAGAAAAGTCTATGCGTACTCTAAGTAACTTAATTATTTACAAAAATAATCTGTTTCTTAGGACGTATAAATTTATTGATTATAAAATGATAGTAGAAATGTACGCAATAATACGATAGAAAAAATTTTAATTGAAGCTTATCTTTCATCTTTCTTACGATTAATAAAAAAAGCCAGTGAAATAATTCACTGGCTTCAAATAATTTACAACTAGATTCGTAATTAATCTTTATGTTTTTTTCAATAAAAAAATCACTTTATAATTATTTTTTGTACGGAGGTATTTCCGTCTTGTTCAATTTTAATTACGTATACCCCACCTGGCAAACCTGAAACATCTAATTCTTTATTTTCTGTTTGTCTAACGAAAACTTTTTTCCCGGACATATCTGCTATACTAATATTCTTTATGCTACCAGATGCTGTTTGTATATATAGTTTCCCCTCCTTTACCGGATTTGGATATATAACAAGTCCATCAATTTTGTTGGTTGCAATTCCAAGAGTTTTACAAATCGTAGAGGATACATTTATTGTACGGGTAACTGAAGATTCATTCTGCAAGGCATCTTTTACAGTATAAGTCAGGATATATTGTCCAGCTGTGTTTACGTCGACAATTCCTGTAACTACTACTGCCGAAGCAATATCTGCATCCAGATTATCTTTGGCTGTAAAACCTGCCTCTACATACGAACATCCACTATTCAAAGAAATTACAGTATCTCCTAAAAGAGAAATTACTGGTTTAGCTTTCTCAACCGAGACTGTCCAATTCGTTATTGTCCCGTTTTGAGCCGTCACATTATACTGTACCGGTAAGGCATAATTTAATGAAGTAACTCCACTATTTTGAAAATAGGTTCCAATGCGCAATGTTGCAAAATCTGAAGTTCGGAATACCGGAACTAGTGCGCTTAAATTGGCATTATTATTAACCATCACTTTTACCGTTTTTGAAACTGGGTCTATTACAGTTGCCCCTACTTGGCCGGCTACTGAATACGCAACAATATCTGTTTCTGAATTTTTAGCGTCTAAAATAACTGCGTAGTTAGTTTGCAAAAACTTGTCTCTCGAAATTACTGAGACTAAAAAGCTATTTGTATAATCTGAAACTACTACTTTGGAATTTTGTTGTTTTACACCGTCTATATATAACTCTGCTCCTGGTGAAACGGTAAAATCTGCAATTAAATTAGACACATCAGTACCATAGGCCAATGTTTTCGTTGCATTACTTCCTACAATTGCGGTATTAATTTCTTGCGCTAATCCTGGATTAGATGCCGTTTTAAAATCATATGAAAGCAACTTAGCTTCATTAAAATCTACAAATACTTTAATAGTATAGGTTTCTGAGATTCCTGAGTTAAAACCAACTCCTTCTACAGTTAAAGTAACTGGGTTTGTGTAATCATTTGTAGTAACACCACTTACTTGTATCGTTCCATTTATTTTTGCAATACTCTGCATTCCTAATGAATAATTAGCAACTACCTTTGTTATATCTGTTCCATCGTTTAATTTTATTGTATATGTTTTGGTTGCAGCATCATAAGAGGACAAATGTTGGTTAACAAAATCTAATTTTTGTAATAAAACCGGAACATTCCAGAATTTACCTTCACCTTGACCATTTGTATCTGCATTTGTAACTACTGCTGTGTTATCACTTGAAGTACTATCGAAAACAAATTGCTTGTCTCCTTCGGAAAAGGAATAATATGCCAGAAGTCCCGATTCATTACCTGTGTACTTTGTCATAGTATTCGCTAGAATTGTAGCCTGATCACGAACTCCTGACCAAATACGTACTTCATCTACATTACCTTTAAAACCACGAATTAAGCTTGCATCATTACCTATGTAAGCAGGAAAGTTAGCATTTGACCTTGCAGCTCTAGCCCCAACACTAGTTAAAGTTGTAAATGGAACTGAAATCCCATCGATATAAATTGTATACACATTTGCAGCACTTACCGAATAAGCAATATGTTGCCAAGTATTTTGTTTAATCGAATTTAATCCCGTATTTAAAATATAATTACCTGCTGATGTAACAATATAGAGTATTAAACTGTTGTCTTCAACACCAGAGGTAGAGTCATTATTAATATAAACTATTACCGAGCCTTTCTCAAAAAAACTTCTATAATAGCGAAATCCTTCCTTCTTATTAATCCAGGCCTCGAATGTATAATTGTTAGTCAGATTAAGAGTTGGTGTACTATCTATTTTAATAAAATCATCTACACCATCAAAAGTCCCTACAACGTTAGTAGCGTAATTTGCCACATGTGAAAGCGCTATAGACTTAGAATCATTTGTAACATCAGTATCCCCAGCTAATTTGGTGTATACATCAATAGTATAGTCACCGGGAGCCCCTAAATCAGCCTTTGTTGTAAAGACAATGTCTGCTGTTCCTCCTGTCGGAATTGCAGCTACCTGATTTTGGATGACTTCAACTCCACCATTAACTCTGTAAGCCACCGGGAAGTTTGAAATTGCTACTGTTGAATAATTACGAATTACAGCTCTAACCGATACCGGAGCATTACCCGGTTTAACTGGTACTGTTATTTTATCTATACTGGCGTCAGCAGCTGTGAATGGCAATACATTAATGGTGTATTCTTCTACCTCAAAATCTGAGCTGGAACTTGTTAATTCATCCTTTGTTGGACCAAGATTTACATTGTAATATTCCTGATCTTTACGCAACATATGAACAACACGCATTAACTTCTCCCCTGCTGTAGTCCCCCTAGGAATAGTTATACCCTCTGCTAAAGTTGTATTATCTCTAAAATAATGTGTACTTGTGCTTGAAGGAATTATAGGTAATTCTGAACTTTTAAGGGTATTTATCCAAAATTTTCCATCATAAAACTCATCTGTCAAATTACCATCACCGTTTAAATCAATAACTATCATTGTAAATACGCCAACTGAACTTGTTTTATATTTATCAAGAGGTGCTTCTGGCTTGATAAGTGTAACTTCCGGCTGATAGGTAGTTCCTGCATAAATTGGAATTTTTATGTTCTTAAAGTCTGAATATGCTGTGGCTTCAGAAGTATTTATTACCTCATTCCATTTTAACTTAGAAATAGCATATCCATTTGTATTGGTATGAACTGGCAAATCATTATTATTAAATACAATTTTTTCGATTATATCATTGGCGTTATTATCATCTCCTATATCAACACCACTTCTAATTGTATAAGTAGCATTAACACTCGATAAATCAGCTTTGGTTACAAAAGTAAAACTTGCAGTCGTGTAGGGCGCAATACTAGGTACAACATCAGTAACCTTTGTTGCTCCATTGATCTGATAAAACACAGGATGATTCGTTAACGCAACAGGTCCTAGATTACTAACTTTAATTGTTATATCATGCAGACTTGATTTTTTACCAATAACTTCAGGTGTAACTATAGAGACTACATTTGCATCATTTACGATTTTAGTAACACAAGAGATCGCTGCAATCCAACCTGCCCTACTTACCCCTGTATTTGAAATAAACCTGAACGTCAGTTCTCCTCCAGCAGCTGTAGATATTAATGATTGTGGTAAAGTAGTTCCTGTAAATATTCCTAACAAAGCAGATGAATCTGTTGGCCCATCAAAAACAAATAAAAAATCGTAACCTTCTTCTACATCAAAAGTACTAAAGTCAATTTTAATACGAGTACCTACTGTCCCCGGCTTAAAAGTCATTGTCTCATCAAGGTTGTTTTTATAATTTAAAAAACGATTCCCGCTATCAGTAAATACTGCGGAACATGTAGTTATTGTGGATCCTGATCCAATTAACACATCTGATCCCGTATTATAAACTATTGTAGTAATTGAATTATTATTGGCAATAGCATCGGTTGGATAATCTGTACTAGCCAATACCGTATACTTTTCCGGTATAGAAAAATCTGCTTTTTGTGAAAAACTATAAGATACTTCAGTAAGTGGGTTTATAGGTCCTGGAATAGTTTCTACTACTGGTGTCGCACCATTTATTTTATACGAAACCGGAATGTTACTTACTGGAACTGGTGAGTAATTATAAATCTTTAATGTTACGGTTTCTGCGGCTGTAAGTCCCGTAGTAGCTGTAATTGAATTTAATGCCAAATCTGTAGCTGTAGCCTCAAAAATAGTGACATTATCAATAAAAAGAGAATTAAAAAAATAGTTATTATTAATCTCTACAAAATTATTATCAATCACTGACTCTAAAGCAATGCTAAAGCTTGTTCCAGCATAAGCTGATAAATCATATACCAGATCAGCATCCCCCCCTAAAACTGTTCCACCATAAACAGCAATATTTTCGTGGCTGCTTATTGCCACTCCATTTACCAATACTCTAAAAAAATTTTTATTGGATTTATCAATACTATTCCATTGTAAGTTAAACTTCATACGAAGCTTTTTGCCTACAAGATTTGTAGCATCAATATCACAAAAAGTTATCTTTTTTATGTAGTCGGGATTATTTGAAAATGCATTTGCAGTTGTACTTGAAACCCATGCAGATAGAGATGCGTTGTGTGATCCCTCCATTTTTACAACGTCTGAAAATACGTCCCTTATTTTTAGATTGTAATAATTCATATTTCCCGCTTTTCCTTTCGAAAGAACAAAATTTGTTGCCTTTCTTGTATTAAAATCCTCAAGGAATGGTAAATTTATTGCACTTAAAACAGGTTGAGAAATAGGTTCTACATTCACCGCTGGCACTCTTTCTGAAACAATTCCTGTTGCAACATCTACGGTACGAACTGAAAACCAGTTATCATCCCCTACTGTAACATCTGCAAATGTATAAGTAGGATTGGTAACTGTTGCAACTACATCAAAGGCATACCCATTCATTTTCAGGACTTCATATTTTGCTCCCGCAATTGCATCCCAATCCATTTTATACGAAGTCGCTCCACAGGTTACCGGAGCAATAACAAAATTCCTAGGTTCAGTTATAATAATAAAATTCTCTTTTGAAGTATCTGTTTTCGTACCTGCACTTATTCTTATCTTAGCATTTGCAACTATTGCAGCCGGAACTTTCCATTCAAAATTTCTTGCAGTCGATGGAATGTCTTTTGCTATTATGATGTAATTCACTCCTCCATCTATAGAATATTCAAGAGTAAATGTCTTTACCTCTCCCTCATAATCCCAACGGATGTATTCTGTAGATTCGGTATTAAATTTTTCGCCTCCTACCGGATACGTGAGAATTAGCTCTGGAGCTACATAATCATACACTACCGAAAATTCCTGACTATTAAGAGGAACCATTGTTCCTGTTACAATAATTTTATAAGTTCCTGCAACAGGATTATCTAAAGTTACTTGTTCAATATTATTCATATTATCAACCCCCCTTATTGCATTTACATCGGGAGTTGTGGGGTTTAAAACCCAAGGCAAAGTAGTTTTCCCGTCTCTTACAATTTTAATATCCAGGTCGTTAACCTGAACAGAAACCGCACCAGGTGTAGCTGAGATATCTGAATACGCAAGCATCACTTTTAACGAAACCAGACCGGCAGGAACTACAATATCCTTTTCATAGGTTGCGCCATTGGCTACGCTACCGGTATAGAACATTCCTTTATCTAAGACTTTAATAGCTCGCAAGCCATTAATATTTCCGAACCCATATTTATAATCTGGACCTAAATTCCCCGCATCATTAGCTGTATTGGTAACTAGTGCTTTCATTAAAGAAGCCAAGGGTCTTTTACCATAACTATTTTTGTATCTTTCATAAAGTAATGCCAATGTGCCTGTAACTCCAGGTGTGGACATAGAGGTACCCGTCTTAGAAGTGTAACTATTCACGTAACTCAGTGAATATACATCGGTACCCACCCCCGCAATTTGGGGAACCAAACGCCCATCTATAGTAGGTCCAAAACTACTACCGCTGTTAATAGAATTATCAGTCTTAGTATTTGCTACATGCAATGCATTTTTTGAATTATGAGTACAAGTATTAAATCCTCCAGGGTTTGTAGTTTGGGAATTTCCATTGGCATAAATGTGTAAAAGATAGGGATACCTAACCGTTGCATCATCATCACCACGATCACTAGATTCATATCTCAGGGTATTAAATCCTTTAATATTATGTACCCCATACGAATTTGATGTCATCTCTATATCATCATCTCTTACAGACATTACTCTTTCTGCCTGAACAGTTAGACCATTAGACTGGGTGTTAAAATTCCAACCGTACATTTGTACTTCTGGAGCCATTCCTCTTGCTCTTGGATCTAATAAACCGGCCCCAGCAATAGTCCCTGAAACATGCAATCCATGATCTCCATAGTCTTCATATTCTTTGATCGTTACTCTGCCGGTATGATCTTTGTGTGGTTCAAGGTTATTATCCCAAACCCCAATTTTCACCCCTTTTCCAGTTAATCCGTATCCTAATCCCGGAATACCTGAACCTAAAATATTTGCCTTATGTGAAGTACTACCTGGAATATTATTACTTTGAACAGGTGCAGGAACTAATTCTATGTGCTGTACCCAATTTAATTCAGCAATCTCTTCTAATTTATCCTTAGGAGCTTGTAAATAAATCGTATTAAAAAAATCATCTATCTTACTGTTTTTTACAAATAAATTTCCCAAATCTTGTGAAATAATCTTAGGATCGACTCCCTTAAAATAACTTACAACTACTTTAATACCATTACCATCTATAGCATAATCAGGGATGCTATTTTGAAGAATATTGGAATCCAATTTAAATTTTGCTTCGACTAAAGTTAATGTTCTAATATTCTTAGAAATATTACTCTTGTCATAAAACTCAGATTTAACTGCTGCATAATAGCAATTGTTCGATACATAACTGAGTAACGTTACCCCTTGCTTTATTAGATTTTGCTGCTCGATTAAGGACGGAATTTCATTAAACTGCAACAAAAAATAATCTGTCCTTGGGTTTTTCTTACTTGTCCCTTTTTTTAATTCTTTGATCTGCGTTTTAACATTAGCTGTTGTTTCTATTTTATTTCCATTTATAGAAATAGAAAAATCATCCTTGGATTTTTTTTGCGACCATACTGCAATGGTCAAAAAAATCATAATTGAACTCAGTAATTTTTTTTTCATAAATAATGTATTTTGGTTAATAAATAGTTGAAATAATTTTAAAAGCGTTTTTGCTATTTTTTTTGGGTATTGCTTCGGTATTTCATCAATATCTATAATCGAAGCTGAAAGAGATATGACTCTTAAATCTTAACTTTTTTGTTTTGTTTAGGGGGCAACCTAAATATTTATATTAGCTCCAATTAAAAAAACGCACCCCATATTTGTGGCCATTCATTTAACATTTTAATAATAAAATCTAATATTAGAAATTTAAATCGTGCCTCTAAAAAAAAACAATACGCATCTATACTCAAAACAATAAAACACTGTAAATCAACACAAAAACAAGCGTTTTCAATTTATTCATCGTTTATAATACCTCTCCTATTTGGTGATCGGAATAAATGAATTCCCCTAGATTGTCGCTGGTGAAATTTTAAAATTTGGAGAAAAAAAAGATTCTTCACGGCATGTTGACCTAAGCAATGAAAAAATATCTTTTTAATTAAAAATGATAACATCATAAAAAATGTATGTTACCAAAATTTCCTTAAATAATTTATCCAAAGAGGCAGTAGATTTAGTAGATAAAAAGCACATATATACTTTCCTCCCGAGCATCTCTATAAAACAACTGATACCTTGGTCCTTTAATTTTAAATGTATCGTTCATTCCATCATCATTAGAGGATATTGCATTAAAAATTTCTGCCAGACAATAGAAACTTATTGTTTGTGTATAAGATAGATTAGACATCCTATGTTATCCAGGGGCTAATTAAGCATTATGCAAAATATAAATAGACAAAAAAACCGGCTACAAAAGAGTAACCGGCTTTTCCAGAATAAAATAAAAACAATTATCGTTTATCTTACCAAAGAGGATTTTGTTCTAAATCCGGATTGGCATTTCTTTCAACCTGCGGTATTGGCCATAAAAATCTACGATCTTCACCTGGTATAGCAGCTACTCCATAAGGTCCTGAATATGGACTTCCTAAAGTATATAAAGCCGCATTTACAGATCCATTAGCCAATTTTCCAGGAATACCATCAATCGGAGCAATATCGTCCTTTTGAAGTCTATGAATATCAGACCATCTACGTCCTTCTGACAAAAATTCAATTCTTCTTTCTAACAAAATAGCCTTAACTAAATCAGAAGCTGTGGCAAAAGATGCAGTTGTATAAGTTTGCGCTACAGGATTTGCCAAAGACCTGTCTCTCACCAGATTTAATAATCTAAGTGACTCTGATAAATTTGGTGATGTCAAGCGAGCTTGTGCTTCTGCCATACTTAACAAAACTTCTGCATATCTAATTACTGGAGCCGCATCAGTTCTATTTTTTACATCTGTATATTTATTAGTGATCTTTGTTCCTCCTTTTGTTAATACCATCCCTGTTGCCTCTCCGTTTCCGTCATAAGTTTCTTCTCTTCTTTTATCATCAGAAAGCCACATAGGATTTCTCCAAATAATTGGACTAATAGCTATTAATCCTCTGTCTTTATGCATACTTGCTAAAGCACCATTGATACTTGGATTATTAACTGTAGAATGCTGGATAGAAAAAATCGACTCTACATTAATTAAGTTATTTCCTAATACAAATGGATCACCAGGCCTAGGAGTTAAAGAATACGTTGTTAATTTTGCTCCTTCAGCAATTACATTTGCCCAGTCTCTTTTATGAAGATATACTCTGGTTTTAAATGCAATGGCGGCATTTTTTGATGCTTTAGCTATTGTTTTTGTTGTTATTAACCTTTCAGCATCAGTTAAATCTGCTAAAATTTTCGCATAACATTCTGCAACGGTATTTCGCAGTTTAGCCGTCTCAGATATAACTTCTGCCTGAGTATTAACACCTACTTCTCTGTAAAGAACTCCGGGGTGAGAAGCTCCGGTAGTAAAATTGTATGGCCTGGCAAAATAATTTAATAACTCAAAATGAGTTATTGCTCTTAGAAATTTAGCCTGTCCTATATAATCATCTCCAACTGCTGCAGTAATAACTCCCTTAGCTACTGCTGTATTAACGCCTTCAATCATTAGATTACATCTGTTGATTAATCGGTATCCATCTACCCAATAATATACATTATTGGCAGTATTGGGGTCATAAGCAGCGGTATAGGTATTTTGATAAAACGACGCTGTACTTACTACATCTTCCCCTCTGGTGTCTCCCTGTTGTACAAACGCCGCTCCCCAGATAAATCCTCTACCATCATTCGGTAGAGTGTTATTGTATTGACCTATTGCCGCTGCATTGTACACACCATTCATATAACTTCCAACTAACGCAGCTGTCGAAAAAGCATCCTCTTCGGATATATTATTTATTGGATTTAAATCTAAAATCTTTTCTTCTGTACAAGCATTCATCCCGAGTACAACAACAGAAACCAGTATTATTTTTATTAATTTTTTCATTTTTTTTATAAGCTTACGTTTATCCCTACTGATATTACCTTAGTTCGAGGAGTACCATTAATGTCTACTCCGGATGTTTCCATTTCTGGGTTAATTCCTTTATATTTACTAATGAGCCACACATTCTGAGCTTGCGCAAAAACTCTAAAATTCTCCACTTTAATTTTGTCTAAAAATAATTTAGGCAACGTATAACCAATAGTCAAATTGTCTAATGAAATAAAGTCAGCATTTTCGACAAATCGCGATGTTGCACTTCCTGAAAAATTTGTTGAAGTATTTGAACCTGCATACAACCTTGGTGTCCATCCGTCACCCGGATTCTCAACACTTTGCCATCTGCCTAAAATTTCGGTACTATTATTATTAAAGTTCTGATTTAAAAGCTCTCTTCTTGTACTGTTAAAAACTTTATTTCCGCCACTAAATCTGAACATAAAACCAAAATCTAAATTTTTATACCTCATCGCTGAACTAAATGAACCAAAATAGGTAGGCAGTGTATTTCCTAGTATTCTTCTATCACTATTTGTCAATGCAGCTGATTTCGAAACATCTGCGGGGTTGTTTTCATCAAACGTTGCATAAGTAAGGCCTGGTAATTTTCCTTGTACCAGACTACCATCCGCTTTATAATAAACAGGATTACCATTTGCTTTATTCACTCCCCAATACTCAAAACCAAATAATGAATTTATTGATTCTCCTTCTCTTATTATTATGTTAGGAGCAATATTAGTATTTGTACTTGTGCCTCCTATAATGTCTTGTCCATTAAAAACACTTTGTACTATGTTTTCAGCAAGAGTTAAATTAGATGATAAATCCCAACTGAAATTCTTAGTATTAAATGCTTTAAAACTTACAGAAAACTCATATCCCTTATTAATTAACTTACCAATATTTTGATTGATCTCACCTCCAGGAATCCCTAAAGACCTAGCAACTGGAACTTCTAAAATTAATTTGTCTATATTATTTTCGTAATAGTCAAAGGTTAGATTGATACGGTTATTAAATAACCCCAGATCTACCCCAATATCATTTTTTTTACTTGCTTCCCATTGTAACTGATCATTACCAAATTGATAATATCCGATACCATTTAAAGTTCCGTAAGGAGAGCTTACTGTTAGACCTCTATAAGGATAGTTACCTATATCCGTATTTCCTACCTCAGAATATGAAGCTCTGATTTTTAGCTCCGAAATTGTATTACTAATCGGTGCCATAAAGTTTTCTTTTGAAATTGTCCAACCTCCGGAAATACCCGGAAAATTATTCCATCTTGTATCTTTTCCTAATTTAGAAATACCGTCTCTTCTAATAGATCCCTGAATAAAATACTTTTCCTTGTAATTATAAGTACCACGAGCTAAGTATGACATAATTCCATTCTCAAACATAGAACCTCCCGAGTCTCTGGTAACGTATGAATCGGAAATTATTCCTTTATCATAGAAATCACTTATTAAATCACTTCCAAAAGCTCTATAGTAGTTATAGGTTTGTTTTTGGTATTCAGCTACTCCTGTAATTCCAATGTTATGATTTTCCGCAAATGTTTTTTTGTAGTTCAAAACATTTTGCCAGTTCCATGTAAAATATTCTAAACTTGTATTATTCAAAGAACCATTAAGAGAACGTCCATCGCCATGAACCGGGTTGAAATATCTAAAACCACTTTCACTTGCATCGTCTGCACTCACTTGCAGCCTGAAACTTAAATCAGAAGTAATTTTAGCATTCGCGTAAAGATTTGCCAACGTGCGCTTAACTTTTGAACGATACTTATTATGATCTAAGACATAAACAATATTGGTAACATTATCGCCCACTGGATTTGAATTTTTCCATTGTCCAACATTAACATTATCAGGAGATAAATTATATCCCGTTGGGTTAGCTGAATCATAAATAGGTGTGTTCGGTAGTTGTCTAATAACATTAAAAACATTACCCGAGAGGTTCCCTGCTGCCACATTCAATCCATCGTACTCTGTTCTTGTCACGCTTAAATTAGTTCCAATACTCAACCATCTATTAATATCCTGATCAATATTGGCTCTTATGGAATATCGCTTCATCTCATTAGCAATATTAATGCCTTCTTGCTCTGTTAATCCTAATGAAAGAAAGTATTTCGTTTTATCTGAACCTCCACTAAATGATAATGAATGATTCATTTGTGCTGCATTTCTAAAAATTGCACCTTGCCAATCAGTATTGTATTCATCCCCAACTGCCCATGGTGTTAAACCAGCATTTGACGTTTTTTCATTAGAGATTTTTATAAAATCAGGTGTTTCCAGCAAATCGTATCTACTAGCGGCACTAGCAACCCCCATAGTGCTAGTTAAATTCACTTTTAACGTTCCTTTCTTTCCCGATTTTGTAGTTATCAATATAACTCCATTTGCAGCCCTAGATCCATAGATAGCTGTCGCGGCACCATCTTTTAGTATTTCAAATGACTCAATATCTGCAGGATTTATATCACCTAATCCGTTTGTTACAAGAGTGCTGCCAATATCACCCGAAACAATTGGCATACCATCTAAGACTATTAAAGGACTACTCCCACTAGAAATCGATGCCACTCCTCTAATCCTAATTACCGGGACAGCTCCAATAATACCAGTGTTCGTTACAACTTGCACTCCTGCAGCCCTACCTGCCAAAGCTCCTTCAAAACTCGGAACTACAAGATTTGCAACCTCATTACCAGCAATTTTAGAAATTGATCCTGTAACTTCTTTTCTTTTTTGAACTCCGTAACCTACTACTATTACTTCATTCATCATTTCAGCTGCAGACTCTAGACTAATATTTATTGTTCTAGAACTACCAACTGTTACTGACTTATCTTTCATTCCTACAAACGAAAATAATAAAACGTCACCTGTTTTTGCTTTTACAACATATTTACCGTCAAAATCAGTCTGAGCACTATTTTTTGTGCCTTTAACAATAATATTAACTCCCGGAATAATTCCTAAATCACCAGAAACAACTCCGGAAATAGTTTTCTCTTGTGAAAAAGAGAGCTGTACAGACAATGCAATCAATACAGTAAAAATCCATTTAAATTTTAATTTCATTTTCTAAAATTTTAAAAATTAGTTAAAAACAAATGAACTCATAAATGATAAGTACCTGAAACGATATGAAATTTTATTAACTATTAATTTACAACCTATTTCTTTCAAAAAACAAATAAAAAAACCTTTTTATAGCTTTTAAGCTTCAAATAAACATATACCTTGAAACAAACCATTATTTTTTTAACAATACATTAACAGGTATTATTTAAATAATTACTGCTCATTTTTCCCCTCTTAATCTAAAAAACGTTTGTTCCGAGTTATCGAATTTACTTCATACATGTCTTAAACAAACAACATCGTATATTAGAAACCATGTGGTCAAAAAAATGATTAAGCTATTGTAAAGAAATAAAGTGCTATTTTCTACAATACCAACATCCTAAAATGATATTCCAAATATTCTTTCTTCATTTGTTCTTATATTTTCGCAATACCATTGATGGTAATCTTTACCCTTTTTTGGACTTTATTGAAAAGTAATTTATATGGTTATGTACATTCCAAACCACAAAAAGCTACTTAAAAAGCAGCTTTTACAAAATGATAGATACAATTTCTTCAATCCATAATCATTGATACTAAATAATTTATTGAGAGTAATTTTTACTCGTTGTCAACTGCATAACTATATTTTCTTAATTTCGACTGATCTTCGATGGAAGCATTTACAGCCTCTATTTTTATTAGATCAATTGCGTTATCACGTAAACTTCTATTTTCAAAAAACTCACTAACCGCAATAATTTTACCGTTGAAAGACTTAAGATTAAAGTAAAAAGTACCACTTTGAGAGGTTTTTTTAAAAAATTTAAAGCTGTCTTTTGAATTCCGCTTGACAGATTCTATCCCATTTAAGCACATCATTTTTCTTGTGTAATTTCCACTGTAAAGTATTATTGTATCATTACTATCTCGGTAATCAAATTGAAACACCGCGTCTGACTTTTTCGTAATTACAAACTTTCCTGTTTTTAACATTTTATTTCAATTTATAATTAACTTGCCTTTATGAAGAATAAATCAACAGGATATCCCACATTCGTCCAGTCTCCCGCACTAGCCTGTCTACAATTAATCTCCACAATAACTTTACCTCCACTTAATCGTAAAATACATGTTGTCAATATACTTATTGGACTATCTACAATAGCTATCGCTGCCATACCAGTAATATCAACTGGAAGCCCTTGATACTCATATGTCATCTTGGCGTATCTTGTTTGCCAATCATAATTCCCTGCACCAACTACACTTTTAAGAACCCAATCGTTCCCTGTATTGAAAACACCGTATTCACCTGGACCATAATATCTTGGTAATTTAAGATTTACCTTGGTGATTGTGGACTTATTTTCTCCTTCCGAAATAAATAACAAATCCCAATTAGTATCATCTTGTGTACACACAAGCTCTGCATAAACACCATCAGCGATAATCAAAGAATTTACGGATAGATTATTTCGAAATCTTATAGTGTTACCAGGAACAGTTTGTACTGTAATACTTTGGCCTGATAAATTTTTAATTTTATATCCTCTGCCAGTAAATTTTTGATTTGTAACAGTACTTATTCCCGGTAAAGTAATTATAGCATTAGCCAACATCCCATTGTAAGTAACATAATAGTCCTGGTCCGTTAATGTTGTGCTAGTATGAATCTCACGATAAGCAGCTCCAAGTGAACCACCAACTGTCAATGTACTATTCGGTATTTCTGTATTTATTCCAGATTTTGCAACTTGTGCAAAAATACTTGGTATTAAAATACCTTTAAGAGCAAATAATATTATTACTTTTTTCATTATTTAAGTTTTTGTATTATGATAATTATAGATCACATCTTCAGTATCTGAACTACTTTTACATTATATGTCCATAACATACTTTTATTTTACGTGAAATTGATCTTAGGTAAATTCTAAAAAAAATAATAGACATACTTAAAAAGTATATTAGGAAACAATAGATAAGTAAACATTTTATATCACATTAATTAAGCTTAATAAGTCTTACATGAAGTTCTTTTATTCACAAACGTTCACTTTATCAATTAATTCAAAATAGTAATCACAAAATGGCTTCACAATTAGATTCAAGAGATTCATAAAAACCTACTCAATTTTTGAATTAAAAAAAATAAAAAAGACCTACATTAAAATAATCAGTTTCCATGATGCAAATTAAATGCACTAATCATATTCTGACCAAAAAATATACTACTCAATAATACGCGAAGTTTTAAAATGAAAAATAACTTGCTAAAAAATAAGGCAATGAGCTATAAATCTGTGTTTTTAGAGTAAATGAAATTAACTCAAATTTGAAAGTTTAAAGAAGCATTACTAACTATTAAAGTCTTTATATGGACAAAAAAATCGATAATTACGAGAAACAATAAACCACATTTAAAGTATTGATTTTATAGATATAAAAACCTAAATCAGCAACTTAAATCATCACTCTATCAGTAGAATAAAAAATAATTAACAAGTATTATTAATTAATTTCATTATACATACTCTAACAAAAACACAGCAGGAGTTGCCTTGCATCTTTTTTCAACAAGTAAAGCTATATACTCATCTATAACTAAATCAGAGAGAAAGAGAAATGAAGACTTACTGTTTTCTTAGACACTACCTCTTAGAAATCTTCCGAATACTCCTTAATAGAAACACATCTCCTTAAAATCTATCTTCAATTTAAGTTTTTGTCAATTGCAATTCCTAAATCTTCATACTTGTTTTAGAAACAGTCTTGTACTTTCCCAAAACAATATTAAATTGCCTAAGCTTATAGCTGTAATTTAAAATAGGATATACTCTTAATTTTAAAAATTAGGAACATATTATCAACTTTAACTCTCAAAATAAATATTATTTTTTCAACATTTGCTCCTTACTATAATAACTTTTCAATTAATTTCTCTTTAAATAACCTTTTTTGGAAAAATCATATTCTACTAAAAATAAATCAATTAACTTTTTTCAATTATACTGCGTAGAACTGAGTATTAAAATTTTAGAATTGAGGAAATTTTAACTCTACATTTGAAAAACCACAAGAGAATTCTTAAGAAGTAACAAAATTTAAACACTACAGATTTAAAAAAAGTTACAATACTCTAAGATATTTCGCAATATTAAGATATATCCTTAAATTTTAATGTAGTTTGAATTAGTAAGCAACTTTTTTAATATTAAGGGAAAAGAGAGCTGTTTAAAAGCAGCTCTCTTAAATCTCTTATACTTAGATTTGATAGTAGATTCAAGTTATAATTTTGAAAGAGAGAATTTTGGATTTTACACCGGTAATTAATCTTACGGCAAGATGGGAAATAGGTAAATAAAAAAATATGCGAAGTATTTTAATATTTTAAATTTCATTAAAAGCAACACTCAAAAAACAAGACATTTTATTAGAGTTTCAGCTTACATTGATACCGAATTAAACAAGTCCTTTTCTCGACATTTCAAAATAGGTTGCTGAATACAAATTAGTTTTTTATTTGAAACTAGAAATAAAAATCAACTTTTAGAAGACATATTCTCTATAACGGTTACTTGACTGACATTGAAATTTTGTAAAAATCGGTAAATCGCTTTGGATTCACTTTGACTTTTTGTTAATTGTTTTATTGAATGAATAATATGCGCAAATAAGCGACTGAGAATAGAATTACCTCTATCTAACAATCGTTTATCTTTAAAATTCTCAAAATATATGGTTTGCACATTCCTCAAATACAATAAGAAAGTATTTGTTCCAGACATCAGTTTTTAGGAACCTTCTTTCTCCATGGAAACACAATCTTTAATTTATTGGTTCCAGAAGTGAATTTAGCAAGACGCAAAGACTTTACACCTCTACAATTCAAAGAAATTTTTAGTCCAAAAACGAAAATGAAAGCTGGACAATAAAAAGGCTAATTTCCAGAAGTTGTTTTTTTTTTATGGAATCCGCTCTCCTTTTCTATCAATATAAAATTCTTCTCCGTTAAGTTTTACTTTTGCTTTTCCATTTGTAAAAAAATGAACTGAGTCATATTTAAGAGAAACAACTTCTTTTCCTACTTCATCAATAAATCCCCATTTATCATTAATTGTTACGATTATAAATTTATCCTGAAATCTCAAAGGAAGATAAACTTTATCATATTTTGCAGGTGTTATTTCCTTTCCCATATTTTTATCCAAAATCCCTATTTTATTACCGGCGGAAAAAAGGATTATTCCAAATATTACCTCAGATAGTCCTTCAAATTTTGGTTCGACAACTATATTTCCTTTTGTATCTATCAATCCCCATTTAATACCATCAATACTACATCCTGTAACATCTCCCACAAAATCATAGATTAGATCATACTTAACAGGAATAACTTCCTTGCCATTCGTATCTATAAATCCATATTTTCCACTTTGCTTTACCTTATATAATCCTATTTTTTCATCTAAATAAATCTCGTCGTATTGTATAGGAGTAATTAAAGTTCCTTCTTTGTTAGCAACCCCCTTTTTATCATTCAATATGTAATACAAGTTCTCTTTATTCTCCTTATCACGAATGATTTCATCATAAATTAAAGGAACTATTTCTTTGCCAGCCTTGTTTATCATGCCATACTTTGAGCCTAAATAAACAATAGCAAGGTTATCATAAAATTTAAAAATCTCGTCATATTTTGGAGAAACAATTACTTTTCCCGTTCTATCGATAAATCCTATTTTTACATCATGCTTATTAGGGTACTTATTTCTTTCGCCTTCCGTATACACTGATTTAGTACCTTGCCTTATGATGAAAAAATTTTCGTCGTTGCTTACATTAATTCTATCATAAGTAGGAATAACAATTTCTTTTCCTTTATCATCAATCAAACCCCATTTAGAATCAATTGTAGTTAAATAAAAACCGCTGTTTGTCCATTCAATATTATCGTATTTTGGAGGTATAACTTCATAACCTTTAGCATCAACAAGACCTTCACCCTTATTCATTATTCTAAACTTTGCAATTCCATTTGAAAAATTCCATAAATCATCGTATTTAAAGTCAATAATTACTTTACCTGTTTTATCAATAAAACCTGATTTACCATTTAAAATTGCGATTGCATAACTGTCTTTATCGTATTCACCTACTTTAAAGTACTTAACAGGAACAATTTCTCTTCCTCTCTTATCTATATATCCTTCTTTAAAATATGACTTAAATTCTCCTTCCTTATTTACATAACCTTCTTTAAAATATAATGTAACGTGAGCAAGTCCGTCAATAAATTCATCTATATCCGAATATTTAGGTTTCAAAATAATTTTATTTTTATGGTCTATCAAACCCCATTTGTCCTTTTTTTCGTCATAAAATGCTTTTTGTGCAGTTATTATTCCAGGAAAAAACACCATTGAAACTATAATTATAAACTCCCAGCATAATTTATTCTTTTCCATATCCTACCTTTTTTCAATTATATTTTTTAATAAATCAATTATAAAATTGACATTCAATGGAGTGTTTTTATAACTCTTCAAAAACCATATTTTCGATATTTTATATTTTTTCCTTAATAATAAGTTAGACAACATCTTTTAACTTAGTACTGAATTCGATAAATTCTAAAAACCAATACTATCAACATTAAAATTAAACAATATACAATGATAGCGGATAAAATTGAAATTCAAACTCTAATAATGCTTTATTTTCTTCTTTGTAGAATTCTTTCATATCCTTATAATTAAAGAAATCTGTGTTCGATCCCTCAACAGTTTAACCGTCTGCAACAATTCCAAAAGCTATTGGAGTTGCCTCCTACTCTGCCACAAAAAGCTAAGGCGGTTTTTAAAGATATTTCACCTTCACAAGTTTTACGGCAGAATCGCGATACAAAGTACTGTGAACAATCAAAAATTCAGCAAAATTAATACCTAAGAAGTTTAGGTTCCAATATGTATGACGCTATTTTTATTTTCGCTATTTATTCCGCTATCAAGTTCGAATCCTGTTCCCGCTGCATCTTGGGACTAGTCAGAAACCTGCTGATCTATTCTTTTTTTCACTATTTAACCCCCTGAAAATAAAAACATAGTTCTAGCCGTTACATCAATTCTTATCCTTCGATAATTTTATGAGAGTAAAATAAATCCAACATGTCTCATTTAAAAAACAATATCATCAATCGTTCCATCTAAAATATTAGTTGTTAGTGTTTTTCATTAAGATGTAATGGATTTAATCTCTTTCTATATCCTCAAGCTTCCTTTAGACGAATAACATTCTAGATTAAGTGTTTTGAAGGCTGACCTTTTATTTAACCCAAAGAGGTTAATTATTTAATCCAAATTTTAAATTTGGATAATCTGGAGAAATTACTTTTGTAAATAAAAACATGAAATCTTTTTCGTTTCTTATTGTACTTTTTATAGGTTTTGTAATAATGTCTTTCAACCCAGGTTATAATGAATACACAACTACAAATGCTATAATTAGTCAAGGATTAAAAAATTTCAAAGATCAATTGGTAGTTTTAAAATCGGATGCACATCTTTTTCAAGAAAATAAAATTTCCAAAGAAGGTTTGCAGGAGTCGTTAAAAAAAGCCAGAAATTCATATAAGGAAATAGAATTCTATATTGCGTATCATTACCCTGAATTTTCCAAAACTACTATTAATGCCGCACCACTATTTCATATAGAAAGCACAGGGACAGCAGCAAATACATTACCTCCTGAAGGGTTACAGGTGTTAGATGAACTTATCTTTTCGGAAGAAGCCAATATCCAAAAAGATAAAATAGTTGAACTATCCGATTTCCTTTACAATAGTTATAATGATTTTTATCTGAGTTCGGTAAAAAACGGTTTATCGGAAGAAAAAAACAAAACTTTACTATTGCGTATCGAACTAATCAGGATTTATACCATGGGCGTTACGGGGTTTGACACACCAGGATCGCTTAATGTTTTTGAAGAATCCATTCATGCTTTGAGAGGAATTGAGAACTACATAAAAAAGGATGATTATTTTAAAAAGATAGACACTCAAAAAGCCGAAAAAATATTGGTGGCTAGTATTGAATACCTTTCTAAAAGTACCAATTTTGAAACTTTTGACCGAATAGAATTTTATAAAACTTACCTTCAGCCTTTGTATGAAGAATTAGGAAATTGGGATAATTCTCCAGATGATTTAAAAGAAATCTCAGGTTGGAATACCAATAATAAAAACTTCTTCAGTGATGATTTTCTGAATCCCTATTTTTATACGCTCTTAAAACCAGCTGAAGATAATGCCAATTTAAGATCTTTAGGTAAAGAGATTTTCTTTGATGAAAGTTTAAGTAACAATACAAAAATGAGCTGTGCTTCCTGTCATTTACCCGAAAATGCTTTTACCGATTTAAAAGCAAAGTCATTAAGCAATGTCGAAGGCAAAACAGTTTTAAGAAATTCTCCATCGTTATATAATGCTGTTTTTGCCAAAAGATTCTTTTATGATATGCGTGCTTACTATCTGGAACAACAAGTTGAGCATGTAATTTACAATGAACAAGAGTTTAATACCAGCTACCAAAGTATCATCAAAAAGCTAAAGATAAATCCTGAATATAAAAAAGCTTTCAAAAAGGCCTTTAAAAATGGTAACATCGACAAACAAAATTTCTCAAAAGCCCTGAGTTCTTATGTCGCATCACTGTATTCTTTCAACAGTGATTTTGATAAATTTATGAGAAATGAAAAAGAAATTTCTGAAGATGCAAAAAAAGGTTTTAATCTTTTTATGGGAAAAGCAGCCTGTGCAACCTGTCATTTTGCCCCTAATTTTTCAGGATTAGTTCCTCCGTTTTATAATGAAAATGAATCCGAAGTTCTGGGGGTAACCAAGAATCCATTGCAATTTCTGCCAATTGAAATAGACACTGATAAAGGCAGAATAAACAGCAATGTAAAAAAAGAGAGCTCATGGATTTATGAAAATTCTTTTAAAACAATGACAGTAAGAAATGCTGCTCTTACAAAACCCTATTTTCATAATGGAGCCTTTTCAACTTTAGAAGAAGTGATTGCCTTTTATAATGAAGGCGGTGCTGAAGGAATGGGATTGGAAATTAAAAATCAAACCTTGTCTCCTACTAAACTTAATCTTGACGAAAGAGAAATAAAGCAGCTTGTCGCTTTTATTAACTCCCTGACTGATACGAGTAAAGCACAATACTAACTTAACATTAATCTGTTAACATTAACCTTAAGATTTGCTAACTTATTAATGTGTTTATTTAAAGTAAGCGTAATACAAAGCTCGGAACAGAAAAATAACTTAGCACAGTATAACAAAACATACTATATACCGTGAAAAAAAAATTACTTTCAATTGCAGCTCTTTTATTAATAACGAATTCGGTAATTCAGGCTCAGACTACAGTTTTTGATAAAGGTTCATCATGGAGCTATAATGACAAAGGTGTACAGTTAGCCGATCAATGGAAGAATACCGATTTTGATATCTCGGCCTGGAAATCAGGAAATGGACCATTAGGATATGGAGATCCTGTGACAACTACAATCACAAAGCCTTTAAATGCAGCTTATTTCACTAAAGATTTTACCGTTAATTTATCCGATTTGAGTGCCACTATGGAGCTCGGAGTAATGAGAGATGACGGAATTATTGTCTTTTTGAATGGTGTCGAGGTAGTAAGAGATAATATGCCTGCAGGTAGCATTGACTATAATACCCCTTCAAGTACAACAGTCGATGGGGCGAATGAAAGTATTTATAATATTTTCTCCATTCCAAAATCAAAGTTTGTACAGGGAGTTAACCGAATTTCGATTGAACTACACAACCGAGGAGCAAGCAGTTCTGATTTAAGAGTGGATGCCTACCTTAAAACAGTTCCTGATAATGGTTTTGAAAAAGAATCACCATGGCGTTTTAATGACAATGGTGTACAGTTAGCTGACCAATGGAAAAATCCCGGTTTTGATATTTCAGCCTGGAAATCAGGAAATGGGCCATTAGGATATGGGGATCCTGTGACAACTACGATCGCAAAACCTTTAAATGCAGCATATTTCACTAAAGATTTTACCGTTAATTTATCAGATTTGAGTGCCACTATGGAGCTCGGAGTAATGAGAGATGACGGAATTATTGTCTTTTTGAATGGCGTTGAGATAGTAAGAGATAATATGCCAGCGGGCGCAATTCTGTACGATACTTTTTCAACTACAACAGTCGATGGAGCAAATGAAAGCATTTATAATATTTTCTCTATTCCAAAAACTAATTTTGTACAAGGAGTTAACAGAATTTCGATTGAACTACATAACAGAAGTGCAAGCAGTTCTGATTTAAGAATGGATGCCTATCTTAAAAAAGCAGTTCCACCAGTAGTTATACCTCCTGATACCTCTTGCAACGACGGAAATCATATTAGCTGTTTTACCTCTATTGTGCCTACAGTACAAACGCCTAAATTAATTATTCCTAAACAGCACAAATACCAATTGATTCTTAAAGAAGGGGACAATTACACTGAAGGTGGAGGATTTGTAGGAGGCCTAAATGACTTTACTGGTTATGTAGCTAAAAAAACAAATGGTGTATCTAGCAGTACAGATGGCTATCTTTCGGTAAACCACGAAACAAATCCGGGTGGAGTTACAATGGCAGAAATTAATTACAATGCAACAACAAAACTTTGGCAATTAACAAAATCAAGAGCGGTAGATTTTTCATCCGCGAGTTTGGTGCAAACGATCAGAAACTGTTCCGGAGGAGTTACACCTTGGGGAACTATCGTCACTGCAGAGGAATCTGTAGCAGGCAATGACACAAATGGTGATGGTTATAAAGATTATGGCTGGTTGGTAGAAATTGATCCGGTTACAGCTCAGGTTTCTTCTAAAAATGCTAATGGAACAAAAGGAAAACTTTGGCAAATGGGAATCATGAATCACGAAAATGTTGTGGTTAATAATGCCGGAACTATAGCTTATTATGGTGAAGATGGGGGAACGCACATGGTATACAAATACACCATGGATACGCCAAATAACCTTTCTTCAGGAAATTTATATGTTTTGAAATTAGACCAAGGCATAACCAATGGAAATCCAGTAACTACAACAGCAACCTGGATTCAGGTTCCTAACAAAACGCAAGCAGATCAAAACAATACGACTTCTTTGGCGGAATCTTTAGGAGGAACGAAATTCAACGGGATAGAAGATGTTGAAATAAGTCCTTTGGATGGTAAAATATATTTTACAGCAAAAGGGTTAGACAAAGTTTATCGCATGAAAGATAACGGAACGACCGCGTCAGAAGTGGAAGTTTTTGTAGGTGGAGGATCAACAGTTTATACTTTACATACAACAGATGGAGTTAAAACGGAATCTTGGGGAGATGGTAATGATAATTTAACTTTTGATGAGTTAGGAAATCTTTGGGTTCTTCAGGATGGTGGAAAAAATTATATTTGGGTCATAGCACCAGATCATACTCAGGCAAATCCAAAAGTAAAACTTTTTGCTTCTATGCCAGCTGGATCTGAGCCTACAGGTCTTACTTTTACACCAGATCATAAATTCGGATTTTTCTCTATTCAACATCCTGGCTCAGGTATCGATAAGGATGTTGATGCTACAGGAAATACGATTGATTACAGAGGGAAATCAGCTACAATCGTCATTGCTTTAAAGCAAAATTTAGGGGTAGATAATTCATTGGGGATTATTGATCACAATCAAAATGAGATTATAGTAACTCCTAATCCTACTTCAGGTATGGTACAGATTACTTCTGGCAACCTTAACAACCTGCAAGTTACCGCTTATAACATGTTAGGGCAGATTGTGTATAAAAAGGCTTTTTCACAAAATCTGGTTACGGAATTAGATTTGACAACGCAACTTCAATATTCAAATATGTTGATTTTAAATATAGAAGCTGACGGTTTTCAAAAAACTGTAAAACTTCTAAAAAAATAAACATTTAATTTTATTTTTTAGCTGCCAATAGAAATGTTGGCAGCTTTTATATATTTATGAAAAAATTACTTTTATCTATTCTCATTGTTTTTTCGGTCTGTAATGCTAAAGCACAAATTGACCCGGTTAAATATCCAACTTATACCGATATTGATACAGCGCTTTTGAGTAAAAAAACCGTATACAGTATGAGCTTCAGAGATAAAGGATTATACAACCTTCCTCCGGATATTATAAAAATGGATTCTCTCTTTTTTTTAAATGTAATGGGAAATCATTTGGAGAAAATGGATAAAGCAATATTTTCGCTAAAGCAACTTGAAATTTTGAATGTTAATAAAAACAGTATTAAATTTATTCCGGATGAAATAAGTGAATTAAAAAAACTAAAATCTTTTTCGATAAACCTGAACAGTCTGACCGCTATAAATTCAAACATTTCAAAACTTCAAAACTTACGCATGGTGAGTTTTGAATCAAATAATTTAAGTGTTTTTCCGGAAGCTCTTTTAGATATCCCTTCCCTTGAAGAAATAAACCTCCATAGTAATCAGATAAGTACTGTTTCAGAACGTTTGGATAAAATAAAAAACTTAAAATACCTAAATCTCTCTTCGAATCAAATTAATGATTTAGGAGAAATGAAATTGCCAAAAAAATTAAAATACCTTGAATTACAAAAAAACAGTATTGTAGAAGTTCCCGGGACATTATTTCAATCTCAAAATATAGAATACCTAAATTTGAGTGATAATGCGATATCTTGGATTTCTCCAAAAATTATGAAGTTAAAAAATGCTGTAAGTGTAAATTTAGCCAATAATAAACTAAAAGATCTGCCCAACGAAATTCAATACATGAAAAAGCTTAAAACGCTAATTTTAGTTGGAAATCCTATGAATAAAGAAACTATAGGTAAACTTAAAGCGCTGATGCCTCATACAGATATTTATTTTTAATTTCCCCCTTAATTAATGTTTTAAGGCAAATTAAAGGTTCTGTCGCATCTGTCAAAATCAAACATCAGAATTTATGTAATCTAAAAGTTAATCAGCCAATTTACAGGATGATTTAAACATAGCTGTCTTTGGTCCAATCATCTGATTCTTCCTCAGCATATGCACAACTTCAATTCCGCTCAATGTTCGTCTTGCCGATTCAAAGCTTTAAAGCCTAATCCGTTTTTGTATCCTAAATTTTATAAATCTATGGTCCTGTTCTACAATATTGTTGAGATATTTACACTGCCGGATTTTAATCTTTGAGAACGAACGCTTGTTATATACTTTGATCGCTGCGGTATTAGAACCGTTTTTATCAATGTTTATTACTCTCGGCCTGCAGTTAGTTACTAATTGCTTTAATTAGAAATGACTGAGCACTCATTCTCTGTCTTTTTCGGGTCACAAGTAAGTCTACTGTATTGCCCAATTTATCTACTGCTCGATATTAATAACACTAAATACCTTTTACTTTGATATAAATTTCATCCAATCTCCAACTTGTACCTACTTTAGCCTTTCTCTTCTTCATCACTGACTCAATGATAGGTCTCAGCTTATAAACCCAGCGCTGAATAGTAGCATGATCAACATGAACTCCACGCATTTTCATGATCTCTTCAAGATCCCGATAGCTTAATGTAAACCTAAGCTTAAATTATACTGCCTGCAGTATAATAGACTTCGGATAGCAATGACCTTTCGTATTCATCAGTTTAAAAATTAAAAAAAGGCAAAGAGAAAACTTAGCTTTAGATGCAACAGAACCTGATATTACTTAGAAGCAGATTCAATTAGCAAAAGCTTCTTGAAATCTTTTTAAATCTAATTAAAAAAAAGTAAAAGGCTGACAAAATAATTGTACGCTTTACTTTTTTACATTTTAATCTTCTTTATAAAACCGCAATCATACCATAACCTTAAGCAATTTATTTTATTGGAATAAATCCATTTTATTCACAACAAAAAAACATCCTTTCACGACAGAAAAACCTTCACTAACGACATCTTTTTCATTTTTTCTATTTTCAATCATTAATTTCATTTCAGAAAATAAAATCTAGAGCTAGAAAGCGTTTTCGAGATTATCCCAAAAAAATACCAATACCATAGAAATCATTTTTTTTATTTTTTAACATAAAATTTATACAAAATGGGACAGTACAAAAGTCGTCAGGAATTTTTAAAAAACAATCCAAGATCAATTGCATTCGCCGCATTGGCTAAAGCAACAAAAACGCAAAACACGATTACCAATCAAGCGATTAAACTTAGTCCAAATCAACTAGAAGGAAAAGAGGTTATAATCATCGGGTCTGGCGTTGGGGGACTTACCACCGCGTATGAACTACTCGCTCAGGAGTCTGGTGCAAAAGTAACCATTCTGGAAGCATCTCATAAAACGGGAGGACGCTGCATGAGCTTACGCACAGGGGATACACTCATTGAAGATGCAAACAGTGATTTGTTCGATTCGAAACCTGGAGAACCTCAAGTTGTTCGATTTAAACGCCCGGTGGGAGACTCAGAACCTTACCTTAATGCAGGTCCTGGTCGTATTCCAAGCAGTCACAAACGACTCCTTTCTTACTTAAAACGTTTTTCGGTAGACGTTGAAATATATGTGATGAACTCTGAATCTAATTTGGTTCAAAAGGACGAAAGTTTTGGAGGTGAACCTATGGTTTACCGTCGTTTGGATCATAATACAAGAGGTTGGTTGGCGCACATGGTATACAAAAATGCGGAAGAATTACTTCGCAATTCACAAGTGGGAATTAGTGAAAGTAATCTTAATACACGCGTTGAAGAATTACAAAGTTTGATGATCAGTTTCGGAGAGCTTGATGCAGATGGAACCTATAGTGCAACGGCTGGATCACCCGGCTTCGAGGATGGAAAAACACGCGCTGGATATGAAGTTTTACCTGGTGTTGCGGCTGGAATTGTAGCCGATGTTTTGAGTTTTGATAAATTGCTCGAATCAAAATTTTGGGAAGGTACAAAATTCTATCAGCCTACAGATTTTCTTTGGCAACCTACTTTATTTCAACCCGTTGGAGGAATGGATCAGGTGCAACACGCTTTTGCTCAACAAGTGGCAGCTTTGGGAGGAAATATTCTTTTGAATAGTCCTGTAAAAAAAATAAAATGGGACTCAACTAAAGAGAAGTACATCATTTCGGTTGGACAAGTTGGAACAGAAGAACCGATCTATTACGAAGCTGATTATTGTGTTTGCAACCTCGCGATGCCTTTTTTGAAAAACATTCTAGACTCTGATCTCCTAAATTCGGGACTTGAACCTGAATTTAAAGATGCATTAGAAGCCGTTTTTGTGGCACAATTTGAACCAACACAAGCTCCAGGTTATGAACCGCGAGAAGACGGATACGTTCCGCGTTTTTTAGCCTGTACCTCCAAAGTGGGCTGGCAGGCAAATCGATCTTTATGGCAAGGAAGCCCAATAAATCTCAAGACAATGGCAGTTGAAAAATCCGAAGTAGGAGTTGTACCTATTTTTGGAGGAATCTCTTGGACAGACAATGAAATTCAACAAATTTGGTATCCATCTACAGCGTATCAAGACGAAAAAGGCGTGCTCACAGGCGCTTATAATTTTGATAAAGTAGCACACGATTGGGGAAAATTACCCGTTAATGAGCGACTTACCAAAGCACGAAATGATGCCAGTAAATTCGGTAATAAATTTGCCGAAGGCCTGGAAGAAGGCGTTGCCATAGCTTGGCAAAATATGCCAAATATCAAGGGTGGCTGGGCATATTGGCAAGCCGTTGGAGATGCGAACTACTCAACGAAACAATTTAACGCTATTGCACAAGGGTCCGGAATTATAGATCCGAACACAAAAAATGCGAGCAATGCTAACTTTTTTATTGTTGGTGATCAAATTTCCTCCCTTCCCGGTTGGCAAGAAGGCGCTATTGCAGCTGCATTAAATGCAATTTCGAGAATGGCAAAACCAGAGATTAAAATACAGCCATTGAAAAATTTACCAGACACTCGTTTGATGGTGGAAGGTATCTAAATCAATTAAATAGAAATGAATGGAACGACGCGGAAGGTATTCTGCGTCGTTTTTTTATTATACTGTTTGATTCGAAATTATCAGTACAACAACTAAAAAAAACAGATAAATATTGTATTACAATAACGAAAGAATTAAATCAAATTTAAACATAATGGACTTAATACATTTTCTGTCACAAAAGCTAAGGCGAATTTCAAATAAATAAGCCATCGCGGAACTATCCATACATATTTTTTATCTCCGACATAACAAAGGTACTTTGGGTACTTCCGATACTTTCAACTGATCCTAATTTATTAAACACAAAATCCTGATAATGCTTCATATCTTTGGCAGAAACTTTCATTAAAAAATCGTAATCTCCTGAAATATTGTAACATTCCACAACTTCTTCTATTTTCATAATATCACTAACAAATTGATGGCCGATATTACGATCGTGCTGTTTAAGTTTGATATTACAAAAAACAATGAAACCTCTATTTAATTTTTCTGCATCAAGCAGGGCAATATATTTTTTAATATATCCGCTGTTTTCCAATCTTTTAATCCGCTCAAAAACAGGCGATGGCGAAAGATTTACCATTTTAGCAAGCTCTTTTACAGTGTATTTAGAATTATCGTGTAGTATATTTAATAACTGAAGATCAATATCGTCTATTTGTTCCATAGAATATTTTATTTTAAACAGGTTTTAATTTATTCTTAAATCAGAATAAAATTCTTCAAATGTAACCAAAAACAACACCAAAATCTTATTTCATAGAAGTTAAAAACATAACATACTGAAAAACTTGTTTTAACAGTATAAAAATCTAAAACACACTATTTTATCGCAGGAATCGTTATCCTTGGTGCCCTCTATCGAAAAAAGATAAAGGGCCACACCATAAATAAACATTATACTTCTTTTCGTCGAGCCATACCCTGAGCGATGATACTGGCGGCAATCAATTGCAAAGCATGGTAAAGCATGAGCGGCAGCAATACGATGCCGGTGATGGTACTGTGCTGAAAAAGTACTTTTGACATAACGGTGCCGTGTACCAATGACTTTTTTGACCCGCAGAATAAAACAGTAATACGGTCTTCATCTGAAAAACCAAGCAGACGGCTGAGTAGTCCAACACAAAAGAATACGACAAAAAACAACGCCATCATCCCTGCAGCGAGTCCAGCAAGTTCAAGGGCGGTGAAGCCTTCAAAAAGATGTTCGGAAAATGACTTGCAAAACGATGTGTAAATAATCGTTAGAATAACTGACTGATCAAAATATTTGAGCTGTTTCTTGTATTTTTCGGCAATGGCGCCGAAACGGGAATTGAGGCATATGCCGATGATAACAGGCAGCAAGACTTGCAGAATCAACTTTATGACGATTTGAGTAACATCAAAATCGCCTGTCGCAGAAGCTATAAACAGCCCAACCCAAAGCGGCGTAACCACTACTCCGATCAAACTGGAAATACTCGCATTGAAAATGGCTGCGGGAATGTTTCCCTTGGCGATGGAAACCATGACTACCGAAGAGGATACTGTAGATGGTAAAGCTGCCAGAAAAAATACACCCAGCCAAAGCAGCTCGAAGCCGTTATTGACAAACAACGGGCGAAATGCCAAAACGATGAGCGGAAAAAATAAAAAAGTTGTCAACTGAACGACAATGTGCATTTTCCAATTGGAAAGTCCTGCTTTTAGTTTCTCAACACTCAGTCGCATACCATAAAACAAGAAAATCAAGGAAACGCCTGCATTGGCAATCTCCTCCAGCGAAACAGGTTCTTTGACCATACCTGGATGTGGCAAAAAATAAGCCATCAGAATCATGGTGGCTATCATGAACAGGAAACCGTCGAAACCTGCTTTTTTTAATACTTCTAATAATTTCTTCAATGTGTTTTAAATATTATTCCTCCGTAGAGTCAAGATTACAAAAATATCTTACGCCTATAAACGTGGATTCTCTAGATTCATTAGTTGTCCGCAGAGTCGCTCTGTTAAATTCTACGGACAGCAGGCTTCAAACAAGGAAATCCTTATTCAAATTAATAAATTGAGACTAAATCCCAAGTTCTTTGCGTATAATTTCTGCTCCTGCGCTTAAAGCATTTAACTTACCTCTGGCTACATCTCTAGATAACGGAGCCATACCACAGTTTGTAGAAGGGTAAAGATTTTCGGCATCTACAAACTCAAGAGCTTTACGCAGGGTCGCAGCTACTTCTTCTGGTGTTTCGATAGTGTTGGTTGCTACATCAATGGCACCGACCATTACTTTTTTACCGCGAACAAGTTCCATTAAATTTAAAGGCACATTGGAGTTGTGACATTCTAAAGACACCACATCAATTTTAGATTTTTGAATTTTCGGAAAAATTTCTTCGTATTGTCGCCACTCTGAACCTAATGTCTTTTTCCAATCAGTATTTGCCTGTATTCCATAACCATAGCAAATATGAACCGCAGTTTGACAGTGTAAACCTTCAATGGCTCTTTCTAATGCCGCCATTCCCCAATCGTTTACTTCATCAAAGAACACATTAAATGCAGGTTCATCAAACTGGATAATGTCTACTCCTGCATCTTGAAGTTCTCTTGCTTCTTCATTGAGTGCTTTCGCAAATTCCCACGCCAATTTTTCCCGGCTTTTATAATGGTCGTCGTACAAGGTATCTACCATTGTCAGCGGGCCTGGCAACGCCCACTTTATAGGCTTATTAGTCTGTTTACGTAAAAATTTAGCATCTTCAACAAAAACTGCTTTTTGACGTGCAACCTCACCCACTACCACTGGAACACTCGCGTCATAACGGTTACGGATTTTTACGGTTTTACGGTTTTCAAAATCTACACCGCTCAAATGCTCGATAAAAGTCGTTACAAAATGCTGGCGCGTCTGCTCACCGTCACAAATGATATCCAGATCTGCCAATTGCTGCTCCTGGAAAGAAATGCGTAAAGCATCTTGTTTCCCTTCAAGCAGCTGATCGCCTTCTAATTTCCATGGTGACCAAAGTTTTTCGGGTGGTGCTAGCCAGGCAGGTTTTGGTAAACTTCCAACAATAGAGGTAGGTAATAATAATTTCTTCATAATAATATAATTTTAATGCGTTGTAATCAATTAAAGGGTAAAATTAGCAGACCATTGTTCCAGGAGACTTTTGTAAGGCTTAATGAAATGCTCTTCTGCATATTTACCCTGTTCAACAGCCAATTGGCTGCGCTCTTCGCGGTCATAATCTACGCGAGTCAGTGAATAATCTTCGTGTTTAAGACTAGGTTGATAGATTTCCCCGGCCACTGAATTTGCATTGTAAATTTCAGGGCGATAAATCTTCTGGAAAGTCTCCATGGTGCTGATTGAGCTGATTAATCCAAGATCAGTATAATCCGCAAGCAGATCTCCTGAATGATAAAAAGCCATTGGTGCAACACTATTCAAAGGCATGAAAAAACGAACCTTCAAGCCCATTTTAGAGAAATATCCATCCGTAATAGAATACTGATCCTGCAAATACTCAAAACCCAGAACCGGATGCTGATACTCAGTCCGAGTATACGTTTTGTTGCTCGATACACTTAGGCAAATAATCGGTGACATCTTAAAGTGCTCTTTATAAGTGGCGGAACCCACAAAACACTTATAAAGTTTTCCGTGCAAATCACCAAAGTTCTCAGGAATACAAAAATTAGGTTTATTTCTATTGTGCTCGATCAATAAAATACTAAAATCATAATCACGAACATAAGACGAAAAATTATTCCCGGCAATACCTTCGATACGCTGACTAGTCTTGCGGTCAAAAATATTCGTTTTTAAAACCTCAATCAACGGCAGATTGCTACCACCATTCTGATCATCAATACGCATCGTTACAGTAATGATTTCAAGTTCTACAAGGTAACGATCCGCTTTTGGATTATCCAGATGAGCCAATGCATTGAATCGATTGTTAATCATATTTAATGCATTACGTAAGTTTTGTTGGCGATTACCTCCTCTAGCCAGGTTTGCAAAATTGGTTGTCAACCGCGTTTCACTTGAGGGGTGATAATTTTCATCTAAACAAGTGCTCTTTAGTGTGAATGCAAAACCATTCTTGATTCTATTCTGGGTGTTTTCAATATTCTGCTTTTCGTTTATTCCCCTATCTTCTTGTATGTTTGCTTTCATCTGATGATACTATTTAGTTTTTTTACCCTGCAAATTTGAAGATAAAAGATTAAATATTTTTATTTACACACAAAATCAGTTAATCATTCTTTTTTGATGTGTTTTTAAAGATTATTAATCTTTAAAAACACATCAAAATGAAGAGAAACAGATAATTATTCTTTAGTGACCTAAGATGAGTGATTTGGAGTTTCCCAGAGCGCTTCAAAAACTCGAAAAAGAAAACAATATCATTTATATTTGTCAAAAATTAAGATAGATATAGCAATGAATTTGATAGAAAATTTAAAATGGCGCTACGCCACAAAAGCTTACAATAACATTAAAGTAACAGAAGAGAAGGTCGATCAGATCTTAGAGGCTATAAATCTTTCAGCATCTTCTTGTGGTCTGCAATCTTACCGTGTCTTTGTTGTAAGCAATCCGGAAATTCAAAAGAAATTAGGTGCTGATTCGTATAATGGACAGATTCACTCTTGCTCTCATTTGTTGGTTTTTGCTGCATTCACTGACATGTCTTCGACTTACATTGACAATTACATAGCAATGACAGAAAAGCAAAGAGGTCTTGATGCTGGTGCCTTATCAGGATTTAGAAATGGATTGCATTCCTATTTTAGCACTATCAACGCAGAGCAAAAAGCACTTTGGGCTGCCAAACAGGCTTATATTGCACTAGGAACGGCACTTATTGCTGCAGCAGAATTGAAAGTGGATGCCACTCCTATCGAAGGATTTAATGCTTCTATTATCGATGCCGTTTTGGGTTTGAAAGAGAAAGGGCTGCATTCCGCAGTTATACTTGCATTAGGATACCGTGATTTGGAAAAAGACTACATGGCAACTATGAAAAAAGTTCGCTTGCCTATAAATGAAATGATAACGAAAATTTACTAATGTTATAAGATATATTAATTATCATGGAAAAAGTATACGTTCAACCTTGTGGACTTGATACTTCTCTGTTATAAAAAGCTAAGGCAACTAATACAGTTTTTATACTGCATAAGTTTTGTGGCAAAATCACAGCAAAAAAGATTTGGAGTTGCCTCCTATTTTGCCACAAAAAGCTAAGGCAGTTAAGTGCTATTCATCGCAATTTTGTCCATTTTTATTTTTGTGACAAAATCATGGCACCATGTTTTTTAAACTATTGAAAATTCAATCAAATAAAGACCTTCGGAAGTCTCGGTTCGAATATATTAAACATCTGAAAATATAAAATCTCCCCCTATATAATTAAGTTTTATATTGTTAAGTTTATAAGCGGGCTATTAATGCTAAATAAATATAGAATACATTTGCTAATAACAAGACCTTAAATAAGGTTACTATTCTTGAATTTCGCAAAAAATGTTATACTCAAAATACAAACTTATTTCATTTTTAACCAGCATTTTTATCTGCTGTATCATCTTTAATGGTAAAGCACAGGTAAAACCTTTTTACATTGTCATGCCTTTTGAGGAAGAAATTTATTTTACAAAAACAGTCTTTCCTTTCAATTCCTCTTTTATGAAGAACAATAAGGTAAAAAGTATTGTTCTAAAAAATAATGACGAAAATGGGATAAATTATATTTACAATTTTAACCCGGATGGTCAAGTCGTGACTATAACTAACATACGATACAATAAAGAGAAAACAGACACCACTTTCTATATAAGAAATTACTACAATCCAAAAGGGCTGATTGATAAAAAAGCAAGGATTGACTATAATAATGGCATCGTAAAGATTAGTTCTTACCAATATGATGAAAAAAACAGAATTGATAAAATCCGATTCTTTTCATTGAATTCCGAAATGCCTAATAGACTCCAAAATAGCGGTTGGCTGGGAGAATCATACCCAGGTGTAGATAAAATAGTAACACTTGGTACTTTACCAAATGAAAAACTGCTAAATAAAATGATCGAAGAAAATTCTTTTTCTTCATGGCACTATCGCTATTATAACGAGAATAGATTTGAAGTCGAAGAGTGCACGGAATACTTTGATTTTCTAAAGAAGAATGACAATCAAGAGACTTGTAATCAGAAAAAAACGTATTATTATCTAGACGGACTCCCTGTTGCTTTGTTTCTTCATAATGGCTGTGCCGATAAGACCACTCCATCTAAACTTTACCAATTTAAAGAAGGATTTCTTTCAGTTCTGGCTGATGTTCCAAACAGCATTGAACCCCAAAGCGAAAAATACACTTATAATAAGGATAAAAATCTGGTACTGATGGAGGATATATGGAGTTTGCAAAAAGTAAGTGAATTAGTAATGACTTATGATAAAAAAGGCTTTCTTACCACAATACAAAGAAAATCAGATACAGCTAAAATGAGCCACTATTTTGAGGATCGAATGCTAAACATAACCTACAGCTTTTACTAATTGTCTAAATTAGATTTATCTTTCTTAAATTCGCTTCAACAACGGTAATGTTTAATTTCTAACTCCTAACAAGAAATGGATTTTCAGAATAATGATTTTTCAAAAACAGAGTCATTAGAATCAAAGAAAACAACTTTTATAGTAAAGTTTTTAGGGTCCCTTATTTTTGCCGGTACCGTTTTAGGAATAATTAACTTAGAAATAATTATTATCGAATCTAAACTTTCTGTTGAATTTAAAATTTGTTCTACAGTACTGTCTGTAATTCTTTTATCTTTTTTGGTGTATTTTGTAGTAAAGGATATGATTATTCACCAAAAAAACAAAATCACAAAAGTAATAGTGGATCAAAATGGTTTGCACCATTATAAAGATGAAATAGTTATTGAATCCCTAACTTTTGAGTCTTTATGTCCAACTCCCGATCTGAAAAATTATGATATCGTTTTATCAGCGGGAGAAGATGCCGCTCATGATATTTGTGTGTATTACTTCGATAACTCCAGAAACGTAATAATGTATAAAGCCATTACATTCAACACTCCGTTTTCAATACGCAATGCAAAAGAATTAAAAAGACATTTCATAAAGGGCGTTTTAAAATTCCGATCCGATTTGAAAGTTTCACCAAAGGTGTTGGATCTATTAAATTTAAACGATTTATAAAATTAAAAATATCTAAAAATTGTCCCGACCTGAATTTACCTCACAGGATTAAATAAGCCTCTCAATGTAAATTTATTATGTAAGTCGTTATGTTTCAAACCCATAAATTTAAATCATTTCCTTCTTATAAGAATCTTTTCTTATTTGTAAAATAAACTCTTCTGTATAAATACTCAGAATTATCCGAATTGTTTTTTAGAGTACTATTGTAACCAAAAAATCCATCATCTCCACAAATTAATCTAAAGATGATGAACTCTTGAATATTATTTTTATTGCACTCCTCCGCCTAAGGCGCGGTATAAATTTATTGCTGCATCTAGCTTTTCTAATTTTATAGTCACAACTTCAAGTTCGTTTTGTAAAGAACTATTTTGCGCTACAATAACCTCCAGATAAGTCGCCATTCCGCTTTTGTATAAAAGACCTGCATCTGCAGTTGCTTTTTCTAATGAAACTGATTTTTCTGTTACAAGCATAATACGCTCATCTGCATATTTTAGTTTTGACAAGGCATCATTTACTTCACCAACCGCAGTTATGTAAGATCGTTTAAATTGAATCGCTGCTTTTTCTTGTTCTAAAAGTGCAACCTGATAGGCTGTTCTTAACTCTTTCTTTCTAAATATAGGCTGTACTAAATTTGCTGCAATCGATTTGGTTACTGATCCCGGAAAATTAAACCAGGTATCAAACTCAAATGAATTTACACCAATCGACGGACTCAAACTTAATGTTGGGTACATCGTAGCCTTTGCTAATCCTGTTTTTGCATAAGCCGACATTACAGCATATTCACTTGCTTTAATATCAGGTCTTCTGCTTAAAAGCGAAGCTGGAATTCCTGCCGGAACCTCAACTGCAAATTCTGATACATTTAAGTTTCCTGCACGTGCTACAGTATTTGGATATTCTCCGCATAAAATCTGTAACGCATTTTCCTGAACTGCGATATTCGCTTTTGCTAAAGGAACCAATAATTCGGCTGTTTTTTTCTGAGCTTCACTTTGGTTTACTGCCAGAGAACTAATTGATCCTGCGGTGTATTGCAACTTCATCATGTTTAAAGTGCTATCGCTCAATTCAATATTTTTCTGAGCAATTTTAAGCTGTTCGTCTAACCCTAAAAGGTTATAATAAGCTTGCGCTACCTGAACAATGATTCTGGTTTTTAATGCCGAAAGGTTTTCTTTCTGAGCAAAATAAGTGGCTTTTGCGTCTCTTTTTTGCATTGCTGCTTTTCCCCAAATATCGACCTCCCAGGACATACGAAGATTGGCACTGTAATCATCTAAATAATCTTTACTTGTAAATTGGGCACTTAAGGAACCATTCAGCGAGTTTTTAGACTGATAAGTCCTGCTAGCTCCTGCATCAAAATCAAGTGTTGGAAGCAATGCTAATTTTGCCTGTTTGTAATTTAAATCCAGCTGTTCCATGCTTTTCATTGCGATAAGCACCTCGTTATTTTTAACGAGGGCTTTTTCAATTAAATCAACCAGCAATGGATCTTTGTAATAACTTTTCCACGGAAGTAAAACCGTATCACCCGTTACAGCAATTTCTTCACGGTATTTATCAGGTGAATTTAATGCCGCTCGGGAATATTTTTTTCCTACTACACATGACGTTAAAATCAAGCCGGTAAAGAAAGTAATTCCTATTTTATATAGTATTTTCATTATTATTCTTTTATAGATTGAACTACGATTTTCTTGCCCGAAACTTTTTCCTGTAAATATTGAAATACAATGAATAGCAACGGAATCACAAAAACTCCCAAAATAACTCCGCTCAACATCCCGATTGAAGCGCTCACACTTATTGATTTGTTTCCTACTGCTGTTCCTCCAGAAGCAAACATCAACGGAATCATACCAACAATAAAGGCAAGCGAAGTCATGATAATTGGTCGCAGTCTTGATCTTGCGCCTTCAATTGCCGCTTCAACAATACTTAAACCGGACAGACGTCTTTGAAGTGCAAACTCTACAATTAAAATGGCATTTTTGGCGAGAAGTCCCACTAGCATAATAAGTCCGACCTGAACGTAAATGTTGTTATCTAGACCAACAGCTTTTACTCCGGCAAAAGCGCCTAAAATTCCTGCTGGAATTGAAAGTAAAACCGCCAACGGCAGTAAATAACTTTCATACTGTGCTGCCAATAAAAAGAATACAAACAACAGACATAATCCGAAAATGGCAATCGTTTGGTTTCCTCCTGCTTTCTCTTCTAAACTTAAACCTGTCCATTCGTAACTGTAATCGGCTGGAAGTTTATCTAAAACCTTTTCTAAATTCACCATAATCTGACCATTACTGTAACCCGGCAATGCCATTGCGGTAATATTTACCGAATTGTAAAGGTTGTAACGGTCTACCGATTCCGGTCCGTACACTTTATGGAATTTTACGATTGATTTTACAGGAACCATCTGCATTTGTGCATTTCTAACGAAAATTTCGTTAAACGCATCCTCATCCATTCTGAATATTCCATCGGCTTTTACATTAACTCTGTAAAACTTACCAAATCGGGTAAAATCTGATGATTGATCTCCGGCAAAATACGTCTGGATATTTCCTAGCAGTTCTTTTATGTTCACTCCCATTTGGCGTGCTTTATCTTCATCAACTTCCAATTCCAGCTGCGGATAATCGGCTCTAAAAGTCGTATACGCATATTGAACTCCGGGTTGCTGCATAATTTGTGCGATCACTTTATCTGACATTGCTTTTAAAACTTCCGGACTTCTTGCCATTCTGTCCTGCAATACAATTTCGGCACCACTTGTTACACCAAATCCTTCTACAGGCGGCATTCTAAACACCATAACCGAACCTTCTTTGATTGTGGATAATTTGGCCGTAACACTGTTCAAAATTTCATCAATATCTTTAACTTCACCTCTTTCTTTTTTAGGCTTTAATTTAATAAAACCTAATCCGTATGCGGTACTGGAACTGTTACTCAAAATATTAAATCCTGTAATACTGGTATTAACATCAATCGCTTTTTCTGATTCTAATATTTTCTCCATTCTCTGAACTACTTCAGTTGTACGATCAAGCGCTGTTCCCGGTGGCATAGATAAACTGTACACCATAAACCCATCATCTTCAAGCGGAACGAAACTTTTTGGCGTTGACATCATCATATAAACTGCAAGAGCTGTTATACCGGTAATTAATCCTGCTGCAATCCATTTTCTTCCCACAAGGAAACGAACACCTTTGATATATCTTCCGGTAAAATTGTTGAAACCCGTATTGAACCCCACAAAAAAACGGTCTTTAAAACTGGTTTTATGTTCGTGATTTCCGTGTTTGTCGTCATGATTTTTTAATAGAAGCGCACATAAAGCAGGAGTCAGCGTCAAGGCATTTACAGCCGAGATAATAATCGCAATTGCCAAAGTATAAGCAAATTGTTTATAGAAAATCCCTGAAGATCCTGTCATAAAACCAATTGGAATAAATACAGCCGACATGACTAAAGTAATCGAAACTACCGCTCCGGTAATTTCTGCCATTGCACTATGAGTCGCTTCTTTGGCTGAAATCCCAGCATCTTCTTCCATTTTACTGTGAACAGCTTCGACTACAACAATAGCATCATCAACTACAATTCCGATCGCCAAAACCAAGGCAAAAAGTGTTAGAATGTTGATGGTAAATCCAAAAACCAATAGAAAGAAAAAGGTTCCTACAATCGCTACTGGTACTGCAATAGCGGGAATTATCGTCGAGCGAATGTCCTGCAGGAATATAAATACAACAATAAATACCAGAATAAAAGCTTCTAACAAAGTCGATTTTACCTGTCCTGTCGCTTCGTCCAAACGTTCTTTGGTACTCATTACGTTCACGTATTTAATTCCGGGAGGAAAAGACTTTGATAATCGCTCTACTTCTTTATTAATCCCGATTTCAATATCGTTTGCATTAGAACCCGAAGTCTGTAAAATTGCCATTGTAACCGCATTTTTACTGTTCGATTTGTTGTCACCGCTATAAGAGATTGAACCAAATTCTACTCTTGCCACATCTTTAAGACGCAACAAATTATTACCGTCATTTTTAACCACAATATTTTCATATTGTTCCGGTTTGTTTTTCTTTCCTTTATATCGAATTACGTATTCTAAAGCCGCTTTTGATTCTTCTCCAAGTTTCCCTGGAGCCGATTCTAAACTTTGATCTGCAATGGCTTGCGTAACATCAGATGGAACCAAACCTGCATTTGCCATTTTTCTTGGGTCAAGCCAAATTCTCATCGAATAATCCTTCTGACCAAAAATCTGAACCTGACCTACACCGGGAACACGTTTCATTTGCGGAACCAAATTGATATTAGCATAATTCTGAAGAAAAAGCTCGTCGTACTTTTTGTTATCCTCTGTATACAAGTTGAAAATAACAATCATACTATTTTGCTGTTTCGACGTTGTAAGTCCCATTCTGATCACTTCTTGCGGAAGTTTTGGAGTCGCTTGCTGTACTCTGTTCTGAACGTTTACCGCAGCCTGATCCGGATCTACGCCTTGTTTAAAAATAACGCTGATCGAAAAAGATCCATCATTACTGGCAGAAGATTTAATGTACTGCATATTCTCAACACCATTAATCTGTTCTTCTAACGGAGTTACTACGGAACGAATTACTGTTTCACTATTCCCTCCCGGATATGAACCACTAACCATTACCGTTGGCGGCGAAATATCAGGAAATCTGGTAACCGATAATCTTGTTAGACCAATAATACCCAAGATCACCAGAACAATGGAAATTACTGTCGCCAATACTGGCCTGTCTATTATTTTTTTTAACATGGAAAATGTTATTTATATTAAAAACTAAAAATTATTTTTACTAACAGCTTTGACGATAGTAGCATTTAGCGTTACTTGATTATCGCTCTTACTTCGATACCATCACTTAGCGCATCGATAGAATTTAATGCAATCTTATCTCCGCTTTTTACACCGTTTTTTACAAAATAATTTACACCAGAACTTCCGGCAACTTCGATTGGTTTCATGGCTACTTTATTTCCTTTGCCTAAAACAAAAACAAAAAACTTATCCTGAATATCTTTTACACTTGCCATTGGTACCGTTACAACAGAAGACAAATTGCTGTTTAAAATAATTCTCGCTGATCCTCCTGCACGCAAAAGTTTTTTAGGATTTGGAAAAATCGCTTTTAAGGCAATTGTTCCGGTAGTTCTGTCAATGTTTCCACTGGCAATTTCTAATGTTCCTTTTTGATCGTAAGCACTATCATCGGCCATAATAAGACTTACTGTTTTCTTTGATTTTGAATCTTTGGAGAAAGTCAGATAATCCGATTCGCTCATCGAGAAATAAACAAACACTGTATTAATGTCTGATAAAATAGTCAACGGAACAGTATCTGATGGCGTAACCAAGTTTCCGACACGATTTGGAATACGGCTGATATAACCGCTTACCGGAGCTTTTATCAAAGAGAAATCAGCGTTTAATTGTGAAGATCCTAAAGCTGCTTTTGCTTGTGCTGTCTGTGCTTGTGCTGCATCGTAATTTGCCTGTGCTGTTTTTAACTGCATGTCCGAATATACTTTTGCATCTACCAGAGGTTTCACTTTTTCAATTTCAAGTTTAGCATTCGCTAAATTTGCCAAAGCACTTTTGTATGCTGCACGACTGCTGTTAACCTGCTCTGTGTAAACATCTCCTTTAATTTTAAAAAGTGATTGTCCTTTGTTTACATAATCACCTTCTTTTACATAAATTGCTTCAAGGTATCCTGAGACCTGCGCTTTAATATCAACATTTACGGTACCTTCTACAGTTCCGGGGTATTTTTTCTCTACTTCACCTGTAACAGATTTTGCCTGAAAAAAATCTACTTCCGGTTTTGGAACCGCCATTGCATCTGCTTCTGATCCGCTTTTACCGCATGAAGAAAAACCAATGATAATCAATAAGACTACAACGGTATTGAGTGTTTTATAATTTTGAAAAAATTGTTTTGTCATTTTATTTCACTTTAATGAATACATAGAATTTGACCGCAAAATAACAGCACAAAACAACCTTTAAACAGAAGAAAGTTACCCAAACGGAATTTTTCGATACCGAAACGAATGAGAATGATAATGCCAAAGACACAATGGCACGAAGTTTAAATTTATTGAATAGCCTCCGGTTTTAACTGGAGTTATTGATAGGATGGAAAAGACTTTAGTCAAACTCATCTTTTGGCTAAACCCCTTGATAATGAATTTATTTTACCTCCAGTTAAAACTGGAGGCAACTAAAAAATATGATTTTACTTAGAACCTTAGCAACTTAGTCTCTCAGAACCTTTACTAGCGATCCATCCATTGTTTAAATACAGGCGCTTTTTCTCTGCTTATGATCACTTCACGGTCAGCATCTAATTTAAGCTGTATTTTTAGCTTTGCATTAAAATAGTTTGAGATCGACTTTATGCTTTCTACTCGAATGAAAAACTGTCTGTTGGCACGAAAAAAAACATCCGGATCAAGTTCCTGCTCTAATTCTTCCATAGTCTGAGTTACGGGAATGGCCGTGCCGTCTTTAAGCACTAAATTACTGGTCTTAAATTCCGAATATATAAAATCGATATCAGCAACATCTACACTTTTATAACCGTCGCGATAGGTTACTAAAAAACGTAATCTAAAAGAAGGTTTATTCATAAAACCTTTTAGAATTCCGGCAATATCTGTGGTGTTATTTTCAACTTTCGAAATAGATTTAAACTTTTTTAAAGCAAATTCAAGTTCGTTTTTTTCAATTGGCTTCATCAGGTAATCAATACTGTTTACCTTAAAAGCTTTTATAGCATATTCGTCATAAGCTGTTGTAAAGATAACTGGAGAGGTAATTTCGACTTCATCAAAAATAGAAAAACTCAATCCGTCTGCCAGACGAATATCCATCGTGATTAAATCCGGCGCCGGGTTTGAATTCAGCCATTTAACAGAATCTGCAACGGTATCAATAACGGCCAGAATCTCACATTGAGGTTCCAGTTCTTCCAACAGTCTTTTTAGGCGGCTGGCGTTGATACTTTCATCTTCTACAATTAAAATTTTCATACTATTTTGAAATTAAAGGCAAACGTACACAATAAGCCCCATTTGACTCCGAGAAAACGGGCATTCTATCGTGCAGAATTTTATATCGAAACTCAATATTTTTATGTCCGATTCCAGTAGAAACCAAACTCTTTCCGGCTGTTGGTTGTAGATTATTTCTAACCACAAGATCACCAAGATCAGAATAAATAGAAATCGTAAGCGGATTTGACACTGTTGCCATATTATGTTTTACGGCATTTTCGACCAACAACTGCAAAGTTAATGGCGGTAAATGACGGTCTAAACAGGTCATATCAATTTGAAGTTTCAAATCAACCTTTTCACCAAGTCTTTTCTTTAAAAGATAAAAATAAGCATTCAAAAATTCAATCTCTTCTTTTACTGTTATGGTATCTTTATTTAGGTTTGAAATCATATAACGATACACCTTTGTAATATTCTCCAAAAATGATGCGGCGGCTTTTGGATCTTCATGAATTAGCTCCGTCAGGGCACTGAAATTATTAAAGATAAAATGCGGATCAAGCTGTAATTTTAATGACTCCAATTCATATTTTGCTGCGGCTTCCTGAAGTTCAGATGCTTTTACTTTTAGTTCTGCCGCTTCTTCAGAAGTAACACGCCAACGGTTCAACAAAAATATACTGGTATGAATAAAACTTATAAAAAGGGATAATATCGCAGCCATTAAATTGGACTGCCAGATCTGCACAAGTTCGCTTTCTTTTAGCGGTGTCCACGAATATAAATATTCCCACAAATACGAAAAAAAATAGTTTAAAAGAATATTGCCTAAAATAATGCATATAAATTGTGCAAAAGCTCTAAATATTGGCTTTTGTTCCCAACTAATCCAATAATTTAGGCTTCTCCCAACAAAGAGACTCAACTCTGTAAGTACAGCACAATATATCAGAATTATAAATATATCAAGCGTCCAATCTATAACCAATAAAGTGTTGTGCTAAAAATCCTGATAGGGATTCAGAAAATAATAAGAGGATAAATAAATCAGGAAAACCACCGGTATAACAATAACTCTATAGTATTTATAGAAAAAATTCTTTCCGGATAGTTTATTTTGAATACTTGAATTCATTAACTAATAATAGGTTAAATACTAAATTTATGCATTTTAATTGATACAAAGATAAAAATTGACAATGCCTATTACACTTCTAAAACCATTTTCTTTCTCCTATAGGATCTTAGCTTATTTCTTTCTAATAATTTGGAAAAGACAATAACGGAATATCCAGACCTGCCGCCATAATTCTGGTTTTACTTTTATGAACCAAAGAATCCCAAAAACCATATTTTTGAGGTACCATTACTAAAATATCGGCCTCATAATTTTTGATTTCTTTCTCTATTTCCTTGATTACGGCATTTGATTTTACACTTTTATACATGTATTTCACTTGCTCAAATTCTTTCTCTAATGTAGAAGTCAGCAATATTCTATCTTGTTCTTCTTTTAAATTATTCAGTTTTTCTTCTACACTAAAGAACTCAATTTCTGCTCCTAAATCATTAACAATCTGCCTGATCCAGCTAAATCTTTTTATTGCTGATAAACTCAAAGTATCAGAAGCATAAAGTATTTTTTTGATACTATGGAAACGGGCTTTTAAAGGCACCGCCAAAACCGGAATATTCAAATTTTTTATAACAGCCGTAGTTGAATTTCCCATTAATTCCTGTTCAAAAGAACGCTCTGCCATTCCCATTACCACAAGACTTGCCGCTGTACTGCCTATAAGATAAGAAAGTTCATCTTCTAAAAAAGAATAAGTACATACAGAACTTACTTCTATTTTGTATAAATCAGCTATTTCTGCGCTCCGTGTTTCAAGTCGGGAAGCTGCTTTTTCAATTTGTTTCTGCAAGTTTTCTGCAGTAATAAGAGAATTAGCACTGTGAAAACTTAACGAAAAGGAATTAAAAAGAATCAGCTTCGCTCCTGCAGTTTTTGCAATTCCAGCTGCATAAGTAACAGCATTATTTGATGTTTCTGAAAAATTTGTCGCGGCAATTATAGTCAGTGGAGAAAGCATAGGTTTTATCAATTAAACAATTATTAGGACAAAATTGTTTAATTATGGCTTTCAACATATTTTTAAGTTACTGAAGAATCATATTTTTAACCTCAACCGTAATTTTTACATTCTGGAATATTGAAGCTAGAACGTTTTATTTTATTGAAAATTATTTTTTTACTCTGTTCATTTCACCTAAATCTAATGTAATACGAGCTTACAAATATTTTTTTTCATTCCTAAAAAATCAATACTTACCGAATTTAGGTTCGAAACTGTATTAACCCCAATAAAAAGGAAAAAGAAGTAAAAAAGCCACTTTTTCAATCTTCTCAAAAACCCGAAATAACAGTGGTAAAACCTGCAAATCTAAGGATTCGCAGGTTTTTTCCCACGGCACATTGCAATTTTTACAATTGCAATCCATTTTTAGGACAACATGCTAGCACATTTGGAATCACTGACCCCACACTTTGCCCAACGTCCGTTGTGTGCTGTACTTCCTGTTAATATTTTCCTTCATAAGACGTGCCATTGAAGCAATATACATCACTTGGATTTGCTCCTCCAAACCATAATTCTCCTTGTCTGCTTTTATATATAATCCAAATATGTTTAGATTCAAGTTCATCCTCTTTAGTAAAATTTTTCACTGAATTACCATCATATCTCTATGCACCGGACTCTACAGTACCAAACCAAATGTTTCCTATAGTATCTTCTAGTATCTTCTCCAATCGAAAAGACCCTTTCAAGAGAATTACCTTTCGTATACTGCTTCTCTAATTTCTGTTGTCCGGTGAAATTGACTATTTTTTTTCCATCATATTTCAAAATCCCCATTCCATTAAAACCGATCCACAGATTTCCTTTCCTGTCTTCCATTATGCTTCGAACATGAAAAGAACCCTCTTGCAACTGTTTAATTAATTATTTTTATGTAATAATCTGTATCGCTTTTTTAGGACGAGACATTAAGTTGTTGTTCGTTTTTTATACAAAATTCTGTCAATACTGTATTTGTTATGTCCGTTTTCTAGCCACAGTACAAGTAGAACAAAGGCTAAATTATTAAATCCGTACATACTGATGGAACCCGAAGTTTCAAAAGGATCGTCCAATAAATGTCCAAATACAATACTTACCATAAAAAACGACAACAAATAGGCAGCCCATTTTGTTTTTAGTCCAAGTGTTAGTAAAGCCCCGCAGATACACAAAATCCAAGGATTAGAAAGTCCCATAAACCACAATAAAGATGTTGGAATAAATGTCGTATCATACGATTTTACGTATACATTTTCGGCAAAGCTCATTAAAGTTGCCTTTCCTGTCAGCAACTCTAATCCTTGTGCAAAAAATAGCACCCCAATGAAAATTCGCGCACTAAAAAACACTATTTCGTCTTTTATCTTTGAACTCAATTCATTCTCATTTTTTAAAAATTTGTCTATAGAAAAGTCTTTTTTTGCAGATAAGGCGTATAAAAGAACAATAGCAAAACCAATAAATGGAACAGAATGATGAAATGAATTATAAAATGGCCCGCTGAAAGCCTGGTTTGCAGGTTTAGTAAATAATAACGCAATATGATTTATTAATAAAAATGCAATTGAAACAATTGTTGCCCAAATTGTTTTGTAACCTAATAAGAGGAAAAAAGAGATTATAAAAAGTCCAGCTGCAATACAATTTCCTAAAACAAAATTATTTGTAATCCATGAAGTTATTTTTGATGGTTCTTCTACATAAAATCTCCACAATTTCAAGTGTGCAATAGAAGCAAATAAAAAATTCAATCCTAATACCAATCGTAATGCCAAACTTATAACATGTCTATTCATTTTTGTTTATTTTGTTTTTACTTTTTGTCTGTTTGATTTAAAACTTTCTAAGAGAAACTTTTGTGAATAATTTTCCATTGGTCTTCATCTTTTTAATATTAAGAAATAGTCGATATAACTATGCTGTTTTTCTGGCATGAGAATTTCATAGCTTTAAATTGTTAAAACTATTTTTAGATTTTTTCGAAAAGTAAATTCTTAATCCTATCAGAGTTAATATAAAATCCCGTAATTTTTTGTTGCTTATCACGAACAAACCGAATGCTGCCTAAATTTCTGGCACTACTCAGAAACAAATCTGACTCAATGGGAGTAAAATTGATCCTACTTTGACTCTTATTACTTGTGAATAAGTCTTTTTCGTTTTGAGCCAATGTATAGCTTGCTCCCAAAGTTTTACAATAATAGGTACCTGAAAATTCATTTAAATCTGTTGTAGAATATGTTTTTGGGGTGTAGTATTCATAGGCATACTCATCGCTTTCACCAGAAGTATAAATCATTTTAAAATGCTCACCTTCCTTACGAAATTCAACCATAATTATATCATCTCCATCAACTACCATTTGAAATTTTTTCTCTGTAACAGGTATTAACAAACTTTCAGTTTCACTGCCCAATACCTGATAGCGTAAAGTGTCATTTTTCACAAAAACCCTGCGCCCGGACACTCTTTCATCATCCCAATAAAAGCCATTGTATACGCCTAATTGTTGGGGTGTCATTTTTATGCTTTTAAGCTTACTAAAGTCAATACTTGGCGGCTGCGGAAAAACATTTCCAAGTACTTCCATAGCCATGTTCATAGCAAGACTACCGTTATATCTGTTATTATTTCCAAGCACAAACGAAATAACATTTTGATTGGGGAATATAAAAATATTACTTGCATAGCCTCCTTCTAAACCATACGTCCAGATTTTTGGAACGCCACGTCTTGCATGTAAGTACTGTTGCCCGTACAAAAGTCTTCCTGAGGTTGGACTAAAAGTAGTTTTACCATCATTTAAAGTAACCGGAGAAGCCAGTTTTTCTATCAACTTTTTACTGCCTACTTTGGGTTTGTCAAAATTGAGATACCAACGGCTCAAATCTGCCGCCGAAGTATAAAGATTGGTAGTCCCAAAAATGGAATGATTGATAAGATTATTTTTCAATCCGTTTTTAGATACCTGATACGAAGTAGCTGCATTAGGTATTATCATTTCATTATCATCGCAAAACAAGGTATTGGTCATCCCTAGAGGCTGAAAAATAGATTTCTGAGAAAATTCAGCAAGTGTTTGACCTGTAACTTGTTTAACTACTTCAGCTAATAAAATAAGCCCTGATGAACTCTGCGAAAATTTTGTTCCTGGTTCATAATCCAATTCTTTTTGTCGGAAAATTAAATCCAAAGCGTCTTTTTGCGTAAAAACATCTTTTTCTTGCCAACCTGCAATTTCTTTTAGAGCCAGAAAGTCGTGCAAACCACTGGATTGACTTAGTAAATGTTTTATAGTAATTTTTGAACCAAAATCACGAAATTGTGGAATATATTTGCGCACATCATCAGACAAAGACAATTTCCCTTGTTCTTCCAGCAATAAAATAGTAAAGGCCGTAAATTGCTTGGCCATAGCCCCTATTTGAAATTTGGTATCTATATCGATGGGAATTTCGTGGGTTATATCTGCACGGCCAAAACCTTTTACATAGACAATTTGTCCCTCTTTTAGAAGACCTGCTGCTACACCCGGTTTATCCTTAGAATTATCCCATTCAGAGAATACTTTATCCAATTTTTTGATGGATTCTTGCTGTATAACAGACTTGTTTTTTTCTATAAGAGTGATTATTTCGGAAGCCATTCTTGAGGCAGCGCTAGGATCTTGCCCCGTTACAAACTGGCCATCGACCACATAAAAACCTTCTCCTAATTTATCAGAATACACAAAGTTGCCTTCATTCTTTTTAATGGCTCCATCAATGGTAAAAGGAAAAGTTTTGTAATACTCCTCTTGTTTGTCTTCAAATTTATCCGCAAAACCGGTTATTTTTCGGTCTTTGTAGAGTGATTTACCGTACTCGTCTTTCAAATACGCTAAGCCAGCCGTACCGTGGCAAATAGCCGAAACTACCCCGTTTTTTAGAAAAATCTGTCTTGCAAGGTTCTGAATGCTAACATTTTCTGCTACGCCATACATAGCTGCGCCACCTCCGCCATAAAAAATCGCACTATAATTTTCAGGAACAACTTCAGTAGGCTTCATCGTAGTTTTGAGTTTATTCATTAAAAAATTATTGTATAGGAATTTTTTATGAATACTATCCGAAGCATTAATATAGCCAATTGGAACAGCTCCGCCTTTTGGGCTTACAAAATCTACTGTATATCCTGATTTTGAAAATACGTCGTAGGGCACAACAATCTCCCCAAAGTGATTAGCGGTTCTAATCTGTGAAGTTCCATAGTAGTCCTGATTAGAAACTACAAATAGGATTTTGTTTTGCGAAAAAATAAAGGCCGAAAATAAGCAAAAACAAGTGCTTATTAAAAGCCGTAATCTGAACATTGATACTACTTTGTACATATTTGTGTTTTTTAATTTTTAATTACATGCAAATATGTGATGATGAAATAGCTTAGAGATTATGGTTTATAATTTAGGAGTTCAATGTTATAAAAACGAACTCATTCTACAGGCTTTTTTGGGTATTCGGTTGGGGGTTTTACTGTAACTTTTTAAATGTGGAAAAAAAAGATTTTGAATTAAAACCGTCATATTCTCAAAACCCGATGTAACTAAATCTCATTGTAAAATTGACGGTTCTTACTGTAACACACCTTCGCCGGCACATGATTTATGTTACCGCCATCAATGTTACGAAACAACCAGGCAAATCGTTACATTATTAGGTATTTCGGAAGTCAAGTATAGTTTATCTTTCCAATCTCATTTAGCAGGCGACAAATGGTTAGCCCCTTACACTAATGTTGAAATTGACAATATGCCAGCAAGAGAAATCAAAAAACGAACAGCTGTAACGCCCACTTTTGTTACAGATTGTCTGGAAACTTTAGAAGAAATCGCTATCCGTGCCAAAGAAGATTTAGTAAAGAAAACGGAGGAAAAAGAGTTCTTGGCAATTCCTGAAAAAAGCCCATATCCAGTTATATTTCAGTAGTCGTAAGCCCGAACTTTTGTTTGAAGGCATAATAAAAATGCGATAGGTTTTCAAACCCTAAATCGAGATAGAAATCTGCAGGTTTTTCCTTCTTGTACTTAATGCGGTACACTGCTTCGTCCAAACGCCTTTCTCTTAACCATTGTTTGGGTGTCGTTTTGAATGCTTTCGCAAAATCCCGTTTGAAGCCTGAAGCACTTCTGCCTGTCAGCTTTGCGAACGTTTCCACCGAAACGTTGAACATATAGTTTTGATTCATAAATTCTTCCAAATCTATTTTGTAAGGTTCGGAAAAATCGAATAAAACGTTTTTTAAATCAGGGTTGCTTTGAAGTATTAGTTCAATGGCTTCCCTGATTTTTAAGTTTGCCAGCTTGGGTTTAGCTTCTTTCGTTTTGTTAATATATGGCCTAAGCGAAAGAAAATAGGCATTCAGAAATTCATCGGGTTCAAAAAATAATTTTTGTTTGTGTTGCTTACTATGTTCACCGATTATTTTATTTTCCAATGCATACTGACGAAGAATTTCACTGTCTAACGAAATAGAAATAAACTGATATTTTCCCGATTTTCCGGGATATTTAATCGTGCGAATAAGTTGATTTTTTCTAACCAGCAAAATCTGATTTTCAGAAATAACGGTATTGCCATCCGCATAAAAAGCGTGGGTTTCACCCGACAATTGAAATCCTAGAAAATGCTCGGGTATAAACTCTTCGTGTCCTCTGTATTTTTCAAATGCACAGGAATACACCAATTTATCGAATATAATTTCGCTACTTTCTGCCATACAACAAATATCTAAAAATTATGCAAGCGATTTGCTCCTGCTTCCGCAATTTCTTTATCCTGTTCTACCGTTCCACCCGAAGAACCGACTGCTCCAATGATGTTTCCATCAACATCTTTAATTACAGCACCTCCGGGAATCGTCAAAAGGCCACCATTGGAATTAAGCATTCCGTAACCGTGAATGTCTGAACCTCCAACGATAGTGCCCATGATTTCGCTGTTCACACCAAACATTACGGCAGTTTTAGCTTTCTTTACGGCGAAATCAATCACGCCATACACACTGTCCAATCGCGCAAATACCATCAAATGTCCGCCATTGTCCACCACGGCAATACTCACAGGAATATTAAGTTCATTTGCTTTTTCTATCGAAGCATTCAATACTTTTGATGCTTCCTTATAGGTAATATTCATATTGTTTTGTTTATTGTTGAATGAAAAGAAAGCACAGGTTTTAGCCTGTGCTTTTGTAAAAATGATCTAACTTTTTGCTGTCCAGGCTTCTGCTTGTAATTGTTTTACGAAATCTTCTGTTTCTTTCGGATGCACATTTCTAAAATTTGAATTTTCATCTAAAGCAACATTCACAATTGTATCTGCCATTGATTGTGGATCTAACTGGTCTTTCAGTGAATCAGCCGCTCCATCAAATGCGGTTGGTGGTGTGAAATTTTTCTCCGGATTGTACCAACGGAAAATAGAATCTACGCCACGATCGTTAAACCCTGTACCAAAAACTCCGGGATTACATGTAGCAATTTTGATGTTAAATTGTACCAATTCAGTTTTCAAACCTTCGGCAATGGATTCCATAGCGTGTTTGGAAGCACAATAAGCCGCAACATAAGGAACCGTCCAAAGACCACCCATTGATGTGGTGAACACGATTTTTGCCGCTTTTTTCTGATTCACCCATTTTTTGATAAATCCTTGTGCTAATTGCAGCCCGCCAAAAACATTGACATCAAACATATAACGTACTAAATCCAAAGGCTGTTCCGCGATTGGTCCGCCTTCCATAATTCCCGCATTGCTGATGAGAATATCAATTTCATATTTGTTAATGATGTATTCAATGTCACGGGAATCTGTTACATCTAATTTATCAGCAATTAATTCGATACCTGAATCTTTAGCTTCACGAATCAAATCACTCATTTGCGGATAAACTTCTGCCGTTGCGATAACTTTGTGGCCTCTTTTTGCTAGGTCAAATGCAGCGATTTTTCCAAAACCACTTGCAGCTCCTGTAATTAAAATTGTTTTGCTCATTTTAAATTGATTTAAAAGTATAGAGCAAATTTGGCCTAATTACAATTGTTTTTTGTTGCTAAAAAGTTCAAATATTTATTGGTACAACGTTCATTGGCTAACATTGGAGTTGCCTTTAGTTGTGTCAAAAAAGTAAAGTTGTTTTTTTAATGCTTAAAAAATGAGTTTTCAAGATAATAAGGATATTTCAATTTTTATAATTGCAATCCATTTTTAGGACACATGCTAGCACATTTAGAATCACTGAACTCTCCCTTTTGCCAACGTCCGTTGTGTCCTCTTTTAGTTAATATTTTCTTTCAAAAGACTTGCCATTGAAGCGATATACACCACTTGGATTTGCTCCTCCAAACCATAATTCGCCTTGTCGGCTTTTATATATAATCCAAATCTGTTTCGTTTCAAGTCCATCCTCTTTAGTAAAATTTTTCACTGAATTACCATCATATCTCCATGCACCGGACTCTACAGTACCAAACCAAATGTTTCCTATAGTATCTTCCCCAATCGAGAAGACCCTTTCAAGAGAATTACCTTTCGTATACTGCTTCTCTAATTTCTGTTGTTCGGTGAAATTGACAATTTCTTTTCCATCATACTTCAAAACCCCCATCCCATTATTACCGATCCACAGATTTCCTTTCCTGTCTTCCATTATGCTTCGAACATGAAAAGAACCCGTTTTTGAGTTTAGCCGAAGATATTCATTATCCAGTATCTTAAAATTTGAACCATCATAACCTATTACTGCACCGTAAGTTCCAAACCAAACAGTTCCATTTTTACCTTTGACAAAAGGTGTTGAAATGTAATACTTAAACCCATCCTCATGTTTAGGTGTAACAGGAAACAGACGATAAGAAAGCTTTTGCCCTTCATATTGATACACCCCGGGATACTTTTCAAGTGTATTGTAGCCCTCAATTTTATCGCCTTTAAACCAAAGGTCGCTTTCATTTAACTTCCACTCCTTCTCTGAATTGTAATTTCGTTCTGTGTATTTTGTTACTTCTTTACCATTATATGTACTCAACCCTCTCCCACATTCAAACCAAATTATGCCATTTTTATCTTCATAAATATTCCTGACCTGGTTGTCACTTAATCCGTTTTTTGTTGTAAAATATTGAAACTTCCCATTATGAAGCAAACACAGCCCTTCGCCGTAACTACCAAACCAAATATTTCCTTTACTATCCTCTAAAATTGAACGAACTCCTGTTGTGAATTTTAATCTTGTAGAGTTGGCTTCTTTATCAAGTTGTTGGGCACCGTTTTTATTCTGTTCTTTATAATTTCCCCTATCTGACTGACTTCGATTATTACAAGCGATTGCTACAACAATCAAAAATATAAAACAAAAGAAAATTGTGTTTTGACTATCTGATTTTACTCTCATTCGTTTGATTTTTAGTTATGACGTACAACTTGTTTTTATTGGTGATAAAACCAAACAAAGCTCCAAAATCGGGTAGATCTGTATGATAATTATTACACATTATTTATCCTCAAATATATACTATTTTCATTATAAATTATCAAGAACAACTAGTATTGTGATGTATATTTTAAATCCTTACATAGAATGTGAATATGCAACCAAGGAGAAAAAAGAAAAGCTACGCTCTCTAAAAATCGTTTACTTTAGCATTCAGAAAGCACTCTTATTCTACTTTTCATTTTACAGCAAATACCTTTTACCAGTTACTAAATATACTTTAGGTTTTAATTTTGTTTTTAATTTGAAAAATTGTAACATTGCAACCATGTGTTAAACCTAAGACATTTGAAACCTTTGTGTTGTTTCATTTCCTAATAGGCCAGTAGCAAATTTATTTAAACTTTTGATTATGAGACAGTCAGATGGTTTATAAATGGATCGGGTAAACACGTAAATTACATCGTTTTTTTGAATTAAGAAGATTTACGAATTATTTCGTAGCTTTCTGAAAAGTAAGCTATCACTAACGGAAGACAAGATCTGTTATCCGGTTTAAGTTTCTAACCGTTACGGTAAAGGCGGTCTCTTGAACCTTTTGAATAAATGACTTTGTTTTATGTTGGTAATAGTAACTGGCTCCTCCTCTATTAAACACCTAATTTAACCATAAGTATATGCTTCATTTTACTAAACTGATTGATACAAAAAATGCTATTTATATATTCGTACTTGGTTTAGTGTCTGGAGCGATTAGCTTTTTGTTCCTGTCTTTTATCAATTTAATGATGGGAGTAATTTTAGCGAAAGAGAATCCTGCTAACTTTAACTACATTATCTATTTCTGTGTTCTTTTATGGTGTTTTGTTTGGTCAAGGAGGGCATTATCTTATATTATAATCAAATTTTCTCAGCAAGTATTTTGGCAACTGAGATCCGAAGTTTTACGTATCATTCTAGCTGCAAACTTTTACCAAATTAGCGTACATAAGGATAAGATTTATGCATCTCTAATACAGGATGTGCGCACTCTAACTGATTTTTCACTTTCGATTATTAATTTTCTTTCCGCTTTAGTTATGACCATTGGCTGCTTTGTTTACATGGGTATGCAATCAGTAACTTTATTATTAATGACAATAGGTGTTTCTTTACTGGGAGTTGTGGTTTATTGGATTGGAGTCCATTTTAACAATAAGAGGTTGAAACATTCCAGAGAATTGGAAGATGGTTTCATGAAAAACCTCTTAGATATTCTAGACGGCTTTAGAGAGATTCATATGAATCCAGCAATTGGTCACGATATTTACAATCAAAAGATCCAAAAAATATCAAATGAATCTTATACAAATAACACCAATGCATTTGCGAGTTTTTTAAATGTACAAATAATAGGTGAGGTTCTTTTTTATTCCTTAATCGCCTCTGTATTGTTTTTTAGTTCGTATTTAATCAAAGAATCACCAGAATCAATAGTTAAGTACATATTTATTCTTTTGTACCTTTTAGGCGGGATAAATTCACTTATGCTCATTATTCCACAAATTCTAAACGTTCGAATTTCTTCCGGTAAGATAAATCAATTACGTGAAGAGTTGCATAACGAAACTTTTGACAATCACAAAGAAACGTCTCAATTGTCGATAGATGAATTTAATGAGCTTACTATTTCTGATTTGAGCTTCCAGTATACGGAAAATGATGAATCAAAAGAAAATAATTCAGGATTCTCTGTCGGCCCAATAAACTTCTCTCTTACTAAAGGTGAGATCATATTTATTTACGGAGGTAATGGAAGCGGAAAAACGACGATGATAAATGTTTTACTTGGAACTTTAAAAGGTCATTCGGGCATAACAAAATACAATGATATCATTCTCGATTCTAATAATTATAAAAATTACAGAGCTTTATTTTCGGTAGTTTTTAGTGACTTTTATCTTTTTGATGAATTGTACGGTTTTGATACTATAGACAAAGATCAAATAGAGGAATATTTGGAATTGTTCGAGTTAAAGGATAAAGTTACTTTTGACAACCTTTCTTTCTCATCAAATAAACTCTCAACCGGGCAAAGAAAACGTTTGGCACTAATCGTCGCTTTAATCAGGTCTAAACCAATTTTAGTTTTAGATGAATGGGCCGCCGATCAAGATCCGTTTTTTCGTAAAAAATTCTATACTGAAATTATCCCGCTGCTAAAAGACAAAGGCTTCTCAATTATAGCAATTACTCACGATGACAGCTATTATCATATTGCCGATAAATTATACAAAATGGAGAATGGGCAACTAAGCCTAAATGTGACATCAGCGCTAAAAAAAGAAATGGTAAGATGATCGTTAGAAGAAATATATAAAACAGTAAAAGAGATTGCTATAAAGTAACTTTAGCCTGCATGAAACATTTCTTGATTTGCATGCATGTTAATACCCCGCGATAAAGAATTACAGTCGTATTAATGACTTAGTGAATTATCAGCTGCTTTTGTTAAAAATAGAATCATTTTTTATATGCTTTAGCAAAAGTATAAGTATCAAGGCTGCCGAAATTTCATACCTTGAAAGGACATGAAATACACTTTTTAATCAAAAAGTTTAAGGAATTTTGATGAATTCATCCCTATTATAGCAGCCTATAAAATACGAATGTCGGATTATGAACGACAGTATCAATTGATAAAATAGATGGAGGTATACAGGATAAGCTTTTATTTCTGAGAAACTTCAGCGACAATTCATCTGTATTAGCTCCCGAATGTATACAGAAGACCTATAATACCTCACTCAATGACAATATTTACAAGTTAAACAACCATGTAATAGTAGTATTGTCAAGATAAACAAGAAAGTACTATACTAGTACTTCTCGCAATGAATACTACTATTTGTATTAGTCTATAAAAAACTTCCGTTTATTTTCAAGAAGTGACACATTTATTTTTAAACAGTATTTTTAGTGTTTTAAGAATATATTATAAAAGGAACTTCCCACCATCAAATTCGTTTTTAAAGTGTAGAAAACACTATTTCTCTCGATAATCAGGTTCGATTTACAGATGATAAACGGTGTCCTATTTAAAACATTCCATCTCTATCATTATTTATGGTTTCTAAATCATCTGTGTGATATTCTTTTTTGATACTATCGAACAGTTGCAAATAGTTGTGCCTTGCTTTCTCCCATGAATAATCTTCTTCCATACACCTTAGCATTATTTTTTGCCAGATATCATTTTGGAATTTATAGGTATGAACTGTTTTTCTAAGTGCTTCAATAAGGCTTTTGAAATTAAATTCATCAATATAAAATCCAGTACTTATTTCGGGGTATTCGTTATGCGATATTACGGTATCACGCAATCCTCCTACTGGTCTTACAACAGGAACAGTACCAAACGACATTCCGTACAAGTGAACCAAGCCACAAGGCTCAAATAAAGAGGGGCATAATATAGCGTCAGAGCCGGCTAAAAACAGATGTGCATCCGGTTCATTATAAGTTGGTATATAACAAAATTTATGAGGAAACTTTTTTTGAGCAAGTGCAAACCGTTTATTAATATTACCATTAAGCCCTCCACCCGGTCTTCCACACACAATTAGTTTTATTCCCGTATTCAAGAGGGCTTCAAATTTTTCGAGTGAAGTTTCTTCTGTGTCCCATGAGTTAATTATAATACCAATTCCTTTCTGATCCGTTAAACGTGACATCAATAAAATCACCGGGTCTGAAGAATCAACAAAACCGGCACGCTTAAGAAGAATTTCCTTTGCCTTTGCTTTCATGATGTTAACCGAAGATTTATTATAAGTACCCGGAATATAAGGGCTTTTTTCTGGGGACCAAATTGTTTGATCTATACCATTTGGCAGAGCAAAAATCTTTTTCTTTTTTATTGACTTTAAGTATGCGAGTCCTTTGTGAGGAAGGTTTCCTGTTAAGAGTTCTTTCCCATAATTTTTGCTGACAGTCCCAACATAATCCGCATTTTTTAACCCAATTGAAAGTAATGAAGCTGTTTTATACTCCCTAAATATTTCTTTTATTTCAGCACTTTCTTCTTCGTTTAAAAATTCAAGTGTATCCGGGAAAATATCGCCCTGATATTCATAATTATGAATTATTAGAATTGTTGAATACCTTTTTCTTGAATATATTTCATTCATTAATTTAGAAAACGCAAAACAACCGCATGCATGCCAGTCATGAAATAGAAGAAAATCAGGAAGCAGCTTTAAATTATAAATCAATTGTAAAGCTGCTTTTGCAAAATACAAATAAACAATATAGGATGATTTATTATCATAAGGCCTGTCGCCACTTTCTGATGATTCCAGATCACTTTCTGATGATTCCAGATCACTAAAAATTAATTCATCGGACATATTAAGGAAATAATAGTCAACATTGTCCTGATTTAAATAATAGTAGTCAAATTCATATTCGATATTTTGAATTTCAATCTTAAACGATTCCTTAAAATCAATATTCTCTATCATCATTCGCTTTTCGTAATAAAAAGAGATTACCACATTATGTGTACTTTCCGATAAATATTTTGGCAGGGCCCCGACAACGTCCCCAAGCCCTCCGCGTTTGTAAAAAGGTGCAACTTCAGAAGTAAAATGAATTATCATTTAATAAAAGTATTAGTTTGTTTATTAAGAAAAGGGACAGCGTTCCAGAGTTTACAATAACTCGAATGTTCCATTTTCTTCATTTATAAAAAATATTTCCGCCGAATATCTTTTGATTTTTGCTACCATTGAAGCATCCGCCTCCTTGTTAGCGCTATATGTAATTGGATGTAAATACTGATGGTCGATGTCATCAAAATTGAATACAAGAAATATAGAATCCTTGGCGTAAGATCTTTGAATGATCATTACTTTATTTTTATTATCTACCAAAGGAAAAGCGATGCTGCCAAAATTAAATATATTTTCATATGCCGCTTTTATTCTGTTCAATTTTTTTATTGTCTCATGAACAAAATCACTTGTTTCACCAGACTCAAATTCCATACATTGTCGATTGTCCGGGTCGGCAAGACCATTCATACAATTTTCTTCACCGTAATATATTATTGGTGTACCAAAAATGCCATAAATAAGTGTAAAAGCAAGTGAATATTTTCGTTTATCTTTTATTATTGAATAAAATCTCGCTATGTCATGATTGCTTAAAAAATTCCAGGAGGATTGATTCACGCTGAACGAATTTCTACTCTGAACTTTCATAATGGACAGCACTAAATTAGATATCGAGACACTTTCATACTGAAAAAACGGAATAAGACTATCCAGGTATAAGGAAAAGTTAGTTATTCCGTCCAAACCTGAATCTACAACAAAGTCTGATAAACTATTGTCCCATAACTCCCCAATAATCATTAGATCAGGCTTCACTTTTCTACTGGAAGTTACAAATTCTTTTATGAAAGAAACAGGCATCTCCGAAGCTACATCTAATCGCCAACCATCAATATTAAATTTTTGGGGCCAATATCTCGCTACATTCATAAAATATTGCTGTACTTCTTTTTCATCGAAATTAAACTGAGGCATATCTTTGTACCCATGCCACGAACTATAATAATGCCTGGTTTCATCAAAAAGAGGAAACTGTTCAATTTCAAACCAATTTAAATAGGCCGATTTTGCCTGGTTTTCTAAAATATCTTTAAAAGCGAAAAAATCTGTACTACAATGATTAAGGGATATATCGAGTATCACTTTAAGACCTAAACGATGCGCCTTTTCTATCAATTCATTAAAGTCTGCTTCGTCTCCCAGAACCGGATCAATCCTCTCATAGTCGATACAGTCGTAACGGTGATAGCTCTTGGAAAAAAAAATTGGGTTCAGAAAAATGAAATCAAACCCTAATCCGGCAATGTAATCAAGTTTTGAAATAATACCCTTTATGTTTCCTCCAAACAGACTAGAATAGGTAGGTTCTCCTCCCCATTCAACCAAGTTCAAACTATTCTTTTCTTCCGGTATACGATGAAAACGATCAGGAAAAACCTGATACCCTACTCTAAATGGCAAATAATCATTCCTTTTTTCAAGCGGGGTTGTAAAAAGGAATTCTGTGATTGGACTATCACATATTTTATGATTGTCATGAAGATATTTCGTTTGATTAGATCCGTTAAATTTTATACAGAAATTAATTTCACTTTTTACAAATTTAAGTCTGGCAAACCAAAATGTTACATTTTTTTCCGTGTAAGCGATCGAAAACGGATACTCCTCCGTGCCTTCTACTAAAGCTACATGACTTATCCATTTTTGATGTGTTATTAGTCGAACCTCCCAAATATCATCTTTAATATGACTTATGCAATGTGGCTTATTTGAAAATTGAATCGGACAGAAAATTTCTGTTTCCAGTACAAATGATGCTTTCTTTTGATAATCGTATTTAGATATGACAAACTGTTCATCATTTTTTGGTGAATCAAATTTGTTATTAAAAAAAAAATGATAAAAGAATTTTCCTTTAGGAAGATCTATTCCTATTTTAAAAATCCCTCCGCCTTTATATTTCATTTTTTTTCTGAAGTACCTTCCGTGAGAAGGATATACTCCAATATGAACCGTCTTTACAGACTCATCCGATAATTTGAATATAATTTCTTTCCAAATTGAATTTTTAGCTTTCTTATTTGTTACTTCATTATATATTTGATTCATAACTTACTCTTCACTTTCTTTGTTTAAAATTATATTCTATCCTTTTTTGATATGGAAAGCCCCCTATTAAAATTACTTTTCATTTAAATGGTGCGGAATCCTATTCACCCATTTATGTAGATTTTCACTTTGAAATAAAGTATTGTGCTCGCCAGGAATTATTTCTATATCCAAATCTCCATTAAAAATATTTCGCTGCGAATTTCCTTCTTTGACTTCGGCCGCGATATCATCAACAGACAATATTATTGTATTTTTAACAGCTAACGAAGGCCAATTATAATTGATATTTGCAAAGAAAGATTTTAAAACTAAATCATTGTAAAATTTATTCTGAAAAGCCCTCTTCAACTCATCGGATTCCACCTTAAACTGAAAAAGATTAATTTTTTCTAAGTAGTTGTTACAAATATCCCAAATGGTTGTTTCGTCATCAGTAGCTTTTTCCAGATTGCTAAATAATTCATCCGCATTCATCAATGTAGAACTCCACGCCAAATCTTTTTCGATAAACCACACAATTTCTTCCTTTGTGTAATTTGATTTAATCTCTTCTCTAGAAATACTTTCTACCCATAGTGGAGGATCAATCAGAATCAATTTTTTCACCTCTTTGTTTTTACTTATTAGCTTACTAGCTATTTCAGCTGCTAATAAACAACCGCTACAAAATCCTCCTAAAGAAAATGGGCCTTCATTGTCAATCATTAATAGTTCTTCAACAGCTTCTTCCGCTATTTCAGATAATCTTGAGGGATCATAAATAATATTGTCTACTATTATTTCTTTGTTACTTTCTAAAAACTCATTTATCTCGGGTTTAATAGCCGGCGCTTGTATACTGTAAAATGTCAAATATTCCTCTAAAGAAACTGACATATCCATAATCCCTATTATACTTGTAGATGGTAATATTCCGCCTAATGGAGCACAAAAAAAGAATTTCTGTAATTTTTCATTTTTACTAGTAGCGGCAATTTTAACATGTTTAGATTTTTTTAAGGCTTTATATTCCGGTTCAAAATAATTTGCCCAACCATTGAGTTTATGAATTTTATCTGAAAAATCTCTTATTGTAAACAAATCAAATATTATTGATGTTGAGATTGACACTCCCATTTTTTTATTAATTTGGTTTGTCATTTGTATTGCACTTAAAGAATGTCCCCCCAACTCAAAGAAGTTATCATCAATACCAACAAGTTCAATTCCCAGCACCTCCTGCCATATATCTGCCAGCGTCTTCTCTACCGGATTACGAGGCTCAGAATACCCTTTATCAAAAACCGATTTATCCACATTAGGAAGTCGAAGCAGGTCTATCTTACCGTTGACCGTCAGCGGGATCGATTCCAGTTCGACCCACAGCTGGGGAACCATGTATACTGGTAAACACTCCTGAAGATAGCTAACAAGCGCTTCTCTGGTATAACCCGAAGCGGGAATAACGTAACCGATCAACTGTTTGTTCCCCGAAGCATCTGGCTTTGCCAAAACAATACTCTGGACACATAAACCACTCTGCAGTACTTGACTCTCTATTTCTCCAAGTTCTATCCTATGTCCTCTGATTTTTACCTGATTGTCTTTTCGGCCTATGAATTCTATATTTCCATTTGTCAGCCATTTGCCTAAATCTCCTGTTTTGTAAATACGTTCGCCTTCTTTAAACGGATTTGCAATGAACTTCTCTTTGGTCAGCTCTTCCTGGTTCAGGTACCCCCTTGCTAACCCATCTCCTCCTACGTAGATTTCACCCATAACTCCAATAGGTACAAGTTGCATTTCCGAATCCATGATATACGTCTGGGAGTTTGCAATAGGCTTGCCAATCGGAATATTCTCGTTGTATTCTTTATTTTCTACTTTATAACAAGTTGAGAATGTCGTATTTTCTGTAGGCCCATAACCGTTTACTATTTCAAGTTCTGGGTAGGCTTTCTTTACTTCATTGACATGGATAGCTGACATTTTATCCCCCCCTGACACCAGGTACCTCAGGGAACTAAAAAATGACAGATCCGTTTCGACAATCTGATTGAACCAGGGAGCTGTGAGCCATAGAACATTGATCTCTTCTTGTTGCATAACTTCTTTGAATGCTGCAACATTCATGAGTGTGTTTTGTGACAGCAGATGTAACTGGCCTCCAAACAGAAGCATGCTCCATATCTCAAAGGTAGTAGCGTCGAATGACAATGCTCCGGTAAGAACAAGCCTGTCATTGGAAGCAGGTGTAAAAAAGTTCGTATTATAAACCAATCGGACAATACTTCTGTGCTCTACCATCACTCCTTTGGGTTTCCCGGTTGAGCCTGAAGTATACATCACATAAGCAAGATCAGATGGGCTACATTTTTTTGAAAGTTCTCCAGAATGATAATTCTCTTCATCAAATTCTATATCAATGGCAAAAACTTTTCCGTCATAATAATCGATGTCGTAAATGAAATTGGCTTCTGTTATCAGCAAATTTAAAGAACTGTTTTTTACAATATATTCCTTTCTGGAAGATGGATATTCAGGATCGATCGGAACATAAGCGCCCCCTGCCTTTAATACTCCCAGTATCGATATAATTACCCACTCACTTCTGTCCAACTGTATTCCTATCAGAGTATCAGGTTGAATATTGTAATTATCTCTAAGGTAATGAGCCAGCTGATTGGACTTTTCGTTAAGCTGTTGATAAGTCAGCCTTTTTTTACCAAAAACTAATGCAATATTATCTGGTGTCCTTTCCACCTGTTCTTCAAAAAGGTCTACTATTGTCTTCTCTTTTGAATAAGCTGCCGCTGTATTGTTGAACAATACTAACTGTCTATTCTTTTCTACTTCAGACAGATAATCTATTTGGGAAATTTTCTTATCAGGGGTTTCAAGCAAGGCGTTTAACAGTTGCTTGTAATGTTTTATCAATACTTCAACCATGCCCTTATCATAGACATCCGGATTGAATGTTCCCCAAACTTGAATATAGTCATCTACTTCTTTAAACCCTATTTCAAGATCAAATCTTGACGTAAGATTTCCAATTTGGATCATTTGATAAGACTGATTATCAGCCGGTGTCGAATCACTTTCCCTGTCAGAACTGTTAAATACCAACATTATATCAAAGAGTGTATTTCTGGAAATATCTTTTGGTAAGTTTAATTCCATCACTAACCTATTGAATGGATATGATTGATGAGAATAAGCATCGAGCATATTTTGTCTGACCTTTTTAAGTACTGAACCAAAGCTTTCTTCAGGACTTAGCTTATTTCTTATGACAAGCGTATTCACATAAAATCCGATCTGATCAATTGTGTCTGCATGATCTCTCCCATTTAGTGGAGTTCCTATGATGATATCTTCCTGAGAAGTGTACCGATACATTAACACATTCCATGCGGCGATCAACCCCATAAAGAGACTTCCACCATTTTTTTCAGAATATTTTTTTAACTTGGCAATAGTTTGCGCTCCTATGAAAGAACCTTTATAAGCTTCTCCTTTATAAGTCAACACTTTTGGCCGCGGTTTATCCCTTGGTAAATCTAATCTTGGTAATTCTCCCTTTAAATTATCTAACCAGTATTTTCTATGAGAATTTGCAGACTCATTTTCGAGCATATTCAATTGCCAGGCAGCATAATCTTTGTACTGGAATTTTAGCGGAGCCAAATCTGGAGTCTGACCTGCCTGATAAAAATCGTAAAATTTCCTTAGATCTCTCATAAATACATCCATTGACCAGCCGTCTGTATTAATGTGATGCAAATTATAATAAAGAACATAGTCTTCTTCTTCTAATCTGATTAAACTAACCTTAAATAATGGTCCATTTTCTAAATCAGGTTCTTCCTGACTAATTTTTCCTAAATAAGATTCCATCAATTCTACCTTGTTTTCTTCACTTCTGAAATCCTGATAATCTATCTTAAACCCTGAATTCTCTACACTCAAAATCCATTGCCTTAACTCTCCGGAATCATCTTTTTTATAAACAGTTCGTAAACTTTCATGTCGTTCAAGCATAGACCACAAGCTTTTTTTAACAGCCTCTACATTTACTTTAGAATCAAGGTAAACATCCCCTATAACCTGATAAGCTGCTGCCCCTCCTTCAAATTGACTTAAGATCCAAAGTCTTCTTTGCCCATCTGAAAGCGCATAACTTTCTTGAGAAGGGAGTTTTTCTATCTTGACAAAATCCGATTTTATTTCTGACCCTTGTAATAGTACTAAGATTTCCTCTCGACGATATTTAATTTTATCAGAGATTTCCGGAGTAAGAATGCCGGGTTTAATATCCAACTTTATTCGATCGTCGGCAAGATAAAGCCTTCCACCTAAATTCTTTATTTCAACTAACAAATCATAAACATCATCCATTTAAAAAAGGTATTATTTTTTTTATAAAAATTTAATTTTCTACAATTATATAAATTTAACTTTAAAACTCAATGGTTTCAATACTCGTTGTTTTTTCCTCCGAGCTCTTGTTAAGCCACATTCGAGTTTCAATTATCTTGGCATGTTCATATAATTTTGTTCTTTCAAAAAGTTCCTGAATGGTTAATTGTACATTAAAACTTTTATTATATTCAGCCACAAGACCAATTGCTCTCATACTAAATCCTCCTAAATCAAAAAAATCATCATTCATTCCAATATTTTTTTGATTCAATACCATTTCCCAAATTTCAATAAGCTTCTCTTCTGTTTTATTTTTTGGAGCCGCATATTCTACAACATTTACCAGACTTACACCTACGGGATCAGGTAGGGACTTCTTTGCTATTTTGCCGTTAGCTGTCAACGGCATTATTTCCATTTGAACAAAGTGCGCCGGAATCATATAAGAAGGTAACCTTTCTTTTAAATAGGTTTTTAAAGCTATTACGTTCTGCTCAACATTTAACGTAATATAAGCAACCAGCTCTTTTTCTCCAGACTCGTTCTCTCTGGCTAAAACTACTGCCTGACTTACAGCTTCATGTTTTACTAAAACATGCTCTATCTCTCCAAGCTCTATCCTATACCCTCTGAGCTTGACCTGGTCGTCTTTTCGGCCTATGAACTCGATGTTTCCATCGGGCAGCCAACGACCTAAATCACCTGTTTTGTACAAACGCTCTCCTGATTCAAATGGATTCGCTATAAATTTCTCTTTCGTTAACTCTTTTTGATTCAAATAGCCTCTGCCTAAACCAGTTCCAGCTATGCATATTTCTCCTGTTACCCCTGTTGGTACCATCTTATTGCTGTTATCCAATATATATATGTGGGTATTACCTATGGGTTTCCCAATATGTACTCTCCTGGTTTCTTTTCCTATACTGGCTACTGTTGACCATACCGTGTTTTCCGTCGGACCGTATTCATTAAATAAAACACATTCCGGCAATCCGATAAAATGCTCTTCTACTAAACTGCCACTTAATGTCTCACCCGCTAAAATCACCCTCTTAAAAGGTAACTTTCCTGATGCTGAATGTGACAACAGCAGCTGATAATACGAGGGTACACACAATATACATGCTATTGCATACTTATTTATAAAACTACTGATACTAAAAACATCCTTCAGGTGGTTATCCACTACAATATATAATGTGCTACCGCCGGTAAGACAACCCCATAAAGCCGCTACAGACGAATCAAAAGAAAAAGAAGGTATCAATAAATACGATTCTACAAAATCATAATATGCATTTCTTGTACACGTAGATGAATATAAATTTCCGTGAGCAATCATGACTCCTTTCGGATTTCCTGTCGAACCTGAAGTATAGATCACATAAGCCAAATGATCGCTTTTAGCCGTGCGAGTCTCTAAGTCTTTAGCATAACGCTCCTGGTTTTCTTTGAACTTGTTTAACTCTTGCTCATCCAGACAAACCTTGCACTGTGTATCTTCTTTAATATAGTCTATTCTTTCCTGAGGGTATTGCGAATCAATAGGAACATAAGCTCCTCCTGATTTTAACACACCCAGTATCGACACAATCATCCACTCGCTTCGCTCCAATTGTATCCCTATCAGATCATCCGGCTGAATGCTGTAATTATCCATTAGGTAATGCGCCAGTTGATTGGATCGCTCATTAAGCTCCCTGTAGGTCAGTTCTGTATCCTCAAAGACTATGGCGATGTTATCCGGTGTCTTTGCAACCTGTTCTTCAAACAAGTCTACAATCGTCTTGTCCTTCGGATATACTGCTGCTGTATCATTGAAGGTGAACAACTGTTTGTGTTTCTCTTCTTCCGATACATAATCCAGATCCTTTAATGGTTTATTCTGATCTTTTAAAATAAAGTCTATTATTTTAAAGAACAGCTTACCCACATACTCTAATGACAAATTAGATTTCAGTTTCTTAGTAGCGTCGATTTCTATATTATAGACTCCTCCTGTTGTAGAAACTGTAAAATCGAAAAATGTATTGGTTCTTTCATGCGCTGAAACATCCAAATTTGATGCGGTTGAAGCGGGAATACTTTCTTCTGATTCGTTCCCTTCAAAATCTTTATATATATGAAAATCAACATAGTTAAACAGTATGTCAAAAAATGGATTAGATCCATACGATTCTTTCGTAATTGAAGCAATTTCTAAAAGACTTAGGGTCTCATTGTTTTTAAGCTCAATTAGCTTTTTATGAACATCCATGACAAAATCAGCGCATTGCAGGTTTTCATCTATCTCAAATTTTAATGGGATTGAATTTAAAAAACAACCTAGTATTTTATCTCCATCTTCTGTATTGGGTCTCGTATTGGTAACAACTCCCGTTACTATTTCAGAAGTGTTATTTACTATTTTGAGCATATACAAATACGCACTCAGCGATACAACTTTGACGTTTGTATTCAAAGTCTTGGCCAGATTTTCTATTCTTTCTAAATACGTATTATCATAAGTATAGGAATAGAATGCTGATTCTTCCTGATCTGTAAGTAAATCCAATCTCTCATAGTCAGCCAACTCGTTTTTCCAATATTTTTTGATTGAATCATCTACTTTGTTTATTTCATTCTGAACAACAGTCTCCTTATAACTTGATTTTAAAACAGAAGGCTTATAGTTTTTATCTTCTCCTAACTTCAGATATAAATTATTTAATTCCGTTAGAAAAGAAGCCTGACTCCATCCATCAATGATTGCATGATGAAATTGAAATATAAAAATATAGTTATCCTTACCTATGTAAAACACACTCATGCTCCACAATGGAGCTTTTGAAATATCTATGGTATCCAGTTCTGATTCCATAAATATTTTAATCTCTTCTTCTTGCTCCTCTTTGCTTAAAGCAGAAAGATCTTTGATAGTAAGGCTGGTTTTAACTGCTTTGTGTACTATTTGAACTTCACGTTCAAAATCACTCAAATTAAAACTTGTTCTTAATATAGAATGTTTCTCGGTAAGTAAATCCAAAGCCTGAGTGAATCGGGTACTATCAAATTCATCAACAACCCATCGGTGTACCATTTGGTCATGATAGGTACCTGTCCCTTTATTCATTAAATAGCCAAACACCATTCCTTTCTCGATATCACTCATCGGATATATATCCTCGATATTCTCTTGGTCTAAAAACGAATCGGAAGATAAAATGCGCTGCTTTAAATCTTCTATTTCACTTCTAATGCTTTTTTCTTTTTCTAATCGCCATTGATTCTTTAAATCAATTTCATCTTTATTTCCTTTAGCATACTCTAAAAGTGCTTCTACAGTATCGTTATTATAAATCTCATTTACAGACAATTGATAAAGCATTTCTTTTCTTACTGCTGCCAGCAAACGAATCACTTTTATTGAATCTCCTCCTAATTCAAAAAAACGGTCTTTAATACCCAGTTTCTCCTTATCTACACGTAATATTTCACTCCATATCCTGACCATGTTCTCTTCTGACTCGTTACGTGGAGCTACATATTCTACACCACTTGACAAACCAGAACCTTCAGGATCCGGCAAGGACTTCTTGTCTACTTTTCCATTAGAGGTTAAGGGAAGTTCTTCCAGTTGGATGTAATAAGCCGGAAGCATATACTCAGCCAATCTCTGTTTTAAATAAACTCTTAAACCGCTTGTGTTTTGCTCGACATTAGAAACAATATAGGCCACCAACTCTTTCTCCCCTGATTGGTTTTCTATCGCTAAAACTACAGCTTGCTTGATTTGCTCATGCTGTTCTAAAGCGTACTCTATCTCGCCAATCTCAATACGGTGTCCTCTGATCTTTACCTGATCGTCTTTTCGGCCTAAATATTCGATGTTCCCATCAGCAAGCCAACGCCCTAAATCCCCACTGCGATAAAGACGTTCTCCTTCCACAAACGGATGGGCAATAAATTTATCTGCTGTCAATCCCGGCTGGTTCAGATAGCCACGCGCCAAACCTGCTCCGCCAATACAGAGTTCTCCCTCTATACCAATGGGTACTAAATGCTGTGCATTGTCTAAAATAAAAATGGTTAAGGTAGGAATGGCTTTACCAATTACACTTTTGCTGCTCTCCAGATGCTCATCACCAATCTCCTGATAGGTAACGTGAACTGTTGTCTCGGTTATACCGTACATATTTACTAAACGGCAGGCCGGAAACTCTTCTTTCCATGACTTGATCTTTGCCGGGTTAAGGGCTTCTCCTCCAAAAATAACGTAACGTAATGATAACGCCATTTCTTTACCACTAACATATCCCAAAAGGGCATAAAATGCAGAAGGAGTCTGGTTGAGTACCGTAACTTGCTGTTCTGCCAATAACTCTGAAAAGGCAGCCACATCCTGGGCAATAATTTTGGGTATAATCACCAAACGACCTCCATAAAAAAGAGCTCCAAATATCTCCCACACTGAAAAGTCAAAACAAAAAGAATGAAACAACGTCCAGGTATCCTTTTCACTAAAATCATACAAGGAAGCATCGTTAAAGAACAGACGAACCAAATTGTTGTGCTGAATCAGTACTCCCTTTGGTTTTCCTGTTGAACCAGAGGTATAAATAACATAGGCCAGACTCGCTGAGCTTAGCGCTGCATCAAGAGGCGTTGTAGGATGTTCATTGATCAAAGACCAATCCCTATCTACAACTACCAAAAGTCCGGTGTAATCTTCAGGTAAAACGGCCTGGCTCTCAAAAGTGCTCACTACCAGTAGGGCAGCTGTATCAGAAAGCATATAACCTATACGCTCCTGAGGATAAGCCGGATCAATAGGCACATAAGCACCACCCGCTTTCAGGATCCCTAAAATACCAATCAGCATCTCCACTCCCCGATCCATACAGATGGGCACCAAAGTCTCTTCTTGTACGCCTCGTTCTCTTAGATAATGCGCCAACTGATTGGATCGCTCATTAAGCTCCCTGTAGGTCAGTTCTGTATCTTCAAAGACTATGGCGATGTTATCCGGTGTCTTTGCAACCTGTTCTTCAAACAAGTCTACAATCGTCTTGTCCTTCGGGTATGCTGCTGTTGTATCGTTGAAAGTGAACAGCAGTTTATCTTTCTCTTCTTCCGATACATAATCTAATGCTGTTAAAGACTGATCCGCGTTTTGTACAAACGCCTTGATTACGGTATCAATATGGTTTACCAGCTGCTTTAATGATGCTGTATCATAACGATTGCTATTGTATCTGATATTTAGGTGTAATGAAACATCCGATGAACTAACTGTAATATTAAAATCATAATTAGTCTGTTCAAAAACTTCCATTGCTTGTATCGAAAGCCCTTCTTCTTTCTGGCTATTGAATACACCTTCGTTTTCCAATTCCTTTACTGCATAGTTCTCAAATATCATAATATGATTGATCAAATCCATGCCCGGTTCACTCTGTGACTGAACCTCCGACAGGTTCATATAATGATGTGATGTACCTTGTATCGATTGCTCTTGCAGCATTTTTAACAGGTCAGCAGCCGTAGTATCAACATCATACTTTACTCTGACCGGAATGGTATTGATAAACAGTCCGATCATATCTTCAACTCCCGCTAAATCGGCCGGACGACCTGATACCACAGCACCAAACACCACATCACTCGTGTTGTTGTAACGTGACAATAAATACCCCCAAACACCTTGCATAAAAGTGCTGTGGGTAATGCCTAAAGCGGTACAAAGCGTGTCTACTTGCTTAAACACAGCTCCCCCTATGTCAAGGTGTTCACTGTATTCGACATAAGTAGTATCTACAGCTTTTGTCTTGAAAGGAATCTCTGCCGGTACTGCATAACCTTTAAGGTTACCCTCCCAGTAACCAAGTGAATGCTCTCTGTCTATGTTTTTCAACCAATTGATATAATTGGAATAAGGCATTACCGGTGGCAGATCAGCTGTACTGCCTTTTATTGCGGCACTCAACAACTCATTAAAGTCATTGATAAGCACACTTACACACCAACCGTCCATCAGGATATGATGATGACTCCAGATAAACTCATACTCCCCTTGCGACAGATCAACAACCTGCAGACGCATCTGAGAACCACTGTTTAAATCAAAGCCTCTTTCCCTGTCCTGTTGCTTGATCAGTCCAAGCTGTACCTCGTCATCAAGCTTCTGATAAGTAAAATTACTCGCTACCTCTTTCTTTACAATTTGCAAAGATCTCCCAGCATATTCAGTACTGAAACTAGTACGCAAAACAGCATGTCTGGCTGTCAAATCATCATAAGCTCCTTTTAACTTTTCTATATCCAATACTTTGGCTCGTACCCTGTAGGAGGTCTGCTCAAAATAAAGCGAGCCGGAATCTTCTGCCAGCCAGTGGTAGTAGATGCCTTCCTGAAGAGGAGATAACTCATAGACATCCTCAAGGGTATTATCTGCGTTAAGCTCTAAGAGCTCTGCCCCGCTCAATCCTTGGAAAGTTAAATCCGATGGGGTCAGATACTGCTCTTTGCTTTTAGCCAATTCCTCTATTAAAAACTCCAGATGTTTCTTGTAAGATCCCGCCAGACTTTTTATCGTTGCCGCATCATAACTCAAACCTGAATAACGGATCGATATACCCAGTTTCCCCTTTACCAGCATCCCCGATACATCAAGGATTGTATTCATTTTATTCTCTTTAGAGGTCTCTGATCCCATATGCTCTGAGGCATATTCAAACAAGGAATCTTCCTCATTGGATACATTTACACCAAAATCACCCAAATAATTAAAGGTAATCTCCGGCACAAGTGTACTCTCAAGTCTTTCCTGACTTAAGTGGGTCAGAATACCATAACCAATTCCTTTATTAGGCAAACGGCGTAAAGCTTCTTTTACTGCCACTAAATGCGCTGCTTCATTACCAGAACCCGATACATCCAGTACAAACGGGTAAACCGTTGTAAACCAGCCAACCGTTCTGCTGATATCTACTCCATCGATGATCTCCTCTCTTCCATGACCCTCCATCTGTAAGACACTTCTAGCTGCTGACAAAACTTCTTTCAGCGCTAAACCAAGACCTGTCAGTAACACATCGTTTATCTCTGTGTTATAAACTCCGTGAACACGGGTTTGCAAAAGTCCTGTGGTATGCTGATCCAGAGCGAAAGATTCCGAAGAATCAATTACAGCTGCACGACCTTCTTCTACCGCTTTATCCTGCGCCAAGCCTGCAATCTGATGATCACAAACCTGCTGCCAGTAAACACGCTCCTTTTCAAGCTTGCTGCCTGATGCATATTCCTTTTGAAGCAAAGCCCATCGCTGGAAAGAATCGGTCTTTGCCGGTAAGACTGTTTTTTCACCTTCCTTATAACCGGAATACAGACTCGATAAATCTTCTAAAAGTATACGCCAGGAAACGCCATCCACCACCAGGTGATGAACAATCAGACCCAAACGGTCTCCGTCTTTTAGCCTGAAATGTGCTACCCTCAACAATGGACCTTCAGACAAGTTGATACTTGATTGCAGGGCTTCCCCTAGTTGTGCCATCTCAGCCTGAGCAGCTTCTGATTCCCTTAAGTCATAGAAGTGAATCATGCAGCGATTGGAGCTTACAGCTCCATTAAACTGCTCCCATACTCCCTGATTCTGTTTATAAACCATACGAAGGGCATCGTGATGCCTCGTCAAATCTTCTATGCTCTTCTCCAGTATACTGCCATCCAACTCCTCCTTACTATACAGTAAAACAGATTGATTGAAGTACTCATGTGCTTTTATCTCCTCTGATTTGAAAAACCATTCCTGGATTGGGGTCAACACAACAGCACCGCTCACTTCACTTTGATCGCTAACCTGGGTGGTCAACTCCATTAACCCTGCCAGCTCTCCCAGTACCGGTGTACTTAACAAATGCTCTACTTTAAGTCTGTAACCCTGTTGTTTTAATCTGGCTACCACCTGAATTGACTTGATGGAATCTCCACCAAGATTGTAAAAGCTATCCTTGATACCGATGCCTTCTTTTTTTAATACCGCTGACCATACCGAAACTAAAACCTTTTCCTTTTCTGTTACCGGTGCTGCATATTCAACACCACTCGATAGTCCCATAGCCTCAGGGTTCGGTAATGCTTTTTTGTCTATTTTGCCACTAGTGTTTAATGGGATGGCCTCAAGTTGAACAAAATGCGTTGGGAGCATATATTCCGGCAACGACTGTTTTAAATAAGCTCGTAAATCGTTTGTGTTCTGCTCGACATTAGAAACAATATACGCTACAAGTTCTTTCTCTGCTGACTCGTTCTCTCTGGCTAAAACAACTGCCTGACTTACAGCTTCATGTTTGACTAAAGCGTGTTCTATCTCTCCAAGTTCTATCCTGTGTCCTCTTATTTTTACCTGATCGTCTTTTCGGCCTATGAACTCGATGTTGCCATCGGGTAACCAGCGACCCAAATCGCCTGTTTTGTACAGACGCTCTCCCGCTTTAAAAGGATTTGTTATGAACTTCTCTCTAGTTAACCCTTCCTGATTTAAATAACCTCGGGCTAAACCATTACCGCCTATACAAATCTCTCCAACTACTCCTATAGCTTGTAATTCTTCTTTTTCGTTTAAAATATAAATCTGCGTGTTGCCAATAGGCTTACCAATTGGAATACTATCAGCTACTATCTTTTCTCTGTGGTCCAGCTTAAATATCGTTCCACAAATACTTGCTTCAGTTGGACCGTATGCATTGTAATACGTGCCATATTTAAGGTAATCAATAGCCTTTTCGTACTGAGCTGATTCTCCCGCTGTGATAAGTGTCTTTAATCCTGTCAATTCACTAATTTCTATTCTGTTCAGAATTGACGGAGAAAGTGTAGCAATATCAATTGCATTAGACCTGATAAAGGATACTAGTAAATCCGGATCCTTACGGTGTGATTCGGTAGCAATAAATAAGCGAGCACCCGAAAGTAAAATGATAAATGTTTCTGAAATAGAAGCATCAAATGAAAATGATGCAAACTGAAGTGCCCTGCTTCCACTATTTACATTAAAATCAGTTATTTGTGACAAAATAGTATTAACAATAGCCTGATGCTCTACCATCACTCCTTTGGGATTACCCGTAGAACCTGAGGTGTAGATCACATAGGCAAGATGATCCGATGCATCTCGTTTCGATACTGTTTCTGAACTATAATTCTCTGAATCAAACTCTACATCAATGGCAAAAACTTCTCCTTCATAATAATCAATATCGTAGATGAAGCCTGCCTCGGTTATCAGTAATGCTATAGCACTGTCTTTTACAATATATTCCTTTCTGGAAGATGGGTACTCCGGATCGATCGGAACATAAGCTCCTCCTGATTTTAATACGCCCAGTATCGCCACAATCATCCACTCACTTCGCTCCAATTGTATCCCTATCAGATCATCCGGCTGAATGTTGTAATTTTCCATTAGGTAATGCGCCAACTGATTGGATCGCTCATTAAGTTCCCTGTAGGTCAGTTCTGTATCCTCAAAGACTATGGCGATGTTATCCGGTGTCTTTTCTACTTGCTCTTCAAACAAGTCTACAATTGTCTTGTCCTTCGGATATGCTACTACTGTATCATTGAAGGTGAACAACTGTTTGTGTTTCTCTTCTTCCGATACATAATCCAATGCTGTTAAAGACTGATCCGCGTTTTGTGCAAACGCCTTGATTACGGTAGCAATATCATTTACCAGCTGCTTTAATGATCTTGTATCATAACGATTGCTATTGTATCTGATATTTAAGTTTAATGAAACGGGGGAGGGAGCAATTAAGATATTAAAATCATAGTTACTTCGGTCAATGACTTCCATTGATTCTAAAATAAATTCTTCTTCCTGACTATTGAATACGCCTTCGTTTTCCAGTTCCTTTACTGCATAGTTCTCAAATATCATGACATGATCCATCAGATCCATGCCCGGTTCACTCTGTGACTGAACCTCTGACAGGTTCATATAATGATGTGATGTACCTTGTATCGATTGCTCTTGCAGCATTTTTAACAGGTCAGCAGCCGTAGTATCAACATCGTACTTTATTCTGACCGGAATAGTATTACTAAACAGTCCGATCATATCTTCAACACCCGCTAAATCGGCCGGACGACCTGATACCACAGCCCCAAACACCACATCACTCGTGTTGTTGTAACGTGATAATAAATAGCCCCATACACCTTGCATAAAAGTGTTGTGGGTAATGCCTAAAGTGGTGCAAAGCGTGTCTACTTGCTTAAACACAGCTCCCCCTATTTCAAGGCGTTCACTGTATTCGACATAAGTAGTGTCTACAGCTCTTGTCTTGAAAGGAATCTCTGCCGGTGCTGCATAACCTTTAAGGTACTCCTTCCAGTGACCCAGTGAATGTTCTCTGTCTATGGTTTTCAACCAATTGATATAATTGGAATAAGGCATTACCGGTGACAGATCAGCTGTACTGCCTTTTATTGCGGCACTCAACAGCTCATTAAAGTCATTGATAAGCACACTTACACACCAACCGTCCATCAGGATATGATGAGAGCTCCAGATAAACTCATACTCCCCTTGCGACAGATCGACAACATGCAGACGCATCTGAGAACCACTGCCCAAATCGAAACCTCTTTCCCTGTCCTGTTGCTTGATCAGCTCTAGCTGTACCTCGTCATCAAGCTTCTGATAAGTAAAATTATTCGGGACCTCTTTCCTTACAATTTGCAAAGATCTCCCTGCATATTCAGTACTAAAATTAGTACGCAAAACAGCATGTCTGGCTGTTAAACCCTGGTAAGCAATAGCCAGTTTATCGATATCCAATACTTTGACCCGTACCCTATAGGAGGTCTGCTCAAAATAAAGCGAGCCGGAATCTTCTGCCAGCCAGTGGTAGTAGATGCCTTCCTGAAGAGGAGATAACTCATAGACATCCTCAAGTGTATTATCTGCGTTAAGCTCTAAGAGCTCTGCCCCGCTCAATCCTTGGAAAGTTAAATCCGATGGGGTCAGATACTGCTCTTTGCTTTTAGCCAATTCCTCTATTAAAAACTCCAAATGTTTCTTGTAAGATCCCGCCAGACTTTTTATCGTTGCCGCATCATACCTCAAAGCTGAATAACGGATCGATATACCCAGTTCCCCCTTTACCAGCATCCCCGATACATCAAGGATCGTATTCATTTTATTCTCTTTAGAGGTATCTGATCCCATATGCTCTGAGGCATATTCAAACAAGGAATCTTCCTCATTGGATACATTTACACCAAAATCGCCCAGATAATTAAAGGTAATCTCCGGCATAAGTGTACTCTCAAGTCTTTCCTGACTTAAGTGGGTCAGAATTCCATAACCAATTCCTTTATTAGGCAAACGGCGTAAAGCTTCTTTTACTGCCACTAAATGTGCTGCTTCATTACCAGAACCCGATACATCCAGTACAAACGGATAAACCGTTGTAAACCAGCCAACCGTTCTGCTGATATCTACTCCATCGATGATCTCCTCTCTTCCATGACCCTCCATCTGTAAGACACTTCTAGCCGCTGACAAAACTTCTTTCAGCGCTAAACCAAGACCTGTCAGTAACACATCGTTTATCTCTGTGTTATAAACTCCGTGAACACGGGTTTGCAAAAGCCCGGTGGTATGCTGATCCAAAGCGAAAGATTCCGAAGAATCAATTACAGCTGCACGACCTTCTTCTACCATTTTATCCTGCGCCAAGCCTGCAATCTGATGATCACAAACCTGCTGCCAGTAAACACGCTCCTTTTCAAGTTTGCTGCCTGATGCATATTCCTTTTGAAGCAAAGCCCATCGCTGAAAAGAATCGGTCTTTGCCGGTAAGGCTATTTTTTCACCTTCCTTATAACCGGAATACAGACTCGACAAATCTTCTAAAAGTATACGCCAGGAAACGCCATCCACCACCAGGTGATGAACAATCAGACCCAAACGGTCTCCGTCTTTTAGCCTGAAATGTGCTACCCTCAACAATGGACCTTCAGACAAGTTGATACTTGATTGCAGGGCTTCGCCTAGTTGTGCCATCTCAGCCTGAGCATTTTCTGATTCTCTTAAGTCATAGAAGTGAATCATACAGTGATTGGAGCTTACAGCTCCATTAAACTGCTCCCATACTCCCTGATTCTGTTTATAAACCATACGAAGGGCATCGTGATGCCTCGTCAAATCTTCTATACTCTTCTCCAGTATACTGCCATCCAGCTCCTCCTTACTATACAATAAAACAGATTGATTGAAGTACTCATGTGCTGTTATCTCCTCTGATTTGAAAAACCATTCCTGGATTGGGGTCAGCACAACAGCACCGCTCACTTCACTTTGATCGCTAACCTGGGTGGTCAGCTCCATTAACCCTGCCAGCTCTTCCAGTACCGGTGTGCTCAACAAATGCTCAACTTTAAGTCTGTAACCCTGTTGTTTTAATCGGGCTACCACCTGAATTGACTTGATGGAATCGCCACCAAGATTGTAAAAACTATCCTTGATACCGATGCCTTCTTTTTTCAATACAGCTGACCATACCGAAACTAAAACCTTTTCCTGTTCTGTTACCGGCGCTACATATTCAACACCACTCGATAGTCCCATAGCTTCAGGGTTCGGTAATGCTTTTTTGTCTATTTTACCATTAGCCGTTAATGGGATGACTTCGAGTTGAACAAAGTACGCCGGAAGCATATACTCCGGCAGCGACTGTTTTAAATAAGCTCGTAAATCACTTGCGTTCTGCTCGACATTAGAAACAATATACGCTACAAGTTCTTTCTCTGCTGACTCGTTCTCTCTGGCTAAAACTACTACCTGACTTACAGCTTCATGTTTTACTAAAGCATGCTCTATCTCTCCAAGTTCTATTCGGTACCCCCTAATCTTTACCTGATCGTCTTTTCTCCCTATGAACTCAATGCTCCCATCAGGTAGCCAACGACCCAAATCGCCTGTTTTGTACAGACGCTCTCCCGCTTTAAAAGGATTTGCTACAAACTTCTCCTGACTTAACGCTTCCTGGTTTAAATAACCTTGAGCAACCGATTGACCTGAAATCACAATTTCACCCGTAACATTGACCGCAACCAATTTTTGATGCTCGTCTAAAATATAGACAATCGTGTTTCCAAGCGGTCTGCCTATAATATTGGCTTCAAATGAGCTTACATCTTTATTTACGATTGCATCTATCGTAATTTCAGTAGGCCCATAATGGTTATTTAATTTAACGTCTGGCAGGAGTTCTTTTATGCTTTTAACTAAATTCGCATTAAGTGACTCTCCTCCCATAGCTATCGTCCTTAAGAACTTATTCAATTCCTTAGCTGTCTCTTGTGTTAACTCTGATACGAATTGAGCAAAATACGTGGGTGTTCCTTGCAAAATCGTGACTTTGCGATCTATTATCGTTCTAATTGCTGCCTGTGCATTATTAACAATATTCCCTGCCGAAGCAACAGTTGTTCCTCCTGCGATTAACACCAGAAATATTTCTAATAGAGAAACATCAAAAACATAATTAGTTAGACAATAACTAATGCTTTCATTATCTATTGATAATAGGGTTTTCTCTTCAATTAATTTATTCGTCAAGTTTTGATGACTCACCATGACTCCTTTTGGATTCCCTGTCGAACCTGAGGTATAGATCACATAAGCCAAATGATCGCTTTTAGCCATGCGAGTCTCTACATCTTTAGCATAACGTTCCTGGTTTTCTTTGAACCTGCTTAACTCTTGCTCATCCAGACAAACCTTACACTGTGTATCTTCTTTAATATAGTCTATTCTTTCCTGAGGGTATTGCGGATCAATAGGAACATAAGCTCCTCCTGATTTTAACACACCCAGTATCGACACAATCATCCACTCGCTTCGCTCCAATTGTATCCCTATCAGATCATCAGGCTGAATGTTGTAATTTTCTATTAGGTAATGCGCCAACTGATTGGATCGCTCATTAAGCTCTCTGTAAGTCAGTTCTGTATTCTCAAAGACTATGGCGATGTTATCCGGTGTCTTTTCTACTTGCTCTTCAATTAAATCTACAATTGTCTTGTCCTTCGGATAAGCTGCTGTTGTATCATTGAAGGTAAACAGCAGTTTGTGTTTCTCTTCTTCCGATACATAATCTATTTGTGCTATTTTCTCTTCAGGGGTTTCCAACAGCCCATTTAACAACTGCTTGTAATGCCCTATCAGTCCTTCAACCATCTCCTTCTCGTACACATCCGAGTTGAATATTAAGTTCAAGGACAGGCAATCGCCCACCTCCTGAAAAGTAATCTCTATATCAAATTTTGCAGTGCTATAACCCTGATCAACTACTTGATTTAAAACCTCTTCTGATATTTCAACTCCTGCAATTCTTTCGTCATTATTAACAGTAAGCATGACATCAAATACCGCACTTCTGCTTGTATCTCTTTGAAGATTTAAATCTTCCACCAATCGATCAAAAGGATACATCTGGTGGTTATAGCTCTTTAAAGTATGCTCTTTTACAGACTGGTAAAAACCGTCAAAACTTTCCTGAGGATTAACCCTGTTTCTTAAAGCCAGTGTGTTTACATAAAAACCGATCTGGTCTTCCAGATCAGCATGATCTCTACCTGCTACCGGAATTCCTACGATGATATCCTGCTGAGCGGTATAACGGTATAGTAACACCTTCCATGAGGCCAGTAAGCCCATGAAAAGACTGCCGCCATTCTCCTGCACATATCCCTTTAGCCTAGCTGTTGTTGCTTTGTCAAGATAAGCGCCTAAGCTATGACCTTTATAGGTTTTTAGTTTTGGTCGCTGTTTGCTGCTTGGAAGCTCCAATAATGGCAGCTCTCCTGAGAGTTTGTCCAGCCAATATTCTCCATGCGCCTTAAATGACTCCTGTTCCAATTGAGCCAGCTGCCAGGCTGAATAATCCTTGTACTGGATTCCTAATTCTTTTAAATCAGGCTCTTTTCCTGTCCTGTAGGCTTCATAGTATTTGAATATATCTTTGGTTAATACCTCCATTGACCAGCCATCACTAATAATATGGTGTATGTTGAAGTAGAACCAATATTCCTCTTCCTCTACCTGAAGTAAGGCCGCTCTGAGTAAAGGTCCTTTTTCCAGATCAAATACCTGATGGGAGTCAGCTGCGATATAGGCTTCTGCTTTTTCTTGCTTATCAGCTTCTTCTCTAAAGTCCTGATAATCGATCGTAAACCCTAAATCTTCCCTTTCAAGTATCCATTGCCTGATCTCTCCCGATTCCTCTTCCCTGAAAACGGTTCGTAAGATCTCATGGCGATCAATTGTAGCCTCAATAGCCCGCCTGATGTTTTCAATTTCAATGATTCCTCTCAGGTAAGTGCTTCCCGGTATGTTATACGCGGACGAACCTCCTTCAAACTGACTTAAGACCCATAACCTTCTTTGGGCATTAGAAATGGAATAACTCGGCTGAGAAGGAACAGCAAAAATCGACTCACTCGGAGTACTCGATGCTTCAACAATATTACTTTGAATTAAATAGCGCGTTAACTCTTCTTTATTTGCTCTTATTTCATTTAAAATTTCTGAATCAACTTCGTTTTCTGAATATAATTTAAGCTTCCCGTCAACAATATCTAATACTATATCAGCTGCTAATATCTTTTGAATCAACTTTATCATAAATCGACTTCTTTACTTTTTATTTTATCTTTTTTCTTGTTTAATGCAAAGGCAATAAGAATTGCAAAACCTTCTATTGAAGAGGTATGAAACAAATCCGCAACTTTAACATCTATATTGAATTCCTTACTAATTCTAAACATCACTTTTAAAGCCTTTAAACTGTGGCCACCAAGAGCAAAAAAGTCATCATTGACCCCAATGTTTTCCCTTTCCAGTACTTCTTCCCAAATCTTTACCAGTTTCGCTTCCACCTCATTTCGTGGCGCTACATATTCAACACCACTCGATAGTCCCGCATCATCAGGATTCGGTAATGCTTTTTTGTCTATTTTACCATTGGCTGTTAATGGGATAGCCTCGAGTTGAACAAAATGCGTCGGAAGCATATACTCCGGCAACGACTGTTTTAAATAAACTCTTAAATCGCTTGTGTTTTGCTCAATATCAGAAACGATATACGCTACGAGTTCTTTCTCTCCCAACTCGTTCTCTTTGGCTAAAACAACTGCCTGACTTACAGCTTCATGTTTTACTAAAGCATGCTCTATCTCTCCAAGCTCTATCCTATACCCTCTTATTTTTACCTGATCGTCTTTTCTCCCTATGAACTCGATGTTGCCATCGGGTAGCCAACGACCCAAATCGCCTGTTTTGTACAGACGTTCTCCTGCTTTAAAAGGATTTGCTATAAACTTCTCTCTAGTTAACCCTTCCTGGTTTAAATAACCTCTGGCCAAACCGTTTCCACTTATGCAAATCTCTCCGACTACTCCTATCGGCTGTAATTCCTCTTTGCTGTTTAAAATGTAGAGCTCTGTATTAGAAATTGGTTTACCAATCAGATCAAGATCATCTTTATCTACTCTGAAAACTGTCGTGTAAGTTGTGTCTTCAGATGGTCCGTACAAGTTTCGTATCTCTTTTACTTTTCCTTTTAACTCTTTCTTATAATTAGAAGGAATCGGCTCTCCGGCCATATTTAATACCGAAACAGACTCAAAACTCATCCCTTGCTGAAGCAATGCACCCACAACACTTGGAACCGTATTAATCAGAAGTTTTTTCCCTGAATTTAAATTCCCAGGGATCGATAAGCCATCTTTAAGAACCTTCAACTCCTTACCTCTTGTCAGCGGATGAAAGATCTCAAAAACCGATAAATCGAAATTCAGTGAGGTGGTGAATAAAACGGTGTCAAAATCAGAGTTTTTAAATTCATCATGACTCCATTGAATAAAAGAATATGCATTCTTATGCTCAATCATGACTCCTTTCGGATTTCCTGTCGAACCTGAAGTATAGATCACATAAGCCAAATGATCGCTTTTAGCCGTGCGAGTCTCTAAGTCTTTAGCATAACGTTCCTGGTTTTCTTTGAACTTGTTTAACTCTTGCTCATCCAGACAAACCTTGCACTGAGTATCTTCTTTTATATAGTCTATTCTTTCCTGAGGGTATTGCGGATCAATAGGAACATAAGCTCCTCCCGATTTTAACACACCCAGTATCGACACAATCATCCACTCGCTTCGCTCCAATTGTATCCCTATCAGATCATCCGGCTGAATGCTGTAATTATCCATTAAGTAATGCGCCAACTGATTGGATCGCTCATTAAGCTCCCCGTAGGTCAGTTCTGTATTCTCAAAAACTATGGCTACATGATCCGGTGTCTTTGCAACCTGCTCTTCAAACAAGTCTACAATTGTCTTTTCCTTCGGATATACTGCTGCTGTATCATTGAAGGTGAACAACTGTTTGTGTTTTTCTTCTTCCGATACATAATCCAATGCTGTTAAAGACTGATCCGCGTTTTGTACAAACGCCTTGATTACAGTATCAATATGATTTACCAGCTGTCTCAGCGATGCTGTATCATAACGATTGCTATTGTATCTGATATTTAGGTGTAATGAAACATCCGATGAACTAACTATAATATTAAAATCATAATTGGTTCGTTCAAAAACTTCCATTGCTTGTATCGAAAGTGCTTCTTCTTCCCGGCTATTGAATACGCCTTCGTTTTCCAGTTCCTTTACTGCATAGTTCTCAAATATCATAATATGATTGATCAGATCCATGCCCGGTTCACTCTGTGACTGAACCTCCGACAGATTCATATAATGATGTGATGTACCTTGTATCGATTGCTCTTGCAGCATTTTTAACAGGTCAGCAGCCGTAGTATCAACATCATACTTTACTCTGATTGGAATAGTATTGCTAAACAGTCCGATCATATCTTCAACTCCCGCTAAATCGGCCGGACGACCTGATACCACTGCCCCAAACACCACATCACTCGTGTTGTTGTAACGTGACAATAAATACCCCCAAACACCTTGCATAAAAGTATTGTGGGTAATGCCTAAAGCGGTGCAAAGTGTGTCTATTTGTTTAAACACAGCTCCCCCTATGTCAAGGCGTTCACTACATTCGACATAAGTAGTGTCTAGAGCTTTTGTCTTGAAAGGAATCTCTGCCGGTGCTGCATAACCTTTAAGATTACCCTCCCAGTAACCCAGTGAATGCTCTCTGTCTATGGTTTTCAACCAATTGATATAATTGGAATAAGGTATTACCGGTGGCAGATCAGCTGTACTGCCTTTTATTGCGGCACTCAACAGCTCATTAAAGTCATTGATAAGCACACTTACACACCAACCGTCCATCAGGATATGATGATGGCTCCAGATAAACTCATACTCCCCTTGCGACAGATCAACAACCTGCAGACGCATCTGAGAACCACTGCCCAAATCGAAACCTCTTTCCCTGTCCTGTTGCTTGATCAGTCCAAGCTGTACCTCGTCATCAAGCTTCTGATAAGTAAAATTACTTGCTACTTCTTTCCTTACAATTTGCAAAGATCTCCCTGCATATTCACTACGGAAACTACTGCGCAAAACGGCATGTCTGGCTGTTAAATCATCATAAGCTCCTTTTAACTTTTCTATATCCAATACTTTGGCTCGTACCCTGTAGGAGGTCTGCTCAAAATAAAGCGAACCGGAATCTTCTGCCAGCCAGTGGTAGTAGATGCCTTCCTGAAGAGGAGATAACTCATAGACATCCTCAAGGGTATTATCTGCGTTAAGCTCTAAGAGCTCTGCCCCGCTCAATCCTTGGAAAGTTAAATCCGATGGGGTCAGATGCTGCTCTTTGCTTTTAGCCAATTCCTCTATTAAAAACTCCAGATGTTTCTTGTAAGATCCTGCCAGGCTTTTAATCGTTGCCGCATCATACCTCAAAGCTGAATAACGGATCGATATACCCAGTTTCCCCTTTACCAGCATCCCCGATACATCGAGGATTGTATTCATTTTATTCTCTTTAGAGCTCTCTGATCCCATATGCTCTGAGGCATATTCAAACAAGGAATCTTCCTCATTGGATACATTTACACCAAAATCACCCAAATAATTAAAGGTAATCTCCGGCACAAGTGCACTCTCAAGTCTTTCCTGACTTAAGTGGGTCAGAATACCATAACCAATTCCTTTATTAGGCAAACGGCGTAAAGCTTCTTTTACTGCCACTAAATGCGCTGCTTCATTACCAGAACCCGATACATCCAGTACAAACGGATAAACCGTTGTAAACCAGCCAACCGTTCTGCTGATATCTACTCCATCGATGATCTCCTCTCTTCCATGACCCTCCATCTGTAAGACACTTCTAGCTGCTGACAAAACTTCTTTCAGCGCTAAACCAAGACCTGTCAGTAACACATCGTTTATCTCTGTGTTATAAACTCCGTGAACACGGGTTTGCAAAAGCCCGGTGGTATGCTGATCCAGAGCGAAAGATTCCGAAGAATCAATTACAGCTGCACGACCTTCTTCTACCGCTTTATCCTGCGCCAAGCCTGTAATCTGATGATCACAAACCTGCTGCCAGTAAACACGCTCCTTTTCAAGTTTGCGGCCTGATGCATATTCCTTTTGAAGCAAAGCCCATCGCTGGAAAGAATCGGTCTTTGCCGGTAAGGCTGTTTTTTCACCTTCCTTATAACCGGAATACAGACTCGATAAATCTTCTAAAAGTATACGCCAGGAAACGCCATCCACCACCAGGTGATGAACAATCAGACCCAAACGGTCTCCGTCCTGCAACCTGAAATGTGCTACCTTCAACAATGGACCTTCAGACAAGTTGATACTTGATTGCAGGGCTTCGCCTAGTTGTGCCATCTCAGCCTGAGCAGCTTCTGATTCCCTTAAGTCATAGAAGTGAATCATGCAGCGATTGGAGCTTACAGCTCCATTAAACTGCTCCCATACTCCCTGATTCTGTTTATAAACCATACGAAGGGCATCGTGATGCCTCGTCAAATCTTCTATGCTCTTCTCCAGTATACTGCTATCCAGCTCTTCCTTACTATACAGTAAAACAGATTGATTGAAGTACTCATGTGCTTGTATCTCCTCTGATTTGAAAAACCATTCCTGAATTGGGGTCAGCACAACAGCACCACTCACTTCACTTTGATCGCTAACCTGGGTGGTCAGTTCTACTAACCGCGCCAGCTCTTCCAGTATAGGCGTTCGAAGAAGATGCTCTACTTTAAGTCTGTAGCCAAGCTGTTTTAATCTGGCTACCACCTGAATTGACTTGATGGAATCTCCACCCAGATTGTAAAAACTATCCTTGATACTGATACCTTCTTTTTTTAATACCTCTGACCATACCGAAACTAAAACCTCTTCCTGTTCTGTTCCCGGTGCTGCATATTCAACACCACTTGATAATCCCGCAATTCCAGGGTCCGGTAATGCTTTTTTATCTATCTTACTATTGGCCGTTAATGGGATGGCCTCGAGTTGAACAAAATGCGCCGGAAGCATATACTCTGGCAACGTTTGTTTTAAATAAGTTCTTAAATCACTTGCGTTCTGCTCGACATTAGAAACGATATACGCCACGAGTTCTTTTTCCCCCGACTCGTTCTCTCTTGCTAAAACTACTCCTTGCTTTATCTCTTCGTGATTCGATAAAGCATATTCTATCTCTCCAAGCTCTATCCTGTGCCCTCTTATTTTTACCTGATCGTCTTTTCTCCCTATGAACTCGATGTTTCCATCGGGTAGCCAACGACCCAAATCGCCTGTTTTATATAACCGCGTAAAACCTTTTGACTTATCTGTTTCAGTAGCAAATGGATTTACAATAAATCGTTCCTGTGTTAAATTTGTGTTGTTTAAATATCCTCTTGCTAATGCAACTCCTCCTATGTACAACTCTCCTGTCACCCCTATTGCAACAGGCTGCATATTCACGTCAAGAACATACACACTGACATTATTGATTGGCTTGCCTATTGGTATATTACTATTGCGTGTATCTGCTTTACTTACTATATAACTTATTGAAATGTCAGTAGCTTCCGTAGGTCCATAAACATTGGTAACAATACATTTGCTACCTTCTGTAAATAATCTTGTAATTGGCTTTATGTCAAGAGGCTCTCCACCTAATGCCAGATTCTTTAGAGACCGAAGCATATTGACACTATCATTATTGGAGTTAAGTAAAGAATTAAACACGCTAGGTACGCAATTTAAAAGCGTTACTTTTTTCAGCAAAATCTCACTAAGAATAACTTCCGGAATAAAAACTCCCGTAGGCGCCATAACCAACATCCCACCTCTGAATAAAGGGGCTAAGATATTTTTACTGGCAGCATCAAATCCTAAAGGGATGACGATTAGAGATCTTGTGTTAGTATCAATCTCATGACTTGTTATATACCACCAGTACAGATTGACTGCACTTCTATGCTCCACCATCACACCTTTAGGTTTCCCTGTTGAACCAGACGTATAAATTACATAGGCCAGATTACCTGGAGTATAAAATTTTGATAATGCTTCTGAACCATAGTTCTCTGAATCAAACTCAACGTCAATGGCAAAAACTTCTCCCTCATAATAATCAATATCATAAATGAAACTAGCCTCTGTTATCAATAATTTTAAACCGGTGTCATTTACAATATATTCCTTCCTGGAAGATGGGTACTCCGGATCGATCGGAACATAAGCGCCTCCAGCTTTTAATACCCCCAGTATCGAAATAATCATCCACTCACTTCTGTCTAATTGTATTCCTATTAGATTATCTGGCTGAATGTCGTAATTATCCCTTAAATAATGAGCCAGCTGATTTGACTTCTCATTGAGCTCACGGTAAGTCTGTTGTTTTTCACCAAAAACTACAGCTATGTTGTCGGGTGTCCTTTCCACCTGTTCTTCAAACAAGTCTACTATCGTCTTATCTTTTGGATAAGCTACTGCTGTGTCATTAAAAGTTACCAACAGTTCGCATTTCTCTTTCTCAGAAAGGTAATCAATATGCGAGATTTTTTGTTCCGGATGAGATAATAGCGAATTTAGAATACGTTTGAAATGTATCATTAAGCGTTCTATCATCTCCCGCTCATAGATATCTACATTATATATTAATTTGAAATGAATATAATCCCCAACCTCTTTGAAATGCAATTCTATATCATTCTTCACTTTAGAAAAACCATTATCCGACACTTGATTTATGACGTCATGATTCAGTCCCTCTATCCCTTTAATTTCTGTAGTATTATGATAAGTGATTGATATGTCGAAGACTGGATTTCTACCCATATCTCTCTGAAGGCCTAAGCCTTCTACCAAACGATCGAAAGGATACATTTGATGGCTATAACTCTTTAAGGTTTGTTCTTTTAAGCTTTCGTAAAAACTGTCAAAGCTTTCCTCAGGATTAACCTCATTTCTTAAAGCCAGTGTATTTACATAAAACCCAATCTGGTCTTCCAAATTGGCATGAACTCTACCAGCTACAGCAGTTCCTATGATGATATCCTTCTCCCCTGTGTAACGGTAAATCAACACATTCCAGGAGGCCAGTAAGCTCATGAATAGGCTGCTCCCTTTCTCTCGGGTATATTCTTTGAGTTTGTCCGTTGTTTCTTTATCCACATAAGTGACTAAGCCATGACCGTTATAGGTCTTAACATGAGGACGTTGTTTAGCACCCGGTAGATCCACTAATGGCAATTCTCCAGAGAACTTATCCAGCCAATATATTTTATGTACGTCAAATGAATCCTCATTCAACCGAGCTAACTGCCAGTCGCAATAATCTTTGTAATGGATTCTTAATTCCTTTAAATCGGGCTCTCTGCCTGTCTGATATGCTTCATAGTATTTCAATACATCTTTAGTCAATACCTCCATAGACCAGTCATCGCTGATAATATGGTGCATATTGAAGTAGAATACATATTCCTCATCTTCTACCTGAAGTAAGGCTGCTCTGAATAAAGGCCCTTTGACCAGATCAAATGTCTGATGGGAATCGGCCGCGATATAAGCTTGTACCTTATCTTTCTTATTATCCTCTTCTCTAAAATCCAAGGAGTGAATGCTAAAGCCCAGATCTTCCCTTTCCAGTACCCATTGCCTGACCTCACCTGACTCCTCTTCTCTAAATACGGTTCTTAAAATCTCATGACGATCGATTGTGGCATCAATCGCCCGCTTGAAGTTTTCAACTTCAATGTCCTGATTCAGGTAGGTACTCTCTGGTAAATTATACGCTACCGAACTTGCTTCGAATTGGCTCAAGATCCACATTCTTCTTTGGGCTGATGACAATTTAAACGGCCCCTTTCTCTTTATTGGCATGATGTCCTGATAATCTGCGTAGGCATCCTTTGCACTAAGATAGGCTATCAACTCAAATTTATTCGCTTTGATTTGCTGCAATAACTCATCAGACATCAAATCACTATTGTGCTTGACTTTTAATCGATCTTGTTCAACCGACAGAAAAATTCCATTATCCAGTAATTGGGTGATTAATTTATCCATTATATTTCAAATTCGTATTTAAATTCAATATCGTTACTCCCGCGATTCATTTGAATAACCTTCATAATCGATTCAATCTTATTGCTCAAATTACCAATGTTTGTGTTCTCAAATATATCATTAATTCTTAGTTCTATATTCATTTCCCGATGAACTAAAGTTACTAACCTGATTACCATTAATGAATTCATGCCTAAACCAAAAAAGTCATCCAATACTCCAATCTTTTCCCTTCTCAGGACTTCCTCACAGATTTTTACCAGTCTCTCTTCCATCTCATTTCTTGGCGCTACATAGGCAACACCACTCGATAGTCCCGCACCCTCAGGATTTGGTAATGCTTTTTTGTCTATTTTACCATTGGCCGTTAATGGGATGGCCTCAAGTTGAACAAAGTACGCCGGAAGCATATACTCCGGCAACGACTGTTTTAAATAAACTCTTAAATCGCTTGTGTTTTGCTCGACATTAGAAACGATATACGCTACAAGTTCTTTCTCTGCTGACTCGTTCTCTCTGGCTACAACAACTGCCTGACTTACAGCTTCATGTTTTACTAAAGCATGTTCTATCTCTCCAAGCTCTATCCTGTGTCCTCTTATTTTTACCTGATCATCTTTTCTCCCTATGAACTCGATGTTGCCATCGGGTAGCCAACGACCCAAATCGCCTGTTTTGTACAGACGCTCTCCTGCTCTAAAAGGATTTGTTATAAACTTCTCCTGACTTAGCGCTTCCTTATTTAAATAACCTCGTGCTACCTGATCTCCTCCAATCAGAATCTCGCCTAAAACCCCAACCGGCTGAAGCGAATTCTTTTCATTTACAATGTAAATCTGTGTATTGTCAACAGGCTTGCCTATCAAAACTTCATGACCCACAGTTGGGTGTTGGCTTAAGTTTATTGCGGTGACATCTATCGAAGCTTCCGTTGGTCCATAATAATTATGCAAGCTCGAAAAAGGAGCCTTTGCTTTAAAGGATGATTCGATTCTTTTTGATAAAGCTTCTCCACTGCATATTACATGCTGCAAACATTCCAGTTTATCCCACTTTATAGTGTCCAACGCTGCACTCAACATCGAAGGAACAAAGTGAATAATACTTATTTTTTGTGATTCTAATAGCTCCTCTAAGTACACCGGGTCTTTATGCCCTTCCGGTTTTGCAAAAACAAGCTTACTGCCACAAACCAATGGGAGGAATAACTCCCAAACCGAAACGTCAAACGTTACAGGTGTTTTCTGTAAAAACACATCTGCCTCTTTCACTTCTAAGTCACGTTTCATCCAGAGCATTCTGTTTACCAGACCGCTATGTTCGAGCATTACTCCTTTTGGATTCCCTGTCGAACCTGAAGTGTAGATCACATAAATCAGGTTCTCCGGTTGAGACCTGCGAGTCTCTACATCTTTAGCATAACGTTCCTGGTTTTCTTTGAACTTGCTTAACTCTTGCTCATCCAGGCAAACCTTACACTGAGTATCTTCTTTTATATAGTCTATTCTTTCCTGAGGATATTGCGGATCAATAGGAACATAAGCTCCTCCTGATTTTAACACCCCCAATATCGACACAATCATCCACTCGCTTCGCTCCAATTGTATCCCTATCAGATCATCCGGCTGAATGTTGTAATTTTCTATTAGGTAATGCGCCAACTGATTGGATCGCTCATTAAGCTCCCTGTAGGTCAGTTCTGTATCCTCAAAGACTATGGCGATGTTATCCGGTGTCTTTGCAACCTGTTCTTCAATTAAATCTACAATTGTCTTGTCCTTCGGATAAGCTACTGTTGTATCATTAAAAGTGAAAAGCAGTTTGTGTTTCTCTTCTTCCGATATAAAATCTATTTGTGCTATTTTCTCTTCAGGTTTTTCCAACAGCGCATTTAACAACTGTTTGTAATGTCTTATCAGTCCTTCAACCATCACCTTCTCATACACATCCGGGTTGTATACAAACTTTAAAGACAGGTAATCACCTATCTGTTGAATGGTAATTTCTATATCTAATTTTGATGTACTAAGGCTTTTATCAACGGTCTCATTTAATTCTTCATCTGATAATTCTACCCCTTCGATTCTATCCCAACTGTTTTGAATAGTAAGCATGACATCAAAAACTGCACTTCTGCTTATATCTCTCTGAAGCTCTAATTCATCTACCAATCGGTCAAAAGGATACATTAGATGACTATAGCTCTTTAAGGTATTCTCTTTTAAAGCTTGGTAAAATTCATGGAAGCTTTCTTCAGGATTAACTTTATTTCTTAAAGCTAAGGTATTTACATAAAAGCCAATCTGGTTTTCCAGATCTGCATGATCTCTACCCGCTACCGGACTTCCTATGATGATGTCCTGCTGAGATGTATAGCGGTATAGTAACACCTTCCATGAGGCCAGTAAGCCCATAAAAAGACTGCCGCCATTCTCCTGGATATATCCCTTCAGTTTAGCTGTTGTTGCTTTGTCCAGATAAGTGGCTAAGCCATGACCGTTATAGGTCTTAACCTTCGGCCGCTGTTTGCTAGCCGGCAGATCCAGTAGGGGTAATTGTCCTGAGAGTTTGTCAAGCCAATACTCTCGATGAGCCTTAAACGACTCCTGATTCAATTGAGATAACTGCCAGGCTGAATAATCCTTGTACTGGATTCTTAATTCCTCCATTTCAGGTTCTTTTCCTGCCTTGTAGGCTTCATAATATCTGAATATATCTTTAGTCAATACCTCTGTTGACCAGCCATCGCCGATAATATGGTGAATATTGTAATAAAATATATAATCATCTTCAGCTAACTGAAGTAAAGATATTCTCAATAAAGGTCCTTTTTCTAAATTATACGCACGGTAAGAATCGGCTACGATATAGGCTTCTGCTTTTTCTCTCCTTTCCGCTTCTTCTCTAAAGTCCTGATAGTCGATTTCAAAGCCCAACTCTTCCCTTTTCAGTATCCATTGTCTAATTTCCCCTGACTCCTCTTCCCTGAAGACGGTTCTTAAAATCTCATGACGATCTATTGTAGCATTTATAGCTCTTTTGAAGCTTTCAATTTCAATTTCTTGATTCAGGTAAGTAGGCTTTGATATATGATAAGCTAACGAACCTTCTTTAAATTGACTCAATACCCATAACCTGTGTTGGCCTGATGATAATTTAAATGGATTATTGCCCTCAACAGGCTTAATGTCCTGATAATCGGTATCGGTGCCATTTGCACTAAGATAAGCGATCAACTCTATTTTATTCTTTTTGATTTGCTCCAATAACGCATCAGATATCAAATCACCATTGTATTTGATCTTTAAGCTTCCTTGTTCAACTAACAAAAAAATTCCTTCTTTCAGTAATTTAGCGATTAATTTATCCATTATATTTCAAGTTCGTGTTCAAATTGTGTCTCTGCGCTCTTACGTTTCATTAGACTAAACTCCAGCTTTGCATCAATTATCCTCCCTAAATCATGTATGTTTGTATTCTCAAGCATGTCATTAATTCTTAATTCAACATTTAATTTTTTATGAATTAAATTGACCATTCTCATTGCCCTTAATGAGTCCATACCTAAATCAAAAAAATTATCTTTAATTCCTATCTCTTTAATTCCAAAGTAGCTCTCAAACAGTGCACAAATATGCTGTTCCGTTTCTGTTTCAGGTGCTTTATATTCATCAGACAAAGCAAACCGCTCCTGAACTATCTGCACTTCCTCCGTTTCAACATTCAGGTCAACGTCCATCTTTCCAATAGCCTGGGTAAGGTCCCGCGTGAAAATAGAAAGACTTGGTATTCCATATTTCAGTATGCGGCGCAACACTTCAAGCCCTTCAGCATTGGTCAATCCATGCTTTAAATTTAATTCATTCCCATACTTCGCTTTATGAGCGAGGGAGGAGACTATAGCCATTCCTGTTTCCGACCAGGCATCCCATCCGATACTATATACCGGCAGCCCGTTGCTATTAGAGCGTGCAAAACTATCTTGAAAAATATTTGCTGTAGTATAGGCTACCTGACCAAAAGGAGCAGTTACTGAAGATACAGAAGAACAAATCACTAAAAAATCGGCAGCTGCTTTCCTGGCCATCTCATATAAACCAATCGTTCCGTAGATTTTTGAGGCAAAAACTTCTTCACTTTGTTCTCTTGTTCGATTTTGAATGATACCGGCATAATCCCCTATTCCTGCCGTGTGAAAAATCCCATCAATCTTTCCAAAATGCCCCTCGGCTTCACGCACCAACAACTCCATTTGACCAACATCTGAGACATCTGCGTTAAGGTAAATGACTTTCCCGCCTATTTCTTTTAGCCTGGAAGTGATAGCATCTGATTCAGGTTTCCTTCCTGTCAAAATAAGCTTCGCGTTATATTGCTTAAGTAAATATTCGCTAAATACAAAACCCATTCCGCCCATTCCACCGGTAATTAAATACACTCCTCCATCCTTTATCAGTGCTGGCAGATTTTTATCTGATTCCAATTTGACAGAATCATGAAATTGTGACCATCTCGTTGCCTGACGATATGCGATGTATGGCTCAGCATATTCTGTAATTATTTCATTGAACAAGTGGCACAATATTTCTTCTTGTTTATCACTTGGCTTAAAATCTATTAGTCTGCATAAAATTTTCTTGTACTCTTTAGGAATAGATAGAACAGAGCCTAAAATTGCTGTACGGGCAGGAATTTCGATATCTCCATCATTTACTCTTGCAGCAAAACTTGTAATCATATCTATACTTACCTGATGAAATGGACTCACCTGTTCTATAGATCTGACTATGTTCAATAAGCTGTAATACCCAAGATCCAGATCCTCTACTGTAGATTGATAGGTAGTTTCTTCTTGTTCTTTAGAAAAATTCCATAGATGAACAATCTTTTCAGGAAGAAGCGAACTTTCTGCCAGTCTTTGAATGAGTTTCAGATAGTTTTCTTCTTTTTTAAAATTCAATTTAAACGTATAATCTTCTTTTTCTTCAAAATGAGTCCCCTGAATTACGCGGACAACCTTAACGTTTGTATTTTCTTTTATCCGGTTAATCAACAGTTCTGCCACTCCCTCATTATCACAAAATATCAGGTATGTAGATACATTTGCAGTCTGTCCGGTTATTGGTAATAATCTGGATCGTTTCCATGAAGATTCAAAGAACCAATCAGAAATATTTTCATTTTTTTGACCTGCACCCTTCAATAACGAGCCGGACAACATTTCCTCAAGAGCTGTTGCCATTGGGTATTTTGTTGGCTGGAAGCTATAGGTTGGCAGGGAAATTTTTTTCCTGATTTTTTCTTCCTCCAAACGATCCCAGTTCAGGTTTATGCCTGATTCCCATAGACCTGAGAGTTTTTCCAGCATAAATAACATATCAGCTGTTTCTGTATTAGGATGCCTGATCAGCTGATGAACTTCTGATAATCCTGTTGCTTTAAAGTGCAAGCGTGCCAGCGTACTAAGCGTATTACCCGGGCCAACTTCTATCAAGATCGTATCTCCTTCCGATAATATACACTCTATCCCAGCAGAAAACTCTACGGTTCCTCGCAGGTGATCTGACCAGTAACTCTTTTTTAAATCACTGATATCAATTCTTTTACCTGTTACATTGGAGAGGTATGGAATTTTAGGTTTACCCAATTTTATTGAAGATGCAATGGAAGTGAATTCCTCCAGAACAGGATCCATCATCAGAGAATGTGAAGCGTGAGAGATGTATAAGATCCTTGAAAGAATCCCTTCCCTTTCAAAGCGCTCTCGAAGTACTGCTATCATTGAGGGTTCTCCAGACACTACACAACTCTCAGCAGTGTTGATTGCTGCTATGTCTACGCCTGGTACTAAATATGCCTTAACCTGTGCAGCAGGCAGGCCTACCGCCAACATATCCCCTTCAGGAAGATTCTGCACCAGTGCTCCCCGTCTAATAATCATCTTTAGCGCAGATTCTAAAGTGAGTACTCCACTAAAACAGGCTGCTACATACTCCCCTAAGCTATGCCCAATCATAATATCCGGCTTGATGCCATAATATTCCAGTTGCTTTGCCAATGCATACTCAAACATAAACAACAAAGGCTGCATGTTTATAGTCTCATTGATCAGATCACTTGAACCTGGTTGATCGGGGTAGATGATCTGCTTGAAATCTGTTGTACTTTCTTTCCTGGCAAGGCCGAAACAGTTGTCGAGTGTTTTTCTAAATACACTGTTCTTGTCTTCGTATAATCCCCGTCCCATATTCTCATACTGAGATCCTCCGCCTGAAAACATAAAGGCGATTTTCTTCTTACTAACCGGTTTCTTGTTTGATGCAACGGACTTACTTTCCAGCAACTCAATTACCTCGTTTGTGTGCCCGGCAACAAATGCTGACCGATAGTCAAAAGTATGGCGCATCTGCAACGTCCAGGCTATATCAACAAAATCGAGTTCCCGATTTGCGATAAGGTATTTTTTCAACTGCTCTTGTTGTCTCGCCAGTGCTTCCGGGCTATTGGCTGACAGCGTTATTAGTTCGAAGGAAGGCTCTTTTACCGGACTTACTTCAAGCGGTGACTCTTCCAAAATAACATGGGCATTAGTTCCCCCTATTCCAAATGAGCTGACCCCGGCTCTAAGCGGAAATTTTTCGTTCTTCCATTCTTTTAATTCTGAATTAACATAAAACGGACTTTCTTCAAAATTGATCTCTGGGTTGGGAGATTTAAAATGTAAAGAAGGAACCAATTTTTTATTCTTTAAACACAAAACTGTTTTTATAAAACCAGCGACCCCTGCTGCTGTATCCAAATGCCCCAGGTTGCTCTTTACAGAACCCACGGCACAATATTTCTCTTTATTATTGTTAAAGGCCTGCGCCAAAGCCCGAATCTCTACCGGATCTCCCAGTTTCGTCGCTGTGCCATGAGCCTCGACATAAGATATACTTTCCGGAACAACATTAGCCGATCTGTGGGCCATTTGAATCACTTCTGCCTGACCATTCACACTTGGAGCTGTATACCCCACTTTTCTGTTTCCGTCATTATTTACCGCACTGCCTTTAATCACAGCATAAATCTGATCGCCATCTTTAATGGCATCAGCTAATCGTTTCAATACCACCGCTCCTGCTCCTTCTGAAACAACTGTACCACTAGCCTCTCTGTCAAATGTCCGGTTGTGTCCGTCTTTTGAAAAGATCATGTTTTCCTGATGCAAATACCCCGTTTCTTTTATGTTATTTTTTATCGATACACCTCCGGCAACGGCTATATGACTTTCTCCGGAAAGTAAACTTAGTACGGCCTGATGTATCGCTACCAAAGAGGTAGAACAGGCAGTATTTATGCTATGTACCGGTCCACGCAAATTTAGTTTATGAGCAATCAGTGTATTCGAAAAATCTTTGTCACTCAAATTGTTTGCCTGAAACGGGTCAATTTTTCCATCATTCTTCAGCAAGCTATAAGCCTCCCATCTCAAATTGCTTCCTGCTCCAGCAAAAAGCCCTATCAAACCTTTATAGCTAAAAGGATCATAACCTGAATCCTCTAGCGCAGACCATACCACTTCATGAAAAACTCTCGTCTGTGGATCCATCAACTTTGCTTCATCGGACAGATAACCAAAAAAACCGGAATCAAAGCATTCTTTATTTTCTAAAACGGAACTGGCTCTGATATAAGCTTCGTTATTAAGCTGCTCGCTGGAAACACCATAAGAAAGTAATTCTTCCTTGCTGAAATGAGTAATGAACTCCTTACCCCTTATTAAATTTTCCCAGAATTCAAAAATGTTTTTGGCCTGCGGAACTTTAATAGACATCCCGATAACAGCAATTTCCGTCTCATATTCTTCTCTCTGGAATACTGAAGTCTGTTGAGCCAACTCTTCCCTGTCTTCTTCCGAACTATCCCCAGATAGCACAGCTGCCTGTTGACGAATCGTACTAAATTCAAATAATGATGCCAATGGAAAGTCGTTGTGAAACTCTTTACCAATTTTTGATTTTAATGCAATCAACTTAATTGAATTACCTCCTGCATTAAAAAAGCCTTCATCTATTCCAATATTTTCCTTTTTCAATACTTCTTCCCATATCTTTACCAGCTTCTCTTCTATGTTATTACCTGGGGCCACATATTCTACTCCACTCTTTAGTCCCAGGCCATCAGGATTCGGTAATGCTTTTTTGTCTATTTTACCATTGGCCGTTAATGGGATGGCCTCGAGTTGAACAAAATGTGCCGGAATCATATACTCAGGCAACGACTGTTTTAAATAAACTCTTAAATTACTTGTGTTTTGCTCAATATCAGAAACGATATACGCCACGAGTTCTTTCTCTGCTGACTCGTTCTCTCTGGCTAAGACTACTGCCTGACTTACAGCTTCATGTTTTACTAAAACATGCTCTATCTCTCCAAGCTCTATCCTGTACCCTCTGAGCTTGACCTGGTCGTCTTTTCGGCCTATGAACTCGATGTTGCCATCCGGCAGCCAACGACCTAAATCACCTGTTTTGTACAAACGCTCTCCTGATTCAAATGGATTCGCTATAAATTTCTCTTTCGTTAACTCTTTTTGATTCAAATAACCTCTGGCTAAACCAGTTCCAGCTATGCATATTTCTCCTGTTAGCCCTGTTGGTACCATCTTATTGCTGTTATCCAATAGATATATGCGGGTATTACCTATGGGTTTCCCAATATGTACTCTTCTGGTTTCTTTTCCTATACTGGCTACTGTTGACCATACCGTGTTTTCCGTCGGACCGTATTCATTAAATAAAACACATTCCGGCAATCCGATAAAATGCTCTTCTACTAAACTGCCACTTAATGTCTCACCCGCTAAAATCACCCTCTTAAAAGGTAACTTGCCTGATGCTGAATGTGACAACAGCAGCTGATAATACGAGGGTACACACAATATACATGCTATTGCATACTCACTTATAAAACTACTGATACTAAAAATATCCTTCAGGTGGTTATCCACTACAATGTATAATGTGCTACCGCCGGTAAGACAACCCCATAAAGCCGCTACAGACGAATCAAAAGAAAAAGAAGGTATCAATAAATACGATTCTACAAAATCATAATATGCATTTCTTGTACACGTAGATGAATATAAATTTCCGTGAGCAATCATGACTCCTTTCGGATTTCCTGTCGAACCTGAAGTATAGATCACATAAGCCAAATGATCGCTTTTAGCCGTGCGAGTCTCTAAGTCTTTAGCATAACGTTCCTGGTTTTCTTTGAACCTGCTTAACTCTTGCTCATCCAGACAAACCTTACACTGTGTATCTTCTTTAATATAGTCTATTCTTTCCTGAGGGTATTGCGGATCAATAGGAACATAAGCTCCTCCTGATTTTAACACACCCAGTATCGACACAATCATCCACTCGCTTCGCTCCAATTGTATCCCTATCAGATCATCCGGCTGAATGTTGTAATTTTCTATTAGGTAATGCGCCAACTGATTGGATCGCTCATTAAGCTCTCTGTAAGTCAGTTCTGTATTCTCAAAGACTATGGCGATGTTATCCGGTGTCTTTTCTACTTGCTCTTCAATTAAATCTACAATTGTCTTGTCCTTCGGATAAGCTGCTGTTGTATCATTGAAGGTAAACAGCAGTTTGTGTTTCTCTTCTTCCGATACATAATCTATTTGTGCTATTTTCTCTTCAGGGGTTTCCAACAGCCCATTTAACAACTGCTTGTAATGCCCTATCAGTCCTTCAACCATCTCCTTCTCGTACACATCCGAGTTGAATATTAAGTTCAAGGACAGGCAATCGCCCACCTCCTGAAAAGTAATCTCTATATCAAATTTTGCTGTGCTATAACCCTGATCAACTACTTGATTTAAAACCTCTTCTGACATTTCAAATCCTGCAATTCTTTCGTCATTATTCTCAACAGTAAGCATGACATCAAATACCGCACTTCTGCTTGTATCTCTTTGAAGATTTAAATCTTCCACCAATCGATCAAAAGGATACATCTGGTGGTTATAACTCTTTAAAGTATGCTCTTTTACAGACTGGTAAAAACCGTCAAAACTTTCCTGAGGATTAACCCTGTTTCTTAAAGCCAGTGTGTTTACATAAAAACCGATCTGGTCTTCCAGATCAGCATGATCTCTACCTGCTACCGGAATTCCTACGATGATATCCTGCTGAGCGGTATAACGGTACATTAAAACCTTCCATGAGGCCAGTAAGCCCATGAAAAGACTGCCGCCATTCTCCTGCACATATCCCTTTAGCTTAGCTGTTGTTGCTTTGTCAAGATAAGCGCCTAAGCTATGACCCTTATAGGTTTTTAGTTTTGGTCGCTGTTTGCTGCTTGGAAGCTCCAGCAATGGCAGCTCTCCTGAGAGCTTGTCCAGCCAATATTCTCCATGTGCCTTAAATGACTCCTGGTTCAATTGAGCCAGCTGCCAGGCTGAATAATCCTTGTACTGGATTCTTAATCCCTTTAAATCAGGTTCTTTTCCTGCTCTGTAGGCTTCATAGTATTTGAATATATCTTTGGTTAATACTTCCATTGACCAGCCATCACTAATAATATGGTGTATGTTGAAGTAGAACCAATATTCCTCTTCCTCTACCTGAAGTAAGGCCGCTCTGAGTAAAGGCCCTTTTTCCAGGTCAAATACCTGATGGGAGTCAGCTGCGATATAGGCTTCTGCTTTTTCTTGCTTATCAGCTTCTTCTCTAAAGTCCTGATAATCGATCGTAAACCCTAAATCTTCCCTTTCAAGTATCCATTGCCTGATCTCTCCCGATTCCTCTTCCCTGAAAACGGTTCTTAAGATCTCATGGCGATCAATTGTAGCCTCAATAGCCCGCCTGATGTTTTCAATTTCAATGATTCCTCTCAGATAAGTGCTTCCCGGTATGTTATACGCGGACGAACCTCCTTCAAACTGACTTAAAACCCATAACCTTCTTTGGGCATCAGAGATTGGATAATTTGCCTGATCAATTGACTTTTCTATTGGAACAAACTCCTCTCTTTTTGAAGAAGCTATCAGTTCTGCCTGCGAAGCTATACTGGTATGAACAAATACCTCTCTTAAAGTCAGCTTTACCGCTAACTCCTTTTGATACTCATTACTCAGACGAACTGCTTTTAAGCTATGGCCTCCCAATGCAAAAAAGTCATCATTGATCCCAATATTTTCTCTTTTCAGTACTTCTTCCCAAATTTTTACCAGTCTCTCTTCCAGCTCATTTCGTGGCGCTACATATTCAACACCACTCGATAGTCCCGTACCATCAGGATTCGGTAATGCTTTTCTGTCTATTTTACCATTGGCCGTTAATGGGATGACCTCGAGTTGAACAAAATGCGTCGGAAGCATATATTCCGGCAACGACTGTTTTAAATAAGCTCGTAAATCACTTGCGTTCTGCTCGACATTAGAAACGATATACGCTACAAGTTCTTTCTCTGCTGACTCGTTCTCTCTGGCTAAAACAACTGCCTGGTTTACATCTTCATTTTTTACTAAAGCATGTTCTATCTCTCCAAGTTCTATCCTGTGTCCTCTTATTTTTACCTGATCGTCTTTTCTCCCTATGAACTCAATGTTGCCATCGGGTAGCCAACGACCCAAATCGCCTGTTTTGTACAGACGCTCTCCTGCTCTAAAAGGATTTGTTATAAACTTCTCCTGGCTTAACGCTTCCTTATTTAAATAACCTCGCGCTACCTGATCTCCTCCGATCAGAATCTCGCCTAAAACCCCAACCGGCTGAAGCGAATTCTTTTCATTTACAATGTAAATCTGTGTATTGTCAACAGGCTTGCCTATCAAAACTTCATGACCCACAGTTGGGTGTTGGCTTAAGTTTATTGCGGTGACATCTATCGAAGCTTCCGTTGGTCCATAATAATTATGCAAGCTCGAAAAAGGAGCCTTTGCTTTAAAGGATGATTCGATTCTTTTTGATAAAGCTTCTCCACTGCATATTACATGCTGCAAACATTCCAGTTTATCCCACTTTATAGTGTCCAACGCTGCACTCAACATTGAAGGAACAAAGTGAATAATACTTATTTTTTGTGATTCTAATAGCTCCTCTAAGTAGACCGGATCTTTATGCCCTTCCGGTTTTGCAAAAACAAGCTTACTGCCACAAACCAATGGGAGGAATAACTCCCAAACCGAAACGTCAAACGTTACAGGTGTTTTCTGTAAAAACACATCTGCCTCTTTCACTTCTAAGTCACGTTTCATCCAAAGCATTCTGTTTACCAGACCGCTATGTTCGAGCATTACTCCTTTTGGATTCCCTGTTGAACCTGAGGTGTAGATCACATAAATCAGGTTCTCCGGTTGAGACCTGCGAGTCTCTGCGTCTTTAGCATAACGCTCCTGGTTTTCTTTGAACCTGCTTAACTCTTGCTCATCCAGGCAAACCTTACACTGTGTATCTTCTTTAATATAGTCTATTCTTTCCTGAGGGTATTGCGGATCAATAGGAACATAAGCTCCTCCTGATTTTAACACACCCAGTATCGACACAATCATCCACTCGCTTCGCTCCAATTGTATCCCTATCAGATCATCCGGCTGAATGTTGTAATTTTCTATTAGGTAATGCGCCAACTGATTGGATCGCTCATTAAGCTCTCTGTAAGTCAGTTCTGTATTCTCAAAGACTATGGCGATGTTATCCGGTGTCTTTTCTACTTGCTCTTCAATTAAATCTACAATTGTCTTGTCCTTCGGATAAGCTGCTGTTGTATCATTGAAGGTAAACAGCAGTTTGTGTTTCTCTTCTTCCGATACATAATCTATTTGTGCTATTTTCTCTTCAGGGGTTTCCAACAGCCCATTTAACAACTGCTTGTAATGCCCTATCAGTCCTTCAACCATCTCCTTCTCGTACACATCCGAGTTGAATATAAAATTCAAGGACAGGCAATCGCCCACCTCCTGAAAAGTAATCTCTATATCAAATTTTGCTGTGCTATAACCCTGATCAACTACCTGATTTAAAGCTTCTTCTGATATTTCAGCTCCTGCAATTCTTTCGCTATTAGTTTTAACGGTAAGCATGACGTCAAATACCGCACTTCTGCTTGTATCTCTTTGAAGATTTAAATCTTCCACCAATCGATCAAAAGGATACATCTGGTGGTTATAGCTCTTTAAAGTATGCTCTTTTACAGACTGGTAAAAACCGTCAAAACTTTCCTGAGGATTAACCCTGTTTCTTAAAGCCAGCGTGTTTACATAAAAACCGATCTGGTCTTCCAGATCAGCATGATCTCTACCCGCTACCGGAATTCCTACGATGATATCCTGCTGACCGGTATAACGGTACATTAAAACCTTCCATGAGGCCAGTAAGCCCATGAAAAGACTGCCGCCATTCTCCTGCACATATCCCTTTAGCTTAGCTGTTGTTGCTTTGTCAAGATAAGCGCCTAAGCTATGCCCCCTATAGGTTTTTAGTTTTGGTCGCTGTTTGCTGCTTGGAAGCTCCAGTAATGGCAGCTCTCCTGAGAGTTTGTCCAGCCAATATTCTCCATGCGCCTTAAATGACTCCTGATTCAATTGAGTCAGCTGCCAGGCTGAATAATCCTTGTACTGGATTCTCAATTCCTCCATATCAGGTTCTTTCCCTTCCCTACAGGCTACATAGTACTTGAATATATCTTTGGTTAATACCTCCATTGACCAGCCATCACTAATAATATGGTGTATGTTGAAGTAGAACCAATATTCCTCTTCCTCTACCTGAAGTAAGGCCGCTCTGAGTAAAGGTCCTTTTTCCAGATCAAATACCTGATGGGAGTCAGCTGTTATATAGGCTTCTACTTTTTCTTTCTTATCAGCTTCTTCTCTAAAGTCCTGATAATCGATCGTAAACCCTAAATCTTCCCTTTCAAGTATCCATTGCCTGATCTCTCCTGACTCATCTTCTTTGAAAACGGTTCGTAAGATCTCATGGCGGTCGATGAGATTATCAAATGATTTTTCAAATAAAGCCAATTTATACTTTCCCTCTAACGTTATACTTACCATCATGTTATAAGCAGCTGAGGCTCCTTCATATTGGCTCAAAATCCAGAGTCTTCTTTGGGCATCAGAGATTGAATAATGATTATTTAAAGAAAGTACAGGAATTTCAGTGTATTTACGATCGTTGTGATACTTTCCTAAGTAATTAATAAGCGCTAACTTATTATCTTTTATCTTAGAGATTAAATCATGAGATAAGTTATCGCCATCAAAATCAATAACTAACTCTTCTTTATCTACGGATAAAAAAATATTTTTTGATTTAAGTTCGCTAATCAACTCTTTCATAAATTACAATCGTATTTGGTTGGACGTCGCCGATTTGTTCTCAGCTTTATTTAATTCTTTAACTTCTAATGCTAAATCAATCTCTCTCGCAAGTTTTCTTATGCTACTATTTTCAAAAAAATCGCCCACGGTAATCTCAATATCAAAGGATTTGTGAACTCTTTTCAGTAATGTGATTGCCTTCAATGAATCTCCTCCCAGCTCAAAAAAGTCATCATTTACACCTATCTTATCATATCCAAAGGAAGATTTCCATAGTTCTGCTAATTCTTTTTCTATTTCTGTTTTGGCTTCAGCATACAAAGTTTCTATATCCGGTCTTTCTAAGTTTTCTAAAAACATCTCTGACGCTTCCTTATCCGATTCTAAAGCCCGGCCAACTTGCGAAATAACCTCTCCATTATTCAGCTTATCTATCGAACCAGAGGTATACAAGTTGATCAGTATTTGCATTGGATTCACTCTGGCTGGAAAAACTATTTTATCAAATGAATAAGTCGGCGCTGAAACTTTATTTCTTGATTGACCGGAATAATATTCATCCCAATTAACAGGTACTCCACTTCTCCACAAAGTCCCTAATGCTTTTAATAAATAATAAGAATCATCTTTTGTGGCTGTCGGATGTTTGAGTACGGAAGCCAAAACTAAACCGGAATAAAAATTTGTATTATGTCGTAAAAAGTCCAATAAGGTATTTTCAGATCCAATCTCAATAAAAATGGAATTGCCTTCTTTCAATAAAAAATCTAACCCTTTAGAAAAATTGACGGTTTCCCGCAAATGTTTTACCCAGTACTTAGGAGAAACTGCTTCTTCTTTTTTAATCGGTTCCCCGGTAGTGCAGGAGATGAATGAATATTTAGGATATGAAAAGTTTACTTTTTTCAGTTCCCTTTCGTAGGCCTCTAAAATTGGATCCATCATCGCACTGTGAAAGGCGTAATAGGTTCTAAGTCTCGAAAATGTTATTCCTTTAGCAGAAAGTAAATCTTCAACTGTCTTAATACTTGCAGAACTCCCCGAAATAACACAGGAATTCTCTGTATTAATTGCAGCGATAGCGATATCCGGCGGACTCATCTCAATAGCTTCTTTAGCCGAAAGCGGAACGCTCAACATAGCACCGCGTTCTACTTCACTCATTAACTGCGCCCGTCTAACCACTAGTCTAATCCCCTCTTCAAAAGTAAAAACTTCACTAATACAGGCAGCTACATATTCACCAAGGCTATGGCCTATCATTTGTGATGGCTTAACCCCTAACTTCAGCAAAAAACTAGCAAAACCGTATTCCAACAGAAATAGCAGCGGTTGCGTATAACAGGTGTCATTTATCTTATCTCTTTCTGAACCACTTTCTTCATGGTACCCCAGGATACCTTTATAGTCGACTCCTGTTTCGTCATTTAAAATCCTTAAACCTTCGTCTATAATTAATTTAAAATCAGGATACTGCAAATACAATTGTTTCCCCATTCCGTAATACTGGCTTCCCTGACCGGAAAACATCAATACGATTTCTTTCTGCTTACTATCGTTGAAAGTCTGGCGAAAATCTAACTCCTCTAATTGTGCAATGGCCTCCTTAGAGTCCTTTCCAATAATGAAATTTCGAAACTTATGGCTATATCTTCCCGTTTTAAGTGTATAGGCTAAATCTGCCATATTCACTTTTTGATTTTCCCTTAAAAAATCTTTCAAAGAATGACCATAACTTTCTAAAGAAGATCTTGTTTTAGCAGAAAATGGGAAAAGTTGATATACTGTAGGAACGCTTGCCAATTGTGATAAAGGCGGTTCTTCCAGAATTGCATGTGCATTCGTACCCCCAATACCAAAGCTACTTACGCCCGCTAATCGAGGCTTATCGCTCTCCCATTCCGTTAACTTGTCATTGACGGAAAATGGTCCTGATTTAAATTTAATATCCGGATTTGATGTCTTGAAATGCAAAGAGGCCGGCAACATTTTTTTTTCTAAAGACAGTGCTGTTTTAATTAATCCGCTAACTCCTGCAGCAGCATCCATATGTCCAAAATTAGTCTTTAGAGATCCTATGCTGCATTGATGTGATGTATCATAATTAAAAGCTCTATTCAACGCTTCTATCTCTATCGCATCACCTAATTTAGTACCAGTTCCATGCGCTTCGATATACGAAATAGCTTTGTGATCAACCTCAGCAATTTTTAAGGCGGTATCAATACATTCATATTGTCCGATAATACTTGGAGCTACATAACCTACCTTCAAGCTACCGTCATTGTTGACAGAAGTGGATCGGATTACGCCATAAATATGATCTCTGTCAGTTAAGGCATCTGCCAGTCTTTTTAAAACCACAACCCCTGCACCCTCTCCTTGTACTGTACCCGAAGAATCCTGATCGAATGCTTTACAATGACCATCCTTAGACAGAATAGAACCTTCCTCATACAAATAGCCAACAGCTGTATTTGATCCAATACTTACCCCGCCTGCTATTGCCATGGTGCATTCTTTCATTAACAAACTTCGACAAGCAATATGAACTGCCACTAATGAACTTGAACACGCTGTGTCAACAAAGTAACTTGGACCTTTTAAATTTAGGGAGTAAGAAATTAATCTGCTTACAGAGTTAACATTTGATATATGCTTAATGAAAAAAGGGTTTACATTTAATGTGGTGGAAAGAGATACATAATTCCTCCAATTTATATTATCACTTGCACTAAAAAAACTCCCTATTTTCTGAGAATAATTATGAGGATTATATCCTGCATCTTCTAAACTTTTCCAAGCCTGTTCGTGTAGGATTCTGGTTTGTGGATCCATCAAAGCCGCTTCTTCTTTTGTGTATCCAAAAAAAGAAAAATCGAAACTTCCGGGCTCCTCTATTAAACAACTACCCTTTACATATTTCGGATTACGGATAAGATCCCGGTCTACTCCTGCCTTTTCCAGGTCTTCATCTTCATGAAATTGGATTAACTCCTTACCGTCTACCAGATTCTTCCAAAAGTCCATTATACTTTTTGACTTCGGGAATAGTCCCGACATACCGATTATCGCGATATCCTTTTTTATAGATCTATTATTCATATTATTATTCAGGCTTTATTGAAATAAAATTACATCTCAAAATACAAAAACTTCAAACTACTTACTTCGTAACTGAGACATAGTAGAGTCTTCGTATGGTGATGTCTAAATCCTTCTTTGAAATGACTTGATGACTGTAAATCAAATCAAATCAATCATATCATCCATTTCAGAAGCAATACTACTCTTTGCCAACACGGCAACGTTGGATTGTACTCCATTGATTAAATATGCCGCTAATGTGCTAACCGAGGTAAATTCAAATACAGAAACCGCCTGAAGATTTGAATTCAATTCTTTATGAATAAAAACATATAATTTCATTAATCCCAATGAACTGATTCCAAGATCAAAAAAGTTATCATGAACACTTATCTGACTTTTATTTTTTCCTAAAATGTCTGCAATAATTTCAATAATTTTCCTTTCTACTTCGTTTCGGGGAGCAATATATTCTACACCATTATCAATACCTGCTATTAGTGGATCTGGTAAGGAATCTTTGTCTACTTTACCGTTTAGTGTCAACGGAATACTCTGAAGTACTACAAAGTAGGCCGGAAGCATATATTCGGGGAGAGTTTTTCTTAAACGGGCTCTCAGATCATTCCCATTTTGCTCTGATTTGGTGACCATATAGGCCACAAGTTCGTTTTCATTGTTTTGATTTTCCCTGACTATCAAAACGGCATCTTCTATAACATCCAATTTTAGTAGTGCAAGTTTAATCTCTTCCAATTCTATCCTATATCCTCGTATTTTTACTTGCTCATCTATCCTTCCGATAAACTCTATCTCTCCATTTGGCAGCCATTTTCCTAAATCTCCAGTTCTGTATAAAAGTTCTCCGACAACAAAAGGATTATTGACAAACTTTTCCTTGGTTAATTCTTTTTGATTTAAGTATCCCTTAGCCAAACCTACTCCGCTAATACAGATTTCACCCGGTAAACCAACAGGACGAAGTTGTTGATTGGCATCTAAAATATAGACCTTATTGTTTCCAATGGGTCTTCCTAAAGCGACTCTAGCTACATTTTGACTCTTATCAACTTTGTTTATTAATTTACCTATCGTAGTTTCGGTTGGCCCATAGTGATTGTATACCTCACAAGTACTAACACTGCGTTTTATATATTTTATTATTTCTTCTGAAAATGGTTCCCCACCCAGAATCAAACATTTATTAGGCATAAAAACGTCCTCACTGGTTTGCAATGCTTTCCAGTGTGAAGGAGTCATCTTAATACAATCCAAATCAAATTCCCGCATTTTATGTGCATCGATGATATCCTCTTTGACAATAACGTGAAGTGCTGCACCTATTAGTAATGAAGTAAAAATAACTGTATTACCCAAATCGGCTGAAATTGTAGAAACGAGCCCAAATGACTTACATGTGCTAATGTTAGTTTTATCTAATACCCCAAAAGCATAATCTACAACTGCTCTTGAAGTAATCATTACTCCTTTTGGTTTCCCTGTTGAACCTGAAGTATAGATCACATAAGCCAGATTATCCGCTTCAGGCACTACAGAAAGCCTATCCGAAGCATAGTTTTCCGGGTCAAATTCTACATCAATTGCAAAAATATCTCCTTCATAATAATCAATATCATGAATAAAATTAACTTCTGTGATTAATAATACTAGTGAGGCATCATTAATTATAAAATCTTTTCTGCCAGAAGGGTCCTGAGCATCGATCGGAACATAAGCTGCACCTGCTTTTAAAATACCCAGAATTGAAACAATAGACCATTCGTTTCTGTTGAGCATCACCCCTATTAAATTATCAGGCTTGATCTTATAATTTTCAACCAGATAATGTGCCAACTGGTTTGATAATTTATCCAGTTCGTTATAAGTGAACTTTTTATTTCTAAATACGAGTGCTATATTATTCGGCGTTTTTGACACCTGTTCCTCAAACAATGCTATAATTGTTTTGTTCTCGGGATAGTGTAAATCCTCTGCAGCATTAAAATGAAGAAGATCATACTTTTCCTGGTGAGACAAATATTCTATTTGTGAAATCTTTTCTTCAGGGGTTTCTAATAGCGCATTTAATAATTGTTTGTAATGTTTTATTACCCCCTCTATCATGTCTTTGTCGTAGACATCGGGATTAAATGTCACATCCAGGGATACACAATCATTTACTTCCTGAAGTGCAACGTTTATATCAAATTTAGATACGCGATGCCCTTTGTCTGTAATGGCCTCTACTTCCGTTTCTTTTAGTTCATTTCTATTAACTTTTTCACCATTATTCTGAAGAAATAACATAACATCAAAAATGGCATTTCTACCGGGATCACCATGAAAATTTAAATCTTCTACCAACCTGATAAAAGGATACATTTGATGGTTAAGGCTCTTTAATGTTGAATCTGTTACAGACCTAAAAAAATCATGAAAACTTTCTTCCGGTTCAATCTGCGTTCTAAGTGCCAGCGTGTTAGAATAGAAACCTATTTGACCTTCAAGATCAGGGTGATTTCTACTGGCAACAGAAGATCCGATTATTATATCTCTCTGGTTGGTGTAATGGTACATTAGAATATTCCAAGAGGCCAACAACCCTATATATAAACTTCCTCCATTCTTTTCCGAATATTTTCTTAATTTATCAGTAAGATTTGCATTAATATAGGCTTGGAGACAATGACCGTTGTTGGTTTTAACTTTTGGTCTTTGCTTTGTACTTGGCAGATCCAGTAATGGTAATTCTCCTGAGAGTCTGTTCAGCCAGAATGTCTTATGTGCTTGAAAAGACACCTCGTTCAATTGCGCTAACTGCCAGGCTGAATAATCCTTGTACTGAATTTTCAGCGGAATTAATTCCGGCTTTTTGTTTCCGATAAATGCATCGTAGTAAGTCAGGACATCTTTAGTCAATACCCCCATTGACCAGCCATCACTAATGATATGATGCATATTGAAATAAAGAATACAACTATCCTCTGTGACTTTCATAAAATTAGCTCTAAATAAAGGGCCATTTTCCAAATCAAAGGGCTTAAATGAATCCTCATTTATAAACGCTGCTGCTTTTTCCAGGCCAGCCAAATCACTTCTGAAATCTTGATATTTTACTTCAAAATCTAATTCTTCTCTGTTAAGCACCCATTGTCTTATCTCACCCGACTCATTTTTTCTAAAGATCGTTCTTAAAGATTCATGACGGTCAATTGTTGCCTTTATCGCTTTGGTAAGAATTTCGATATTGAAGTCTCCCGTTAGATTAATACTATCAGGCATATTATAGGCTATCGATCCTTTTTCAGATTGACTCACAATCCATAGTCTTCTTTGAGCATCTGAGAGCGCATAATCCGACTGAGGAGTTATTGTTTTAATTTTAATGAATTCTTCTCTTTTTGAAGATGCTATCAGAGCCACATGAGAAGCTACGCTGGTGTGCGCAAATAATTCTTCTAACGATAAATTAACTGCTATTTTCTTTTGATACTCATTGCTCAGACGAACTGCTTTTAAGCTATGGCCTCCCAATGCAAAAAAGTCATCATTGATCCCAATATTTTCTCTTTCCAGTACTTCTTCCCAAATATTTACCAGTCTCTCTTCCAGCTCATTTCGTGGCGCTACATAGGCAACACCACTTGATAGTCCCGCACCCTCAGGATTCGGTAATGCTTTTTTGTCTATTTTACCACTGGCTGTTAATGGGATGGCCTCGAGTTGAACAAAGTACGTCGGAAGCATATATTCCGGCAACGACTGTTTTAAATAAGTTCGTAAATCACTTGCGTTCTGCTCAATATTAGAAACGATATACGCCACAAGTTCTTTCTCTGCTGACTCGTTCTCTCTGGCTAAAACAACTGCCTGGTTTACATCTTCATGTTTTACTAAAGCATGTTCTATCTCTCCAAGTTCTATCCTGTGTCCTCTTATTTTTACCTGATCGTCTTTTCTCCCTATGAACTCAATGTTGCCATCGGGTAGCCAACGACCCAAATCGCCTGTTTTGTACAAACGCTCTCCTGCTCTAAAAGGATTTGTTATAAACTTCTCCTGACTTAACGCTTCCTTATTTAAATAACCTCGTGCTACCTGATCTCCTCCAATCAGAATCTCGCCTAAAACCCCAACCGGCTGAAGCGAATTCTTTTCATTTACGATGTAAATCTGTGTATTGTCAACAGGCTTGCCTATCAAAACTTCATGACCCACAGTTGGGTGTTGGCTTAAGTTTATTGCGGTGACATCTATCGAAGCTTCCGTTGGTCCATAATAATTATGCAAGCTCGAAAAAGGAGCCTTTGCTTTAAAGGATGATTCGATTCTTTTTGATAAAGCTTCTCCACTGCATATTACATGCTGCAAACATTCCAGTTTATCCCACTTTATAGTGTCCAACGCTGCACTCAACATCGAAGGAACAAAGTGAATAATACTTATTTTTTGTGATTCTAATAGCTCCTCTAAGTAGACCGGGTCTTTATGCCCTTCCGGTTTTGCAAAAACAAGCTTACTGCCACAAACCAATGGGAGGAATAACTCCCAAACCGAAACGTCAAACGTTACAGGTGTTTTCTGTAAAAACACATCTGCCTCTTTCACTTCTAAGTCACGTTTCATCCAAAGCATTCTGTTTACCAGACCGCTATGTTCGAGCATTACTCCTTTTGGATTCCCTGTCGAACCTGAGGTGTAGATCACATAAATCAGGTTCTCCGGTTGAGACCTGCGAGTCTCTGCATCTTTAGCATAACGCTCCTGATTTTCTTTGAACTTGCTTAACTCTTGCTCATCCAGGCAAACCTTACACTGAGTATCTTCTTTAATATAGTCTATTCTTTCCTGAGGGTATTGCGGATCAATAGGAACATAAGCTCCTCCCGATTTTAACACACCCAGTATCGACACAATCATCCACTCACTTCGCTCCAATTGTATCCCTATCAGATCATCCGGCTGAATGTTGTAATTTTCTATTAGGTAATGCGCCAACTGATTGGATCGCTCATTAAGCTCCCTGTAAGTCAGTTCTGTATCTTCAAAGACTATGGCGATGTTATCCGGTGTCTTTGCAGCCTGTTCTTCAAACAAGTCTACAATTGTCTTGTCCTTCGGATAGGCTACTGCTGTATCGTTGAAAGTGAACAATAGTTCGTGCTCTTCTTCTTTTGTGAAAATCCAATCAAAAGTCGGAAATGAATCATTTGTTATTTCGCGCTTATTGATTATTCTAAATGCTGAATTCGTGATAGATTCCTGAAATTTATCGTCTGTTACTACTTCATCATCCACAATCAAACTGCAGATTTCTAAATCTTTATTATACAACTCTTTCGCCAATAATAAATTAGAAACAGCAGAGGCTTCTACACTCAGATGTGTTACGCTTTCTTTTTCCAGAAACTCTAATAATGATTCATTATGCTGAAGCAATTCCGGAACCAAGACAAGCTCAGATCCAAACAATAGCGTCCCATAAATTTCCAATATCGAAGGGGTTCTTTGAAGGAAAGTTGCCCATTTGTTACTACTTCCATAGTCAAATAAGGTGCTATCCATTTTAAATAACCCTACTACATCACTATGACGAATGAGCAAGGATTTTTGCTCGTCGACAGTATCAAAATTACTAATGATGGTCGCTACCTGGTCTGCTGAAACCTGTATCTCCGGGTTTACTTCAGATCTTACTACCAGATCCGTCCTGTCATATTGTCTTTTTATTTTTCTTTGTTGAATATTTTCTTCTTCCGTTACTATTTTTACCTGCCTCTTATCAATTTGCAAGATGACATCATAACGATATTTAGTCAATTCATTCTCTATTGTTCTTATCTTATCACTAACAGACACCTCTACGATGTTCTTTTCGGTTATAATAAGGTCCTCAAAATATCCTTTCGACACAAAAAAATCTGACGAAAAATCAGTCTTCGTAGTATAGCCTTTATCCTTGTTATCTTGTTTAAATTGATGCAAGTCCTCTAGCATTTCAGACTTCTTATTGATGTCCATAATATCACCAATAAAGATTTTTCCATCTTCTTTAAGCAACTTAACTCCTTCCTTTATCACCTTAAGAAAATAATTATGCCCGTGAAAATTTTGGATTACACTATTTATAATGATGAGATCAAAGTCCTTCTCTTCCAGCTCTCCTATTTCATGCGCTACCAGTTGCTTTAATTTCACATTTTTAATTCCGTTCTCAGCAATCATTTTTTCAGTTCCGGAGAGAATAATCGGAGATAAATCTGTTCCGTAATACAGGGCAACTTCAGGAGCAATCTTACTTAAGGTTATTCCGGAAGAACATCCTATTTCCAGTACTCTCATGTCAGAATGAAGACTATTCCTGAGCTTATTATAGGCGTTCATGGAATATTCCTCCATCTCTATATCCGAAATGGCTTCTCCTGTATAACTACTTATCCATCCCCCACTTGTTATTTGATCATCAGCCCTTCTCCCCACATGGTCCCAAAGTTCTTGGCTCATCATTATATTATCACGATACTCCTTCTCCGCTTTTACATCATTGCTGTCTACACATAAATAATTTTTCAGAGTAGCTGAGCTCCATTGAAGCCTATTTGACTGTTCTATAAATTCCTTCTCAATGATTAATGTTTGGATTTCAAAATCAGAAATCATCGATGCTAAATGGTTTTCGTGGGCTGTCGGCATTAAAACTAAGTAGGATCCTCCAGCTTTTAACACTCCTAACCTGGAAGCGATGCTGTAGAATCCATTATTTAATACTAATCCTATCTTTTCTTCCTTTTTGATAGCAGCTTCTTCCAGCAAAAAATGAGCAACCTGATTTGCGCATCGATTTAACTCCTCGTAGCTATAACTTTCATTACCACATCGCAACGCTGTTTTTAAACTATTCCTTTTAACCTGTTCATGAAACTGACTTACAATCGTAGTATTAGAAACAGCTGTAAAAACTTGTTTGTCAAGCAACTTCAACTCTGCTTTTTCCTGAACCGACAGATAATCCAGAGATCCGATCTCCTGAGCAGGGTTTGTTAAGGCTAAGCTCGAAAACGTTTTAAAATGTTTTATAAACCTCTCTATTATTGCAGGCTTGTAGAGATCCTGATTGTACTCAATTAAAAATGCGATATAATCCTCGTTCTCCTGAAACTCAAATTTAATATCGTAGATACTCGTCCCTGTTCTAATCTCAACTATATCATCAATGTTGGATTCAGAGATTGATATCTCCTTCATTTTTTCATCCGTATTCTGTAGCACCACCAAAATATCAAATATAGCACTTCTACTAGTTTGTCTACTTTGTCCTATATCTTCCACTAAGCGATCAAAAGGATAGGCTTGATGGGCATAAGCATCTAATATGGTATGCTTTGCGTTTCGAAAAATATCTTCTAAATTATCTTTTTCATCTATCCGGGTTCTTAATACTAGCGTATTTACATAAAACCCGATTTGGTTTTCCAATTCCAGTAAATTTCTTCCCGCAACAGGGGTTCCTACAATAAGATCATCCTGAGCCGTTTCCCTGCGCAAAAAAGCTTTCAGCACTGATACAAGGCTCATAAACAGAGTTCCTGATCTTTGCAATGCATAATTCTTAAATCTGTTTGTTAAATCTTTATCTAAGTAAGTAGCAACTGTTCTTCCTTTGTGAGTTTTCACATTAGGCCGCACGTTGACACCTGGTAAATCCAAGATTCCCAGTTTACCGGATAATTTATCTAACCAATATTTTTTATAAACTTTAAATGAATCATTCTCAATCTGGTCTAACTGCCAACAAGCATAATCCTTATACTGAATCTTCAAAGAAGGCAAATTTTGATTGTTTCCTTCCATGTATTTTTCATAATAGAAAAACACATCGCTATAGAGAATTTTCATTGACCAGCCATCACTAATAATATGGTGCAGGTTGAAATAGAATACGTATTCATTATCAGCTGTCTGAAGCAGAGCAGCCCGTAATAAAGGTCCGTTTTTCAGGTCAAATGCCTTATAGGAATCCGTACCAATAAAACTTAAGACTTTCTCATGCTTAAACTCCTCTTCCCGATAATCTCGATAACCTATTTCAAAATCTAAATCCTCCCTGCTTAATATCCACTGCCTAATTTCACCTTCTTCATTTTCTCTAAAAACCGTTCGAAGCATTTCATGCCGCTCTAAGGTAGCCTCTATAGCCTGCTTAAAGTAACTTATATTAAGGTCCTTATTCAAATGAATATGCGTAGGCATATTGTACGCAACAGACCCATCTTTGAATTGACTTAATATCCAGATTCTACGTTGGGCATCAGAAATTGGGTAAGAAGATTGTACTTTTGCAGCTTCAATAGTTTGAATTCCCGACAGACTATCTTTTAACAAAAGAATAATTTCAGCTTTATTATCAACTAGTGCTTGTTTCTCTTCAGGCGTTAATTTTTTCAAATCACCTCTGACTCTCAAATTTTCAAAAGTATCATCCAGAGCTATTGCGATCTGCTTTGCCTTTAATTTAGTCAATAATGAAAGTACTTCGGAATCATATAACATAGTTCTTATTAATTTTGTGCAATTCCGGTCCTATACTTTATTTTACTTAAGGTTTTTAAAACTCATAGAAACGCAAATAGTTCTACTACAGGGCTTCTTATTTACTTTCTTCCTATTTTTTGTTTTCACCAAATATGAAGAGCCTTTAAATAGGTATCATTTTATTAAACAATACCATAGAATAAGTCGGAATCCATTATTTCAATTACAATTCGTAAATTTCGACTTCTATTGCTTTTTGCAAAAGTTCTTTTGTCTATAAATAAGGTCTTGCACTTAGATAATACTATCTAAAAACTCCTGTGCAACTGCATTAACACTATGCTCTATTAAAACCTGGAGTACTACAAAAACCCTATTCAATTGTATATCTATTTTTTCTTTTCAAGAAATTAAATTTGATAGACTGTGGCTAAGTTAGATAAAAGCAAAGTGAAAAACAACAAATTTTTTAATAATAATATTTTTACATGCAGCAACTATATATAGGTAGTATTTGATTAACTATCCCAATCCATATGTAAAATATCTCCAACCTACCTTATGCCTTGCTATTAGAAAAAACAACAATATTTAACCCCACTGAAATTCGTCGCGTGATCAGGCAAAAATGATTTTTTTAAGGTCTAAAGTTATCGGCACAATAGCATTTTTAATTGGACAATACCAATCTTCAACCTTACAACGAAAAGAAATACTAAGCCACATTACTATTTGTCACGATGCAGGGTCTGCCTATTGACTTTTGTCCCCGAGAAGCATCTCCTGAAACATTTTACCCTTACAAAAAAAACTTTCACAAATTACCTATATACTTAGATTTAAATTTTGTTTTTAATTTGAATAATTGTAACATTGTACCTTAATGATATCCTTATAAGTGCGTAAAACTTTATAAAAAAATAAAGTCTTATGACAATGTAAGAGTATATAACAAGTGTTCATCCGACTGGTTTAATTGTATACTCTTCGATCCTATCGTTATTGGTTTGCTGAAAAAACAAAATAGAACACCGATACTGGGTGACACCAGCAGGTACATTTGATTTGTTTTTTGGATTTTATCGATTAATAATGAAATTATATAAAATCGATGATAACAGATTGACCATGGCGGCTCTTTCTATTCTATTAAAAAATATAAAATGATATTTAAAAAAAATATGCAAGTTTTTTTATTGCACTTTGCTGGTGGTAGTTCCAATTCATTCAATTTTTTAAAACCCTTTTTACCCATAAATTTTGATTTCCATCTGTTAGAATTACCAGGCCGGGGAAAAAGAATTAAGGAAAACTTATTATCTACTCAATCAGAAGCAGTTGACGACTTACTACATCAAATTAATTCATTGAGAAATGATAAACCTTATATCATTTTTGGTCATAGCATGGGGGCACAATTGGGACTTATGGTAACCAAAAAAATGGAAGAACTGGGTGATTCCCCAAAAAAACTCATTGTAGCAGGAAATGCCGGTCCGGGAACAGGCGATGAAGACAGATGTCGTTCTACAATAAGTGACAAGGAATTAAAAGAAGAACTAATCAGTTTAGGCGGTGTTCCCACCGAAGTATTGGAGAACGAGGAACTATTCAATTTTTTCTCCCCCATCATGAGGTCTGACTTTGAAATATTAGAAAAAAGCCCTCGCTTAGACTCCAATTTTAAAGTAAATACACCTATTGTTGCGGTAATGGGAGATGAAGAAGAAACAGCAAAAGATATTGAAAACTGGAGACATTTCACCTCTATTGCATTAAAGTCCCATTTACTTGAAGGTAATCATTTTTTCATACACGATCACCCGGCAGAATTAGTACGAATCATAACAAATCTAGATGATTGATCTCTGGTATCTTGACACTGTAAACGTTAGTCAAATTGACATGGAGAGTATGCTTAAGTCACTTCCAAATAACATGCACAAAGAAATTATGCGATTTCAAAATCATCAAGATAGGCGATTAAAATTGTATAGTAAATTAATGGTGAAGAAATATTTTGAAGTTTCAAACAGAACATTTTCTTGGTCAAATTGGCAAATATCTCCCGGAGGAAAGCCTTTTTATTCCGGAGGAAAAAAATTTAATATTTCTCATTCCGGTAGCTTTGTAACTGTAGCATTTTCAGATAAAGAAATTGGAATAGACATTGAAAAATGCTCCGATTTTGATATCTCTACTGTATTAGACTATCTTCATGTTCAGGAGAAAGAATTCATTCTTGACGCTAATGATTCCAGTGACGCCTTCTTTACTGTGTGGACCCGCAAGGAAGCTTATTTAAAAGCAAAAGGAATTGGAATTGTAGAAGGCTTACATCATGAAAACTGTCTGGAACCATCAATAGGTTTTGAAAACAAATGGTTTACAACATCGCTATCGATTGCGGCAAATTATAAATTAGCACTATGTTCTCAAATACCAAATATTCAAATTAATAAACTAGAATTAGATCCAACCCTCTTTTATAATGAATAAAATATCCGTAAAATTTCTTTTTCCGTTAGTTGCTTTGATAATGCTAGTAGTAGTGTTGGATCGAAAAGTTTATATGGTACCTCCGCTGGGTACTTTTCTAAATCCGTTTATAGGTGCTGTTCAAAATGAACAGACTTCTAACAGCAATAAAGACATAAGTATCAAAGTCAGCCAGAAAACTGAAATAATTTTCGATGACAGAGCTGTTCCTCACATATTTGCAGCCAATCAAAAGGATATGTTTTTTGCACAAGGTTATGTTTGCGCATCTGATCGGTTATGGCAAATGGATTTTTTGTCCTATGTGTCTGCCGGAAGAATGTGTGAAATTTTGGGGAAAGAATTCTTTGTCCACGACCGAAAAACAAGAAGAGACGGAATCCTTACTTCGGCTATAAACACCTTAAAACACATCGAAAAGGACCAGGAAACAAAAAGAGCACTAGACAGTTATACGGCCGGCGTAAATGCTTGGATCAACAGTTTGTCATATGCTGATCTACCTATTGAATATAAACTTATGGATTATTCTCCGGAGCCATGGACCAATTTAAAATCTGTTTTAATCATGAAGTATATGTCAGCCAATTTATCGGGCTTCGAAGAAGATGTTTCGGCTTCTTACTTACAGATGATTCTTGGATCAAAAGAATACAATAAGCTGTTTCCGGATTACTATTTAAAGAAAACTAAAGAAAAGTTTGCTATTCAGCGAATTTTTGACTCCCTGCCGGAGAATGAATATATTGATTATTCATTTCTTGCGTCGGCTTCACAAATATCCTCAAGTGCTTACAATCCCAATTTAGGGAGTAATAGTTGGGCCGTTGGGCCTAAAAAAAGCAAATCGGGATTCGCCATGTTGTGCAATGACCCACACCTAAACCTTTCGTTTCCGGCAGTTTGGTATGAACTACAATTAAAGTCGAATGAACAAAATGTCTACGGGTATTCAATACCGGGGGTTCCGGGGGTGGTAATAGGATTTAATGAAAAAATTTCCTGGGGATTAACAAATGGTTCTGATGATGTACGTGATTATTACAAACTGGAGGTTAAAGACAACTATTCTTATTACAAGTATGATGGTAAATGGGTAAAAACGGACAGTGTTGTCGAAGAAATCAAAATTAGAGGTGATAAACCATTTTTAGACACCGTTTACTACACCAAACATGGACCTATACCTTCTGATTTTCGCGAGGGAGAGCCGGAGCTAGAAGGCTATGCTTTAAATTGGACCTTGCAAGATCCTTCTAATGAAATTTTAGCTCTTATCAAGCTGAACAAAGCAACAAAATATACGCAATTTAAGAGCGCCATTCAATATTACAAATGCCCTTCGCAAAATTTCACTTATGCCGATGTTGAAGGGAATATCTCGATTCACCATCAAGGAAAAATTCTTGCAAAAAAATGGAAGAATCAAGGTAAGTTTGTCATGGACGGAACCAGATCGGATCAGTTTTCTACAGCGGTATTAGACAAGTTACCTTATTCTTACAATCCAGATCAGGGCTATGTGTTTTCAGCAAACAATAATCCTTATAAGATCAGTAACTCACCCCTAATTTATGGCCACTATCTGGAATTAAGAGCCAATAAAATTGACTCCTATTTGTCAGCCAAAGAAAAACTGTCTGTCGAAGACATGAAATCAATGCAACTGGATAATACGAACAGTCTGGCAGAGTTAGCGATTCCTGTTTTATTAAAAAGAATGCCTTCAGGTAAAAACAAATATTTAAAAGAATTTTCTCTTTGGAATTGCAAGTATGATAAAGATTCTAACCTGGCACCATTATTTGAGCTTTGGTGGACTAAGATTAAAAATAATACATGGGATGAATTACTCCGATATAAGATGACTAAACTGGTTCCTGATGATTTGGTATTACTAGATATGATTTCTAACGATCCAAATAATAAATATTTCGATCTGCTTTCGACCGAAAAAACAGAAACAGCTTCTGATATTATTGCTCTTTCATTTAATCAAATGCTGAATGATACCACCAAACGTTCGAACTGGGGAAATACAAATAAAATAGATATCATGCATTTGTCCAATATTGAATATTTCAGCAAGAAGGGCTTACCACAAGGAGGACATCCACAAGCATTAAATGCCATTTCTAAAAGATGGGGGCCTTCTTTAAGAATGATTGTGGAAATGAAAAAAAGACCTAAAGGATATGCTGTTTATGCCGGAGGACAATCAGGAAATCCGTCATCGGATGAATACGATCACTTCGTTGACACCTGGAGAAATGGTCAGTATTATGAACTCAAATTCTTCGGTAATTTAATCGAAGGAAATGCAGAAGCAAAGTATAAATGGTCTTTAAAATAAATTAATAATGAAAAAATTAATAACCTTCGCAATACTATTTAGTGTTTTAATCTTCATGGGGATGTTAGATTTCTTTCCTTGGTGGAGTTTTTCGGTGCCAATGTTTGTATTAGGGGCAACACTCCCCTTTAAAAAATGGAATATTTCCTCTTTTGTATGGGGCTTTATATCGGGTTTTATGGCGTGGTTTTTATCAACTATCTATTTCGAGATCATTTATGAAGGTGAAATAATGTCGTCTGTGGCTAAACTCATGTCATTACATATTTATTTATTGCATCTCATAATAGGTCTTATTGGAGGTGTTTTAACGGGATTGGGAGTGTACTCCGGATATCTATTTAGAAACGGAAGAGAGGTTCTTGAATTGCAACTCACAAAATCCGAATGATGAATAACGTTTATCGTACTGGCTGCTTTTGTGATGGAAAAACGCTTTCTTCCATAAAACACATCACGCCAAAATCCAAGTACCCTTTCACCTTCAATGGATCGTTTCTATTGAAAATGCAGGAGATTTACTTTTTTAATTGATAATGGTTTAAAATAATATCTAAAATCACATTTATGGAAATTGGAATTGACACTTTTGTTTCGTCTGGCGGAGGGACAATTGTGGAAAGAGATGAACGAGCAATTGAAAACTTACTTGAGCGAATAAAGTTTGCAGACGAGCTAGGCTTTGATTTATACGGAATTGGTGAACACCATGGTAAAGACAAGCTGGATTCAGCACCTGTAGTATTGATGGCGGCGGCGGCATCGATTACCAATAGAATACGGATTACAAGTGCAGTAACCGGATTAAGTACGGTTGATCCTGTTCGATTGTTTCAAGAGTTTGCAACACTGGATCTAGTATCAAAAGGACGTGCCGAAATTATCGCTGGTCGAGGAGCTTCTCTTGATGCATTTCCATTATTTGGACTAAATATCAAGGATTCTGCAGAATTGTTTACAGAAAAACTTGAACTTTTGCTTAAAATTCGAGACAATGATACCATTACCTGGTCGGGTAAATTTCGACCTTCTTTAGACAATGTAAGTGTCTACCCGCGCCCCTTACAAGCTTCTCTACCAATATGGCATGCTGCTTTGCGAACACCAGCCTCTTTTATTCGTGCAGGAGAGCTTGGCCTACCCTTAATGGTGGCTATCATTGATGGTCAAATAGACCAGATAATTCCTTTAGTGGAGCTCTACCGCGAAGCCGGAGAGGATGCCGGTTTTAGTAAAGATCAATTAAAAGTTGGATTACACTCTATGGGATATGTCGCGAATACCACAGAGGAAGCAATTAAAGATTTCTATCCTGGTTGGTCTAATTCTATGAGTAAAATGCATGGTTTACCAAAGAGTCTTTCTCGATTTGAAATCGATTTGAAATCAACGGGAAGTGCCTTATTGGTAGGAAATCCAGAAGAGGTTGCAGCAAAAATTCTCCATTTATCAGAAGCACTTGGCGGGATATCCAGATTTTGTTTTCAATTGGATTATGCCTCGCTACCCCACGAAAAACTATTACAATGCATTGAGGTAATTGGAAACAAAGTTATTCCGATAGTAAAACAGGAGTCCCCTGTAATCTATTAAGTCTGGTTTTATCCTAGCAGTATTGACCAGCAAATATTAAGGTATAGTTAGTTTATTTTTTTGTCAATTATTATTAATCAATATAATTTCTATAGTTATGAACCCTAAGGCATCAATCACTTACTTAATTTTAATTATTATTCCTTTGTTCTTAGGTTGCCGTGGACCTATAAAAGAAGAAAACATAGACAATGCGGGAGCAAGCACTTTTTCCTCAGAGCATGGTGCGAATGAAGAATATAGTATTGATACCAAAAAAAGTGTTGTAACATGGAAAGGCTCTATGTTAATTGGTTCTGACACCAATACAGGATACGTCTCTATATCAGAAGGAGAACTGATAATCAAAAACGGTCAGCTTATAGATGGTACCGCTGAAATAGACATGAATACAATTGCAGATAAAAGACATAAAAGTGATAATGAACTTGTTGAACATTTAAAATCGTCTGATTTTTTTGATGTTCAAAAATTTCCCACTTCTACCATTACAGCAATCAAGGTTACATCAATAAATGGTAAGAATAAAAATGTTACAGGAAACCTAACGATAAAAGGTATTACAAATCCTGTCTCTTTTCCGGCTAAAATTGAAATTAAAGACGGAATTGTCCAGATGAATGGCAAGTTGGTCATTGACCGGACAAAATGGAATGTCCGCTATAAATCAGGGAAATTCTTTGATCTTTTACCTGATCAAACGATGTCGGATTCTATTGAATTCACTGTAAATATTATCGCAAAAAATTAAATCCCATTCCTAATTTACACAAGATAAACAGCTGCAAAAAATGCTTCTGTTTACTCCCATGTAAAAGCTAACAATTAATCCCGCATTTTGTGGCTCAGTGCTATTAAAATGGGCGATAAATACTTCTCCCTCCGATCTTTTAAAATAAAAAATCGGAGGAACAAGTAGAACTTACTTACTAGCTTTTTTAATTATTGACAAGCTCCGGCAGTTCAAAATATTCAATAGTTTTTTCACCAAACAAGCGCTCCGCAGTTATCCCAATGGCCCTGCACTTTTCAATTAAAAGATTGGATTCAACTATTGGTCTTGATTCGTTAGTATATTTAATAGAACTGATAAATTCTAACCAAGGTTCAAGCCCCATTGCATAAACAAAGACATCTTTTGGATTGAATTGATTTACAATAAACATTCCTTCATTACAATCGCTACCGGCCAATCTTCTGGATTGATCTTTGTCGCGATCTGCTTTTTTAGGTAAAAGTGGTCCATACAACCAAGACAATGGAGCGCCATCACATTCCATTCCTAAGAACAACACATCGACATCACCCATTATGTTATGTACTCTTTCATATAATTTTGGCTCTATATTTTGAGAATCTGCCGCAAATAATACTTTGTATTTATTATGCAAATTAACATGAACACACAACTTAGATCTTACATCTAGGTCACAGTGTTCTCCTAAAAAAGGAAGCCCGGTAATTACACATTTATCCAACTCTACGGACTCCATGTCATCCAATTCTATCACATTATCAAATCCTATATTCTTGAACATCAATTTCAAGTTTGGATCCTGTAAATTTCCTTTTCCTGAAGAGGGAACTACTATGTTCTTTATCCTGTGTCTTAGTTGAAGTAAAGTTTCAAACAAAACATGATCCTGATGATTATGAGTGATTAAAACATAATCGATTTCGTCCGGGAGATGTTCCGTCGTAAAACGGGGTACATCGTTTTCATAACCATCATAGCTAACCACAGGATCAACCAAAAGTGAAATCTCGTTTGTCTCCACTAGTACACAGGCATGGCCAAAATATCTTGTTCTGATTCCGTTCCCCGTATACTGTTCATATTGTTTAGGAGCTTCTAAAGTAAAAAAGCTATCAAATAACTCTTCTTGTCCCTCTTTTATTTGCAAAATTTTCTTGATTTCAGCATAATCCCCGGGAGTTCTTTTCATTTTGAACAACTGATCTATAACAGAATGACTAAAAGGAATTTCTGCATGAATAGTTATTTCATCATCGAGTCTGGGAGTACTCAGTACAAAACTTCTCTGCGTATCAGATTCTACCAACTGCAGCGCAATTGTTTGGGCCGAATCATCATAGAATTCACTCCTATACAGTAGTGCTTCGAAAAATCTAAAATTTGGCTGGTCATTTAAATCATAGTATAATTCAACATAACCTTTTAAAATCTCAGGAACCTTTTCGTATAAAGGCGTAAGAGAATATCCTTTTGCGTGTACTTGCAAAAGTTCATTCAACTCATTCACTGCATCTGCCAGATTCAACAGATGCGCTCTTTTATCTCTTATTTGATCTGCTAAATCTTTTATTTCATCCACCCTTTTACCATCATAATCAATAAAAGGTCCTCCCAACATTTCAGGTTTCTTAACAGCTGCTGCATGAATCTTTGGATTTTTAACATAAGAATCCATGATTTTTAAATGCCTGTCCTTTACATTCATTGCCGCTGTAGCTGGGGAAATTAAATGCGACCATGCATACCATCGGTCAAACAACGCTTCAAGCGCCACATTCGGTTTTAAATAATACTTGTTTTGAGTAGCCTCCATTACAATTTTGGTTTAATTTTATTTGAATTCAATTTATACTATTTTTTGACAACTCGTCAGATTTTTTTGTTGTTTTTAGCAACAAAAATTTTTCTTCCCCGTAAAGAGAAAGTAAGAGTAGCAACAAAAATAGCACGAAACTTTAACGTGACTATTCATGTGCCGCTCTAAATTAACCTTTATTAGATCAGATAATGGGACTGTACTTTTTAGCCATACCAACGAGTACCTGTCTTGTTCCTTCATACGGTTCACGACCATGGGTATATAACATATTATCAAGCAAGAGTAGATCTTGCTTTTTCCAGTCGAATGTAAACTTTGTCCTTTCGTAGACATCACGGATTACAGTGAGAGCCTCTACATCTATAGGAGTTCCATCTCCAAAAAATGTGTTCCTGGGGATATTCTCTTCTCCCAATAGCTCAATCAAACCTTCTTGCAGTTCTATATCCAGACTACTCAAGTGGAACAAATGGGCCTGATTAAACCACAATTTTTCATTTGTAACAGGGTGTAATATGGATGCCTGGTTGACTTGCTTTGTTCTCAAACCATTAGCAGTCCACTGATAATCAATACGATTGTCTTTACAAAATTTTTCAACCTCTGCTTTTGTGTCAGTTTGAAATACTTCTTGCCAAGGCAAATCCATATCTGAGTAGTTTCGAACATACATAATTTTTTTCCGTTCAAATTCTTCCCGAATTTCTTTAGGGATCTCATTATAGGCAACACGACTGTCTGAAATAGGGGTATTCCCCATCTTAGCAGCCGGAACCATACAAACAAAACCTATTCTCATAGGCCATGCATTAGAATAGGCATTTTCATTATGCTGAGGGATTATTTCTGAAGCATGATATTCTGTTGCAGTATAAACATTGTTATTGACTTCCGTTCTTGGAGTAGATCTATAAGTATAATTAACTAATTCCTCACCAAACAGACTTTTTAGTACCTGTCCGAATTCAATGCTGCCATTTATATTTAAGCCACGTATCAGTAGTGCTCCGCTGGTTGATAAAAAATTTTCAACATCCTTTTTATTTTCTTCTGCCCATATCAAGGGATTATTATAACTGGTATCTATCTCCAGCAACATCTTTTTTCCTGAAATAATTTTAATATCATCTAAATTCATAGCATCATTTTATTTAATATATATTTATGTCTTTAATTTTATACTGAGTCATTGATAAAAGGCTGAACAATTTCAACTGACTCTATATTATTAATTCGTCTCCTTCAACAAGTACTACTCCGCTTCTTTCCTTTATCCATTTTAAAGTACTTATTTCTTCAGACAGACTATCAATTGTAGGTTTAGAGAGCAGATTTCTAATATTAATTTTAACTCCAAAATTTTTCTCAATCCTGATGATTAGCTGTATTGCTGTTAAGCTGTGACCACCTAAAGCAAAAAAGTCCTCGTTTATCGCAATATTTTCTCTTTGCAATACTTCTTCCCAAATTTCTACCAACTTTCTTTCTGTCTCATTACGCGGAGCTACATATTCTACGCCACTTGCTAATCCCAATCCTTCAGGAGCCGGCAATAATTTCTTGTCAATTTTACCATTAACATTGAGAGGTAATTCTTCCAATTGAACAAAATGATTTGGAATCATAAAATTCGGTAGAAACTCTTTTAAAAGCAACCTCAATTCACCTACGTTCTGTTCTTTTTTGGAAGTAATGTAGGCTACCAACTGTTTTTCTCCTGATATATTCTCTTTGGATATAACTACGGCCTCCTTTATTAATTCATTTTTTAACAGAGCATTCTCTATTTCTCCAAGCTCTATACGATATCCCCGAATCTTGACCTGTTGATCCTTACGACCGGAACAATAGAGAGCGCCATTGTTTAACCAGAACCCAAAATCTCCGGTTCGATATAAACGATCTTCGCCTATAAAAGGGTTTTCAATAAAACTCAGATCGGTTAGCGCTTTACTTGTATATCCACGTGAAACTCCTTTGCCTCCAATATATATCTCTCCTTGAACACCTGCTGCAACCAGCTTACGATTATCATCCAAAATATAGATTCTGGTATTTGCAATCGGCTCACCAATCTCAATTTTTTGAGTGTTTTTCTCCAATGGTTTTACAGTGGACCATATTGTTGTTTCTGTTGGACCGTACATATTATATAGTTTCGCATTGGGTAATTTTTGATAAATATCATTTACTAATGAAGCAGTAGCTGGTTCTCCTCCCAAAAGGATATTCGTAATTGAACTCCAACCTTCATTTTCTGAAAAATGCTGATTCAACAATGTTCCCATAGAAGGGGTAATCTGTAAATGCGTTACCTTGTGTTTCTTAATTTGCGAATAAACCGAATAATTATTCTGTGAATTATTATAGCTATCTTTAAGTTCCGTTAATCGTTTCAAACTTTGCATAGTCGAATCATAATCAACTCCAAAATCAATTAATGAAGCAATTTCATCTACCCCAATAACACTTAACTTTTGTAGCATTTTAAAGCATTTTTCCTTTGTTCCAACCATACTTGAGGTAGAAATAAATCTTTTATATGCGTATTCATATAAATCATCTAAATCATCTTCAGAGAATCGATTTATTTCTGTATTTTGATCGAGATCAGGAATTAAATTTCGAATCAGTTCTGCAGAGCTTTTTATATAGTCAATAAATGGTTGACGAGCATTTATCTCAATATTCGCTTCCGTATCAATATAGGTGTGCAGCATTATAGTTACTTTCGATTTCTTGACATCATATCCATTTTCCGCATAAGCTTCTCGGTATGCTGCAATCTTCTCTGCAAGATCTTCCATGGAATTTCCTAATAAATGTGTTAAGATATTAGCACCGATCTTTCCTGCTGAAATAAATGTTTCCTTATTCCCGGCTGAAGTAATCCAAAGAGGTAATTCGTCTTGTACAGGCTTGGGAAATATTTTTGTCTCTTTTAAATTTCCAATTCCGTTTTCAAATGTTACACTTTCTCCTTTCCACAATTTTCGCAATGTATCAATTGATTCATACATTACTTTATGGCGTTTTTCATAATTATCGGGTGTTAACACAAAATCATCTGTATGCCATCCTGAAGCAAATGCTACTCCCACACGTCCATTACTCAGGTTATCAATAACAGACCAATCTTCAGCAACTTTAATTGGATGGTGAAGTGGGAGTACAACACTTCCAGCTCTAATACAAACTTTTTTAGTAACAGAAGACAGTGCTGCAGCCATTAAACCAGGATTTGGATATAATCCTCCAAATTCATTAAAATGGCGCTCAGGGGTCCAAACTGCCAAATAATCATTTTCGTCTGCATATTTAGCTCCATTCATCAACAACTTATACTTGTCTTCTCCATTTTCGTAATTGCCAAAATAAAACAGGCTAAAATCTAGTGGCTTACTGTTATTCGTTTCATCATTAATCTGCCTGATGTCTCCTTGTATAACAACTTTGTATCCCTTACTCAGTGTCCATAAAAGTTCCAATACAGATATGTCAAATGTAAAATTGGTCATAGATAAAAAGACCCCTTTCTCTTCTCCAAAAATATTTGTTATTCCAGTAAAAAAATTAGTGACATTATGATGCTCTACCATTACTCCTTTAGGATTTCCTGTAGAGCCAGATGTGTATATTACATAAGCAAGATTGTATGATTGGGTAGCTGTTATTATTTGGTTTACTGAATACTTTTCCTGAAATTCTTGGAACCTCAATAATTCTTCTAAATCCAGTAGAATTTTACATTTACTATCTTCAACAATTGCCTGAACTCTTTCCTGAGGGTATTCCAGATCGATAGGAACATAAGCTCCTCCTGATTTTAATACGCCCAGTATCGCCACAATCATCCACTCACTTCGCTCCAATTGTATCCCTATCAGATCATCCGGCTGAATGCTGTAATTAGCTATCAGGTAATGCGCCAGTTGATTGGATCTCTCATTGAGTTCCCTGTAGGTCAGTTCTGTATCTTCAAAGACTATGGCTATATCATCCGGTGTCTTTGCAACCTGTTCTTCAATTAAATCTACAATCGTCTTGTCCTTCGGATACGCTACCGCTGTATCGTTGAAGGTGAACAGCAGTTTGTGTTTCTCTTCTTCCGATACATAATCCAATGCTGTTAAAGACTGATCCGCGTTTTGTGCAAACGCCGTGATTACGGTATCAATATGATTTACCAACTGTCTCAGCGATGCTGTATCATAACGATTGCTATTGTATCTGATATCTAATTCTAATGAAAAAGCGGATGTAACAACTATAATATTAAAATCATAATTGGTTCGTTCAAAAACTTCCTTTGCTTCTATCGAAAGTGCTTCTTCTTCCCGGCTATTGAATACGCCTTCGTTTTCCAGTTCCTTTACTGCATAGTTCTCAAATATCATAATATGATTGATCAGATCCATGCCCGGTTCACTCTGAGACTGAACCTCCGACAGGTTCATATAATGATGTGATGTACCTTGTATCGATTGCTCTTGCAGCATTTTTAACAGGTCAGCAGCCGTAGTATCAACATCATACTTTACTCTGACCGGAATAGTATTGATAAACAGTCCGATCATATCTTCAACTCCTGCTAAATCGGCCGGGCGACCTGATACCACAGCCCCAAACACCACATCACTCGTGTTGTTATAGCGTGACAATAAATAGCCCCAAACACCTTGCATAAAAGTATTGTGGGTAATGCCTAAAGTGGTGCAAAGTGTGTCTACTTGCTTAAACACAGCTCCCCCTATTTCAAGGCGTTCACTGTATTCGACATAAGTAGTGTCTACAGCTCTTGTCTTAAAAGGAATCTCTGCCGGTTCTGCATAACCTTTAAGGTACTCCTTCCAGTGACCCAGTGAATGTTCTCTGTCTATGGTTTTCAACCAATTGATATAATTGGAATAAGGTATTACCGGTGACAGATCAGCTGTACTGCCTTTTATTGCGGCACTCAACAGTTCATTAAAGTCATTGATAAGCACACTTACACACCAACCGTCCATCAGGATATGATGATGACTCCAGATAAACTCATACTCCCCTTGCGACAGATCAACAACCTGCAAACGCATCTGAGAACCACTGCCCAAATCAAAACCTCTTTCCCTGTCCTGTTGTTTGATCAGTGCTACTTGCAAATCTTGGTCTGCCGAACCGTCAAGTTTCTGATAAGTAAAATTACTCGCTACCTCTTTCCTTACAATCTGCAAAGATCTCCCTGCATATTCAGTACTAAAACTACTGCGTAAAACAGCATGTCTGGCTGTTAAATCATCATAAGCTCCTTTTAACTTTTCTATATCCAACACTTTGGCACGAACCCTGTAGGAGGTCTGCTCAAAATAAAGCGAACCGGAATCTTCTGCCAGCCAGTGGTAGTAGATGCCTTCCTGAAGAGGGGATAACTCATAGACATCTTCAAGTGTATTATCTGCGTTAAGCTCTAAGAGCTCTGCCCCGCTCAATCCTTGGAAAGTTAAATCCGATGGCGTCAGATGCTGCTCTTTGCTTTTAGCCAATGCTGCGATTAAAAACTCCAGATGTTTCTTGTAAGATCCCGCCAGGTTTTTAATCGTTGCCGCATCATACCTCAAACCTGAATAACGGATCGATATACCCAGTTCCCCCTTTACCAGCATCCCCGATACATCCAGAATTGCATGCATTTTATTCTCTTTAGAAGTATCTGATCCCATATGCTCTGAGGCATATTCAAACAAGGAATCTTCCTCATTGGATACATTTACACCAAAATCACCCAAATAATTAAAGGTAATCTCAGGTACAAGTGC